>NZ_PHHA01000022.1 GCF_002795425.1 Conservatibacter flavescens
ACGATTTACATAATATGTGGTTAGGCAAAAAAGGCGATGATGTTTGGAAAAGCACCGAACGATACTACCGAATCGCCGCCGCCAACGGCGATTATAAAGCCAATGTCAGACTACAATATTTAATTGAAAGCGGCAGAATTATAGTAAAAAAACCGCAAAAAACTGTTTATGAGTTAAATAAAGCCCTAGAAAAACAATTGCCTGCTACTGCCTATTATAATTTATATGGTTATTTAACTAATGGATACGGTGTTAAAACTGAAAAAGGCGGACAGTTTGCTTATTTAAGAAAAGCTGCTGATTTAGGGAGCAGAGAAGCACAGTATGAATTGGCAGAAGTACTAGGCCAAATACAAGATAAAGCGTCTTTAGAGTTTAGAAAATCGTTAAGAAAAAAATTACTGGACTGTTCATCTAAACAGGGAATGGGGTTAGCCTCAAGATTTTTAGGTATAAGATTGAAAAATGAAAGTAATTTTGAATTAGCATTAAGAACATATCACCAAGGCGTGAAAAATGGTGATGATGCCTCTGCCCGTAGACTTTCCGAAGCATTTAGTAATAATAAAACAGAAACCTATAATCTCTCCTTAAAAGTTGATCCTGAACGAGCGATTCGTTATCAAATGATTGAAGAATATCTTTATGACAATAGCTACCTTAACCCAACAGTCCCAGACTTAGACGAAATCGTCCCCCTTCCGCCGGCTAAACTGCCTGCCTGGGACGGTAAAATCGCCTTTCAGCGTTGGTATGAAGGGGCTTCCCCACCGAAACCAAGTGAAGAGTTAATGCAAAAACTGGCCGACCAAGCAGGGCTTGATGTAAACACAGGATTGCCGAAAAAATAATAAAAACATACCGCACTTTTGTTTTGGAGAAAGTGCGGTAATATTTACCGGAGTTTTTTATGAGATTTAAGATAATATTACTGAGTTTAATCTGCACCGCTTGCGTACCCACACAGAGCAACTCCATGCGGGAATCCAAAACAAACTCTATCACAGATTTAACCTTTACTTG
>NZ_PHHA01000023.1 GCF_002795425.1 Conservatibacter flavescens
CAGATTTAACCTTTACTTGCGTGCAAGAAGCCCGCCCACCTCTTTCCCCCGAAACTCAACAGCTTTATCTGTATGCCTATTACCACGATTTACATAATATGTGGTTAGGCAAAAAAGGCGATGATGTTTGGAAAAGCACCGAACGATACTACCGAATCTCCGCCGCCAACGGCGACTATAAAGCCAACGTCAGACTACAATATTTAATTGAAAGCGGCAGGATTATAGTTAAAAAGCCACAAAAAGCCGTTTATGAGTTAAATAAAGCCCTAGAAAAACAATTGCCTGCCACCGCCTATTATAATTTATACGATTATTTAACTAATGGATACGGTGTCAAAACCGAAAAAGGTGGACGGTTTGCTTATTTAAGAAAAGCTGCCGATTTAGGCAGTAGAGAAGCGCAGTATGAATTGGCTATGATACTGTCTAGCCTGGATGATGATGAAACATTTACACTCAGAATAGAACTCTATAAAAAACTATTACATTGTGCTTCTATACAAGGCTTTGGCCAAGCTTCTGCAGTGTTGGGGAGCCAATATCAGTTTGAGGAAAAATATAATGAAGCCGTTAACAGTTTTCATCAAGGTACCAAAAATGGAAATGCCTTATCTGCTAGATTTTTACGAGATGGATTTGAGAAAGGTATAAAACCCGATAATAAAGTTGATTATTTAGCATTATCACCTGATCCGGAAAGATTAAAACGTTATGAAATGATTGAAGAATATCTTTATGACAATAGCTACCTTAACCCAACAGTCCCAGACTTAGACGAAATCGTCCCCCTTCCGCCGGCTAAACTGCCTGCCTGGGACGGTAAAATCGCCTTTCAGCGTTGGTATGAAGGGGCTTCCCCACCGAAACCAAGTGAAGAATTAATGCAACAACTGGCCGACCAAGCGGGGCTTGATGTAAACACAGGATTGCCGAAAAAATAATAAAAACATACCGCACTTTTGTCTTGGAGAAAGTGCGGTGATATTTACCGGAGTTTTTTATGAAATTTAAGATAATATTACTGAGTTTAATCTGCACCGCCTGCGTACACCCCACGCAGAGCAACTCCATGCGGGAATCCAAAACAAACTCTATCGCAGATTTAACCTTTACTTGCGTACAAGAAAGCCGACCGCCTCTTTCCCCCGAAACTCAACAGCTTTATCTGTATGCTTATTACCACGATTTACATAATATGTGGTTAGGCAAAAAAGGCGATGATGTTTGGAAAAGCACCGAACGATACTACCGAATCGCCGCCGCCAACGGCGATTATAAAGCCAATGTCAGACTACAATATTTAATTGAAAGCGGCAGAATTATAGTAAAAAAACCGCAAAAAACTGTTTATGAGTTAAATAAAGCCCTAGAAAAACAATTGTCTGCCACCGCCTATTATAATTTATACGATTATTTAACT
>NZ_PHHA01000024.1 GCF_002795425.1 Conservatibacter flavescens
GGCGATTATAAAGCCAATGTGAGACTACAATATTTAATTGAAAGCGGCAGGATTATAGTAAAAAAGCCGCAAAAAACTGTTTATGAGTTAAATAAAGCCCTAGAAAAACAATTGCCTGCCACCGCCTATTATAATTTATACGATTATTTAACTAATGGATACGGTGTCAAAACCGAAAAAGGTGGACGGTTTGCTTATTTAAGAAAAGCCGCTGATTTAGGCAGTAGAGAAGCGCAGTATGAACTGGGTGAAATATTAGGGCTAATGGAAAATAAAGACACCTTAAATTTTAGATTAAAGTTAAGAAGTAAATTATTAGATTGTGCCTCAAAACAAGGTTTGGGTATTGCCTCTCAATATTTAGGTATTCGATTAAAAAATGAGGGCGATTACGCTAATGCAGTTATTGCATTTCATCAAGGAGTCAAAAATGGAAATGCTTTATCTGCCAGATATTTACGAGATGGATTTGAAAAAGGTATAAAACCCGATAATGAAGTTGACTATTTAGCATTAAAACCTGATGAAGAACGCGTTACTCGATATAATATGATCGCACGCTATCTCGCCGATCACGACTACCTCAACCCCAAAGTCCCAGACTTAGATGAAATCGTTCCCCTTCCGCCGGCTAAGCTGCCTGCATGGGACGGTAAAATCGCCTTTCAGCGTTGGTATGAAGGGGCTTCCCCACCGAAACCAAGTGAAGAGTTAATGCAAAAACTGGCCGATCAGGCGGGGCTTGATGTAAACACAGGATTACCGAAAAAATAATAAAAACACACCGCTCTTTCGCTTAAAATAAAGCAAAGTACGGTGATTTTATGGGGGATTTATGAAAAAACTATGCTTGCTCTTATTATGTGTATTACTAACCGCATGTAATCATTTATCTTTTGCGAAAAAAGGAATATCAATGAACACATTACAAGAACTGGAAGCGGACTTATTGCCTTGTAAAAAAGAACACACACCGCCTTTATCCCCCGAAACCCAACAGCTGTATAATTATGCCCGCTATCATGATTTGCATAATTTATGGAATGGCAAACCCGGCGATGACCTGTGGCAATCCATGGCTGTGTATTACCGCATAGCTGCTGCAAACGGCGATTATAAAGCCAATGCTCGTTTACAATATCTCTTAACCTCCGGTCGAGTGATTTCATCAACTGCTAAAAAAGAAGTCAAAGCACTTAATGAACAGTTAATGAAACTGCTTCCGGGACGAGCCCATTATAATATCTATATTTACCTAAAAAATGGTTATATAAGCGCATTGGCTGGTGATGAGTTTGCCTATTTACGCAAAGCGGCAGAATTGGGTAATAAAGAAGCGCAATATGAGTTAGCTGAAATCCTTAATTCTATCAAAGATGAAAAAACCTATTCTCGTAGACATTTATTAATAGACCAATTACTATTATGCGCTTCTCAACAAGGGTTGGGTGAGGCTTCTGTAGATTTAGCTATTCGACTCCAAGCACGAAAAAAATATTCTGAGGCGACTAAGATATATCATGAAGGAGCTAGAAATGGAGATGCTATGTCAGCTCGAAAGTTGATGCGGCCATTTAAATCAAAAATAGATAGAAGTAAAGTTATTGATTATTTAGCACTAACCCCTGATCCTGAACGAGCGATTCGTTATCAAATGATTGAAGAATATCTTTATGACAATAGCTACCTCAACCCCAAAGTCCCAGACTTAGACGAAATCGTCCCCCTTCCGCCGGCCAAACTGCCTGCCTGGGACGGTAAAATCGCGTTTCAGCGTTGGTATGAAGGCGCTTCCCCACCGAAACCAAGTGAAGAATTAATGCAAAAACTGGCCGACCAAGCGGGGCTTGATGTAAACACAGGGCTGCCGAAAAAATAATTAAAACATACCGCACTTTCACTTAAAATAAAGCAAAGTGCGGTGATTTTATGAGGAATTTATGAATAAATTAGCTTATTGTATTGGCATATTGTTGTTTTCTGTGGGCTGCTCAACAGCTTCTAGCCCCCAAAACACAAACGTAAAAGAAGAGTTAATCAATAATTTAGATATTGCATGTGTTCATGAAAAACGACCACCTCTCTCCCCCGAAACCCAACAGCTTTATCAGTATGCCCATTATCACGATTTACATAATATGTGGTTAGGGAAAAAAGGGGATAATACGTGGCAATCCATGGCGGTGTATTATCGCATAGCGGCATATAACGGGGATTATAAAGCTAATCAACGGTTGCAGTATTTATTAAAAAGTGGTCGAGTTGTGGTAAAAAATCCTCAGGATGAAGTGTATTATTTAAATAAAGCATTGGAAAAACAGCTACCAGCAACGGCCTATTATAACTTATATGAATATCTTGGCTCCAAATATGGTGTCACCACAAAAGAAAAAGGGGGGAAATATGCTTATTTACGACAAGCCGCAGAAATGGGAAGCCGAGATGCGCAATATGTTATAGCAGAAATTATACTTGGTTTCTTTGATAAAGAAACCCTTAAAAGGAGAATAGAAATTGCACATAGACTATTGGCTTGTGCTTCAGAGCAAGGATTAGGACAGGCTTCGGCTGATTTAGGAATAGATTTAAAAATTCAGAAAAAATATCCGGATGCGATAAAAGTGTTTTATCAAGGTACAAAAAATGGTAATGCACTTTCTGCTAGAAAATTAATGCGCTCATTTAAACAAAAAATAGAACCGAGTGATCGTGTGAATTATTTAGCATTAGATCCTGATCCTGAGCGTGGCATCAGATTCGAAATGATAGCTAAATATTTATCTCGTAATTATTATTTACTGCCAACAGTCCCGGACTTAGACGAAATCGTCCCTCTTCCACCGGCGAAACTGCCGGCTTGGGACGGTAAAATCGCCTTTCAGCGTTGGTATGAAGGGGCTTCTCCACCGAAACCAAGTGAAGAGTTAATGCAAAAACTGGCCGACCAAGCGGGGCTTGATGTAAACACAGGGCTGCCGAAAAAATAATAAAAACATACCGCACTTTTGTCTTGGAGAAAGTGCGGT
>NZ_PHHA01000025.1 GCF_002795425.1 Conservatibacter flavescens
CAAAAAACTGTTTATGAGTTAAATAAAGCCCTAGAAAAACAACTGCCTGCCACCGCATATTAGAATATATACGATTATTTAACTAACGGCTACGGTGTCAAAACTGAAAAAGGCGGACGGTTTGCTTATTTAAGAAAAGCTGCCGATTTAGGCAGTAGAGAAGCACAGTATGAATTAGCTATGATATTGTCCAGCCTAAATGATGATGAAACATTTACACTTAGAATAGAACTCTATAAAAAACTATTACATTGTGCCTCTATACAAGGCTTTGGCCAAGCGTCTGCAGTGTTGGGGAGCCAATATAAGTTTGAGGAAAAATATAATGAAGCCGTTAACAGTTTTCATCAAGGTACCAAAAATGGAAATGCTTTATCTGCTAGATACTTACGAGATGGATTTGAAAAAGGTATAAAACCTGATAATAAAAATGACTATTTAGCATTAAAACCAGATGAAGAACGCGTTACTCGATATAATATGATCGCCCGCTATCTCGCCGATCACGACTACCTCAACCCCAAAGTCCCGGAGTTAGACGAAATCGTTCCCCTTCCGCCGGCTAAGCTGCCGGCTTGGGACGGTAAAATCGCCTTTCAGCGTTGGTATGAAGGCGCTTCGCCACCAAAGCCAAGCGAGGAATTAATGCAAAAACTGGCCGACCAAGCGGGGCTTGATGTAAACACAGGACTGCCGAAAAAATAATAAAAACACACCGCACTTTCGCTTAAAATAAAGCAAAGTGCGGTGATATTTACTGGAGTTTTTTATGAAATTTAAGATAATATTACTGAGTTTAATCTGCACCGCCTGCGTACACCCCACGCAGAGCAACTCCGCGCGGGAAACCAAAACAAACTCTATCACAGATTTAACCTTTACTTGTGTGCAAGAAAGCCGACCGCCTCTTTCCCCCGAGACTCAACAGCTTTATCTGTATGCCTATTACCACGATTTACATAATATGTGGCTAGGCAAAAAAGGCGATGATGTTTGGAAAAGCACCGAACGATACTACCGAATCGCCGCCGCCAACGGCGATTATAAAGCCAACGTCAGACTACAATATTTAATTGAAAGCGGCAGGATTATAGTTAAAAAGCCACAAAAAGCCGTTTATGAGTTAAATAAAGCCCTAGAAAAACAACTGCCTGCCACCGCCTATTATAATTTATACGATTATTTAACTAA
>NZ_PHHA01000026.1 GCF_002795425.1 Conservatibacter flavescens
CGTTGAATTTTTAGTATAAGGAAATCATCATCATTTTGCATTAACTTTCTGCTATTGTTCACTTATCAGATGTGTTAACTGGCTGGGTAGATAACCCTGTCGGCCAGCTAGATAACCCGTTCGTCCGGATAGATAACCTTATCGTCCGGGCACGGCAGCGCCGTACCCGGTTACGCATGGTTCAGCCGCTTTGCGGCTGGGGATTTGGTGGGGGTTAAAAATAACGATAAAAATAAGGGGCGTATGCAATACGCCCCTACACCGCATAACCAATTGATTTTAAATGATATTTATCTTTGATTTGTAGGGGCGTATTGCATACGCCCCTGTCTGTGAGGGGATTTGTTGGAGTTTAAAAATAACGATAAAAACAAGGGGCGTATGCTATACGCCCCCACATCGAATAACTAATTGATTTTAAATGATATTTTTCTTTGGTTTGTAGGGGCGTATTGCATACGCCCCTATCTGTGGTGGGGTTTGTTGGGTTTAAAAATAACGATAAAAATAAGGGGCGTATGCAATACGCCCCTACTCAACATAACCGATTGATTTTAAATGATGTTTTTCTTTTTATCGTAAATCATGAATAAGTTCTGGTTTACGATGTAATAAGTCAAGGAGGGTTTTGGCTGCACCACTAGGATTGCGTATACCTTGTTCCCACGATCTTAATGTGCTAAGTGAAATACCTAATTTTTCTGCAAATTTAGGCTGTGATAAATTAAGTTGGTTTCGTGTTTCCACGATAGGCGATACATTGATATGGGTTACGCGTGATTTGTTATAGTCGCCATTTTTCATTTGAGTGAGTGTGTCACGTAAATCATCTGCGTGTTCAGCCATATCCGGATCATCTTCAATAATCGCATTCACGAGATTATCCACATTCCAAGCTTGCGTTTTAGCTTGAATCGCTTGATAGACCTTATCCATTTTTCACTCCTTTAAGTTGTTGGATTTCTTGATTTGAGAGGTTTTCTTTTTCATTTTTAGCGTAAATATCTACCATTACAATTACGCCATTCTCAAGTAAATTAAAATAAATTATCCTCGCTCCGCCACGTTTTCCTTTACCGTTGGCTTGCCAGCGAATTTTTCGCATTCCGTCTGCTTGGGGAATGACATCCCCCATTAAAGGGTGTTGGGAGATATAGCTAAAAAATTCTAGTCGTTCATCTTCTGTCCAAACATGTTTTACTTTTTGCTGAAATTTTGGGTGTTCGATGATGGTATACATCTTATATCTCCTTATCTGAATGTATTATACTACCACATTGTAATATTTCAAGGACATGGGTGTTATGCATAGAAATCAGGGGCGTATGTAATACGCCCCTATCTGTGGTGGGGGATCCGATCGTTCGGCTAGATAACCCTGTCGTCCGGGCACGGCAACGCCGTACCCGGTTACGCATGGTTCAGCCGCTTTGCGGCTGGGGATTTGTTGGGGTTTAAAAATAACGATAAAAATTAGGGGCGTATGTAATACGCCCCTATCAGGAAAAATTATATTAAGATGAAATTAGAAGAGGATACGTGTACCAAGCACTGCGCGGTGGTTTTTCACTAACTCTTCGCCGCCTTGTTTCACTTTACCTGTACCGCCTTCAAGATAAACCACAACATGTTTGTTAAATTTGTGGTCTACACCCACCATCCAGCCACGCATTTTGTAGTCGTTACTTGTACCAGTAAAGGTATTAACATGTTGGTCTGAACGTTTTGCTTTTCCAAAATAATATTGTCCGTAAAGGGCGTTTTGTTCGGTGATATCCAGTTTTAAACCCACTAAGAAACGGTTATTTTTGTTAAAGCCGTCATATGCGCCACTTGGTACGCTAGCGACTTTTTGGAAGTTGATATTTTTGCTGTTATAACCTTTGGTTGCTTTACCAAATGCCCAGTCAAAACCAACTGTCACGCGTTGATATTTCACGTCAAATCCTACACCACCGCGTTTTAATTTGTATTCTGTGGTTTTTGTGCCATCTGTAGATTGATTCACTTCGCTGAAACCAGAACCAAAGCGGAAAGCTAAGTCATTCCATTTTCCATCATAGAATAAACCAACACCATAACCTTGTCCTTCGTCCCAAGCGCTGTTACCACTAGATGTATTACCATCTTTTGTTGCATTACCAAAGTAGTAGTCTGCTGCAACACGGAAGCCGTTAAAGCGTGCAGACATAAAGTGTGCAGCTTTTTTGTGTGCATCAAAGAAGATATTGCCGCCCCAGTCATAGGTGTAGTTTGCTTTTGGAATGTGGTCTCCTAAATGAAGCTGACGACCGAAAGTTAATGTACCGATATCAGGATTGGTGAATCCGGCAAAGAGGCGATGGGCACGCATATTGCCACCGATTTCGTTTGCATTAGAGAAACGAAGTTCTACAGCCCCTAATGCAGAGAATCCCCCACCGATTTCTTGGTATGCACGGAAACGTACACGTGAACCTGTGTCACGTAACGTGGTACGTTCGTCTTTAAGATTTTGTAACTCTAAATGCAAACGTCCATCTAGATCAATTTTGGTGCCGTCTTTTTGGTAAATTACACTTGCGTTTGCAGAGGTTGCTACGGTTGCCGCAGCGACAGCTAATGCAATAATTGTCTTTTTCATATTGATTTCCTCATAAGTATAGGTTAAAACGGTTTTCCGTTTATTATGGTTAGTACGAAAGTGAATACACCACAACTTTCCGTCTTATAAGCTTCATCTACACGACAACCAAGACTACTGATAATCTTTTACCGCTCGTTATTTATTATCAACTTAACATGTAGATTGTTTATTGCCTTTCAGGTTTGGGTCTAAAAGGCTAAATCTTTTGCTTTTATGTGGCCTCTTTATGGCATTTCACTGCTTCTAAAAAAACGCCATGCCTATTGGCAAAGAAAATCCCTTATCATTCGGCAAACTGTCCACACCACTTTGAACATCAAGACATTGCCTACAGGACATGGCAATCAGATCAACGAGGCCCAACATTAGTAGCATTAAACTTGTTATATTTTCCTGACTGCATAATAAAGCAATGAAATCATTTATTGCAATATTAAATGGAGTTTTATTTCAAAAATAAGAACTAGATCACAAATTTTAATATTGCGCTTTGAAAAAAATGCGTATTCTTTCCATAATATTCCTGTCTAGCGTAGGGTTCATCGTGTTTTTTCATGGGAATCCAACGAGGTGAAATGGGTTTAGACATGGGGAATAAGTTGTGTCATAACGGCGTTTAAGTCATATTGATATAGGAGCAGGTATGTTAAGCGATCAGGATATTTTTAAACGGTATCAGGCTAAACAAACAGAATTTTCTAAACAAGCGGATATTACGTTAATTGGGCATTCGTTGTTTGATATGTGGAGCGATATTTTAGATGACGATTTACAATTAGCTGGGCAGTCGGTGGCAAATTTGGGCATTTCCGGTGTCAGCGCGCGGCAATATCTTGATGTGATTATTCAGCCAAATTTGATTTCCCACTTAGGGCAGGCGGTTTTTCTCTTTTTAGGGGTCAACGATATTGTCAAGGAACCCGATTACAGCCCTAAACAAGTCGTCGCTTGGTTAGACGAGATTTTGGCAGGCTGTCGAAAAATTGCCCCACATTCACATTATTTTTTATTAGAGGCAACGCCGGTTAACAATATTGATACGGTCACCAATGCACAAATTAATACGCTTAATCAATACCTCAGAAGCCATTGCCCTGTTGGGGTGCAATTTGTAGACACTCAGGATAGCTTTTTAGATAACAATGGGGAGTTAGATTTGGCATTATGTGTGGACGGTTTGCATTTCAGTCCATTGGGTTATCAGCGTTTAACCGCTATTTTAGAAAAGCAGTTAACGAATTTACAAAAATAATGAAAAAATCACTTGTTATTTGCTGAAACTAGGTCTATCCTAGATTTTGAATAAATTCTCCATCTTGTCACACTTTATACGGAGTTAATATGTCAAAACTATCACATTCAGATATTCTTCAAACAATAAATAATGGATTGATAGCCTCCTGCCAACCTGTAGATGATGGCCCTTTGGATAAGCCTGAAATTGTGGCTGCAATGGCCCAAGCTTCTATCATTGGTGGCGCAGCCGGTTTGCGAATAGAAGGGGTAGATAACTTAAAAGCCACTCGCCCTTATATTTCCGCGCCCATTATTGCTATTGTGAAACGCGATTTAAGCGATAGCCCTATACGCATTACGCCTTTTTTAGAAGATATTGAAGCCTTAGCCGCTGCGGGTGCGGATATTATTGCTGTCGATGGGACAAATCGTCCTCGCCCTGTTGATATTGAAAGTGCGGTGAAAAAAATCAAAGAATTAGGTTGTTTGGCGATGGCTGACTGCTCTACCCTCGAAGAGGGCTTATATTGTCAGCAACTAGGCTTTGATATTATTGGTAGCACGATGTCAGGCTATACCGGTGGCGATGTGCCTGCGGAGCCGGATTATCAATTGGTCAAAGATCTGCGTGCTGCGGGCTGCTATGTTATGGCAGAGGGGCGATACAATACGCCGGAGCTGGCTAAAGTTGCCATAGAAATTGGAGCAAACTGTGTAACAGTAGGTTCAGCCTTGACACGTTTGGAGCATATGGTGAGTGGATTTGTTAAAGCAATTCATTCTGCTAACGCTTAAATTGAGGCATTCTGCTCCTATTGCATAAGCAGTGAGTTGCTTTTGTCCGTTTGTTAACAATCTACATAAATAAAGGAATAGATTATGCGTTGTTTAGCCATTGATATTGGTGGAACAAAAATAGCAGCCGCTTTAGTTGAAAACCGCCAGTTAAGCCAACGTTTACAGATTACAACCCCTCAAGATGATAGTGCGCAGGCCATGCGTGAGACTTTGGGCAAGCTGATTCAGTCTTATGAGGGGCAGTTTGATTATGTTGCTGTGGCTTCCACAGGGATTATTAATCAAGGTGTGCTAACCGCTCTGAATCCCAATAACTTAGGCGGACTTGCGCATTTCCCTCTAAAAGACAGCATTGCGGATTATACGGATAAGCCCATTTACTTACTCAATGACGTGCAAGCCGCAGCCTTTGCCGAATATCAATTTGTCGATCAGAAACAAACGCCTAATTTTGCCTTTATTACGGTGTCCACAGGCGTGGGCGGCGGTATTATTTTAAATGGTCAATTGCAAACCGGTTTAAATGGTATTGCTGGGCATATTGGCCATACTCTTGCCGATCCTCATGGTGACATGTGTGGTTGTGGGCGACGTGGCTGTGTGGAGGCTATTGCTTCTGGCCGTGCGATTGAAAAAGCGGCACAGCAATGGGAAACCCCTTGTTCACCAAAAGAGGTTTTTGAACGCTTTCGAAAAAATGATGAAAAAGCGACCGCACTTGTCCATCGCTCCGCCCAAGCCATTGCAGATTTAGTGGCCAATTTGGTCATTAGTTTAGATATTCAACATGTTGTGATTGGTGGAAGTGTGGGGTTGGCCGAAGGATATTTACCTTTGGTTGACCAATATTTAATGGATAAACCGCATTTTTATCATTGTCAATTAAGTCGCGCTCAATATGCTGGTGATGCGGGCTTAATTGGTGCGGCTTCTTGGGGAGCTTGTCACATGGGTGTTTAACCCTATGATAAACATGAGTTTTTTAATTGATGAGCAGCAATAGGATATGATATGGCAGTCAACAAAAATAGGCATATTTTAGACACAATGAAAGCCTTGCATAGCAGCCTGACAAAAACCGAAAAACATATTGCTCAGCAGATTCTGAAAAACCCTGACAAACTTAATCAAGCTTCTTTATCTGAGGTGGCGGGTTGGCTTGATGTTGGGGAAGCGACATTTATTCGTTTTTGTCGTACCTTAGGTTTTAAGGGGTTTAGCGATTTCAAAATGGAACTGGCCATTGAACTCGCCACCCAAGAGCAACAAGAACAATCGTTATTAGATACGGAAATTAATGCCTCTGATGATTCATTACAGATCGCTTTAAAGTTGCAATCGGTGATTAACAAGGTAATTAGTGAGACCATTAATTTATTGGATTTTTCCGTATTAACCCAAGTTGTACAGGAATTGCGTAAGGCAAAGCGTTTATTTTTATTTGGTGTCGGTTCTTCGGGGATTACTGCAGAAGATGCCAAGAATAAATTTATGCGTATCGGTTTTCAGGTAGATGCTGTGAATAATAATCACTTTATGTATATGCATGCGGCACTGATGAAAAAAGGTGATGTGGTGATTGGAATTAGCCATTCCGGTCAATCCAATGAAATTATTAAGGCGCTTAGCATTGCGCATGAGGCAGGGGCCAAGACAGTGGCGATTACCCATAACCTCCGTTCGCCGATTACCAAAGTCGCAGATTATGTGCTACATAATGGCAATCGTCAAAGCAATTTACAAGGGGACTCTATCGGCACCAAAATCACTCAGCTATTTGTATTGGATCTGATTTATACCCTGATTGTTCAAGCCGAAGAAAGCAAAGCGATTAAGTTAAAACAAAAAACCGTCGATGTCATTTTAGAACAACAAATTAGTTAACATTTACTAGGAGAGAAAAATGAAAAATTTAACCGGTATTTTTAGTGCATTATTGGTTTCATTTAATGAAGATGGGTCGATTAATGAACGAGGCTTGCGTGAAATTATTCGCCATAACATTGATAAAATGAAAGTCGATGGGCTTTATGTCGGGGGCAGCACTGGAGAAAACTTTATGTTATCCACTGCTGAGAAAAGAGAAATTTTTCGTATTGCCAAAGATGAAGCACGCGATGAAATTGCGTTAATTGCACAAGTCGGTAGTGTGAATCTACAAGAAGCGGTTGAACTTGGAAAATATGCGACTGAATTGGGTTATGATTGTTTATCTGCGGTCACTCCGTTTTATTACAAATTCAGTTTTGCCGAAATTAAACATTACTATGACACAATTATTGCTGAAACCGGTAATAACATGATTGTGTATTCCATTCCTTTCCTGACTGGGGTAAATATTGGCGTTGAACAGTTTGGCGAACTCTACCAAAATCCGAAGATTATCGGGGTGAAATTTACTGCCGGGGATTTCTATTTATTAGAGCGTTTGAAAAAAGCCTATCCAAATCATTTAATTTGGGCTGGATTTGATGAAATGATGTTACCTGCTGCTGCTTTGGGTGTTGATGGCGCAATTGGTAGTACATTCAATGTTAACGGTATTCGCGCACGTCAAATTTTTGAGTTAACCCGTGCGGGTAAATTAGATGAGGCTTTGAGTGTGCAACATGTTACCAATGATTTAATTGAGGGTATTCTTGCCAATGGCTTATATTTAACCATTAAAGAGTTGTTGAAACTTGAAGGGGTGGATGCGGGCTATTGTCGCGAGCCGATGACGGCTAAAGCCACTGCGGAACAAGTCGCAAAAGCGAAAGCGTTAAAAGAGAAATTTTTATCCGCCTAAGTTTGATAGGAAAATAAAGGCGTTAATACTTAGCGGGTAGTCGCCCTACCCGCTTAATCTAAGCAGCGATATTACGCTGATTGTAGTCTACGATCCTCAATGTTATTCAACACACTCTAAGTGAGAAATAAGGAAATTATTTATGCGTTTAATTCCATTAAAAAATGATGAGCAAGTCAGCAAATGGGCAGCGCGCCATATTGTAGAGCGAATTAACCATTTTAACCCGACCGCTGAACGTCCTTTTGTATTAGGGTTGCCGACTGGCGGGACACCGCTAAAAACTTATAAAGAATTAATTAGACTTTATCAAGCCGGCGAGGTCAGTTTTAAACATGTTGTAACGTTTAATATGGACGAATATGTGGGACTGCCAAAAGAACATCCGGAAAGCTACCATTCTTTTATGTACAATAATTTCTTCAATCATGTGGATATTCAACCACAAAATATTAATATCCTTGATGGTAATACGGACGATCACGATGCAGAGTGTCGTCGTTATGAAGAAAAAATTCAGTCTTATGGAAAAATTCATTTGTTTATGGGAGGCGTAGGGGTTGATGGGCATATTGCCTTTAATGAACCTGGTTCTTCTTTGAGTTCTCGCACTCGGATTAAAACCCTAACGGAAGATACTTTAATCGCCAATTCCCGTTTTTTTAATCACGATGTGAATCAAGTGCCGAAATATGCGCTGACTATTGGTGTGGGAACATTACTTGATGCTGAAGAAGTCATGTTACTCATTACGGGTCACAATAAAGCCCTTGCCCTACAAGCTGGCGTGGAAGGCTGTATTAATCACTTATGGACGATTAGTGCATTACAATTACACCGCCATGCTATTTTTGTGGCAGATGAACCGGCTATGCAAGAATTAAAAGTAAAAACAGTGAAATATTTTACCGAACTTGAAGCCCGTGCCATTCACAGCGTATTGTAAGGAAATTTAAATGAAATATGCATTAACTAATTGTGTCATTTATACCGCTTATGATGTGTTGTATGGTTATGCACTAGTCATTGAACAAGATAAAATTGCCAGCATTGTGCGCCAAGAAAACTTGCCTGGCGATCTTAAACGCGTTGATTTAGGTGGCGCAAATTTAACAGCTGGATTTATTGACTTGCAGCTTAATGGCTGTGGTGGGGTTATGTTTAATGATGATATTTCGGTGAAAACCCTAGAGATTATGCAAGCTGCCAATCTTAAATCAGGCACAACTAGCTTTTTACCAACTTTTATCACCGCACCTGATGAGGGGATAAAAAGTGCGGTCAATATTATGAGACAATATTTGGCCATTCATCAAAATCAAGCTCTCGGTTTACATTTAGAAGGCCCTTATATCAGTCTTGCCAAAAAAGGCACACATAACCCTGATTATATTCGCCCTTTAGATAAAGAGATGAAAGCATTTTTATTAGATAATGCTGATGTCATTACGAAAATCACCCTCGCAGCGGAAAATCCTGCCAGTCAAGATATTCCGGAATTAGTTTCTAGTGGTATTGTGGTGTCTGTTGGACATTCAAATGCTAGCTATCAGGAAGCGAAACACGCCTTTGCACAAGGCGCGAGTTTTGCCACCCATTTGCATAATGCGATGTCGCCAATTAGTTCAGGGCGAGATATGGGCGTAACGGGCGCGGTATTAGAGTCCGACGATATCTATACAGGGATAATTGTAGACGGGTTGCATGTCACCTTTGGTAATGTGAAAATTGCTAAACGGGTCAAGGGCGATAAATTGTGCATTGTAACAGATGCTGTGGCGCCTGCGGGTTCAGACATTACGGAATTTACCTTTGTCGGTAAAAAGATTTATGTGCGTGATGGTAAATGTGTGGACGAGCATGGCGTATTAAGCGGGGCGAATATTACAATGATTGCTTCGTTAAAAAATGCAGTACGAGAAGTCAATATCCCCCTTGATGAAGCTTTACGCATGTGTAATTACTACCCTGCCAAAGCTATTCATGTAGATGATAAACTCGGTTCCATTAGCGTAGGTAAAATCGCCAATTTAACCGCGTTCAACGCGGAGTTTGAGGTCATTGGCACGGCTGTTAATGGACAGTGGCAATTTGCGGGTTAATTAAGAACGTAGGGGCATGCCCCTGCCGCAGATAGGGGCGTATGCAATACGCCCCTACACAGGAACATTAAATTTTATTTAAAATCAATCGGTTATAAATATAGGGCGTATTACATACGCCCCCAATTTCTATACGTAACCGGTACGGTTTACCGTGCCCGGAAGATTATACCCAATAACATTCTTCAATTTCTGCCAGTTTTTCCACCAAACATTCTCGCCCCGCAATCTCTTCGCCTTGCCAGCTTTGTTGCAGAATGTCTCTAGAAAACTGCTGTTTTAGTTTTTCCGCTATAGGTAAATAACTGATATGCCATGGTTCCCGTCCGATTTTTTTCTGAGGTGGCATATGGATAAACGGCAATGCAAAATCAAAGTGCGGTAGGTTTTCTACAAGAAATTCGCTTAATTCAAAAAAATATCCCCCTTGCTCATATTCCCAAGGCTCTAGTTGTAAGGTTTGATTGGCTGGCAATAAATTGGGATCAAAAATATCAATTTCCGTTCCCCAATGATGGCGACTTGCACCGGGCAAGGCTGACCAACGTAAGATCTTTTGACATTTCTGCCAAGTCGAAAGTGCGGTTAAATCTAGCGGATTTCCCCTATCATCATGCACTTTTCGTTCACCATTAAATTTTCCATTCCAAATAGCCTGTTGCCTTGCAAAATCTCGAAAGCTGCTCGCGGGTTGTAGATTAAAACCTTGTTGTATTGCCCGTTGCTGTAGACCTTGAAAAGCGCTACATGCCTGTGGTTGTAACGCATGTTTGTCAGACAAGGGACAAGGCAGAGGCACGAGGTGATCTCGTGATTTTCCCGTCAGCATGGCGTGGGTGAATTGCATGTTATGCCCCTAATAAATTGCTTAACATTTTTTGATAAACCTTGCCTAGCACCGCCAAATCCTTGCAGCTCACACATTCATTTACTTTGTGAATCGTGGCATTAAGTGGGCCAAGTTCGACAACCTCTGCCCCCATTAAGGCGATAAAACGGCCGTCTGATGTGCCACCGCCGGTATCCAATTTAGGCTGAATCTGGGCTTCGGTTTCAAGGGCTTGTGTGACTGCATTCAGTAACTTACCCGGTTGGGTCAAAAATGGTTTTCCAGACAACCACCACTCGATACGATATTTTAAGCCATGCTGTGTGAGTAGCTCTGCCACTTTTTGTTTAATGATTTCGTCTGTTACTTCTGTGCAATAACGCAAGTTAAATTGGACATATAATTCACCTGGAATAACATTATTGCTCCCCGTGCCAGCTTGGATATTGGCAATTTGTAGGCTGGTAGGCGGAAAAAATTCATTGCCTTGATCCCATTGGTACTGAGTAAGTGCGGTCAAAAATGCCAAAGATTTATGTACGGGATTTTCAGCTAGATGGGGGTATGCCACATGACCCTGTATGCCTTCGATATATAAATTTCCTGTGAGTGAGCCTCGACGACCATTTTTGACAATATCGCCCAGCTTTTGACTACTCGACGGTTCACCAACTAAGCAATAATCAATATTTTCGCCACGCGCCATTAGGGTTTCCACTACGCGCTTAGTGCCATCATGGGCAGCGGCTTCTTCGTCAGAGGTGATCAATAGGGCTATGGTTCCGTCGTGATTGGGATTAGCTTTAACATATTCTTCTGCTGCCACTACCATAGCTGCAAGAGAGCCTTTCATATCAGCAGCTCCACGCCCGTATAGCATATCTTCCTCAATAGTGGCGGAAAATGGCGGGTATTGCCATTGGCTTTCATCACCCACCGGTACAACATCAGTATGACCAGCAAAGGCAATGACTGGCGCCGTTGTCCCGTGTTTTGCCCATAAGTTTAATGTGTCGTTAAAGGGTAACCATTCAATACTAAATCCCAATTTTTCCAAACGTTCTGCAATAAGCTGTTGGCAGCCCTGATCATTTGGGCTAATAGACGGGCGCTGGATAAGGGATTGGGCGAGATGGATAATATTTTGTTTCATCATTTGACTAAATTTTCCGTATATTCTTTTTCATTAAAACCAATTAATGCGATGTTGTCTTGTAAAATAATTGGACGTTTGATTAAGGTAGGTTGCTCAAAAAGTACGGAAAGTGCGGTGGATTTTGACAAATTTTCTTTAACCTGATCATCTAAATTACGCCAAGTAGTACTGCGTTTATTCACTAGATTTTCCCAGCCAAATTGTGCTTCTGCTTGTTGAAGCCAAGTTTGGCTTAACCCTTCCACACGATAATCATGTAATTTATGCTCAATATTGTGATCCGTCAGCCATTTCAAAGCTTTCTTCACGGTGTCGCAATTTTTAATGCCGTAAACGGTGATCATATATTTTTCCTTTTCTCAAAAACTTTTATGGATATAACCGCACTTTTGTCCAATTTTCGTTGATTAAACGATATTGGATCCGGTCATGTAAACGGCTTGGTCGCCCCTGCCAAAACTCTATTAAATCAGGCACCACAACATAACCACCCCAATGGGCTGGACGAGGAACATGCACGGGATAAGTCAGTGTGAATTTTGCTGCGCGCAATAAAAGTGCGGTGTAATTTTCCAAAATTTCACTTTGGTTACTTGCCCATGCGCCAATGCGACTGGTATAGGGGCGGGAAGCGAAGTATTCATCGGAGGCACTCTCAGATAATTTTTCTACTCGCCCTTCAATTCGCACTTGGCGCTGTAACTCTGCCCAGAAGAACGTTAGGCTAGCAAAAGCATGTGTGGCTAAATCTTGTCCTTTGTGACTGTGGTAATTGGTGAAAAAAACAAAGCCTTGTTCATTAACCTCTTTAAGCAAGACCATACGCGCACTTGGTCGGCCATTAGCCCCCACTGTCGCAATATTCATCGCGGTGGGCTCATTGACTTTGGCTTGAATAGCCTCTCCTTGCCAAAGCTCAAATTGTGCGATGGGGTTGTCTTCGCATTGTTTAATGGATAACACACGTTTAGTATATTCTTCACGGATATTATGGAGATCCATATTTTTCCTCTTGAAAAAATGCGGCCATTTTGACCGCACTTTTAGCGCTTATTATTACGCCAATAAATAGGCTTTTAATGTGGCAAAATCATTTTCCATTTCATCAGACAACAATGGCAATTGATTGTGTTTGTCTAATGCTGCTGGTAGCGGTAATTCAATCTCTAAAATACGCTCCACCGATTCTTTAAACTTCGCTGGATGTGCTGTACAAAGGAATAACCCTGTTTCGCCAGGCTGTAAATCTTGTTTTAACACACGATAAGCAATCGCGCCATGCGGTTCACATACATAACCTTTGTCTTGCATTTCACGCAAGGTGTCTTCTGTTTGCGGATCGGTCACGGCTTCTGAATGTAAATCTGTCAATGCCCAGCCATTACGTTTAAAAATCTCTTCCACTCGTGGCCAGTTATTTGGGCGGCTAACATCCATTGCGTTAGATAAGGTTGCAACTGTTGCGTGGGGATTCCAGTTACCTTCACGCAAATAACGTGGTACGGTGTCGTTAGCATTCGTCGAGGCAATAAAACGTTTAATTGGTAAGCCTAAGGATTTTGCAATTAAGCCTGCGGTTAAATTACCAAAATTGCCACTTGGTACGGACACGACTAAATTCTCACGTTCCGTTTTGCTTAGTTGGCTTGCAGCTTCAAAATAATAACAAACTTGGGCGAGCAAGCGACTAATATTAATTGAGTTTGCGGAGTTTAGACCGATAGCTTGGCGTAATTCAGCATCGTCAAAAGCTTGTTTTACTAGCGCTTGGCAATCATCAAAATCACCATTAATCGCAACAGTACGAATATTACCGCCGAGTGTACAAAATAATTTTTCTTGTAATGGGCTGATTTTGCCTTTCGGGTATAAAATCACCACATTAATATTTTCTAAGCCGTAGAATGCGTGGGCAACCGCTGCGCCTGTGTCGCCTGATGTGGCGGTGAGGATCGTGATTTTGCCATCACCACGCACAGTGGCTAATGCTTGTGCCATAAAACGGCCACCGAAATCTTTAAAAGCCAATGTTGGGCCGTGAAATAATTCTAATGCATAAACGTTGTCTTCCACTTTGGCCACAGGCGCTGGAAAGGTGAACGCGTTTTTCACCATTGTATTTAACTGTTCAGTAGAAATTTCTTCACCGATTAATGCGCCAAGAATTTTTTGGCTACGTTCGACCAATGGTAGCGCGAGCAATTCATCAATATTGTCTAAGTGCGGTATGTTTTCAGGAAAAAATAAGCCCTGATCTTTGCCGAGACCTTGACGAACTGCCTGAGCAAAATTAACTTGTTCTTCTGGGTGTTTGATATTATATAAATTCATGTTTATCCGTTCCTAATTATCGGTATGGTGTTGTAGAGGCACGCATACTGCCCCTACGCAAAGCTTGAGATTAACCTAATTCTCTTGCCCCTTGATTATCCACTTTACAAATATGCACAAAACCTTCGTTGTTTTGGAGATAATGCTGTTCAAGATAAGTAGCTAATTTGGTTGCGACAGTTAAATCTGGTGCAATCGAAAACATTGTTGGTCCAGAACCTGAAATGCCTGTGGCTAATGCCCCTAAATCCCTGTTTGCTTGTTTGACCTCTGCAAAATTCGGCAATAAGGCGGCACGATAAGGTTCGGCAATCACATCTTTCATCATCAACGCGGCTAACACATCTTGGTGGGTGTGGCAGGCATGCACAAAACTGCCGAGATGACGACCGTGATCAATAACATCTTGACGGGTATATTGCTTCGGCAAAATCGCTCGCGCTTCCGCTGTCGAAACTTCAATGCCTGGATAAGCCAATACCCAATACCATTCATCAAAAAATGGCAATGTTTGACAAATATTGCCGAGAGATTGCACCATGAGCTGTACACCACCTAAATAGCAAGGTGCAACATTATCATAATGAATTGAACCTGAGATGCGCCCTTCTAACTCGCCCATCATTTCGAGCAGTTCCATTTTAGAAAAAGGTTCATCATGAAATTTATTCAACGCCACTAATGCCGCCACGATAGAACACGCACTGGATCCTAATCCTGAGCCAATTGGCATATTTTTTTCAAGGGTTAAACGCAATGGCTTCACTTTGCCGCCGCGTAATTGCAAGCGTTCACTAAATAGTGCATAAGCTTGATAGACGATATTTTTTTGTGGTTCCTTTGGCAGTTTTCGCACAAAATAACCCGCGTTTTCCAATTCAAATCCACTTGGAATGGCTTCGATTTGTACAACATCGCCTAATAATGATCCGTCAATGGGGGAAACTGCGGCCCCCAATGTGTCAAACCCTACACTAATATTTGCACTAGACGCCGGTGCATAAATTCGTAGCATTAGTGGCTACCTCCCTGACTTTGTAAGGTACGTAAAATATCAGCGAAAATACCCGCTGCTGTTACCGCATTCCCTGCGCCATAACCACGTAATAATAACGGAATTGGCTGATAATAGCGAGTATAGAATGCTAAGGCATTTTCACCATTTTTGACTTTGTATAGCGGGTCATCTCCGTCTACTTCCATAATAGAGACTTTACATTTGCCTTGATCAATTTGTCCTACATAGCGTAATACATTGCCACGCGCTTTGGCCTGCTCTACGCGCGCACTAAAATCTGCATCAAGCTGTGGTAGGATAGCCATAAATTCTTCTGTCGATAATCCCTCAGCAAAGCCTTTCGGTAAGACACTTTCCACTTCTACATCTGATAGTTCAAGCTGCATACCACATTCACGCGCTAAAATTAATAATTTACGGGCGACATCTTGTCCGGATAAATCATCACGTGGATCTGGTTCGGTAAAGCCTTTTTCGCGAGCAAGTGCGGTCACTTCTGACAATGTTTTTCCGTTTTCTAATTCACCAAAAATAAAAGAGAGCGAGCCGGATAAAATCCCATTAAATCGCTCAACTTCGTCACCTGCGGCTAATAAGTTTTGCAGGTTTTCAATCACAGGTAAACCCGCGCCCACATTGGTGTCATATAAGAATTTACGCTGATTTTTACGCGCGTTTTCACGTAATTCGTTGTAATAGGCTAACTCTCGAGTATTGGCTTTTTTGTTTGGCGTTACCACATGGAAACCTTCTCGTAAAGCACGCGCATATAAACCGGCTACAGAATCTGCTGATGTACAATCTACAAATACTGGATTCACGACATGGTGTAATTTTATAAATGATAGCAATACATCAAAGTCTGACGGCTGAGTGGCGTTATCAAGGTCTTGTTGCCAATTATCTAAACACAATCCACGCTCATTGAGCAGCATTTTATTTGAGTTGGCAAGGGCGCAAACGCGAATTTCAATGTCCTTCTTTGCTAAATACGCCTTTTGGTTTTTAATTTGTTCAATTAATTCTCCACCAACGCCACCAACGCCCACTAAAAACATGTCTACGACTTTTTTATTGTTAAATAGGGCTTGATGTGTGGCTTTAACTGCTTCAATCGCTTTATTTTGTCCCACTACCGCTGAAATCGAACGTTCACTTGAACCTTGCGCAATCGCGACAATGCTAATGCCTGCTTGTGCTAAAGCGGAGAAGAAACGCGCAGCAATCCCTTTAGCTTGGCGCATACCATCGCCTACGACAGAGATAATCGACAGATCTTTAATCACTTCAACAGGTTCAAGATCATTAGCTGCCAACTCTTTAGCAAATTCTACATTTAGCGCATTTAATGCGATTTCGGTTGATTTTGTTGGGATACAGAAGCTTATGCTATATTCTGAAGAAGATTGAGTGATCAAGATCACGGAAACACCGGCTTTTGACATGGTTGAAAACACTCTTGCCGCCATGCCTACCATGCCTTGCATACCTGGTCCTGAGACATTAAACATCGTTAAATTGTCTAAATTGGTAATGCCTTTGACTTGGAGTTCATCAGAACTTTCACGGGCATCAATGATTGAACCTGCTGCCTCTGGATTGTCAGTATTTTTAATTAAACAAGGAATATTGGTTTGTACTAGTGGCCCAATGGTACGCGGGTGGATCACTTTGGCGCCAAAATAAGATAATTCCATCGCCTCGCGATAAGATAGGCTTGGTAACAAGCGCGCATCAGGCACTAAACGCGGGTCACAAGTATACACGCCATCAACATCTGTCCAAATTTCACAAACACTTGCACCTAAGCAAGCCGCTAAGCACGCAGCAGAATAATCGGAACCATTGCGCCCTAATAATACTAATTCGCCTTTTTCATTACCCGCTGTAAAACCTGGCATTAATACTACGTTTTGCTTTGGTATAGAGGCCGCATCGACACGTTTAGTCGAGGCTTCAATATCCACAGAAGATTCTAAATAGCTACCATAGGCCAATAACTTCTCCACCGGATTGACCACTGTTACAGGATATCCACAAGCTTCAAACCATGCTTTCATCATGGCAATTGATAATTTTTCTCCACGAGAATCAATTGTCGCTTTAACCGCATCTGAACATTGTCCAGTTTTTTCCATTTCCGCCAACAAACCGCGAATTTGTTCAAACTCATTATCAATAATTTGTTTTGTACCGGCCAAATCAAACTTATTATTTTTTGCATGTAGTCCATTGATAATGTTATAGAAGATCTCAAGTGCTTCAGAAAGATGTGTGTCTGTGGCTTGGTTTAAGGGTGCTTTCTCAGAAAGTGCGACAAGGTGGTTAGTGATTTTTGCTGGGGCAGATAATACACCGGCTGCTTGTTCCGCTAAATGCGCTTGTTCAATTAATTGTGCAGCTTGTAAAAAACGCTCCGGATTGGCTAAGGATGTGCCACCAAATTTTAGTACTTTCATTGTGTTCTCCTGTAGAATTTTTAAATTTATTCAATCTTAAAATTTGTTAACAAAAAAACCCGCACTTTGGTTTATGCGGGTTTCGTGAATTCTATTCTTAACGCACTAGTCCGCCCCACTCATAATAATGGTCATAATAATGGTGGTGGTTGTTGTCATAAAAGTGCGGTTTATCATGTGATTTTTTCAGTATGTTGAAAAATTAAATATTAATAGTGTTACAAATACCGAAAATTCAGGCTATTGTCAACGAGAAAATAAAAAAATTTCGTATCTTCGTCAATTTATAGTCAACGCCATGCACTTTGAGACATAGGCAGAAACGCAGAATTCAAGCTATAAAGCGCGGTCAAAAAAACGGCCGTTTTCACGACCGTTCGATTAAGCTATGCTGTAAATATTTATTTGATAACACCACATGCCATACGAGCACCACCGCCCCCTAGCGCTGCTGGATGATCGGAATGGTTGTCGCCACCGGCATGAATCATTAAAGCACGTCCTTTAATATCATCTAAAGATTTTAAACGCGGTGCTAAGACTGGGTTTGTGGCTGTTCCATCTTCCGCTACATATAATGCGGGCAAATCACCTAAATGTGCATCATCTTGCCAAGGGAAACCATGCTGTTTAGCCTCTTTCGGATCCCAGTGTCCACCTGCACCTAAACCAGCGGTTAACTTGCCATCTTTTTCTTTAGCTTCGCAACTTGGATTGGCGTGAATATGAAAACCATGTAAGCCTGCTGTGAGCCCCTCTAATTTTGGTGTAAAAACTAAGCCATAAGCCGATTCAGTGACAAAAACTTGTCCAATTCCTTTGTCACCTTTAACAGGATCAAGAAGCTGAACTTCAATGGTTAATGCCTGATTTTCTGGCTTGCTTTCATTTGCTAATGCGGAAGCACTCGCTGTTGCTAAACCTAAAATACTTAATGCTACAAATGCTTTTTTCATATTACGCTCCTTTTGTCATAGAAAAAACAATATTTATCATACTAACATTATTCAATGAAAAGTAAACTAGACACCATGCCTTTTGTTTTATCTGTTTTGATAGGCACCTAATGAATCGGCTTATAGCGATAACGTAAATGTACATATAGAAACAAAATTGTACCTATTAATGCCCATACTCCCCCTACGATACCAATATTTGACAAGCCTATATGCTGCATAACTTGATTTCCCATCAATGCCCCTGCACCAATACCGATATTATAAATGCCGGAAAAAATGGCCATAGCCACATCGGTTGCTTCTGGTGAGAGTTGTAAAACCCGTACTTGTAAACTGAGACCAAATCCGGCAATGGCAATGCCCCATAAAAAAACCAGTAAAAACATGGCAGCTGTATTTTGACTGAGTGGCAATAAGGTAAATAATGACCCCATTAACAATATGAGTAACATTAACAAAAACTTGGCGGGGCCAAACCGATGAAAACGGTTAAATAACATACTTGCCACAATGCCAGATACGCCGAAAATAAGCAATAGGAAAGTCGCTAAACTTGCCGACATTTGGCTAATATTCATGACAAAAGGTTCTATATAGCTATAAGCGGTAAAATGGGCGGATACGATAATAATCGTTAAAACATAAGCCCCCATGAGTAGCGGTCTTTTCATTAATATTGGTAAACTGCGCAATGAACCGGCATTTTTACTTGGTAAGTAGGGCAATAGACGAATCATTAACACCATCACGCTTAATGCTAAAGCAGCGATAATGCCAAAGGTTATGCGCCAACCAAAGGCCTGCCCAACTAAACGCCCTAGCGGTAAACCTAAGACTGTGGCTAATGCTGTTCCCATCGCTAACAACGCAAGCGCTTGTGTTTTTTTGTCTTTTGGAGCAACACGGATAACTAACGAAGCGGTAATCGACCAAAATAATGCATGCGCTAATGCCACTGCTATACGTCCAATTAACAAACTGGCAAAATTCCACGCGAATACCGTAATAATATGCCCCAAAATAAACAGCAAAAATACCTTTATCAGCAAACTCTTCCGTTCCAGTTTGGCTGTGACCAACATAAAAGGGAGAGACATGAGCGAGACAACCCATGCATATACGGTAATCATTAATCCGACTTTCGCCACTGGCATATCAAAACTTTGTGCAATATCGGATAATAATGCCACTGGGATAAATTCTGTTGTATTAAAAATAAATGCCGCACATGCAAAAATGATCACTCGATAAAATGCGATCTTTCTTGCAACATTTTTAGATAACATCATGATATAACTCAAACACTCTATTAATCACTGAGCAATAACCCAAACCAACGTAGAAATTCACCATTCACTTCATCAAAATCTATTTGTCTACTTTGGCTTAATACACGTTGCCAATACAAATCCTCCGAAACAAAAGTATAATTTTCCTCGTAGGCAATGCGTTCAAATATAGCGCGATATTGTGCCATATTTATTTCATTTTCCTCTTTGTTTAAGAGTTTAAAATATTCTCCCATTTTAGGACTTGGGATCAGTTGTAGTTTATACTCACCACGTAAATATGCTTCAACATAGATATTTAGCTGTGAAAGTGCGGTAGCTTTTTCCACTATTTTTGTTGATTCGCCTGCCCATTTTTTATTTTTACCATAAAAAATAGCTGGGGGTATACGTTGTTCAGTACTGCCCTGTAAGGCCAAGTATACTAGCCAATTTTCGATTCGATCACTATCACGAATACTGCCAACTCGCCACCCTACACGCTGATATTCTGCGCCATACAGTTGACTGATATTACCATACAATACCGCTGAATCCAGTTCAAGCTCTATACTTTTTTGCTGTTCTACTTGGTCAAAATAAGGCGCGAGTAATGCCGAAATGTCTTTTAAATCTGACCGCACTTTCTGTGCATAGATTTGCCCAAATGCGCCAAGTGGCAGCGTACCTTTGATTTTTAGAGCCTCAAAATAGGCCGTGAGGTTTTCAGGGCTGCGTAATAAAGCATCACGAATTTGGTATAAACTCAAGTGGTCTAATACAAAATTTTCATGGCTTTCTATATGGTTTTCATCTTGTTTAAAATAAACGCCAAGCCGTTTTTCAAAAAAATGTTTGACTGGATTTTGAACAAATTGGATCAAGGCTGATAACTCAATACGTGGTTTTTCTCCGGTGACATTATCCATAACAAGTGGTTGGATAAAATCCGGTATACCGTCTTTATTGTCAGCAGAAGGCAACCATTGATAGGCAAAAGAGCGGTGTGCTTTTCCGAAATTTTCCGGGCTAAAAATTTGCATGCTATGTTGCTGTATCACATCACTTCTCGTGATTGTTTCTGTGGCATTTTCGCAAATATAATCAATCAATTGGTTAACAAGCACAGAAGGCTCTTTTGCTTGATTATCCACAATTGAGCGCCCAATATAACTGATATACAGTTGCTGCTGAGCAGATAATAATGCTTCAAGAAATAAATAACGATCGTCCTCTCGGCGTAAGCGATCCCCTTTTTGACGATGATATTGCATTAAATCAAAACTATTTCTTGGCTGTTGGCGCGGATAATCCCCATCATTCATTCCCAATAAGCATACCACTTTAAACGGAATCGCTCGCATAGGGAGCAAGGTACAAAAACTGACTTTTCCAGCTAAAAACCGCAATTCATTATGACTATGTTGCCATTTTTCGGTTAATACTTCACTGAGTACTTGTGTAGAGATTAAATCCTCATACCCAATATGCTCAAGCTGTACTGCTAATTCATTAATTGTCTTTTTCAGATACAATAAAGTGTCTTGATTATCCGCTGTTTCTTGAAAAAAACGCGCCATAAATTCTATTAAGCCAAATTGCCAATCTTTTATGCTGTGATCTTGGGATAAATAGTGCTGCCACTGGGATAATACTTCAATAAATGCGGATAACTTACCGACCAATGGCCCTTTTAACCCATAACTGGAATCAAAACCGATGCAATCCTGCCAAATACCATTTTCTTCGCGCATAGCATAGCCTAATAACATACGCTCCAACCCGGATTGCCAAGCATTATAATTTGGCTGAATAATGTCCTCAGGCGTTAAACCAAAACGAATGCCGGAAGCTTCTACCCAAGCGCGTAATCGCGTAAATTCTGTCGCCTCTATCTGAAAGCGTTCACGTACTGCGGGAATATCAAGCAATGCCAAAACATCTTCTGCATTAAATTCCTTTTCTGGCAGGCTAAATAAATTTAAAAAACCTGAAACCAATACATCATTCGCCGTCAATTTTCCATCGGATAAAGAATAAGGAATAGCTCGGTTATCCTGATATTGACCAAATACAGCATGAATATAAGGAGTGTAATGATCAATATCTGCAGTCATGACAACAATATCTTTCGGGGTTAAATTAGGATCGGTTTCAAATAATTGCAGCAAATGATCGTGCAATACCTCCACTTCACGCATGGCGCTGTGGCAAGCATGAATACTTAAAGACGGATCCTCTTTTGTCACATGTAAAGGGACGGTCTGTAATTCCAAAATACTCTGTTGGATCTGTTGTAATAAGCTTTCATTCGGTGTGTCAAAATAAGCCGAGATTTCATTTGCCCCTAAATCTGTCAACATATGTAAAAAATCACGCCCCAATTTTCCCCAAGTTGCCAATAGCGGATTGCCCACGAGAAGTTGTTCATTATCATAGGTAATTGCAAAATCTTGCTGAGAAAATTGAATATGTTGTTGTTCGGATAATAAGGCGATATTTTGTTGTGAAATATGGTCTTGTCGCTGGCGCAAGTTCAATTGTTGCCAATGTAATGGATCAAGAATATCTCCCCAATAATAACGGCTTGGATTATTAAAAAATAAGTGTACATCACAGTGCTGACTGATGGCATAAAACGTATCCAAATAACTTTTGGGTAATGCAGAAATACCAAAGATAAAAATTCGCGGTGGTAATGACGTGGGCGCGTTTTGCTGTAAGGCCTGTAAATAACGTTGATGCAAATTCGCACGATGTAATACCTCACCTTGTGACGCTTTAATTTCAGCAACCAATGCTCGCCATAAATGACCTTGCCATTGGATATGTTCTACCACTTGGCTTTGATCTTGTTGCTGACCTAAGATTTCTTGTAAAATTTTATCATCATTTTGTTGCTCCCAAGCGTTGATCCAATCCGGTCGGTAGACTAAATACTGGTCAAATAAATCAGCAATTTTATATACTAACTGATAAAGTTTGTGCTGTGCTGACTGTGGTGATATTTGGAAATACTGCAACAAAGGTTGAAATTGCGATTTTTGAATTAAATTCATTAATCGCCATGTCATCGCTTCTTTATTAAATAGGGTTTGCTCTGTGACATTTGGTAAGGTTGCGCAGTACTGTTGCCAAATGAAACTGGCCGGCATGGGAAAATGCAAGTTTGCTGCGATACCTAATCTTTCAGCCATTTGAATTTGTAACCACTGCGCCATGCCCGGACTTTGTACTAAAATGATTTCCGACGCAAACGGATCTGCCAATGGATCAACTTCCATGAGCTTTAATAACATTTCTTTTTGGGTGTCAAGTTGGTTCGCGTGGTAAATGGTAAACATAATACTCCAAAACAGTTTGCCGAAAAGCAAGATTGGCGATACAGATTATTTTACCTTATTCCCTCCGTTCTAGCACTACTTCTCCCACAGGAAAACGAACTGTAACTTTAGTTTGTTCACAACTTACTTCAAATTTGATTGCATTTTGTCTTATGGTGTGCTGACAAGGTAAACCTATCCATTGGCGTTGTAGCTGATTTTCCGCGATCTGTACTCCTTGATAATGTTGATAGGTTTTGACCGCACTTTTTCGTTGTGTAGCACTCCATTGGTGAATCACAAAAAATAAACCGCTAAATATCGTCAATGTAATAAGAAGTGAAACAAGGCTCATGCCTTTATGCAGGGGTAAAATCATGCCAACTTTTCTCCGCTAAACGCCAACGACTAAAATATTTCACTAACGAACTCACAGTTCGGCTGTTATACGCAATACGAATCGTGTCAGGATATTGTAATTTTCCACCGGTAATTATCGCCCCTCGAAATTCGCCTTTCCCCGTTAGCCTGAGATTACCTTGTGCAACAATAATCCCGCGTACATTACCTGTTAATTCAAATTCAGTATTGGTTTCTGAAAACCAATAAAGCTTTTCTATCTGAGATTGTGCTGCCAAGTCCTGCGCAAATATGGGGAAAATATCTGTGTTGATATAGGATTCTAGTGTATTTTCTAAGATCCCTTGACGAGGCTGCCTTTTAAATAAACTTTGTCGTTCACACCAAATAAAATGCTTTACTCCACCTTGAAAAATCTGTTGTTCAAAGGAAATTTGTTCAACATGCGTAGATAAATTCAGGGATAAATTTTCACACTGTAATTGCCCTTGTGTTTGACTTTGCTGTTGAAGTGTGGCGTTGTTTTGTGCATATAAACTCCGTTGTGCAACTAAATTCATCTGTAAGCGTAAAACATCATCATCAAACAATATCATTAACATTAAAAAACCACTCAATAACATTAATAAATTTAATGTCATCATACCGGAATAATATCGTTTCATTGCAGTTCCTTTTATTCATTTAACAGAGGGACGAGCATGCTTGTTTCATAATGAATGTCAGGCTGTGCTTTTAGGTACCCTGATAATTGTATTTCCACTCCCTTTTCACCTTGCCAAGCAAAATGTAAGCTATCGATGACATAATCCTGTTCGTCTAATAATGCTGTCCACCCACTATTTGCTGTACAGGCTGCGGCTTCTAAATAAGATCGACATTCTTGTTGTTGACATTGTTGATTAACACTATTGCGATATGTGGCGCGTGTCTGCAACATATTATTGACTAAACGATAACCAAATAGCTCTTGTTGAATATTAGCCGTAGCATTACTCGCCCCATCTAAGCAAATTCCCGATTTATGTTTTCCTAAACAACCATCAGCATTACCATCATAAAAAAACAATACGCAGTTCTTTTCTGCTTGTGACATGGCGTGAATCGCAATACTTTTGTGTCGCCCTTCTTGTTCAAAGAGAAAAAAATTATTGCCTAGCTCACTTTCTAACACTCTTGCATGACTTGCGCGAAAACCTGCTCGTCTGAGATCTTTCCCCATTAACTGTAGCATTTTATGTATTTCTGATTGTAATTGTAGCTGTAAAAGTATGTGCTGATTTTGCCGTTGGCTTTGGCTATAAAAACTGAGTATCATAAGTAATAAAAATGCTGACAAGGCCAGTGTGATCATTAATTCTAATAATGTTTGCCCTTTATATATCCGATAATTCATATTTACCCCGATACACATGCACTTTGAGACTGATAGTCTTTTAATTTCACACTTCCCACATTAAATAACGAAAAAACACTGCGACTTGAGCCTGCTTGTAATACAAAGCAGATGGTTGATAAAGTATCTCGCATGCCATTAAAGCGACTAAGCTCTTGTGGAAAATATTTTTTACTGATTAGCATCGTTTTGTCTGCAAAATAAGGATAATAGTATTGTGCGGATACTTCGTTGGGACAAGTATTAGGGTTTAAACAATCACAAATTTGTGTGTGTTTAATTTGAGCCGTTAAACACCACTGTTGTTGGGCTAAATCACGATTAGCGACGATAAACCAAATATCTGATGAGTTTTCTGCGCGGCTTTGAATTTTTCGCAAGAATAATTGTAATTTATGCTGTTCTTTTACTAAGATCATTTGTTCATTGGATCTTTGCCAAACAGGTAGTGTCATTAAAGCTGTCACGCTTAAAATTAATAAAGCAACTAATATTTCTAACAATGTAAACCCTTTTGCCATAAACTTTTCCTTTTTACACCGCACTTTACGCAGTAATAGAGAAGAAAGAAAACGAATCAAGCAAAAGGCATTAAACTTTGAGAACGTGATCGCAAAATAGAAAAAAATATCTAAAATTTTTGTCAAAAATGACCGCACTTATCCATAAAGCCAAAAGCCATACAGACTAATAGGATACTTGGACTGACAATGAGTAAAATTTATTGAGATGGTGGGTCGTGAAGGATTCGAACCTTCGACCAACGGATTAAAAGTCCGCTGCTCTACCGACTGAGCTAACGACCCATCAAGTATGGTCATCTAAGTGGTGGGTCGTGAAGGATTCGAACCTTCGACCAACGGATTAAAAGTCCGCTGCTCTACCGACTGAGCTAACGACCCATCATGGATGGTTTATCTAAGTGGTGGGTCGTGAAGGATTCGAACCTTCGACCAACGGATTAAAAGTCCGCTGCTCTACCGACTGAGCTAACGACCCATTAGATTTGCTACTGCTTTGTAACGAGGCACTATAATACTGATTTTATTTTAATAATCAATCAAAATTTTATATTTTTAGTTTATTTGTTTGAATAGTCATCAACAATGCTTCTCCCATGCACTTAAAAAGGAGAACTGCCCCCATTTTTCTAACGTCAAACCAAAAAAAACCGAACAGGTTTCCCTATTCGGTCTTATATATGCAGTTAAGCTATAATTAGTATGCTAATACTGCACGACGGTTTTTCGCGTAGTCTGCTTCAGTGTGACCTAATACTGCTGGTTTTTCTTCACCGAAAGAAACAGTTGAAGTTTGGCCATTTACACCTTTAGCTGATAAATAAGATTGTACAGCATCAGCACGACGTTGACCTAATGCGATATTGTACTCAGGCGTACCACGCTCATCAGTGTGACCTTCGATAACAACTTTAGATGCTGGAGTTGCAACTAAATATGCTGCGTGAGCATCTAATAATTGTGCGTTTTCGCCAGCAACATCATATTTATCAAAACCGAAATAAACGGTGTTGTAACGTTGTTGTAAATCTTGTACAGAATAACCGCCAAAGGTTTGACCGTTATTTGCACCAGTTGCGTTAGCATCTGCGTTGTTAGAAGATGAGCTACAAGCAGCTAATAAAAGTGCTGGAGCTACAAATAATACTTTAGCGAATTTTTTCATTTAAATTTCCTTAGTTTTGATTAAGATATGGTGACCAAGCAGGGAATTTAACTTGCCCATCATTTCCTGGCAACCGAGCTTTAAAGCGTCCGTCTGCGGACACTAATTGTAGCACCTTTCCTACGCCTTGTGTAGAGCTATAAATAACCATAATACCATTTGGTGAAAAGCTTGGGCTTTCATCAAGGAAAGTCGAGCTAAGCACTTCGGTAACGCCCGTTGTCATATCTTTTTTAACAAGGTTGTCACCTGACACCATGATTAATGTTTTACCGTCGTCTGAAATTTTGCCACTAAAACTGCGACCACCAGTGCCTACCAATGATGCTCCACCACCAGATGAGCTCATTTGATAAACTTGCGGTGAACCGCCTCTATCGGATGTGAACAATATCGTTCCGCTATCCGGCGACCAGCTTGGTTCCGTATTATTCCCCGCACCACTCGTCAATTGCGTTGTTTGCCCACTACCCAAATTCATTACATAAATATTCAACAAGCCATCTTTACTAGATGAAAATGCCAAACGTGTACCATCTGGCGAGAATGCCGGCGCACCATTATGCCCCTTAAAAGAAGCTGCAACTTTACGCGCACCAGATTTTAAATCTTGAATCACCAATTGCGATTTTTTATTCTCAAATGTCACATAAGCTAAACGTTTACCATCTGGAGACCACGCCGGTGACATTAAAGGCTGAGCACTACGATTTACAACAAACTGGTTATAGCCATCATAATCAGAAACACGTAGTTCATAAGAACCATTATTTTTTTGTACCACATAAGCAATACGCGTTCTAAATGCACCCTTAATTGCAGTCAGTTTTTCAAACACCTCGTCACTGACTGTATGAGCACCATATCTGATCCACTGTGGTGTTACGGTATATTGATTTTGAGACAGAACCGCGCCAGGTGTTCCTGTTGCGCCAACGGTATCCACAAGTTGATACGCGATACTATAACCATTACCAGATGGGGTGACTTGTCCCACCACAATGGCATCAATGCCTAATGCAGCCCAAGCATCCGGTGTAACTTCCGCTGCAGAAGTTGGCTGTTGTGGCATTCTGTTAACAGCAATAGGATTAAATTTTCCACTATTCCGTAGATCCGCTGCAACAATTTCACCTACATTTGCTGGCGCACTACCTGGACCATTCCATTTAAACGGCACCACCGCAATAGGGCGAGCGCCATCAACACCTTCGTCAATGACAATACGCACTTCTGCTTGAACGATATTTGAGATAAACAGTATAAATACTGCCAATAAACTCGATAAACGAGTAAATAATTTCATTGTTAACCCCTATGTTGGATTTACGACATTACCACTATAAACCAAAAATTATTTAATATCAAAATCAATAATTGGTGTTTTATATCGGCTATAAATTTCATCTGATGGTGCGGCTGGCACTTTTTTAGTCCTTGCCACTGCACTCATCGCTGCACTACAAATGTCATCTGGTCCTGAAACTCTTTGGTAATTAGAGATAGTACCATCGCGCTGTAATGTGATACGAATACTACACACTTTGCCCGCAAAACTCGGATCTTTCAAAAAGCGTCGCTGAATCTCACGCTTGATCACTCCGGCATATTGGTCACCTGTTCGTCCACCATTGCCTGTTCCCGCGCCAGCACCACTCCCGGCCGAACCTTGTTTATTCGCGTTCCCACCTCGTGAAGCGCTACCTCCACCTATTTCTCCACCATTTAGAAAGTCATCTAATGCCGCTTGTTCCGCTTTACGTTTTGCTGCAGCTTCGGCTTTTGCTTTAGCTTCACGTTCGGCTTTCGCCTTAGCCTCCGCTTTTGCTTTGGCTTCACGCTCGGCTTTTGCCTTCGCCTCTGCCTCAGCTTTCGCTTTAGCTTCACGTTCGGCTTTTGCTTTTGCCTCAGCTTCAGCTTTCGCCTTAGCTTCACGCTCTGCTTTTGCTTTCGCATCTGCTTCTGCTTTCGCTTTTTCTTGTGCAGCTTTTTCCTGTTCTGCTTTACGCTTTTCAGCTGCTGCTTTCGCTTTGGCTTCTTCCTCTGCTTGTTTAGCTGCAGCGGCTAAACGTTTAGCTTCAGCCTCTGCTTTCAACTTGGCCGCTTCAGCCGCTTTTTTAGCAGCGGCTTCCTCTGCTAACTGCTTCTGTTTCAACGCTTCTTCTTTTGCTTTTTCTGCTTGCGCTTTTTGTTGTTCAGCCAGCTGTCTTTGACGTTCTTGTTCCATGCGACGCTGTGCTTCTTCCTGACGTTGTCTCTCCAAAGCTTCTTGGCGTTGTTGCTCAAGCTCGGCCTTATCATCTGTTGGCTCTGGCTCCGGTTGCTTTTTAGCTGGTTCAGTTTGCCCTTTTTTCTGCTGTTGAATGCGTCCCCATTCTGCAGCGGCAGCCCCTGTATCCACCATGACAGCTCCCATCACATCGCCATCACCTTCGCCGCCCCCCATCACCTCAATTTTAGTATAAAGTGAGCCTAAAATGAGTAAGCCAAACAAGATGATATGCAAGATAACAGAAGTCAAAACAGCACTTTTGAATTTCTTTTGTTCTTTATTCTGCACAATCTTTCCTATTGTTGCATCACAATTAAATTGGGTTTGTCATTAAGCCGACAGATTTTACCCCTGCTAAATGAAGAAGATTAAGCGCTTTAATCACTTCTTCATAAGGTACATCTTTCGCACCACCAACTAAAAAAGTTGTGTTGTTGTCTTGTTCAAACAACTCTTTTGACATTTGTGTCACCATGCCTTCTGTCAATCCTTCTGTTCGTTCACCACCAACAGATAAACTATATTGACCAATACCTGATACTTCTAAAATAACTGGGGTTTTATCTTCATTTGATACGTTTTGGCTGTCCACAGAATCAGGTAATTCTACTTGCACACTTTGGCTGATAATTGGTGCTGTTGCCATAAAAATTAATAGCAACACCAACAATACATCAAGGAAAGGCACGATGTTAATTTCTGATTTCATGTCCCGACGTTTACGGCGATAAGACATATTTTCCTCTTAAATTCTTCGAAAAAACAGACCGCACTTTATGCAACAGATTTCAAAAAGTGCGGTTATAATATCAGGATATTTTTAGCTATTTTTTTGTTGCGCAAATACCTGACGGTGTAAGATCGTTGTAAACTCGTCGATAAAATTACCGTAATTTTGTTCAAGTTTATTCACACGCAAACTCAAGCGATTGTATGCCATTACAGCAGGAATCGCGGCAAATAGGCCGATTGCGGTTGCAATTAATGCTTCAGCAATACCTGGTGCAACCATTTGTAATGTTGCCTGTTTCGCGCTACTTAACGCCATGAAGGCATGCATAATCCCCCAAACCGTTCCAAATAACCCGATGTACGGGCTGATAGATGCGACTGTGGCTAAAAAAGGCACACTTGTTTCAAGGCCTTCGATTTCACGGTTCATTGCTAAATTCATCGCACGAGAACTCCCCTGAATAATAGATTCCGGTGCATCTGGATTTGCTTGTTTTAAGCGAGAAAACTCCTTAAAGCCCACATAAAAAATTTGTTCACTCCCCGCTAAACCATCACGGCGATTAGACAATCCTTCATAGAGTTTATTTAAATCCTCTCCTGACCAAAAGCGATCTTCAAAGGTTGTCGAATCTTTGAGCGCACGGGTTAAAATGCGACTACGCTGAATAATAATTGCCCAAGAAATCACCGAGAAAAGAATTAAAACAACAATCACAAGTTGGACAACAATACTGGCTTTTAGAAATAACTCTAAAAAGTTTAATTCACTAGACATTAAATACTCCGTTGAAGTGTCTATTTTATTCAAATTTATGGGTCAATAAGGCTGTTTTTATTCCCTCTGGAATAGCAACAGGTTTCATTTTCCCAAGATCAACAGAAGCCACTTTGACGGTGGCTTTACATAAGATAACCTCTTCTTTTTTCAAGGTTTGCTCAAATATAATCGTAGCGCCCTTTAATGCTCCGATTTGCGTTTCGACAGTCAGTAGATCGTCTAATTTTGCCGCTAATCGGAAATCAATGGTCATATTACGCACAACAAAAGCAATTTGCTCTTGATTCAATATTGCTTGCTGAGAAAAAGAAAGCGTTCTTAAATATTCCGTTCTTGCACGCTCAAAAAAATGTAGATAACGCGCATGATAAACGACCCCACCTGCATCGGTATCTTCATAATACACTCGAACAGGAAAACAAAATATAGATTGTGTTAACGTTGTCATGACTTTCTTTTCTCTTAATCTCTGCAAGTTATTTTAATCATTAAAATAAACAGGCTGATTTTGGCGCTATTGTAGTGAGAGTATAATCAATAAGCAAGTCCCTAAGTATGGTAAACAACAAAAAAACTTAAGGACACTTAGCTCATTTATCTTTCATCACATTAATAGACCCCAAATAAGAGAAATAGTTCCCACTATCCAGCCAATGACAGGGTGAAATAGAATTTGCCATAAAAGAAAACGGAAAGTGAATCCAATTCCATGGATCCATAAAATGCCATTACTCCAGACAATAAGTAATACGATGAGCGGATTAACCGTGCGAAGCTGGGTTGCAAATTCGTTGATGTTAAAGAAGAAACATCCCGTAAGCACAACGGCAAGAATAAGTGAAAGGGTTCGTAACGAACCCTTATTTGTGAATTGATAAAGTGAATCCATCATTCCCTTTACTCGTCAAATTTACCTGTTTTTTCAATACTGATAGTAATGACGACTGATAACATAATCGCTAACAAAACGCCAAATACCCAAATTGCATAAAACATATTTTCTCTCCTTAGTATAATGAGGTTTTGTTCTCTTCAATATAATCTTTATCCAAACGTCCATACATTTTAGAGTATGCCCAGATTGTATAAGATAACAAAATTACCACAAAGATTAAGGTTAGACCAAACATAAGCTTTAAGGTTAATTCACTTGATGTCGCATCCCACATCAATAAACTCATATTCGGGTGAGTAATTGATGGCATGATGAATGGGAACATTGCTACGCCTGCTGTTAAAATTACCCCCGCCATAGTTAATGCTGAGAAGAAGAAAGCAAAACCAGAGCGATTAGCTTTTGAAGCTAGGATATTTAACAATGCGCCACCCACTGCTAATGCAGGGAAAATGTAAAGTATCGGTGCGGCTTTATAGTTATTGAACCATGCAGCTGCCTCGATAGCGACTTCTTTATTCAATGGAGATGATGGCCCCTGTGTATCAATCACAGATTTAACCACAAAACCATCTTTAAATAATAGCCACACACCAGCAAGCACAAACGTAATTAAGGTTGCGAATGCGCCTACTTGAGTAATTGCGCGTGCGCGATCACGTAGTTCATCAGTGGTTTTCATTTGTAACCATGCTGCGCCATGAGTCGTTAACATGGATACGCTGATTAAACCACACAACAATGCAAATGGATTGAGTAATTCAAAGAATCCACCAGTATATTGCACTTGCATTAAGTTATTAAACTCAAATGGTACACCTTGTAATAAGTTACCAAATGCAACACCAAAGACTAATGATGGCACAAATCCACCAATAAACAGGCCAATATCCCAAGCTTTACGCCATGTCGGGCTATCAACTTTCGCGCGATACTCGAAACCTACTGGTCTAAAGAATAAGGCTGCGAGTACGAGAATCATCGCAATAAAAAACCCGGAGAAAGAAGTGGCATAAACTGTTGGCCATGCTGCAAACATTGCACCACCGGCAGTTAACAACCAAACTTGGTTGCCGTCCCAGTGTGGTGCAATGGTATTGATCATGATGCGTTTTTCCACTTCCTTTTTACCTGCAAAAGGCAATAGGTTCAATACGCCCATATCAAAACCATCGGTAACTGCAAATCCAATAAGCAATACGCCGATAAGCACCCACCAAATAAATCGTAAAAATTCGTAATCAATCATGACTAGGCTCCTGCTTATTTAGATGATTGTTCAAAATAGTAGCGACCGGTTTTTAATGAACTTGGACCCAATCTACCATATTTGAACATTAAATACATTTCTACAACAAGGAAGAGGGTATAAAGCGCACAGAGTAAACCGATTGCAAACCATAAATCACCTGTTGATAATGAAGAGTTTGCCACTCCGACAGGTAAAACTTCATAGATCGCCCATGGTTGACGGCCGTATTCTGCTAAGAACCAACCACTTTCAATTGCGATCCATGGTAATGGTAGCCCCCATAATAAGGCTTTTAAGAATAACGGACGAGTACCAACGGTATTACGTAAGTTTTGAATAAAGGCAAATCCAATAAGCAATAATAATAACCCACCAGCAGCCATCATGACACGGAATGACCAGAATGTTGGTCCTACATTCGGAATGGTATCGGCAGCAGCTTGCTTAATTTGCTCTTCTGTTGCATCAACAACATTATCAGTATAACGTTTTAACAATAAGCCAAATCCAAGATCTTTTGAAGCTTCTTTAAACTGTGCTTTAGTCACGTCATCTGTTTGACCCGCACGCAGTTTTTCAAGCAGACCATACGCAACAATACCGTTACGCACACGCTCTTCATTTTGTTTTTGTAATTCAACTAACCCGGTAATTTCCTTATCTAAAGAACGTGTTGCAATGATCCCTGCCATATATGGAATTTGGAATTCAAAATCATTTTTCATTTCAGCTTGATTCGGCACAATCACAACATTCCAATTCGCTGGTGCTGGCTGGGTATGGAACTCCCCTTCCATTGCAGCTAATTTTACTGGTTGCGCACGGCCAATATCATATCCAGATTCGTCACCCATGAATAAGACGGATAAAATAGAAATGAAGCCAAATGTAGCAGCGACTGAGAATGAACGTTTTGCAAAACCAAGATCACGGCCTTTCAAAATATAATAAGCACTGATTGCTAAAACAAACATTGCTCCGGATACATAACCCGCTGATAAAGTATGTAAGAATTTTGCCTGCGCAGTAGGATTTAACCAAAGATCCATAAAGCTGGTCATTTCCATTCGCATGGTTTCAAAATTAAATTCCGAAGCCACTGGGTGTTGCATCCAACCGTTTGCAACAAGAATCCACATTGCTGACAAATTAGAACCGAAAGCGACACAGTATGTCGATATTAGATGTTGACGCTTTGATAGACGGTTCCAACCAAATAAGAATAAACCAAAGAAAGTCGATTCTAAGAAGAAAGCTAATAGTGCTTCGATGGCTAATGGCGCCCCAAACACATCACCAACATAATGAGAATAATATGACCAGTTAGTACCAAACTGGAATTCCATTGTAATACCAGTTGTTACCCCTAAAGCAAAGTTAATTGCAAATAACTTACCCCAGAATTTAGTCATGTCTTTATACACTTGTTTATCTGTTACCACATATAAGGTTTCCATAATCACAAGGATAAAAGAAAGCCCTAATGTTAATGGCACAAACAAAAAGTGATATAGCGCAGTTAACGCAAACTGCAATCTCGAGAGTTCAACAACGTCTAACATCTCTCAACCCCTTGTACATGCTAATTAAGCTAATAAATGATTACTTTGTAACCACCCCATAATTCTTAAGAATATTTTCTTAAGTGATTTTGAAACATTTCCATAATAACCAACTAAATTACTCAACTATAGGCATTTGATTATTATGCAAATAAATTCAATGAGCGATATTCTACTACTAAAAATACGGATAAAAAATAGTAAAAATTGTATATTGATCACATTTTCAGATTTAAATCAAAAATAACTCTAAATAATTAGTAAAAAACTTCTTGATCTTCATCAAATTTAATATTTTTATTACAATAAATTAACAATTACATTAGATTACAATCTTATTTGCAGGGTAAAAGTGCGGTAAATTTTTCCGTTAAATTTGACTTTCAAACAAATTTCATAGAGTATGCCGTTTTATTTTATATAAAATTGTTCATTATTTAACACAATGCAGAGAACGAAATATCATGAGTGAGAATTTAATTGAAGTGAAAAATCTCACTTTTAAACGCGGTTCGCGCACAATTTATCAAGATCTGAATTTGTGCTTTCCAAAAGGCAAAATTACCGCCATTATGGGGCCTTCAGGTATTGGTAAAACAACATTATTAAAACTTATTGGGGGACAACTTTATCCTGAATCAGGCCAAATTCTATTTGATGGTCAAGATATTTGTCGTCTGTCCAATGCTGATTTATATAAAGTTCGACAACGTATGGGAATGTTATTTCAATCCGGTGCCTTATTTACTGACATTTCCACCTTTGATAATGTCGCTTTCCCGATTCGGGAGCATTCTCAGCTGCCTGAAAAGCTTATCCGTAAAATCGTTCTAATGAAACTCGAAGCCGTCGGGCTACGTGGTGCGGCGGATCTTATGCCTTCAGAATTGTCTGGCGGAATGGCTAGACGTGCTGCTCTCGCGCGAGCGATTGCCCTAGATCCGGATTTAATTATGTTTGATGAACCTTTTACGGGGCAAGACCCGATTAGTATGGGGGTCATTTTAAGCTTAATTAAGCGATTAAATCAGGCGTTAAATCTCACTTCTATCGTGGTTTCACATGATGTTAATGAGGTACTCAGTATTGCCGATTACGCCTATATTGTGGCAGACAAACGCGTGATTGCAGAGGGTACGGCAGAACAATTACTTAAAAGCCAAGATCCACAAGTATTACAGTTCTTACAAGGTGAAGCTGACGGTCCTGTACAATTCCATTATCCGGCGAAAGATTATATTGAGGAGTTATTTACATGATAATTCAAGCTATCTCTACGTTCGGACGTAAAGCAATCCATTTTTGTCGTGCAATGGGGCGTGCGAGTTTTATGTTATTTGGCGCCCTAGTTGGCAAGCCACAATTTCGTAAACACTTTCCCTTGTTAATCAAGCAATTGCACGTATTAGGCGTACAATCCTTACTGATTATACTTCTATCTGGTCTGTTTATCGGTATGGTATTAGGCTTACAAGGTTATGTCGTTTTAGTCGATTTTTCTGCGGAAAGTAGCTTAGGTCAATTGGTTGCCCTTTCCCTATTAAGAGAATTAGGCCCTGTTGTCACCGCACTTTTATTTGCAGGACGAGCAGGCTCTGCCTTAACCGCAGAAATAGGCTTAATGAAAGCGACCGAACAACTTTCTAGTTTAGAAATGATGGCGGTTGACCCATTACGTCGGGTCATTGCTCCTCGTTTTTGGGCAGGGATTATTGCCATGCCACTCTTATCCCTTATTTTTATTGCGATTGGTATTTGGGGGGGCGCACTTGTGGGTGTTGATTGGAAAGGTGTCGATTCTGGTAGTTTTTGGTCTGTGATGCAAAATTCTGTCACTTGGGGATATGATATTCTAAATGGCTTTATTAAAAGTGTATGTTTTGCCATTGCTGTTGTTTGGATAGCACTATTTAATGGCTATGACTCTGTGCCGACCTCAGAAGGAATTAGTAAAGCGACTACCCGTACAGTGGTTCACGCCTCACTCCTTGTACTAGGGCTTGATTTTGTATTAACCGCCATGATGTTTGGTGGCTAAAAGTGCGGTCAAAAATAATGATTTTTTAGTAGGATAAATTATGCGACAAACAATTAAATATGAATTTTGGGTTGGACTATTTTTGCTATTAGGTATTAGCGCTTTAGTTTTTCTCGGTTTAAAAGTTGCCAATGTGCAAGGTTTCAGTGAGTCTAAATCTTACAAGATTTACGCAACTTTTGATAATATTGGTGGACTAAAAGTCAGAGCGCCTCTCAAAATAGGTGGCGTTGTGATTGGACGTGTCACTGATATTACTTTAGATGAAAAAACTTATTTACCTAAAGTAAACATTGCAATTAATGCGGAATACAATAAAATTCCTGAAACAAGTTCATTATCTATTAAAACATCGGGTTTATTAGGTGAGCAATATATTGCACTGAATATTGGGTTTGATGATGGTGAAACCGCTATGTTAAAAGAGGGCTCACAAATCTTAGATACCACGTCCGCTATGGTTTTAGAAGATCTTATCGGCCAATTTTTATATGGCGATAAAGAGAAAAAAGAAAATACTGAAGCAGAGACAGCACAGTAATTTTTCGGAAAACACAATTGGAGACAAATATGTTTAAAATGAATTTAAAAAAATGGTTTGCAAAAACGGTTGTCATTTTTACCGCACTTTTCGCATTTAATGCCGTTGCTGCGGACAGCCCTTATGTGTTGATGCAAAAAGCCTCAGACAAACTATTTAGCGATATTAAAGCCAACCAAGCTAAAATCAAACAAGATCCTAACTATTTACGTACGATTGTACGTCAAGATCTCTTGCCTTATGTACATGTTAATTATGCAGGTTCTTTAGTATTAGGATCGCATTTTAAATCCACTACGCCTGAACAAAGAGAAAAATTCTTTGCTGCATTTGGTAATTTTATTGAGCAAGCGTATGCTCAAGTACTGACGATGTATAGCGATCAAAAAATTGAGATTGAAAAAGCGAAAGATATTGGCGATAAAACTATCGTAAGCATTCGTGTTAATGTGATTAATAGTGGTAATCAGCCACCAATTAAACTTGATTTTAAATGGCGTAAAAATAGCAAAACAGGCGAATGGCAAGCTTATGATATGGCTGCTGAAGGTGTTAGCATGGTCGTCACCAAACAAAATGAATGGAGTAGCATTTTACGTCAAAAAGGAATTGATGCTTTAACGGCTCAAATTCAACAATCTGCAAATGCGCCTATTACCCTGAGTAAATAATGTCAGTTAATCAGCAGTCGCTACAATGGGTAGCACTATCTCAAGAAAATACTCTCGTTCTCCAGTTATCTGGAGAACTTTCACGTAATACTTTGTTACCTTTATGGTCACAACACGAGACTATTCTTGCTTCTCATGCTGTTGCCAATAAACATATTCATTGGGATTTAAGCCAAATTACGCGAATTGACTCCGCAGGATTTGCATTTTTATGTGAACTGTTGCAACATAGTCAATCTGTGCAAACTGTCGGTACAAACGTGCGTCTAATCGGTGCACCTTCCCAGTTGTTTACATTAAGTGATTTATTTGGCTTATCTACCTGGATTAAGCCGTTTTTATTTGCTTCAAACTAAGTGGAAATGAGTTCATGGAAACCCAAGAAATCGAAAATATTCTAAAACAAGCACTCAATCTTGATGAAGTTTATGTTCAAGGTGAGAATGCCCATTTTGGTGTTATCGTTGTAGATGATAACATTGCTGCGTTGTCAAAATTAAAACAGCAGCAAACTATTTATGCCCCTTTAATGCCTTATTTTACAACAGGCGAAATTCATGCGTTAACCATTAAAACTTTCACAGTTGAAAAATGGAAACGTGAACGTTTATTAAATATGGCAAGCTAAAAAGGAAAATACTCATGGAAAAATTTCGTGTTCATGGTGCAACGTGCTTGAAAGGGAATGTCACTATCTCTGGTGCAAAAAATGCTGCCCTTCCTATTCTTTTTGCAGCGATCTTAGCTGAAGAGCCCGTCACGTTAACCAACGTCCCTGATCTCAAAGATATTGATACCACGTTGAAAATCTTGCGCCAACTTGGCGTTGTTGTTGAACGTGCTGACAATAACGTTGTTCACTTAGATGCCTCTAAAATCGATCATTTTATTGCGCCATATGAATTGGTCAAAACCATGCGTGCTTCTATTTGGGCCCTTGCGCCATTAGTCGCTCGCTTTAACCAAGGCCAAGTGTCATTGCCAGGCGGTTGTGCTATCGGCGCTCGTCCTGTGGACTTACACATTAGTGGTTTAGAAAAATTAGGTGCAACTATTGTACTCGAAGAAGGCTATGTTAAAGCGTTTGTGAAAGGACGTTTAACTGGTGCGCATATTGTGATGGAGAAAGTGAGTGTAGGTGCAACTTTATCGATTATGACTGCAGCCACTTTAGCGAAAGGTACGACGATTATTGAAAATGCTGCGCGTGAACCAGAAATCGCAGATACTGCCTTATTCTTAAATAAAATGGGCGCAAAAATTACTGGCGCAGGGACTGATACCATTACAATTGAGGGCGTTGAACACCTCACAGGCTGTGAACATCATGTTGTTCCAGATCGCATTGAAACGGGTACATTCTTAGTTGCTGCAGCCATTTCAGGCGGTCATGTCACCTGTCATGGAACAAAAGCGAATACACTTGATGCGGTAATTGACAAGCTACGTGAAGCCGGCGCACAGATTGATATTACAGAAGATACGATAACCTTAGATATGCTAGGCTATCGCCCTAAAGCCGTGAATATCCGTACCGCACCTTACCCGGGTTTTCCTACTGATATGCAAGCACAATTTACGCTGCTTAATATGGTTGCAGAGGGAACTAGCATTATTACCGAAACTATTTTTGAAAATCGTTTTATGCATATTCCAGAGCTTATTCGCATGGGCGCTAAAGCAGAAATCGAAGGTAATACCGCGATTTGTCATGGTGTAGAGCGTTTATCTGGAGCTGAAGTAATGGCAACTGATTTACGCGCTTCCGCAAGTTTAGTTTTAGCGGGTTGTATTGCAACTGGCGAAACTATTGTCGATCGGATTTATCATATTGATCGAGGCTACGAACGTATCGAAGAAAAATTACGCGCACTCGGTGGACGTATTGAGCGCTTTTCCGCAGAGAGTAGCGAAGAATAATTCGTTTATGGTTGCTCATGTTATCTAACATGAGCAATTTTATATCAACTCTTTCCCTTTAAATCCATTTATTTTTATGACAATTGCACAACATTTACAGCAAGTAAACCAACAAATTCAGCAATGTTGTATAAAAGCAGGACGTAATCCTACGGACGTTTCTTTACTTGCAGTGAGTAAAACAAAACCAATTGATGATATTCTCACCGCACATCAACTTGGACAACGTGCCTTTGGTGAAAATTATGTTCAAGAAGGCGTAGATAAAATTGAGTACTGCCGCCAACAAGGTATTGAATTAGAATGGCATTTTATTGGCTCTCTTCAATCCAATAAAACACGTTTAGTCGCTGAATACTTTGATTGGTATCAAACACTGTCGCGAGCCAAAATTGCAGACAGATTAAACGAACAACGTTCCCCTTATCGCCAGCCACTCAATGTGCTAATTCAGATTAACATTAGCCATGAAGACTCGAAATCTGGTATAGAGCCACAAGATATGCTTAGCCTTGCGCAACATCTCACAACGTTGCCTAATTTGCGCCTACGTGGATTAATGGCTATTCCAGAGGCGACTGAGGATACACAACAGCAACTTATCGTCTTTGAAAAAATGCAAACCTTATTCCATCGCCTACAACAAACTTTCCCAACACAGCCTATTGATACGCTGTCTCTTGGTATGAGTGGAGATATGGAAAGTGCGATACGATGTGGGTCCACAATGGTAAGGATTGGTACAGCTATTTTTGGGCAACGGTAAGTTTTATTATTTTAGCGAGAATCTATCCTTATTTTTTTGAACTAATTCACATTTTGTGAAAAAAACGATTTTTGTTATAGACATAACCTATAAATTTTGTTATTTTGCAGCATACTCCTTATGTATATGCCTGCCACTGTATTTTTTATGTCTAAATACAATTGTTGTGGCAGGTACTTTTTTGTTATTAACTGAATTTAAAATTAACTTGATAAACACTTTGTAGATGGAAACGAAATGATTAAAAAAATTAGTCTGACATTTATCACAGCGATTTTCGCAACATTTAGCTTATCTGCATTCAGTGCGCCAGCTAATCAAACTAAAGTAATTCCTCAGCAATGTGAACAACTTTTTAAAGAAGCAGAAAACTTAATTGCTGATGCAGAAAAACAGCCGGGTACACATACACAAATCAGCAAGATGAAAAACAAACTGAATCAAAGTAAAAAACAAATACTTGAGATGGAGCTTGCGACACAAACTAAAAGCTGCAATCAAGGTTTGGCTAAATTAAACTCTTTAAAACAGCAACAACCAGATTAATTCTCTTATAAAAGAAGCCGCCCTAAATAGATTAGCGCGGCTTCTTTTCAGCGTTTTGGTTTCATTAAGCAATTACAACAACATTCTCTGCTTTTTTACCACGTTTATCATCAATGATATCAAACGTGACAGATTGACCTTCTTTTAGGCTGCGAAAGCCTTCACTTTGGATAGCAGAAAAATGAACAAATACATCTTCGCCACCCTCAACCTGTAAAAAACCAAATCCTTTTGTATCGTTAAACCATTTAACGGTTCCTTTTACTTGTTGCATTTTTTCAATCCTTGTGTCTATCTAAAAAACAGATAACTCACACCTTGTACTTATATATTAAAACAGAATTTCTAATGTGACCCTGAATCTCGTGCTTTGAATATGGTAACAACGCTGTTATGTTATCCCACACGCTTATCCTATAAGCAAATACTATACTAACAAGCATTCACGTTAAAGAACACTGTTTTCTACCCTATTTTACGTAAAAAAATGCAAATGTCGTGATCTTGCTCACAAAAAAAGATCGAATCTGGCAGTAATCAGAGCAAGACATTTGCTCTGATTAAATAATAAGAAAGTTAAGCTTGTAATTGCGCTAAGATTTTTTGATGGATCCCGCCAAAGCTTCCGTTGCTCATGATTAAAATATGATCCGTTGGTTTAGCTTCATCTACAATAAATTTCACTAATAAATCTAAATCAGCACTCCAGTTTACCGGTTGAACACATTGATTCGCAATATCCACTACATCCCATGGAATATTCTCGGGTTGTAATAAAAACACATGATCCGCCCGCACTAATGCTGGGGCAATTTCATCTTTATGAACGCCCATTTTCATCGTATTAGAACGTGGTTCTAATACAGCCAAAATACGTACCCCACCTCCTACTTTATCTCGAAGTGCGGTCAATGTAGCTAGAATTTCTGCCGGATGATGGGCGAAATCATCATAGACGGTAATATTATTGACTTCACCTTTTATCTCTAAACGACGGTTTGCATTCACAAAACTACTTAATGCCATACAAGCTTTATCAATGCTTACCCCTGCATGATAGGCTGCGGCAATGGCCATCAGCGCATTATGCATATTGTGCTGTCCAACAATATTCCAATGTACTTCCGCGACTTTATCGCCTTGATGGAAAACTGAAAATTGCGTGCAATCATTTGTGATACGCTCTGCATACCATTGCTGATCTTTTCCTAAAAACTGCTGCTCAGACCAACAGCCCATCGCCAACGTCTCTTTTACCGTTTGTTCACTTTCCACAGATAAAATACGTCCTGAGGCTGGCATAGTCCGGATCATATGGTGAAATTGGCGTTGAATAGCATGTAAATCATCAAAAATATCCGCATGATCAAACCCTAAGTTATTAATAATCAAAGTTTTAGGATTATAATGTACAAATTTAGAACGCTTATCAAAAAATGCAGTATCATATTCGTCTGCTTCAATCACAAAATAAGGACTATCGGTAAAACGCGCTGATACACCAAAATTTCCGGCTATCCCGCCAATTAAGAAACTAGGGTTCAAATTATTTTGCTCTAAAATCCAAGTTAACATTCCCGTAGTCGTTGTCTTACCATGTGTTCCGGATACAGCCAACACCCAACGTTTACGCAGCAAATTATCATGTAACCATTGTGGCCCCGACATATAAGGCAAATTATGTTCTAAAACATATTCTACACAAGGATTACCACGTTTCATTGCATTACCAATAATAACCATATCCGGTGCTGGCTGTAACTGCGATACCTCAAAATGAGGAATAATTTCTACACCACTTTTTTCTAAAAATGTACTCATAGGTGGATAAACATTAATATCTGAGCCTGTCACATGATAGCCCATTTGCTTCGCGATAAGTGCTAACCCACCCATAAAAGTACCACACACACCTAAAATATGGATATGTTCATTTTTCATATATAGTCCCAATTTCTACTCAAAAATGTGTACTTGATCACATTGTTTAAAATCTATTTCATTGATAGCTTACGTGTTTTTTTCAACTTGCTATAATAAATCAAGTTATCTATTCAGTAAAACAAAAAACGCATTTAAATAAGGATATCCTAATGAAAACACTTGGCGAATTTATTGTCGAAAAACAAGCTGACTACCCCAATGCCAAAGGCGAATTAACCGGCATTTTATCTTCTATTCGTTTGGTTGCAAAAGTTATCCACCGTGATATCAATAAAGCGGGCTTAACAAATAATATTATTGGTAACGCGGGTTCTGAAAATGTGCAGGGCGAAACTCAAATGAAGCTTGATATTTTTGCACACGAAACCTTCAAAAAAGCGCTGATGGCTCGCGAAGATGTCGCAGGCTTTGCTTCAGAAGAAGAGGAAAACTTTATTGCTTTCGATACTCAACGTGGCCGAAATGCTAAATATGTTATCCTCACAGATCCTCTTGATGGTTCATCTAATATTGACGTGAATGTGGCTGTCGGCACTATTTTTTCCATTTACCGTCGAGTTTCCCCTATTGGCACACCTGTTACCCTAGAAGATTTCCTACAGCCTGGACACCGTCAAGTCGCTGCCGGGTATGTAGTTTACGGCTCTTCTACCATGCTGGTTTATACAACGGGTAACGGTGTTAATGGTTTTACCTATGATCCTTCACTTGGTGTATTCTGCCTGTCACATGAAAATATCCAAATTCCACAAACCGGCAAAATTTACTCTATTAACGAAGGACAATACCTTAAATTTCCAATGGGCGTAAAAAAATACATCAAATATTGCCAAGAAGAAGACAAAGCCACAAACCGCCCTTATACCTCGCGCTATATTGGCTCTTTAGTCTCTGATTTTCATCGTAATATGCTCAAAGGTGGCATTTATATTTATCCTAGTGCGACCAATTATCCGAATGGTAAACTGCGTTTGTTATATGAGGGTAATCCAATGGCATTCTTAGCTGAACAGGCTGGTGGGCTTGCTAGCGATGGCTTCCGTCGTATTTTAGATATTCAACCAACAGAACTTCATCAACGCATACCACTGTTCATTGGTTCAAAACAAATGGTTGAAAAAACTCAAGACTTTATGCAACAGTTTTCAGGGGAATAAATATAATATTTGCTTAACAGATTGCTTTTTACCTTTGAAAAGTAAAAAAGGACGATAACATGACAATCAAGTTATCGTCCTTTTATACACAAGACTATTCGGCAATTATGCAACAACGCCAAATTGTGCTTTCATTAATGCTTCAAAATCTGTACATCCGCCAATTGGTTTTTCATCAATAAAAATTTGTGGTACGGTTTCAACAGGTTTACCAACTGATTTTGATAAATCTGCTTTAGTAATACCTTCTGCTTGGATATCAACATAGCGATAGCTAAAATCCTCTACCGTATTTTGTAATTTCTCTGCCAATTCTTTTGCTCTTACACAGTAAGGGCAACCCGGACGACCAAAAATAACAACAAACATAATCTACTCCTTTATTAATAAGTACCTTATTGTATCTGATCTTTTTTAGAAACATAAAGTGTTTTTCAGCATTGCTTCAATTGGTATAATATATTAATTCAATAAAACAAACTCTGTCGGAGGTTATGATGAATAAAACTTCAAGCACATTGGATACTATTTTATCTCACCGCTCTATTCGAAAATTTACACCCAAAAAAATTTCAACAGACATTCTAGAACAGCTGATTAATGCGGCACGTTGTGCGTCTACATCGAACAACTTGCAGTGCATTTCAATTATCCGTATTACTGATGAAACATTACGTGAACAGATTATGGCCTGTGCCTCCAATCAGCAATATATCAAAGATGCCGCAGAGTTTTTTGTATTTTGTGTTGATTTTCACAAACACCAGCAAATCTGTCCAGAATCCCAATTGGATTATACTGAAGTACTATTAATTGGCGCAGTAGATGCCGGTATTATGGCTCAAAATGTGTTAGTTGCCGCTGAGTCATTAGGATTAGGTGGGGTATATATTGGTGCATTGCGTAATGAAATTGAAAAAGTCAGTGAATTGTTAAAACTCCCCGCCCATTCATTCCCTGTCTTTGGTTTATGTTTAGGCTATCCAGCCCAAGACCCGCCACTAAAACCTCGTCTCCCCAAAACGTTGATGTGTTTTGAAAATACCTATCAAGCGTTGCAAGAACCCATTCTTGCAGAATATAACCAGCAAGTGCAAGAATACTATCAACAGCGCAGCAAAATTGATATGGACTGGACTCGAAACATCGAAAAGACACTCGCGAAACCGGTGCGTCCACATATTTTGCCATTTTTACAAAAACAAGGATTTATAAAGAAATAAGCAAATGAAACTACTCATGTTATGTCGAGAACCTCGCCTTTATAGTTGCGAGCGTTTAAAAGAAGCCGCAGAACAAAGTAATCATCACATGGATATTTTGGATCCTAATCGTTTTTTGCTAAAACTTGAGCAAAACGCACCGCACTTTTCCATGTATTATCAACCTGCGGGAGCCGAGCCTTATTTGTTATCGGATTATGATGTTATTATCCCTCGTTTTGGTTCAGCCAGTACGCGTATGGGCTGCGCCCTATTACGCCATTTCGAAGGAAGAAAAGTTCCTTGTCTCAATTCCAGTTCTGCCTTTCTCCGCGCGCGTGATAAATGGCTAAGTTTGCAACTACTACGCGAAGCGGGTATTCCCGTGCCTGATACTGCATTAATCGGTGATGAGTTTAATATTTCACAAGGAATGTCAATGGCAAAAATGCCCACTATATTAAAAACCTTAAGCGGGGCGCAGGGTATTGGTGTTATTTTAGCTGAACAAATGCAAAGTGCGGTGAGTATTTTGGAAACATTAAAGCAAGCGCAAGTTCCTACCCTGTTACAAGATTTTATCGCAGAAGCGCAAGGAACTGATTTGCGCTGTTTTGTGGTTGGAAATCAGGTGATTGCGGCGATGAAACGTATCAGTCAAAATGGTGAATTTAGAGCAAATTTTCATCGTGGCGGGCTTGCAGAAAAAATTCAGCTCACCTCTGAAGAAAAAAATATGGCAATTAAAGCGACTCAAATACTAGGATTAGACGTTGCTGGCGTTGATCTTATTCGCTCTCAAAGAGGGCCTCTTGTCTTAGAAGTCAATGCGAGTCCTGGTTTAGAAATGATCGAAAAAACGAGCCATATTGATATCGCAAGCCAAATCATTGTGCAAGCTGAAAAAATAGCGAAGTCATCGTAATTCCACTACTGAAATTAACTCTTTTGTGTTAGTATGCTGTCACGTTTTTTCAATTTTAAGGAGAGATAAGATGGCAAACACATCTATACAGGTCAAAGCAGGTTTCCAATGGCAGGGCTTGCTTATTTCTGTCATTGTCGGGGTTGGAATTTATGCCCTTCCTATTCCAGAAGGGCTAACATCACAAGCATGGGGGATGTTAGCGCTTTTTATTGCAACTATTGTCGCGATTATTGCTAAAGCAATGCCAATGGGGGCAGCAACCTTAGTCGCGCTGGTGATTAGTGGTTTAACTGGATTAACACCACTCAGCGGGGGAAAAGACAATGTCAGCATGCTTTCGGGCTTTTCCAATGGTACTATTTGGTTAATTGGTATCGCGATGTTCTTATCGCGTGCCGTTATCAAAACAGGACTTGGGCATCGTATTGCATTATATTTTATCTCAAAATTTGGTAATCGTATGATGGGAGTGGCTTATGGCATCGCACTGGCTGATACGATTATTGCACCAGGTATCCCCTCAGCTTCTGCACGAGGAGGCGGTATCATGTATCCAATTATGCAATCAATTGCCGACACCTATGACTCGAAGCCCGGCCCCACAGCAAGACGGGCTGGTGCTTTTCTTGCTATTGTCGTCTCACAAATTGATACCATTGTCTGTACTATGTTTTTAACGGCTATGGCTGGAAATCCACTTATTGCAGAACTTGCTTCCAGTCAAGGCATTCAAATCACATGGATGACCTGGTTTTTAGGCGCTATCGTTCCTGGCATTGTGAGTTTAATTGTCTTGCCTTATTTGGTGTATTTAATTTATCCACCTGAACTGAAAAAAACGCCTAAAATGGCTGAAATGGCGAGCGAACAGCTAAAACAAATGGGGAAAATGAGCACTGCGGAATGGATTTTAGCCCTTGATTTTATTCTATTGTTATTCCTTTGGACTGTCGGTGATCTATTATTTGGTATTCCAGCCACCGTTTCCGCTTTTATCGGGTTGGTTATCTTGTTATTCACAAATATTATGACCTGGAAAAATATTGTTGAGGAAACAACCGCTTGGGATACAATGTTTTGGTTTGCTGTTTTAGTAATGATGGCAACTGCATTGAACAAATACGGCGTAATTAGCTGGATTTCTACTCATATTTCATCATCTATCGGAATGTTTAGTTGGCCTGTTGCATTTACAATATTGGTATTAGTCTATTTTTATACTCGTTATTTCTTTGCTTCAGCGATGGCTCATATTTCGGCAATGTATTTGGCCTTTTTAGCGGCTGCAATTGCCGTCGGTACGCCACCTATGATCGCAGCCATTGGTTTAGGCTACACTTCAACATTATCAATGAGCCTAACACAATATGCCGGAGGACCTGGACCCGCTTTATTCGGTTCTGGTTATAATACTACTGGACAATGGTGGGGTGTCAGTTTTGTCATTTCTCTTGCTTCATTAGCCATCTGGTTTGGTGTTGGTGGGCTTTGGATGAAAGTACTTGGCTGGTGGTAAACGTCCTATAATCCATGATGGACTACACTTATATATTAATTTCATGGTGGGCATTGCCCACCTTGACAAACTTTAGCGCACTTAGCCTCGAATTGCATTCTTCATAATCCGTTCTTTTGTCCGCTTCCATTCTTGCTCTTTAATATCCTCACGTTTATCATGTTGTTTTTTCCCTTTCGCTAAGCCAATTTTGACTTTGGCCCAAGCCTGCTTCCAATAAAGGGATAAGGCCACTATAGTAAACCCGTCTCGATTCACTTTTCCAAATAAAGAATCCAGTTCTTTTTTATTTAATAACAGCTTACGAGTACGAGTAGGATCACAAACAACATGTGTTGAAGCCACACTCAGCGGGGTAATCGTTGCACCAAACAAATAGGCTTCCCCATTTTTAAAAATCACATAGCTATCACTGATATTCGCTTTCCCCGCACGCATAGATTTCACTTCCCAGCCCTGTAGTTCTAGGCCTGCTTCAATTTCATCTTCAATAAAATAATCATGTCTTGCACGTTTGTTAAGTGCAATCGTATTGGAAGTTGGTTTTAATTTTTTCTTTGCCATGCTCAATCTTTAATTTCATTTATCTTATGTAGAACTGAGAATTTTACCTAATCCAACAGGATCTCGTCTAGTATAAATAGGGGTATTTATTATGTAAAACGTATTTCTATACGTTTTCGCATTGGTGCTTCTCATACAATGAGGTAAAATAGCCAAAAAGACAACTAAAATATGAGGGGTACCTATGGATATTGCGTTAAATTCAACCGAATTTTTAACACAACAAGAAACTCAATTGCGTGATGCTGTCAGCTATGCAATTGAATTAGCAACTAAAGCTGGAGCTACCTCAGAAGTTGCAGTCACAAAAGTGAGAGGATTATCAATTTCTACCCGTTTAATGGAATTAGAAAATGTTGAGTTTAATAATGATGGTGCATTAGGCATTTCTGTTTATTTAGGACAACAAAAAGGCAATGCTTCTACTTCCGATCTCAGCCACGATGCCATTAAAAAAACCGTAGAAGCCGCATTAGCTATCGCAAAACACACCTCTGAAGATGACTGCACGGGATTAGCGGATAAAGAATTAATGGCCTTTGATGCCCCCAATTTAGATCTTTATCACGAAGCAGAGGCTGATTTAGATATTTTATTAGGCACGGTGATCTCCGCAGAAGCTGAAGCATTACGTGAAGATCGTATTATTAATAGTGAAGGTGCTGCATTTAACTCCCATCAAGGTGTACGCGTTTACGGTAATAGCCATGGCATGTTGCAAAGCTATTTATCCAGTCGCTATTCGTTATCTTGCTCTGTCATTGCTGGCGTAGGCGATCAAATGGAGCGAGATTATGAATATACCATCTCTCGCAATATGGATACGCTCAAATCTCCTCAATGGGTGGGTATGAATTGTGCGACTAAAGCCATATCACGCCTCAATCCACAAAAAATCGCAACACAACAAGCACCGGTTATTTTCTATAATGATGTTGCAACAAGCTTAATTTCTCATTTAGCCGCTGCCATTAGCGGTGGCAGCTTATATCGCAAATCAAGCTTCTTGCTCGACCATTTAGGAGAACAAGTCCTGCCAGATTGGTTCCACATTCAAGAACGCCCTCATTTGTTAGGACAACTTGCCTCTACGCCATTTGATAGTGAAGGCGTACGCACTGTTGAGAGAAATATTATTGATCAAGGCATTTTGCAAACTTACCTATTAACCAGTTACAGTGGACGTAAATTAGGAATGCAAAGCACAGGGCATGCTGGTGGTATTCATAACTGGCAAGTGCAATCTAATACGAAAGGCGGATTAACAAAATTGTTAAACGAAATGGGAACCGGATTATTGGTAACCGATTTAATGGGGCAATCCGTCAACTTAGTCACGGGTGATTATTCTCGTGGAGCCGCGGGTTTTTGGATCGAAAACGGGGAAATTAAATACCCAGTCGCGGAAATTACAATAGCGGGCCAATTAACCGATATGTTCAAAAATATTGTTGCAGTTTCTGATGACATCGAGCGTCGCTCTAATATCCAAACCGGTTCGATTTTATTAGAGCAAATGAAAATTTCAGGCAATTAAACTGAAAATGAGAATAATTCCTATTGACAAAGAAATTTTATTTGCTAAGATATGCTCATCCTGTTAGAAAGTGCGGTGACATTTGGCAATGTTTTGAGAGGGCAATGCTAAATAAAGCAGCTTAAAATACTCATTAACAGGTAGAGTAGAAAGTAAATTCGTTAGGGTTAATGAAAGAGTCGGAGCTATCTCCGACTTTTTTTTCAATTTTTTCCAATCAAGCATAAAGGAACTGGTATAATTCCCTTATTTAGAATAAGTGTATTAAGGAAGAAAAATGAAAAAACACCATGTAGAAACATTAATTGCAAAAGAAGATGTCATTTCCCGTATCGCGGAATTAGGACAGGAAATTACACAGTTTTATCAACATCAACACGCGGAAAAATTAATTGTCGTTGGGCTACTTAAAGGCTCTTTTATGTTTATGGCTGATTTAGTACGAGAAATTAATTTACCCGTCGAAATTGAGTTTATGACCACATCAAGCTATGGCTCCGGCATGACCAGTAATCATGATGTCAGAATTAGCAAAGATCTTGATGGCGATATTAAAAATGAACATGTCCTGATTGTAGAAGACATCATTGATACCGGATATACCTTACAAAAAGTACGTGAAATATTAAATCTACGTGAACCACGTTCTCTTGCGATTTGCACACTACTTGATAAACCTTCTCGCCGTGAAGTTGATGTGGCTGTTGACTGGATCGGCTTTGCAATACCGGATAAATTTGTTGTCGGCTATGGCATTGACTATGCACAACGTCATCGCAATCTAGGCTTTATTGGTCATGTGGTAATTGATGAGTAATAGACAAGTGATCTGTGCTTTCCCACATTGAATGTCTGACAGAAAAAACAGATCACTGATTTAAAAGACGTTATAAATCCATATCTCAATCCCCAAAAGCGCTTAACTCGATCTCGGGCAAATGTTATATAGAATGATTATGCTTTTTTCAAAAATTCTGATTTTAACGAAAAACTTTGCCCGTCAATTTTACAATCCACATCATGATCGCCATCAACCAAACGAATATTTTTCGCTTTTGTGCCTTTTTTTAACACAATAGAAGAACCTTTAACTTTTAAATCCTTAATTAAAATCACTGAATCGCCATCTTGTAACACATTGCCATTACTATCTTTAAATACTTTTTCATCACTTTCAGCGACGGACTCTTCTGCCCATTCATGACCACAATCGGGGCATACAAAATGAATAGTATCGTGATAAACATATTCTCCGGCGCAATGCGGACAAACGGGTAATTGCTCCATAATTTTTCTCCTTAATCAATATTTGACTTAGTATATCATCTCACAAGATAAAATAAGTCCTCTGATTTGCTCAAAAAAAATTTTTGCTTAAAATGACCGCACTTTTTCATCTAAAAAACGTTAAGGATAATTATGAAAAAATTTCTTCCCCCTTTAGTTATGAGCTTATTATTTAGCCATTCCACTTTGGCACATAATGTCCAACTTAATCAACCTTTACCCGCAATCAATGTCAATAATGATGGCGAAATTCTATTTGACAACGCGATTAGTTATAAAAATTGGCACTCTACCTCTTTAGCCGGAAAAGTCCGAGTGATACAACATATTGCCGGTCGTAGTAGTGTAAAAGAAAAAAACCAAGCATTAATTGATGCCATTAAAGCAGCTAATTTTGATCGGAGCAAATATCAAACGACAACAATCATTAATGCGGATGATGCTGTTATCGCTACTGGGCCTTTTGTTAAAAGCAGTGCGGAAGACGGTAAAAAACAAAATCCACATAGCCAAGTGGTATTAGATCAGAAAAGTGCGGTTAAAAACGCTTGGAATTTAAAAGAGAAAGAAAGCTTTATTGCGGTATTAGATAAAAACGGCAAGGTTCAATTTGTTGCAGAAGGGAAACTTTCCCCCGAGCAAATACAACAAATCATTAAGCTAGTTCGCCATTTAACTCAATAATCTATGATGGGGCAGTTATTCACTGCCCCATATTGCGTTTTATGACTGTGTTTTTTTATCTTCAGGTAACACAAGATTTAAGATGAGCGCTAATAATGAGCCGACGGTAATCCCAGACCCCAGCACTTCTTTAAAAAAGTGCGGTAGCTTATCTAAAAGTTCTGGACGAGTTGTTACCGCTAAGCCACACCCTATCGAAATAGCAATAATCAATCCATTACGGCGACTACGTTCAATGTTATCTAACATTTGAATTCCAGCGGCGATAATCATAGCAAACATCGTTAACCCTGCCCCACCTAGCACAGGTAATGGAATAGAGACAATTAATGCGCCAAATACAGGAAACAACCCGGCTAACACTAATAATCCCCCCGTCAATGCAACAACATAACGGCTCGCGACGCCAGTTAATGAGATGACACCAATATTTTGAGAAAAAGATGAAAAAGGTGTTGTCGACATCACCGCAGCTAATGCTGAACCTAAACCATCACACAATACCCCACCGCGTAAATGTTTCCCCGTGATTTCGGTCTTAGTGGCATTTCCTAGTGCTAAAAAGTTACCGCTAGACTCTACGATAGTAACTAAATACGCAATGCTCATCCCGATAATCCCAGAAATCGGAAACGACAAACCAAAATGTAGCGGTTGTGGCACGGCAAAAGTTTGTGCGGATTTAACCCCTTCAAAGCTCACCCAACCTAATGCTAGCGCAACAATATATCCCGTCATCATGCCGATCACAATCGCAGCAGCAGAGAAAATACCTTTACCCCACTGAACCAACACGACGACAATAATGAGCACAAAAGACGCCATCATCAAATTTTCCGGTGTCGCATAATGCGCATCACCACGTTGCCCACCTGCAAACCAGTCAACCGCAACAGGAATCAGACTTAACCCGATCATCATTACCACAGTTCCCGTTACGACCGGCGGAAAAAGCTTGCGGATATAAGGCATGAAAAAACTGCCGACAATCATGACTACAGAACCGGCTAAAGAAGCCCCCATAATACCAGCTACACCATGCTCACTAAAACCAATAGCTAAAGCTGCTGCAACAAAGGTAAAACTGGTTCCCATGACACTTGGTAAGCGAATACCGATTGGGCCAATGCCTCGACATTGCACAATCGTCACAACACCCGAAATCAACAATGCTGCATTGACTAATGTAATCGTATCTGCCGTTGGCAATTTCAGCACATTGCCGATCACAAGTGGCACGGCAATAATACCGCCCAACGCTGCTAACAAATGCTGAGCAGCTAATAATAAACTCAAACCAAATGGTGGTTTGTCTTCAACAGAATAAAGTAAATTATTCATGAAACCTCGCAAAAGAAAAAATTTAAGTTGCGCATTATACGCTGATTTTTAGCTTAGGCAATCGTTTGCCCATAAGAAAGAAATCCTCCTATTCACCAGGAGGATTTTCTTCAATCATTACATTCGGTCTATTTCGTCAACAAATCTAACGCTTCTTGATACTTCGCAACTGTTTTTTCAATGACATCTGCTGGTACTTTTGGCGCTGGCGGTTGTTTATTCCAGCCACTTTGCTCTAGCCAATCACGCACAAATTGTTTATCGAAAGACGGTGGATTCGTGCCTTCTTGATAAGTATCGACTGACCAAAAACGGCTAGAGTCAGGCGTTAATACTTCGTCCATTAAGGTGAGCGTGCCGTTTTCATCTAGACCAAATTCAAATTTGGTATCACAAATAATAATACCTTTGGTTAAGGCATAATCTGCTGCTGCCGTATAAAGGGCAATCGCTTTTTCTTTCACTTGAGCCGCTAATTCTTTACCAATTAAGGCTTCACATTGGGCATAGCTAATATTTTCATCATGATCGCCCACTTCTGCTTTGCTGGACGGTGTGAAAATCGGTTCCGGCAATTTGCTTGCTTCAACGAGACCTTCGGGTAATTTTAAACCGCAAATAGTGCCGGTTTTTTGATAATCTTTTAAACCGCTGCCGGTTAAATAACCGCGTACGATAGATTCGATTTTCACTGGGGTTAAGCGCTTACACACCACCGCGCGATCTTTTACTAAATCGGCCTCCGCTTTCGGCAGTACATCATACACCGTTTCACCCGTGAAGTGATTCGGCATAATATGAGCCAGTTTGTTGAACCAGAAATTAGAAATTTGGGTCAAAATTTCCCCTTTGCGTGGAATCGGCTCTTCTAAAATTACGTCAAAAGCTGATAGGCGATCAGTTGCTACCATCAACATACGTTTGTCGTCGATTTCATATAAATCACGCACTTTACCGGAATAAATTTTTTTAAGGCTGAGTTGTGTCATTGAATTATCCTTGAGAGTCAAAAAATTTAGCAAAATTATACCGCACTTTTTAAGCAAACGTTTGCGATTTTTTCCTACAACGGTTTTTTCTGTTCATCTAACAAACGATATAACAAGACTTTACCGTTGTTAAAACGATATTCGCCATATTTCGCTTTTGCATAATGCTCGCCTTGTCCTTCCGGAAAGAAATAGCTTTGTCCCGGCATTTCAACACGCCAGCGACTTACCGCAGTTAACGGTAAATAAATGTTTGGTTGGCAATTGGAAAAATCCGTTGGAGGTTCTACTTCCAAGCGACAAAACTCCGCCACATGTTCTTTATTCTGTTTCAACAAAATATAAAAATGGGTATGAGTCAATTGCTCACTATCATAAGTCCCTTGTTTAAACTCAGCCAATGCCGCCTGAGCTTGCTCTAATATCTCATAATTCAACTCCATATAATCGCCTTGCATTAAGGAACGGGGATCAACTGGCGCTAATTTTAAGATAATCGGTATACCGCTATTCAGTACATTTTCGTTTTTGATGATTGCGTAATTGGCAATACCTAAAACCAACAATGTTACAGCACAAATCGTGGCCACGACTTTATCAAAAAGTGCGGTGAATTTTTCAGTCGTTTTTGGATTTTCTGCGTTATTTTTGCGATTAAAAATTAGAACAAATAAGAAAATCAGACCACTAAAAACTAATAATCCTGATTTATACAACAACGGTATCGGCAACAAGTAATAATATATCGTTAAATGGACAATCATCACGACCACTGCTAGCACGAATAATCGGTTGCTTTTTAGCGGATAAGCAAGCAGTAATAAGCTAAGACAGAAAATAATATTTACCTTAGCAACAAAACACACAGAAAATAATACGATTACAACAAAATGCAGCAGATTAAATCTCGTTTGTCGATATTGCAGTAGATAAATTACCGCTGGGGAAAATGCCAAAAGCAAATGACTAACCCAGGCAATAGTCAGTTGTTGTGGTTTGAAAACATCGGCTGTAACTACATTAAAAAATTGTCTGAAAGATTCTACAGGTAGTAATGACCTTTCCATTCCATACAATGAAATCAAACTGAAAGCGGACCAATAACGCTGTACGACTAAAACTATTGAAAATAAAACTAATGCCCATAAAATCGGCATAAAGCGCACTGCATTTTTCGGACTTCTAGCTAAATAATATCCCACTCCTAATGCAGCTAAAGCCATAATATATGGAATTAAAGGCAGTAAATAGGCATAACTCAATTGAGAGGTGTAAACTCTGTAATAACCTACGAAATCCAGCAGCGTCCATAAAATCAGCCCTGCTGTAAAAAAACGTATCCAACTTGCTGAAATTTTATAATAAATAAACCCACATAATGGTATGGTCAGCAATATTATAATGTTGTGCTCCATCACCCGTAAGTAATGTTCAAGATAAAGAACCTGAAAATATATATGACACAATAACAGGCCACAGGCGATGAGCATTTCACTAAAATACTGATTTTTGCTTTCTTTATTTTGGATCCCTAAATAACCGCTCAGCAAAAAGACAGATCCGACAACAATCAAGCCTGTTTCACTTCCGACACTCATCAGCAAAAATGCAACCAGCAGCGCGACACCCAAAAAGATAAGCGCTAACAACATCACATTAACAGATGTGGGAAATTTACGCTCCGGGTAGGTTTCACAATACCAATCTTTTAGCAACCAACCACTCATAGCGACAAAAAATAAAGTGAACAAGGACATGAATAAAAAGGTGACAAATTTATCATGACTGTTATTTACTATCAATACATTTACACTGATTACTGCAGCAACAAAATGAATAGCTAGAACAATAATATCATCAGAATATTTTTTATAGAGGAAGAACAATACGCCGATTATGATCAAGGCTATCAATACATATTCAACCTCAATAAACCCAGCCACAACAAGGCTTCCAACTAGTAGCGTATTGATAATTTTCGGTTGAACTCTCCATGTATCATTTAACCATTTAAACTTAAATTCGGCACAACATAATAACAGCGCATTAAATATGACAATTCCCCAAACCAACACATCAATATCATAAAAACGACAGTACAACCCCACCGCTAAATTTGATGTAGCAATAAACAACAACCCACTGCCGATATTCCGCAACACTAACAATAGAGGGATTTGTAATACAGACCATAAGGCAAATAACTGCCAAGGGTCAGCGCCGGTTTGGTAAATCTGTCCGATTAAAGCAAATAAAACCCCAATCACCACTGTCGCAAGAAAAACGGCTACATCAGTTTTAAATCTGGTTTGATTTTTCTGTATTTCCCGCCAATAACAAAATAGAGAAATCACACTCATTGCCACAAACAGCCCTTGTGTGGCATAGAGTTTTTGGAATTTGGATAATGCCTCCCAGTTCGCTGCAATAAAAGTCACCACACCACTGGCAAATAATCCCGCACCAAGCAAGACGAATAATACGCGTAAATAATGTGTCCAAGACTGATTGAAAGGGCTGCCTACTTGCATATTCACATCCTTAGTTTTCACTCGTTTTCGGTTTTTTAAATAATTTTCATCATATCGGATTTATCGTAATAAAACAATTCTCTAAAATTATGGCATAATAGACCGCACTTTTAATCTTATTAATGAACACTATGATCGATTTTCGCCCTTTTTATCAACAAATCGCTACCACAAACCTTTCTCATTGGCTTGAGACTCTGCCATTGCAACTGAAACAATGGGAGAAACAAGCCCATGGCGATTATGCAAAATGGGCAAAAATTGTGGATTTTCTACCGCACTTAACAGCCGATCGCATTGATTTGAAAAGTGCGGTCAAATCGGAGAAAGATTTTCCTCTCACGGCGGGCGAACAACAGCGCATTATTCACCATTTAAAACAACTGATGCCTTGGCGCAAGGGGCCTTATCACCTCTACGGCATTCATGTCGATTGCGAATGGCGTTCGGATTTTAAATGGGATCGTGTCCTTCCCCATTTGGCGGATTTAAAAGATCGTACCATTTTAGATGTGGGCTGTGGCAGTGGCTATCATATGTGGCGTATGGTGGGTGAAGGCGCAAAAAACGTTGTGGGCATTGACCCAACAGAGCTGTTTTTATGTCAATTTGAAGCAGTGCGTAAGCTACTGAATAATGATCGTCGTGCCAATCTTATTCCACTCGGCATTGAACAAATGCAGCCGTTAGAAGCCTTTGATACCGTATTTTCGATGGGGGTGTTGTATCACCGAAAATCCCCCCTCGATCATCTTACCCAACTAAAAAATCAGCTAGTTAAAGGCGGGGAATTAGTATTGGAAACATTGGTCATCGACGGCGATATAAACCATGTGCTAGTGCCTGCTGACCGTTATGCGAAGATGAAAAACGTGTATTTTATTCCGTCCGTACCGGCACTGATTAATTGGTTGGAAAAATGCGGGTTCCGTAACGTGCGCTGTGTAGATGTCGAAGTGACCAGTTTAGAGGAACAACGCAAAACCGACTGGCTGGAAAATGAAAGCTTAATTGATTTCCTCGATCCACAAGATCATAGTAAAACCCTTGAGGGCTATCCCGCACCGAAAAGAGCGGTGATTTTAGCGAATAAATAGGATATAGTCACTGAACGATTGGTAATGTGATATAAATTTTAAATTATCGTGATTCAATATAAAATGTCGGGCATGGGACACCGTGTCTCTACAGAATGAAAGGAACAAATAATGTCATATCCACAAGAAGTGAATAAACGTCGCACCTTTGCGATTATTTCTCACCCCGATGCAGGTAAAACAACCATTACAGAAAAAGTATTACTATACGGAAATGCTATTCAGAAAGCCGGTTCGGTAAAAGGCAAAGGCTCGGCACAACACGCGAAATCCGACTGGATGGAAATGGAAAAACAACGCGGAATCTCTATCACGACGTCTGTAATGCAATTTCCTTATAATGATTGTTTGGTCAATCTATTAGACACACCAGGACACGAAGATTTCTCGGAAGATACTTACCGCACTTTAACCGCTGTAGACAGCTGTTTAATGGTTATTGACAGTGCTAAAGGGGTGGAGGAACGGACGATTAAACTTATGGAAGTCACCCGTTTACGTGATACGCCTATTCTGACTTTTATGAATAAATTAGACCGTGATATTCGTGATCCGATGGAATTATTGGACGAAGTGGAAAATGTATTGAATATTCACTGCGCGCCAATTACCTGGCCGATTGGTTGCGGAAAATTGTTTAAAGGAGTGTATCACCTCTACAAAGATGAAACCTATTTATATCAAACAGGACAAGGACATACCATTCAAGATGTGCGTATTATCAAGGGGTTAGCTAACGCTGAATTAGATGCTGCCGTTGGCGAAGATTTAGCTCAACAATTACGCAATGAATTAGAATTAGTGCAAGGCGCAAGTAATACATTTGATTTAGATAGCTTCTTGGCCGGTGAATTAACACCTGTATTTTTCGGCACTGCCTTAGGTAATTTTGGTGTGGATCATATGTTAGACGGTCTAACTCAATGGGCGCCAGCGCCACAAGCACGCCAAGCTGACAGTCGTTTAGTTGAATCTAACGAAAATAAACTCACGGGCTTTGTATTTAAAATTCAAGCCAATATGGATCCGAAACATCGAGATCGTGTCGCTTTTATGCGTGTTGTGTCAGGCAAATACGAGAAAGGTATGAAGCTCAAACATGTACGCATCGGCAAAGATGTGGTGATTTCTGATGCCTTAACCTTTATGGCGGGCGATCGTACCCATGCTGACGAAGCTTACGCTGGCGATATTATTGGCTTGCATAATCACGGTACCATTCAAATCGGTGATACCTTTACACAGGGTGAAGAGCTGAAATTTACCGGCATTCCTAATTTTGCTCCGGAATTATTCCGCCGCATTCGATTAAAAGATCCACTCAAGCAAAAACAATTGCTCAAAGGCTTGGTTCAACTTTCCGAAGAGGGCGCGGTACAAGTATTCCGTCCATTGATGAATAACGATCTGATTGTTGGCGCGGTAGGGGTATTACAGTTTGATGTGGTAGTTTCCCGCTTAAAATCGGAATATAATGTAGAAGCGATTTATGAAACCGTGAATGTCGCCACTGCCCGCTGGGTTGAGTGTAGCGATAATAAAAAATTTGAAGAATTTAAACGTAAGAATGAGCAACATTTAGCATTAGATGGTGGTGATAACCTCACATATATTGCACCAACGATGGTAAATCTTAATCTTGCTCAAGAACGTTATCCTGATGTCAGTTTCTTCAAAACACGTGAACATTAATCTATTTATTTAAAGGTATTATTTTTTATCTTTTTATGACGTAGATCATAATATTGAACACTAATTTAACATTTGTAACATTTTTGATTGTACTCAGATCAGACTGGCTATACAATCAACCTTGAAAATAACAATAACAAACTTTACAGGTCAAACAAAACAAGAGACCGATATTCTAAAAGGAAAAAATATGACAGCTCCACGAATTCTCGTTGTCGAAGATGAAGTCATTACACGTAATACATTAAAAAGCATTTTTGAGGCTGAAGGCTATGAAGTATTTGAAGCCTCAGATGGTGCACAAATGCATAAGATTCTTTCTTCCCAACAAATTAATCTAGTCATTATGGATATTAACCTACCTGGCAAAAATGGATTAATGTTGGCTCGCGAGTTGCGTGAAAATGTAGATACCGCACTGATGTTCCTCACGGGACGCGATAACGAGGTCGATAAAATTTTAGGTCTAGAGATTGGTGCGGACGATTATATTACCAAACCATTCAACCCTCGAGAACTCGCTATTCGTGCGCGTAATTTGCTGCAGAGAACAATGTCTGATAAAGATAAAAATCCTAAAGAACATATTGCACAATACCGTTTTAACGGGTGGGTTTTAGACGTCGATAGCCGCGCATTGATTAACCCTGAGGGTGAGGCGTTTCGCTTACCTCGCAGTGAGTTTCGGGCAATGCTTCATTTCTGTGAAAACCCAGGCAAAATACAAACTCGTGATGACTTATTGAAAAAAATGACCGGACGTGAACTAAAACCACATGATCGTACGGTTGATGTCACTATCCGTCGTATTCGCAAACACTTTGAAGATCATCCTGATACTCCGGAAATTATTGCTACTATTCATGGTGAAGGCTATCGCTTTTGTGGTGATATTGAATAACCTTGCTAACCGCGAGGGTGAAAGCGTTCATGTAGGCGCTTTAATCTTTCTTTAGCTACATGAGTATAAATTTGAGTGGTGGATAAATCGCTATGTCCTAGTAACATTTGTACCACCCTCAAATCCGCGCCATGATTAACTAAATGGGTTGCGAATGCATGACGTAAAACATGAGGCGATAAACTGTCGGAATCAATACCCGCTAATACTGCGTAATATTTAATACGGTGCCAAAAGGTCTGTCTTGTCATCTGTCCCCCTAAGCGGCTTGGAAACAACACATCAGAACTTTGCCCATTAAGCAATTGTCCTCGCCCATAAACCATAAATGCTTTAATCCAATCTACGGCCTCTTCCCCCATCGGTACTAAGCGTTCTTTATTTCCTTTACCAATGACACGTACAACCCCCTGGTTCAAACTAATATTATCCATTTGTAAAGAAACCAGCTCTGTCACCCGTAATCCTGTCGCATATAATAGTTCTAACATGGCTTTATCACGTAGCTCTAAAGCTATCTCAGGACTTGGTGCGTTTAATAAATTGCTTACTTGTTGCTCGGTTAAATATTTGGGTAGACGGCTTGGTAACTTAGGAGAACTTAATACCGTACTTGGATCATCCTGACGATATTTTTCACGATATAAATATTGAAATAACTTACGCATAGCACTTAGCATCCGTGCTGAGCTGGTTGCTTTATACCCTTTCTCTAATCTCATGCCCATAAAGGTTTGTAAATCAACCGCATCCACAAATAATAATGTCTTACTTTGTTGCTCAAGCCAACTGCACAATGCCGTTAGATCTAATCGATAAGAGGCTACTGTATTTTCAGAGAGACCTTTTTCGATCCATAACTCCGTCAAAAACTGCTCAACCAAACTCATGTCTTTCATATTACATTTCCACATGATCTATTATTCACTTTATGCCTATAGTATAGCACGAAAGCGATTGTTCACTAAAAGTGCGGGCTTTTTCTAAAAACTTTTATCACAGTAATGAATTTAAGCGTAGAATTCGTTATACTGAATATAAATGGAATCTTCAATGGAGAAAATCGTGTTATGACCCAGCCCACTTCCATCGCGACCATTCAAATTAAAAATTTACGTTTACGTACATTTATTGGTATCAAAGAAGAAGAAATCAAGAATAAGCAAGATGTCATCATTCAAGTGCGTATCAAATACAACGCACATAAAGCAGCCATCAGCGACAATGTTGACGATGCCCTTAATTATCGCACGATAACCAAACATATTATTGAACATGTTGAAAACAACCGCTTTGCTTTATTAGAACGCATGGTCAAAGAAGTATTGGCAATTGTCAGTACACATACTTGGGTAGACTGGGCTGAAGTAGAAATTGCGAAACCATTTGCTTTGCGTTATGCCGATTCTGTTGCATTAAGTATGGAATATACCCGAATTTAATTGAGACATCTTATGAACAAAAAAACGAAAATCACATTAAATTTATCGATTATCGCTACCCTTCTTGCGGTCAGCGCACAGTTTTATACCAACTACAAAATTAATCAAACACTACAACAATTCCCTTATTATTTCAGTGATAAATTTATTATTCATGTCACACAGCCAAAAAATACTTTCTTTTCTCGTGAGCTTGTTTTTAGCCTTGAGAATTTACAAGATAAAGATCATGCCAAAACCGAGATTATCTCCACCAAATTGACTGCGCTACCTTTTGCTATCATTGCGAATTCTGAACTGCCTGCGCCACTAATTAAACAACTAAATGAAAAATTAAATATTACTATTGATGAAAATAGTATCCACAGTAAGTTTTCTGTTGTTGGTAATTACTTACAGTCTACTATGCAAACTAAATTTCGTGATTTTACCAATATCAACCAAGTATTAGAAACCAATTTAAATTTTGCTGCAAAAACCAAATTTGTTGAAATTAAAACCGCACTCTCCGCGTTTAACTATAATTCGGTGACAAAAATTGGTAAATTGACCGGTACCTATACATTAGAGCCTATGGGTGAGCATCGCTATGATTTAATTCAAGCCAATATCTCCATTGATAAACTCAATTTAACCGATGGCGAAAATAATAAATTTGATTTTGATAAACTCAATTATCAATTTGATAAATCATTTAATGAACAGACTTATAATCTCAATTTAGCATTGAATTATGATAAATTCACTTTTTCAGGCAAACAGAAAAACTTCGAAATACAAAACTCAACCATTACGGCAAATCAGGTTGAGATTCCTAATTATTTAAATTTCTATGAGAAATTTAAACAATTTAATGAAGAAAGTTCACTTAAAGATTTAGTGTTAACCGGATTAGATTATTTATTTGAAAATAAGCAATCTGAGTGGAAAATAAACGCTAAAGAATGGCGGATCAATGATAAAGAAATGCATCTTTCTACCTTGAAAAACCCATCTCTACGTTTAAATATTAACAATGAAAAAAAACAGCAAGCACAAATTACATCTAAATTCACACTAGATAGCTTTGTCACAGGTGAGCATTCTGATAAGAAAGTTCAAATTCAAGATATCACCGTTGAAAATCAAATTAGTGAGTTAAATTTAAGTGCGCATCTTAGTATGCTAAAAAAATATCTATTTGATCAAAACAATCAAGTTCCTTTCGATACTGAAAATTTTTTCAAAAAAGATAATCCTGCGTTTATTGAAGATTTAACCGCATTAATCCAAGAATATCATGCCCAGAATCAATCAAAAATTGCAGTAAAATCTATTGCTATCGACGATGAGTTTTCTTTAAAAAATCTCAATTTTGACTATTCAGATAAAGTCTCTTCTAACGATCAGCTTGAATTAAAACTCCATTTTCTCATTGATTCCTTAGAATTAAAAAATGAAAACGTTCAATTCACGCAATTAACAAGCACTATTCCTATAAATCTAGGCCCGCTTTCAACCATTTATCCAATATATTATTGTACAAATAATCTATTTGCTCTAACTTGTGCCAATAATATTGGTCAAAATACCTATGATAGCTTTATTAGCAAAGCCATTACGGATTTTCATCTCGATATTCCAGACGCTCATTTTTCTACCGAAATGGATACGCTACCAGCAAGCCAAAAACATCCACCTATCACAGCCTCATTAACCGCTTCTGTTAAGGCAATTCCTAATAAAAAACGAGCAGACTTCTTAGCCATTGGAGATAAATTAGAAAAAACCGATCTAAGCGCTCAACTCAATATTCCAGCTTCCTTAATTCAGGATATGTTTACAGATTCAGAGTCAGAAAGTACAAAACTTAAAATGCAAAGTAATGCATGGCTTAGTTTGTATCATCTCATCAAGACCGATAATAACGCCATTAACCCTATATTTGAGTTAAAAGATGATGCCTATGTTTCTGAATATATTCAAAAAGAAGGGAATATTCAGATTAACCAAAAATCACTAGAAGCCATTCGTGAAAGCGAAGTGCAAAAAGGGAACTAACTTATATGGAAGGCAATGCCTTCCATTGTTTTTTGTCTCATAATCTATTTACAAATCCACAAATAAGCCTAAAATGTGCGGTCTATTTTAGAAAAATTTTTCCTTTATGGAAAAAACTGACCTGACATCAGACTAAGAGAACATTATGACTACTCATTTTAAACCAGAGCTACTCTCACCAGCTGGCTCACTCAAAAATATGCGTTATGCCTTTGCCTATGGCGCAGACGCCGTTTATGCGGGACAACCGCGATATAGCTTACGTGTCCGCAATAATGAATTTAACCACGCTAATTTAAAAATTGGCATTGACGAAGCCCATGCATTAGGCAAAAAATTCTACGTAGTGGTGAATATTGCGCCACATAATTCTAAACTAAAAAGCTTCATCAAAGATCTTGAACCCATCGTTGCCATGAATCCTGATGCATTTATTATGTCAGATCCTGGCTTGATTATGTTAGTGCGTGAACATTTTCCTCATATGGATATTCACCTATCGGTTCAAGCCAATGCCGTCAATTGGGCTACAGTTAAGTTTTGGAAACAAATGGGCTTAACTCGTATTATCCTTTCCCGCGAATTATCACTGGAAGAAATTGCAGAAATCCGCCAACAAGTCCCAGATATTGAATTGGAAATTTTTGTACACGGTGCGCTATGCATGGCGTATTCTGGCCGCTGCCTACTTTCTGGCTATATCAATAAACGTGACCCGAATCAAGGTACTTGTACCAACGCCTGTCGCTGGGAATACAGTGTAAGCGAAGCTAAAGAAGATGAAGTGGGTAATATCGTTGAGCATAACGAACAAATCCCAATCAAAAATGTCGCACCAACTCTGGGAGAAGGTAATACCACGAATAAAGTGTTTCTGCTAGCTGAAAGCCAACGACCAGAAGAACAAATGTCCGCTTTTGAAGATGAACATGGTACTTATATCATGAACTCTAAAGATTTACGTGCAGTACAACATGTAGAAAAATTGGCCGCGCTCGGTGTGCATTCACTAAAAATCGAAGGCCGTACGAAATCTTTCTACTACTGCGCTCGCACAGCTCAAGTCTATCGCAAAGCAATTGACGATGCAGCAGCTGGCAAACCATTTGATGAAAGTTTAATGGACACCCTTGAATCTTTAGCCCATCGCGGTTACACCGAAGGTTTTCTGCGTCGTCATACCCATGACGAATATCAAAACTATGATTATGGCTATTCTATTTCTGAACGCCAACAATTCGTCGGTGAGTTTACCGGTGTGCGTAAAGACGGTCTAGCCGAAGTTGCCGTTAAGAATAAATTTTTGCTAGGTGACGAAGTGGAAATGATGACACCACAAGGTAATATCGTATTTAAAATTCAACATATGATCAATCGAAAAGGTGAGGCGGTCGAAGCTGCATTAGGTGATGGACATTTTGTTTTTCTTGATATTCCTGAAGACATGTCCTTAGATTACGCGCTTTTAATGCGTAATCTTGTTAACACGAATACAAGAAACCCTCATGCATAAAAAGTTAAAAAAATTCATTGCAAATGTTACAGAAATGTATATAATGAAGTCCATACCCTAAAAAAGTATGACTCCAAATATTTCGCCTTTCTTCTTTTTGGAAAGGCTTTTTTTTTTGCTTGAAATTCAATCATTCAAAAAACATCACCTAGACTTCACATAAAACTTTCACTATAATGACCGCACTTATCACACTGATAAGCCCCCATAGCTCAGTTGGTCAGAGCAGTCGACTCATAATCGATTGGTCACAGGTTCAAGTCCTGTTGGGGGCACCATTTTAGCTTCTAACGTTTTCAGTCATTCTCCCTTAAATAATAAAAAACCCCGTAATGTCATTACGAGGCTATAGTAATAAAATGAGAGAATCATCATCCACCAGCTAACTTAACGACAAATCCCTTTTGTTCCAATAGCTGTTTTAACAAATCTCGCTTTTCACCTTGAATTTCTATCACTCCACCTTTCACCGAACCACCACAGCCACAGCGTTTTTTAAGTTCAGCTGCTAATAGCTTAAGTTCACTATCCGATAAATCTAATCCAGTAATTAATGAAACACCCGCGCCTTTTCTTCCACTGGTTTGGCGTTGTATACGTACAATACCATCACCTTTAGGGCGCGGAGTTTCGGGCGCTTTGGTTTTAATACGCCCGCTTTCCGTAGAATATACTAATTCGCTCGTCATAGGATTGTTCAGCTTAACCCAAGAGACGCATTAATTTTCTTCAATACTTCCACTGGCGTGGTTGACTGGGTAATTGGACGTCCAATAACAAGATAATCAGAACCCGCCTGAATAGCTTCTGAAGGGGTCATCACTCGACGTTGATCGCCAACATCACTTCCTTCAGGACGAATACCCGGCGTGACTAATTTAAAATCTGCGCCACAAATTTCACGTAGAATGGCAACTTCTTGTGGAGAACACACTACACCATCTAACCCTGCGCGCTGAGTAAGGCGAGCTAACCGCATGACTTGCTCCATTGGAGAAGTATTAATACCAATTTGTAATAAATCTACATCTTCCATACTCGTCAGCACTGTGACTGAGATCAACAAAGGCGCATCTTTACCATAAGGTTCTAAAATACGCTTGGCTTCTTCCATCATACGCAAACCACCACTAGCGTGTAAATCAACCATCCACACCCCAAGATCTGCCGCTGAGCGCACTGCTCTTGCTACCGTATTTGGAATATCATGATATTTTAAATCAAGAAATACATCAAACCCTCTACTGTGCAACTGTTTAACAAACTCAGTACCTAAGGTTGTGAACATTTCTTTACCCACTTTTAATCGACATAAGCTAGGATCTATTTGGTCAACTAATGCTAAAGCTTCATGTTCGGTTTCATAATCTAAAGCAACAATAACTTTACTGTCCATGATTTTCCTCTTAATTAATTCTCTATACCACGAATCGGTTTAACACTCTCCCATTGACGACAAGACGGACAACACCAAGTGAGTTTATGGCTGTGATAGCCACAAGTCGTACAACGATAACTAAAGCTTTGTTTAATACGTTCTCCTACCATCTTATGCAACAAGATCAGGCTATCTCTTCCTCGCCCAGTCTCTGCTTCATCAATTTGGAATTGGATAAAACGATGAAAAATATACATGCTTGGATTTTTATGCAATTGCTGATAAAGTTTTGCTTGTGCTGAAGCTCGTCCATCTTGCTCTTCAATTAAATCAGCCAATGCTAGATCAATACTGCTATTACTCACTTGCTGACTCGCGCGAATTAAAAATAACTCAAAATTTTCTAAATGCCCAAGTTGTTGATAGCAATATTTTAAGGTATCTAATACCTCCCCAATATAAGCCGGATTTTGTTGTAAAATATTTTCTAAGTTTTTGACCGCACTTTGATAGTCACTTTCCTTAATCAACACCGAAGCAAGTAACATAGAAGCTCGGGCGCAGCTAGGTGAAACTCTGAGCGCTTCTATTAATAGTGTTTTAGGCTCACCTGTTCCATTTCTCAGCAGCTCATTAGCATATTCACAATAATAATGCGCTAATTCAATATTATTCTCTTTTGGCGCTATTTGTGCTAACTTTTGAGCCACATTGACTGCTTTTTTCCATTCTTTTGTTTTTTGATAAATTTTAGCAAGTTGCTGTAAAGCACCTTCCGCAAAATCCGGCTCATCTACTAGAATAATATATAAACTTTCAGCACGATCATAAAAACCTACCGTCATAAAATCTTTTGCTAATTGTTGTTTTGCTAACAATTTTTGCTCAAAACTATAATCAGGGCTACGATCTAAAGCTTGATGAATCCGCAAAGCGCGGTCAACTTCACCACGCGAACGAAATAAATTACCTAATGTCAGCTCTGCTTCAAACTGTGAACCGCTATCAATTTCATTTTCGGACTGCTGTTTTTGTAACATATCCAAAAATAAATCAACAGCTTTCTCTTGTTGATTAGATAACAAGAAGTTCACACCTGTGACATAATCACGGGATAGTTTATTACTAATATCTTCCTGATCTCGCTTTGCACTACGATGTCCCATGTACCAACCATAGGCCACCGCAATAGGCAAAAGCAAGAAAAGTAATTCAAGCATCACTACGCAGCCTTACGCGCTGTAGTGAGTTCGCTGATTTGCTGTGATTGGCGTTTGACCTGACGGTTTAATGCCATATTTTTAATCTTCAGTTTTAAATAAAAGAATCCAGTAATCAACCAACCAAGAATAAGCCCTAAGCCAAATAGAATAGCGACGAGAGTTGAAAGCTGAAGTTCACTTTGCGCCACGATATAATTGAAATGAATAACTTGATCATTATTCGCGCCAATTGTCACGGCAACAAGAATAATGGCTAATACGATCACAAAGCTTAAAATATACTTCAACATATTGTCCCCTTTTCAAATAACACAAATAATAGCTTCATTATGCCAAAAATAGCTACAAGGTTATAGCAAAAAATGATAATAAAAACAAAAAACGACACCCTAAAGTGTCGTTTTTATTAGTGAGTTAAATTATGCTTGCGCATCAACGCGCTCTCTCAGCTCTTTTCCCGCTTTAAAGTGTGGCACGCATTTTGCCTCTAATTTCACTTGTTCACCCGTTTTCGGATTACGTCCTAATCGCGGTTGACGAAAGTGTAATGAGAAGCTACCAAAACCACGCACTTCAATGCGGCTACCTTTTTCCAGTGATAAAGACATCTGTTCAAGAATTTCTTTTACAGCATTTTCAACACTTTTCATCGGGAGATTCTGGTTTTTAGCCACCAGATTTTCAATAAGCTCAGATTTAGTCATAATTTTCTCCTCATATAGCGAGTGAGTTACACCCGTTAATCGAACGTTAATTACTCACCTTTAGCAGCTTTGAAAGCTTCAGCCATAGCATTTGGAATAGCAACTTCTTCTTGTTTGTTATTCACATTTGCAACCGCTGCTGCTTCTTCAGCTTGATCTTTTGCACGAACAGATAAGTGAACAATACGCGCTTTGCGATCAACGCCAGTATATTTTGCTTCAACTACATCACCAGCATTAACTTCATCAGTTAAGTCTGCTGCACGGATAAAGCCTTCAACACCTGCATCTAATTCAACTTTAGCACCTTTGCTATCAGATTCAACTACTTTCGCGCTTAATACTGCACCTTTTTTAGTATCATTTACAAAGTTAGTAAATGGATCTGATTCTAATTGCTTGATACCTAAAGAGATACGTTCTTTTACTGCATCAACTTGTAATACTACAGCGGCAACTTCATCACCTTTTTTGTATGAACGAACCGCTTCTTCACCTGGTACATTCCAAGAAATATCAGATAAATGTACTAAACCGTCAATACCGCCTTCAAGTCCGATGAAAATACCAAAGTCAGTAATCGATTTAATTTTGCCTTCAACACGATCATTCTTATTGTGTGTCTCAGCAAATTGTTGCCATGGATTTGGTTTACATTGTTTTAAACCTAATGAAATACGACGACGCTCTTCATCAATCTCAAGCACCATCACTTCAACAACATCGCCAAGGCTCACAACTTTAGATGGGTGAATGTTTTTATTTGTCCAATCCATTTCAGAAACATGAACTAAACCTTCAACACCGTCTAAAATTTCAACGAAGCAACCATAATCTGTTAAGTTAGTTACTTTACCAGTTAATTTGCTACCTACTGGGTGATTTTCAGCAATCGCAACCCATGGGTCTTGACCTAATTGTTTTAAACCTAAAGAAACACGAGTACGATCTTTGTCAAATTTCAATACTTTAACTGTGATCTCATCACCAACATTAACAATTTCACTTGGGTGTTTAACACGTTTCCAAGCCATATCAGTGATATGCAATAAACCATCAACACCGCCTAAATCAACGAATGCACCGTAATCGGTCAAGTTTTTAACTGTACCTTTCACTTCTGCGCCTTCCGCTAAGTTCGCTAGAATTTCTTCACGATCTTGGCTATTTTCTGATTCGATAACCGCACGACGAGAAACCACGACATTATTGCGTTTTTGATCAAGCTTAATTACTTTAAATTCTAATTCTTTGCCTTCTAAATGCAAAGTATCGCGCACTGGGCGAGTATCCACTAAAGAACCCGGTAAGAATGCACGAACACCGTTTAGCTCAACTGTGAAACCACCTTTCACTTTGCCGTTGATTAAACCGACAACAGTAGCTTGTTCTTCGTATGCTTTTTCTAATTCAATCCAAGATTCATGACGTACAGCTTTCTCGCGAGAAAGTTTTGTTTCACCAAAACCGTCTTCTACTGCGTCTAAAGCTACATTAACAACGTCGCCAACTTGTACTTCTAATTCGCCTTGAGCATTTAAAAACTCTTCGACAGGAATTGCAGATTCTGATTTTAAACCAGCGTCAACAAGTACAAAGCCTTTTTGGATAGCAACAACAGTACCGCTAACGATTGAACCTTGACGAGTTTCAAGGTCTTTTAATGATTCTTCAAATAGTTGAGCAAAAGATTCAGTCATTTTTTAATCTTCTTTTTAATAAATAATAACGTCCACTCTACATTCCATTAAAAGTGGGGCTGATAATAAATGTCTATCCTTCCATGAATAAACGGGTTAGATTATAGTGATTTTAATTGTTGATGAATATAATTCAGGGCTGTTTCAATCACCTGTTCAATAGATAATACCGTTGAATCTAACAACAATGCATCATCGGCTGGAACCAATGGCGCGACCGCACGATTTCGGTCACGAAAATCTCGCGCCTTAATCTCGGCTAAAATCTCGTCAAAGTTACCATTAATTCCTTTGTTTTGCAACTGTTTGAGCCGTCTTTTTGCTCTTTCTTCTGCGCTCGCATCTAAAAAAATCTTCACTTGTGCATGAGGAAAGACTACCGTTCCCATATCTCGACCATCAGCCACCAATCCTTTTTCAGTGGCAAAATCTTGTTGACGCTGTAATAAAGCAGCTCGCACCAATGGAAAAACAGCTACTTGTGATGCGGCATCCGCAGTTTCCTGCGTACGAATTTGCTGACTCACATCCTCGCTGTTAAGCCAAACTGTCACTTCACCATTTTGGGGAATAAATTGTAAATCCAAATGACGGGCAACCTCAGCCAAAGCCTTTTCATCATCTAATGCAACACCTTTTTTCAAAGCTGCTAACCCTGTGACACGATAAATTGCCCCTGAATCTAACAAATTAAAACCTAATTTGTCTGCCAATGCGTAACAAAGTGTTCCTTTACCCGCACCACTTGGCCCGTCGACTGTAATAATCACGTTCATGCTTTAATTCCTAAACTAACATAAGTATATTGGGTAAACATACCGACACACCTAAAGTAAATAAAAGTGCGGTATAATTAAGCTGCGTTTTTTTCAAGATAGGAAGTGTGAAAAAAGCTAATAAAATCAGGTGTAAACCAAAATACCCACCATAGAGGCCAAAAGATTGTGAAACCTCCGCAGCACTGAGCCATAATAAAATTAACGTCATCACCGCATTCAATAATAGCAACATTACGCCAATAAACGGCAACAACGCAATGAAAGCTTGTAAGCGATTTTTAGATAAAACTAATGCAATATAAGCTAAGATGATTCCTGTGATTGCTTGTGTTAATGGGTTAAATTGCAACCAGGCTAGACTCGGTAATAAACTTAACATTAACAAATATGCCGCCATACCAAAAATACCCGCAATAAAGCCCATCATTAAAACGTTATTACGTACATTCTCTTCTTGTGGTTGTTTCCATATCGTTAAACTCATCACCACGCCACACAAACACATCACATCTGTCAGGACAAAATGGTAATTCGAAAATAAGCTGATTCCAAACCAAATTCCCCAAAACAAGAGAAATCCACGACAAATCTTACTCAAACGTCCTCGTTGCCCAAGACAAATGTCCCCTTTCCAAAATACAATTTGACAAACTAACTGTCCAACTAAAATCGCAAAAGCAAAATGGGATAACGCACGCTCAAAAGTATACCCTTCTAACATGGCAACCAAATCTAAGCAAAGTAAGAATAACACGGGAAAAATCCCAAAAAGCGCGGTCAAAAATGACGAAGTTTTTTCATCTGACATAAATGTTTCCATTAAAAACGAATTTATTGCACTAATTATGCCATAATTTTATAAAACTCTCTAAATAATTGAGTGCAAAAATAGATTCATTTTCCTTTTGAAAAGACATACTTATACCAGGCTTGTCATACTCCTTCGCCTACAATCATGACATCTTGTTTCTTCATCAGAACCGTAATATCGGTTTTCTCTACAGACATGGACTGCCATAAACCGCCTACCTTGACAGACAATTTTAGTTATAGGTTTATTAGTAAAACTATGCCATAATTCCTATGAATTTGATCTTCTCTCAACTAAAAGGATATTTATTATGCGAATTTTACATACTATGATCCGTGTTGGTGATTTACAACGCGCTATTCAATTTTATCAAGATGTACTCGGTATGCGTTTACTACGTACAAGCGAAAACCCTGAATATAAATATTCTCTCGCATTTTTAGGTTATGAAGATGAAGACAAATCTGCGGTTATCGAATTAACCTATAACTGGGGTGTCACGGAGTATGATCATGGTTCTGCATTTGGCCATATCGCGATTGGTTGCGACGATATCTATGCAACTTGTGAAGCCGTACGCGCTGCTGGCGGGAAAGTTACCCGTGAGCCCGGCCCTGTCAAAGGCGGAACAACCGTTATCGCTTTTGTGGAAGACCCAGATGGTTATAAAATTGAGTTTATTGAAAATAAAAGCGCCAAATCCGCATTAGGTAATTAATCTTATACTCCGCATACCTCTTTTTATATGTTGTATGCGGAGCTTTCTTGATACTATGACTAACGAACAACCAACTAATTTTAATTTGTTAAAAAATCGCTTTCGTGGCTATCTTCCTGTGATTATTGATGTTGAAACGGCAGGATTTAACGCCAAAACAGATGCCCTACTGGAATTAGCGGCGATCACTGTAAAAATGGATGAACACGGCATTTTATCCCCTGATCAAAAATGTCACTTCCATATTCAACCTTTTGAAGGGGCAAATATTAACCCTGATTCTCTAAAATTTAATGGAATTGATATTCATAATCCGCTACGCGGTGCGGTACCCGAAGATATTGCAATAAGCGAACTGTTCAAAATGGTACGCAAAGCGCAAAAAAGCGCTGAATGTCAGCGTTCAATTATCGTCGCTCATAATGCTGCTTTTGATCAAAGTTTTCTTATGGCTGCTGCTGAGCGGACACAAATTAAACGCAATCCATTTCACCCATTTTCCATGTTCGATACTGCAACACTCAGCGGTTTTATGTTTGGGCAAACCGTATTAGTCAAGGCCTGTCAAGCGGCACAAATCGAATTTGATGGCAAACAAGCGCACTCCGCTCTTTATGACACCGAGCGAACAGCAGAATTATTTTGTTTTATGGTCAACCGTTTAAAAACGCTAGGAGGCTTTCCCCTAAGCTAAAAAATCAATAGACTGTTTTTTTAACATAAAAGTGCGGTCTTTTTTTTCAAACTTCTAGACAAACCATTTTTTTTTAGTACATTTAAACATAGACTTTTATTTTATCCTAGGAGCCTCAATGCTATTTTCGAATGAAGTTGTTATATCAATCATGGTATTACTAATACTTAGCTTGCTGCGTATTAATGTCGTACTCGCATTAGTTATTTCCGCGATTACTGCCGGGTTATGTGGTGGACTAGATATATCAGAAACCATCAAATCTTTTACCAATGGTTTAGGTGGTGGCGCTGAAGTTGCCATGAACTATGCCATTCTAGGCGCTTTTGCTGTCGCTATATCCAAATCAGGCATTACCGATTTATTAGCATTCAAAGTTATCAAACGCTTAGGCCACACACCAAGTAGCCGTGCCGTTTTTCGTTTTAAATACCTTATTTTGACGATTCTACTACTATTTGCTATTTCCTCACAAAACCTTTTACCGGTACACATTGCCTTTATCCCAATTGTGATCCCTCCATTATTAAATATTTTTAATAAATTGAACCTTGATCGTCGAGCAGTGGCTTGTGTACTGACTTTTGGTTTGACGGCTACCTATATGTTATTGCCTGTCGGCTTTGGAAAAATCTTTATTGAAAGTGTACTGATGAAAAACATCAATCAAGTCGGCGCACCATTAGGGCTACAAACCTCTGTATCTGATATTTCCTTAGCGATGTTGATCCCTGTTATTGGTATGATTATCGGCTTACTCACAGCGGTATTTATTAGCTATCGTAAACCACGTGACTATGTTGCGATGAATACTGAATTAACAACTACGGATCTTGAAGCCCATATTGCCAATATTAAACCATTCCATATCGGTATTAGTTTCCTTGCAATTATTGCCACCTTCGCTATCCAACTCTTTACCAGTTCTACCATTATTGGGGGAATGGTCGGCTTAATTATTTTTGCTGCTGGAGGCGTGTTTAAATTAAAAGAAAGTAATGATGTATTCCAACAAGGCTTACGCTTAATGGCGATGATCGGCTTTGTCATGATCGCAGCTTCTGGCTTTGCAAATGTCATCAATACAACCGGTGGCGTTTCTGAGCTAGTTGAATCTTTCAGTCAAGGTTTAGGCTCAGACAGCAAAGGTTTAGCCGCGTTCTTAATGCTACTCATTGGATTACTTATCACAATGGGAATCGGTTCATCTTTTTCCACTGTGCCAATTATTACCTCCATTTATGTACCACTTTGTTTATCTTTTGGCTTTTCGCCATTAGCCACTGTTGCCATCATTGGCGTAGCAGCTGCGCTGGGCGATGCGGGTTCTCCTGCTTCAGATTCAACATTAGGTCCAACTTCAGGTTTAAATGCTGATGGTAAACATGATCATATTTGGGATTCAGTGGTTCCAACCTTTATTCACTACAATATCCCATTAATGATTTTTGGTTGGATTGCTGCGATGACTTTATAATTCCCATGGGGATTGTTGTACCAATCCCCTCTTTTCTATATAGGGTGTACAATGAATGCAGAACTTCTTGACTCACTAGGGTTTTCAGCCACTGTTTTTTTGCCAAATATTTTAATGCTATTACTCGGCATTTTTTTGCGCAATCGTCGCTTAATTGATGACAAATTTTGTGATCAAGCCTCTAGATTGGTCTTTAATGTCACACTTCCGTTATTGTTATTTTTAGGTATCGCCACAAACCCAATAAACTACCACACACAAGCCCTCAGTATTTTAGTGGGAGTCCTTACAACATTATTGTTATTTTTTGGCGCTGAGTTTATTGCGGCTAAAATGATCCCTAATCGCAAAGAACGGGGCATCTTTGTACAAGGCGTGTTTCGTGGGAATACTGGGATTATGGGATTATCGCTATGTGCCAATGCTTATGGCACTGCTGGGCTTGCTGCCGCAGCTGTTTATGTAGCATTAATTACCTTACTCTACAATGTATTGGCCGTTTTAACCTTAACTCGCTCCCTTTCAGAGCAAGGGAAAACCAATATTCTTGCCATACTAAAAAGCTTGATTAAAAACCCTCTCATTATCGCGATTATTATTGCTTTATTTTTCAATAAAATGCACTTTAGTTTGCCAAAACCATTATTGAGCACAGCAAATTATCTTGCGAATATCACACTGCCACTTGCCTTACTTTGCGCTGGTGCAAGTCTCAATTTTAGAGGATTGTTTAGCACATCTGCTGTCTCTGTGTGGTCAAGTATCGGGCGTGTTATTATCGCGCCTTTAGTCATTGTGTTTATGGCTAAAGCCATGGGCTTGGAAGGAATGAGTCTTGGTATTATCTATTTAGTCTCTGCCACCCCTGTTGCTTCTGCAAGTTATGTCATGACGCGTAGCATGGGTGGAAATGCGACGATTGCAGCGAATATTATCGGATTAACAACTATCGGTTCATTATTTATTTCTGCTATTGGAATTGTGATTTTAAGCCAATTGGGTTGGATGTAATAATGACCACAACCCCATAATCAAACCGGCGAAACAGAGAAAAGGCGCAAAAGGAATGGAAGTCACCTTGCGCCCTTTTATAGCGTTCACGCCGACATATAGCAAACCTGATATGCACGCAACCAAAACGAGCAAAGGCAAATACTGCCAAGCAACAAAACTACTTAATCCTCCCATAAGCCAGTAATCTCCTCGCCCTAAAGCCTCATATTGATAATACCACTTTGAAAGATAATACAGGCCATAAAAACTGGTAAATCCGATTGAAACACTCGTCATCACAGCATCAAGAGATAAAGGGCTAATTTGATACCAAGCAGATAACAGCCCTAGACTCAGTAATAATCGACATACAGTTGGGGAAATTAACTGATAATGCCAATCGACTGTTGCAATACTGTATAATAAACAACAATAAATACCACATAGCAAGGCCAATTGCCAATCATCGATCCCTAAAAACAGGAGTAAAAAAACACTCCCACCACTAAAAAAATAGGTAAAAAAATGACCGCACTTAATCGGTGATAACGTGGCTTGTAACGCATAAAAGTGCGGTGGCATTTGAGGAAATATTTCTTGATAACTTTGTTGAATATCGTCCATTAAACGGGCTGAAAATGTCATTAAATACCATCGGATCCATACTCCTATTATTCCCCCCAATAACACGCCAAATATAATCATTGAATCATCGCCCCCATATCAAAAATGGGCATATACATACCTAGCATAATAAGACCAATTAATCCGCCGATAATTAACATTAATACGGGTTCTAACAACTGAGAAAGCAAGTCAACTTTATGTTCTAGTTGTTGCTGATAACTGACTGCAATTTGTTGTAACATCAGTCCCAACTGGCCACTTTTCTCTCCTACCTGCAACATCTGTTGTGCCTGATAAGGAAATAATTCACTACTGACACTTTCAGAAAAGCTATATCCTTGTTGAACCCAATTGAGAATCTGTTTCACCTCTTCAATTAGAACAAGATCGCCTTGTGGAACAGATTGTTGCCGTTGCCAGCTTTGTTGTGTCGGTAAAAAAGAAAATAACGCCTGTGTTAAAGGCACGCCTGATTGCAACATAAGTTGTAATGCATTGGAAAACCGGATCAATCTCTCCAATTTAACAATATCTTTGAGTAAAAAAACTTGCGAAATGAACCGCACTTTTTGCTTATTTAGCCATAATGAACGCTGTAATAACCATCGAATTCCCCAAATAGACACGATAAATACACTTAACAAAGCAAACCAGTATTGCTGTAATATGTCGGAAATTTGCAACAAAATTAAAGTGAACATCGGCAATTTAGCCTGATTATTGGCATACATTTCTGCAAATTGCGGGACAACAAATAGCAATAATAAACCCGTTAATAACAGAGAAATCCCCAGTACTAATAATGGATAAAGCAAAATTTTCTGCAACTTTCGTTGCAATGCGACATTCTGTTGCTGCTGTTTGGCTATGCGCTGACATACTTCAGGTAATTGGCCTGTCATTTCGCCCACTTGAATCAATTGACGCTCTTGATGAGTTAAATAACGGGCATGGTGTTGTAATGCTTGTGCAAAAGACAGACCGCTTTCAATGCTCTGCAAGATATTTTGCAGCCACTGATTAAGTTCGATATTCATACAATTTTGTTTCAATATCTGCAAACTATTCTTCAAAGAAACAGCTGATTTCAACAAAATAGCTAACTGTGAAATAAGATCACAAATCTCCGACGGCTTAGGTTTGCTAAAAAATGACCAATCTCGCTGCAATTTAACTTGCTGTAAATGACGAGAAAACAACGCTCTTTCAGCGATGGTTCGACTTTCCGCAATAATGATTCCATGCTGTTTTTGCTGCAAACGGTTTATGGCTTTCCAATGAAATAATTTTAATTTAGTCTTCATCTACAGCCCCCAATATTCGATTCACTTCCAATAAATTCGTTAATCCCTTGTCTACTATTGCTAAAGCGCTTGTTCGCAAATTTTGAAAGTCGGTTTTATACGCAAATTTATCTTTATTCCACTCTGGTTGTAAGAATTGGTAAACACCAATTCGCCCCACGTAACCTTGATAACAATCACAAGTATTTTTTTCCCAATTCCCACCGCACTTTGCGCATAATTTACGTAGTAATCGTTGTGCGATGACGAGTAATAAACTACTCTCGATTTCATGGGATTTAATCCCTAATTGTTGTAAACGAGAAATAGCAGAAGCCGCATCATTTGTATGTAAGGTCGATAGCACTAAATGACCCGTTTGTGCCGCGCGTAACGCCATAGCCGCACTCTCTTCATCACGAATTTCTCCTAACATAATCACATCCGGATCTTGACGCAAAAAAGTCCGCAATAAACGGCTAAAATCTAAATTGATGTGTGGATTGATCTGACTTTGCATAATACCGTCCAATTCAATTTCAATAGGATCTTCTGCTGTCATGATATGTCTTTCTGATGTATTCAAATATTGAAGTGCGGTATAAAGCGAAATACTTTTGCCACTGCCTGTTGGCCCCGTGACTAAAATTAATCCTTGCGGCTGATTCAGTGCTTGTTTGAATTTGTGCTGCTGCCACTCATTCATACCGAGTTCAGAAAATTGTAAAGAAACAGGTTTATTTTGCTGTAAACGCAATACCGCTTTCTCACCTAAATTTGTCGGCAATGTAGATAAACGGAAATCCAGTATATCCGAAAAAGTTGTTTTAAAATGAAAGCGCCCATCTTGTGGCAATCGCATTTCACTAATATCCAACTTCGCTAATAGTTTTAAACGCGAAATCACGCGATTGGCAATATTTTTCGCAATCGGTGATTGCACTTGTAATACCCCATCAATCCGAAAACGTACCTGCATCTTTGTCTGCTGTGGCTCTAAATGGATATCAGAAGCTCTTAGCTTTAATGCTTTCTCAAAAATATTATCCAATAATCGAATCACAGGTTCATCTGGCTTGTGGGTTTCCTCATGTGATAATTCCGAGTGATAAATCATCGGTATGGATTCATCAACAACATTATCTTGCTTGCTTAAACTTTGTAACACCTCTCTTAACAAGGCATTATCTAGCAATACCGGTTCCACAATCTTACCGGTTAAAAATGCGAACGTTTCACAAGCGGTTAAATTGGTTAAAGAATCTACACCCAGCCACAAGCAATTTTCTTCCTCACGTAGCGGCAATGCTAAATAACGTAATAACATTGCCTCTTGTTGCTGATTTTTTTGCCATAAATGAGGTGAAATTTGAAATTCTTCTCCATTTACTGCCGTAATGATAGACACATTATCGCTATGCAAATAGTCCACAGCGTTCACCTACGGTCCTACTGGGACAGTACAAAAGCCTGCTGGAAATAATTCCGGCTCACTACAAGTCGCAGACCAACTCACACCTTGCGAGGCATTTCCACTAGCGGTCAGACTATAATTCACCCCGTCTAAACTGCCCTGCCCCGCGACGGTAATTTTTCCTCCGAGTGTAGTGACCGATTTTAAATATTTTTTCCCTGAATCCGTAATATTTGTCTGAATACCATTTTGTCCTGCACTACAATTAGTCACACTATTTGTGTTATATACGCATAGCTCCACTTCAGAGCGATATGGTGCTGAAGCTTGTAATAATTCAGATACGGCTGCTTTTTTGGTATAATTTTGATAAGACGGTATTGCTATAGTCGCTAAAATAGCCACAATAGCAATTACAATCATCAGTTCTATTAAGGTAAAACCTTTTTTAAAGCCATAAAAGTGACTGTGATTACGAGATATTTTCATACTGATTCCTTAATAAACGTTAAATAACATGGTGTTTGATGACGAAAATCTTGCCCTCTTCCCATAAAAAAAGAAAAATATTTTGAAAATTCACCGCACTTTTTGGAAGCTAGATCGCAAAATGGAAAAAATAATGAGACAAAACATAAAGAAAAACGAAGAACAAGGCTGGTTACCCAATGTGCGTAAAATTCCCTCACCACACTTCGATCAACGCCCCGATAAACAAGACATTTCCTTATTAGTGATTCACTATATCAGTTTGCCGCCTGAACAATTTGGCGGAACGTATATTGATGATTTTTTCCAAGGCAAGTTGGATCCGTCCCTCCACCCTTATTTTGAAGAGATCAAGGAATTGCGTGTTTCTGCACATTGTTTAATTAACCGACAAGGGGAAATCACACAATATGTCAATTTCAATGATCGCGCTTGGCATGCTGGATTATCTTGCTTTAATGGCCGTGAAAAATGCAACGATTTTGCCATTGGTATTGAATTAGAGGGCAGTAATGAACAACCATTTACACTTCCACAATATCAAGCCTTAGTAAAATTGACAGACTATATTATGCATCACTACCCACGCATTACATTAGATAGAATCGTTGGCCATTGTGATATTTCGCCTGGGCGAAAAATTGATCCCGGTCAGTATTTTGATTGGAAATATTACTTCTCATCACTAAAATCAGCGAAAAAAGCTTGACGAATACAAGATAACCCTTTATATTTTGCGACCTTACTTTTAGTGAAAAGTATTCCCTGCGGTGAGATGTCCGAGTGGTTGAAGGAGCACGCCTGGAAAGCGTGTATGTGCGAAAGTGCATCGGGGGTTCGAATCCCCCTCTCACCGCCATTCAAACGCGAATATTCCCCAAGCAGTGCGCGCATTTTCGTGTTCCCATATCTGTAATATTTAAAAATATTCTATACACAAAGATAAATACACTGTGTCACTTTTTTATTTGCAAAACTAACCATTTTCGCTTATTGTTTATTCCTGACAAGACGTATAAATTGTAAAGAAAAAAATGAACTTTTTCTGACAAGGTTTGTCTTAAAACCTGTTGCATCTTGTTTATATTTTAACTTGAAGAAAATAGACAAAAGCCCTGCTGGCTAAAGAACACAAATTTTAGTTATCGTCAAATTTTGCAATAATTGACAACACTTAAATGGGAAAGACGATTTGCTCCACAACGTAATAAAGGAAAATTTATGCCTAAAATTTTATTGGTCGATGATGACATTGAATTAACCGAATTATTAGTTGATTTACTTAATATGGAAGGATTTGACGTTGAGGTTGCCCACAACGGTGAAGAAGCCTTATTAAAGTTAGATCTAAGTTATGATTTAGTCTTACTTGATGTCATGATGCCAGTGCTAAATGGTATTGAAGCGCTTAAACAAATTAGACAAAAATATACAACGCCTGTTTTAATGTTAACTGCGCGTGGTGACGATATTGATCGCGTTTTAGGTTTAGAGCTAGGTGCCGACGACTATTTACCAAAACCGTTCAACGATCGTGAATTAGTTGCGCGCATTAAAGCCATTTTACGCCGCACGAACTTTAAAGCAACCCCAGATATTGATATCAATAGCGCAGACGATCGCAAACAATTAGAGTTTGGTGGTGTCACTTTACATCCAGGCCGCCAACAAGCCATCTTTGAAGGTCGTGATTTAGATTTAACTGGTACTGAATTTGCTTTATTACAAATTCTTATTCGTAATCCAGGCCAAATTCTATCTCGTGAATTACTCAGCATGGAAATTTTAGGTAAGCGTTTAACTCCATTTGATCGCGCCATTGATATGCATATGTCTAATCTTCGTAAGAAATTGCCATTACGTAACGATGATTTACCTTGGTTTAAAACCTTACGTGGACGTGGTTATTTATTAGTAACTGAAAAATAAACAGAATTCACTTCGTTTTTATTGTGATACTACAAGTAGGGGCGAATTTACCCTACTTGTATTCGTTCAATTAATAGAGAATAAATTTTTTATCTTCTATGCGCTTACCCAAACTAAAGCTTCAATCGAATTCCCTAACCGTGCAAATTTTTGCTTTGTTCTGGTTAACATTTGCTATTTTATTAGCTATCGTCTTTTTTGTGCCAACACTCGATGCTCGAGCCTACACAGAACTCAAAGGGGAAGAGCTTCGTTATTATCAAAAAGAGTTGATTATCTCTTTACGTAATAATCGTATTCTCAATGTGTTAACACATCAAAGTGAACAAGAGGTAGATTTATATCACCCTTTAGATGGACGAAGTGACATTCCTCGCCCTGTTTTAGTCAATAAAGATCGCAACATTATTGGTGCATCACCAAATGACGTACTGCAATTACAAAAATTTATCTACCAATCCGATAACCCGCTAAAACCCTTAACAAAACGATTTTATAATATTCAAATATCCGGCCCCTTCTTAGTCCATTTAGGTTTGGTCAATGAACAATCGCACTTAGTTTATTTTGTACGCACAGCAGATCCTCAGCAAGAATTTGTCAGCTTTATTTTTGATCACCCTTTCTTTATGTTATTACTCATTATGGTTATTTCTTCTCCTCTGCTACTTTGGCTAGCTTGGAGCATTGGTAAACCTGTGCGCGAACTACGTTTATCTGCTAACGCTGTTGCTTCCGGAGATTTTACTATTAATAAAAAGCTTGAGCAGCAAGGCGCAACAGAACTTCGTTTAGTAGGACGCAGCTTTAACCATATGACACAGTCGCTGGAAGAATTAATCTCCAATCAACAACGTTTACTGTCTGCGATTTCTCATGAATTACGCACCCCTTTGACTCGCTTACAATTAGCCGCCGCCCTTATGCGTCGCCGACAAGGCGAAAATGCTGAACTATACCGTATAGATACAGAAACTGAGCGTCTAGATAAAATGATTAATGATTTATTGCTATTATCACGTAATCAACTCAATAATCATTTACTGCGAGAAATTTTCCCTATTCAAGAAATTTGGGAAGATATATTTTCTGATGCCGAATTTGAAGCGGAACAACGTTCATTATCTTTTACGATTAGCCAACAAATTCAATCTCCTGAGCAGCACTCCATTAACGGTAATATTTCTGCGTTATCAAGTGCAGTTGAAAATGTGTTGCGCAATTCCTTGAAATATACAAATAATACGATTACTGCCACCATATATATTGAAAATAAAATGCTCTTTATTCGTATTGATGATGATGGTCCAGGCGTACCTGATGATGAATGTGAACGTATCTTCCAACCGTTTTATCGTGTCGATGCGGCTCGTACCCGTGAAACAGGCGGAACTGGTTTAGGATTAGCTATTGTTGCTAATATCATTCAACAACATCAAGGAGAAGTTTGGGCGCAACGTAGTAGCTTAGGTGGATTACAAGTCACTATTATGTTACCGTTGTGGATTGAGCAATAAAAATGGCGGTTTAACCGCCATTTTGCTATTGAAATTATAGACTTTCAGTAAAAGTACGCGTAATCACATCACGCTGTTGTTCTGGTGTTAATGAGTTAAAACGCACAGCATAACCAGAAACACGAATCGTTAATTGTGGGTATTTTTCTGGATTTTTGATAGCATCTTCTAAAGTTTCACGGCGTAATACATTAACATTTAAATGCTGACCACCTTCCACTTTTACTGTTGGAGCCACATCAACCGGCAATTCACGATATTCAATTTGGCCTAATTCACTTACGGCAACAACCTGATCTTCCGTAAAATCGCCTTTTGCACATAAGCAACGCGCTTCGCCTTTTTCGTTATCTAAAAGCCAAAATGAGTGCAACAAATTATCATTTGCAGCTTGAGTAATTTGAATACCTTTAATCATTGTTTTCCTCCATTTGGGTGAATGATTGAGTATGATTTGATTGTTAATTAACCTAATTGAGGTAAGTCTATCAAAATATTTTATCTTTTCAAATTATTTTGAGGTATTTTCCCCTGCCTGAAATCAACTTTTCTGATTATTTTTTATAAATTTGATTTATGTCAAAAAATTAGCAATACCCACAAGGCGACAACAACAAATTTACAACAAATCAGAACAAATTATTTACCTTATCTATTTCCTAATTCAACTATGAATTTGTTTCAAGGTTATTTATAATAGTCATCAGTACAAAAATAGGAGGCATAATGAAAACGTGGAAAGATGCTATTGGTGAAGAAAAAAAACAACCCTATTTTCTTCAAATCCTACAACAAGTCCAACAAGAAAAAGCACAAGGAAAAACCATTTATCCTCCACAACACGAAATTTTCAATGCTTTCAAATTAACAGAGTTCGATCAAGTAAAAGTTGTTATTTTAGGTCAAGATCCTTATCATGGCCCTAACCAAGCTCATGGTTTAGCATTTTCCGTAAAACCGGGTATTGCTCCCCCACCTTCTTTAGTCAATATGTATAAAGAACTCCGTGATGATATAGATGGTTTTATCGTGCCGAATCATGGTTATTTAGTCGAATGGGCGCAACAAGGCGTTTTATTGCTTAATACAGTATTAACTGTTGAACGTGGCTTAGCTCATTCCCATGCTAAATTTGGCTGGGAAACCTTTACTGATCATGTAATTGCACGTCTAAATGAACAACGTGAAAACCTCGTTTTTTTACTTTGGGGAAGCCATGCTCAGAAAAAAGGGCAATTTATTGATCGCCAAAAACACTGTGTACTCACAGCCCCACATCCTTCCCCTCTTTCAGCCCATCGCGGTTTTTTTGGTTGTAAACATTTTTCGAAAACGAATACTTATTTGCGTCAGCACCAAATTCCAGAAATTCAGTGGAATTTAACCGCACTTTAAAAGGATTATTATGTTAGCAATTATTTCTCCGGCAAAAACCTTAGATTATCAAACAACTATTCCTAAAATGACATTTACTCAACCTCAATTAACTGATTATAGTGAACAGTTAATTGATATTTGTCGCCAATTATCTCCAGCAGAAATTAGTTCATTAATGCACATCAGTGATAAATTAGCCGGTTTAAATGCCGCTCGTTTTGCTCAATGGCAAAAACAACATGATGAGCATAATGCCAGAGCCGCTATTTATGCCTTTAAAGGTGATGTTTATACGGGGCTTGCTGCTGAAGAGCTGTCTCAAGAGGATATACAGTTTGCTCAACAGCATTTGTGTATGCTATCCGGTTTATACGGCTTATTACGCCCTCTAGATCTTATGCAACCCTATCGTTTAGAAATGGGAACAAAGTTGAAGAATGCAAAAGGGAAAGATCTCTATGCGTTTTGGGAAAATGTTATTACTCATGCGTTACAACAAGCCCTTGATTCTCAGCAGGATAATATTCTGATTAACCTTGCTTCAGATGAATATTACAAAGCAGTTAAGCCGACAAAATTGAATGCTCAAATTATTAAACCGGTCTTTTTAGATAAGAAAAATGATCAATATAAAGTGATCAGTTTCTATGCCAAAAAAGCGCGAGGCCTAATGTGCCGTTATTTTATTCAAAATCGTTTAACTCATATTGAACAGCTTAAAGATTTTAATTTAGGCGGTTATTGGTTTGATGAGGCTAGCTCAAGCGATACCGAATTGGTTTTTAAACGTGATATAAGTGAGTAGGGCATGAAAAGATATTTTTACCTCATTTTTTTATTATTAAGCGGTTGTACAACGTTATACAACACAACGCCAACACAATTGGATTACCCTACAACATTAAAATACCATGACAAAACCTACTATTTGATCAAAGAAAGTGATTTAGGATCTATCGTGCGTTATTTCTACGTAGGAAAAAACAAAACAGAAAACCAGTGGCAAAGTGCTATCGAATTATTATTAGATCGTGAAAATAAACTCACTTTCGCTGAACGTATTGCATTACGGAAAAAAGTTTATAGCAATCAAGGTATCAAACACTTCGATACTTATGAGAAAGCAGGTTTTTTATATAGTTATGTCATCTATCGTCCAACGAAGCAAAACCCAAACTGGCAAGTCAACGTTGCCAAAGGTAAAAATATTGATAAATGCGGCTTTGTGCAATATCAATACTCACTCAAAATAGAAAAAACAAAAAAGCTACGTAACCTCAATGATGACAAAGTGTTTGCTTATCTCAAAAAATATGCTGTAGATAAAGAGCTACATAAACTCCATCAAGCAGATTGGCAGTGGGCATGTGTGTCATCAATGCCTCAATTAAGCATAGAGAAGCAGAAATGACCGAAAGTTATTCTAAAGAAGTACGTTATGCCACAGTTTTTGCGGTATTAACCGCATTAATACTCGTATGTGTGAAAAGTGTTGCTTGGTGGTTTACCGGCTCCGTCAGTATGCTTGCCTCTATCACTGATTCCCTTTTAGATTTGTTAGCTTCTTTCATGAATATGCTAATCCTCCGCTTTGCGCTTATGCCCGCAGATCATAATCATTCTTTTGGGCATGGCAAAGCCGAATCCTTAGCCTCTTTAGCGCAAGCTGCGTTTATTTCGGGTTCTGCAATTTTCTTATTACTTCAAGGGATTCATCGTCTAAGTTCGCCCCAAACTTTGACAAATACCGGATTAGGTATTGGTGTCACCATTTTTTCTATTTTATTGACCGCACTTTTAGTAGGCTATCAAGGAAAAGTAATTCGCAACACTCAAAGTCCGGCTATCAAAGCGGATCGACTCCATTATCAAACAGACTTATTAATGAACATTGCTATTCTGATTTCCTTATTACTCAGTTTATTCGGATTTTTATATGCAGATGCCATATTTGCCCTGTTCATTGCCTTATATATTTTATTTAGTGCAGGTAAAATGGTATTTGAATCTGTACAACTATTATTAGATGTCGCATTGCCAATAGAAGAAGTTAAACAAATTGAAACCATAGCATTGGCCGATCCACGTGTGATTGGGCTACATGATATACGGACACGACGTGCTGGCGCCATTCGTTTTATACAACTTCATCTAGAATTAGGTGATGAACTTTCATTTATTGAAGCCCATGATATTACTGATGATGTAGAAAAGCGTTTATTAAAAGCTTTCCCATTATCCGATATTATGATCCACCAAGAACCGACAAGCATTGTCAAAGCAGAGGGAAAACATAACTGTCGATATAATCAATCTGGTTCAGATCAAATTTTAGTGAAATAGCATGAAAATTTTCTAGAGAGAAGAAGATGAATAGTGTAATCTTAGCCAATATTTAATTTTTATTATTTCAATTTACTGGAAGGTAACATATGATTAAAACAATTGCAGTATTAACCAGCGGTGGGGACGCGCCCGGCATGAATGCAGCCATTCGTGGTGTTGTTCGCGCAGCGATTGCGGAAGGCTTAAATGTGTTTGGTATTTATGAAGGCTATTATGGTCTGTACCACAATAATATTAAACCATTAACTCGCTTTAGTGTATCTGACATCATCAACCGTGGTGGGACGTTCTTAGGCTCTGCTCGCTTCCCTGAATTTAAAAATCCTGAAGTGCGGGCAAAATGTGCAGAGAATTTACGCGCGCATGGCATTGATGCGCTCGTCGTTATTGGGGGAGATGGTTCTTATATGGGAGCCAAACTATTAACTGAAGAACACGGATTCCCATGTATCGGTATTCCAGGCACTATTGATAATGATGTCGCGGGTACAGATTATACTATCGGTTATCAAACAGCACTAGAAACCGCTGTTGTTGCCATCGACCGTTTACGCGATACCTGTAGTTCTCATCAACGTATTGCTATTGTTGAAATTATGGGAAGACACTGTGGTGACTTAACATTAGCGGCAGCTATGGCGGGAGGCTGTGAATATATTGTTGTTCCCGAAATGCCATTTAATCGAGAAGAGCTAATTCAGGAAATTGAAGCCAGTATTGCTAAAGGCAAACGCCACGCCATTATTGCAATTACCGAATTAATGACTGATGTAAATGAATTAGCCAAAGAAATTGAAGCACGTGTTCATCATGAAACCCGCGCAACGGTATTAGGCCATATCCAACGTGGAGGCGCGCCATGTGCATTTGACCGCAACCTTGCATCTCGTATGGGGGTTTATGCCGTTGACTTACTATTAGCAGGTAAAGCCGGTTATTGTGTCGGTATTCAAAATGAACACTTGGTACACCATGATATTATTGATGCCATTAATAATATGCGCCGTCCATTTAAATCAGATTGGTTAGACGTCTCAAAACGCCTATTCTAATCCTAAAATAGGGGCGGGAAATCAATTTCGCCCCCAATACTCGGATTCGTTGTTCTTTGTTTATCGTTGCTCGTAACAGCATGACATAAACAAGTCCACTATCCCTAAAAACTACCGCACTTTTTGCGCTGTAAGTGAGGTTATTTATATAATAAAGGAGCTTATTATGTTTTTTGGAGATTTAAATCGTCAAGACTATAAACGTGGCTTACCACAAGTTATCGTCGATATTTGTGAACAACTTAACACGATGAATTTAGACGATTTGACCGTTGGTCGCCATGATTTAACAGCCGACATCTATATGAACGTTCAAACCTTAACTACCGAAGCTGCTGAAAAGCGTAAATCCGAATTTCATCGCAAATATATTGACGTACAAGTACTGATTAGTGGTAAAGAAAGTCTGGATTATAGCCTGGCTTTCCCAGATGATAAGGATTATACCCCTTATAATTCAGATGACGACTACCAACTGACTCTTACCCACGATTTAGCACATAAAAATACTCTCACATTAAGTCCAAAACAATTCGTCGTATTTTTACCTTATGAGGTGCATAAACCTTGTTGTAATGTGGAAGGCGAAACATATGAAATCAAAAAGCTTGTGGTAAAAATCCCGATTGATTTACTCTAAAACCGTTTTTAGGCATATCGACGTTTTGACAAGATATGCCTTAATTCATGTTTATTCATTGTTAAATTTGTATTTATGTATTATGATTTAACAAACTAGTAACAAAAAGACGGCATATTTCGCATAAGTGCGGTCAATTTTAAAAAATATCTACTAACGAAACCCACATCTCTACACAACGAGGTAATTGTTATGTCTAACTTTCTACAAGAATACCAACACCATGTTGATGAGCGAGCAGCTATTGGCGTTGTACCAAAACCACTCAATGCTGAACAAACCGCTCAACTGATCGAATTATTAAAAAATCCTCCAGCGGATAAACATGAATATTTATTAGACCTATTCGAAAACCGTATTCCTGCTGGCGTAGATGAAGCGGCTTACGTCAAAGCCTCTTTCCTCTCAGCACTTGCTAAAGGCGATGTCAGCTCTCCGCTTATCTCTTCAGAATATGCTGTAGAATTACTTGGCACTATGCAAGGTGGATACAATATTGAGCCGCTTCTCCAAGCACTTGATAATGACACTCTTGCACCAATTGCAACTAAAGCACTTTCCTCTACCCTATTAATGTTTGATAACTTCCATAATGTTGCAGAGCGTGCCAAAGCGGGAAATACATTTGCACAACAAGTATTACAGTCATGGGCAGATGCTGAATGGTATCTATCTCGTCCAAAACTTGCTGATAAAATTACCGTTACGGTCTTCAAGGTGACTGGTGAAACCAATACAGATGATCTATCACCTGCGCAAGACGCTTGGTCTCGCCCAGATATCCCGCTACATGCCCTTGCCATGTTAAAAAATGAGCGTGAAGGTATTCAACCAGATGAACCAGGCAATATTGGACCAATTAAGCAACTCGAAGATCTTAAAACCAAAGGCTTCCCCTTAGCTTATGTTGGTGATGTTGTCGGAACGGGTTCCTCTCGAAAATCGGCAACTAACTCTGTGCTTTGGTTTATGGGTGAAGACATTCCATACATTCCAAACAAACGCGCGGGAGGCGTTGTATTGGGTGGTAAGATTGCTCCAATTTTCTTTAATACCTTAGAAGATGCAGGTGCGTTACCTATTGAAGTTGATGTAAGTGCGTTAAATATGGGAGATATTATTGATATCTATCCTTATGCAGGTAAAATTTGCAAACATGATACTGATGAAGTTCTCGCAGAATTTAGTTTAAAAACACAAGTATTATTAGATGAAGTACGTGCAGGCGGGCGTATTCCGCTGATCATTGGACGTGGTTTAACCCATAAAGCGCGCGTAGAATTAGGCTTGCCTGAAAGCGATGTCTTTACCAAATCCGTCAATTCCACAAGCAGCACGCGCGGTTATACATTAGCGCAAAAAATGGTGGGAAGAGCATGTGGCGTAGAAGGTGTTCGTCCGGGTCAATATTGCGAACCTCGTATGACATCTGTTGGTTCACAAGATACCACAGGACCTATGACGCGTGATGAATTAAAAGATCTTGCTTGTTTAGGCTTCTCCGCAGATTTAGTGATGCAATCTTTCTGTCATACTGCAGCTTATCCAAAACCAGTCGATGTGACAACTCATCATACGCTCCCTGATTTTATTATGAATCGTGGCGGCGTGAGCTTACGTCCTGGAGATGGTATTATTCACTCTTGGTTAAACCGTATGTTATTGCCGGATACTGTAGGTACTGGTGGTGACTCTCATACACGTTTCCCTATTGGGATTTCTTTCCCAGCTGGTTCAGGTTTAGTTGCTTTTGCCGCCGCAACCGGCGTTATGCCATTAGATATGCCTGAGTCTGTGTTAGTGCGCTTCAAAGGTGAAATGCAACCAGGTATTACCCTACGCGATCTTGTACATGCGATTCCTTATTATGCTATTCAACAAGGTCTACTCACCGTAGAGAAAAAAGGTAAGAAAAATATTTTCTCTGGTCGTATCTTAGAAATTGAAGGCCTAGAGAATTTAAAAATTGAGCAAGCTTTTGAATTATCTGATGCTTCTGCTGAACGCTCTGCGGCTGCTTGTACAATCAAACTCAATAAAGAACCGATTATTGAATACCTCAATTCAAACATCGTCTTATTAAAATGGATGATTGCTGAAGGTTATGGTGATGCACGTACCCTTGAACGCCGTATTAAAGGTATGGAAGAATGGCTAGCTAACCCACAACTTATGGAAGCGGATCCAGATGCAGAATATGCCGCAGTGATTGATATTGATCTTGCGGATATTAAAGAACCTATTTTATGTGCGCCGAACGATCCTGATGATGCTCGCAAGCTCTCCGAAGTACAAGGAGATAAAATTGACGAAGTCTTTATCGGTTCTTGTATGACCAATATCGGCCATTTCCGCGCAGCCGGAAAACTCTTAGATAAATTCAAAGATGTCATTCCTACACGCTTATGGATTGCGCCACCAACGAAAATGGATGCGGCCTTATTAACGGAAGAAGGCTATTACAGCATTTATGGTAAAAGTGGTGCGCGTATTGAAATGCCAGGATGTTCATTATGTATGGGGAACCAAGCACGTGTGGCAAGTGGCGCGACCGTTGTTTCTACCTCTACGCGTAACTTCCCAAATCGTCTAGGACAAGGCGCAAATGTCTATCTTGCCTCAGCCGAATTAGCTGCAGTTTCAGCCCTATTAGGAAAACTGCCAACACCAGAGGAATATCTGTCTTATGCCGCAGACTTACAAGTAGACAAGGACGATACATACCGCTACATGAACTTTGACCAAATCAATAGCTATACGAAAAAAGCTGAAACCGTCATTTTCCAAAGCGCGGTCTAACTTACAAAAGTTTTTTTAAGTTAACACAGACTAACAAAAGTGCGATGAATAATATGCTAAAATTCACCGCACTTTTTATTGTTTATTTTTTATATTAGGAAAGTCATTTTGGAATATCGTTATTATATTACAACCGCACTTGTTATCATTACATTACAACTTTTGATTTACCTTTTTACCCGTACAATTTTTTGGCTATTCGGTGATGTCTCCAACCGAAAAGCACGCATTGGCCTAAGCGCATTTTTCTTTATTGCCGCAAACGGTACTATCATTATTACCTTATTACGCATTTTTCCGCACATGTTCAGAGTTAGCGCCATTATGCTACTCATACTCCTATTCGCAGCCTTTACCAGCATAGGAGCCATTGCCATTTATCACCTGTTAAAATCTTTTGTTTCTAAACAAAAATTAAATACTACCTTAAAAATTCTATATCCTTTTGTTTTTATAGGACTATTAGGGTTCAGCATATTCAATGCTTACTCCCCTGTCGTCAAACATTACAGTATTACGCTTGATAAAACACTTTCAAAGCCATTACGTATTGGCGTAGCCAGCGATCTCCATCTTGGTATTCTTTTTGGTAACAAACAGTTAGATAAGCTTGCTGATATCATGAATGCTGAAAAAGTTGATTTAATCTTATTGCCTGGTGACTTAATGGACGATAACGTTGAAGCATACTTAGCAGAAAATATGCAGCCTCATTTGGCTAAATTACGCGCGCCATTGGGTGTTTATGCTACTTTAGGCAACCATGATTTATTTGGACATCAACAAGCTATTTACCAAGAATTAACTAAAGCTGGTATTCATGTTCTCATGGATCAAACATTGAATGTGAATAACCAATTTGTACTCGTTGGGCGCAATGATGATCTAATGAAAACTCGCCCGAGTTTGGCTCAATTACTACAAAATATCGATACCGAACTCCCTATTTTTGTGATGGATCATCGCCCCACCGAAATAGAAGAACATGCTAAATTACCAATAGATCTTCAAGTATCTGGCCATACTCATCGCGGGCAAGTATTTCCAGCTTCTATCCTCACTAAGCTGATTTACCGCTTACACTATGGCTATGAAAAGATAGAAAAAGGGCATTTCTTTGTCACTTCAGGCTATGGCTTTTGGGGAGTGCCAATGCGCTTAGGCTCTCGCTCAGAAGTATTTATTATTGATGTGAAATAATTTGGATACACATCAACGCTGATTTAGGCCGTAAACAAGACTGAAATTTACGGCTTAAATAACACTCAAATGGTAGTCATATAATTTGACTACCATTTTTTATAGACAGTTAAAAATATCTTCTTAAACAGCTTTCCTCAAAAATGATAAAGCCCATAACACTTATTTTATCCCTCTTAACTCTCTAGGGCTTAACCGAAACTCTCGTTTAAAACAGGTGGAAAAATAACTGCTATCATTAAATCCACAATCATAAGCAATATCCGTAATGGCTTTATCCGTATACAAAATTTGATAGTAAGCCTCAAATAATCTGAGTTTATTTAAATAATTTTGCGGTGTTTCCCCCGTCTGATTTTTGATATAACGATACAATGTGCGTAATGGCAAGGAAAACTGCTGTGCAAGGCTTTCCCATTCAATATTTTCAGTAAAATTATGTTGAAGAAAATTGAGCATTTGCATGCTTTTTTCCTCATTATTTCCCACACCTTGTATATCAAATTGTTGCTGCTTAATTAAGGTTAATAATTGAAAAAATTGGCTTTCTTGTTGCAATGGTTCAAGTTGTGATTGGGTGGATAATTTATCAATCAGTGGTAAGGCTTTGGTTAAGTGCTTTTTATTAATCACTTGATAAAGGGATTTTTCAGGTTTCATTGTGGCGAGCAAGTCACCGATATTATGTAAAAATTGAAAATGGTTTAGATCACGAAATAAAATATTGGTTAAATGCAAATTTTCCACATTTTCATAGAGATGATGATCTTGGGCTTCAATATATAAAATCATGCCTGCATAGAGTTCGTGTGGATAGCCGTTTAAAATATGGCGCCCTTTCCCTTCTGTTACAATTACAATTTCATCAAAATCGTGATGAGTATGTTCAGGGAAGTTATCCTGTGGCGCTCTTGGTTCAATGCTGAGAGATTGTTGCTTTTGGCTAAAAAATTCCTTTGCATATAATTTCATTATCATTTTATCCCTCATAAAGTGCGGTTCAATTTTCCAGATTTTTCTTACTATACTGAATTTATGTGCTACAAAAACCTTTCTTTTTAACAAAATTTTTATTTTGTGATCCTAGTCATATGGACTTTTGTTCTATTGCCACTTTTTGATTTTGGTTGTCACTCCGCTGAATGTTTGTCTGGTGAAAAGTCACTAGACTGACACCAACACACAAGGAGGCATGATGACAATTCTTAATATTGCAGCCGTTGATTTAGGGGCTTCCAGTGGGCGTGTCATGCTCGCGACTTATCATACTGAACAGCAACAAATCAGCTTGACAGAAATGCATCGTTTTAAAAATCAGCTTCATCGCCGCAACGGACATGATTGCTGGGATTTAGTTTATTTAGAAAATGCAATCGTTACAGGTTTGCAAAAAATTCTGCAAAATCACACCGCACTTCACAGTATCGGTATTGATACTTGGGGCGTAGATTATGTGTTGTTGGATAAAAACGGCGACATTGTAGGCGACAGCTATGCCTATCGTGATGCCCGTACAGAAGGTGTAATGGCCAAAGTGCAGCAGGAATTTGGCAAAGAAGCCATTTATCGTAAAACAGGCATTCAATTTCTCACCTTTAATACCTTGTATCAACTCAAAGCGATGGTGGATGAAAATCCGCAGTGGCTACCGCAAGTCGCTGATTTTGTGATGATTCCCGATTATCTCAATTTCCGCTTAACAGGCGTACTAAATCGTGAATATACCAACGCCACCACAACACAATTAGTAAATGTGAATACGGACAATTGGGATCAGGATTTATTGGATTATCTCGGCTTGCCACGCAGTTGGTTTGGGCAAATTCGTCATGCAGGGCGTAATGTAGGGCAATGGCAATCGGGACAGCAATCCGTGCCCGTAATGTCTGTCGCCAGCCACGATACTGCAAGTGCGGTGATTGCCAGTCCGCTGTCTGATGAATACAGTGCTTATTTATGCTCAGGCACTTGGTCGTTAATGGGCTTAGATCGCAAACAGGTCTGTAATGACGAACAAGCAATGAACGCTAATATTACCAATGAAGGCGGCATTGACGGGCATTATCGCATTCTCAAAAATATTATGGGATTATGGCTGTTCCAACGCTTATGTGCCGAACGCAATATTGCCGACATTCCAACCTTAGTGCAACAAGCAAGCCAAGAAACCGCTTTTGAAAGTTTGATCAACCCCAATGACGAACGTTTCTTAAATCCACCATCAATGGTAGAGGCTATTCAACAATATTGCCGCGAACATCAACAAACCGTACCCGAAAATACCGCACAGCTTGCACGTTGTATTTTTGACAGCCTTGCCATGTTATATCGCCAAGTGGCGGAAGAATTAAGTACGTTGCAAAAACACCCTATTTCACGCTTACACATTGTGGGTGGCGGCAGTCAGAACGAATTTTTAAATCAGCTTTGCGCCGATATTTGTGGATTTGATGTGATTGCCGGTCCGATTGAAGCCTCAGTACTCGGTAATGTGGGTTGTCAATTAATGGCGTTAGATCAACTGCATACCGCAGCTGAATTCCGTCAAATTGTCAGTAAAAACTTCCCGTTAAAACGTTTCAAATTCAGACCGCACTTTGTGGACAAAGAACTATTTAACCGCAAATGGCAACAATTTCAACAATTTTCAAAATAAAATCCAAGGAGATTTATTATGACGATTCAACAATCTTATGAACTTGCTAAACAACAATTTGCCGATATTGGCGTTGATACCGAAAAAGCCATGCAACTGTTAGATAGCTTGCCTGTTTCGATTCATTGCTGGCAAGGTGATGATGTAGCAGGCTTTGAAAAGCAAAGTGGTGCATTAACAGGCGGTATTCAAGCCACAGGGAATTACCCTGGTAAAGCGCGCGCACCGCAAGAATTACGTGCTGACCTTGATTTGGCAAGCAGCTTAATTCCAGGTGCGAAACGTTTAAATTTGCATGCATCTTATTTGGAAGCAGAAGGCAAAGTTGAACGCAATGAAGTGAAACCTGAGCACTTTAAAAATTGGGTGGATTGGGCGAAACAAAATCAATTTGGTTTAGATTTTAATCCAACTTATTTTTCTCACCCATTAAGTGCCGAAGCCACCCTTTCTCATAGCAATAAAGAAATTCGTGATTTTTGGATCGAACACGGCAAAGCCTGCCGCAAAATTTCAGAATATTTTGGTAAAGAACTTGGCACGGCTTCTGTGATGAATATTTGGATTCCTGACGGCGCAAAAGATTTAACCGTTGATAAAGCCGCGCCTCGCCAGCGTTTGGTGGAAGCCCTTGATGAGATTATTAGAGAAAAAATCGATCCGAAATATCATTTAGATGCGGTGGAAAGCAAATTATTCGGTATCGGCTTGGAATCTTATACCGTAGGGTCAAATGAATTCTATGTGGGCTATGCTACTTCACGCAAAACCGCACTTTGTTTAGATGCGGGGCATTATCACCCGACTGAAGTGATTTCTGACAAAATTTCTGCCGTAATGCCGTTTGTCGAACATTTACTGTTACACGTTAGCCGTCCAGTGCGTTGGGACAGTGATCACGTTGTATTACTTGATGACGAAACTCAAGCCATTGCCAATGAAATTATCCGTAATCAACTTTTTAATCGCGTGCATATCGGTTTGGACTTCTTTGATGCATCCATTAACCGTATCGCTGCTTGGGTTATCGGAACACGCAATATGAAAAAAGCCTTATTGCGCGCCTTATTAGAGCCAACGGCGAGCTTGCGTGAAGCGGAAAATAACCGTGACTTCACCACCCGTTTAGCCTTATTGGAAGAACAAAAATCACTACCTTGGCAAGCGGTTTGGGATATGTATTGTGAACGCCATAATGTGCCAACAGGCAGTAACTGGCTTGCACAAGTTCGCCAATATGAAACCAATGTTTTAAGCCAACGTGCATAAGGAGCGGATTATGCAAAAAATTCTTTCTTCTTGGTTTGTACAGGGCATGATTAAAGCCACTAATGATATGTGGTTGAAAGGGTGGGACGAACGTAACGGCGGCAATATCAGCTTACGTTTGTTGGAAGAAGATGTGGCGCCTTATAAACAGGAGTTTGATCCGAATCCACGCCATGTCGCGTTAACCCAAGATCTTGCTGCCTTGAAAGGGCAATACTTCATTGTTACAGGTTCGGGCAAGTTCTTCCGCAACGTGATTTTAGATCCTGCCGATACGCTTGCAGTGGTTCGCGTTGATGAACAAGGCAAAGGCTATTATGTGGAATGGGGTTTAGTGAATGGTGGTGTGGCTACTTCAGAGCTGGCGGCACATTTGCAATCTCACATTGTGAGAATGGCGAAAACGAACGGCAAAGATCGTGTGATTATGCACTGCCACGCCACCCACTTAATTGCGCTGACCTATGTATTACCACTCGACAGTAAAGTATTTACCCGTGAATTATGGGAAATGAGTACAGAATGCTTGGTGGTATTTCCTGATGGTGTCGGCATTTTACCTTGGCTTGTACCAGGTAAAGATGAAATCGGCTATACCACCGCAGAGCAAATGAAAGATCACTCCCTCGTGCTTTGGGCATTCCATGGTGTATTTGGCGCAGGACCTACATTAGATGAAACCTTTGGTTTGATTGATACCGCAGAAAAATCTGCCGAAATCTCCGTAAAAGTGATGTCAATGGGAGGTAAAAAACAAACTATTACCACCGAAAACTTCAAATTATTGGCAGAACGCTTTGGGGTAACACCGATTGAAGGCGTTTTGTAAAAATTTCCGTAAAACCAACCGCACTTTTTAGTACATCGTTTAGAAATAACGATAAAAAGTGCGGTGCAAACTTTAAATGTTTTAAAGGAGCAATATTATGGGTAGTTCAATTTTATTAGGCATTTTCTGGCATTTCGTTGGCGCGACTTCCGCCGCTTGCTTCTATGCCCCCTTGAAAAAAGTCGCCAATTGGTCTTGGGAAACCATGTGGTCAGTGGCAGGGATATTCTCTTGGATCTTACTGCCTTGGGGAATCAGCTATTGGTTATTACCTGACTTCTGGGCGTATTATGGTTCATTTGGTGCGGGTATCTTATTACCCGTATTCTTGTTTGGCGCCATGTGGGGCGTGGGGAATATCGGCTACGGCTTAACCATGCGTTATCTCGGTATGTCAATGGGGATCGGTATTGCCATTGGGATCACCTTAATTGTTGGTACTTTAATGACCCCAATTCTACAAGGTCGCTTTGGTGAATTATTGGCATCAACAGGCGGAAAAATGACTTTACTAGGTGTCGTGGTAGCGCTTATTGGGGTTGCGGTAGTCTCTTATGCGGGCTTATTAAAAGAACGGGTTTCCGGTATTTCTGTGGAGGAATTTAATTTGAAAAAAGGCTTAGCCCTTGCCGTGATGTGCGGTATTTTCTCCGCAGGTATGTCATTTGCCATGAGTGCAGCAGTGCCAATGCATGAAAGTGCGGCGCAATTAGGCGTTGATCCGCTGTATGTCGCCTTGCCAAGTTATGTGGTGATTATGGGCGGTGGTGCGATTATTAACCTTGGTTACTGTATTATTCGCTTGATTATTAAACCTGAATTATCTTTCCGTAAAGATATGAGTGTGGCAAAAGGCTTATTGGTGACAAATATCATTTTCGCCGCAATCGGCGGTATGATGTGGTACTTCCAATTCTTCTTCTATGCTTGGGGACATGCCAACATTCCTGCTGACTACGGCTTTATGAGTTGGATGTTACATATGAGCTTCTATGTATTGTGCGGCGGTATTGTGGGGTTAATTTTAAAAGAATGGAAAGACACTGGCACAAAACCTGTGCGTGTATTATGTATTGGCTGTTTAATCATCGTATTAGCTGCCAATATTGTTGGTTTAGGTATGGCGAATTAAGGAGAAGATGATGATTAGAAAAGGTGTATTAATGCAGGTAAATCCAGATTGCCACGCGAAATACAAAAAACGTCATGACGAAATTTTTCCTGAATTGGTAAAAGCATTAAAAGATCATGGCGCCCATAATTATTCGATATTTTTAGATGAGAAACGTAATCTGCTATTCGGTTATGTGGAAATTGAATCAGAAGAACGCTGGAATCAAGTGGCACAGACACAAGCCTGTCAAAAATGGTGGGCGTTTATGAAAGATATTATGCCATCAAATCCTGATAACAGCCCGATTTCAGAAGAACTGGAACAAGTATTTTATCTAGAATAACAATAAAATGGGGGCTTTATCCCCCATTTTGCCACCAACTTGCCACCCCAATAACAACCGCAAAAATGACAAACCAAATCAAATGCAATTTAACACTTTTACGGTTAATTTCTGCATTATGTTGGCGCCGTTGTTCTAAAACCGCTTTATATTTTTCCAAATCTGCCTCAGCAAAAGAGAAAGCACAATGTGGACAAAGCTTCGCACTTTCACTGATTTTTTTTCGACATCCTGGACAACGTTGTAATGCCATTTTTTCTCCTTAAAATTGAGCAATTTCCTCTGACGTCAACATGCGATATTCTCCCTCAGGCACACTATCATCTAACACAATCGACCCAACTCGCCAACGATGCAATGCCTCAACTTTATTACCTAAAGCCGCAAACATACGTTTTACTTGGTGATAACGCCCCTCGCTAATGGTTAAATTTACATTGTAATCATCAATAATCTCTAATTTAGCAGGCTTTGTCGCCTCTTTTTCTCCACGCAATAAAATCCCTTTTTCACACTCAGCCTGATAATGGCTTTCGACAGGATCCGCGAGGGTGACTAAGTATGTTTTCTCACAATGATATTTAGGGGAAGTAATGCGATGTGACCATTGGCCATCATCAGTCAATAACACAAGCCCTGTCGTATCTACATCTAACCTACCCGCACTATGCAATTTAACAGAAAGAGGATAATCAAAAAACTGATAAATTGTCGGGTAATCCCCCTCTTCATGAGAACATACATACCCCTGTGGTTTATGAAATAAAATATATTGCCCAGCCTCAATCCAGTTCAACAATTGACCATCATAATGGATTTCATCGGTTTTGCTAACTTTCACCGCACCGCTTTTCTCAACTTTTCCATTAATTGTCACCGCACTTTGGCGCAACACTTTTGCTGCCTGTGAGCGAGTTAATCCGGTATTTTCGGCTAAAAACTTATCTAATCGCATACTGTTCTCCGTTGACATAAAGTGCGGTTAATTTTACAGGATTTTTGACTCAGAAAGCGAATAATGTGTACCATATCACAAATTGAATGATTAATTATGGCTATAATATTGCTTTTATTCGATAAATTCATGACTAAACAATGAGGATTTTCCATATGGATGAACAATTACGCCAAGCAGCTCTAGATTTCCATGAGTTTCCTAAGCCTGGAAAAATTGAAGTTACCCCAACTAAATCCCTTGCCACACAACGCGATCTTGCCCTAGCTTACTCACCTGGTGTTGCTATGCCTTGCTTAGAAATTCAAGCAAATCCCGCCTCCGCTCACAAATATACTGCTCGTGGTAATTTGGTCGCAGTCATTTCAAATGGTTCTGCCGTTTTAGGGCTAGGTAATATTGGGGCTTTAGCTGGTAAACCCGTTATGGAAGGAAAAGGGGTGTTATTTAAAAAATTTGCCGGTGTTGATGTATTTGATATTGAAATTGATGAACAAGATCCTGATAAATTAGTCGACATCATTGCTTCCCTTGAACCTACTTTTGGCGGAATCAACTTAGAGGACATCAAGGCGCCTGAATGTTTTTATATTGAACAAAAATTACGTGAACGCATGAATATTCCTGTATTTCATGACGATCAGCATGGCACCGCAATTATTAGCGCAGCGGCTATTTTAAACGGTTTACGCATTGTAAATAAGAAAATAGAAGATGTACGTTTAGTGGCTTCGGGTGCTGGCGCGGCCTCTATTGCTTGTTTGAATTTGCTCATTAGCCTTGGCATGAAACGTGAGAATATTACGGTATGTGATTCTAAAGGTGTGATTTACAAAAATCGGGATGCTAATTTAGATGAAACGAAAAAGTTATATGCGATTGAAGATAATGGACAACGCACCTTAGCCGATGCCATTCCAAACGCTGACATTTTCTTGGGTTGCTCTGCTGCTGGTGCATTAACACAAGATATGGTGAAGAATATGGCTAATAGCCCATTAATTTTGGCATTAGCAAACCCGGATCCTGAAATTACCCCACCGGAAGCAAAAGCTGCACGTCCTGATGCGATTGTATGTACAGGGCGTTCTGACTATCCAAATCAGGTAAATAACGTATTATGCTTCCCGTTTATTTTCCGTGGCGCATTAGATGTCGGCGCAACCACCATTAATGAAGAAATGAAAATGGCGGCGGTCTATGCCATTGCTGATTTAGCCCTTGCAGAGCAAAGCGACGTTGTTTCTTCGGCTTATGGTGACAGCGAAGTCTCGTTTGGCCCAGATTATATTATTCCAAAACCGTTTGATCCACGCTTAATAATTAACATCGCGCCAGCTGTCGCAAAAGCGGCAATGGAAAGCGGTGTCGCGACACGCCCTATTCAAGATTTCGATGCTTATATCGAAAAATTGACACAATTTGTGTATAAAACTAATTTATTTATGAAACCGGTTTTTGCTCAAGCTAAGGCCGATAAAAAACGGGTATTATTAACCGATGGCGAAGAGCCACGTGTATTACACGCTGTTCAAGAAATTTCCACACTAGGAATTGCTCTCCCTGTATTAGTCGGCCGTCCTGCAGTTATTGCGCAGCGGGTAAAATCTCTTGGATTAAAAATTCAGATTAATCAAGATTATGAAATTATCGATATTGAAAATAATCCAGATCATGAAGAATGCTGGCAAGATTACTACCAAGCCCACAAACGTCATGGCGTGACACCGGTTTCTGCACAACGTGAATTGCGCACGAATCCCACTGTTGTAGGAGCGACATTACTTAACTTAGGCAAAGTCGATGCGATGTTGTGTGGGTTAATGGGCTATTATGATAGCCATTTAAGCGTATTAGAAAATGTATTAGGCACAAAATCTGAAGTATCCACCCTCGCCACTGTCAACGGGTTAATTTTGCCACATGGCAATTTATTCCTAACAGATACTTTCGTTAACCAAGACCCTTCAGCGGAAGAATTGGCTTCGATTACCATGATGGCAGCTAAAGAAGTGCGCAATTTTGGTATAGAGCCACAAATAGCGCTGGTTTCCAGCTCTAACTATGGCAGTGCAAATACACCAAGTGCGGTCAAAATGCGCCAAGTTTTAGCATTAGTACAAGCGCAAGAACCAAACTTAGTCATTGATGGTGAGATGCATTGTGATCTCGCGTTAAGTGAAAGTTTACGCCAAGAAATTATGCCTGATAGTCCACTAAAAGGCGCTGCTAATCTACTCGTTTTCCCAAATATGGAAGCGGCTCGTATTAGCTTAAATCTATTACAGGGGACAAATAGCCCTATCACTATCGGTCCGTTACTCATGGGATTAAATAAATCTGCCCACATATTAACGCCAGTTGCCTCTGTACGCCGTATTATTAATATGGTTGCCGTTGCAGCAGTAAAAGCGCAAAATCATTAAATGGGTTAGGGGCATGAAGTATTTGATTAATCTGCCCCTCATTTTCTTTTCCAATACTCACCGCACTTTTGTTAAAAAGGTGTAACAATTAGTGATCTTAAGCTATTTTTTTGTTAAGATCATATTGATGTTAAACTGACTAAAAGGAAATAATTATGGCTTATACTCTACCTGAGCTTGGATATGCGTATGATGCATTAGAACCTCATTTTGATGCTCAAACGATGGAAATTCACCACAGCAAACACCACCAAGCATATGTTAATAACGCAAATGCAGTGTTAGAAACTTCAGCAGAATTAACCGAGCTTGCCAATGCAGGTTGCCCTGGTTCATTCTTACGTAATTTAGACAAAGTTCCCGCAGACAAACTCGCGGCATTACGTAACAACGTTGGTGGCCACGCTAACCACACTTTATTCTGGAAAAGCTTGAAAAAAGGAACCACATTACAAGGCGCATTAAAAGAAGCCATTGAACGTGATTTCGGTTCTGTTGATGCATTCAAAGCAGAATTTGAAAAAGCGGCTGCAACGCGCTTTGGTTCTGGTTGGGCATGGTTAGTTTATGAAAATGGTAAATTAGCAGTTGTCTCAACAGCTAACCAAGATTCACCATTAATGGGCAAAGAAATTGCAGGTTGTTCTGGTTATCCAATTTTTGGCTTAGATGTTTGGGAACACGCTTATTACTTAAAATTCCAAAACCGTCGTCCAGACTACATCAAAGAATTCTGGAATGTGGTTAACTGGGATTTCGCAGCAGAACGTTTTGCTAAAGCTTCTGCTTAATATCGAATAAACATATTTTGATTATATGCTTATCATACAAAAGGTCTGGAAAAATCCAGACCTTTTATTATGGCGCTCGGCATTATTTAAATTGATATTCCAATTTTAATGCAATTTGACTTTGTTTCACTTTACCTTTTGATAAACCATGACGGTGATCAAACTGAACTCCCAATTTCAATTGCTCTAACAAAGCAACATCTGCATTGGCTCTGAACAATAAAGCATTCCCCAATTTACCTGAGTTAAACTGTACTGTTTGAGTGCCATCATCTACTGATACAGATGTGCCTTTATGTTGATTCTGTTCATAAAATGCGCCGACTTTAAAATCAACAACATCATTTGCCCAGTTTACATAACTTCCCGCATAAGGGCTCACTAAAGTACTATCCTTAGCTGTCACATTCCATGTTGGATGACTATCAACGTCTAACTTCAATTGTTGATAATTAATCCCCACAACAGGAATTAACTTCACTGCATTGAGATCAATACGATAACCCGCTTCAGCACCTAACTGCCATGCTTTACCTTTGATTTTCGCATTTTGGGCAAGGGTATTTGCCGATACTTCACCTCTATGCCAGTGATAACCCGCTTTGAGGTTCAACAAATAATTATCCCATTCATGGTGAGTGGCTAACAATAATGAGGTCGTTTTATATTTGGTCGTACTTTCTCCATCAGCGGCCTGCGGCTTCACTTTATTATTCGTGAATGCAATACCTCCATGTAATTCCGTATTTTCACTTAATGGTACATAAGCGCCAAATAACGTACTGTTTTTATTGGATTTATAACCATATCCATAATCGACAAAATTCAGATTAGATTGATAATTCGCATGGCTATGTTGCTGTGCCACATAGAAACCTTTCTTATCTTTACGCCATAAATTCTGACTAAAGACATGATCCAACTGCTTAGCTTGCTCAAATAGCGCTGTTTGTGCGACTAAATAAGACGGCGTATCGGCTTTAATACTCTCACGTGCCGGTGCCGTTGGTGTTGGTTCCGGTGCTGGCGCTGGAGCCGGCGTTGGTGCCGGTGTTGGTGCCGGCGTTGGCGCTGGTGTCGGCGTTGGTGTCGGCGTTGGTGCCGGTGTTGGCGCAGGTGTCGGCGTTGGTTCCGGTGCTGGCGTTGGCGCTGGTGTCGGCGTTGGTTCCGGTGCTGGTGTTGGCGCTGGCGTTGAATCTACCTCTTTCCGTACCACATTAGAAAGCGGTTTTCCATCTTCGGTAATCAATTGATTATAAAGACGATAGTGATAAGCATCGTCAACCACACCTTTATCAATCGTAACTAACTCAAAATTATATAAACTATTTACCGCACTTTGAGGATTATTACGATCATACACGCCGCCTAAAGCAAAACGACTCACCTAGCTTAGACCATCTACACGGATTAACTCCGTTCCTTCATTCGCATCGTATTTTCCATTACTATTGGTATCTGATTTCCCTGATGCTTGACCAAGTAAATAAACATCTACCGATGTTGGATTATCAACGGTTGAACTTAAATCCCCAGTAATAATCACTTTATCAGATTCCCATTGGCTCATATCTTCCGTATTATTATTCACACGTAATGGAATTCTTGCAGTCCCTTGATTTTCCACATCGCCAAACGTTTGCACACTTGGAGCAAAGGTATTTGTCGAACGATCGAGATCATTTAACTCAATAAATGGTTCAATCACTGATGGGGAAATAACAGAACCTTTAGACCAAATCGTTTTGCCTGTAACCGTTGCTTCGCCGGCAAAACGCGTATTTTCACCGAGAGTCAGAGGCGCATTAATGACTGGCGCTTTTCCGTTAGCATCTTTCATCATGGCGAAAGTCCCCGCCTGAATATCAACTTTTGCTAACTCATTTACTGTCCCTGCAAATGCCAAAGTACCTTGACCGCGTTTAATAAACTCCCCTTTGCCTGATACCGTTTCAGTATCTAACAATATCATTTGGTCCTCAAGAATATTCGCCTCCAAACGCGCATTCGGCTCTAGATTGAGTTGGCGAATGTCTGCCACAACATTACCATCTAACTTTAAGCTTGCCTGCGAACGAATATGAGCAACTTCTGCGGTATTGAATGTATTTGGTGCATAACTGACAGAGCCACTTTTCACCTCGATTACATTTAATACACTATTTCCCGTTAAAACTAATGCAGAATCCACCGCACTTGGCTGATAAATCAGGTTTAATTTACCCGCATCATACTCACCTACTGTCCCTGTAATTTGCTGATTGCCACTTTGCTCATAAACTAACGTAGCCTCTTGGCTATCATTATGGTTTACAATATTCCCTTTTAACTCAGACACATGCAATCCAGATTTATCGGTTTCATCCACATTCGCAATAGCCAAAGTGTTGCCATTTAAATCTAATGTCCCTTCATCAAGATGAATATTTCCTGTCGGCATTTGATCGGCTGAACTTAATCTTAACAAGCCTTTACTCAGTACGAACACATCTGCATAAGCCTGTTTGTTGTTTTGTGCATCGGCTTCCTGTGCTAATGTGGCAATCCCTTCTTCCACCACAAGACTATCATGATTAATGCCATTACCGACTTTAATCATTTCACCATCGCCAATTTTATAGAACACTTCCCCTCTTGCAGGGTTATCATTATCTAATGAAACATTCTGATTTTCAGTGTTACGCGCATCGCGATAAATCAAATTATCGTGCCAGAGTAAATCTTGTAAGTTAAAGCGGACATACTCAATGCGGCCGTTTGCGCCTTCATACAGTAATCCTACATCTCCATTCGGCAATTCAGTTAAGCTATTATAAGCATATGCCCCACCTGAAATGAGCGTATTATATTTCCATTCAATACTACCATCGTCCTGAACCTCACCTAACCAAGCCATACCATTCGTACGATTACTTGCATGAGGGTTAGCAAATACTACATGTTCTTTGCCTCGAATTTTCTTGGAATACTTAATCACTGACATTTGTGAATATGGATCAAGCAATACAGAATCTCTAAATCTTTCATTCTTCGCCCATGTCATTCCACCATCATAACTGGTAGAAATAATGACTCTACCGCTACGGTTACGGGAAAACATTTTGAGTTGTCCATTATCTAACTCAATTACTTGTGATTCTGTTAATTCATAGGCATTATCTTGTAAATAACGCGCGCCTCCGATTTCATCTAAATAAGCATCGTTCGGTGAAGCACCACGTTTCCATGTTTTGCCTCCGTCTTCACTAATAATAAGCGCAGCCGATTGTTTATTATCACGATTGGTAAAATAGACCGGTAAGACTAAATTACCATTTTTAAGCTGAATCCCCGTTCCCGGTCCAGTACCTAAAAAACGCATCCATTCTTCTTTCACTTGTGGCGTAATATCTTGTGGACTAGACCATGTTGCACCATCATCATCACTATAAGTTAACCATAAATAACTGGTATAGTGTGCTTTAAACGGCGCATTCGCATTACTTCCATTTTGTTTCAGGAAAATATTACCAACCTTGTTTCCCGTGCTGATTTGATAAATATCCCCTAAATCTCGGAAAGCGATACTTGGGTCACCTTCTGTTACAACACGATAATCGGTTTTCTCACCAAGTAAATTATAAACAATATTATCATCACGTAAGGTGAAGCGTTTACCATTCACATCAGTTAACATACGATAATATTTATCACCTACTTTTAAATGCCCTGTACTTTCAGATTCAAAACTGGCTTGTGAGTTACTAAACATGCCAAAGAGCGCCTGAGACTCAGGGAACATATCCACTAACATAAAAACACGTCCCGTATTTTTATCTTGTGTCATCACGGCATCAATTAATAATGCTGAATTCTGTCCATTTAAACTCGCCTGAGAAACTAAATCCATGATCACCTGATCTGTTTCAAAGGTTTTCCCACCATCTAAACTACGACGAATAGCAATATCAATATCTCCCCAGTCCGCAGAATGCTCATTACGCTTATCAATCGCCGCAATGACAACGCCACTTTGAGTCGTCAACAAGGAGGGAATACGATAATTTCTTGAACCATTTTGGCCCGGAACAAACATGCCTTCAGCGTCTGTGTGTAATACACCGAGATGTTGTTTTTTAGAAAAAGCATAAGCCTGACGTTCCACTAGCTCATTATGTTGAGCAGCAATTTCATCTTCAGACAATACATTTGAGACCACGCCAGAATAAAACACATTACCCGCTAACTGATTTGGGTTTTGGCTGAGTCGCTGAGTACGACCAACATACGCGGTATTTAGTCCCGGTATATCTTCAAAAAACTTGGAGGAGTTCGCTGTTTTACGTAAAACACCGTCTACGTAAATTTTAATTTTTTGTTCGTCTTTATCAAAGGTATAAGTCACCGTATGGTAGCCATCGGCTGTATTCGCTATCGGTGCGGTAACCAGTTGATTATTAGGTACTAAGCGATGATTACCATCACGAATTTCAATCCCGAATGTATCGCCTTGTGGAGTTCTATTGGTATAAAACCATACATAACGATCGTCTACAGCAGGATCAGATACCCCTAATAACGTGCCATAGCCTGTATGTGATGCGTTTTTAAAACGAAACGTCAACGAACCACTTCCCAAAGAAAAAGCATTCCCTTGGGTAAATTGATCCGTTACATCGACTACTGCAATGTCACGTGTATTAGACAAGTCAAAGATAGGATCTGCCCATGCGCTAGACATAATAGAAGATGAAACCAGCACTGCTAAAGCTGTTTTACGCATTAACTTGGATTTTTTCATAGTTCCCCTCCATATTGAAGCATTTTATTCATAAAAAACAACAAAAATTGGAGTAAAACTATAAATAAATTTTTAAAAAACTCAATTTAATTTTTTCAATTTTGAGAACTCGCTTGCAAAATTTTTATTTATTCTACGTTTATATCGCCAAATACATTCATTTTAAGATTAAGCAAAACGGTGCGGATAATATAATAAGTGAGGGTGAGGCTGGCTCAAATAGTATTTAAAAACGATTAAACAAACCCAAATTATCTAAGCAAATGATATTTTCAACAAAAAAAGGTTATTATCCTCTGATAATAACCTTTATTGTGCTTAAAATAAGATAAAAACTACAAATTATTTAACCGCACTTGTAACCATTGCTGCTCTAACGGAGTCGCATGCTCTTTAGCTAATTCATAACTCGCTTTTGCAGTCATTTTATCGCCTTTCGCGAGCCAAATATCCCCTGTCATCAAGTGCTTGCGACTATTCCATGCCGCATCTTTTACCAAATGCAAGCTCTCCAACGCAGCATCATATTTTCCTTGTTGATACTCCACTGCGGCCAATCGAATTGCGACAATAGACTGCAAAATGTGATCATCCGATTCTTGTGTCGCTTGCTTTAAGGCTTTTTCTGCTTGAGCAAAGTCTTTATTTTCTACTGCCTGTTTTGCCTGATCCAATAATGCCAGTACTGCATAACTGGTTTTTTCATTGTTTTTCAAGAATTCTGATAATTGCGCTTCCTTCGCAGCGATGCCTTGATTTCCATAAATTAATCGATCATATTCAGCTGAAATTTCTTGAATTTTATTGGCCTGATGAGCTTGCCAATAACGCCAACCAAATACCCCTGCAAATGTAACGACAACAGCTAAAATGATGACCACATAATTATCTTTCCACCAACTCTTTAACTGTTCAAGTTCTTGTTCTTCTTCTGCGTTATACGCCATCTTCTTTTCCTCTTAATTACAATTTATTCGTTAAATAAGCCACAATATCAGCGACTGCTACGGTCTCTTGCTCGCCTGAAACGAGATGCTTCGCTAACACATTTTGAGCTTGTACCTCAGTTTCTCCGATCACTAAAGCAAATTGAGCGCCACTTTTATCAGCACGCTTAAACTGTTTTTTAAATGCCCCACCGCTACAGTGCAGCATTGTGCGTAAGTGCGGTGCTTCTGAGCGAAGTTTTTCTGCCAATAAAAATGCAGCAATCGTTGTCCCTTCACCCGAGTATACAATATACACATCAACCGGATTTGCCGTCACAATATTCCCATTGACTTCTTGTACTAATAAAATAAGCCGCTCTAGCCCCATAGCAAAGCCAACGCCTTCTGTTGCATGACCACCAAGCTGCTCCACTAAGCCATCATAGCGCCCGCCACCACATACTGTGCCTTGTGCGCCCAATGCCGTCGTCACCCATTCAAACACGGTTTTATTATAATAATCTAAACCACGCACTAATTTTGGATTAATCGTATATTGAATCCCTAATGCATCTAATAAACCGCATAAAGTACTAAAATGTTCACGCGCCTCTTCATCTAAATAATCATGCAATTTTGGCGCATTATTTAACACAGCCTGAATAGCTGCATTTTTAGTATCTAAAATGCGTAGTGGATTCGTTGTTAAACGGCGCACACAGTCCGGATCTTGCTGCAGCACATCAAGATGATTCTGTAAAAATGCCACTAAATCACGGCTGTAATTGCGACGAGATTCTAATGAACCAATAGAATTAAGCTCTAGTTTAACATGCTCAAAAATACCCAGTTCCTTCCACAAACGAGCAGTCAACATAATCAATTCGGCATCAATTTCAGGATTTGCAATACCAAAAATCTCTACGCCAACCTGATGGAACTGACGATATCTTCCTTTTTGTGGGCGCTCATAACGGAACATTGGCCCCATATACCATAAACGTTGTTCTTGGTTATATAATAAACCGTGTTCAATACCCGCTCGCACACATCCGGCAGTCCCTTCCGGACGTAAACTCAATAGCTCATCTGCATTATCGCGGAAAGTAAACATTTCTTTATTCACAACATCAGTTTCGTCACCAATTGCTCGCGCAAATAGCGGTGTACTTTCTACAATAGGCATTCTGATTTCGGCATAACCGTAACTTGCCAATACATGACGAATCTTACTTTCCACCCACTGCCATAAAGGTGTCTCGGTTGGTAAGCAATCGTTCATGCCTCGAATTGCTTGAATTGTTTTTGCCACTAGATTTCCTTTCAATATAATTTATTTTGTCTTTAAAATGACGATGTTTTAGCTAAAGAATGCGTTGATTCGGATCTTGCATCGCAATTTTAGCACGAATTTTCGCTTCAAGTTGGTCAATCAATTGATCGTTATCAAACCGTTCTTTTTGACGTTCACCATCTAAATAATAACCACTTTTCTTATTACCACCGGTCACACCTAAATCTGAGACTAAGGCCTCTCCAGGACCGTTCACTACACAACCAATAATTGAAACATCCATCGGTGTAATAATGTCTTCCAAGCGCTGCTCTAACGCGTTGACCGTCCCAATAACATCAAATTCCTGACGAGAACAAGTCGGGCAAGCAATAAAATTAATCCCCCGCGAACGAATTCGCAATGATTTTAGGATATCGAAACCGACTTTAATTTCTTCTACAGGATCCGCCGCTAATGATACGCGTAAAGTGTCACCAATCCCTTCAGATAAAAGCATGCCTAAACCGACCGCACTTTTCACTGCTCCAGCTCGCGCTCCACCCGCCTCTGTAATACCTAAATGCAATGGCTGTTTAATTGCTTTCGCCAACAAACGATAAGACTCCACAGCTAAAAACACATCTGAAGCTTTGACACTCACTTTAAATTGATCGAAATTTAGGCGATCTAAAATTTCGACATGACGTAATGCTGACTCTAACAGCGCTTCAGGTGTCGGTTCACCATATTTTTCCTGTAAATCTTTTTCCAGCGATCCCGCATTTACACCGATACGAATAGGAATATTCTTATCTTTAGCGCAATCTACCACTGCTCGAATACGATCTTCACGCCCGATATTACCAGGATTAATCCGCAAACAATCTACGCCATATTCTGCGACTTTTAGCGCGATTCGATAGTCAAAATGAATATCTGCAACTAGTGGCACATTCACTTGCTGCTTAATCAACTTAAATGCTTCTGCAGCTTCCATAGTTGGCACTGAAACTCGCACTATATCCGCGCCAACACGTTCAAGAGCTTTAATTTGTGCCACAGTCGCTTCGACGTCTGTTGTACGGGTATTGGTCATGGATTGGACCGCAATAGGGGCATCGCCACCAACCGGCACATTACCTACATAGATTTTCGTCGACTCTCGACGTTTAATATCTGGTTTTGCTAACATAATTTTCCCATATTATTGCTGAGGCAATTTAAAACGTGCTACTCGCCCATCTACTTTCAACGGCACATCTTTCCCTTGATAACTGATTTTTACATTACCCGGCGCACCGATAATCAATGAATAGTTTTCCCCTTCATTAAAAGTCAAGACTTCTCCTTGACGATATTCTTTCTCAGCCAAGACTTTTCGATTACCATCGCGCACACTAATCCAACAGCTAGTACCGGTTATCTCAATTCGTAAAACCGCAACATCCTCTGCTATTGTATTGCTGCTTTCTTGTGCTGAATTTTCTTCCGCATTATCAATACGATTCATCTCGCTTTGCAAGGCTTCCGTTGAGGTAGTTGGTTCTAGCACTTCAGATTCTGTAGTATTAACCGAAGTGATAGGTTGTAAATCAACCGGTGCCGCAACAGTATTTGTCGAGTCTGTAGCAACGACTTCGTCAGTTGAATGATTTTCTTTTACTAATACGTTTTCTGTCTGCTCAGTAACTGATGCATTATTTGTTGTCGCAACGTAATTTTCCACTAAATTGTCACGCTCTGCTGTCGTTTTTTGGTGATTTTGCCACCACCACAATAACGTCATGCCAATCACAATTAACAAAATTAACCAGGTTAAATAACTCACCCAACGTCCATGAGAAGAATGGTTATTCACCGCTTTTTTCGCTCGCGTATTTTTACCGAGATCATTTTTCTCCGCTTCACCATAAGATACGGTATTGAGTAAATGTTCTGGCAACCTTAAAAATTTCGCATAACTACGTACATAACCTCGCATAAACGTTGCAGGGATCGCAGGATGAATAAATTCATCATTTTCAATGTGTTGCAAAATAGTTGTGCGTAAATTTATTTTTTCAGACACATCATCTAAAGAAAGCCCTAAGGCTTCACGTGCCTGACGGCAATGTTCTCCCAAAGAAACAGGAGCCAGTTCTGGAGAGTTTGTCGGATTATTCATAATGGTTTATTGCAATAAGTACATCGTTTAAAGATTAAAGTTTAAATTTCTCAATGACGTTTTGCAACTTTTTCTTTGATTGAACGGCTCTAAGCAAGGTGAATTTTCATTTTATTGACAAAATAAGCGGGGTTTGCTTTTATTATCATGTTCAAAGTGCTTTCTCTTTGTTATAGTTTTTAACTGTTACAATACAATATAGAAAAACCTTATTTAATAAAAAATAAAATACTATGATCGAGTTTCAACAAAATAATCAATATTTTCTCTTTAATACCGACAGCCTACCCGACATCCCCGAGCAATGGTTCGACGCTACATTCTGGCAACAACAAGGTCGCATTATAGGTTCAGCCAAAGGGAGAGGCACCACATGGTTTATACACACAGAAGATATTTTAGGTTTCAATTGTGCATTACGTCACTACTATAGAGGCGGCCTAATCGGAAAGATTAACCAAGATAAATATCGTTTTAACCAACTAGAAAAAACGCGTAGTTTTGCAGAGTTTTCATTGTTAAACCAACTATATCTCGCTAATTTTCCAGTGCCTAAACCTATTGGCGCACGCGTAAAAAAAACACCTTTTGGTTTTTATAGCGCCGATATATTAATTGAGAAAATCGAAAATGCCCAAGATCTCACCGCACTTTTACAACACCGCTCCCTATCAGAAAAAGCATGGCAACACATTGGCGCTTTAATTCGTCAATTACATGATTTACAAATCCACCATTCTGATTTAAACGCACACAATATCCTAGTGCAGCACAATTCCGTAAATGAAAAATATTGGTTAATTGATTTTGATAAGTGCGGTCAAAAATCAGGAAATTCTTGGAAACAGGAAAACTTAAACAGATTGCACCGCTCTTTTCAAAAAGAAAAAACACGTATGCATATTCAATTCGGCGAACAAGATTGGGCACAGCTATTAACTGGCTATTATGCATAAAATAACCAAAACCGAAAAGCAAACGCGCCAACCAATAGGGGATTATGCCCTTTGGTTAGCGCGCCATATAACATACAAATCCTTGCTTTTACTGCCCGATTACACTAACGCCACCCATATATGGTCTTAGTACTTCTGGCACAATAATGGAGCCATCGGCTTGCTGATAATTTTCAAGCACCGCGACTAGCGTACGTCCAACCGCGAGACCAGATCCATTTAAGGTATGCACTAAACGCGTTTTCTTATCTCCTTTACTCCGGCAACGCGCTTGCATGCGACGCGCTTGGAAATCCCACATATTTGAACAAGAGGAAATTTCACGATACGTGTTTTGCGCAGGGACCCAAACCTCTAAATCATAGGTTTTGCATGAACCAAATCCCATATCGCCAGTACATAAAAGCACTTTACGATAAGGTAAGTCTAATAACTGCAATACTTTTTCCGCATGCCCTGTTAACTCTTCTAATGCTTCCATAGATTTATCAGGATCGACAATTTGAACCATTTCCACTTTATCAAATTGATGCATACGAATTAAACCACGCGTATCACGCCCATAAGAACCCGCTTCAGAACGGAAACAAGGTGTATGTGCGGTCATTTTAATTGGCAGTTCATCTGTGTCAATAATTTCATCACGAACCAAGTTTGTAACCGGCACTTCCGCTGTTGGAATTAACGCAAACGGTACCTCACCCTCTAATGGTTTAGTGTGAAACAGATCTTCACCAAATTTTGGTAACTGACCAGTACCATACAGCGTAGCATGATTCACTAAATACGGCACATAAGTTTCTACATAGCCATGTTGTTCAGTATGAAGGTCTAACATAAATTGCGACAATGCACGATGCATTTTGGCAATCGCACCTTTCATGACCGCAAAGCGCGCGCCACTTAATTTTGCACCTGCGGCAAAATCAAGACCGTCTAACCTTTCCCCTAATGCCACATGATCCTGAACTTCGAAATCAAAGGTTCTTGGTGTTCCCCAACGTAAAATTTCTTTATTTTCTGAATCATCTTTGCCCAAAGGAACTTCATTCGCCGGTATATTTGGAATATTCAGTGCAATCTCATTTAACTCTGCAAGCACATCATCTAAATGGGTTTTTGCCAATGTTAACTCAACGCCCATATTATCCACTTCAGCTAACAACGATTGAATATCTTCACCTCGCGCTTTTGCTGCGCCTATCGCCTTTGAACGTGAATTACGTTCAGCTTGCAGATTTTCTGTTTTAATCTGTAATGCTTTACGTTTTTCTTCCAATTGGCTAATTTTCGCTACATCAAGCTCAAAATTACGTTTAGTTTTTAACTGTTCAGCCACTTCCGCAAGATTATTACGCAATAAATTAGGATCAATCATGGTTTACCTACTTAGATATTTATTATTTGATTTTTTAGTGAATAGGTGATTTGACTCACCTTATTTGGAATGACTTTATTCTAGATCGGATTAAAAAAATAGCCTAGTGATTTTTAGCCTTTCGCGCTAAACCTTCTATAATTGGCTTCTCAAAAATTGCATAGTCCACTAAAAAGGCATCATGACCATAATCAGAAGCAAATTCATAATACGTTAGGCTAACCCCGCTTTGCTCAAGTAATAATTTACTTTTACGTAAATCTGTTTGCTTAAACAATTGATCATTAATCACCGATACTAATGTATAATTCGCTTTAATACGCGCAAGTGCTGACTTTGTATCCGCATAGCCTAAACTCGGCTCATACAGATCCAACGCGCGAATTAAATGTAAATAGCTATTTGCATCAAAGCGTGTCAAAAATTTTTTTCCTTGATAGCTAAGATAAGACTCAACTTGAAAATAATCTCCCCAAAATTGCCCTTCTGATTTCGTTACACGACCAAAGGCTTTAGCCAACTGGATATCCGTGCGATAAGTCAACATTCCAAGCATTCTTGCAATCGACAACCCTTGATGAGGCGGTTGCCCGTCATAATAATCGCCCCCCGCAAAATTCGGATCGTTAATAATGGCTTGTCGCATCACATGATTAAAACCAATCGCCTCTGCACTCAAAGATAGCGAAGAGCATAAATTGATCACATTATCCACAAAATCAGGGTGATCAATCGCCCATTGGGTTGCTTGCATCCCACCAAAAGAGCCGCCGATAACGGCACGTAAATGGTGAATGCCTAAATTATCCAATAATGCTTTTTGCACTTTTACAATATCTTGTACCGTAATTTTAGGAAATAAACTGCCATAGGGTTGCGCTGTATCTGGATTAATTGATGCCGGCCCTGTTGTGCCTTTACACCCGCCGAGTACATTCGAACAAATAAAAAAATATTTTGTTGTATCAAGGGCTAAGTCATCGCCCATAAAGTGTTGCCACCACCCTTCTTGACCGCTAGCTTTATCAAAATAAGGTTCCGCATCTCCCGTTAAAGCATGACAAATCAACACAATATTATCTCTTGCTTGATTCAGTTTTCCATAGGTTTGATAAGCAACTTCTAAATTCTGTAGCTGCCCACCAAATACCAAATATAATGGTTCTTCGGTAAAAAGAGTGACGTGCTTTACTGCCATGGGCTTCCCTATCTTGTTATTTTTATGTGTATAAACTAGCGCGCACCTATATTCTTGTCAAGCAATTTTAGCCATCTAAACTTCTAGATTTTTAAACTTCTATACTTCTCCACTGCTTTTAAAAATTATCACTTGTATTTACCGCACTTTTTCATTATTGTAATCATCATGATGAAAAGATTGTTCCTTGCTCCAACACGCGCTATGATAAAACACTTTACAGCTATTTTTATTCGCTACAAAGGCCTATTACGCTGCGTTATTGGACTGGGATTTATTTGTTTTTTCTTACTTATTCTCATTGACCAAGCCATTGGTTTTTACGTTCGACAAGGGATTTATACTGATAGCAAAACCATACCCTATCGGCCATATGGTCTTGTACTTGGTACTTCAAAGTATTTTGCTAAAAATACCCCCAATTTGTTTTATCAACACCGCTTAGAGGCCGCTCAACAACTTTATCGACAAGGCAAAGTAGATTATTTACTGCTCAGTGGCGATAACCGGACATTGCAATATAATGAACCAAGAACAATGTTTCGTGATTTGCGCAAAATGGGGATACCCGCAGAGTTCTTATATTTAGATTATGCTGGCTTCCGCACCCTAGATTCAGTTATCCGTGCCGAGCAAGTGTTTAAAGCGCATTCTATTACCATTATCACGCAAAAATTTCATTGTGAACGGGCTTTATTTATCGCCAAATATCATAATATTGATGCGATTTGCTTTGCCGCTGAATACCCTAGTGGCTATAGCTTCGTGCGCTTTCGAGAATTTTTTGCACGCTTAATGGCTATTTGGGATTTATTAATTGAAAAAGAACCGCACTTTCTTGGTGAACCTGAACCTTTGCCATCACCAATTGCACGTTAAACCTACCCAATTCAAGGAATATTCTTGTTTTCTATTGTTCTTCGGCATTAAAACAGGGATAATATAGGGTTATAGATCGCTAAATAAACGATCTCCGAATGTCGACTTGTAGCACGAATTTACAGAACCATTTATGACCGAATATATTTTACTGCTCATTAGTACCGCACTGATTAATAACTTTGTGTTGGTAAAGTTTCTTGGACTATGTCCATTTATGGGCGTATCTAAAAAAGTAGAAACCGCTATTGGTATGGGGTTGGCTACAACATTTGTGTTAACTGTTGCCTCCCTTTCGTCTTACTTAGTTGATACTTATATTTTAGCGCCATTAAATGCGACCTTCTTACGCACTCTGATTTTTATTCTTGTCATTGCTGTCGTCGTGCAATTTACTGAAATGGTCATTCACAAAACTAGCCCAACCCTCTATCGCTTATTAGGCATTTTCTTACCCCTAATCACAACGAACTGTGCGGTACTTGGCGTGGCCTTATTAAACGTGAATCTTGCTAATAATTTAACTCAATCCGTGGTCTATGGATTTGGTGCAGCACTGGGTTTTTCTTTAGTATTAGTTTTGTTTGCTGCTTTGCGTGAACGTCTGGCGGCAGCTGATGTCCCTCAGCCATTTCAAGGCGCTTCTATCGCTTTAATTACCGCAGGTTTAATGTCTCTCGCATTTATGGGCTTTGCCGGGTTGGTGAAATAATGACCCAGCTTCCGACTATTTATTATGTAATTGGTATTATTGCAATCCTCGCCTTGATCTTCGGAGCGATATTAGGCTTCGCTTCCATAAAACTAAAAGTCGAAGCGGATCCGATTGTAGAACAAATTGATGCCCTACTACCACAAAGCCAATGTGGGCAATGTGGTTATCCCGGTTGTAAACCTTATGCAGAAGCCATTGCTAACGGAGATACCATTACAAAATGTGTCCCCGGTGGACAACCTTTAGTGGTAAAGCTCGCTGATTTACTTGGCGTAGAGGTTCCTAAAACCGATTTTGACGATGAAACACCGGCACAAATGGTCGCGTTTATCCATGAAGATATGTGTATCGGTTGTACAAAATGCATTCAAGCCTGTCCGGTAGATGCGATTATCGGCACAAACAAAGCAATGCATACTATTATCCCAGATTTGTGTACAGGCTGTGAGCTGTGCGTTGCTCCCTGTCCAACTGATTGTATTCATATGATTAAAGTTGAACAAAATATTGAACATTGGAATTGGAAATTTGATCCAAACTTAGTCATTCCTGTGATGAACCCACAAACCAAACATATTGTCACCGGCAATGTTGAAAAAACGGAGAAACATACATGAGCGATGTACTCACCCGTTTTAATTCAGGACAACTTTGGGATTTTCCCGGAGGCATTCATCCGCCTGAAATGAAGTCACAGTCAAATGGTACGCCTATTAGTCATTTGCCGTTACCGCAAAACTTCTATATTCCAGTTAAACAACATGCAGGCAGCGCAGGGAATATCCTTGTCCATGTTGGCCAATCTGTACTCAAAGGACAAGCGTTGACTCAGGGAGACGGTTTGCGCCAACTTCCAATCCATGCGCCTACATCCGGTAAAATTATCGCAATAGAACCTTATGTTGCAGCCCATCCTTCAGGCTTATCTGAAACAACAATCCATTTGTGTGCAGATGGGGAAGATCGTTGGATTGAACAATCACCAATTGAAGACTTCCTAAGTGTTGAACCTGAACAACTGATTGAAAAAATTTACCAAGCCGGTATTGCTGGGCTTGGTGGTGCGGCTTTTCCTACTGCAGCGAAAATCCATCATGCAGAAAAGCAAACTAAATTGCTCATCATTAATGGGGCGGAATGTGAACCTTATATTACTTGTGATGATCGTTTAATGCGCGATCATCCCGATGAAATCATTGAAGGTATTCGTATTCTGCGTTATATCCTGCGCCCAGAAAAAGTGGTTATCGCCATTGAAGATAATAAACCTGAAGCCACTGAAGCCCTAAATAACGCGTTACACGGTGCTAACGATATTGAAGTGCGGGTTATTCCAACCAAATATCCTTCTGGCGCATCCAAACAATTAATTCAAATTCTTACCGGTATGGAAGTGCCAAAAGGCCAGCATTCCTCTGCGATTGGCATATTAATGCAAAATATCGGTACGGCTTTCGCAATAAAAAGAGCCATCATAAATGACGAGCCTTTAATTGAACGAGTAGTCACTTTAACCGGAGACAAACTCCCATTGCCTCGTAATGTTTGGGCGCGTTTTGGTACACCTATTTATCACCTATTACAACAAGTCGATTATCAATACGATGAACGCCTCCCTGTCTTTATGGGAGGGCCAATGATGGGCTTCATTTTGCCTAATTTGAATGCGCCTGTAACCAAAATGACGAACTGTCTCATTGCTCCAGATCATTTTGAGTATGCGCCACCAGAGCCTGAGCGTTCTTGTATTCGCTGTTCCGCATGTTCCGATGCTTGCCCTGTAAAACTCATGCCACAGCAAATGTATTGGTTTGCTCGCGCAGAGGATCATGATAAATCAGAAGAATATTCCTTATTTGATTGTATTGAATGCGGTTTGTGTGCTTATGTTTGCCCAAGCCATATTCCATTAATCCAATATTTCCGACAAGAAAAAGCCAAAATTTGGGATATTAAAGAAAAAGCAAAACAAGCAGAAGAAGCGAAAATTCGTTTTGAAGCCCGTCAAGCGCGTCTCGAAAAAGAAAAACAAGAGCGCGAAGCTCGTGCGCGTAAAGCGGCAGAAAACCGTCGGGAAGCCTTAGCTAAAACACAAGGTGTTGATCCTGTACAAGCTGCTTTAGCGCGTTTAAAAGCCAAAAAAGAGCTAGAGAGCAACGAAAATACGATTGAAACACATCAAAAGACAATCGTCTCTGAATCAGGCGAGGTTTTACCTGATAATCGTGAAATTATGGCACAACGTAAAGCCCGTCGTTTAGCCAAAGAACACCATGTTTCACAAGACACAACCCAAAGCGACAATATTCTTTCGGCAGAGTCAGAAATAGAAACAAAGAAAGCCTCTGTTGCAGCCGCTATCGCGCGTGCGAAAGCTAAGAAAGCTGCGCAACAATCTGCGCCTATCGCCGATGACACCGCCCTCGCAGCAGAAAGTGCGGTAGAAAAAACACAAGAAATGGGGGATCCGAAAAAGGCTGCGGTTGCTGCCGCTATCGCGCGAGCGAAAGCCAAAAAAGCCGCCCAACAATCTGAACCTATCGACGGTGACACTGCTCACGCAGCAGAAAGTGCGGTGGAAAAAACACAAGAAATTGGGGATCCGAAAAAGGCTGCAGTCGCTGCCGCTATCGCGCGTGCGAAAGCCAAGAA
>NZ_PHHA01000027.1 GCF_002795425.1 Conservatibacter flavescens
CTTGTAGGCTTGTAGGCTTGTATTAGCATTGGGTTTTCCTTTTACTTGTCAAGTATTATTTCAATTCTGTATTAATTGCTTTAAACGACACTTCTACCGCTTTCTGTAATTCATTCGACATTGCTCGATAGTTATTGAGTAGCTCAATTTCTGTTTGGTTAAAGTTGGCTTGTTGTTCGATTTCTTTGAACATTTCACCTTCACCACTTACTAACCAATTTAGGTTTACCCCCGCTTTAGCAATTGCGGCCATCCCTTCGGCATTCGGTTCACGTTCGCCACCAACATAACCCTGCATTGTTCGGTAGGGCAATCCTGTGAGTTTAGCAAACTCTTTAATTTTCCAATTTTTAGACTCACAAACGAGTTTCAATCTTTCTGATATACGCATTTGAACATTCCAAAATCATTTTTAGATTGACAAATAACGCAAATGAGCGTATATTTGCATTTAACGGTTTTTATTGTATCGCATTTGAGCGTATTTGTAATAAGAATTTAAATAATTTAATGGAACAACTCTGAACGCTGAAACATTATGGCACAGCACTTCCTTCTCACCCCGAAAGCCAAAACGCTTTCTGCTTTTGAGATAGCGAATATCTCGGAAGAAGATGCGTTTGACCTTATGTGCGAAGCTCACTGGGGAGGTAAAGAGAATGTGGTATGCCCGAAATGTGGTGTGCAGCATAAAGCCTATTTCATTTCCTCGCGCAAGCAGTGGCGTTGTAAGCACTGTCATCACACTTTTTCAGTAACATCAGGCACAATTTTTGCTAATCACAAGTTACCGTTGAAAACTTACCTATATATTTTGATTCGCTTTGTGAATGCGGTTAAGGGCGTATCAGCCCTAGAAATCTCTCGTGATGCGAAAATCAACTATCGCACGGCATTTGTCATTTGCCACAAACTACGCAAAGCCATGCTTGAACATCGTGATATGCAACCACTTTCAGGTGAAGTAGATATGGACGGCACTTACGTTCACCCTGCACCTCGTAAGGCAAATAAGAAAGCCGACCGTATTGATTATCGCTTGAAAGAAAATCAGAACCCAAACAAACGTTGTGTGATAGTGGCTCGTGAGCATTTTTCTGCGAATGAGAAAGCGGAAAATCCACTTCATCTTGGAGCAAAACGCTCGCTGGTATTTGTTGCCCACTCTGAAACGCAGTCTGTGGTGAAAAATTTTGCTCACGCTTACATTGAGAAAAACAGCCGTATCAATACGGACGAAAGCACCGCCTACGACAGCTTACTGATAAATTATGACCTACGCACCGTCAATCACAAAGATGAATATCGTAGTCGTTTGGGCGTAACCAATAATCAAGCCGAATCCTTTTTCGCTCGTTTTAAACGCATGTATTACGGACACATTCACAAAATGAGCAATACCTATTTACTCAACTATGCCAATGAAATCGCTTACCGTGAAGATAATCGTCGCAAAGATAATGGTTGGCAGTTTCGAGATATTCTCGGCAAATGCCTTGAAACAAGTAACGAACAAAACGAATGGTGCGGTTATTGGCAGCGGAAAATCATCCATCAAGAAGTGATTTGGCAGTAGGGGAAATGATGGCTTATACCTTAGATAAGAAATTGAAAGAATTGGAATTTGAACGTAAACAAGTATTACACCATCTCGCTTTACTTGATTCTAAAATTGGTGCATTACAGCGTGCGATAGCACTTTGTGAAAATGAAGAAGATATTATACTCTATAATACAGAAAATTTTACCTACCGCCGCAGATACAAGCTCTTTAAGGGGAAAGTTCGTAAGTATATCTTGCAAATTATGCGAGATAACCCTACCAAAGACTTTACTATCAGCGAACTTACTCAGCGAATTTTTAATATTGAACAAAACGATAGTACGCCATCTGAAAAGCATCTTGATTCCGTTCGCAAACAGCTCAATGAGTTCTATCAACGTGGTTGGATAATAAGAACTCAAATTAGCCGTCGAGAAGTTTATTGGCAATGGAAACAAAAATAGCAATATAAAAGTGAGATGGAAACTTAAATCTGTTTAAGCCGCCAAGCTGAATGCTTAATGTATCCAAAATGTTCAACTTGCCCTTGCAAAGGAAGTAGCTTTTGCTCAACCATATTTTTTGCTCTTAATTTGCGTAACACATTATATACCGCTAAACAAATTTTAGGGGTAAGTAACTCAACATTAACGACGGAAATACACCTATCAATTTTAAGCATCTCAATAGTTAATTCATCTAACATCCACCACCGCTCTATATTTGCCTTAAAGACTTGGCTTACTAATTTTTGAATACTTGTTCTAAATGATCTAGGTTTGGCAAGGATGGGCGTTTTATTAAGTGTAATCGTTGGATCGATATATTCCATTGTTTTTTCATATACGCTTATTTTTTCGTCTATTTGAGCGATTTTACTATGTAATTCATCTATTTGCCGATAAAGGTAGGCTTTTTCTTTATAAGCACTTTCTATTTCTTTCTTTAATTGTGTAATCAACCCTTGTTCAGACATATAAAAAATCCCCATACTATTTGTATTGGGGATTTTAAGTTATTTAGTGCTTTTAATCTTTGTGCAACTGCTACATAATACCGAAATTTTGTCAAAATTCACCGCACTTTTTCTGCTTATTTGTAATACTCAAACACGTCCAATAACGCCTGATCAATCGCCGGATTATTCGCACAGTTTGACGGCTCTTTCGCATTACCAACTAAATGCCCGCGTAATTGTGCCGCGCGTTTTACCACCGAATTCGGATTGCCTTTCGCCATGACGTTACGGAAGGCACGGATTTTTTTCTGTGCCGCATTGGCTTTTTCAAAATCGCCTTTTTTCCATTGGTTATAAATTTCCACCATTAATTCAGGAAAGACGTTGGAACAACCACTGATCGCCCCTGTACCGCCGGCAAGCAATGTCCATAAAATCAATGAATCATTACCGGCCATAACGCTTAAGCGTGGGTCGGTATTTTCAATGTATTTCAAGGTGTTATCGAAATTACCGCTGCTGTCTTTTACACCCACGATATTGCTGTATTGGGCTAATTTTTTCACCGTGGTGAAATCAATGTTGTTACCGGTTCTTGCCGGAATGTTGTACATTAAAGTCGGCAAATCTACCGCTTGTGCCACTTCGCTGAAGTGGCGATAAATATCATCTTGTGAGACTTGTACAAAATACGGTGAAATCACAGAAAGTACGTCCACACCGAGATCTTGCATTTGTTTGGAAAACGCTACGGTTTCTTTGGTGGTAATGCAGCCGGTACCGGCATAAACCGGTACACGACCGTTAACGATTTTCACGGTTTCTTTGATAATTTCCAGTTTCTCTTGCTGATTGAAACCGTAAAATTCTCCGTTTGTGCCTAATGCAAAAATGCCATGTACACCAGCGCCAATCAGATAATTAATAAAATCACGATAGGCACTCGGATTAAATTTTTCGTTTTCATCAAGTGCGGTTAAAACCGGTGTAATAATTCCTTCAGGTTTAAACATTTGTCTTTCTCCTTTCATCTCAACATTCAGCCATTGGAATAAGATATAAGCGTTTTACTTCATCATATCGGTGAGTAAATCAAGTGAACCGAAGCCACCCGATTTTGTTACTATGTGTATACCTTTATATAATCCGTCATTGATTCGGCATAGGGGGACACCTGGAAATAATGCATAGACTAATTCCAATTCGGACACGTGCATTTTTTTCAATAGTGCTGCTGCCCCATCCCCACCAAAAAGGATAATTGAGTCAAATTTTTGTTTTGTCAGGCAATACAAACCCAATTCGGAGAGATACTCTGCTATTTTTTTCGCCACCGAATGAATACTTTCCGATGAATGGTATTTTGTCGGGTTAGCTCGAATAATGACATTCTCCGAACTGCTTTCAATCAATGCATTTAATTGCTGTTTTAATGCTTCATTGGATACAGAATGATTTAATAATTGCGCCGGTGCTGGATTGAATACAATGGATTTTCCGCCCAAGGAGGCAATATATTTATCCACTTGATTTTGGCTGACTTCGTGAATCGAGCTGACTAAAATCAGTGAACGGCCTAATGGAATGTTCGCTTTCTTTTTTGATAACTCAGGAGGGGTTTTAAGCTTTTCTGCTAAACCGGCAGAACCTACAGGAATCGCCATATGACCCAGTTGATTAATCACATTGGCAATTATATTGAGATCCGCAGATGTTTTTGCATCAATAACAAATTGTTGTTTATCTGATGCCATAATTTGAGCATGTAGCTCATCTTCAGTTGAGCAAGCTAATAATTCCGCATCGGGTAATAGGACTTGCATTGATGATGATAAAACTGGACAAATCGCATCCTGTCCGGAAGCCGTTTGCTCTACTGGCACACCATTAACTAAGAGATGACCATTTTCAATGGTCCGTCCCATATCGGGATAGGCACAACAAATAATGGCCTTTGCATTTGGATATTTGTTAGTCCATGCTTGCAGTGCGCCTTGAATTTGGTAGCGTACTGAGCCACGCATAGTGGAATCAATTTTTAAATAAATCTGATTAATTCCGTTTTTTATTGCCACTGAAACAACTTGTTGTGTGGCTTCTGCCGCCTGTTCTCCGATGGCTCTTGAATTTGTGGATATGCTGAATACTTCAGCGGAATCTAAATTCATGGTATTCAAAGAGGCCAAATCCATTTTCAAAATTGTTGAAAAACCAGCTTCTGCAAACATAATGCCGGTATCATTTGCTCCGGTTAAATCATCAGCAATAACGAATAAACTTTCTTTTTTCATAATCAACTCCTAACTTTCACTCACTAAACCGCCCTGTTTTTTCAACACCCAAGCGGCCATCAGTGGTGCGATAATCGCAGATACCAGTACAGCCGCTGCAATTTGTGCTGTAGCCGTTTGTACAAATGGTGCAAAGGTGGGGTCGGCTTGAGCAACAATTTCAGGGGTAATAATGGCATTGCCTGCGGTTGTACCTGCGGCAAAACCAATGCCTGATTGATTACCGCGTTTTAAAATGGTTTTATAGCCGATGAAAACAAATAGCCCGGTTAACAGTGAAGCAATAATGCCAAGCACAATTCCTGTGGCTCCGCCTGTCACAATTGAATGTAAATTAATACCTGTACCAAGCGCAAAGGCGAAGAAAGGAATCACAATTGCCCCTGTGGGTTTCATTAAATTTGTCCATTTCGGATCCAAATTTCCCACAAGCATACCGACTAACAAAGGAATAACAGCGGCAATCATTAAGGAAACGGGAATATCTGCCAAGCCGGAAGCACCTAAAAAAAGTAATACAAAGAATGGACCATCATTAACTGCGGAGGCAATATATGCACCACGATCACGATAATCACCATATTTCCCCGTAAACGCTAACCAAATGCCACCGTTGGAATTAGCCACAACAGTCAACATAGCAAGCAATGAAATTCCCCAAAATCCGTCATTTCCAACAAATAGTCCTAATAAGGTAATTAATGCGGCCGGTATTAAGGTTTTAAAAATCAGGACTACGGCGGTATGACCTAATACCGGCCCTGAACTTCGCACAGTAATTTGCATACCGGTTGAAAAAATTAATAATGCAATAAGTGGGCCGGCAGACGATTTAAATAAGGCCGTTGTGAACGAACCCAAATTTAGAAATTCAGGAAAAAATGTGCCAACTAAAGAGCCCAGTACTAATGGGATCACCATTGCACCACCTGGAACTTTATTCATGCCATCATATAAAGGTACAAGGGATTTTTCAGATTCATATGTCATCATGAGAATCTCCTAATCTAGTGGATGATTAAATTTAATCATGATATTTTTGACGAGCCATCTTTGCTGCAAGATATAACGCTTCTGTCATACTGCGACTGTCCGCAACACCTTTACCGGCGATGGGGAAAGCGGTTCCGTGATCGACTGAAGTGCGGATAAACGGCAGACCTACTGTGACATTCACCCCTGTATCAAAACCTAGCAATTTGATAGGAATATGCCCTTGATCGTGATACATCACCACCACCATATCGAATTCGTCAAGATTGGCCGCGCGGTGGAATAACGTATCCGGCGGCACAGGGCCTGTGACATTCCAACCTTTAGCTTGCGCACTTTGAATTGCTGGGACGATTTCTTTTTCATCTTCATCACCAAACATACCGTTTTCCCCAGAATGCGGATTTAATCCTGCGACCGCAATTCTCGGTGCTTTAAAACCAAGCATTTGAGCATTTTCATAGGCAAGGTCGATCACCGTTGCGACACGTTCTTTGGTAACTAAATCACAGGCTTTGCGTAATTGCACGTGAGTGGTGACATGGATTACATTAAGTTTCGGACTCACCAACATCATGGAATAGTCTTTAGTGTTGCTGAGTGTGGCGAGAATTTCCGTATGGCCCGGGAACATTTTTCCCCCGGCGTGCAAGGCTTCTTTATTAAGCGGGGCAGTCACAATAGCCTGAATTTTGCCGGCTTGTGCTAATTCCACTGCTTTTTCAATGTATTCATACGCTGCTTTACCCGCAATTGGAGACACTTGTGAAAACGGCAAATCTGCTGGCACATTATCTAAATCGATCACATCAACCACGCCAAATTCGCTTTTTGCTTCTTCCACGTCATTAATCACGCGTAATTTCAGCTGTGATTTCACAATCGGTAATGCACGTTCTAAGATTTTCTTATCGCCAATGACGACAGGGCGAGTTAATTCATAAATCCGCTGATCTTCAAGCGCCTTGATAATTACTTCAGCCCCAATACCTGCCGCATCACCCATCGTTATTGCTAATACTAAACTCATTTCCCCCTCCGAGAATGATTGAAATAAATCAAGTTAAAATTAATTAATCATGATAATACCATTAAAAAAATAAAAAACCGTGCGCAAGATCACAGTTTTGATTTTTATTATTCATTTTGATTAAAATAAATCTCTTGAGGGCGTAAAAAAACCGCACTCGGCTTTTATTAAAGTCAAAGTGCGGTTGTTTTTTTCGTTTTTTATTGATTTGCTACGATCTTGCCATCAACATAATCAACAGTAACTAATTTTTCCGGTAATAACTGACCCGATAAAATTTGTTGTGCAAGTGGGTTTTCTATTTCGTTTTGAATAGCCCGTTTTAGCGGTCTTGCACCGTAAATTGGGTCGTATCCCACTTCAGCAATGAAATCCATTGCTTTTTCACTAAATTGAATATGGTAGCCGTGAGTTTCCATGCGTTTAACCAAGCGAGCTAACTGAATTTCCGCAATAGCTTTGATATTGGCTTTGCCTAACGGGTGGAACACAACTGTTTCGTCAATACGGTTGATAAATTCCGGTCGGAAATGTTGGCTGACCACACTCATGACCAGTTGCTTCATTTCACCATAACTTTCGTTGGTCTCGCCCTGAATCAGATCCGATCCTAAATTAGATGTCATAATCACAACAGTATTACGGAAATCTACGGTTCTGCCTTGTCCATCGGTTAAACGTCCATCATCAAGTACTTGGAGTAAGATATTAAACACATCGCTGTGAGCTTTTTCCACTTCATCTAGCAAGATGACAGAATAAGGGCGACGGCGTACCGCTTCTGTTAAATAGCCGCCCTCTTCATAGCCTACATAGCCCGGAGGCGCGCCGACTAAGCGAGAAACACTGTGTTTTTCCATAAATTCCGACATATCAATGCGTACCATCGCGGTTTCATCATCAAACATAAAGCCAGCGAGGGTTTTGCAAAGCTCGGTTTTCCCGACCCCTGTCGGCCCTAAAAATAGGAATGAACCAATTGGGCGGTTCGGATCGGAAAGTCCCGCGCGGCTACGGCGAATCGCGTTTGCTACCGCTTCTACGGCTTCGGATTGTCCAACGACACGTTTATGCAATACCTCTTCCATTCGGAGTAATTTTTCTTTTTCACCTTCCATCATTTTGGCAACGGGAATACCGGTCGCACGGGAAAGGACTTCAGCGATTTCCTCATCTGTCACTCGATAGCGTAGTAAGGTCATTTCTTTCCCCTCACTCGCTTCAGCTTGTTGAAGTTGCTTTTCTAACTCAGGAATGACACCGTATTGTAATTCAGACATACGGTTTAAATCACCAGCACGGCGTGCTTGCTCCATTTGAGTTCTCGCATTTTCTAACTCTGCTTTAATGTGCTGTGTGCCGGAAAGGGCCGCTTTTTCACTTTTCCATACTTCTTCCAATTCGGCATATTCACGCTCTTTATCTGCCAGTTCTTTTTCCAACATATCTAAACGCTTACGACTGGCTTCGTCTTCTTCTTTTTTCAACGCTTGTTGTTCCAGTTTTAATTGAATGATACGGCGCTCTAGGCGATCGAGTGGTTGCGGTTTGGAATCAATTTCCATACGAATAGAACTCGCCGCTTCATCAATTAAATCAATGGCTTTATCCGGCAACTGACGATCGCTGATATAGCGATGAGACAGGGTTGCGGCGGCCACAATAGCAGGGTCAGTAATTTGTACATGGTGGTGAATTTCATAACGTTCTTTCAAACCACGCAAAATCGCAATAGTATCTTCCACACTTGGTTCGCCAACAAAGACTTTTTGGAAACGGCGTTCTAATGCCGCATCTTTTTCAATATATTGGCGGTATTCGTCTAGGGTAGTTGCGCCTACACAGTGCAGCTCGCCTCGAGCTAAACTCGGTTTTAACAAGTTGCCCGCATCCATTGCACCATCTGTTTTCCCCGCGCCGACCATAGTATGAATTTCGTCAATAAACAAAATCACACGGCCTTCTTCTTTGGCAAGTTCGTTTAAGACGGCTTTCAAGCGTTCTTCAAATTCGCCACGATATTTCGCACCGGCAATTAATGCGCCCATATCTAATGATAAAACTCGTTTATTTTTTAGTCCTTCTGGGACTTCACCATTTACAATGCGCTGTGCCAAACCTTCCACAATGGCTGTTTTCCCCACACCAGGTTCACCGATTAATACCGGATTATTTTTGGTGCGGCGCTGTAATACTTGGATTGCTCGGCGAATTTCTTCATCACGTCCGATGACCGGATCAAGTTTACCGCTTTCTGCTCTAGCAGTTAAATCAATCGTATATTTTTCAAGAGCTTGTCTGTTTTCTTCGGCATTTTGATCGTTCACGTTCTGTCCTCCTCGTACCTGCTCAATGGCACGTAATAAATTTTCTTTTTTTACACCGCACTTTTCCAGTAATTTGCCCAAAGCGTTTTTTTCGTCTAAGGCAGCTAACAAAAAAAGCTCTGACGAAATAAATTTATCTTGTCGCTGTTGCGCAATTTTGTCACACAAGTTGAGCAAATTCACGGTTTGACGGGATAACTGCACATCACCACCGTTGCCAGAGACTTGGGGTAATTTGGCTAATTCTGCCGTTAATTCTTGTCGCAGTAATGCCATATTTACGCCACTTGTAACTAAAATCGGCGCAACGGAACCTCCGTCTTGGTTGAGTAGTGCCGTTAAAATATGCACAGGTTCAATAAATTGGTTATCTTTTCCTAAGGCCAAGGATTGCGCTTCGCTTAAGGCTTGTTGGAACTTAGTTGTAAATTTTTCAATATTCATAAATCCTCCTAAGAACATGTCTTCGTTCACGAAGATTAAATGGGGGATTTATAAACAGTTTCAAGGGGGATAAATTATTTTATTTAACATAATTCGGAAAAGCGGTTGAGAAAAATGGCGGTCAATATCAAGCTTAGAACAATAAACTATATATTAAGCCTTTTATTTATTTCAAAACTTAGCCCATTTTCTCTAGTATGGTTTCATCTGTGAATAATTTATTGATTTGGAGAAGAGTAATATGGGATTACCAACAACACTCATAGACTGGTTAACAACACATGCGGACAGTTTGGATCAATCAAATGAGCATGCCGATGCGTTGTTACGTCAATTAGCTCAAGTAGGCGTGTTTCGTCATGGTGTACCGGAAGCGCTAGGCGGGTATGGCGACGGCATTCAACAAGCGATAGATACTATTAGAGAGATTGCACATTATTCCCTAACCGCTGCGTTTATTTCATGGGGACATCATACACTTATTCAAAATTTAATTGCGACTGACAACCCCGCGCCTCGTCAACTATGGCTAGACGATTTGTTAACGGGGGAGCGCGCAGGAGGGACGGGTTTATCTAATGCGATGAAATTTTTATCCGGCGTAGAAGAATTACAAGTATCCGTTTATGAAGAAAATGGCAAGCGCTTTTTGAAAGGGCGTTTACCTTGGGTAACTAATTTACGTTCTGATAAATTTGCGTTGATTTTTGCGGCATCAGTTGAGGGCAAAGCGCCGATGGTTTTGGCATTACCCTCAGAGGCAAAAGGGCTTCATCTTGCCCATGAATTGTCTTTGGTTGCATTGCAAGGCAGCAATACAATGGCAGTAGATTTAGATCAAATTGAACTCAATCCTGATTGGATTATCAGTGAGAATGCAAACGCGTATTTAGCGCAAATTCGTCCCGCATTTTTAGGTCTTCAATGTGCAATGGCATTCGGTTTAGCAGAGCGTGCTTTGGACGAGGTTGAAAAATCATTAGCATATAATAGTCGTAATGTACTTGATTCAGAATGGCAAAAAACAAAAGAAAAACTGACCGCACTTGAACAGCAGCTTGCCACCGGTTTAGCGCAATCAGACTATTTTATCTCCCACCCAAAAGCGCTTTTTCAAATTCGTATTGATATTGTGGATGTCGTTGCTCAAAGCTTGTTATTGGAATTACAGGCAAGTGGAGGCCGTTGTTATTTACAACAAAACAATTCGGGTTTTATTCGTCGTTGGCGCGAAGGGGCGTTCTTGCCTGTAGTGACACCAAGCGCAGTACAGCTACGATTAGCATTGGCAGCATAGGGCGAAGATATGTTAGATGTCCATAATATTGCCTTAGGCTATCGGAAAAATGGTCATTTAAATACGGTTTTAACGGATTGCAGTTTTGCAGTGGAAGCGGGGAAACTGACCAGTATTTTAGGGCCAAGTGGTGTGGGGAAATCATCACTTTTGCGTATCTTAGCCGGGCTAGATATACCTTTAGCTGGTACGGTGTCGCTTTTTGGTCAGGCGATTACCCAACCGCATGCCGATGTAGGATTTGTGTTCCAAAATGCTACGTTGCTGCCATGGTTAAATGTGCGGGCGAATGTTGCTTTTGGGTTGGATTTTGTATGCCGTGATAAGTTGAGCAAGGGAGAAATTCAACGTCGTGTTGCCGGGGCTTTAGAAGAAGTGGGGCTACAACATGCAGCCGAGTTAATGCCGAGTGAATTATCTGGAGGTATGGCGCAGCGCGTTAACCTTGCCCGCGCATTAGCAAAACAACCGAAAGTGATTTTATTAGATGAGCCGTTTTCTGCCTTAGATCCTGTGATTCGTACGCAAATGCAGACATTACTACATGATATTGTGCGTTATCACAATGCGGCAGCAGTCATGATCACCCATGATATTGATGAAGCATTAACGGTGTCTGATGATATTTTGCTGCTTGGCGGTACGTCGCCAGCCAAAGTGATAGGACATTGGCAAATAGTGAGTCCTTATCCTCGCTCAGATTTGCTTTCACTTAATGATATACGACTTGATATTTTACGAACACTAAAACATAACCAACATCAAACACATACTAATACAGATGAACTTGACTATACTATTTAAGGAGTTTTTATGGATAACCGTCGTCGTGATTTTTTAAAACTGGCTGCATTATTTACCGCAGCGGGGAGTTTTCCATTATTACAAGCTCAAGCGAAAGCAGCAGAAGCCGATCCTAATGCGCCATTAAAAATTGGTTATTTACCTATTACCGATGCGACTCCATTACTGGTTGCGCATGCAGCGGGACTTTATGAAAAACAAGGTTTGAAAGTGGAAAAACCGGTGATGTTTCGTAGTTGGTCACAATTGGTTGAAGCTTTCTTAAGTGGCAGTGTGAATTTGGTTCATTTGCTTTCCCCTATGAGCTTGTGGGCAAAATATGGTTCAAACGCTCCAGTTAAAATTGTAATGTGGAACCATTTAGCCGGCTCTGCTTTAACAGTGCGTCCGGATATTCAAGAGATTTCTCAGTTATCAGGGCAGACTGTCGCCATTCCGTTTTGGTATTCCATTCACAATATTGTGTTGCAACAATTGTTAATAGCAAATGGTCTTAAAATTACAGAAAATGCCCCTAAAGCCGGTGAGGTTCGATTAAGTGTAATGGCGCCATCTGATATGGTTGCTGCGTTGGCCAGTAATGGGATCGCTGGTTTTATTGTGGCAGAACCGTTTAATGCGCTGGCAGAGGACAAAGGTGTTGGCAAAGTATTGCGTTTTAGTGGCGATGTTTGGAAAGATCATGCTTGTTGTGTCACATTAATGCACGATAGCGATATTAATAATCGTCCGGAATGGGTCCAAAAAGTCGTGAATGCGTTGACTGAAGCCCAAGTTTATACCCTTGCTAACCGGACTAAAACAGCTGAACTGTTGGCGCGAGGGAACGGCTATACACCTCACGATAAAAAAGTACTTGAAGACGTGTTGGCGCCAACGGATACCCAATGGGCAAAATATGTAGAAACAGGTGCGATTAAACATCCAGATTGGCACCAAGAACGTATCGGTTTTCAGCCTTATCCTTATGAATCTTATATGCAAAAACTGGTGGAACTTTTGCAGCAAACCCATTTAGCCGGAAATAATCAATTTCTAACAGAATTAAATCCGGCAACCGTTGCTACTGATCTCACGGCCTCGCAGTTTGTGAAAAATGCCCTTGCAGAAAACAACTGGAAAGGATTGTTTAATATTGCTGACAATTGGCAGCGTCAAGAAATTTTTACTGTTTAATCAAAGAGTGAGCTATGAAAAAACAGCGTTATATCTTTGGAGCAGCAGGGCTACTTTGCCTATTATTGGCTTGGCAAATCGGAACTTTTTTCTTAGGGCAATCATTACCCATTGCGAAATCCCTTGCCCCTGTTGAGACCTTTGAAAGCCTATGGTATTTGATTTCTTCCCATGAAATCGATCATCATGTATTAGCCAGTCTTAAACGCGTGGCTATTGGTTTAGGCGCGGCATTAGTGATTGGCGTGCCGCTAGGCTTATTATTGGGCTTCTCACAAAAAGTAGAAATGTTTTGTACCCCACCTTTTCAATTATTACGCATGGTGTCGCCATTATCTTGGATGCCCATTGTGGTGATGTTATTAGGGATTGGCGATTTACCCATCTATTTTCTGTTAGTATTTGCTGCAGTGTGGTCATTAATTATTTCTACTTCTGCAGGCGTGAAAAGCATTGATTCTCAATGGATTTTATTGGGGCGCTCAATGGCAGCAAGTCGCGGCGAATTATTCCGGAAAATAATATTTCCCGCGATAGGTAGCCATATTCTCACGGGATTACGTGTCTCAATGGGGATTGTGTGGGTAGTGCTTGTGCCTTGTGAGATGCTGGGCGTGAATGAGGGGTTAGGTTATTTTATTTTAGATACACGAGATCGATTGGCCTATTCTGAATTAATGGCTGCAGTTGTGTTAATTGGTGCGATAGGTTGGAGTTTAGATAGCCTTATTCGCTGTGCATTAGGTAAGTTAGGGCGATAATATACGCCCTATTCAAACCAAATCAAGCTAGCCATACGTCCGGTTTGCCCATCGCGACGATAGGAAAAGAAGTCGGCCTGTTCTACATAAGTACAGTGTTCTCCACCATAGATTTCCGTGATCCCAAGCTTGTTAAGGCGTTGGGTGGCAATCAGATATAAATCACCTAAATATTTTTCCGTGTCTACCGCACTTTGATCGCGTAAAAAAGCTTGAGCGGCTTGCGAGTCGAAAGCCATGAATTGTTCTACCACTTCGCGCCCAACCTGAAAAGCCGTTTTGCCGATAGCTGGGCCAAACCAAGCTAGTATATCTTCAGGAGGACAACGAAATTGTTCCACTGTTTTTTCTAAAACCCCATCACACAATCCGCGCCACCCAGCATGGGCTGCCGCGACTTCTGTTCCGGACTTATTCGTGAATAATACTGGCAAACAATCAGCAGTCATGACCAAACAAACCTGATTTGGTTGATTCGTGTATACAGCATCTGCCTCCGGTTGGTCTCCTGAATAGGGGAGTGTGATAACTTTCGTGCTGTGGGTTTGGGTTAAATACAATGGAAAATTTGGCAAATTAAACCGCTCTTTTAATAAAGTGCGGTTTGTTTTTACCGCGTTTTTATCGTCACCGACATGATCGCCTAAGTTAAAACTTTCAAAAGGTATTTGACTGACACCACCTTGTCTTGTTGTCGTAAATGCACGAATATTGCTCGGTGCGCACCAATTGGGGGTTATGGTTTTCATTAATAATCTAGCTCGTCTTTGTGTAATTGATAATCCGCTTTTAATGCATTGACTAAATCAACAAAATCGTCGGGCAAGGGTGCGTGCCATTCCATTAACTCGCCACTAATCGGATGCTCAAGGCGCAACATAATGGCATGTAAGGCTTGGCGTTGAAAATGCCGCAAAGTGCTCATCAATTCCTCACTTGCATTTTTAGGTGGACGTGGGCGACCACCATAGGTTTGATCCCCTAACAGAGGATGGGCAATATGTGCCATGTGAACCCGGATTTGATGTGTACGTCCGGTTTCCAAGCGTAAACGCAGGCGAGTATAATCCCGAAAACGCTCCATAATACGATAATGTGTTACCGCAGGTTTACCCATAGGGTGAACAGCCATATGAGTACGCTTGGTCGGGTGGCGTGCCATAGGTTGATCCACTTTTCCGCCTTTGGTCATAATGCCACAGGCGATAGCTTCATATTCTCGCGTAATCTTACGTTTTTGCAAATCTCTGACCAATTTAGTTTGGGCTGGAATGGTTTTTGCCACCACCATTAAGCCGGTAGTATCTTTATCAAGACGATGAACAATGCCAGCTCGAGGAACTTCCGCGATAGCGGGGTAGTGATACAATAAGGCATTTAATACGGTTCCACTACTATTGCCTGCACCAGGGTGCACGACAAAATCTTTTGGTTTATTTATCACTAAAATATGTTCATCTTCATAAATAATCGTTAAAGGCAGGTTTTCAGGTTCAAAACGAGTATCATCTTCAATGTCTACAGTCATCACCACCTGTTCACCGCCATAGACTTTTTCTCGTGGAACATTGGCAATTTTGCCGTTAAGTTGTACTAAATCCGCCTCAATCCAAGTTTTAATTCGTGAACGAGAATAATCAGGGAACAATTCGGCTAAGGTTTGGTCTAAACGTTGCCCTATTTGATGAGCTTGAATTTCTGCCGATAAGGTTATGTGCGCCATAGATAAAAATAATCCGTGAATAAGTTTGCTTATTTAATAATGATCTATAAAATAACCCTTATTGTAACTCAAGTTTGAAAGCAAACCTAATTTTGAAATAATAGGAATAAAAACTTATGCGTAAATTAAAATCTTTTGTGTTCATTGCCCTTGCCGCGTTGACGATTTCGGCTTGTTCAAATTCTAAATCGGAAGTAGAGCAGGGATCAGCACAAGAACTCTATAATAAAGGGGAAACATATTTACAAGATGGCGATTATACTCAGGCGATTCGTTACTTAGAGGCGACTGAAAACCGTTTTCCTTTTGGCAATTATAGTGAACAAACACAGTTAAACTTAATTTATGCGTACTATAAAGCGCAAGATTATACGCAAACATTAACCACCGCAGAGCGTTTTTTACGTCAACATCCAAATAGCCCAAATCTAGATTATGTCTTATATATGGCAGGCTTAACCAATACGGCGCTTGGTGAAAACTGGATGCAAAACTTGTTTTCTGTTGACCGCGCATCGCGCGAGCCGGTTTCCGTATTAAACGCGTTTGGTAACTTTCAGACCTTAGTACATAATTTCCCAAATAGTATCTATGTGCCAGATGCATTAGCGCGCATGGCGTATTTAAAAGCCCGTCTAGCTCGTCATGAACTCAAAATCGCAGAGTTTTATGCCGACCGTAATGCATATGTCGCGGTAGTAAATAGAGTAGAGGGCATGTTACGCCAATATTCTGATACACAGGAAACCTACCAAGCTCTGCCACTCATGAAGCGCGCTTACGAAGAAATGGGACTGACTAAAATGGCAAATGATGTGCAACGGATTATTGATGCAAACAAAGATAAACAGTTTGCAGATATCGAAAAACCAAAAGAGCCTGAACTCAGCGTGCCAAAAGCACAATAAATGAAAATGTGAAACATGAAAAATATACTGGTCATACGCAACGATAAATTAGGGGATTTTATGTTGGCATGGCCAGCTTTTGCCATGTTAAAACAATCAGATCCCACATTAAAATTAACCGCATTAGTGCCCGCTTACACTGCACCTTTGGCTGAAATTTGCCCCTATCTAGATAATGTGATTATTGATGCAGGAAAGCACGGAACTTCTGCGGAAAAAGACCGCACTTTACAAGCAATAAAAAACGCCGGCTTTGAGGGGGCAATTAATTTTTTCTCCAATAGCTATAATGCCCTATTAGTATGGAAAGCGGGTATTCCCTATCGTTTAGCCCCTGCGACAAAAATCATACAATTTCTTTATACTCACCGTCTCACACAACGGCGCTCAAAATCAGCAAAGCCTGAATTTGAATATAATTTAGATTTGGCACGAGCATTTTTACGTAAACATAATCTTAACGTGTGTGAACCGAAACCACCTTATTTAGTATTAGAAGAACAAGCTGTAAATAAGCAAAAAATACTATTATCTCAACAGCTTAACTTAGAGTTAGATAAAAAATGGGTGTTTGTTCATGCTGGTACAGGTGGCTCAGCGAATAACTTATCATTGAAACAATATGCCGATTTAATCTTAGAGATCTTGGCTAAATTCAATTGTGAAATAATATTAACAGCGGGCCCTAATGAAAGTGAAAAAGCGCATGAATTAGCGAAATTAGTGGGTGAAAGTGCGGTCAAAATTTATGATAAAAATCAAGGGTTAGTGGATTTCACACATAGTTTGGCTTGTGCGGATCTATTTATTGCAGGATCGACCGGCCCATTACATTTGGCTGCCGCCTTAAATTGTTCAACTATTGGTTTTTTCCCAAGTAAACGCTCCGCAACCCCATTACGCTGGCAACCAATTAATGCTACTCATCGCCATTTGGCTTTTTGTCCACCTCAAGACAAACACCTCAATGATGATTTAACCGTTATTGATATTAAACAAGTATTAATTCAAGCTATACCGTTTATTGAGAAGCAGTGGGGGAATATTTAATTTCCCCCTTAGAAATCTTGTATTTCTATTAATACTGCTGCAAATTGATATGCTTGACTGTCGCCATTGCCATTGCCATTGCCTTTAGCAACATTTGCGCCCGCCGTGATACCGGCAGATACTCCATTTTGGAATGCAATGGCGACACCCACATTAAAGCCGGAGGATTTATTGGTGCTGCGCTCTAGATGGTTTTCATCTACCGCTAACACATCAATATTGCCTTCTGCTTTCAATTTCGTGCCTTGTTGACCGCCAATGTCCGCGCCAGCGATGGTGAGGGTAGAGTCTTTGCCTGCGCCCGCCATTTGGATATTGACCTTGCCGCCTGCATTGATTTGGCTCTTTTCCGCTTGGTTGCCCTCGCTATGGCGCGTTTCTACGGATTTTTGCTGACCATAAGTAATCGACACACTCACGCCTTGGCTCATTCCTTGCGCTCCGTTTCCGATGGCTTCGGTGGCTTTGGCTAATTGCTCTGCTGCGCGCATGGCTTCAAACCCCGCATTTGCTGCAGCCATCGCATTGATACGATTGTTTTTACTTGTGTACACTTTCTCAGCTGACCTCGCGGTTGAAACCGCTGCTTGATATATCCTTTTTACTGCCATCAAGACGATTTTTATTCGCTTACCATTTTATAAAACTGTCAGAATATTATTTTCTATATTTCATATTTCTTATACATATATTCACGTTATCTCCATCTTGAGCTAAACACCAGTATAAAGGAGCTGTAAATATATATTCAGAATATATAGACAATACTGAGCGCATATCTAACTCGGTTCTTAAATATTATACTTTATGGGTGGAGGTGCCTATTTTCTATATTTATTATATTTTTCACAAGTAGATTTAAATTTATAACAATATTTATAACTTGCATTAAAAATATACCCTTTGTTTTGTAAGCAACTAGCATATATATCATTAGATTTCTGTTCATCTTTCTCATTTAAAAATTGTGTGAGCCCTGAGGGGGATTTTTTTGTTTTGAAACCTATAATAGATATATGTCTACATTGATTAAAGTCAGTGTCAGACAATGCTTTTCCTGTCTTTTTATCTACCCAAATATCCTCATTAAATGTTTTAGAGTAAGATGGCATTAAATCAATTACAATACACCCATTTAATAAAAACAAAATTAATATAATGCAAAAACTATTTTTCATTATTCCCCTCTTTGACAGTATTAATATTTTTGATTCCATTAATATGAATGTTTTTAAGAATGTTTTCAGTTTCTACCCATTTTTCTAGTTCTCTTTTATTACTCGTTCTGTAAATAAACTTCAAATTATTAATATTCTGATTAGCATCCGAATGTGCTTCCCCAAAACCTAAGTCCTTATTCGGTATAGCATTCGGATTATTCCCTATCATACCTAATCCAATATTTCTTAATAATGGCGTGCCTTGATAAACAAAATCGCCCTCCACACCGCTATATTCAGTACTTACCTCTTTAAAGGCGTTTTTAGCTTGTGTATGGATTTTCTCTGATGGATAAGAGCCACCTAGATGTAAGAAATTGGCTTTTGTATTTGGATAAGATTGCTCTAAATGTTCAGACCAATTCAGCATATTTTTATTACCGGAAACCCCTAAGCTATGGGCAACTTGGTTTAAATCATACACTGGCTTATTGTGTTGTTTGGCATAGGCATTATACTCTTCTAACTTTTTGGCTATTTGAGCATGGTCTCTAGTTGCATTAGAAGCGCCGAATATGGCAGGCATATTTGCCCCCGCTCTTAAGCGTTCAAACACGGTAAAGATAAATTCATTGGCAAGACCGGCACTGCCTCGATTTAGAATAACACCAGTATCATCTATCGAATTTAAATCTTTATCATATAAAATCGCACTAGCAGTTTTGCTTTCTCTATCTAAATTTAACATTCCCGCTGTTGCAATTTTGCTGAGACGTTTAGCTTGCTCTTCGGTCAAGATTTCCTCACCGTAAATTAATGCTTTTAATTCTTGAGAGTTGTCTTTTTTGAAATCTAAACAAGAGAGATGATTACAATCTGCTGATTTTTTCTCTATGGTAAAGAGTGAATCTTCATTTTTCTCCGCTTTATAATGAATTTCATCTCCTATCTCAGACACCTTATTAACAAACTCGTTAGAGATAGCCAAGTTTTGTTCTAAGTCGGATTTAATTTTTTCCACATCCGCTTGCGCTAAAGTGCGGTGAGAATTTGGCTGAGAAATGGCTTGTGCTGTTTCTTCAGCGGTTTTTCCGGTGAGTTCCAGTTGTGCTTGTTCATCTCGAATATGGATATTGCGCGTATTAATACTTGAAGTCGTGACGCTATTGTCTGAGCCTTTGTCGCTGACTTGCCCCAAAAGGGCAGTCGCCAAACCTTTAGCGATACCCCAATTGCCTTGAGAGCCGACACCCGCAACACCGCCTAGCTCAACTTTTGCGCCGCCATCTTGATGGTTTTGTCCAACTTCTAGTAGTTTTACACCGCCTAATTCTTGTGGCGCTTCTCCGCCACTTACCGTGACACCACCGCTTAACCCAAATCCATTTGCAGAGTGACTTGCATGATTCCCCACATCCTCATGACTTAAGGTTCCTGTACTAAAGCGATTACGGTTTTCCGCTTCGGCTTTATCGCTGGAGGTGATTAACCCGCCTTTAAGGTCGGTGTGTTTATTCACCTCAATATCATAACCGCCATCACCGGCAAAAATCCCCGCTTGAGTTTTGACACTGGCATAATCGGAATTCACCTTAGATTGATTAAAACTGCCACTGGCAGAGAAACCATAACCTACGGTCACTTGTCCTGACGCGCTCATTTGTTTGCCTTTATAACGCGCGGTGTCTTGTAGACTTTCGATATTTAGATTATCTGCGACTAAATTCACTTTGTGTCCTAAGACTTGCGACCCTTTAATATTCACAGTTTCCCCGCTTTCTATCTCGGTTTTCCCTGTTCGGCTGCCGATTTGGCTTCCTACCCAAGCTTGACTGTCGCCATTGCCATAGCCTTTAGCAACATTTGCGCCCGCCGTGATACCGGCAGATACTCCATTTTGGAACGCAATGGCTACACCCACATTAAAGCCGGAGGATTTATTGGTGTTGCATTTCATTTAGCCTATTTTCGATACTTCATATTTTCCACACAAATTCTAGAATTATCACCGTCTTGTGCTAAGCACCAATGTATTGGTGCGTTAAAGCGGTAGCCTAGATCATAGTAGCACTGCCTAACTAAAAATGTAGCTTGCATGTCATATTTATTTAGCTCTTTATTTTCTTCATTATTTAAATGATCCCCATTTCTAAATTTGTTATATAGCTGTAAACTTCTTTTTCCTAAGGAAGCATATGCGCCTTTTTCACAACTCACAATTTCTTTAAATGAGATCTTTTTATTATTCTTTATCCAAAAATTAACAGAGGATGGAGACCCATTTGCTAAATAACATCCTGATAATAATAAAGTGACGTAAATTAGTGGTTTAGTTATCATTTAACCACCTCATTATTGTTTATGACACTTCCATTTTGAAAATAAATTGATTTTGTTTTAGGACCAATTTTCCCCCATATTTCTTGTTGATAATTTGTAATCTTATTGTATTGCTCTCTGTCTGGCGTAAGAAATTTAATAACCTCTTCATCCTTATAATAAGCCTTTGTATGAGCCCCTGTAACTATTCCTACTAACGGGATACCCGATAAATTATTTCCCGTCGTATTAGTGTTACCAATACCAAAACTTAATGCACCCGGCACAAAAGGAAGATTGGCGCCAGTGGCAACGGTGTCTCTAGGTGCGACAGCATATTCAATAGTTCCTGATTTAAATAGGCTGGCTGCTTTTTCGGTATAACCCTGGTTGTATAATCCGCCAGATAATGTGCCACCAATGGTACTATTACGCATAGGATAAGACGTTCCAACGGTATTGGCATGAAGTACGGTATTGTCGAGCGTAATGCCTTTATAAGCCGCCCAGTTCATTGCATTTTTGGTGCTTGATACGCCCAAACTGTGCGCTAAATGTTTGAGGTCGACTGGGTTATTTGGATTTTGTTTATTATATTCCTCTAGGAGGCCCCATACTTTAGCTTGTTCTTTGCTTGCATTTGATGCGCCAAATACTGACGGCATATCTAAGCCCGCTCTAAAGCGTTCAAGCACAGTGAAACCTAATTCTGCGTTGATAGAGGTATAAGGTTTTCTGACAACTAATACATCGTTTTCGAGATAATCTTTTCCGCCATATTGAATTGCCCCGATTGTTCTACTCTTATCATCTTTGTTCAAAATGCCATGAGCATACATGCGAGCCAGCTTTTCAGCTTCTTCTTTGGTTCTAGGTACGTCCAGTTTGTTGACGTCAAGAGCGTGTTCTTGTATGCACTCAATGCTTTGGCAGCCAGCTTCTCTTTTTTCTTTCACAAAAATATTTTGTTCATTCTTTTCTATACGATAATGAATTTCATCACCTATCTCAGACACCTTATTAACAAACTCGTTAGAGATAGCCAAGTTTTGTTCTAAGTCGGATTTAATTTTTTCCACATCCGCTTGTGCTAAAGTGCGGTGAGAATTTGGCTGAGAAATGGCTTGTGCTGTTTCTTCAGCGGTTTTTCCGGTGAGTTCCAGTTGTGCTTGTTCATCTCGAATATGGATATTGTGCGTATTGATACTTGAAGTCGTGACACTATTGTCTGAGCCTTTGTCGCTGACCTGTCCCAAAAGGGCAGTAGCTAGACCTTTAGCGACACCCCAATTGCCTTGAGAGCCGACACCCGCAACACCGCCTAGCTCAACTTTTGCGCCGCCATCTTGATGGTTTTGTCCAACTTCTAGTAGTTTTACACCGCCTAATTCTTGTGGCGCTTCTCCGCCACTTACCGTGACACCACCACTTAACCCAAATCCATTTGCAGAGTGACTTGAATGATTCCCCACATCCTCATGACTTAAGGTCCCCGTACTAAAGCGATTACGGTCTTCCGCTTCGGCTTTATCGCTAGAGGTGATTAACCCGCCTTTAAGGTCGGTGTGTTTATTCACCTCAATATCATAACCGCCATCACCGGCAAAAATCCCCGCTTGAGTTTTGACACTGGCATAATCGGAATTCACCTTAGATTGATTAAAACTGCCACTGGCAGAGAAACCATAACCTACGGTCACTTGTCCTGAAGCGCTCATTTGTTTGCCTTTATAACGCGCAGTGTCTTGTAGACTTTCGATATTCAAGTTATCTGCGACTAAATTCACTTTGTGTCCTAAGACCTGTGACCCTTTAATATTCACAGTTTCCCCGCTTTCTATCTCGGTTTTCCCTGTTCGGCTGCCAATTTGGCTTCCCACCCAAGCTTGACTGTCGCCATTGCCATAGCCTTTAGCAACATTTGCGCCAGCCGTGATACCGGCAGATACTCCATTTTGGAACGCAATGGCTACACCCACATTAAAGCCGGAGGATTTATTGGTGCTGCGCTCTAGATGGTTTTCATCTACCGCTAACACATCAATATTGCCTTCTGCTTTCAGTTTAGTACCTTGTTGACCGCCAATGTCCGCACCCGCAATGGTGAGGGTAGAGTCTTTGCCTGCGCCCGCCATTTGGATATTGACCTTGCCGCCTGCATTGATTTGGCTTTTCTCCGCTTGGTTGCCCTCGCTATGGCGCGTTTCTACAGATTTTTGCTGACCATAAGTAATCGATACACTCACGCCTTGGCTCATGCCTTGCGCTCCGTTTCCGATAGCTTCGGTGGCTTTGGCTAATTGCTCTGCCGCGCGCATGGCTTCAAACCCCGCATTTGCTGCAGCCATCGCGTTGATACGATTGTTTTTACTCTCGCCAACCTTTTGCACAGACTTCGCAGCGGAAGCAGCCGCTTGAATCGCTTGCACCACAGGCACATTTAACGAAATAGTGAGCCCTTTCTGTTCAGTGGTGCGTTTGTAGTTACTTTCATAATCAGAGCGGGCGGCTTCAATCTTGCCACTTTCGGCTAAAATATTCACATCGCCATCCCGTGAACTCACAATGCTGCCCGTTTGTTGATAATGTTTACGGGCAAGGATATGGGTATCGCCGGTTAAACTGCCTACTTGGCTGTGGGCGGCGCTTTCTTGTCGATTATCCTGTTCGATACGCTCTTTTTTGCTACCAATGGTAAATCCAATACCGCCACTGCCCATCAGGCCTGATTTGCGGGTTTGTTTGAATTCGTCTCGGAATTGGGAGTGCGTATCTGACAAAATGGAGACATTTTCCCCTGCAATTTGGGTTTTCTCCTCACCCACCACAGTGGAGCCTTTAATATTCACATCCCCCTTGTTGGCAATAATGGCGACATTTTTTCCATCAATCTGACTGCCTTCGGCATGTTGGATGTCGTGTTTATAGCGATGAATATCTGTGGTTTTACTTACCGTGCCTCGATGTGTCCATGTTCTGCCTGTAGCCAGTTGTTCTTCTGTTCGACCGGCTTCAATATTGATTTTGCCATTTAGTGAACCAACTAAAACGGAACTGTCTTCACTGCTTACCGTTGCTTGACGTAGATTAACATCATTATTTGCAATTAATTTAATTCCTTCTTTTGATTGAATGGTTGAACCGACTTCTGATTTTTGATCAAGGCGATAATAATTATTGGCATCACCAATATAATGTGTTTTATTTTTTGTGGTTAATGTATTGATATCAATAGATTTCCCACTAATATGGGCTGTGCCTTGACTATTAATCTCCGCCCCTTTAATGGACACATTTTCCTGACTAGAAATTGTGAGTTTGCCGCCTTTGCCAGTGACATTGACCGAACCTAATTGATCAAGCAGCGTTTGGGAAAAATGTCCGGCTTTATCTTGAGCGTGGGATAAAGTAGAGCCGATTTCTATGCCTTTCACCGCAGAAAGCGCCAAAGAGTCAACGGCCTCAATACGTCCACCGAGATTCACTAAGGTTTGTTTCGCGGATAAATCCACCGAATCGCCTAAGACCACCCCTCGATTGGTGAACTGTTCGGCATTCAGATGGGTTAATTTCCGTCCTGCAATTACGCCACTGTTCTCTACATTGCCGACGTTGCCGATAATTTGATTGGCCGAAATAACCGCGCCTTGTGCATGAATATCCGTATTCCGTGCGACTAAATAGACTTGCGGGGTTAATACGGTGATAGATTGCCCGTTTGCGAGAGTAAGGGTTTTATTTACAAACCACACCATATCCGTAGTCAGTTCTGACATCTGTTGTGCCGTTAAACCAATACCCGGTGTGAGGTTAAATTTTTTCGCATATTCTATCCCGCTATTCATCAGGGCTTTATATTGCTCAAGATCATTTTTATAACCCGCAATATGGTGACGGCCGGTTAATTGATGGATTTGTTCATTGATTAAACGTTGTTCATAAAACCCGTCGCCAAGGCGTTTATGTTGGTTTTCATGATCATAGCGTAGGGCATTAAACATATAATCAGAGCTTAACCACTGTTGGCGATCGGTAAATCTTGGATCGACTTCGACTAAATAACCGTTTGGTGTATTTGGGTTAATTTTGTACAAACTCGCATCCGGTAAGCGAATATCGGCCAAATGGGTTTTAATGACAGGCATCTTAAGTTCACTAAATTGATCTAAATTATCAATTTGGGTATTTAACGTGCCAATCACCTGTCCTGAGCTAACGATAGTATTTTTGTCTTTTTCATCAAGCGTTGGGGTCGCAAGAACATCAATCGGTTTCGCTTCTTGGATTTCAGGCGCAAGAAGTGAAGTTTGGTTAAGATTACGCACTGTCGGCGCAATAATCTTAATGGTATTGAGATTAACATCTTGAGTGGTTAATTTGTCTTCAATGGTTTTTTGCGATCCTTCCTTAATGGATTGCCCAATAGGGTTTAAATCCAATTTAAAGAAAAATGGTGTTTGAGATGTTTCATCAATTTTATTATGAATATCCACCTCTCTAAAGTTTTTATGGCTCCATCTACGTCCTCTAGTGGGTTCTCTTTTGAAGTAATAACGTTTAAAATCCCCTACATCATGGGTATCAATATAGCCGATGAGATCTTCGTTAATTAATGAACCAACATTTTGATTTTCATCATTTTGTGTAAATACTTGGTCATTTAGAATTAATCTGCCACCAATTGATAATTTACTGTATTGGTTATGTTGGCTTTCACCGGCTAATACCAAGTCACCGCCAATCAATATTTTTGCTGGATCAGCATGCTCAATTGTGGTGGTTTTGGTATTGCGATTAAAAATTCGTTCATGCCAAAAATCGTGTTGTCCGTGTGAAAATGCTTTTGGATCCTGTTTTGTTTTATCGTGGAATAAAAAGCGTGTATGGCCTGATTTATGCCCATTATACCGATGCCATTTGCCATCATACTCTTCGCCCTCGCGATACCAATCGGTCATCATTTGCAACCCGTTTTCGGTATATTGTCTGGCATAAAGTCTATAGTTTTCGTTCTGCTCATCAATCCCCGTTTTCAAATGAATATCATGATTCAACAATCGGCTTGCATTGATCCAACCTTTGCCAAGGGCTTCGATTGTGGCGCTGCCGTTATCGATAAAATCAGCTTTACCGATAGCATAACCGTTTTGATCTAAAGCGCCGCCAATCGCCATTTCATTGACACTGAAGATAAGAGCGTGATCGCGGTTGGTTAATGTGCCTACGCCCAAGTCTAAACGTTCTCGCGCGGCAATGGTGGCCGCTTTGGTTTCATTATTGCTTTCTTCGGCAATATTATTGAGGGTTTTGGCTTGAATGGATAAATGATTGCCATAAATTCGCCCTGTGCCGATATTGTCTAACTGTTGGGTGTGAAGCACGGTTTTCGTCCCATCAATTAACCCTCGATTGGTGAGCGTATTGGCAGAAAGTGCGGTATATTCTGCGGAAATTTCTGCAGAGGCCGTATTATTGATGTTTTTTGCCGAAATGAGTGCTTTATTGCCGATGACTAATGACGTGTTATTTTGGAAATCTCCTTCCGTACGGAAATCAAGATTACGACCCACTTCAAATGCCTGATTTAAGGTAAAACTGTCTATTAGGCCGATAGATAAATCGCCTTGTGTTTTGATTTTGCCCTCATCTTCAAGGGTTTTCGCTTTGATAGAAAGGGCGTTTTTACTTTGAATAATCCCTGCTTGATTATTGAGCGTTAATTGTCCTTTATCTTCAATGGTGAGATGGTTGGCGGATAGCAGCTCCCCTTGTTGGTTGTTTAATTGCGCGGTGACGGTCATATGTGCTGTATCACCGCTATATATTCCGCCTTGTTGATTGGATAAGGTATCAGTGTGAATATTGAGCTGCTGAGACTGAATGCCTTGTTGCGGTTCGCTCGCACTGGCTTTTGTCCCTTGATTGTCTATATGTTGGCTGTTTAGGGTTAAGGTTTGCGAACCAATAATTAATGAACCTTGTTGAGATATTGCGCGGTTATCAATATGCTCTGCACGCAGGGAGGCGTGTTGACCACGAATTGTACCAGCCTGGTTATCCAATTTATTGGCAGACAAGGTAAGACGATTGTCGCTTTCAAGTACGCCTTGTGCATTATGAATACTGTCTTGTGCGACAATATCTAGCCCTTGTTTACCGTAAATGAAGCCTTGTGTGTTAGAAAGTGCGGTAATATTTTGTAAGACAATTTGCCCAAGTCCCACAATGCCTTGATCTTTTCCTTGTGTATTTTGATTATGGATATTGTGCTGATGCGCATCGAGGGTTAATTGTTTATCCGCTCGGATCAAGCCTTGTTGATTGTGAATTTCTCCCGTATTTAACACCGCACTTTCTTGCGCTGTAATTTTACCTTGCTGGTTGAATAGCGTCTGTTTAAGGCTATTAAGATCTAGCGTGTTTGCCGCGATCATACCCTGTTGGTTATCGAGGCCAGCACTTTCAAGGGATAAATGCCCCTTGCTGGTGATTGTGCCTTGTTGATTTTGCAGTGTTGTGGCGGTATGGAGTTTAAGATCTCCCTCTGTTGTGGCGATGACTCCTTTAACGTTGTTGGTCTGTTTGGTGTGAATATCGCCTTGATGTTTCATGAGGATTTCGCCTGATTGATTATCTAAGCTATCGGTGATGAGCGTGCCTTGATTTTTGACAATCACACGACCTTGCGCATTATTGAGTGCTGCGCTGTGTAATGTTAAATCCTCTGCGATGATACCTTTTGTGTTATCCGCAAGGGTTTGGCGATTATCAATACTTTGTTGATGAGTGTCGATAGTCAGTTGTTGCGCGCGAATTGTGCCTTGCTGGTTGTTGATATGACCCGTGTTGAGAGTTAATTGCGCGTTAGCAAATAGCGTGCCTTGCTGGTTTTCGAGGGCGGTTTGCTGCGTGTTTATTTGGGCATTTCCTTTTAGGCTTGCGATAGTGCCTTGTTGGTTTTTGATGCCTTGTCGCGCATTAAGGTCTAATGTTTGCTCAGCCAATATATGACTTTGGTTATTGTCGAGTAGGGCTGTGTCAATATGGACATCTTCACCACTGATTTCGCTGTGTTGATGGGAGTTGAGTTGAGCCGTGTTGATTTGGAGCGCTTTCCCATTTATGACACCGTTTTGTTGGGCAATGGTTTGGCTGATAAGCTGTAATGCGCTTGCGCTTTGCACATGACCATGATCATTGATTAATGCTGTCGCCTCAATGTTAGCCACACCTTGACTTCGCAATTGCCCATGCTGATTGGTCAGTTGTTTTGCTTGAATATTTAATTGATTATCGCTGGAAATTAAGCCTTGCTGATTATCTAAATCCCCTAAATTCAGCTGGAGTTTATCTTGCGCTAAAATGCCTTGATTCCGATTGGCATTAAGCGTATGGCGATTTTTGAGGGATTGCTGATTGGTATTTATCATGACATTTTGGGCAAAAATTGTCCCTTCGTCATTGGTGAACTCTCCGCTTTCCACTGTTAAATGCCGGCTGGCAATTAATTTACCTTGTTGGTTGTTTAAGGCATGTTGGGCGGTATGGAGGGTTAAATCCTGCTCTCGACTTGCAATGGTTCCCCCTTGATTATTGAGCTGTCCACCAGTACGGAAATTGGCTTGTTGTTCAGCAATGATTTGGCTGTCAATATTCGCTAATTGTTGCGCCGTTGTGATATCTATCTGGTTTGCAATAATGGCACTTTTCTCGGAGGAATGAAGCTGTTGTCCTTTGAATGTGAGTTGTTCAGATTCAATGTGGCCTTGTTGTTGGCTGAGATGATCAACCGCCAGTTGCATATTTTTTTGGCTAAATAACACACCTTGATTATTGGTCACTTGACGGCTATTGAGCGTTAATGGGCCGTCTGTCCGTATTTTCCCTGCCTGATTGTCAATTTGTGCAACATGGAAAGTAGCTTGCTCCCCAGCGGAAATATAGCCTTGTGTATTGCTTAAGGCTTGGCTATGTAAGGTCAACGATTTTTGCGCGATAATGCCTTGCTGTTTGTCTTGGGCGTGTTGATTGCTTAATTGGTGAGCGCTCGTTAAATCAAGATGATTTTTGGCATAAATTAATCCGGAGTCATTATTGGTTGTGTTAGCTTGTAATAACACATCCTGGCCAATGAGTTGACCTTTTTGTGTATTAATTTTATCACCTGTTATGGATAAGGTTTGTTCGCTGAATAATATGCCTTGTTCGTTGTTGAGGTGGTCTGCTTGTATGACAAAACGGCCTTGGGTGCTCAATGTTGCGCCTTGAGTTTGAATGTATTTACCGCTTAAACGAAAATCCTCTGTCCCCGTTTGCTTCCAGGTTGCCCCTTTTGTGATTAAATCCTGCTGTGTGGTTTGAATACGATTTGCGCTCAGTTGGCTATGCTGTGTCGAAAGGGTTTTCGGGGTAGAAATTCGGAGATTTTCCACCGCACTTAATTGGCTATTATCCGCTTGGATATTGCCAGAATGAGCCTGAAGATGAATATCATGCGCATTGTTTTGGCTATTATCTAAATTCACTGATTGGGCGGCAATATTGAGCGTGCCTGCGGCAATATTGTGGCCGGCAAGTTGGGCATGATTATCTGCTTGAATATCAACGGCTGAGCCTTGTTGGGTTTGGCGGTCTAACTGACGGTTTTCGCCTTTGTCTGTTTGTGTTGTGGTGACACCGGCGGCAATCAGTGAAGATTGGGTTGTGTTAACATCTGCGGCTTTATAGCTGATTTTGCCTTTTGCGATGGTTTCACCACGTTGGCTAAGGGTGGTTTGGGCTTTGGCGTTGACTTCGCCTGTGCGCGCGATGACACTGCCGTCTTGTTTAATCTCTGCGCGGGATTGTAAGTGGACATTTTGTGTTTTTGCTTCAATACGCCCGGTGTT
>NZ_PHHA01000028.1 GCF_002795425.1 Conservatibacter flavescens
CGTGCGAAAGCCAAGAAAGCTGCCCAACAATCTCTGTCTATTGCAGGCGACACCGCCCACGCAGCAGAAAGTGCGGTGGAAAAAACAGAAGAAATTGGGGATCCGAAAAAAGCTGCAGTTGCTGCCGCAATTGCACGTGCGAAAGCTAAGAAAGCTGCACAACAACAATCAAAAGCAGAATAAAAAATAAGAGAGATAAACCATGTTTAGAATGATCAGCTCCCCTCATACGCATTCGGGCAAACTTACTGCCCAAGTGATGCTTTGGGTGGTATTTGCCATGTGTCCCGCTATTCTAGTGCAATGGTTTTACTTCGGCTATGGTTCATTAATCCAAATATTACTAGCCGTCGGTTTTGCTATTTTCTTAGAATGGTGTGTGACCTTATTACGTAAAAAAACCACGATGTTCTATCTTTCAGATTTTAGCGTTGTCGTCACGGCGCTCATTCTCGCAGTTGCTATTCCGCCTTATGCCCCTTACTGGGTCATATTAATCGGTACATTTTGCGCAGTTATTCTTGGAAAGCACGTTTATGGTGGATTAGGCCAAAACCTATTTAATCCCGCGATGATAGGTTATGTTGTCTTACTCATCGCTTTTCCATTACAAATGACAACTTGGCTACCACCATTATCATTACTACACGAGCCACCAAGTTTTACCGATAGCTTATATCTCATTTTTCAAAATCACACGACCGATGGTTTCAGCCTATTACAACTCGTTAATAGCATTGATGGTATCACACAAGCGACACCTCTTGATGCTGCAAAAACAGGGCTAAAAAATACCGCACTTACTCATGTGACTGCGACACCTATCTTTACACCTTTTGGTGGATTAGGCTGGTGGCAAGTGAATCTCGCCTTTTTATTAGGAGGCATATTTTTAATTTGGAAAAAAGTGATTCACTGGCAAATTCCGGTTGCAATGCTAAGCGCATTCGGCTTGCTTGCAACAATCACATGGATTATTGCACCAGAACAGTTTCTATCACCTTGGACACACTTATTTAGTGGAGCAATGATGATTGGCGCGTTCTTCATTGCAACCGATCCTGTTACAGCTTCCATTACCATTAAAGGTAAGATCGTCTTTGGTATATTAGTCGGAAGTTTAGTCTATATTATTCGTTTTTATGGAAATTATCCCGACGGTATCGCATTCGCTATTTTATTGAGTAATATTGGCGTACCCTTGATTGATCACTACACTCGCCCAAGAGTTTATGGACGGTAAAATTATGAAATCTATCACCTTACGCTATGCTTTTATCTTGGCATTTGTGGCACTGATTTGTGCTACTGCCTCTAGTGGTGTATATTTTCTCACTAAAGACCGTATTCAACACGCGATTGATAACCAGCAAAAAGAACTATTATTACAAGTAGTACCTCAATCTTATTTTGATAACGACTTACTCGCAAGCTGTAGCCTGCCACCAAGTCACTTAACTGGTATCAACAAGCTATACCGAGCCACATTAGCCGGCAATCTCACCGCCTATGCTTTTGAGACAACGGCGCCTGATGGCTATTCTGGTGATATACGCTTGCTTGTAGGTTTAACACCAAAAGGTGAAATTCTAGGTGTGCGTACTCTTGAACACCATGAAACGCCCGGATTAGGTGATAAAATTGAAACGCGTATTTCAGATTGGATCCTAAGTTTTACCCACCAATTTCTGCATTCTGATAATTTACAAGATTGGGCTGTAAAAAAAGATGGTGGAAAATTCGATCAATTTGCAGGAGCAACCATTACGCCACGCGCTGTTGTTAACCAAGTTAAACGCGCTTCACTCAATTTATTAGAAAAACTTGATCACAATCTTGAATTGGTACCATGCCCTTAAACTGGAATAAAATATGAATAATACACTTGATAGCCTAGCTGAAAACACGGTGGAAAATGTCCAAGAACAAGAAAAAGCGCCCTCTATTTGGAAAGAACTCTTGTGGCAAGGGTTATGGAAAAATAATTCTGCGTTAGTTCAACTTTTAGGTTTGTGCCCTTTATTAGCGGTATCAAATACAGCTACCAACGCGCTTGGGTTAGGATTAGCCACTTTACTGGTGCTGACATGTACAAATACCGTCGTTTCTATTTTTCGTAAAAAAATTCCTCATGAAATCCGCATTCCTATCTATGTCATGATTATTGCCACAACAGTGACCTTTGTGCAGCTGTTAATGAATGCTTACACCTATACACTCTATCAATCACTTGGGATTTTTATTCCTTTAATTGTCACAAATTGTATTGTAATTGGTCGTGCAGAAGCTTTTGCCTCTAAAAATAATATCGCAAAATCCGCATTTGATGGTTTTGCTATGGGATTAGGAATGGCATTTAGCCTGCTTTTATTAGGTGCATTACGTGAAATTTTAGGCAATGGCACACTATTCGTTGGCATTGAAAATTTATTCGGTCAATGGGCAAGTCACTTAACTGTGCATGTTTTCAAAACAGAAAGTAGTTTTTTACTAGCCATTTTACCTCCCGGCGCCTTTCTTGGCTTAGGGCTACTATTAGCAATTAAAAATATCATTGATAAAAAATGAATAAAGAAAAACGGGTTGAAATCCTAACACGCTTACGAGCTAATAATCCACATCCGACAACTGAACTGCATTTTAACTCTCCTTTTGAATTGTTAATCGCAGTTATTCTCTCTGCTCAAGCTACTGATAAAGGCGTTAACAAAGCAACAGATAAATTATTTCCTGTTGCCAATACACCGCAAGCTATCCTAGATTTGGGGTTAGACGGTTTAAAGGAATACATCAAAACTATCGGCTTATACAATAGCAAAGCAGAAAATATTATTAAAACTTGCCGCACTTTATTAGAAAAGCATCATGGTGAAGTGCCGGAAAATCGTGAAGCACTAGAAGCGCTTGCCGGTGTTGGGCGCAAAACCGCTAATGTTGTGCTAAATACAGCATTCGGTCACCCGACTATCGCTGTGGATACCCACATTTTCCGTGTAGCGAATCGTACCGGTTTTGCACCAGGTAAAGATGTCGTGAAAGTAGAAGAAAAATTACTTAAAGTTGTACCTGATGAATTTAAAATCGACGTTCATCATTGGTTAATTTTACACGGACGTTATACTTGCATTGCAAGAAAACCTCGCTGCGGAGCTTGTATTATTGAGGATCTTTGTGAATACAAAGAAAAAACTGAAATATAAATGAGATATACATGACAACTAAAACAACAGAACGACAAACTTGGTCAAGCAAACTGACTTATATTATGACCGTTGCCGGCGCTACCGTTGGTTTCGGTGCGACTTGGCGTTTCCCCTATCTAGTAGGAGAAAATGGTGGCGGGGCTTATGTATTACTATTTTGCCTAGCTATGCTCCTTATTGGTATCCCGATGATCTTAGTCGAAAATGTCATTGGGCGCCGTTTGCGTGTCAACGCTATTGATGCATTTGGTGATAAATTACAAGATAAATCCATATCAAAACACTGGAAAATTATTGGCTATATGGGACTTATCGGCGCATTTGGCATTATGGCCTATTATATGGTGCTTGGCGGATGGGTTATCAGCTATATTATTAATTTAACGACCAATAATTTAGACATTTCTCACCCAATTACGAAAGAAATCGCACAAAGTTTTTATCAAACCAGTATCAGTGATAGCCCCTTACAAATCACGCTCTATACCTTTTTATTTGTCATTATCAACTATATCATTTTGGCAAAAGGCATCATAGGTGGGATTGAGCGTGCGGTAAAATACTTAATGCCTTTGCTGTTTATTTTTTTAATCGGTATGGTTATCCGAAATGTCACCTTACCTGGTGCTATGGAAGGGATTATTTACTATCTAAAACCTGATTTTTCTAAAATCACACCACAACTCTTTATTATGGTGTTAGGTCAGGTATTTTTTGCCCTCAGTCTAGGATTTGGTGTACTCATCACATTATCCAGTTACTTAAACAAAGAAGAGAACCTGATCCAAACTGCTGTTATTACCGGTTTTACGAATACCATTATTGCCGTTCTCGCCGGTTTTATGATCTTTCCTTCTTTATTTAGCTTTGGCATATCGCCTAATGCCGGCCCGACATTGGTTTTCCAGAGTTTACCTATCGTATTTTCTCATCTGTGGGCAGGGAAATTTTTTGCAATCGTATTCTTTGGATTATTATTAATTGCCGCTCTCACAACTTCACTAACGATTTATGAAGTGATGATCACAGCGCTACAAGAAAAACGCCGCATGCGTCGTAGTAAAGCTATTTTTATTACCTTAGGTGGCATTTTTATCTTCGGTAATATTCCTGCAATTTTGGGAGATAACGTTTGGAAAAACATCACTTTTTTGAATAAGAGTATTTTCGATGCGTTTGATTATATCAGTGGTAACATTCTCTTCTTATTAACCGCATTAGGTTGTGCGATTTTTGTAGGCTTTGTACTGAAAGAAGATGCAAAAAAAGAACTTTCCCCTACCCCCAACTTCTTATTTACTACAATATGGTTTAATTACGTTAAATTTATCGTACCGTTGATTATTATTATAATTTTTATCAGTAACTTGGTGTGATATTTTCCTTGCAATATCGTGAAATAATCATTTAAAAAGTGGGTTAACGCCTTAGAGTATAAGCGTTAACCTACATTTTCACCCATTACACCAATAATCCCTTGACTTCACATAACAAAATCCGTATTATTCACACCGCTTAAATCACGGAGGAATGGTCGAGTGGTTGAAGGCACCGGTCTTGAAAACCGGCGAGGGTTTACGCCCTCCGTGAGTTCGAATCTCACTTCCTCCGCCATTTTATCTCAATAAAATCCTCGCTATTTACCTGCTCACTCGCTTCTACTCAGTATTTACCCATTTCATTAATTTCGCACAGAATATACTTTAAATTTTCCTGTTTTCGCTAATACTTCATGGTGTCCAAAATAACGATCAAGTAAATCGGGGTAAGCTAAAAATGCATTTGCTACAATACGTAATTCCCCTCCCTGATTTAAACGCCATTTTGCGCCTTCAATCAAATTTTGTACCACTTGAAATGCCGTATCAATACCATTATGAAAAGGTGGATTAGAAATAATTAAATCAAATTTATCTGAAACATGAGAAAACACATCGCTTGCTATCACATTGCCACTTAACTGGTTTTCTTGCAAAGTGCGTTTTGCTGAAGCTAATGCCATAGCATGAATATCCACTAAAGTCACATTGGCTTTAGGATTGTGTTGTGCAATCGTTGCGCCCACCACTCCAGCGCCACACCCGACATCTAACACTTTACCTCGAATGGGTTTGTCCAACGTACTCAGTAATAATGCCGTCCCCATATCCAATTCTGTTGCACTAAAAACGCCCGGTAAGCTCCACACTTTTAGCTCACCTAATTGAGGGTTTTCATAACATTGCCAATACTCTTGCAAAGCAAAGTGCGGTCGTTTTTTCAAACAAAAATGATACAAGCCACAACGACGAGCGGAGTCAATTTTGGCTACTTCGCCATAAGGCGCAAGTATTTTTTCTACTGAGCGCACGCCACAACGATTTTCGCCAATAATCAGAAGCTCTTGTCCAGGCTGACTTTGTGCCAGTAATTGCAGCAAGTGAAAAACCACTTCTCCTTTATTCTTCGTCCAATAATAAACGATGAGATCGGCCTGTAACTGACATTCTATTCCAAAATGCACCGTACTTTTATTTTGCACATCATTAACATAATCAAAATAACAAGACCAGGTTGTCACTGACTTTGCCATTTGTGCAACTTGCACAGGAAAATCATCATTAATTCCCCCTGCAAATAAAACGGATTTATGCGTAAAAAAGGGCAAATGACGTTGTAAAACTTCGCTTTCAAGTGAGAGCATTTGGCTTCCTTAATGATATTAGACAAGAAAAAACCTGCACAAATGCACAGGCTTTTATTCAAAAAGAGCGTTCAATTCTATCCCTATCCCTCTAAAAGATCAACCGACTAAATCCCTATTCATCTTATAGAAAATTCGCTAAAATAGCTTGAACCAATAACTAATCAACGATGGCAATGACAAGACAAGATCTTTTATTACAACAAATGGGCATCACCCAATGGCAACTACGCAAACCGGAAGTATTAAAAGGCGCGGTACAAGTCTCTGTGGCGGAAAATACCCGTATCATTGTGATTAGTGAACACGCTTTGAATAAAAGTGCGGTGCTTTTTCAAGATATTTTACACGCGTTAAATATTCACACAGACGAATGTTTATGCCTTGATTTTTCTCAAGCACAACACCTTACCACCACAAACCCACTCGCTTATTGGCTACTCAGTAATAACTCCGAACAAATCGACAGCACCTTACGTTTCTGTCATAATTCAACCGCTATTTGGCAGTCTCCTGACTGGGCGGATTTCCAACAAGATCCACAAGCCAAGCGAGCTTTATGGCAACAAATTTATCATTCTTTATCTGACTATGATGCATAATATTCATATCTTACCCGTTAATCCCGACGATTTTGATGCGCTCTATCAAATTGAACAAGCCGCTCATGAGACCCCTTGGACAATGGGTACATTAAAAAACAATCAAGGCGAGCGTTACTTTAACCTCAAATTAGTTCAACAAAATCAAATCGTTGGCTTCGCGATTTGTCAGCTAGTCTTAGATGAAGCAACCTTATTTAATATTGCCATTGCGCCCCAATCTCAAGGACAAGGTTTCGGTAAATATTTATTACAAACGCTCATCAATACATTAAGAGAAAAAAACATCACAACATTATGGTTAGAGGTTCGTCAATCGAATCAAAAAGCCCAATGTTTGTACTCAACACTGGGCTTTAATGAAGTTGATATTCGCAAAAATTACTACCCGAAATCCGATGGAGGGCGAGAAAATGCGGTCGTTATGGCGTTGTATCTATAAATCAATAATTACATCACCACAACATCAAATTGATCTTGATGATAAAACACTTCAGTTTTAATCTGAACTTGTTTACCGATAAAGACTTCCAATTCCGCAAGTAAGCCATGAGATTCTTCATTAATAATGTATTCAGCCACTGCACGTGAAGCATACACAACAAATTGTTCGCTTGAATACAAATGATGTACCCGAATAATCTCCCGCATTATTTCATAGCAAACCGTTTCCACCGTTTTCAATCGGCCTCGTCCTTTACAGGCTGGACACTCTCCGCATAATACATGCTCCAAACTCTCCCGTGTACGCTTACGTGTCATTTCCACTAAACCGAGCTGAGTAAAACCATTTACATTGGTTTTTACACGATCTTTTGATAATGCCTCTTCCAAAGATTGAATCACTCTATTACGATGCTCATCTGTTTGCATATCAATAAAATCAATGATAATTATCCCACCAAGATTGCGTAGCTGTAATTGTTGCGCAATTGCTTGTGTGGCTTCGATATTGGTATTAAAAATGGTTTCCTCTAGATTACGATGTCCTACGAATGCCCCAGTGTTAATATCAATCGTTGTCATGGCTTCGGTTTGTTCAATAATCAAATAACCACCTGATTTTAAATTCACGCGATTTTCTAACGCTTGTTGGATCCCGCGCTCCACGCCATACATATCAAATAAAGGCTGATTACCCGAATACAATACCAAACGATCGACCAACTCTGGCATAAATTCTTCCGCAAACTGTTTTACCTCAGAAAAACTCAATTTAGAATCAATGCGAATGACATCCAAAGAGGCGCCAATAAAATCACGCAATACACGTTGTGCCAACTTTAGCTCGCCATATAACATAGACTTTGTAGGATATTTTGTACGTCTCTCTAATACTTTACGCCATAAGCGTTTTAAAAACTCCGCATCTTGGCGCAACTCTTCCTCACTCACGCCCTCAGAAGCAGTACGAATAATAAAGCCACCCAACTCATCGCAATAAGGCAGCACCAATTCTTTTAAGCGCGCGCGTTCTTCTTCGCTATCTATACGCTGCGAAACGCCCACATGACTATTTTCAGGCATAAAGACCAAATAACGCGATGGCAATGTAATATCCGTAGTCAATCGAGCGCCTTTTGTACCCAGCGGATCTTTGACCACTTGCACCACAATATCCTGTCCTTCGCGCACTAACTCCGCAATGTCTTTCACCACAAATTGCTTTTTTTCATTTTCATCTACGCATTCAGTATGTGAAACAATGTCTGAAGCGTGCAAAAAAGCGGCTTTTTCTAGCCCAATATCTACAAATGCTGACTGCATACCAGGTAGCACACGCGTTACACGGCCTTTATAAATATTACCAACAATACCTCGTTTGGCTTCTCGTTCAATATGAACTTCCTTTAACACCCCAGTATCCACTAATGCAATACGAGTTTCGCTAGGCGTTACATTCACCAATAATTCAACACTACTCATTCCATTTACCTAAATAGCAAAATTTTTGCTTAGTCTAACGAAAAGACAAACATAATCCTAGTTAAATCAAATAAAAATATGAGCCAGCTCAAAATCTTAAAACACAAATAAAAAAAGTGCGGTTAAACTGAAAAAACTTTTTCATATTCCACCGCACTTTCAACAGTAAATGAACAAAAGAGAATTATCGTAGCCCTTGTTTTTTTAGATCTTCATAACCACCATGATTAGTCACATTGGTATAGCCTAAATGCTTTAACACATTCATAGCAGACTCAGCACGTCGCCCTGAACGACAATAAAGATTAATCGGTGCATCTTTATTAGGTTCAATACGACTGATTTCCGCCTCGATTTGTTCGTGAGGTACATTCACTGCATCTTGCAAATGCCCTGCATTAAACTCTTCCTCACTACGCACATCAATCCATACGCCTGCCGCTTTTTGTATTTGCACTTGCGCTGCGTTTTGCGTATCGGTTTGCGCTAAAATCGGCATGGCAATTCCTAAACTCAGCAAAATTAATACGATTTTCTTCATTTCCATTCCCTCTAATTTGGCATTAACGTTGTGCCTCGATAGCTTCCATTGCACGCAAAGCATAAGTATAAGCTGCACCTGCATTTAAGGCGATTGCTGTAGCCAATGCGCCTGCAATTTCGCTCTCTGTTGCCCCTGCTTTCGCGGCGGCTTCTGCATGAACACTAATACAACTTTCACAACGAGTCGTTACCGCCACAGCAATAGCAATTAATTCGCGGGTTTTCGTATCGAGTGCTTCAGCTGCAGCCGCTTTATTTAATGCACCGTAGGCTTCTAACATTTTAGGGTGTTTTTGACCTAATGCACCGAATGATTTTTTAACATGAGCGGTATGCTCTTTCCAATTTTCAAACTGGCTCATAAAAATATCCTTAATAAGATTAAAATGATAAAACAACTCAAAGCAGGCATATTATTACACTAAATTTTCAGGTATAATCATCAAATCATCTCATATTTTCGGCAAAATAATGGATATTCTAGATAATCTTATTCAAACAGCACAAATCAGCGGCACCATTAATATTCAATGTCAATTTCAAGGACAATGGTTTGTTGAACATAAATCACAGAAAAATCAAGGTATTGTGCATATTGTGACAAGCGGCAAAGGCTATGTGAAAATAGCGAATGAACCACCCCGCCTAATGCAAGCGGGAGATATTATATTTTTTCCACGTTGCGAAGAACATGTTTTCAGCCATAACCTTGCCTGTGAAAACCTGAATGTCGCGGTGCAGGAAACACAATCAGGAGCATTTCAATTTAAACATACCGGGCAAGGGGAAAGGGAGTTAAGCCTGTTTTGTGCCACTTTTCATTATGACCCTCATGCTGAACTGATTTTTAATTTGCCTCACATGTTATTTTTGCATATTACACAATCGCAACTTTCGCCTTTATTGCAATTACTGACGAGCGAAAGCCAGCGATTTTTAACCGGTTCTCGCAGCGTAATTGATGCCCTTGCCAATGTGTTATTGGTCAAGCTCATTAGAGCTTATTTAGCCCAGGAAAATCATGAACTAACTGGTACATTAAACGGTTGGCAAGATAAGCGACTTCGCGTGTTAATTCAGCAAATCGTAGCGACTCCCCAAGAAAATTGGTCGGTCAAAAGAATGACTGATATTGCCCATATATCGAGAGCCCAGCTAATGAGACTATTTAAACAAAAAATCGCCATCAGCCCTCATGCTTTCGTGATGAAACAACGCTTGCAAAAAGCGGCCATGTTGCTTAACCGCAGTGCTGACAGTATTCTCAATATCGCCCTTGCCACCGGCTTTCAATCGGAAACCCATTTTGGCAAAGCCTTCAAACGATATTACGGTGTGCAACCCAGTGTTTATCGCAAACAAAAACGCCTACAAAATTAACCGCACTTTGTGCAAATTAAGGCGTGTTGATCACATATCTGGTGCTACGCCCGCCCGAATCGGAACGGATAAGCAATTCTTTTGCGGTTAAATCCGCTAAATGTCGAGTTGCGGTGGCTTTGCTGACTTTCGCTACTTTTTGGTATTGTGAAGCATTGATGCCATGCTCAAAATTATTTTCACCACTTTCCAACAGGCGATTAAGCACTTTTTTCTGTCCTTCAGCTAAATCCAAATGAGCATTTTTTACCCAAAATTGTGTTCTTTTGATTGTAGCTCGAATTTTATGCAAACTTTGCAACACGGCTTCCGTTAGCAAATCTAAGAAATAATTTAGCCATAGGGTAATATCTCGTTCGCCTTTTTGTGCGGTTTCCAGCATTTGATAATAGCGATTACGCTGATGAAAAATCGCACTGGAAATACTGTAAAGCCGCACGCTTTGTTGCTCCGCTTGTGCCAATGCCATATCCGTTAAGGCTCGAGTAAGTCGCCCGTTACCGTCATCAAAAGGGTGCAGTGTAAGTAACCACAGATGACAAATACCGGCTCGCAACAAAGGGTCAAGCTCAACATCATGCCGACTTTGGTTAAACCAATGAATAAAGCGATCCAACTCATTTTCCAATATTTCTCTCGGTGGGGCTTCAAAGTGAACGGTAGGGCGATCAATCCGCCCTGAAACCACTTGCATAGGTTCATTGCCCCGTAATGCCCCCACTCGCACCAGTTGCAACCCCTGCGTAGGAAACAGCCATTCATGCCATTGCAATAAACGAGATAGAGTCAAGGGATGTTGTCTGTTTTCCAACGCATCAAAAAGGATATTCGCCACCCCTTCAGAACGCTCGGATACAGGATAAGGCTGTGCCAAAGAAATGCCCAATCGCTTTGCCAACGAAGAACGCACTGCCTGCCCATTTAATTGTTCGCCTTCAATAGCAGAAGAATGAATGATATTACTTAATAGCACATCCAATACGTTGTCATCTTCCTTTTCCGTCTGCCCGATTAACTCCCCTAATAATTTCCAGCAGCGACGAAGTTTATCCGCAAGTTGTGTGTTATCCCATTGAAATGCCGTCCAATTTTTCTGTTGCCAAATATATTTTTCGTTCATATTTTTTACCGACTATATCCCCATGAGCCGATTATACGCCTTATTCAGCTCACATCAAGAGCCGAATATACATTTTATTCGGCCCATTGTTTTTTAACCATAAACAAATTACTGTTAATTTTCCTTGTTTTACGCTATTCTATCAGACATTTTACAGTATCAATTTACCGCCTAAAGTGCGGTTATTTTTCCAAAAATTTTTTTAAGGTTATACACAATGCAAGAGCAATACCGTCCCGATTTGATTGAGCCTGAAGTGCAACAACATTGGGCTGAAAACAAAACTTTCAAAGCCATCAAAGATACCTCAAAAGAAAAATATTATTGTCTTTCAATGTTGCCATACCCATCTGGGCGTTTGCATATGGGACACGTGCGTAACTACACCATTGGAGATGTGGTTTCCCGCTATCAACGTATGAACGGCAAAAATGTATTACAACCAATGGGTTGGGACGCATTCGGCTTGCCGGCAGAAGGCGCGGCGATTAAAAACAATACCGCCCCTGCGAAATGGACATACGAAAATATCGAATATATGAAAAACCAGTTGAAAGTGCTGGGTTTTGCTTATGACTGGGATCGTGAAGTGACTACTTGTCGCCCTGAATACTACAAATGGGAACAATGGTTCTTCACCGAACTGTATAAAAAAGGCTTAGTGTATAAAAAAACCTCAACCGTAAATTGGTGCCCGAACGATGAAACCGTGTTGGCCAATGAGCAAGTACATGAAGGGTGCTGCTGGCGTTGTGACACCCCAGTGGAACAAAAAGAAATTCCACAATGGTTTATTAAAATTACCGATTATGCCGAGCAATTATTGGGCGGTTTAGATAATCTACCTGAATGGCCAGAAATGGTAAAAACCATGCAACGCAACTGGATCGGCCGTTCTGAAGGGGTAGAAATTACTTTCAAGATCAAAGATCGCGATGAAAGCGTTGCCGTTTACACCACTCGCCCAGATACGTTCTATGGCGTAAGCTATATGGCAGTGGCCGCTGTACACCCATTAGCAGAAAGTGCGGCGCAAAATAACCCAGCATTGAGCGCCTTTATTCAAGAATGCAAAAATACCAAAGTAGCGGAAGCCGAGCTTGCTACGATGGAGAAAAAAGGCATGGCCACAGGCTTATTCGCCATTCACCCGATTACCGGTGAAGAAGTACCGATTTGGGTAGCAAACTTTGTGTTAATGCACTATGGAACCGGTGCGGTAATGGCTGTACCTGCGCACGATCAACGCGACTATGAATTCGCAACCAAGTACGGTTTGCCAATTAAACAAGTGGTTGCGCCTGCCAACGGCGAAGAAATCGATTTAAGCAAACAAGCCTTCACCGAACACGGCGTAGCAGTGAATTCCGCAGAATTTGACGGTTTAGATTTCGACAAAACTTTTAATGGCATTGCGGATAAATTAGAAGCGATGGGCGTGGGTAAACGCCAAGTGAATTACCGCTTGCGCGACTGGGGCGTTTCTCGCCAACGTTATTGGGGCGCGCCAATTCCAATGTTAACTTTGGAAAACGGCGATGTAGTGCCTGCACCAATGGAAGATTTACCGATTGTGTTGCCTGAAGATGTGGTGATGGACGGCGTGAAAAGCCCAATCAAAGCAGATCCAAACTGGGCAAAAACTACTTATAACGGTCAGCCGGCATTAAAAGAAACGGATACTTTTGATACCTTTATGGAATCTTCTTGGTATTACGCGCGCTACACTAGCCCGAATGCCCACAATGCAATGCTAGACAGCGATGAAGCCAACTATTGGTTGCCAGTGGATCAATATATCGGCGGTATCGAACACGCCACCATGCACTTACTCTATTTCCGCTTCTTCCATAAATTATTGCGCGATGCGGGCATTTTGAATTCAGATGAACCGACCAAAAAACTGTTATGTCAAGGTATGGTGTTGGCGGATGCGTTTTATTACACCAGCCCAACCAACGAGCGTATTTGGGTCAGCCCAACGCAAGTAACCTTAGAGCGCGATGAAAAAGGACGTATCGTAAAAGCCTTTGACCCAGAAGGTCGCGAGCTTGTACACAGCGGTATGACCAAAATGTCGAAATCCAAAAACAACGGTATTGACCCGCAAGAAATGGTGGAAAAATACGGCGCGGACACCGTGCGTTTGTTTATGATGTTCGCCTCCCCTGCGGAAATGACTTTAGAATGGCAAGAATCCGGCGTGGAAGGGGCAAAACGCTTCTTAGGTCGCTTATGGAACTTGGTGTTTGAATACCAAAAAGATCCGGCAAAAACTGCGCTAAATCCGACCGCACTTTCAGCGGATCAAAAAGCCTTACGCCGCGATGTACACAAAACTATCGCCAAAGTGAGCGATGACATCGGTCGCCGTCAAACCTTTAATACCGCCATTGCTGCGATTATGGAATTGATGAACAAACTCACCCGTGCAAGCCTTGAAAGCGAGCAAGACAAAGCGGTAATGGGAGAAGCCTTAAGCGCTGTGGTGCGTATGCTCTACCCAATCACTCCGCATATTTGTTTCCAATTATGGCAAGCCCTTGGTAACAGTGATACCATCGACAACGCAACTTGGGTACAAGCGGACGAAAGCGCAATGGTTGATGATGAAAAACTTATAGTTATTCAGGTTAATGGCAAAGTTAGAGCTAAAATAACAGTACCTGCAACAATGAATGATGAAGATGTTAAACAAGCTGCAATAAATACACCATATGTACAAAATATGCTAATTAATCATGAACTTGATAAAGAACGTATTATTTATGTTCCAGGAAAATTAGTTAGTTTGCGTTTTATTGCTGATGAAGGATAACTTTTATTAAATTTGGGGCGTATGCAATACGCCCCTACATTAAAAAACATAAACCATTGAATTTTAATGATATTTAATTTTCTTTTGTAGGGGCGTATCGCATACGCCCCAAAGAAGCGGACTTTGTCAATAATCTGGGGCATATACAATACGCCCCCTACATTGGGGAAACCAATATGTTAAAAAAACTCATTTTAACCACCGCACTTTTCACATTAACGGCCTGTGGTTTTTCATTTCAAAATGAACAGCTTTTACCTAAAGAATTACAAACTATTTCCCTACAAAGTAACGATCCTTATAGCGATATGTCACGCGTATTACGTCGTCAACTGCAAATACGAAATGTTACCCTCGTAGACAATCAACAAAACGTTCCGGTATTGCGTTTAAATAAAACGTCGATGAACTCAGAAGTCGTCTCCGTCTTTAAACAAGGTCGTGAAGCTGAAAAACTGCTGATATTGAATGTGGAAGCTAGCGTACATTTACCAAATCAAGCGCCTCGTGCAATTAGTGCGCAGGTTAACCGAACATTCTTCGATAACTCTCGCGCAGCACTCGCAAAATCAACTGAAAAAGAAGTGATTTGGCATGATATGTATGAACAAGCTGCACGTCAGTTAATTATAAAAATGGCCGCAGTACAACATCAAGCAAACTAATGATCCAGAAAATCTTTACGGAACAACTTTCTACCTCACTAAATCAGCGACTAAGTCGTATATATTATTTAGTGGGGCAGGAACCGTTGTTATTAAATGAGAGTAAAGATTTGATTGTGCAAACGGCGTTACAACAAGGTTTTGATGAAAAACTGGAAATCGCAATAGATCATAATACCGATTGGAACGCGTTATTTGAGCGCTGCCAATCCGTCGGTTTATTTTTTTCCCGTCAAGTATTAATCCTAACATTGCCTGAAAATTTAACCGCACTTTTACATAAAAATCTCGCGGAGTTAATGGGATTGTTGCATGATGATATACTCTTGATATTGCAATTTGAGAAGCTCGCCAAAACCAATGAAAAACAGGAGTGGTTCCAGCTTGCCAACCACTACGAGCCACATTTAGTGCAGATCAATTGTCAAGCCCCCACTTTTGAGCAATATCCACGCTGGATAAAACAACGTGCCAATATGATGGGGTTAGACATAGAACAAGAAGCCGTACAACTCCTTTGTTATAGTTATGAAAATAACTTATTAGCGCTAAAGCAAACTTTACAGCTGTTAACTCTCCTCTATCCTGACAACAAATTAACCTATCCACGTGTCAAAGAAGTTGTGGAACAATCTTCCGTATTCACGCCTTATCAATGGGTTGATGCCTTACTGGAAGGTAAAGAAGGGCGAGCAAAGCGCATACTCAAAAGTCTGCAACAAGAAGATATACAACCGGTTATACTATTGCGCATTTTACAACGTGAGTTGATGGTATTACTGCACATTGCACAACCCCAGCACAAAGTACAGTTAGATACTCCATTACCGAGTACCCAACTCAAAACCCATTTTGATCAACTAAAAGTGTGGCAGAATCGTCGTCCTTTATTTACCGCGTTTCTACAACGTTATAATTATGAAAAATTGTACCGCACTTTTCAGCAGCTTGCCGAAATTGAACGTGCGATTAAGCAAGATTTTAGCGCCGATGTCTGGGATAAATTACAGGCACTCTCCATAAAGATCTGTCTAGGCGCTCTCTAGCATTCACTGCGTAAACGTTGAATTAACATGCCATTGGCCGGTGGAAATTGTCCCGCATCCAATTCACTCTGTGTCACCCAAAACCCTTCTTGCCCCTCTCGACCAAAAGGCTCTCCAACCCATTCTTCTACTAAATAAAAATAAAATTCAATAATTTTGTTTGGATATTCAAAAGAAAAATGTTCATAAGGATAGGCGCTTAACACATGGATCCCCACTTCCTCTTCCAGTTCTCGCTTCAATGCCTCTTCCGGTAATTCATGCTCCCCGACTTTTCCGCCCGGAAATTCGAGAGATTGTGCAAAATCCTGTCCTTCTAAACGTTGTGTCAAATAGATTTGTTTAAATTCATTACGAATAATACCTGCAGATACACGTATCAACGGTTTTTGCATTTTAGCTCCCTATTCTGTGCCACTTTTATCAATATAAAGATTTGTTTAATGGCTGTACATATCATTCTTACTAATATAACCTATACTCACGATTTTATAAGGAATAGCATAAAAGCTCAACCAATGAAATTTATCGTCGAAGTAAAAAACCATATACAAGGGGTATAATATGACACATAAAATCACCATTGCAGATCTCTTAGTCAAAATATTAGCCGAAGCTGGCATTGAGCGGATTTGGGGCATTACCGGAGATAGCTTAAATGGTATTAATGATAGCCTACGCCGAGATGGCAGAATAGAGTGGATGCATGTTCGCCATGAAGAAACTGCCGCATTTGCCGCAGGTGCAGAAGCCGCTGTTACCGGAAAGCTTGCGGTTTGTGCGGGAAGTTGTGGTCCGGGAAATTTACATCTCATCAATGGCCTCTTTGATTGTCAACGTAATCATGTCCCTGTTTTAGCTATCGCCTCGCATATTCCTTCTTCTGAAATTGGACTAGGATATTTTCAAGAAACACATCCACAAGAACTGTTCCGTGAATGTAGCGATTTTGTCGAATTAATTAGCAACCCAAAACAAATGCCAGAAGTCTTATTCAGAGCATTAAATACCGCAGTCGGTCAAAATGGCGTAGCGGTCATTGTCTTACCTGGTGATGTTTCTGTTATGGAGGTGGAAATCAGTGATATTCCACGTTGGACACCACCAAAACAACCGAGAATTTTACCTGACTTCACTGAACTCAATACCTTAGCAGAACATTTAAATAATGCCAAAACAATCACAATTTTAGCGGGTAGTGGCTGCGCTGGTGCTCATGATGAAGTCGTTGCATTAGCTCAAAAATTGCAAGCACCTATTGTACACGCGCTACGCGGTAAAGAACATCTAGAATGGGATAACCCTAATGATGTGGGCATGACTGGCTTAATCGGCTTTTCATCAGGTTATCACGCCATTCAACATTGTGATACCTTGTTAATGCTAGGCACGGATTTCCCATATCGCCCGTTTTATCCAGAAAGCGCAAAGGTTATTCAAATCGATCGCAACCCTACTGCGCTCGGTAAACGTGTTCCGCTTACTCAGGGTATCGTCGGTGATGTCAAAGAAACCATCAATGCCTTACTGCCTTTATTAAAAGAGGAAAAATCGGCAGATTTTCTCCAAAAAGCTCAAAAACATTATGTAAAAACCCGTGAACAGTTAGATTCTCTCGCTAAAATCACACCAAAAGGCACCGCTATTCACCCACAATATCTTGCTAGCCGAATTAGCGCACTTGCTGCCGAAGATGCGATTTTTACCGCAGATGTTGGCACGCCTGTCATTTGGTCTGCTCGTTATTTGAAAATGAATGGTAAACGTCGTTTATTAGGTTCATTCAATCATGGTTCTATGGCAAATGCCATGATGCAAGGCATAGGCGCTCAAGGGGCTTGCCCAAATCGCCAAGTGATTACCCTTTCTGGTGATGGCGGTTTTGCCATGATGATGGGAGATATTTTAAGCCTCAAACAACTCAATCTGCCTGTTAAAGTAGTGATTTTTAATAATAGCGATTTAGGGTTCGTGGCTATGGAAATGAAAGCGTCAGGCTATTTGGATAATCAAACAAATTTGGTTAATCCAAACTTTGCAGACATGGCAAATGCTATTGGCATTAAAGGCATTCACGTTGAAAATGCCGAAGATGTCGATTCCGCATTAACGGAAGCATTTAATCACAATGGTCCTGTGATTATTGACGTGAAAACTGCAACGCAACAACTGGCCATGCCACCTAAAATTGAACTCGCTCAAGCTAAAGGGTTTAGTTTATTTATGCTAAAAGCGATTATGAATGGTCGTGGTGATGAAGTGGTTGAGCTTGTTAAAACAAACTGGGAACAGTGGATTTAACTTATCATAAGCAATAAAAAAGTGCGGTGCTATTCCAAAAAGTTTTTGAAAATGCACCGCACTTTTCTTTATCAGCAACCTCTAACTACACGCTCGCACGGCTACCGTGACAATGCTTATACTTTTTACCAGAACCACACGGACAAGGCTCATTACGACCGATTTTACGTTGTGCCTTTTCCTGTACCGGCGCTTCTGGATCTTCACCATTGGCATGTAATTGAATACGTTCTGCCTCGCGCTGAGCAGCCTCTTGTCTTGCACGTTCTGCCGCCTCTACTTCTTCTTGGCTACGAACTTGAACCTTGCTTAACGTGGTGACAACTGCTAATTTCAATGCATCCAGCATTTCCGTAAACATTTGGAAGGACTCTTTTTTATACTCTTGTTTCGGATCTTTTTGTGCATAACCGCGTAAATGAATCCCCTTACGCAAATGATCCATTGACGATAAATGGTCTTTCCATAATTCATCAAGTAATTGCAACATCACGCCTTTTTCAAAGCTGCGCATTGTTTCAGGCCCAACAAGTTCTTCCTTGTGTTTGTATTCTGTTACTGCCGTCTCTAAAATACGCTCACGTAAGGTTTCTTCATGTAGAGTATTATCTTCCTCTAGCCATTGCTGTAGCGGTAAATGAAGAGCAAAATCTGTGCCCAAGCGTTGCTCTAAACCAGGAATATCCCACATTTCTTCCAACGATTGTGGCGGAATATATTGATCAATGACACTATTAAATACATCAGTGCGGATAGCATCAATGGTTTCAGAAATATCCTCGTTATCCAACAGATAATTACGTTGTTCATAAATAGCATGACGCTGATCATTGGCAACATCATCAAATTGTAAGAGGTTCTTACGTCCATCAAAATGATGCGCCTCTACTTTAGCTTGAGCTGAGGCGATAACTTTTGCAAGTAATTTCGACTCCATTGCTTCGCCAGCTTCAGTAAATGCTTTTTTCATCATATTTAATTTACCTTCATTGAGATAAATGCGCATTAAGCCATCTTCTAATGATAAGTAAAAACGAGATGAACCTGGATCACCTTGACGGCCTGAACGACCACGTAACTGGTTATCAATACGACGAGATTCATGGCGTTCTGTTCCAATAATGTGCAAACCGCCAGCCGCCATAACAATGTCATGGCGTTCTTGCCATGCCGCTTTAATTGCTTCAATTTGCTCTTCTGTTGGATTTTCTAACTTTTCAATCTCAGCTTTCCAGTTCCCGCCCAATACAATATCCGTACCACGACCGGCCATATTGGTCGCAATCGTCACCGCGCCCGGATAACCCGCATTAGCGACAATCTCTGCTTCTTGAGCATGGAACTTCGCATTTAGTACGCTATGTTTGATCCCTGCCTTATTGAGTGCCAAAGATAATAGCTCAGATTTTTCAATTGATACCGTTCCCACTAACACAGGTTGATTGCGAGCAACACAATCTTTGATATCATCAATAATGGCATCAAATTTATAGGCTTCCGTCTCAAACATTAAGTCCGTACGATCATCACGAATCATCGGGCGATTTGTTGGGATCACTACGGTCTCCAAACCATAAATTTGTTGGAACTCAAAAGCCTCAGTATCCGCAGTACCCGTCATTCCCGCCAATTTTTCATATAAACGGAAATAATTTTGATAAGTAATTGAAGCGACGGTTTGATTTTCACTTTGGATTTTCACCCCTTCTTTCGCTTCAATGGCTTGGTGTAACCCATCAGACCAACGACGACCCGCCATTGTACGGCCAGTATGTTCATCAACGATCACGACTTCACCGTCTTTTACAATATAATCCACATTACGTTCAAATAACGCGTGCGCTCTCAATGCCGCATAAACATGGTGTAATAGCGTAATTTTTGACGGAGAGTACAAAGAATCTTCCTCTGTCATCAAGCCAAGTTCTGTTAAAAGTTGTTCAACTTTTAATTGACCACGTTCAGTTAAATAAGCTTGTTTATTTTTTAAGTCAACAGTAAAATCGCCATCTCCTTGATATTCCTCACTGTCTTCTTTCTCTTGTAAAATCAGTTGTGGAATGATTTTATCAATCGCCAAATACAGTTCTGAACTGTCCTCTGCTTGGCCTGAAATAATCAATGGCGTACGCGCTTCATCAATAAGAATAGAATCCACTTCATCAACTAAAGCATAATGTAATGGACGTTGGAAACGTTCTAATGGTGAATGGGCCAAGTTATCACGTAAATAATCAAAACCGAGTTCACTATTTGTTGCATAAGTAATATCTGCAGCGTACGCATCACGTTTTTCTTGAGGCGCCATACCGGGTACATTCACACCAACTGTCATACCCAAAAACTCAAATAGTGGACGATTAGTTTCTGCATCTCGACGGGCTAAATAATCATTGACCGTTACCACATGCACCCCTTTTCCGGTTAAGGCATTTAAATAACAAGGTAACGTTGCGGTTAAGGTTTTCCCCTCCCCCGTGCGCATTTCTGCAATACAACGATCATTTAACACCATACCACCAATAAGCTGCACATCAAACGGACGCATTCCTAATACACGCTTGCTTGCCTCACGCACTGTCGCAAAAGCTTCAGGAATTAAAGCTTCCAGTTTTTCTCCCTGTTCCAAACGACTACGAAACTCTGCCGTTTTTCCCTTTAATTCTTCATCGGTTAACGCCTCAAATTCAGGCTCTAATTTATTAATTTGTGCAACACGTTTATTTAAACGGCGCAAAATACGGTCATTACGACTGCCAAAAATTTTTTTTGCAATAGCTGAAAACATAATATCTCTTTTTTAAATATAAAATAAAACACAATGCTTATTTCCTGAGAAATAAACCTAAACTATGAAAAATAAAGAGAATATATAGGGCCTGCTCGGATAGGTGTTTCAATTGCGAAACGATTAAGAGCAAAGTGCGGTGTAATTTCAGGATAAATTTCGGCTTCAGCTAAGGCAGATGATTGAAGAGGTGTCAAAGCAGAAGGTTCTGCAAACACTGTATCATGCTGCGCTTGTTCTAAAGCTTGTGTGCGCTGATAATTACTTTCTTGGGTTGTAGTTTGAATCGAAACATTCTGACTGGTTGGCAACAAAAAAATCGCCAGCATACCTAAAAGTAGCTGCGACCAAAAACTATGTTTATTCTTGTTACCCATAAGTTCAAATTATCCTATCAAAAATTTCTTATATTATAACGAAAATCCGCTACAATGTCATAACAATATGGTGATGAAACAAGGAAAATCAAGGTCAGATAATGCGTAATAAAAAAATGATGAATATTAAAACAATATTGGAAAACTCAAGTTTGACTAAAATTATGCAACGTAGCCTCTTTTTGGCTGACCTCAATCACCAAATTTCTCAGCTGTTACCAACACAATTTAATGGCTTATATCGAGTTGCGAATATAAACGAGGAAAATCTTGTTATTGAAGTCAAAAGTGCGGTAGTAAGACAAGGATTTTTATTTAAGCAAACCGAATTATTAGCTTTGATTCAACAAAAATATCCGAAGATCCAACAGCTCAATCTTCGGATAAACCCTGACCTTTCTCTTTAAGCCGCGATAATTAGAGGCGCGTTAATTTCCACATTACCTTTAATGCGACAAGAACAAGCGAGCACATAGCCTTGTGCGATTTCATCTGCGGTGAGTGGGCCCGTTGCAAGTTGTTCTAATTCGCCACGACCGTTAAGCACTACGGTTTTACAGGTTCCACAAATACCGCTACGGCAAGCCGCAACAATCGGTTGTTTCGCCTCTTCCATTGCCGCTAGCAATGTCATACCCACGGGCACGTCAAATTTCTGTACTTGCGCACCGCTGATAGATAATGTCACTTTTTTATCGGGATCGATGTCAGATTCCACTGCCGTACCGAAGAACTGTTCAACGAAGAATTTATCTTGCGGCACACCTGCGTTGTCCGTGATTTCCTTCAAGGTTTCAATATAACTTTCAGGGCCACAAACTAACACGGTTTTATCCGCTAAATCCGGTACAAAGTGACGTAACATTCCTTCTGAGATACGACCGGCAACAAAACCGTCTAGAGCATTAACGGAAGCATTAATGATTAAATTTAATTGCGGATAAGTATTACGCAATTGTTGCCATTCATCTTTAAAGATTACATCTTTTGGTGAATGCACGCTATAGATAACCGTTAATGGCATTTCCGGACGGCGAGCCAATAAATAACGCGCAATAGACATGATCGGTGTGACACCACTGCCCGCCCCCACTAACAAATAGTTATCACTATGAATTTTTGAACACGTAAAATCCCCCATCGGCTCGGAAAGCCATACAATATCACCGACTTTCAACTCTTTGTTGATCCAAGTAGAACCAACACCATTTTCGATATGGCGTACGGTTAAGGTAACAAACTCACTCATACCCGGTGTAGAAGACAGAGTATAAGCACGAGCGATGTTATAAGAATTTTTAATACTCAGCATTGCATATTGGCCCGGTTCGTAAGGGTAGAAATCGTGCGCAATTAGATTAACAGTGACGACATCCGGTGTTTCTTGCACAATGCTGTGTACCATCATTTCATGGGTACAAATTGGGTTTTGATTTGCCATATGACTGTTCCAAATAGAATTCAAAAAGGAAAAAGTGCGGTGCTTTTTGGCAAAAATTTCAAAAAACCAACCGCACTTTTAAGACATTACTTAGCAAGCGCTGCCGCTAAATCCGTAGCGGCATCACCTGTGGTGCGTAAGCCGAATTTTTCGTTTAAGATCGCAAGTAAATTATCATTTAAGAATGCCGGAGCGGTCGGCCCGGTGTAAATGTTTTTCACGCCTAATGCTAATAAGGTTAACAATACTACAATCGCTTTTTGTTCAAACCAAGAAAGCACTAAAGTCAACGGTAAATCATTCACGCCACAACCTAATTTGTTGGCTAAATTTACCGCTAGCATAATGGCAGAATAAGAATCGTTACATTGCCCGGCATCTAATAAACGAGGGAAGCCGTCAATATCACCGAAATCTAATTTATTAAAACGATATTTACCACAACCTAAAGTTAACACTACGCTATCTTTTGGTACTTTTTGGGTAAATTCTGTATAGTAGCTACGCTCTTCCAGGCTGCCGTCACAACCGCCCACGACAAATACATGTTTTAATTTGCCTTTAGCAACCATATCAATCACCGCATCAGAAGAATCCAATAACGTTTGACGGCCGAACCCCACAGTAATATTGTGCGGAATCTCATCATAAGGGAAACCGGCAAGTGTTTTAGCTTGTTCAATAACCGCAGAAAAATCCTCGTCGTCCAAATGTTTCACACCCGGCCAACCGACAATGCTACGCGTCCAAATGCGATCGCCATATTCACCTACATTCGGGTCGATCAAACAGTTAGAAGTCATAATGATTGGTCCTGGGAAACGGGCAAATTCTTTTTGTTGATTTTGCCAACCTGAACCATAGTTACCCACTAGATGTTTGTGTTTTTTTAATTCCGGATAGCCATGTGCCGGCAGCATTTCGCCATGAGTATAAATGTTAATACCGGTACCTTCCGTTTGTTCCAAAAGAGCTTTTAAGTCTTTTAAATCATGACCGGAAATTAAGATACATTTACCTGCAATCGGTTTCACATTAACCGTTGTCGGAATCGGATTACCATAGGCTTCCGTTTCACCTTTGTCCAATAAAGCCATCACTTCAAAATTGGTTTTACCGACATTCATCGAGCATTCTACAAGCGCATTAATATCGCTGGGATTGGTGCCGAGATAAGCCATGATTTCGTGGTATTTACGATATACTTCATTGTCGTATTGGCCTAATACATGCGCATGTTCCATATAGGCAGCCGCACCTTTTAAACCGTATAACGCCAACATACGTAAGCCGTGTGCTTCTTCACCGATTTCTGCTTTGTCTTTGTTCAATGCAAAATCCACTGCTTGTTCCGCCAAAGTATGAATATCCGCATCTTTTAATTGCAGATGTGCTAGCGGGTGATCTAAATCCGCACTTGGATTCTTTTCGCGAATACGTTGAATTAAGCTATCACGATAAGCAATGGCTTCTTGTGCATAACCGACAATACGCGCAGAATCAAAATTTACGTTAGTTAATGTGGAGAAAAATGCACGCGCTGCAAAAGAATCTACATCATGATCGATGATTGCATAATCACGAGCAAGCAATGCCCAAGCCGAAAGGCTTTGCAATGAAGCCACTAATAAATCTTGTAAATCGGAAGTTTCCGCTGTTTTACCACACATGCCTTGAGAATAACTACAGCCGTTCCCCGTTGGTGCGTGCATTGTTTGTTCACATTGAATGCAATACATAATTAATTCCCCTTAAAAACACCTACTCCAAATAAATCCTGTTATCTTTATTGATAATCAAATAAATGCATTTTGAGACCAAAAACGAACTTAATGCGGTATCAAATTGAATTTAAAAGATGATATTATTTAATTTGTCTACGAAACCTACAGATGTGGCGATATTCAGATAACAAATCATCTCTCGCCAAAGTCACAAATTAAAAAACAGTGACGATAATAAGAGGAAAGTAAAGGAGAACAAAACGGTTTACTCGGATATTTAATACTTTTTTGATTTAGATAAAATTTCCTACCCAATTACAGGTACAAACATAAACCGTTGTTTTAATGAGATTTATTCTTAATTCAATTATGAAGATGTTGTTGTTTTAATATGATTGCGCCCTACCATTCGGCTTTTCAACCATGTTCCAAGCCCCCAAAATAGGGTCAATATTAATGATAAAATATAAATAGAGTGATTACCAAAAACCGCATATGGGGTGCGCCCTGTTGTTGGCATAACCCGTTGGGTTAACGTCACTTGTTCAAATTGTGGCGCTTGGGCAATAATCTTGCCTTTGGCATCAATGAATGCTGTAATGCCTGTATTTGTCGCCCGAATCACCGGTTTTCCTAATTCCAGCGCACGCATTCTCGCCATTTGCAAATGTTGCCATGGTCCAATTGAATGACCAAACCATGCATCATTAGAAATCGTCAAAATAAAATCCGTTTGTTTTTGTATATTTTCTTGTAATTGTGAGCCGAAAATAATTTCGTAACAAATCGCAGGCGTAAAATAACGCTCTTTACTGAATAATGGCGATTGCACTATGTCTCCTTGTTGGAAGTTTGACATAGGTAAATTAAAGACAGTTCCTAACGGGCGTAAAATGCTCTCTAGCGGGACATATTCACCAAATGGTACTAGATGATGTTTGTTATAACGATTTTTTGTCTCATCACCATAAGGCTTTTCCTGGTTACCTAATACAATAATAGAATTAAATAACCGTGCAATGGTCTGATCTTGGTACACCGTACCAATAATAATTTCCGTCCCCTTTTCCTGCGCCGCTTGTTGCAAATCTTGTAATAATGGCGCAATACGATTTTCTAGGGTCGGTAATGCGGCTTCCGGCAGTATCACGACATCTGACTGACCTAAATGTTCTGCTATCTGCTGAAAGTAAATGTCCAAAGTACGTTGTAAATAATCAGGATCCCATTTTAAATTTTGTTCAATATTACCTTGCGCCAGCGTAATCGTCAGTGCTTTTTCAGGTACCTCTTTAACAAAATGTTGTTTACCTGCATACACACTCACACTGCCAACCACCAACAACATACACAGATTTGCGATCACAATATTCCAACGTGGCCCTTTAAAAATAGCCGATAAACTATTTAGAATAACCGCGCTGCTCCATACCACAAAAAAGGTTAACCCAGTTACGCCAAAAAAGGGTGCAAGCCCTGCAAATGGGCTATCAATTTGCGTATAACCGAATTGCAACCATGGAAATCCTGTAAATACCCAACCGCGCAGGAATTCAGTAAATGTCCAAACAACGGGGTACATCGCAAGTTTTTGAATCTGAAAACGCTGGATAATATAAGCAAATAAAACCGGATAGAGTGCCAGGTATGCCGATAACAAAACGACCAATAAATAACTCACAATTAATGGCGCGCCACCAAATTGGTGAATACTCACGTTTAACCAGCTCACCCCAACTGAGAAAAAGCTTAGCCCCCACAAAAACGCCCCCCAAAGTGCGGTTTTTTTATGGGGATTTTTAACCACAATCAACAATCCAATGAGAGACAGATAAGCCACACCCCATAGGTCAAAGGGTGAAAAAGCAAGAAAACCGATGCCACCACTAAAAAGTGCGGTCAAATAATAAAAAATTTTGCCCATTAATCTTGTGTCTCAGTTTCAACTTCTTTTTCCATTTCTGGTAACTGTTCATCAGGCACCGTTACACGTAATTGAATGATGCGGCGACTATCGGCTGAAGTGACTTTAAAGTGAATATTTTCTAATGTAATTTCTTCCCCTCGATTTGGTAAATAACCAAATGCCTGCATGACTAATCCACCGATAGTATCCGCTTCTTCATCTTCAAACTGGGTATTAAATTGTGCATTAAAATCTTCAATATCAGTCAACGCGCGTACAGCATAACTATGGCGAGACAATTGTCGGATATCCGCAATATCTTCTTCATCGAATTCATCTTCAATATCACCGACAATTTGTTCAAGAATATCTTCAATGGTCACTAATCCTGACACAGCGCCAAATTCATCGACAACAATTGCCATGTGGAAACGCTCAGAACGAAATTCTTTTAACATACGATCCACGCGCTTACTCTCAGGGACAATTACCGCTGGTCGTAATAATTCTTGAAGTTGAAACTCTTCAGCATTCGCACGCAAAAAGCCTAAGAGGTCTTTAGCAAGCAACAATCCTTCGATATTATCTCGTTCATTGCTCACGACAGGAAAGCGAGAATGTGCAGACTCAATAATGACATCTAAGCAAGAATCGAGATCTTGTCCTAATTGAATAAATACAATTTGTGAACGAGGAATCATAATATCACGTACACGTAATTCAGAAATTTCCATCACACCTTCAATCATTTCACGGGTGTTTTGATCGATAAGCTCGTTTTGTTCAGAGTCTCTAATCACCTCTACAAGATCTTTACGATTTTTCAATTCGCCTTGAAAAAAGCGCCCGAATAAAGATTGAAAAAAACTCTTCTTTTGATTGTTTTCCGTTTGTGTGGAAATCGTTACTTGTTCTTCGCTCATAAAAATATTCAATAGTAAATGTCGGATTGACACACAAGCAAGGTATCATATTTTATATGAAAATAAAAGGTAAGAATATCGCGCGTTTCCGCTACTCCTACCTCAAAGATCTATCTGAAAATACTCACGGCTTCAACATAGGCTATCATGTCACAAAGGCAAATTTAGTCCAATGTTGATACCATTCTCTCGCTTTACTTATCCCGCCTAAATGGCGCCACTCTGGATGGTTCGGAGTATCCGGCAAAGCTTGTGTTTCAAGGGCGATACCACTGTAATCCGCATACACACCCTGCTCACGTGTCGGCGTACCGCCTAAATAATTTCCGGTATACACCTGTAACGCAGGTTGAGAAGTATAAATTTTCAACCCTAATTCGCCAGAACCGGTTGTTAAATGCGCGACTGGAACTTGTCTAAAATCGGGGCGATGATCAAGTAAAAAAGCATGATCATAGCCCTTAGTAAGCTTTTGCTCATCTTGTAAGAAATCTTGTGAAATCACTTTCCCTTGACGAAAATCAAATGTCGTTTGTTCCACTGATTTTAATGGCGCATTCGGTATACCCGCTGAATCCACTGGCAAATATTGCGTCGCATGGAGTTGTAAAATATGATTGCGTACATCTCGACCCGTTTGCGCATTTTCTAGATTAAAATAAGCATGATTTGTTAAATTAAGTGGGGTATCTTCATCACTTTGTGCTTCAAATTCGACTTCTACCCCATTATCTTCCGTTAAACGGTAAACCACTTTAACCTGAACATTTCCCACAAATCCTTGATCACCATCAGGTGAGAATAACGAAAATTCTACAAAATTTTGACCGCACTTTTCCACTTGCCAAGTGCGTTTATCAAATCCATTGCCGCCGTGTAATTGATGTTCCCCCTGATTGGGCGTTAACTCAACCCATTTACCATTTAACAAAAATCGACTATTTGCAATTCGGTTTGCATACCGACCTATCGTTGCCCCTAAATAAGCCTGTTGATGTCTATAGTCTTGTGGCCGGCAACCTAACAGAACCTCACGCAATTCACCATTTACAGGCACCTGACATGACAACCAAGTTGCCCCCCAGTCCATAAGTTCTATCACCATGCCATGACTATTCGTTAAACGAATGATCTGTGGCGTTAGCATACTTGCACTCCTTGCGATGCGACACAAACGTAAAAATCTTCTTTTAAACCCGTTTGTTTTTCATAATTTTTTGCAATAATCTCGCGAACATCATCGACTTTATCTAATGGTGCTAAGGCGACAATACATCCTCCAAAGCCCCCTCCAGTCATTCTAGCGCCCCCTGATTTACCGATTGCCACCTGAGCCAATTCCACTAAATAATCCACTTCTGGAACCGTAATTTCAAAGTCATCTCGCATAGAGTCGTGAGATTGCCCCATTAATTCGCCTAAACCGGCAAGATCGCCTCTTTGCAACGCTTGTACAGCATCAAGCACTCGTTGATTTTCAGTGACAATATGGCGTGCACGTTTGGCAACATCTCTATCAAGCGCGATTAATTCGGCTTCTTTTTCTTTAAATTGTGCAATACTCACATCACGCAAAGCTTTTACGCCAAAAAAAGCGGCGGCACGTTCACACTGTGCACGTCTAGTATTGTATTCTCCCGCGACGAGATCGTGCTTTACATTAGAGTTCACAATAATCACCGCTACATCAGATGGCACCGGTGTTGCAATGGTGTCCAAGCTACGACAATCAATCATCAATAAATGCTCAGCTTGTCCTAACGCAGAGATCAACTGATCCATATTGCCACAATTTGCCCCCACAAATTGATTTTCAGCTTGCTGGCCAATGAGGGCAAGATCAGTATTCGTTAATGGTAAATTTGCCAATTGTTGACAAAATTTCCCTACCGCCACCTCCAATGAAGCAGAAGAGCTTAAGCCTGCGGATAAAGGCACATCACCTTTAATCACTAATTCGGCACCGGTTGTAAATTCAGGACAACGCTGCTGAATATATTTCACCACACCACGCACATAGCCAGTCCATTTTCCCTCTGACGAAGGCACAATAGGGGCTAACAATGAAAATTCATCAAACAATTCAAGATCTGCTGCATATACTTTAAATATTCCGTCTGTACGCGCTTTCCCACTGATGGCCGTTCCATAATTAATTGCACAAGGCATGACAAAACCATCATTATAATCTGTATGTTCCCCAATAATATTCACTCGCCCTGGTGCATATACCGTGATCGTTGGCTCTGAATGAAAAATCTGCTGAAATACTTTTTTTGCTATTGCTACTTGGGTCATGAAATATTCCTTAATACTCTAATGTACGGAAAAACAGATAATGTTTCCCATTAATTTTGGCTGAATAATAAATCAAGTTTATCGATATTTATAATGTATGTCGCTCAATGCTCGTAACCGTTCAGCCGCTTGTTCTGCGGTTAAATCCCGTTGACTTTCGCCCAACATTTCATAGCCAACCATAAATTTCCGCACAGTTGCAGAACGTAATAGTGGAGGGTAAAAATGGGCATGTAATTGCCAATGAGCATTATTGTTTTCATTAAATGGCGCAGCATGAAAGCCCATTGAATATGGGAAGGAGGTTTCAAATAAATTATCATAACGTGTCGTTAATTTTTTCAAAATTAACGCCAAATCCTGCGACTGCGTCTCTGTGAGTTCAGTTAATCGTTTTACATGTTCTTTTGGTAACAATAATGTTTCAAATGGCCAAACAGCCCAATAAGGCACAAGGGCGACCCAGTGTTCTGTTTCTACCACAATACGTTCTTTGAGTGCCAATTCTTTTTGAACGTAATCCACCAACATCACCGAACCATACTCTGCAAAATAGTGCTGCTGAGTGCGATCCTCTTTTGCGACTTCATTTGGTAAGAAACTATTTGCCCAAATTTGTCCGTGAGGATGGGGATTTGAACACCCCATCGCCTCACCTTTATTTTCAAAAATCTGTACCCATTGATATTTTTGTCCTAATTCAAGCAATTGGGCTTGCCATGTTTTAATGACGGCGAATATTTCTGATTCACTTAATAAAGGTAGCGTTTTGCTATGATCCGGTGAAAAACATATCACTCGGCTTTCCCCTTGAGCAAGTGCGGTCTGAAATAATGGATTTTTAGTAAACGGCGGGATCGGGGTATCTGTCATCAATGCAGAAAAATCGTTTTTAAAAACAAAAGGTTGTGTATAATTTGGGTTATGTTCCCCTGTAATCCGTTGATTACCCGGACATAAGTAGCAACCCTCATCATAAGTCGGCATATGTGATTCTGCGACTTTCTCTTGCTGCCCTTGCCAAGGACGCTTTGCACGATGAGGTGAAACAAGTACCCATTCGTCTGTTAAAGGATTATAGCGTCGATGTGGATGTTCTGTCGGTTCAAATTGAGCCTTTTCCATATAAACCTCACAAATGTAAACGATTACAAAATATTTCCTCTAAGATACCATATTTTCCTTAATAATCTGTTAACTTGATCACAAAAGTAGATTTTCCTCCAACAAATAACATTATTTTTGTGAACTAGCTTCCGTTTTTAATAAGTAATCGTTTTCAACAAACCAGAAGTTAACTATGATATAGGCTCGGTCAAATAAGCGGAAAACGAATAAGAGACTCCCTATGATTACCATTAAAGATGTTGCCAAGCAGGCGGGTGTATCTGTTGCCACAGTTTCCCGTGTGCTAAATAACCACTCTTCTTCCAGCACAAAAACTCGTGAAGCTGTATTAGCCGCCGCCAGCGCATTAGGTTATCAACCAAATGCCAATGCGCAAGCACTCGCCTCACAAAATCTAACGACCATCGGTGTTGTTGTCACTGATGTCACTGACCCGTTTTTTGCGATTTTAGTCAAAGCCGTTGATCAAGTCGCTGAACAGTATGGCAAAACTATCTTAATTGGTATCGGCTATCACCATGCGGAAAAAGAAAAAGAAGCTATCGACACCTTATTACGCAAACGCTGTAACTGCTTAGTTGTCCACTCTAAAGCCTTAGATAATCATACCCTTGCAAATTATTTAGACCATGTGCCGGGTATGGTTGTGATTAACCGCGTGATTCCTGGTTATGAAAATCGTTGTGTAAGTTTAGATAATCAAAAAGGCACATTTTTAGCGACTCAAACATTGGTGCATTTAGGACATAAACGTATTGGTTATATCGGCTCAAATCATCAAATCACAGATGAGATCGAACGTCAAAGCGGTTATTTAGCCGCCTTAAAACATTATAATTTGCCCGCGCTAGAGCATGCTATAGCTCATAGTTCCCCCGACTTTGAAGGCGGCGAAGAAGCCATGATAAAGTTACTCAGCTTTAATTCTAACCTGACCGCGCTCATTGCTTACAATGATTCTATGGCTGCTGGCGCATTATCCGTACTCAATGAAAATAATATTCGAGTGCCAAGCCAATTTTCTGTGATAGGCTTTGATGATATGCCTATTGCTCGCTATTTGATCCCGAAGCTCACAACCATTCGCTACCCTATTGACTTAATGGCAAATTATGCGGCAAGACTTGCATTAAGCTTGGTCAATGAATCCGTAATAAAACCAAGTCATACTCAATTTAATCCAACCTTAGTACGTCGTTTTTCTACCGAAAGTGCGGTCGAAAAATAAAAAATTTTGTGAGCTAGGTTCCACTTTTATAAAAAAATAATGTAATCGTTTTCATAATGTGAATGAGATCACATTTTTCTAACATTAAAAAAGGTATATTTAACAGCAGTTATCTTAGTCGTAACCGATTGCAACAGTGAAACAGAAAATCGGTCTCGATGCTCAAACTGATGGCTCAATAACAGAGCTAACATTGAAACTTCAATATGGAGACAACTCATGATGAAAAAAACAGTATTAAGCGCAATCGCATTAGCCGTTGGTTTAGGTACTATCAGTGCCACCGCACAAGCCGAAACCCGTATCGGTGTGACTATTTATAAATATGATGATAACTTTATGGCATTAATGCGCAAAGAAATTGATAAGGAAGCGCAAAACTATAAAGACATTAAGCTATTAATGAACGATTCTCAAAACGCACAATCAATCCAAAATGACCAAGTGGATGTGCTCATCTCTCGCGGAGTAAAAGCATTAGCGATTAACTTAGTGGATCCTTCTGCTGCACCAACTATTGTTAACAAAGCGAAACCGGATAATCTTCCAATTGTTTTCTTCAATAAAGATCCGGGTGAAAAAGTGATTTCAAGCTATGAAAATGCTTATTATGTCGGAACGGACCCTAAAGAATCCGGTATTATTCAAGGGGATTTAATTGCTAAGCAATGGAAAGCTAATCCGGATCTCGATCTAAACAAAGATGGAAAAATTCAATTTGTTTTATTAAAAGGGGAGCCTGGACATCCAGATGCCGAAGCGCGTACAAGATATGTAATTGAACAGTTAAACTCACAAGGTATCCCAACGGAACAATTATTTATGGATACCGGTATGTGGGATGCTGCAATGGCTAAAGATAAAGTTGACGCTTGGTTATCAAGTTCACGTGCTAATGATATTGAAGTTATTATCTCCAATAATGACGGCATGGCATTAGGGGCGCTAGAAGCGACAAAAGCACACGGCAAAAAACTACCAATCTTCGGTGTGGATGCGCTACCGGAAGCATTACAATTAATCAAACGCGGGGAATTAGCCGGAACAGTGCTAAACGATGGTGTTAACCAAGGTAAAGCTGTTGTTCAACTATCTCAAAATCTTGCAACTGGCAAACCTGCGGCAGAAGGCACTGACTGGAAATTGGAAAACCGCGTAGTTCGTGTACCTTATGTCGGCGTAGATAAAGATAACTTGGATAACTTCTTAAAATAATTCATATCATCAATATTAGTTGTAAGGGGCGAATTTTTCGTCCCTATTTTTAAGATAAGTAGAAATTGGGGTTGGATATGACCACACATACAGAAAGTCATGATAGTCAAGTGCTACTCACAATGACAAATGTCAGCAAATCCTTTCCAGGTGTTAAAGCATTAGATAAAGCGAATCTTACCGTTCGTTCTCATTCTGTGCATGCTTTAATGGGAGAGAATGGTGCCGGTAAATCAACATTACTGAAATGTTTATTTGGTATTTATGCCAAAGATGAAGGTGATATTTTATTTTTAGGTAAGAAAGTAAATTTTAAAACCTCTAAAGAAGCCTTAGAAAACGGCATTTCTATGGTGCACCAAGAATTAAATCTTGTACGCCAACGCAATGTAATGGACAATTTATGGCTAGGTCGCTACCCAATGAAAGGGATATTTGTTGATCATAATAAGATGTATCATGACACCAAAGCAATTTTTGATGAATTAGATATCCATATTGATCCCAAAGAAAAAGTAGCAAATCTCTCTGTTTCACAAATGCAGATGATCGAAATCGCGAAAGCGTTTTCTTATAATGCCAAAATTGTGATTATGGATGAGCCGACCTCTTCCCTTTCAGAAAAAGAAGTAGATCATCTCTTCAAAATCATCGCCAAGTTAAAAGAGCGTGGTTGCGGCATTATTTATATTTCACACAAAATGGACGAAATTTTCAAAATTTGTGATGAAATTACCATTTTACGTGATGGTAAATGGATTAACACCGTTCCGGTTGCCACATCGACGATGGATAGCATTGTTGCCATGATGGTTGGACGTGAACTCACACAACGTTTTCCGCCTAAAACCAATGAACCGAAAGAAATCATCTTAGAAGTCGAAAACCTTACAGCCAAAAACCAGCCCTCTATCAAGGACATTTCTTTCCAGCTACGCAAAGGGGAAATTCTTGGTATAGCCGGACTTGTTGGTGCAAAACGTACCGATATTGTTGAAACTATTTTTGGTGTGCGTGAAAAAGCCTATGGTGAAATTAAACTACATGGAAAAACGATGAAAAATCGGACCGCACTTGAAGCAATTAATAATGGTTTTGCCCTTGTTACAGAAGAACGACGCTCAACCGGTATTTACGCGAATCTCAGTATTGAATTTAACTCATTGATTTCAAACATGAAAGCTTATATGACAAAATGGGGATTATTAAGCAATAAAAAAATGAAAAGTGACACTCAATGGGTGATTGATTCCATGAATGTTAAAACACCTTCACAAAAAACCACCATTGGTTCATTGTCAGGGGGAAATCAACAGAAAGTGGTTATTGGCCGTTGGCTATTGACACAGCCTGAAATTTTAATGCTAGATGAGCCAACGCGAGGTATTGATGTTGGTGCAAAATATGAGATTTATCAACTGATCATGGATCTCGCTAAAAAAGACAAAGGTATTATTATGATTTCATCTGAAATGCCTGAATTATTAGGGGTAACCGACCGCATTCTCGTCATGAGCAACGGTCAAGTCGCAGGTATTGTAGATACCGCAACAACCTCACAAGAAGAAATTTTGCAACTTGCTGCGAAACATTTGTAATATAAGATAAGGAAATAGTTATGAGCGCCTTACAAAAAAATAAAACTTGGGATCTTTTTAAACAAAATGCTATCTATTTTGTTCTACTTATCCTCCTTGCGGTGATTATTATACAAGACCCAACATTCTTAAATATTATGAACTTTAGTAATATTCTTACGCAGTCTTCTGTGCGTTTGATTATTGCACTCGGTATCGCTGGCTTACTTGTGGTACAAGGCACAGACTTATCCGCAGGACGTCAAGTCGGCCTTGCTGCGGTAGTATCCGCCACCATGTTGCAATCTATGGATAATATGAACCGAGTATTCCCAAATTTAGGGGAAATTCCAATTCCTGTTGTGATGCTTGCGGTATGTGCGATTGGCGCTGTGATTGGTTTACTTAATGGATTCGTTATCGCAGTATTAAACGTTACCCCATTTATCGCGACGATGGGGACAATGATTATCGTCTATGGGTTTAATTCACTCTATTATGATGCTGTAGGAGGTTCTCCTATTGCCGGCTTTAGTGAAACCTTTTCTACCTTTGCGCAAGGCTTTTTTAGAATAGGCAATTTTAAACTATCTTATATCACGATTTACGCCATTATCGCGACCATCATCATGTGGATTTTATGGAATAAAACCCGTTTTGGTAAAAATATCTTTGCCATCGGTGGCAACCCGGAAGCTGCACGAGTTTCAGGTGTTAACGTTGTACGCAACTTAATGATGATCTACATGCTATCCGGTATTTTCTATGCTTTTGGCGGTATGTTAGAAGCCGGTCGTATCGGCTCAGCCACAAACAACTTAGGTTTCATGTATGAAATGGATGCGATTGCCGCAGTGGTTGTTGGAGGGGTATCATTTGCTGGTGGAGTAGGTACAATTATTGGGGTTGTCACTGGGGTATTAATCTTTACCGTGATTAACTATGGCTTAACTTATATCGGTGTAAACCCTTATTGGCAGTATATTATCAAGGGGAGTATTATCATTCTTGCGGTTGCGATTGACTCCCTTAAATACGCGAAGAAAAAATAATTTTAAACCAACATTTTCAAACAGTGGGCAAATGCTCACTGTTTTTTAATTATTTCGTATCAAGGTAGAATCCAGCAAAAATCGCTGTGTAAGTAAGGAAGGCTCTATGAAAAATCAAGAACAAAAAAATATTTTATTAGCACTTTCTACTGTTCATGGTATTTCTGATTTAATTCATAAAAATTTAGAACATTATGGTTTTAATGTTATCAATATAGCTCGTTATGATCGTAAGGAAAGACCGTTTGAGTATCCATCTATTATGGATAATATAAAGGTAAAATTTCGGAAGATTTTTCTAAAGGATAAAGAAGCAAAGTTAAAATTGCAATCTGAAATACTTAAGAAAGAATTAGTTTCTTTATTAGGTGATAATAAGGTTGATTATAGTTTATTCTTTCTTGCACAATGTTTCTCTCAAGATTTTTTGAAGTATGTGAAATCTCGAACAAAAGAGAATGGCATGATTAACTATCAATGGGACGGAATGAGACGTTATCCAAGTGTGTTAGATCGTTTGGAAGTCTTTGATCGCTGTTATGTATTTGATGCTGATGATTTGCAGCTTGATCCAAAATTAAAAAGTATCACAAATTTTTATTTTGATTACGATTTAGCACCATTACCTTGTGAATATGATTTTTATTTTCTTGGCGGCCATAAATCAGATAGATGTGAGTTAATGGTAAACTTTGCTAAATATGCAGAAAAAATGCACTGGAATATTAATTTTAATGTCGTATATGATGGAAATAATCAAAATCTTTATCCTAAGAACGTTACATTATTAAAGCCAGGTGAAACACTCAGTTTTGAAGAAAATTTGTATATGGCAAGAAAATCAAAGGTATTACTTGATTTTGTTATTAGTGATCATAAGGGGCTTTCTCTAAGAGTATTTGAAGCATTAGGACATAATAAAAAATTGATTACAACAAATAAAGAAGTCAAAAAATATGATTTTTATCACCCCAATAATATTTTTATATTAGATAATAATTTCGATGATATTCAAGATTTTTTAGCAAAGCCATTTATTTGTATTGATCAGCATATTAAAGAAAAATATAGTTTCGGTAATTGGATTAGATATATTTTAGATATTACACCTCACATACCGATTAATCTACCAAAAGAATAGTGATGAATTTTTATCTAATTGACCATCTGATAATCAAATAAAATTTTCATTATTATTCCCAAAATGCTCAAAAAATTGGTGTCAGTCTAACGCTAAGCAAAATAACGATGGCATACATCTTGTATAATCTTAATAAACTCTTGTTGTAAACGTGTTGGGGCAGTTTTATTATTCGTTGCCATATAAAGATGACAAGGCAATAATGGTTCCTGAATCGGAATGGCTTTTAATGCCGGATGCGCTTGTCCAAATGCTAATACCATTGGCAATAAAATCGAATTCCCCACCCCTTCTTCAACTAAATCCAATAATAATTCTTTACTATCAATTTCAAACACTATATTAGCTTTCTTCTGTAATTTTGCCATTTCATAATCCAGTAATTGACGAAATGTATTATCTTGCGTAGGTATAATTAATGGAATGGTTTCTAAATCCTTTGCTGTAATTTTTGACTTATTCAAAAATAATGGATCATCTTTACGTACAATCAAACACAAATAAGCTTGAGTTAATAGCTGATAATCTATTGCGGCAATAAATGAGGGGTTATGCAATAAACCAACTTGTAAGCGTCCAAATTCTAGCTGTTCTTGTAAATCACTGGTCAACCCCTCGCGCACAATAAGGTTAGCATCGGGTAAACGTTGATGAAAGGTTTTGATAATATCTTTTGCGAGTAATTTTGAAAGTGTTGGCGGAATCCCTAAACTAATCGTTCCTGTGATTTTCCCACTATGGCGATTTAGTTCATCTTTTAATTCATCTAATTGAGACATAATGCGGTAACTATGAGATAAAAGAATATTTCCCGCTTCCGTTGTCCTGACTCCTCGTCCATTTCGAATAAATAAATTTTGTCCTAATGCCACTTCTAATTGACGAATATGCCGGCTCAATAATGGTTGAGCAACATCTAATTGATCTGCCGCACGTGTATAGCTATTAAATTCTGCTACCTTAATAAAATACATCAGTTGTTTTAACTCCACCATAAATCACCACCATTTTTGTTATATCTGATAGAACAATTATGCACTTTTTAGTAGACATTGGAATATTTACAATAATAAAAAATTATTTTTGGAGGCAATATGAGTTCACAAATCCCCATCCCTTGTATGTTAATGCGAGGAGGTACATCTAAAGGCCCCTTTTTTACCTTTCAGGATTTACCTGAAGATATTGAAACTCGGGATAAAGTTCTCCTCGCACTGATGGGATCACCGGATAAACGCCAAATAGACGGTATTGGAGGAGCAACCCCTTTAACCAGTAAAGCGGGCATTGTGCGTAAAAGTCACAAACCGGGTATCGAATTAGAGTTTCTATTTGTGCAATTACAGCCAGATAGCACAAGTGTGAATACCAATGTTAATTGCGGCAATATGCTAGCGGCAGTGGTGCCTTTTGCATTAGAACGAGGTTTAATCACAGCACAACATCCAACGACAACCGCACGCGTGCTAACACTGAATACTGGTGTGATTGCGGATATTACGGTGCAAACACCAAATGGTGAAATACATTATGATGGCGATACCAAAATAGATGGAGTCCCTCATAGCCATGCTCCAATACAAATCCGTTTTTTAGATACAGAAGGATCCACCTGTGGTCAGTTATTCCCCACAGGCAACACCTATGACGAATTTGATATCCCGAAAATAGGTAAACTTAACGTCACTTGTATTGATAATGGTATGCCGATGGTGCTTATTTCTGCACAAGATTTAAATCGTACCGCCTATGAAAGCGTTTCCCAATTAAACCAAGATCATGAATTAAAAGAGATACTAGAAAATCTCCGTCTTCAAGCGGGCTATAAAATGCAGTTAGGTGACGTATCTGATAAAAGCTACCCCAAAATGTGCTTATTAAATCAGCCTATTCAAAATGGCCATATACATACTCGCTGCTTCATTCCTCACATATGCCATGAAGCAATTGGTGTTTTAGCCGCAGTAACCATCGCTACTGCTTGTGCTATGAAAGGCACGGTTGCCTATGATTTATCTCGCTTTGAACCGGATCGTCCTTTCTCAGTCGAACACCCTAGTGGGGAATTCAGCGTATCACTAACCTGTGATCAGCAAGGCAAAGTAACACATGCCGCCCTATTACGTACTGCAAGATTATTAATGCGAGGAGATGTCATGATCGCAAAATCAATTTGGTCAAAAGGAGAATAATATGAGTTTAGTCATTGATTGTCATGGGCATTATACAACCGCGCCAAAGGCCTTAGAACAATGGCGTAATAAACAAATCGCAGGAATCAATCAGCCCTCTGAGATGCCCAAAGTATCCGATTTAAAAATCTCTGATGATGAATTACGGGAATCCATTGAATTAAATCAACTAAAATTTATGCAAGAACGCGGCGCTGATATTACTCTTTTTTCGCCACGAGCAAGCTTTATGGCGCACCATATTGGTGATTACAATATTTCAGCTACTTGGGCATCTATTTGTAATGAATTATGTTATCGAGTGTCACAATTATTCCCAAACCATTTTATCCCTGTCGCCATGTTACCGCAATCACCAGGTGTTCCTACAAAGACCTGTTTAGCTGAAATAGATCGCTGTGTAAATGAATATGGTAATGTTGGAATTAACCTTAACCCAGATCCTTCTGGTGGGCATTGGACATCTCCTCCGCTCACCGATCCATACTGGTTTCCTATTTATGAAAAAATGGTGGAATATAACGTACCCGCCATGATTCATGTGAGCACGAGTTGTCATCATTGTTTCCATACGACTGGGGCGCATTATCTTAATGCCGATACCACCAGTTTTATGCAATGTTTGCAGGGCGATCTATTCAAAATATTCCCAACCTTACGTTTTATTGTTCCCCATGGCGGTGGTGCAGCGCCTTATCACTGGGGGCGTTTTCGTGGTCTTGCCATGATGATGAAAAAACCAACGCTAGAAGAGCATTTATTAAACAACATCTACTTTGATACCTGTGTTTATCATCAACCCGGTATTGATTTACTCGTCGATGTTATCCCTTACAAAAATATTCTCTTTGCTTCCGAGATGATTGGTGCAGTACGAGATATTGATCCTAACACCGGATTCTATTTTGATGATACTAAACGTTATATCGAAGCAAGCACATTAACCAAAGAACAAAAATATCACATTTATGAAGGGAATGCCCGTCGCGTTTTCCCACGATTAGATCAACAGCTAAAAGCAAAAGGGTTATAGATTATGCATACGTTACAAATCAATCAATTAGGCATTGTAAAACGTCATATCACGCGTGCACCACAAAGTGCGGTCCAAAAATTAAAAAATTTTGGTGTCGCAACAATCCACGAAGCGATGGGAAGAATGGGGCTTATGCACCCCTATATGCGCCCTATCTACCCCCATGCAAAATTATGTGGTACGGCAATTACCGCTTTATTACAACCTGGTGATAATTGGATGCTACATGTTGCCGCAGAACAAATTCAGCCAGGCGACGTTGTGGTTGCAGGCTGCACTTCTGAATGCACAGATGGTTTTTTTGGTGAATTACTAGCCACTTCCTTCCGTAAGCAAGGTTGTCAAGGATTAATCATTGATGGTGGTGTACGTGATATAGAAGCATTAGAGAATATGCATTTTCCTGTGTTCAGTAAGGCTATCCATGCCAAAGGGACAATCAAAGCGACGGTTGGTTCGGTGAACGTTCCCATTATCTGCGCTGGTATGGTGGTCTATCCTGGAGATGTTGTCATCGCCGATGCTGATGGCATTGTTGTCGTCCCTGCAGAACAAGCACTTGATGTAGCAAATATTGCCGAAAAACGAGAAGCCAATGAAGCCATCAAACGTTCGCAGTTTGAAACAGGGATTTTAGGGCTAGACCTCTATCAAATGCGTGAAAAATTAGAAAAAGCAGGTCTGAAATATATTGATTAGGAGTCATGATATGAAATTTGAAACTACGCCGGGTTGGCTACCATTTCACCCTACCCCATCAAAACCCCAGTTAATTTTACCTAAAGGCGCAGTAGATGCCCACTGTCATGTATTTGGGCCTGGCGATAAATTTCCCTATGCGCCTGAACGAAAATATACCCCTTGTGATGCCCCAAAAGAAAAGTTATTTGAATTACGTGATTGGTTAGGCTTTGAAAGAAATGTCATCGTGCAAGCCACCTGCCACGGCACAGATAATCGTGCTTTAGTTGATGCTTTAATAAGCTCACAAGGCAAGGCTCGGGGAGTAGCAACAGTCAAGCATGATATTGATGAAACTGAATTATTCGCCTTACATCATGCTGGCGTGAGAGGTGTACGATTTAATTTTGTTAAACGCTTAGTGGATTTCACCCCTAAAGAAACCCTCATGAAAATTGCCCATAAAATCGCCCCGTTAGGTTGGCATATTGTTGTGTATTTTGAATCGGTAGATCTACCTGAATTATGGGATTTCTTTACCCATTTACCCACCATTGTTGTCGTGGATCACATGGGGCGGCCTGACGTTAGCAAAACCGTTGACAGTCAAGAATTTGCTCTGTTTATGAAGTTAATGCAACAACATACAAATATTTGGTCTAAAGTGTCTTGCCCTGAACGTCTAAGTAAAACAGGCCCAAAAGCCCTATATGGTGAACAATTTGCTTATACTGATGTCGTTCCATTCGCACAACGTCTTATCCAAGATTTTCCTGATCGTGTGTTATTCGGCACAGACTGGCCTCACCCTAATTTAAAAGATCACATGCCTGACGACGGATTACTGGTGGATTATATTGCACAAATTGCCCCTACGGAACAAAGCCGTCAACGTTTATTAGTCCATAATCCAATGCGTTTATATTGGCCGGAAGAGCACAAAAAAATTTAAAAAACATACCGCACTTTATCGTGTGGTAAGGAGAATAGCATGGCTAAACAACCTTTTTACAAAGAATTATATTTTCAAGTCTTAATCGGGATTATTTCCGGTATCGCCTTAGGATACTTTTATCCCGACTTCGCGGTACAACTTAAACCTTTAGGGGATGCTTTTATCAAATTAATTGCCATGATAATCGGCCCCATTATTTTTTGTACCATTGTGACAGGTATTGCAGGCATGAAAGATATGAGTGAACTAGGTAAGGTCGGCGGAAAAGCCTTAATTTACTTTTTTATTATGTCTTTTATCGCATTAATTATTGGTTTAATATGGGGACACATTATCCAACCTGGCATCGGCTTTAATATTGATCCCGCCGCCTTAGATACCACATCGTTAACCAAATATACCGAGAGTGCAAAAAATGTCAATCTCACAGACTTTGTCATGAACATCATTCCTGCGACATTTGTTGGTGCCTTTTCCTCTGGTAACGTACTCGCTATTTTATTAGTGTCTATTTTATTTGGTTGTTCATTATCTGTATTAGGCGAAAGAGGAAAACCTGTTTATAATTTTATTGAAAGCGCTTCAAAAGTCTTTTTCCATAATGTACACCTAATCTCCAAATTATCTTCCATTGGCGCATTTGGCGCGATTACTTACACGATTGGTGCTTACGGTTTAGCCTCTTTAATCCCGCTTATTAAATTTATACTGGGTTTCTATGCCCTTTTGCTTGCATTCACCCTAGTCATCTACGGCCTCATCGCTAAATTATGTGGTGTCAATTTATTCGCCTATCTCCGCTTTATTAAAGAAGAACTATTAATTATTCTTGGCACTGGTTCCTCCTCTGTTGTATTACCTCACATCATGGAAAAACTTGAACGTTTGGGCTGCCCAAAATCGGTTATCGCACTCGTGGTTCCATCAGGTTATTCATTCAATCTTAATGGAACGAATCTATATATGACAATGGCCATTATTTTCATTGCTCAAGCGACAAATACTGACTTGAGTTTAACCAACCAAATTATCTTATTAATTGTAGCCATGCTCACTTCAAAAGGTGCAGCTGGCGTAACTGGCGCAGCATTTGTTATGCTAACGAGTACATTAATCGTCTTACCGATTGTTCCTGTTGCTGGCATGGTATTAATTTTAGGTATACACCGCTTTGTTGGCACTGGGTTAGCGATTGTCAACTTAATTGGCAATGGGATTGCGACTATCGCCATTTCAGCATGGAATGGCAGTTTTGACCAAACTAAAATGCAACATGTTTTTCATGAAACAGAGAGTATCTCAAAAAGTTAACCAGCTGAACTACCCATTAAAAATGAGTAAGGACACAATCGTGTCCTTACTGCAGCATTATCTCCGTTGTATTATCCAACAATTATGAATCTGTTTATTGCGTTCAAAATCTAAAGGTAACGTTTTTTCTGAAATTTCTACCGCACTTAAGCCTAGCGTTTCAAGAGCCGCGAAGTCCATTTTAAACCCACGTTTATTATTAGAAAAAACAATAATACCCGCTTCTCTTAATAAACGATCTAACTGGGCAATTAATTTAACATGATCACGTTGTACATCCCAACTCTCTTCCATGCGTTTGGAATTGGAAAAAGTTGGCGGATCCACAAAAATTAGATCAAATTGTTTATCACAACGGCTTAACCACTGCAAACAATCTGCTTGAATTAATTTATGTTGTTTACCTTGAATATCATTTAACAATAAATTTTGTTCTGCCCAATTTAAATAGGTATTGGACATATCCACTGTGGTTGTTGAACGCGCGCCACCTAGTGCAGCATGAACTGTTGCCGACCCAGTGTAAGCAAACAAATTCAGAAAATCCTTATCCTTTGCCATTTCGCCAATTTTTTTACGTGTTAAACGATGATCTAAAAATAAGCCTGTATCCAAATAATCTGTTAAATTTACCCACAATTTCGCGCCATATTCCTGAACATAAAAATATTCGCCATTATGCGCCAATTTTTCATATTGATTACTTCCCTTTTGCTTTTGGCGCACTTTTAACACTAACTTATTCGTGTCAACGCCAGTAACCGCTAATGTTGCAGTTACTGCATCGAGCAAACGCTGGCGAGCTTTATTTTCATCAATATTTTTCGGTGCAGCATATTCCTGTACAACAATATGATCACCATAACGATCAACCGCTAAATTATAATCTGGCAAATCCGCATCATATAAACGATAAGCATCTAAGCCCTGTTGCTTCGCCCATTTTTCAATTTTTTTGATATTTTTCTGCAATCGATTAGCAAAATCTTGGGCGATCCCACTATTCATTGCAGAATCAAAATTCGGTAGCCCTTTTTCGCTATTTTGTTGAATAAAAGTGCGGTCTGAAATCTGATAGTTTTTTTGTACACAGTCTAATGGACCATTTTTGGCTTTGAATTGACGGTGAGAACGTAAACGTAAGCAGTCTAATAATGTTGGTTCTCCACTAAATACCGATACATTCCAATTAGCAAATTCGGTTTTTAAGCGCTGTCCAAAAACAGAATATAACGCAATAAGCGCCGGCGTTGCACCTAAACGCTCCCCATAAGGAGGGTTACAAATCACCGTACCTTGTTGTTCTGGCGAAGGATTCTTTAATGCCGCAACATCGGATTGTTTAAATTGAATCAAATGTGCAACACCCGCATTCTGTGCATTTTTTCTTGCTTTCTGTAGCACACGATGATCCAAGTCAAAACCATAAAAATGAGGTTGTGGATTATGTTTTAATTGTGCTTCAGCCAAAGCCAATGCTTCTGCTTTAATGTTATTCCAAACTTCCTGATTATGTCCTAACCAATGATCAAATCCCCAGTGCATGCGTTGCAATTGCGGCGCAATTCGTGCTTCCATTTGCGCAGCTTCAATCAATAATGTCCCTGAACCACACATAGGATCCACCAACGGAGAACCTTTTTGCCAACCAGAACGCAACACGATTGCAGCAGCCAATGTCTCACGTAATGGCGCTTTTCCTGTCTCGCTTCGATAACCCCGAAAATGTAATGCTTCGCCGCTTAAATCTAAAGAAACGATTAATTCGTCACGATTAAGATAAACATGGATACGAATATCCGGATAATCTTTATCGACAACAGGTCGCACACGCCCCTGACGTTCAAAATAGTCAACAATGCCATCTTTCACGCGCATTGCGCCAAATTGAGTATGTCGAATTTCCTGATTGGTTCCGTTAAAATCCACTAAAAAACGAGACTTTTCATCAAAATGCTGCAACCAAGCATGATTGACAATAGAAGAATACAGATCTAATTCACTATAAATTTTGGTTCGAATAAGAGGAAATAACACGCGTGAAGCCAAACGAGACCATAATAATACTCGGTATTGGCTTTCATCATCAGCCTGAAAATGCACTCCGCCTTGTGCGATCTGGCAATCTGTTGCACCATACTCAATTAATTCATTTTTTAATAATTCTTCAAATCCACGTGCAGTCGTGGCAAATAATGTTTTCATTCGATACTCTTTATTTTTAACGTAAATGCTCTTTGAGTAATTCTCGCAAACTACGTTGTAATTTTCGATTAAATTCAACTTTATATTGTCGTGAACGACAATCACCAAAAAAACTCACCGGCACTTCTAATTTTGTATTGGCAATATTCGGTAAAAATGTTGTCTTAAAGTCACATTGCTGTGTCGAAAAATCCATTTTTCCCGTCCCCATTAAATGCAATAATGGCATCGTCATTTCTAATTTTTCTACTTGAAGATGATCATTCTGCCAGATTAACTGTGCCGTCGCTGAATGAAATTCCGTATCCAAACTTTTCTCTTTTAATGCCTGTTCGTCATAATTAATCGGGATATATTGCGCAATCATGCTCAATAAATTCATCCCGTTCAATTTACCATTATGTACAAGAAAGGCTAATTTTCCGACAGGAAGCTGAGGTTGTTTAAACTGCAATGTTCCCCAAATATCGCCCTTACCACTCATGATAGAATCAATATTAAGTGCCGCGAATACCGTTGCGATTTCTACGTCTTTCCCGATTATACGATATGAATCATGGGCATAAATATCTAAACTTCCCTGTGCCGAACGAAAAAATACCGTGTTATTTAAAGTATACTGTAAGCGCACATCATGTAGCTCAGCTTTATTCAACACCATATTCGTCACATGTAGTTGTATAGCATTATTCGCTGACAATAAAACGCCATTTCGGATTGCCAATTGAACCGGAAGTTGATTATTAGGAGAACGGAAAGATAAATCCAAATGAAAGGCTTTTTTAAACCAATTATTTTCCGCTAAATCAGACACTGAAAGCGCGGTCGGTTCCAAACTAACATTAATGCCTTGAAACTCCGCCAAATCTGACCGCACTTTACTATGCAAAACCGCCTCATGCACTCGAATAAAGCGCACTACTGGACTGGTTCTAAGCAAAGAGAAAAAACCAAACTCAATATCCGCTTTAGGCGCTGCCACATACCAATCACGCTTTGGCCGATACGTAACATTTTTAAGAGTTAATACCAAAGGGAATAATTGTAGGCGAATATCTTGTGGCTGTATCTCAATATCATGCTGAGCAAATACCGCAACTAGCTGAGTTTCAAGCCTATTTTTCTGCACAAAAAACACACCAAAGCTAAGTAGCAAAAAAATAGCCAAAACCCCAACGCTTTTTTTCATCATGATTGATCTTCGTTAATACGGCTGGCTACAGCGCCTTGCTGGTTTTTATATTTGGCATCCTGACGGCGATTGTATGGTCTCGCCGCTTCACCGCTTAACACTTCAAAACTTAACGCCCCAATCACCATATTTGGACGTAGTGCTAAAGGGAGTTTTCCTGAATTATAAAATTCCAACACAATTTTGCCTTCCCAACCTGGATCAATACGATGGGCGGTCACATGAACCATAAGTCCTAAGCGAGCAAGAGAAGAGCGGCCATCTAACCAACCAATAATATTTGCAGGCAATTTCACGGACTCCAACGTGGTTGCTAACGCTAGCGCGCCAGGATGTAAGAAAAAAGCTTCATCATCTTGAATTAAAATCTCATCACTCATAACGGATTCAAGCTGTGCGGCTACTTCTTCTTTTGGCCCACTTAAATCAATATAAGGCGCGGAATGTTCACGAAACACGCGAAAAGAATTTCCTAAACGCACGTCAATTGTCGCGCCATTAATTTTATCATTACTTGGGCGTGGTTCGAGGGCAATAATGCCATCATCTAAATAACGTTCTATATCTGTATCACATAATCTCATGCTATGTTCCTATTTTGCTAATAAGTGCATAATTTGTGCTTTTAACATATTAATTGCTATGCGGTTTTTCCCGCCTTTAGGAATAATAATATCAGCGTACTGTTTGGAAGGTTCAATAAATTGCAAAAACATTGGCCGTACCGTCTTACGATACTGTGCAACCACAGACTCCAATGAACGACCGCGTTCTTGCATATCTCTCTGTAAACGACGGATAAAACAAATGTCTAATGGTGTATCAACAAAAATAGATACATTCACTATATTGCGGATACGCTCATCTGTTAATAACAAAATGCCTTCTAAAATAATAATTTTCTTTGGTTCAAAGCGATTCGTTTTTCCCGTTCGAGTATGTTCTACATAACTATATTCCGGAATCTCAACAGGGTGTCCGCATTTTAAGGCGTTTAAATGTTCAATCAATAAATCTCTATCCATAGAATTGGGGTGGTCATAATTCGTTTTAACCCGTTCTTCAAAAGCAAGATGAGTTTGGTCTTTATAATAACTGTCTTCGGAAATAATACCAATATCTTGATAACCTAGTTCTTCGCGTAGTTCTCGGTCAATGGTCGAAGCAATTAAACTTTTCCCCGAAGCTGAGGCCCCGGCAATAGCAATAATCACACAAGAAGAATTTGATGTTACTGAATCTGACATATAGTCCACCTATAAATAGATATTTTTAAGGTAAATTATAAAGAAAATTTTGAATTTACGCAGTAATAAATACGAAAAAAGCCGATATCTCTATCGGCTTCTTACTATTATTGTTATACGGTATTAACCAAAATTAGAAGAATACGCGTAAACCTACACCAAATGCGTTATCGCGCTCAGCTGATTGATCATTCTCTTTAGTGCGTGTGTAACCATACTCAACATAAGTTAACACATTTTTGTGTAATCTATAGCCTACACCTGCTACGATGGTATTTTTTGTTTCTTTCGTATTGTTAACTAAGTCTTTAGTACGATCGTTTAACCATTGTGTATAAACCGCGATTGGCTCATTAACATGGTATTTTAAGCTCACGATTAAGTTACGATTCTCTTCAGTTTTCACACCACCCTCTTTAAGTTGGCCTTGACCATATTCTGCACCTAAAGAAGCTGGACCGTAAGTAAACTTAGTCGCTGCACGCCATTGAACATCAGAACCGAAAGTTTGTGTTGGACGTACGTTACCTGCACCAACATCAGTTTTCACTTTGGTGTAACCTGCTGCGAAATCAAAAAGGAAATCTTGTGCTAATTCACGAGAGTAGAATAAAGATGCACCATAACCATATTTGGTTTCACCATGTACTAACGCATTTTTATTCGCTTGGCCGAATACATAATCCGCACCAAAGCTAAAACCTTGCCACTCTGCAGAACGGAATTTAGCAACTTTTTTACCAGAAGTATTTAAGTTGTTATTACCATCACCGATAATATGTGCGTTATTTGCTAAATCTACTTCATCACCCGTTGTCGCTTGACGACCGAAAGTCACAGTACCAACATCAGAGTGTGCAAAACCAGCATAAAGTTTATCAGTGCGTGGATCACCGAATTTATATTTATCTGAGCTACCGTTAACATTATCAAAACGGATCTCAAATCCACCTAATGCTTTGAAGCCGTCTCCTAAATCTTGGCTTGCTTTAAGGATAAGACGAGATTTGTCATTAAGTAAATCACCACGCTCATCTTTTCCTAATTTACCTAAGAATAAACGTAATGAACCGCCTAATTCTACTTTAGTACCGTCAGCTTCATACACGGTTGCTGCGTTTGCTGAAGTTGCCGCTACTGCTGCTACTGCTAATGCTACTAATGTCTTTTTCATGATAATTTCCTCTCATGATGAAATAGTTATAATTAAATTAATTTAATTGAACTTTTCTCTAGAAGAGATGTCAATCGAGGGGAATAATGGCAGATGTATTGTCTAGTGTCAATAGAAAATCACCTGACTACACCATTTTTTGTTGATCATGATCAGTTTTTTGGAAAATATCAACGGGATGATTACTGATTATTTGACTGATTACGCCAACTTAATTAGGATTTCAAAACACAACACAAGTTGCACATCTTATCAAATCGTTTTATGATTTTTCTGTGTATTCATCATTATTGCTTTTAGGAGTATTTCTCTTCATTTATGTCTATGCCAAATTCAATACATCACCTAAAAGATATATTATCTCAACATGTCAATCAGTTGTGCCAGCAATACGCCTTCCGCAAAGAACAAAAAATCTTTGCCAAATTTGACCGCACTTTGTTTAGTCAAAACTTTGAAAATGTGGGATTTTATCTACAGGAAATTGAAAATACATTGACTACGTTAAACAATCTTGATGAATCACAAATAATACAATGTGACTATTTGGCGAGAAAATTAACCGCGCAATGTACCGCGCTCACTGAGGCATTAAAGACGAAACCCCAACGTATGTATCGTGAAAGTGCGGTACATATTTCGCCTCAAAAACCCACTAGGGAAAAAAACAATATTCACACTCTTCCACCCGCACAGCGTCTTGAAAAATATTACGCAGCCTTGCAAGCATTGAATGACAAAATTGATGGATTTCATTTACTCGCTCATGATGCCCAATCTGAAGCGCAGCGAGCGATCTATCACGAGCAGATAACTCTCACCCAACAACGTAAACAACGCTGTTTAGAGGCGATAGATTTATTGGAAGAATATTTGCTCTATCAAGAAGGACAGTCTTAGCAATAATAATTAATGCCCACGCATTTTCTTTTAATGAGAAAAACGAGGGCATAGGCTAAATTTTCAATCTCGCGACAGCATTTTTCGCTACAGCAAGGAATTTACGTCGTTCCTGAGAACTCAGTCCGCTACTTGTTCCTGGTAATTTAACCGTAATAGGATTAACCGGTCGTCCATTAATATGGAATTCATAATGTAAATGAGGGCCGGTGGAACGCCCTGTATTACCAGACAAAGCGATACGTTCCCCTTTCTTAATATTTTGTCCCGTTTTCACTAAGGCCTTACTTAAATGCATATAGACGGTCTGATACTCACGTCCATGTCGCAAAATAATATAACGCCCCGCGCCGTTACCTTGATAAGCGACTTTTTCGACCACACCATCGGCAGGCGCAATAATTGGCGTACCTATTGGCACAGAAAAATCCACCCCTTTATGTGGTGAGATTCGCCCCGTTACAGGATGCTTGCGACGAGGGTTAAAATGTGACGAAATTCTCGCTTGTCGTTGCATTGGATAACGTGCAAACCCCTTCCCTAAGGTTTCACCATTACGATTATAATATCGTCCATTTTCCGCTTGAATCGCGTAATAACTTTTACCGCCACTAATAATGTGGATAGCCTCTACATTACCTTGCCCGGTTAATTTGTCACCAAGATATTCACGAGACACGAGCAAAGCAAACTTATCTCCTTTTTTTAATTTATTGACACTTACCTGCCACTGAAGTGCGGTAGATAATTGATTAATTTGTCGAGAATCTAGACCTAGACGTTGTAAACTACGACTGAGTGATGTACCAACTTGTCCTTTTAGGACCTCTTTTTTCCAAACGCTTTTTTTCTCTAAAATTTGTCGGGTATATGTTCCCTTTTCGGTTAATTCATAAATGCGCTCTTCTTTTTCAGAAATTAACCAATTCATGTATTCTAATTCATTGTGATTATCCAGAATCCAATAAAATTGCTGACCCGGTTTAAGATTTTTTAATTCAGGATAACGCGAAATCAACGCTTGGCTAGTACTCGCTTCCAAACCTGACAACTCCAATACATCTTTTAATGTATCGCCACGAACCACCGTATGACTAAATTGGTTTTTAATTCGCCAAGCCTGATCTGCCGCATCTAATAAATCATTTAGTGCACTTAACGCGCTATCCGGCAGGCCACCATCGACCTCATCATCTTCGTCTAAAAGCTCATCATCATAAGAGGTTGCCTCTCCAAGCTGCCCCGCTACTTGAGGCGTGTTGGATTGAGTGTTTTCTGCAGAATTATCATTTTCCCCTTGCTGTGATGTTGTCTCATCGCCTTGTGGTTTTGGCGTGACAATTTCAGCAGCCTGTTCTACCGCGTTAGCTAATTCAAGGGCTGGATCTATAGAAGGTTGAGCATTAGGATTAACAATCGGCTCAACGGTTAATTTTTGGTAAGGGTCAAGTTGAGTCGATACGGTTTGCTCTTGTGTGTGCAAGGTTTCATTCAATTGTAACAACACGCCTGTAAAAATAGACAATAATGCCAAAAAGAAAACAACGGCTTTAATCCGCGATTTCCTCTTCCGTCTATCTCTCGCTAACTTTACATGTCGCACAATACTCTTTTTCCTTATCTTCTCTATTTCTATTCGTTATTCAGACAGTGGAAATCCCAAAAAATTCCTGATTATTTTACTGTATGAATAAATAATCATCAGCTTTTGCAAGAAACTTGTTAATTCCCCTAAAATACGCTATGTTAAACGCAATATTAAGTTTGCCTCAAGGCACGAGTTAATCTATCACCATAATCAGCATGTTAGTCAAATCCATTCAAGCGCCCTTAGTGCAGCTTCGCGATATTACTGTTGAATTTGAACAAAAAATCGCTTTACAAAATATTAATTTGGATATTTATCCTAATACCATTACCACTATTGTCGGCCCAAATGGCGGTGGAAAATCAACATTATTAAAAGTGTTATTAAAATTACAACGTCCTACATCCGGGCGAGTGGTTTACAACAAAGGCGTGCGTATTGGTTATGTTCCCCAAAAAATCCATGTAGACCCTAGCCTGCCTATTACAGTAAAAAAATTTTTATCCTTACAAAAAAACGCTAAGAAAGCGGATATTCTACATGCATTAGCGCAACTGTCCATTACCCATTTAACCGATAATCGTTTGCAAAAGTTATCCGGTGGAGAAATGCAGCGGGTCTTATTGGCTCGTGCTATGTTAAATAAACCCAACTTATTAGTTTTAGATGAACCTATGCAAGGCGTTGATATTACAGGTCAAGCGGAGTTATATCAACTTATTCATCATACACAACAGCAACTAAACTGCGCTATTTTAATGGTTTCCCATGACTTACATCTTGTTATGGCAGATACCAATCAAGTTTTATGCATTAACCGACATATCTGTTGTGCGGGTACACCTGAAGCTATTTCCAATGATCCCACCTTTCGCTATATTTTCGGGGATCAATTTTCTAAAAATGTGGCATTTTATACCCATCATCACAATCATAAACATGATTTACACGGTGATGTATGTTGCACACCGCATTCGTATACTCAGCAATGTACTCATCAATCAAAAAATAGGAGTTAAGCATGTTTGATATTCTTTTTCCCGCTTGGCTCTCCGGTATCTTGCTTTCTTTTATTACCGCGCCTTTAGGGGCATTTGTGGTTTGGCGAAAAATGGCTTATTTTGGCGATACATTAGCCCATTCTGCTTTGCTGGGTGTTGCCTTAGGGATTTTTCTCAATATCAATCCGTATTTATCGATTTTAGTTTTAGTCTTAATATTAGCTGTCGGCATGGTTTGGCTAGAAAATCATAATCAATTTTCTGTTGATACTATTTTGGGGATTATTGCCCATAGCTGTCTGTCTCTCGGTGTTGTTACAGTAGGGTTACTCAATAACGTTCGCGTGGATTTAATGGCCTATTTATTTGGTGATTTGCTGGCGATTACTTATGATGATTTACTCTATATCGGTGGAGGCGTTGTCCTTGTTTTAATCGCCTTATTATATTGGTGGAAACCCCTTATATCCACAACAGTCAGCCCGGAACTTGCCCAAGTAGAAGGCATTAATATTCGCAAAATGCGGTTAATTTTGATGCTACTTACCGCCTTGACCATTGCTTTAAGCATGAAATTTGTCGGTGCATTAATCATTACTTCATTGCTGATTATCCCCGCAGCAACAGCGCGACGTTTTGCTTCAACACCGGAAAGCATGGTGGGTATTGCGACAGTTATCAGTATGATTGCGGTGTCTTTAGGCCTTGTCTTATCCGCATTTTATGACACCGCAGCCGGACCATCTGTTGTGATTTCATCATCAACATTATTTTTGCTGTCATTATTTTATCGGGACAAAAAATAATGCCTGATTCTGAAAGGGTTAGCCACAATAGATGCGCTAACCCACTATATTAAGGCACTAAGATCGCTTTAAAGCGCACTTCATTTTTCATCAATTTTTTGACTAATGGATCAAGTTCCGACTTAGTCACACTCGCCACGAATTGTTCGTCCATAAACAATAAATTAGGTGAATGAGTATATTGATAACTGTATGCAAGGCGATCAAACAGATAAACTAAACTATCCTTATTTTGTTTTATGCGTAGCCTTTTTTCCTCTCGTTTTTTGTGGAGTAAGGCTTCTTCCACGCCCTGTTTACTCCAATCATCAAAAAGACGATAAACTAAATCAATTAATTGATCTACGCGCTCGGGGGACGTGCTAAAACGGATTCTCCCCTCAATTTGATTCAATTCAGGCTCCTGATAAAATTGGCTACTAATGGCATAAATGCCTGATTCTTTTTCACGTAATTCTAAGCGCAATTTTTCCTCAATCATCGTCCCCAAGATATCTAGTAAATACTCATCTTTCGGTTGCCATACATTATCTGCAGTCAAATAAATTTCAACTTCAGCTCGCGGCTCTGTGTATCCGTTCATCTTTAATGTCTGCCTTGGCGTTTTACCATAAACAAAATAAGGCATTTGCTCTCGCTTTTTATGCTCAACAGAAGCCAAATAGGTATTCACTAAAGGCAATAATTCCGGCAGCTTTATATCGCCAACAATAAAATAAGTGAAATCTGTTTGATGAGTAATATATTTTTGATAGCTACTTAAAATCGACTGTGCATTTAATGCCTGAATGTGTCGAGGGGTATGACTATAAACCGTCTCGCTATTCGGCTGTCTCAGGGCGGCAATAGCTTGCGAAAATTCTCTTTCTCTATCCGCACGAGTTAAATACTCTAACGTGTCTTTTTTATATTTTGCTAAAACCGTTTCATCGACCTGATTAGACTGTAATTTTAAGCGAAATAATTTCAGCAAGTTTTCTAGGTTCTCGGCCTTGCTCACCCCGATAAACCCTTGACTATATTCATCTAATACGGTGGATATTCCCAAAGGCGAATCCCCAAACATCTTGTTCAATTGCATTTGTGAATATATCCCAACACCACTTTGATCCAATACACTCACTGCGGAACGTAACTGGTGATAATCTTGCGGTGGAATTGTACGAATGCCACCCGATGTAAGAGCTTTGAAATAAATTTGAGCAGGTTGTTTATCGCTATACATATAAATTAAGCGACTGCCGTTACTCAGCGTAAATTCCGTCACTTTTTCTTTTTCCCAATCTTTCTTTTCAACAACATACCCTTGAGTTAGCGACATATCGGGTAAAGTAGCTTGGGCAATTTTAGATTCCCATTGAGGCTGATTTTGTTGCTGAATATCCTGCCAAAGTGCGGTCACTTTTTGACGAGAAAAAGCGATATCTTTGCTTGGGTGAGGCTGTGTAATCAATAGTAATTTAGATGGCAAAGCAATGAGCTGTTTAAATTGCTGCTCCACTTCTTGTTTCGTTATGTTATTTAATAATTTCGCTGTTAATTCATATTCTTGTTGTTTATCTAAATAAACCGGTAAAGCCATAACAGCTACCGATAACAAATGATTGGCAATATGTAAACTACGTTCTTTTAACTCAAATTTCCGTTGATTAAACCCGTGTAAACGTTGAATTTCGGCCTCAAATTCCTCTTGGCTAAAGCCATGTTGCGCAATTTCACTGAGAAAACTGAACAACTTCTTCAAGCTCTCTTCATAGTTTGTGTTTGCTAATTGTAAGGTAAACCTATTTTGCAACGCCTCCCGTCCTAGCTGTGTACGATGGAATGTTGCAGAATCAATTAACTCCGCATGTTGACGCTCCCATTCTTGGAAACGCTCATTGAGTAAACGCCCCATCACTTGAAGAATAAGCTGTTGTCTGTAATGAGATAACGTATTGTTTTCAATAAATTTCTCATTCAAACTAAATTCCAAAGTCCGGTAATCAATTTCAGGTTCAGACACACTCGCAACTCGCCATTCGTCCACCAAAGGCACACCATAATCAACCGTTTCAATAGGTATTTGAGGGCGTGGGATATTGGCTAATTTTTGTTGTAAAAGTGACCGCACTTTAGCGCTATCAATATCACCAACTATGACAACAGACATATTATCTGGGCGGTACCATTTTTGATAAAAGTCTTTTACACGCTGTGCAGAAACATGCTTAATCACGTCTACATCACCAATAGGATCTCGTAAAATATAGCGAGAACCTGCCATTTCAATTCGGCTTTTTTGATCGCCAAGTCGTAGCATAGGGCTCAAACGAGAACGCCACTCTTCTAACACGATCCCTCTTTCATTTTCTAAATCATTAGGCAAAATCGTGACATGTTGGATCCATTCATTCAAGACATCAAATGCTAATGCCAGCTTTTGTTCATCATTATCCGATAAATCAAGGGTATAAACCGTATTTTCAAAATCCGTAAACGCATTGATATCGCGGGCAAAAGTCATACCAAGCTGCTCTAACGCTTGAATAATTTGATTTTCTGGAAAACGCGTTGTCCCATTAAATGCCATATGCTCCACAATATGTGCCACACCTTTTTGATCATCTTCTTCATGTAATGACCCAGCATTGACAATTAAACGTAAGTAAATACGATTTTTCGGCTCTTGATGAGGCAAAATAAAATAGCGTAAACCATTCTCTAACTGCCCCTGTTCCATTTGAGTATGAAAAGGTAATACTTGTTCAGAATGTCGCTCTATTTGGCAAGATAATAAGAAAAAGAGCGGTAAAAAAAACCAAAATTTTTTCATAAATATTATTTAAATTTCAATGAATGATGATGTTTATTGTAGGGCGCATTACATGCGCCCATTATCTTACGAGGTTTGGTATTAATCTGAGGCAGAGCAATCCTCTGTTTAGTCTGCTATATTCTTCTAAAACTCATAACCTAACTCAAGCCAAAACTCACGTCCTGCGGTATAAAAACCATAGTCTTCACCTTTGCTTGTCATACCTTTACGCGTTTTGTTCAGTACATTTAATATGTCTAATTTCACATACACAGAATGTTTATCATGAATCATCGGTTGCCAACGAATACTGCTGTCCCACTGTGTGTGCGTGCCATAATCGTAACGGCGATAAAGCGGAATACTATTCAGATCATCATAATGTTCAATCCCCTTAATCGGTGCTTTTACAAAAACATTATTTGTCCAACTTACATGATAGGCAGGAATCGCCATATGGATCCCTAAACGAGCTACCCATTCCTCGCGATGATTATTCACTTTTTTCATCATGTCGCCATAAGAAGTCCATTTACCATCTAAGATCACTTGGCTATCTGCGTTATAACCTCGCCCAAAGTCTAGGCCCTTCATTCGCAGCCAATCAAATGCCAATGTCGTTTGCCACTGAGTTAAGCCTAATTCCCAAGGCTCAATATTATGAAAAGCTAAGGTATAAATATCCGCATGGTAATCTTTACCCTTTTTATAATAACGCTCTTTTTCACCCGTTAAGGCATTTTCGCTTTCATGTAACACGATACGGTTTTTATTTTGTCGATGAATATAATTGAATTTCATCATGACATTACCAAGCCCCTGCTCAATTCCGATAGTCAATTCATCTGCATGAGGTGTTTTAAACCGTTTCACATCTTGATAACGGAATGTATCATGGCCATCTAATTGAAATATCTGTTCGGCTAATTTCATTGAGGCGAAACTCCGTCCATAATAACGATTTAGGCCAAAATTTAACGCACTATCCTCTAGAAATTGCCAGCGCATCGCAAAACGTGGCGCAATATTGGTATTTCTTAGATAATCGTCACGCTCAATACGTATGCCTGGACGAAATTCCAATTGCGCCCACTTCATCAAGTCTTCCGCATAAAAAGCGATGTTTTGGTATTTGGCTTTAACTGTGCCTTTACGCACAGAATGTTGATCAAGAGGAATTAAGCCAAAGCCTGAATCCATATAAAGTTCACTATGTGCATCTTGAGCACGATTGAAAGCATATTGAGTAAACTGATAAATTCCCCCCAAAGAAATGGAATGTGTCCAATCTCCCCAGCTAAACGGATTAAGGGCATATTCTGCCGAGATATGCCAATTTTTTTGGTTCAATGTGCTATTGCCCATTCCACCTTGACTATACTCTAATCCCTGTGAATCAATGATCGTCTTCATATACGTGGAAGCGGATTTACGCTTATCTCTGAAGTCATCATATGCTAATGTCGTTGTTAATATCCCTGCGGGCAATCCATTTACCCAAGCTAACGTTGTGCCAAATGCTTGATGATAGTCATGAATATCGCTGTGTAAATTTGTCGCATAAAATTTACTCTCTCGATAATTAGAATAGCGCAGCCCCCATTCGATACGGTGTTGCTCATTGGGTGTCCAACTGAAATTGACTAACCCATTATCAGAACGACGTGTATGATTCCGTTTTCCCATTTGACCATCAGGAGAAATAAGACGGTTTTGCTGAATATTTGCTCCACGACGGCTAATACCAAAAACCACACCTAAATTATCTGATATTCCTTTTTCCGCTGATAAACTCACAAAATGCTTATTATATTTAGGCTGAAAATCGGCATTCATACCATTAGGTAACACTTCTTCAAATTTTGCTCTATCCCCTTCTGCCACATGGAATTTCGCCCAAGCCGCACGCGTTGTTCTATACCGTAACTGGACGTGATCTTCCCCGCCATACTGTTTGGTCTTGGCCACCACTGCCCCACCACTAAATCCCCCTAAGCTAGCCGAAATATTGCTATCATATACGGTCACAGAAGAAAGCAAGTTTGTATCAAAAAAATAAGCTTGCCCATAGTCTGCACGTGGTATTGTTGCCATTACGCCATCAAAAAGATCAGCGCCAATCCCAAGATCATTATTCATATTTACATTATCGACAAAATAGCTGGTTTGACTTGCTTCAGCCCCATTAATACTGATCTCTGCTGGCTTAATTTCACCACGCAGCATCGTATTTTCATCGCTATTGACAAAACGCACATGAGGATTCAATTTCAAATAATCGGATATGTTATTATTCGTTGCCGGTGCAACACTCATGTCTTTTTGAGAAACCGTTTGCGCGGAAGATAAACTTGCATTTTGTTCTGCATACACCACAATCTCGTGTAATGTATTCGCTGAACTTTGCATGGTGTCCATCTGCTCTTGCGCCATTGCCCATGAACTGCAACTTGCACAAAGTAAAATTGTTATTTTATTTAATTTATACGTCATCAAAATACTCTCTAGTTATATTTTTATTTTATAATGTCAATATTTTAAATACCTTACAAATTAAATGCAAATCATTATCATAAATGCAATAAAAATACGCTGGATTTTTCCTAAAATTGATTAATCTTCATACCTCAAATTTGGCCGTTTACCACTGACTATTTCGTTGTAAATAATTTTCACAACACGATAGAAATCACTGTGAGCTTTACATTTACCTTGACTTATTAAAAATAAAAAACATAATATGTAGCATATACTATACACAAGGTGCTATTATGTTCCATTATAACCCTTTGCTATTAAGTGACTTTTATAAACAATTTCACCGAAAACAATACCCAAAAGATACACAGTATATTTATTCTGTCTTAACCCCACGCACGAGTAAAAAACTCTATCATGTTAGCCATGTTGTTTCTTTTGGTTATCAAGCGTTTATAAAACGTTATCTGATGGAGTATTTTGATCAATATTTCTTCCAACAAGACAAACAAACATTGATTGAACAATATAAACAATGTTTCCGCGCTTGTTTAAATATGTCAGATGAAACAATAGATACACACCATCTGGTTGCTTTACATGATCTCGGCTATTTACCGCTTGAAATCAAAGCCATACCAGAGGGAAAAATGATTCCAATTAAAAACCCATTATTAACCATACGTAATACGGATCCGCGTTTTTTCTGGCTAACAAACTATTTAGAAACCCTCTTATTAACCTCCACATGGCTACCCACAACTTCTGCAACCATTGCAGCAATGTACCGTTCTTCCTTGCAAAAATGGGGAAATATTAGCAATGCTGATTTAGCCTATATTGACTATCAAGCCCATGATTTTTCTATGCGTGGATTAAGCTCATTAGAAAGTGCAGCATTAAGCGGTGCAGCCCATTTAATCGCTTTTAAAGGCACTGATGTTATCCCTGCTATTCATTTTGTCCAACATTACTACCCAATAAATAACAAAATGTTAATTGGAAGCTCCATTCCTGCAACAGAGCATTCCGTTATGTGTATTCATGGCCGAGATGAATTAGCTACATTCGAATATCTTATTACGCAAGTTTATCCAACGGGTACGGTAAGTATTGTGTCTGATAGCTATGATTTTTGGCACAATATCCGTGTTACTTTGCCTGCGCTTAAAACACTTATTTTAGCGCGAGAAGGGAAAGTCGTTATTCGGCCGGACTCCGGTGATCCGATGAAGATTATTTGTGGTAATCCTCAAGCAAAAGACCCTACAGAGCGTATTGGTTTAATCGCAGCACTTTATCATATTTTTGGCGGACAAAAAAATGCGAAAGGATTTATTAAGCTCGATCCCCATATTGGTGTTATTTACGGTGACTCCATCAATCTTGAACTAGCTAATCAAATTATCAAAAAGCTTATTTCTCAAGGCTTTGCCGCCTCTAATATTGTATTTGGTATCGGCTCTTTAGCTTACCAACAAAATTCCCGTGATTCTCTGGGCCTGGCAGTAAAAGCCACGCATGCCGTCGTGAATGGCGAAGAACGACTTGTTTTCAAAGATCCAAAAACCGATCACAACAAACGCTCACCACGTGGCATGGTAAAAGTATTACCCAATGGCGATTTTCAAGATGGTTTAGGGCTACATAGTGATTTTAGTGATGATCAGCTACATACCATTTTTTATAATGGTGAAATCAGAAATAGCCTTTCTTTCGAAGAAGTGCGGTCAAATTTTACAAAAGATTTGATTTCTCTTGGTGAGCAGTTTCAATTTACTTTGCCATAACGTTTTTTCTTTTGTAGAAGCATTTATAACATGCTTCTACATACACTTCTTAAAATTTCCTAAGCTCAAAACTTTTTTCATTCCAACCGCTCTTTTAGCTAAAAACGCAACAACTACTTCATTACACAATTAAAAATAATTCTCATTTGATTTTGATCAATTATATCATTACTTTTATTTGCTATAAATTACACTTCTTTTTAATAGCTAATGTGAGACAACATGATTAACTTCAAATGGACGCCACTACAAGCAGCGCCAAATGCATTTCCTGAACGCCAAGCACTTATGCCGATTTGGGGTGGAGAAGCGGTTGAACTATCTCAGTGGCAAAATTTATGGCAACAACAATTACCTCATGCCCTCCACACCGATGGATTAGCCTATTTACATATCCCTTTTTGCGCTAGCCACTGCATTTTTTGTGGGTTTTATCGTAATGCGTGGAAAAATGAATACAGTAAAATTTATGTAGATCGCTTAATCGCAGAATTAAGACATGAAGCTAGCCTGCGCCAGGATAAAGGAAAAATTCAAGCAGTTTATTTCGGTGGTGGCACACCTACTGCATTACATACAGAAGATCTCGTGCGATTAATTCATGCTTGTTATGATTATCTTCCACTCAGTGAAGAATGTGAATTCACCATTGAAGGGCGTATTAGTCATTTTGGCCTAGAGAAAGCACAAGCTTGTATTGATGCTGGCGCTAATCGATTTTCCATTGGCATTCAAACATTTAACACAGCTTTACGGAAACGACTTGGCCGGAAACATAGTGGCGAAGAAGCCTATGATTATCTACAACAATTGTGCCAATTAAATGCCGTTATCGTTGCCGATTTAATCTTTGGCCTACCCAATCAAAATGCCGAAATTTGGCAACAAGATCTCGCGACAATCTCTAGCTTAGCATTATCAGGTTTAGATATTTATGCCTTTAATAATTATCCATTTTTACCGATTAACCGCCTAATTGAACACGGTAAATTGCCGGAACCCGCTAGTTTTAGTGACCAAAGTATACAATATGCTTACGCTGTAGAATACCTCAATCAACTTGGCTGGCAACAAGTCAGCAATAACCACTTTGCTTTCCCTGAACGAGGGGAACGTAATCGTTATAATATTCTAGTCAAATCAAATATGCCCTGCTTGGCCTTTGGTTCCGGAGCAGGTGGCAGTATTGGCAACTTTAGCTATCAAGTACAAAGCAATATAAAAGACTATTTAAACACGCCACTAGAGCAAAAACCCCTTTCTTATTTGAGCCGACATGGCCCCTATAAATCTTTATTAGGGACCATTCAACACAGCCTTGAATTAGGCTACTTAGACACGTCCCCCTTTACGCACAATGAAAAAGCGCAACGGTTGTTAGATCAGTGGCAAGCCCAATCTTTGCTTCAACATCAAGGAAAGATGGCATATTTAAATACGAGTGGTCGCTACTGGTCTCCAACCTTAATCCGCAAATTAATGCTTAGCTTACCTACACAATCTAATAAGGAGAAAAATATGATGTCTGCCAATGCAGAATTACAAAACAAATTACGTGAAAACTTAGCCTCAAATCCTGCACAAGTGTTAGAAATGGTTGCCGGTATGCATCAATGCAATTTAGAAACGGTGATCAACTGCCTACCTGTAGAGATGGTTGCAAAAACCAATGGTGAGCATTTTATTACGATCATGCAGGCTATTGCGACTTGGCCACATCCCGTTACCTTTATTGCTCACACTCCAGATGCGGTTGTCGAAGTGACAGCAAGGCTCCCTTCCGGAAAAATTGGTCGTGGTTTTTATAATTTTGAACATACACAAGAAGGCGGGGTACACGGCCACTTACGCTATGAAAATTGCCATGCAATTTATTTAATAGATCGCCCATTTATGGGAAAACGCACTGTTTCGTTAAATTTTATCAATCAGCAAGGCGAAGCAATGTTCAAAATTTTCATAGGGCGTGATGAACAGGGGCAATTACGCGAAGAACAAATTAATGCCATAAAGCAACTAATCAAAGCTGTTAACCAATAAACCGTTCTTCGTTTATTGTCACAATATCGGATTCCTCTGATTCAAGGGCATGATTCAACTAATCTGCCCTTCTTATTTGTTCGACAATCTCAAAATTTTTTTAATTTTTTGACCGCTCTTTTTGCCATTTGGTCGCAATATAGTGACAACTTGGTATTAAATCCAATTGCTTTTGTTGCACAAAATCAGACAAAGCTTGATACAATTTATCAGCAATGCCTTGCCCTCTTAAACTCGGATCAACGAATGTATGATTTGCATTAATCGTGTGTTTGTCGACAAAATAATAACTTAGCTTAGCAATTTTAGCCCCTGTTTCATTTAACAGAAAAAATTCACCTTGCTCATTATTATAGGTATGTTGAATATCCATTAATGCTTCACCCAATCTTGGTTTTCATCACTTACTTCCATCGCAAAATCAGCTGTCTCACTTGGAATCGCATTTTCTTCTGCAGCCCACGCACCTAAATCAATTAATTGACAACGTTTACTACAAAACGGACGAAATATACTTTTTTCTGACCATTCAACCACTTTGCCACAAGTCGGGCAAGGCACTTCAATTATTTCGCTCATTGCATTTCTCTTCTGCTAGTTCTAGATACAATTGATGTAATGTCAATACTTGTTGTTTTAAATGTGCGCCATTATCGCTAAAATTCGCTTCATTATAAATCACATCATCAGCCGACTTTAATCGTTCTTCGCGACTAACCTGTGTTGCCATAATTTTTTGAATTAATTCGTCACTATGATTATCACGTTTCGCTGCGCGTGCGAGCTGTACACTAGGCGATACATCGACAACTAATACGCGATCACACATCTCTACCAAGTTATTTTCAATTAAAAGCGGTACTACCCAGATAACATAAGGGGCTGTTTGAACGGCGAGTTGATGCTGCATTTCCGTACGAATGGCAGGATGTAATAAATCATTGAGCCAGTGTTTTTGTTTATCATCATTAAAGACTAACTTACGTAATGCGGCCCGATCAAGCTCACCGGCCTCCGTTAATATGTTTTGGCCAAAATGTGCCACAATTTCCGAAAGCAGTGGCGATCCTTTTTCTACCACTTTCCTTGCCACAATATCCGCGTCAATTACGGGGACATTTAAGGCTGAAAATAAATCGGCAATGGTTGACTTCCCACTGCCGATCCCGCCTGTCAAACCGACTATATAGCTCATGATATTTTACTCAAGCAAAAAGCATTTCCCTAATGAACTAAAGGACCTTCAATGGAAATATTTTTTGGGTTTTCCCCAAAACGATTTACCCCTGGCGTACCATCGAATAACATAAACACAAAAATCACAATAGCCCCTAAAATTGGCACAAGGCCAATCAGTAGCCACCAACCTGAGCGGTTAATATCATGCAAACGACGTACACTAACGGCTAAAGTGGGAAGAAAAACGAATAAACCATAAATACCACTGAATAAACCGATGTTACTTTCATAAGAAAATAAACCGAATGCAAGATCAAGAATACTCAATGCAAAAGCAATCAGAAAATTGAATAAAGTAAAAAACCAATATTCCTTACGTCTTGCTCGTCCATTGAAATTCACATATTGTTTAATAACGGATAAATACCAATTCATATTACCTCCTTTTTAGGCTCGTAATTACTTTAATTTATACCACATCTCCACAAAAAGAAAAAAGTTTTTCATTATTTTTCTGTCAGATGCTTTATACTATAAAGCAATGTAGAGCAATTGCTCTTGGTTTATTGATCCAAAGGAGAATATCATGACGATTTTAGTCACTGGTGGCGCAGGTTACATTGGCTCACATACCGTTGTTGAGTTACTAAATGCAGGAAAAGATGTAGTTGTGTTAGATAATTTATCTAATTCCTCCCCAAAATCCCTTGAAAGAGTAGAAAAAATCACTGGAAAATCGGTTAAATTCTATCAAGGCGATATACTGGATAGTTTACTCTTGCAGCGTATTTTTACCGAAAATACCATTCAATCAGTCATTCATTTTGCTGGGTTAAAAGCGGTGGGTGAATCCGTACAAAAACCAATGGAATATTATACCAATAATGTCACCGGCTCTTTAACTCTTTTGCAAGAGATGAAAAAAGCGGGTGTTTGGAATTTTGTATTCAGCTCGTCAGCCACTGTTTATGGTGATCCAGAGATCGTTCCAATTACTGAAAGTTGTCAAGTAGGCGGCACTACAAACCCATACGGCACATCAAAATTCATGGTTGAACAAATACTCAAAGATGTTGCTCAGGCTGAACCTCAATTTAGCATTACCATTTTACGTTACTTCAATCCTGTTGGTGCCCATGAAAGCGGTTTAATTGGCGAAGATCCAAACGGCATACCAAATAACTTATTACCTTATATTAGCCAAGTTGCCATTGGTAAATTGCCACAACTTTCCATATTCGGTAGTGATTACGCTACCCATGATGGCACTGGGGTTCGGGATTATATTCATGTAGTTGACTTAGCCATCGGTCACTTAAAAGCCTTAGAATGTCATGTGAACCAAGCGGGATTACACATTTATAATCTTGGTACTGGTCAAGGGTATTCTGTCCTAGATATGGTTAAAGCTTTTGAACAAGCTAATCAAATCTCTATTCCCTATAAACTTGTTGACCGTCGACCAGGTGATATTGCCACATGTTATTCAGACCCAAGTTTAGCAAAACAAGTGTTAGGTTGGACCACACAACGTGATTTAACCACCATGATGAAAGATACTTGGAATTGGCAAAAAAATAACCCTCATGGCTACAAGGACGCCTAATGCAAACCGCTCCAACTAGCTTATGGAAACAGATCTTTACCCGTAATATGCTGCTCTGCATATTTACGGGATTTAGTTCCGGTTTACCGTTCTATTTTATTTTCCAGCTTGTGCCTGCTTGGTTACGTGATTCTGCTGTAGATTTAACCACTATCGGTTTTTTTACCTTGATCGGTTTTCCTTATGGCTGGAAATTTATGATCGCTCCCTTACTCGATCGCTACTACCCAAACTTTTTAGGCCGACGCCGTTCATGGATGTTTTTAACTCAAATTAGCCTATTAGCGCTGCTTGCTTTATTTGGGCAATTTGATCCAAAAGCAGATATCCAAATTGTCGCCATTTTAGCCACGTCAATTGCGATTTTTTCTGCAATACAAGATATCGTGATTGATGCATATCGACGAGAGATTTTAAGCGATCAAGAACTCGGGTTAGGAAATTCTATCCATGTTAGCGCCTATCGCATTGCGGGTCTCATTCCTGGAGGCTTATCTTTAATTTTGGCCGATATGATGAGCTGGAATTCTGTCTTTATTTTCACCGCACTTTTTATGCTGCCCGGCCTTTTTCTCTCTCTGATTTTAGCCCGCGAACCGAATGTCCCCGAGATCGATCGCTCAACCCCGTTTTATATTGCGTTTACCAATCCTTTTAAAGAGTTTTTCTCTCGTAAAGGAGTATGGTCGGGTGTTGGGATTATTCTCTTTATTTTTCTCTATAAATTTGGCGACTCCCTCGCCACCTCTTTACAAACCGTGTTTATCCTTGATATGGGATTTAGTAAAACTGATATTGGCACAGTCGTAAAATTTAATTCTCTTTGGGCCTCTGTCATTTCAGGCATGTTAGGTGGCGTGATGATGATCCGATTAGGGATTAATCGCTCTTTATGGATCTTCGGGTTTGTCCAACTCATCACCATTTTATGTTTTGTCTGGATGGCAAGCTATATTAAGTTTGAATCAATTGGTTCCTATGAATATATGGTGTTGTCGACTGTTATGATAGCTGAATATATTGGTGTTGGACTTGGCACTGCGGCATTCGTTGCATTTATGGCGCGTGAAACAAATCCCCTTTATACCGCAACACAATTAGCCATTTTCACAAGTCTCTCAGCTATTCCTAGCAAAATTTTGGGTGCATTTGCCGGCGCATTAGTTGAAAACGTAGGTTACTATCAATTTTTCTGGATTTGCTTTTTTGTGGGTATCCCCGGCATGATTTGCTTGATTTGGGTGGCGCCATGGAAAGAAAAACCAACGGCTGTTTAGCAGTGAATAACAAAAAATATTTATTTTATTTGACAAATATTTTTTTTAACGTTATTTCTATAAGCGTACGGAAGAGGTGCGTCATTCAGGTCGTTATTTTTTGATTTCGGAATCCATAAAAAATAATCAGGGGAATGTTCGCCGAGATAAATTACTTATCCGAATAGGTACTTTATCGGCTTTGAGGGTTGAATCTCCAAAGCTGTCACTAATGATTAATTAGTGGAGCGCTTCTAAGATCAATTATCTACTTATCCTTGATCCTGCGTTCCCTAAGTTTAAATATTCTTCTGTTAAGCCATTATTTTATTAACTAAAAGGAACTTTATGATGTCGAATCTTTCTGTCGCTAAATTTGGCGGTACTAGTGTCGCAAACTTTTCAGCAATGCAAGCAAGCGCGAATATTGTGATTGCCGACCCCAATACCCGTGTTGTTGTCCTCTCTGCCTCTGCAGGAGTCACTAATTTTTTGGTAGAATTAGCCAATGGATGTGATCCCGTTCACCGTGCAACAGTTATCGAAAATGTCCGCCAAATCCAATATGCCATTTTAGATGAGCTCAAAGATGCCAATATTATTCGTCAAGAAATCGATCGTTATCTTGATAATATCGAATCTTTAGCAGAAGCTGCAGCTTTAGCGACATCGCCAGCACTCACTGATGAATTAATCAGCCATGGGGAAATGATGTCTTCTCTCATTTTTGTCGAAGTGTTACGTGAATTAAATTGCCAAGCAACTTGGTTAGATGTTCGTACCGTTGTTGCAACAGATGAACACTTTGGTAAAGCCTCACCAAATGATGAAAAAACACAGCATAATGCTGATAATGTACTCAAACCACTCATTAATCAAGGTGAATTGGTTGTTACGCAAGGTTTTATCGGCCGCGCACCTTCTGGTAAAACAACAACATTAGGAAGAGGTGGTTCTGATTATTCTGCTGCCTTATTAGCCGAAGTTTTAAATGCAAAAGATGTATTAATTTGGACAGATGTTGCTGGTATTTACACCACTGACCCTCGTATTGCTTCTGCCGCCAAACGTATTGATACCATGAGTTTTGCTGAAGCCGCAGAAATGGCTACATTTGGAGCCAAAGTCTTACATCCAGCGACACTCCTACCTGCAGTTCGCAGTAATATTCCTGTTTATGTAGGTTCAAGCAAAGCGCCTGAACAAGGTGGAACGTGGGTAACACGCGATCCGCAACCTCGTCCAACTTTTCGCGCCATAGCATTACGTCGCGACCAAACCTTATTAACCTTATCTAGCTTAAATATGCTACATGCACAAGGTTTCTTAGCGAATGTCTTCAATATTTTAGCCAAACATAAAATTTCCGTTGATACCATTACAACATCTGAAGTCAGTGTCGCTTTAACCTTAGATAAAACAGGCTCTGCCTCATCAGGTGCGGAGTTATTATCGAATGAATTACTTACCGAACTTAGCGCATTATGTAATGTGAAAGTTGATACTGGCTTATCTTTGGTTGCGCTAATTGGTAATGATTTACATATTGCTGCGGGTGTGGCAAAACGGATTTTCGGCACATTGGAACACTACAATGTACGCATGATAAGCTATGGTGCAAGTACCAATAATATTTGTACCCTAGTGCGCAGCAGTGATGCTGATAATGTTGTACGTGCATTACATGCCGAATTATTTGAATAATCGCATCTACAATCCATCATTTATTCAAATGCGATGGGCGTTGTTAACACAGCGCCCACATTCAAATTTATTTAGCCAATTAAAATATCAAATAGCGGTATATCCCAACTTTCAACAGGTAACATATCCACTTGTTGACAGGCATGGGCTAGCCCAACAGGAATAAAGTGCTTTTGTTGCCAATTTTCCAATGTGCGATCATAGAATCCGCCGCCCATACCTAGCCGGTTCTTTTGCTGGTCAAAGGCAACCAATGGCGTGAAAATAATATCTAATTGTTCACTTGGCCACACCGCTCTTATATCAAGTTGAGGCTCTAAAATGCCAAATGCATTTACTTGCATTTGCGTTGTGGGCATATAAGCGAGAAATAATAAATGCCCTTGACTAAATGGGTGTAAAACCGGCAAATAGACTGATTTTCCCTGCTGCCATAACGCATTAATAAGGCTTTGAGTTGAAATCTCTCCATCAAAAGACAAATAAAGCGCAATATGCTCCGCTTGATGCTGCTCAATAAAATGCAACGCTTGTCGAGTCACTAATCGTTCAGCTTGAGTTTGTTGAAGTGCGGTTAAATTTCGACGAATTTTTCGGATCTGAGAACGGATTTGTTGGCGAGTTTCCATAAAATCAATTCATTGCAGTTTGAGAGGCCCCAGAGTGCCGTTGCGAGTGGCAGTCCTTGAACCCAACGGTTCAAGGGAATTAGTTGTTATTATTTTTAGGCTTCTTAGTCAAGCTAAGCTTGCACACCAATAATAGAGAACCAATTCATAAAGTTTAAAGTATCGGCTCAGGGACGTAACTCACTGGCGAACACTCCAGGAAATTTATAGAATAATACTAACGTAATTTATCAATTTTTCCTAGTATTAATTTTGAGATTATGCTGTAAATCTATTCAAATTATTGCGTTTTGTATAAATTTTGTTGTGTGAGAATATTTTCTAAAGAGTGATCTAATTGTTGCAAACGACTCTGCCACAGATTTTCTGTTGCATCATTTTTTCGTTGTGCTTGAGCAAGTTCATAGCTTAAATTTAACCCAACAATCGCTAATGCCCGTTCTAATTGAACAATACCAGCACGTTCTTTTAACTCAAAAACTTTATTCTCCAATGATTCTGCTGCAGCACGCAAATCTGAATGCTGTTCTTCAGGACAATTTAAGCGTAATACTTGACCAAAAAGGCTTAATTCAATATTTTTAGATGACATTTTTGCCCCTCATATTTTCTATTTTTGTCTATTATGCCATTTTTTCTTATATTTAATCTAGATTTATTGGTGGGCAACTTGTAAGAGTGGTAAAATAGCGGGCAATTAATGTAAGGATTATAAAAATGACCATTGAACTTTCATCTTATGAACAATTTTCAGTCTATCTAGAACGTGAAGGTATTCCCCACTCTGCAGCAGAAGTACACGGTTTGATTACAGGATTAATTGCCGGCGCGGTGTCCCATGAAGATTGGCTAAATTTTGTGTATCAATTTACCAATGACGGCCATGCTTATCCCATGCAGCTACTAAAAGAAACACAACAACTCTACATTGATACTAAACAAAAATTAGCCGACATAGACGGGTTTAATTTCGATTTATGGCTTCCAGAAGAAGATAATATCTTTCAGCGAGCAGACGCTTTATCTGAATGGGTGAGCCATTTTCTATTAGGCATAGGCTTAGCACGCCCGCATTTTGAAAAAGAACTCAACACCCCAGAAATTCGTGAAGCATTTCGGGATTTACAAGACATTTGCATGTTAAGCTACGACGAAGACGATGATCTCGAAGAACTTAATCACGCAGTAGAAGAAATCGTTGAATATGTGCGCACACTCTCAACCTTATTTTTTACGCATTTTGCACAATTTAAACCCATTACATCACAGACAAAAATGTTACATTAAAGCGAGGAAAACATGGACTTAGCATATATGTCGGCTCTACCAACTGAAGAGTTTGTACAACGACGTCAACAGTTATTTGCAAACATGCAAGATAATTCGGCTTTGCTCGTGTTTTCAGAAATCGAGAAACGACGTAATAATGATAGCTGCTATCCTTTTCGTCAAGACAGCTACTTTTGGTATTTAACCGGTTTTAATGAACCCAATTCCGTCTTATTACTACTAAAACAAGCTAACACATACCAAACAGTGATGTTTCTACGGCCGTCAGATCCATTAATGGAAACTTGGCATGGTCGTCGTTTAGGTGTTGAGCAGGCGCCTAAACATTTACATATTGATCAGGCTTTTTCTATACAAGATATTGAACAAATTTTACCTAAGCTGCTCTCAAAATGCAGCATACTTTATCATTTAGCCGATTGGCATGAATGGGCCGAAACGCTATTAGCCCAATTAAAACTTCCCCATGCCCAACATAGCTGGAAACATTGGCTAGATGATATGCGTTTGTTTAAATCTCCCAATGAAATTACCTTAATGCAACAAGCGGCTAGAATCTCAGCGTTAGGACATATTCGAGCCATGCAACAAACTCGCCCTAACCGTTTGGAATATGAAATTGCTGGAGAAATTGAATATGAATTTAATCGGCATGGCGCCCGTTTTCCCGCTTATAATTCCATTGTAGCCGGTGGCCATAATGCATGCATTTTACATTATACTGAAAATGATCAACCCCTTGTTGATGGTGATTTAGTTCTAATTGATGCGGGCTGTGAGTTTGCAATGTATGCCGGTGATATTACACGTACTTTCCCGGTTAATGGCAAATTTACCGAGCCACAAAAAGCCATTTATACCTTAGTACTCAAGGCACAAAAACGAGCCATTGAACTACTCGTTGCTGGCAATTCTATTCAACAAGTTAATGATGAAGTTATTCGTATTAAAGTTGAAGGACTAGTTGCATTAGGCATTTTACAAGGCGATATTAAGCAATTAATTGCAGATAATGCACATCGGCAATTCTATATGCATGGCTTAGGCCATTGGCTAGGATTAGATGTACATGATGTCGGAGAATATGGAGAAAATCGCAATCGGCCATTAGAAGTCGGCATGGTTGTGACCGTAGAGCCTGGATTATATATTCCGCTAGATGCAAATGTTCCCCATCAATATCGCGGGATCGGCGTTCGCATTGAAGATAATATTCTGATCACTGAATATGGCAATAAAAACCTAACCAGTGCGGCGCCAAAAGAAATTGACGATATTGAACAACTGATGTGGAATGCCAATCATGTATGATGTTGTAATCAATGGTGGTGCAATGACAGGTTCAACGTTGGCATTAGCACTCACTCATCTCACACAAGGCAAATGTCGCATTGCCATTATTGAAAAGCAATCCCCGAGCCTACATCAACATAGCGGCTTCGATAGCCGTTGTATTGCGCTGTCTGATGGTACATGCCAACGACTTGACCAAATCCAGCTTCCACATGGACAATCTTTGTGGTCTCAAATGCAGCCAATTATCACTCCAATTCAGCATATACATGTTTCTGATAAAGGGCATTTTGGCCTAGTTGAATTTCATGCTAAAGAATTTAATTTACCTCAGTTAGGTGTGGTAGTTGAACTTTCTGCAATGGGAAACTTATTATTACAACAAATTCAACGTTGCCCTAATATTGACTATATTTGCCCGGACGAAATTCAACAGATTGAACGAACCAAACAAATCGTTCACATCACACTGAAAAACGGTCGACGCTTGACCACAAGCTTATTGGTAGGAGCTGATGGCGCCAATTCCAAAATCGCTCACACATTCAATATGACACAAGACATTATTCGCCAATACGGACAAACGGCAATCATCGCGAATATTCAACCTCAACAAGCGCATTTAGGACGCGCTTTTGAACGATTCACTGATGAAGGCCCGATTGCGCTCTTGCCCATGGCAAATAATCTTATGACTCTCGTTTGGTGTGTTAAGCAAGCCGAGCCGCTTCTCCATTTATCAGATGCCGCTTTTCTTAGCCAACTTCAACAGCGATTTGGCTGGCGATTGGGAAAATTACAACAGTGTGGCCCACGTGTTGCCTACCCGCTTCATTTAACCAAAGCCTCTCATAGTATCCAACCTCGCGTTGTACTTATTGGCAATGCCGCACAAACATTACATCCGATTGCAGGGCAAGGATTTAATTTAGGGATTCGTGATGTGTTAAACTTAGCCAAGATTGTCAGCGACGCTTTTATGCAACAACAAGACTGGGGAGAATATAAGGTATTACAACGTTACGCAATGAAACGCACAGCCGATCAACAAAGCATAATAAACTTAACCGATGGTTTAGTTTCTCTTTTCTCTAATCATCTTTTACCTATGCAAATTGGGCGTAATCTAGGCTTAATCACACTGGCACAGTCACAGCTACTGCGCCAATATTTTGCGAAACCAACTTTAGGGTGGATTTAAATGAAACATGTGGATGTCATTATTATCGGTGGAGGTATGGTGGGATTAGCACTCGCAGCCCGTTTAAAGCAATCCTCCCTATCATTATGTATAATTGAAGCTTTTCCCCCCGCGTTGGATTTCTCAAGTTATGCGCCACGTGTTAGTGCATTAAACTTATCCAGTGAAAAGCTCTTACAACAAATTGGCATATGGCAAGAATTACAACAATTACGCCTAACTCCTTATGATAAAATGACAATTTGGGAAAAAGATAGCTTTGGCCGTCTTGATTTTACCACGCAAGGATTAGGTATCAATCACTTAGGACATATCGCTGAAAACCACCTTATTCAAGGTATCTTGTGGCAACATGTCATGCAACAAAAAAATGTCGATATTATAACCGCACTTCCACATCGGTTAGACATTAATCCACATACCGCTATTTTACAGCTTGATAACCATGAAATGATCTCAGCCAAATTAGTGGTCGGTGCCGATGGTGCAAACTCTTGGGTTCGCCAACAAGCTAATATCCCCTTAGTATTCCATGATTATGGCCACCATGCTCTTGTCTGCAATGTTAATACACAAGAACCGCATAACCATTGTGCGCGCCAAATTTTTTCCTCTGACAGTATATTAGCGTTTTTACCTCTAGATAAACCTAATTTATGTTCTATAGTTTGGTCTTTACCTCCAGAGCAAGCCAAACAATTACATAGCTGTGATGAAATAAGCTTTAATAAAGCCCTAAATGTCGCATTTGATGGTCAGCTTGGCCTATGCCAAATCACTAGTGAACGTAAAATATTTCCTTTGACTGCGCGTTATGCTCGAAATTTTGCCCACCCTCGTATTGCACTTATTGGCGATGCCGCTCATACCATTCACCCTTTAGCCGGCTTAGGCGTAAATCTTGGTTTTCAGGATGTAGAAAGTCTAGCAAAAACACTATTGGAGAATGAAGCTGCTCATTTAGACATTGGAGAATATCGCTATCTGCGTCATTATGAACGGACACGTAAAGTCGAGGCGATGAAAATGCTAGCCGCAATGCAAGGGCTCAAATCCCTATTTGAAGGCGATCATCCACTAAAAAAATGGGTACGCGGTATAGGTTTAGCCACAACACAACAGCTCAATTTCGTCAAAGACCAACTGATAAAACAGGCATTAAACCTATAAACAAAAAAGAGCAAGCGCTATGCTTGCTCCGAAATAGATTATTTCTTATGTGATTTTGCCTGTTCTTTCATTTTGGCACTAATTTCACGGCGTTGTTTTGATAATTCCGCATTACGAATCATATATTCATCAACACGTCCTTCATAATCATCATGCATATTCGCAATGATCGCACGCACATCCTCAATACTCATATCATCATTAATATATTGGTTCAGATTATCAAGTAATAGTACACGTTTTTGATTATCACGGATTTTACGATCATTGTCCGCAATATCACGCTTTAATTTATTTTTTAGACGATACATACGCACATACTCTAAGACATCTTGAAAAGATTGTTTGTTAACATTTTCCATAGCTAATTTCTCTAAATAAATAACACTAACCCTAATTTAACGGTTTTTCTTTGTTTCGTCAAAAAATATTAACCGACTTTTTCTAATTTTGCTAAGGCGGCAATGAGCCACTTAATCCCCTGATTTTGAAAGGCTATTTGTAAACGAGTATTACTTTCTACGCCCTCTACATTAATAATCGTGCCAATACCAAATTTTTCATGCTTCACTTTTTGCCCCATCTTCCATACCGCATCATCATTTAACAATGCAGAAGCATTTACTGTAGCTGCCCGATTATATGCGCGGGTCACGGTTCCACGTAGACGAATTTCTTGAATGCACTCCTTTGGCAACTCACTAATAAAACGCGAAGCGACATGGCGCTCTTCTTTACCATATAAACGGCGGCTTTCAGCATAACTAATGGTTAGCTTTTTCTTCGCGCGGGTAATCCCTACATAGGCTAAACGACGCTCTTCCTCTAAACGCCCCTGCTCCATTAAAGACATTGCACTCGGAAAAATACCTTCTTCAACACCAACCATAAACACGCGTGGAAATTCCAGGCCTTTCGCTGCATGTAAAGTCATCATTTCAACACAAGCTTGGTGAGGAGAGGCTTGTGTTTCACCCGCCTCTAACGATGCATGGGTTAAAAATGCGGTTAAATCGGTCATATCTTCCACTTCATCCGGTTTAACAAACTCTCGGGTTGCTGAAACTAATTCTTCTAAGTTTTCAATACGCACTTCACCTTTTTCGCCTTTTTCCTGCTGATACATTTCATATAAGCCGGAATGTTTGATCACAAAATCAGTTTGAGCAAAAAGTGGCATTTCTTCTGTTTCTTGTTGTAATGAATTAATCAATTCCCTAAAACGTAGTAATGCGGTAGAGGCACGCCCTGCTAATAAGTTTTCATGAATTGCGATCTGTGTCGCTTGCCAAAGTGTGACTTGTCGTTCACGGGTTAAATTACGTAAGATGTCTAATGTTCGATCGCCTATCCCTCTCGGCGGGGTATTAATCACTCGCTCAAACGCAGCATCATCTTGACGATTAGCAATTAAACGTAGATAAGCCAACGCATCTTTAATTTCTTGACGTTCAAAGAAGCGCATTCCGCCATAAATACGATAAGGAATATTTGCACGAATTAATGCTTCTTCTAATACACGTGATTGGCTATTACTCCGGTATAGCACCGCACAATCGTCTAATTTTCCACCGTCTTCTAACCAAATGTTAATTTGTGATGAGACAAAAAGTGCTTCATCTAATTCATTAAATGCCGCATAAATCCCCACCGGTTCTCCTGCGCCATCTTGTGTCCAAAGATCTTTTCCTAATCGATTGTGGTTGTTAGAAATGAGTTGATTTGCGCTATTCAGAATATTATTAGTAGAGCGATAATTCTGCTCCAAACGAATGGTTTGTGCCTTAGGGTAATCACGTAAAAATTGCTGAATATTTTCAATTTTCGCGCCACGCCAACCATAAATAGATTGATCATCATCACCAACAATCATCACATTACCGGTATCTCCCGCTAATAAACGAATCCAATCGTATTGAATCTTGTTAGTATCTTGAAACTCATCAACCAAAATATGCTGAAAACGTTGCTGATAACGTGCGAGTATGACAGGTTTTTTAAGCCATAACTCATAAGCCCTTAACAATAACTCAGCAAAGTCAACTAAACCCGCACGGTTACAGGCATCTTGATAAATTTGGTAAATGCGAATCCATTCTCTTTCTTGGCGATCATCGCCAGCATCAAGGTGATGAGGCCGCAATCCTTCATCTTTTTTATTATTAATATACCAACATGCTTGTTTTGGCGGAAATGCCTTTTCATCAAACTGATGTAACTTCATCAAGCGTTTAATTAAACGCAACTGATCGTCTGCATCTAAAATTTGAAAATCTTGGGGTAAATCGACGTCTAAATGATGAGCGCGTAACAATCTATTGGCGATACTATGAAATGTTCCAACCCACATGCCGAATAAACGCTGTTCAGCTAAAGTGCTTTCAATACGGTGGCGCATTTCTGCTGCGGCTTTATTGGTAAATGTCACGGCCATAATATTCCCCTCAGGCACATTTTCGACACCAATAAGCCAAGCTATGCGATGAGTTAAAACACGGGTTTTGCCGCTTCCAGCCCCTGCTAATACAAGATAATTTCCAATAGGCGCTGCGACTGCTTCTCGTTGTTTATCATTTAAACCATCAAGTAATTCTGAAAAATCCATGCATTCCACCACTGTTTTTTTATACAGACCCATTATAACAATATTTTAAAATTTGGATAGTAGCAACCGCAAAAAAGTGCGGTCAAAAATACCTAATTTTTATATACCAATAGAAAACATGATAAAACACTAATGTACTAAAAAGGCACTTTAGCCTGAAAACACAAGGGTTCTCCTGTAATGGGGTGAGTAATTTGTAGTTGTTCTGCATGCAAGCATAAACGCGATGACATCGCCTTAGCCTGAGGGTGAGCATAGAATTTATCGCCTAAAATCGGATGCCCGAGCGCTAACAAATGTAAACGCAATTGATGAGAACGTCCTGTGATGGGAGTTAACTTTACACGAGTGCTATTATTCGATAACCGTTGTAAAACGTGAAAATGTGTGATGGCTTTTTTTCCTCGTTCAAAACAAATAATTTGGCGAGGTCGGTTTTCCCAATCGCAAATCAATGGCAAATTTATTGTCCCTTGAGTTTCCTTCAAATGCCCCCAAACTAACGCTTGATAATGTTTTTTCGGTTCACGTTCACGAAATTGGCGCTTTAATTCCCTGTCAGCTGCTTTACTTAAAGCAAATAGTAACACTCCACTCGTTGCCATATCTAAGCGATGAGCCGGTTCACAGAACCCATATTTGGCTTTTACCCGACTCATCGCGCTATCAAAATATTGAGGCTGACTGCCTGGAACAGACAATAAACCACTCGGCTTATCTACTGCAATAATATGATTATCCTGATATAAAATCGTTAGCGGTTCCACCGGTGGATGATATTCAATGAGTGCCATGTTATTCCTTATTACTGATGATCACACGCAGGCTATCTAAACGCCATGTTGCCTGCTCAATCTGCTGTAAAGATTGTTCACGTACTTGTTCTAATGCTTCAATTTCACTTTGACGAATCGTTTTATTGACTGCTTTTAACCCATATAAACGCGTTAATTCATAACTTAAGGTACTGTCTGCTCGTTGTTTCGCTTCACGCAATACATTTTCCACTAAATTGGGTACTTGTTTTTCTGCTTTGGCCAATAACGCCACAATCTTCGCTTTTGCCATTTTCACCACTTTAATCGCCATGTTTTTACTCAGCGGTTTTAACTGTTTATTCAACCCATTGAATGAAACCTGTGAGGCAATATTTGTACCATGAACATCTAATAAAACTCGAATCGGTGTCGGTGGCAAAAAGCGATTGAGTTGCAAATAATTGGGGGCTTGAACATCAACTACATAAATCAATTCTAACAATAATGTGCCTACTGGTAATCCTTTATTCACCAGCAACGCAACCGTTGTTTTACCTATATCACCTGTGGTGATCAGATCAATGCCCTGACGAATCATCGGGTGATCCCAAGTCAAAAATTCAATATCTTCTCGCACAAGGGCTTGTTGTCGATCAAAGGTAATAGTTATACCTTCTTCTTTTAAGCCTGGAAAATCCGGTATTAACATATGGCCCGTTGGCGATAACACAATGGATTTTTCCCCTAAATCCTCTTGTTCAACTCCTATAATATCAAATAAGTTCAAAGCAAAATTCACTAAATCCGGTGATCCATCTGCTTTAGCAATACGCTCCGCTAACTGTTGAGCAGCTTCGCCACCACTTGAATTAAACTCAAGTAAACGATCTCGCCCTTGTTCTAGCGCTTGTTTTAAATGCTGTTGCATATGGCGCGTTTGACGAATAAAGCTTTCAAAGTCTGCAAGTGCGGTCGGATTTTGTAAAAAAAACTGTAATTTTTCACCGCACTTCTCAAATAATGTTTCCCCCATTGGGCAAGTTTCTTCGAACGCATTCAATCCTTCATGATACCATTGCGCTAGTCGAGCTTGAGGGGAATTCGCAAAACAAGGCACATGAATATGAATATCACGCAGCTGTCCAATACGATCTAAACGACCAATACACTGTTCAAGCAAATCTGGCGAATCCGGCAAATTAAATAATACTAAGTGACAAGCAAATTGAAAATTTCGTCCCTCAGAGCCAATACTAGAACTCAATAATATCTGCGCGCCTTCTTCTTGCTGTGCAAAATACGCCGCTGCCCGATCTCGTTCAACAATCGACAACCGTTCATGAAAGACTGCTGCTCGAATACCTTCTTTTTCACGTAAAGCCTGCTCGAGTTGAATTGCCGTATCCGCCCGCTGACAAATCACTAAGATTTTCTCATTACGCTGTGTCTTGATAAATTGCAACAACCATTCTACTCGCGGATCAAACTCCCACCAACGTACATCAGCATGAATTTGTTGAAAAATTTGTTCAGGATTAAATCTTGTTTTGAGATCAAGCTCCCCGAGAGAACTGACAACATTCATCGCATTAGCATATTGCTTAGGTTGTTCAAGGGTAATTTGATGGTAAATCCGATGCGGGAAACCTTTTACACTTTGCCGTGTATTACGAAACAATACTCGGCTAGTGCCATGACGATCAATTAACTGTGTAATCAACTCCTGACGAGCATGATCACTTTCCTCAGTTTGGGAAGCGATCGCTTTAAAAAGTGGCTCTACATCCTGCTCAGTCAATAATGCCGCAATATGATTTTTGTCCGTATCCGTCAGCTGTTGCCCATTTAATAATATATTAACGGCTTGAGCGACAGGCTGGTAATGTTGCTGCTCCTGAACAAAGGCTTGATAATCATAAAAACGATGGGGATCAAGTAAACGAAGACGTGCAAAATGGCTCTCTTGCCCTAATTGTTCTGGCGTGGCAGTTAACAAGAGCACAGCGGGAATAACATGCGCTAATTGTTCGATCAATTGATATTCCACACTTGGTGCATGTTCTGTCCAAGCGAGATGATGGGCTTCATCTACAATCAAAAAATCAAATCCAGCTTGCCTAATTTGTTCCACGCGTTGCGGATACTGCTCTAACCAATCTAATGCACAAATAATTAAACTTTCTGTTTCAAAAGGATTAACCCCCTTTTCCTCTTCCTCTGTTGGGGCAAAGTCTGCGCAACGTTCTTCATCGAACAAAGAAAAAGCGAGATTAAACCGACGTAACATCTCAACTAACCATTGATGCTGTAAATTTTCAGGCACAATGATCAACGCGCGCTCTACTTTGCCTACAAGCAACTGCTGCTGTAAAATCATACCCGCTTCTAAGGTTTTACCTAACCCTACTTCATCAGCTAATAACACTCTTGGGGCTATACGTTGGCTAATACTTTGTGCGATATGTAATTGATGAGGAATAAGGTTTGCGCGAAAACCTCGCAAACCACGCAATGATGATTGAAATTGCGCCTGTTGATTTAATAGGGCTTGATAACGTGTGACAAAGTGCTCATTACGATCAATTTGATCTGCCCATAGACGTTCTTGTGGCTTACTCACACTCATGTGATGAGAGAGCGCCTTTTCTGGAATAAGCACTTCTGCTTGAGTTTCCACACATCTTGCGCGATAAGTAAACACTCCCTCTTGCTCTAATACTTCTAATACATCTGCTGACCACCCATCCTGATGGAAAATACGATCGTTAATTTGAAATTGCACCCGAGTTAGCGGCGCAGATGCAAGCGCATATACGCGTTTTTCATCTGAAGCTGGAAATAAAATGGTCACTGTGCGTATTTCCACACCAACAATAACACCTAAACCTAAATTATTTTCACCTTCACTAATCCAGCGTTGTCCTACTGCAAATACCATTTTTATTCTTCTATTGCTTAATTAAGGCGCGTATTTTAGCTTCATTTCAATAAAAAATGTAGGGTTTATTCATCTTTATTAGTGAGATTTTCCCTTTGCTCAATCCCATTTATTTAACCCTAATGAACCATAGCCAAAGCACAAAATCCAAGATAACATAGTGGTTTATTTGCTACAAAAATATCAATTTTTGTTTGTGCGCTCACAAAAATTAGATCCTATACTTGACATATAAAAAGTGCGGTGCAAAAATTCACTAAATTTTCTACTAAAGGAACCAATATGAATTATTTTGAAATCATTAAAAAGGAATTTTTCGGTGGCTGGAAACCTTTCGAAGTCATTTGGATAATTGTTTTTGTCGGTGCACAAATTTGGGCATATACACAAAACCCAGACACACTACTCGGCATGGTTTCCGGTATCGCGGGTTTATTATGTGTCATCTTCGTCAGCAAAGGAAAAATTAGTAACTATTTCTTTGGACTCATTTTTGCCTATACCTATTTCTATGTCGCATGGGGAAGCAATTTTATTGGCGAAATGAATACGGTGCTTTATGTCTACCTACCGGCTCAATTTATCGGCTATTTCATTTGGAAAGCCAATATGCAAAAAGATTCTCAAGGCAACGAAAGTGTTAAAGCAAAAGCCCTAAGTCTAAAAGGGTGGATTATTTTACTACTCGGCATTATCGTATGTTCTTACTTCTTTATTTTGGCAGTACGTGCCGCAGGCGGTAGTTCCGCAGCGTTAGACGGTACAACGACCATTATTACATTCACTGCGCAATTATTAATGATTTTGCGCTACCGTGAACAGTGGTTATTATGGATCGTTCTCAATATCTTATCTATCGCCTTATGGGCGGAAACCCCTGCTATGTACATTATGTTTACAGGGTATTTAGTCAATTCTATTTACGGCTATTACAACTGGCGACAACTCACTAAAAGCGCAAATAAAACGCCTGAGTTAGCGTAATAAAATCCGGATGATACTGGCTATTTTCATCATAAATAGCCAGTATTTTTTTCTCCCTTGGCCTTTCTTGAAAAGCAAAACTTAATAGCATACGCTGTGGCGTTTTACCGGTTTTCGTGATGATATCCGTTTGCGCCACACAATAAAGTGCGGTGGATTTTGCCCATGTTTTTAACTGTTCTCCCGCAGAAAAAGGCAAGACAAATGCAATATTCCCTTCATCACTTAAGCAATCAGCAGCAATCCTTAACCAATCCAAATGCGTGAGTGTATCAGTATAACGCGCGAGGTGACGAGCGGTCGAACGGCATTGACAGCCTGTTTCAAAATAAGGTGGATTCGCGACAATTAAATCAAATTTCTGATTATTGCTTTGGGAAAACGCCACAATATCACGATGAAAAAGCTGAATACGTTCACTCCATAGAGATTGTTGCACATTAAATTGAGCCTGTTTAAACGCTGCTTCATCTAGTTCAACTGCCGATAGCTGCGCCTGAGGATAACGCTGTGCTAACATTAACGTCAATAGCCCTGTTCCTGTGCCAAGATCTAAAATATGGCTTGGATTGGTATGAGAAGCCCACGCTCCTAATAACACCCCATCAGTCCCGACTTTCATCGCAGTATGTTCTTGTTCGACATAAAATTGTTTAAAACGAAAACCTGACATCGCTCCTCCGTTTGGCACTTAAATCCCTACCATTCCCCATAGAGAGTTTAAGTTTCCCTCAGTACAAACTTAAACTATACCCTATTTTGAGCTATAATTCCCGCTAGTTAATTTACATCATACTGAGAACACAATGAATTTACCGCAATTTGACCACTTTGATCTTGCTCCGGAACTATTAAAAGCTATCCGTGATAAACATTATTCACGTCCAACCACAGTACAGCTCGAGGCAATCCCAGCTGCAATGGAAGGGCGTGACGTATTAGGTTCAGCCCCCACCGGAACAGGCAAAACAGCGGCTTTTCTCTTGCCTGCGATTCAACATTTATTAGATTATCCGCGTCGCAAACCCGGCGCCCCGCGCGTACTTATTTTAACACCAACTCGTGAACTGGCGATGCAAGTTGCAGAAGAAGCAGAACACTTTGCTCATTACACGCACTTAAGCATTGCCACTATCACAGGGGGCGTAGCCTACCAAAATCACGGTGAAATATTCAACCAAAATCAAGATATTGTCGTCGCAACCCCAGGGCGTTTATTACAATACATTAAAGAAGAAAACTTTGATTGTCGAGCCGTTGAAATTCTTATTTTTGATGAAGCCGATAGAATGCTTCAAATGGGCTTTGGGCAAGATGCCGAAAAAATTGCTGCCGAAACCCGTTGGCGTAAGCAAACACTACTCTTTTCTGCCACATTAGAAGGCGAGTTATTGGTCGATTTCGCACAACGCCTACTAAACGATCCAATACACATAGAGGCAGAACCGAGCCGTCGCGAACGGAAAAAAATTCAGCAATGGTATTACCATGCTGATAGCGTTGAGCACAAAATTAAATTATTAGCCCGCGCCATCGAACAAGAGCAGGTGAGCAAAGGGATTGTCTTTGTTCGTCGCCGTGAAAATACGCGTGAACTGTCAGACACCTTACGTAAACGGGGTATCCGTTCAACCTATCTCGAAGGCGAAATGGCACAATCTCAACGCAATAACGCGATAGATAAACTGAAACAAGGGCTGGTCACAATATTGGTGGCGACAGATGTTGCTGCGCGAGGCATTGATATTGATGATATTAGTCATGTATTTAACTTCGATCTTCCTTACAGCGCGGATACCTATCTCCACCGCATTGGCCGTACTGCACGTGCAGGCAAAAAAGGAACCGCTATTTCTTTTGTTGAGGCCCATGATTACAAGTTATTAGGTAAAATTAAGCGCTATACTCAAGAAATACTCAAAGCGCGTATCATTGAAGGCTTAGCCCCTAGAACGAAAGCACCAAAAGATGGTGAAATAAAATCAATGACCAAAAAACAAAAAGCTTACATAAAACAAAAACGAGAAGAGAAAAAAGACGCACTCAAAAAGAAAATCAAAGTACGTCATAAAGATAGCAAAAATATCGGTAAACGTAGACAACCTTCGAATAAAATTGAAGGCCATCAAACTTAGAAAATAAACACAAAATATACCGCAATCGCTACGACAAAGCGGTAAATTGCAAAAGGTATAAAGGAGATTTTTTTAATTACATTTAAAAACGTTTTTATAGCAATGAGCGCCACCAAAAAGGCCGTAACAAAGCCAACCGCGAACATCGGTAAATCTGCCCAAGTTAAGAAATCAAGGCTTTTATACACATCTAATACGGTGGCGCCCATCATCATAGGAACGGCTAGCATGAAAGAATATTCCGCAGCGGCATGACGTCCTACGCCCATTAATAATCCCCCAGAAATTGTCGCCCCTGAACGGGAAAAACCCGGCCACAACGCTAAACATTGAAATAATCCAATCGCAAAAGCTTGTTTATAGGTCATTTGATCAACGGTTTCTGCACTCACTTTCGGGCGACATTTTTCAGCAATAATCAACAATACCCCTCCAACAACTAGCGAATACATCACCATCTCTGGACTGAATAACGCTTTAATATTACTGTGAAAAATCAGCCCTAAAATAACGGCAGGAATCATGCCAAGTATAATATGCATTAAGGTTAAGTGCGGTTCATTTTTGTTAATTTCTTGTCCAAAATGAATTCCAATTAAACCAAATAACTTGCGCCAAAACATGACCACAACTGCTAAAATAGAACCAAGCTGAATAATCACTTCAAAGGTTGCGGCTTTTTCGCCTTCAAAACCTAACAAATGTCCCACAATGATCATGTGGCCTGTTGAAGATACCGGCAAAAACTCTGTCAGTCCCTCAACAATACCTAAAATAAACGCAATAAATAATTCAGACATAACTTCCTCAAAGATAAATAATAAAAATTAACCGCACTTTTAACGGCAAAATTAAGCATTTTCGATACTAAATGCCAAAACATCAGAGATTTTGTCTGCTCCCAGTGCAATCATCAATAAACGATCCACACCTAAAGCCACGCCTGATGAACTCGGTATTCCAGCTTCTAATGCCGCTAGAAAACGTGAATCAATAGCACGCTTAGGCAATCCCATTAATTCACGGGAACGATTATCTTGTTCAAAACGATGCAATTGTTCTTTCGCATCGGTCAATTCATGAAAACCGTTTGCTAACTCTAATCCTCGATAATAAAATTCAAAGCGTTCCGCGACACGATGGTCTTCGGAACTAACCTGTGCTAATGCAGCTTGGCTGGCTGGAAAATGATAAACCGCGATAGGACGTTCTTGCCCAATTTGAGGTTCAACAACTTCACTAAATAGGAATTGTAATAAAGTATCTCTTGATTCATCTTCCTCTGCTTGAAAGCCGTGTTCTCTTGCTTTCGCAACCAATTCTTCTTTTTCAGCTTCTAAGGGGTCAAGCCCTACATATTCTTGAAACACAAATTGATAACTTAAACTTTCTGCCGGCTCGCAATCTAAAATTTGTTGCAGCAAATCGTCAACTTCATTAATTAAACGATACATATCAAAATGTGGACGATACCACTCTAGCATCGTAAATTCTGGATTATGTTTACGCCCTGCTTCCTCATTACGAAAAACATGGCAAAGCTGAAAAATTGCCCCACTTCCAGCCGCCAACAAACGCTTCATATGATATTCGGGGCTTGTTCCAAGCCACAATGTTTTAGATTGAGCCTCAAAAGGCGCCACAAACTCTGTGCTAAACGTTGATAAATGTACATCAGTCACACCAAATTCACTTAACACCGGCGTTTCCACTTCTAATACACCACGATCGGTAAAAAAACGACGGATCTCTGCAATAATTTTTGCTCGAGCAAGTAAATTTTTAATTGGCGCTGATGGTTGCCATTGTATTTCTGCAGACATAATAATTTCCAAATAAAAAGAGCGGTCTATTTTAACGAAATTTTTATGAGATAGAAACCAGGACAGCTATTTTACTGCCCTGTGATAAGAATTAAGAACGTCCAATATGATATTGGCGCAATTTATTAGCAATGGCGGTATGGGACACGCCTAAACGTGCCGCCAGTTTTCGAGTGCTAGGATACTGTTCATAGAACTTACGTAATACTGCCTCTTCAAAATGACTTAAAATCTGTTCAAGTGTTTCATCACCAAATTGGGCAATATCCATAGATTGAATATCATGTTCAATCAGGCTCAAATTTTCAATGGTTAATTGGCCATCAGTGGCTAAAGAACTGGCTCGATATAAGGCATTATAAAGCTCACGTACATTACCTGACCATGGATAATTGATTAAATACTGCATAAATTGTGAATCAAAGCGCGGAGGGCGAATCTGTAACTGTTGACAAATCTTATCTAAAAATAGATCCACTAATGCCGGCACATCTTCTTTCCGCTCACGTAATGGCGGAATATCTAGGGTTAAGACATTGAGACGATGATATAAATCGCTACGCACTTTACCTTGTTCAACATAATTTTGTAATGGGATCTGAGAGGTACAAATCACCCGTACATCTGCATATTGTTCTTTTTCTTCCCCAACCCGACGGAATGTCCCATCATTTAAAAAACGCAATAATTTCGCTTGTAATTCTAAAGGCAATTCTGCCACGCCATCTAACAAAACTGTGCCACCGTCAGCATATTCAAAAAAGCCCATGCTTTCCTTACCTTTTGCCCCACTACCGAACATTTCTGTTTCTGCATCGTCTTTGGGCAATCCTGCACAATTGACCGCAATAAATTTAGCTTGTTGGCGATGGCTTAAGGCGTGGCAAGCTTTAGCAAGTAATTCCTTTCCTGTCCCGGTTTCACCTTGGATCAGCAAAGGCGCATCTAATAAGGCAAATTTTTTCGCCTTATCAATAAGCGCAGACATTTTAGGACTAATGAAAATAATTTCTGAGAAATCATGACTTTGATTTGCACTAAACGCCATACTAACCTCTTACAAACACATTATTATTACGGTACTGTAAAATCTTATGCTTGCTTTGGCAAGTTTTATTTACACATTAAGCTTTCCCATGCACTATTATCTAATTCTTTACCAAAGTGACTTTCGACCAAACGACGGGTAATCTCTGTTTGTGGCGCACTAAACAGTTCTCTTGTTGTTCCATACTCTATCATTTGCCCATTATCCATCACTAACACTTCATCAGCCATGTGTTTAATGATTCCCAAATGTTGCCCAACATAAATATAAGAAACCCCTAGCCGATTTTGCAATTCCAACATTAAATTAATCAATTGCGTTTTTACTGAAGAATCAAGAGAACCTAAAGCATCATCAGCGATAATAATTTCAGGCTCTAGAATCACTGCCCGAGCTAATGCAACACGTTGTTTTTGACTAATCGACATGGTACTAATTTTAATATTTGCATGATCAGGATATAACCCCACCATACGCAATGTTAAACCAATTTTTTCATTACGCTCATGCACTGTTAAATTCGTCAACAAACGCAGTGGCGCATCCAAAATTTGTCCCACATTCAAACGCGGATTAAATGCATTATTCACATCTTGGAATACCATTCGAATATGTTTAGCGCGATACTCATGATCTCCAAAGTATAATTCATTACCATTAAATAGTATCTTTCCCGCGCTCGGTTCTGTAATTCCAACGATCATTTTCGCTAACGTTGATTTCCCAGATCCATTATGCCCAATAATCGCTAATGTTTTTTTACGCTCTAAACTAAAACTGATTTGATTAACCGCAGAAAATCGGCGTTGTCCAAATAGCCCAACACTATCTGTAAAGGATTTGCTTAAATCTTCTACTTGTAATAATGGGGTCATTGTTCTTCTTCCTTTTCCACATGGCTTAAAGTAATCGGTGTTAATTCTGCTATTTTTTTCCGACTTACACGTAAATTTAACGGAAAATGACAAGCAAACTCATGTTGTTTAATACGTTGCATCGGCGGTTTATGGACACATTTTCGCTGGGCAAACGGACAGCGCGGGCCTAAACGACAGCCTATCGGCATTTCTTCTAACATTGGCACAGTGCCTTTTAAAGTATTCAATCGACTTTTCAAAGGTAAAGGCTGGCTGAAATCAGGAATAGAATGCAATAATGCCATCGTATATGGGTGATGTGGTGTCGCCAGTATGCTCTCCACTGGCCCAGCCTCTGCATTTTGCCCACAATACAGTACACTAAATGTATCGCACCATTCACTAATACTGATAATATCATTACTCACTAACAGCACTGATGTGCCATGATTTTGATTCATACTGGATAATAAGCGGAATATCTGAGCCTGAGTTGTCGCCTCAACAGAATGCGTGGGTTCATCAGCAATCAATAAACGAGGCTGATTAGCGACCGCAATCGCGATCATGACTTTCTGCCCTTCCCCTTCTGTAATTTCGTGAGGATAGCTCTGCATAATATCTTTATGATCTTTAATGCCGACACGATGCAAAAGTTCTATTGCGCGGCGTTTTTTCCAACCAAACCATTGCCACCAACGTCCCTTAAACGTTGAAAAAGGGATATGTTCAATGAGTTGTTTACCAATTTTTTTACTCGGTTCAAGACAACTTAGCGGATCTTGGAAAATCATAGAAATTTCATTACCCACCAACTTTCGCCGTTTACTTGGGCTCAGTTTTAACAGCTCAATATCATCAAAACGAAAACGATCAGCTGTAATCACCCAATTGTCTTTTGCGGCATTGCAAATCACTTTAGCAATTAAACTTTTACCAGAACCACTTTCCCCCACCAGTCCACAAATTTCGCCTTCGTTTAATGTAAGGCTCACATTATCCACCACTCTAACACGACCATTAGGCGTTTTTATTTCAATACAAAGATTACGAATATCTAATAATGCCATTCTTTTATTTAATCCTCATATTTTTGTATGGCTTTACATAAACCATTGCCCAAAATAATGACGGTTAAAATAACAATAATAATTGCTATACCGGGTAAAATGACCGTCCAAGGTGCTAAATAAATTAAATCTAAAGAATCTCGTATCATCGCGCCCCATTCTGGTTGAGGGCGCTGCGCACCGAGTGAAATAAAGCTTAATGCACTAATATCAAACACCGCAATAGTAAAAGCGCGCGCTATCTCTTTAACATAAGGTACGGCTATATTTGGCAAAATCGCTTCGCGTAATAATGTTAAATTGGAAGCACCGTCTAAACGTAACGTTAAAACATATTCTTTAGTTAATTCTTTTCGTACCGCTTGATAAACTTCATGAACAAAGTGTGGTAATAACGCTAATAAAATGGCTAACATTGCATTAAGCAAGCTCGCCTCCATTAACGTGGCTATGATAATAGCAATTAATAAGATCGGCACAGATAGAAAAGCATCAAGAAAATGGCCTAATATACGTGACTTTAACCCCTCACTCATTCCAGCCAATACCCCTAAGGCCCCTCCGACAATAGCCGTTGCAATAATGACTAATGTCGCGCCTCCAAATGTATATTTAGCACCAATAATCAGCCGACTTAATACATCTCGACCAATATCATCGGTTCCCAAAAAATAAGTTACCGTTCCTTGATCATTCCAAGACGGCGGTAACAGCTCTTTCCCCACAAACTGCATATCACTGGGATAAGGGGCTAGCCATGTCCCGAAAAGTGCGGTCAAAATAAATAAAATAAAAAGATAGAAACTGAATAGGGCAAGTCGATCTGTGCGGAAATATCGCCAGATATTCAATAAGGCTTCTCGCTCACGAAATTCTTCCGGTTCTTTATCTTGCATACCAGCCCTTCCGATGTAATGGATCAAATAAAAAAGCGACAAGATCACTCAATTGATTGACCGCAATAATTAATAAACCAATCACCATAATACTGGCGGAAATCGCATTATAATCTTCCTGAGCTAATGCGTCGATTAACCAACGCCCAATACCAGGCCAACCAAATACATTTTCAATCAACATACAATGGGCCATCACTAATGTAAAAATTCGTGGAAATTGTGGCACAATCAGCGGCAATGTATTACGCAATACCAATTTGCGCATAATCTTAAACTTTGACCAACCTCGTGTCGCGGCAACCTTAACAAAATTTTCTCGCATTAAAAATTCTGCCCGCTGTTGCACTAAACGTGTCATTTCCATAGTAGGTGAAATCATTAAGACTAATGTTGGTAAGATCAAATGTTGTAATACATTTTGAATCACCTTAATTCGATAAGGTTGTTCCATAAACCACACATCAATTAGAGCAAATCCCGTCACTGTCTTAATTTCATAGAGTAAATTAAACTGTCCAACTGCCGCGATTTCCCAATGATATAACGCAGCAAAATACAACAATAAAGGCGCAATCCAAAATACCGGAACAGACAGTCCCAAAGAGGACACGGCGTGAATACTTTTTCCTAAGATATTTTGATGATTCCAAGCGCCTATCAATCCCAAAGGAATACCTAATAACAACGCCAATAAAATGGCGGTAATACAAAGTTCTACGGTTGGCGGCAATACCGTTAAAATTAATGTCAGTAATGATTCTCCACCGTTATAACTAATCCCTAAATTCCCTTGTAATACATCTCGGATATAACTGAAATAACCCAAATGAAAATGCGCGGTCAGCAATTCTTGATTTAAAGGATCGCGTAACAAAATGTGATAGCTCACAAAGGATAAAATAAATAAGGTTAAGACAATCAGAAATAAACGGCGAGCCAAAGAAAAAATCATGGCTTCCCTCCTTGTTTTGTCAAGGATAAGGTTTCAAAACGAATACTGCCAAATGCAGACATATTTAAGCCTTTTACCCGACTATCGGCTATCAATACACGCTTCACATTCGCAATGGGCACAATGGGAACTTGTTCAAAAATCGTTTGTTGTGCAATATTATAATCCAAATTACGCGTTAATGTGCCACGATGTCGAAGTGCTCGATCAATCATGTCATCAAATGGGCGATAACACCAATTTGATAAATTCGTTACTTCATTTTGTGTGCCACAACTTAAAATGGGGCGTAAAAAGGTATCGGGATCAAAAGTCCCCGCTAGCCAACCGGTTAAGATCAAATCATAGTCTTCCGTTTTCGCCTGTAACTGTTGCATCAAATAGTTCCGTGATACATTTTTCACTTTAACATTGACACCAACTTTGGCCAAATCCATTCGGATCAACTCTGCCATTTTTATGGGCGCGGGGTTATAGACTTGCTCTTCATTCACCACCCACATCGTCAAATCTAATTGGCGATCTGACAACACCGTTTTTGCCCACTGAGGATCGTAATCGTAGTCAAAGCGTTGAGTTTTATTGTTCACCGCCCAAGAAATTTGTGGAATAATCCCTTCAGCGACAGTTGCGGTATCATAATAAATATGACGAACAATGCGATGACGATCGATACTTTTGGCTATCGCACGGCGCAACAATATATCGTTCATTGCCTCTTTCTGAAAATTAAAGGCCAAGAAAGATAAATTCATACCTTCTGTCGACTGCACTAAAAAACGTGAATTATCTTCTTTAAATAGTCCCAGTTGGCTGACTTCAGGGAATGCGACAATCTGACATTCTCCGTTAAAAAACTTCGCCAAACGCCCAATACGACTAGTGGACACATCAATAACAATATTTTCAATTTGAGGTTTTTTACGCCAATAATTTTCATTGCGTACTAAACGCACCACTTGATTACGCATATAATTTTTAAGTTGATAAGGCCCCGTCCCTACGGGCAACAAATCTAACTGGGCTAAATTATTATCTGCATTTAGCTGTAATGCATATTCACGGGAAAAAATAATGGCATATTGGCTTGCCAAATGGGAAAGAATTGAAGCATCAGGCGAAAATAATCGAATTTCGACCTGATAAGGCCCCACTGCTCGTACGCTTTCAATCTTACTTTTCAAATTAATACTTTCAAAGTAAGGGAAACGGGCTTTTTTGACCAAATTATTAAAAATCGTATATTGAGGACTATCAAAAGCTCGCGCATTATCTAACGTTGGCAAATCCTCATTATGCCCCAATACTCGATTTAAAGAGAAAACCACATCTTCTGCATTAAAATCACGCGTAGGGGTAAACCATTCGGTATAATGAAATTTCACCCCTCGTCGCAAATTAATAGTGATGACTTTGCCATCTAATGAGACATGATAAGACTGCGCAAGTACGGGCGTGACCTCAGAAGTATGATTTTTTATTTCAAAAAGCTTGTTATATATCTGTTCCGTCACCACATTCATACTTGTACCGGCATCGGCTGTTTGTGGATTAAAAGAAAATCCGGAAGCATGAGTACAATAAATGAGACCGTTTTGAGTCAGTTCGTCTGGCACACGTGGCGCAGCCAAAACCTCTGTGGCCCCACATGCCATAATGGAAACGGCTGCAAAAAAACACTTGATATTCCACATAATTCATTATCTTCTATTCATTATGAGAGAATTGTAAGATATATTAGAAAAATATGCTATTTTCATTTGGAGATGTTTATGATTACAAGCTTTTTATTCCTTTCTGTCTCTGCGTTTTTAGTGTGCATACTTATCGTGCCATTTTGGTTATATTTGCACTATAAAAGCAGAAGCCAAATTCATATCAATTTGAGTATTGAAGAAAAACAGCAGCTACAACAACTAGAGAACGAGGCTAAACAATTAGCACAACGCATTAACACGCTAGAAGCGCTATTGGATTATCACCAACCCAACTGGCGTACAGATACAACAAACCCCTAACAATATTATTAAACGTCGAAAATATTTAAGGAGTACTTAATGATTTATCGTTATCCTAAAGAAGGTCAAGTTTCAGGCGTTTGCTTAGGGCTTGCGCGTTATTTTGGTTTTGATGCTTGGGTTATCCGCTTAACTGTCATTATTTTATTTTTCTTTGGTGGTTATTTTTTCATGCCCTTACTCTATATTGCTGGCGCATTGTTAATGGAAAAAGCGCCAGATAACTACTATATATCGCCACCAAGTGCTTTATATAACGGCAATGGGACACAAACAAAATGGACATCACCAAGAACAGATAATAATCAAATCAAGCAATTATAGCTTGAATTTGCAGTATTAACCCAACGCACACAAAAACTTGAACACTATATAAAATCAGATACATTTTCTAAAAATTGGTAATGACTATGTTTAATCGTATTCAACGAGAAGTTAACGATATATTTAATCGAGGTTTTGACCGCACATTACGACTGGCCGTTACAGGGCTCAGTCGCAGTGGAAAAACGGCATTTATTACGAGCCTTGTCAACCAACTCTTGAACATAAATTCGCAAGGTAATCATCACCTTGCGCTATTTGAGCCTGCGCGTAATAATCATATTATTGGTGTAAAACGAGTCTCTCAGCTCGACATGAAAATTCCTCGTTTTGATTATGATAATAACTTACGAGATTTACAGCAGACACCTCCCATTTGGCCTCAATCAACACGCGGCGTAAGCGAAACCCGTTTAGCTATTCGCTATTATCATCGCGATGGTTTAATGCGTCATATTAAAGACACTGGCACACTCTATTTAGATATTTTCGATTATCCCGGTGAATGGTTGTTAGATCTTCCCTTGCTCGACTTAAACTTCCAACAATGGTCACAAGATCTGCAACGACTTAACTTTGGACAACGTTCTATTCTGGCCCAAACCTGGTTAGCCAAAGTCGAACAGCTTGATCTTAGTGAGACTGCTGATGAAGATGTTTTGGCGCAGTTAGCAAAAGAATACACGGCTTATTTACATGCATGTAAAGCGGAGGGACTGCACTTTATTCAACCTGGACGCTTCGTCTTGCCTGGCGAGCTTGACGGCGCTCCCGCCTTACAATTCTTTCCTTTGCTTCATCTCAATGAAACGCAATGGCAGGAATTAAAAAATAAAGCTAGCTCAAAAAGTTATTTTAGCCTATTAACCAAACGCTACGATTATTATCGCCAGCATATCGTTAAAGATTTCTATCAAGATTACTTTGCCCATTTTGATCGCCAAATTATCTTGGCCGATTGTTTAACGCCATTAAATCATAGCCGACAAGCCTTTAACGATATGCGCGAAGGTTTGCAGCATCTCTTCCAAAATTTTCATTATGGTAAGCGCACATTATTACACCGTCTATTCTCTCCAAGAATTGATAAATTAATGTTTGTCGCAAGCAAAGCCGATCATATTACCAGCGATCAACTGCCTAATTTAGTTAGCCTTATGCGCCAATTAGTGCAAGAAGGCGGACGACATGTCGCATTTGAAGGTATTGAAACAGAATACTCCGCGATCGCTGCAATTCGAGCGACCAAGCAAGTCACCGTCACGCAAAATGGTAAACAGTTTAAAGCACTACAAGGTATTCGAACCAAAGATAAACAGCTTGTCACCCTTTATCCTGGCAGTGTGCCAAACAAGCTACCAACTGAACAGTTTTGGCAACAACAAACATTTGACTTTGACCAATTTGAACCACAGCCTTTAGTGGATAATGAGCTAATCCCTCATTTAAGAATGGATGCTGTGTTACAATTCTTATTAGCGGATAAGCTACGCTAAATAAAAAGGAAAGTTATGAGTAAACAAATTTTCAATGAAACGAATGACACTTACGATACCATCGACTCTCAACATCACTTCAAACCGAAACAGGAGTTTAGTGGTGATGAAACACAAATTGAGATCGATCCCATCGATAGCCAAGCTTTAGAAGGTGAATTACTTACCGATAAATTTGAACAAATTGTGAAACCGAAACCTCGTTGGTGGAAAAAAGTGCTAGGATTCACCGCACTTTTATTTTTAGCCGCCACTGTAGCACAATCTATCCAATGGGTAATCGACACTTGGCAACAAAACCAATGGATTTATTTCGCTTTTTCATTAGTTGGCTTATCGGTTGTTTTCGTTGGAATCACAGCCATTATAAAAGAGTGGCGACGTTTGGTACGCTTAAAATCTCTTGCTGAAAATCAACAAAAGGGCAATCAAATTTTCCTTGAAGCCAATGCCAATGCCGCCCTAGATGACAGTGAAAAAGGCAAAGCCTTATGTTTAGATATTGCTCGAAATATGCAACTAAACTCACAACATCCCGCTCTTGTTCAATGGCAAAATCATCTCAATGAAGCCCATACCGCGCAGGAAGTCACCTATTTATTTAGTGAAATGGTATTGCAAGATAGAGATCGTCAGGCTAAAAAACTGGTCAGTAAAAGTGCTGCAGAGTCTGCGGTTATCGTCGCCATTAGCCCACTTGCCTTAGTTGATATGTTTTTCGTCGCATGGCGCAATATTCGCATGATAAATAAAATCGCCAAAATCTATGGCATTGAACTTGGCTACTTTAGTCGCCTACGCTTAATGCGCATGATCTTACTCAATATCGCCTTTGCTGGTGCGACTGAACTGGTGCATGAAATTGGTATGGATTGGCTCTCTCAAGATATCACTGCTAAGTTATCAGCGCGTGCAGCACAAGGGATCGGGGTAGGGCTTCTCACTGCTCGCTTAGGTATCAAAACGATGGAGTTTTGCCGCCCACTCAGTTTTAAAAAAGATGAAAAACCTCGATTAAGTATAGTACATCGTGAATTACTCAACACGATTAAAACCACTATATTAACTGGTAGCAAAATAAAAGAAAAAGACGTTCTATAATATGCATTATTTTAATCTCAACATTCCCACTCAGCCGCAAGATCATAAACTACTCGGCAACGTGCTCTCCCGTTCCGATAGTCTTGCAATTAGCGAAATTGCTCAACAATATCAAGGGTTAACCGTTGTTATCACGGCGGATACTCGAAGTGCCATACGATTAGAAAAAATTCTCCCAACTTTGACCGCACTTCCTGTCACGCTATTTCCTGATTGGGAAACGTTACCTTATGATAGCTTTTCACCACATCAGGATATTATTTCAGCCCGTCTGAGTGCACTCTTTCATCTACAACAAGCTAAACAAGGTATTTTTATTTTACCTATAAACAGCCTAATGCAACGGCTTTGTCCGCCAGAATATTTGGCGAATAACGTATTGTTAATCAAAAAAGGGGATCGGTTACGTATTGAAAAAATGCGTTTACAACTTGAAAGTGCTGGTTATCGTGCAGTCGAACAAGTTTGGGAACATGGGGAATATGCTGTACGTGGTGCTTTATTAGATCTTTTTCCAATGGGAAGTGCGGTGCCTTTTCGCCTAGATTTTTTTGATGATGAAATTGATTCTATCCGCACATTTGATGTGGATAGTCAACGGACATCAGAAGAAATCCCCCAAATTAATCTATTGCCCGCTCATGAATTTCCAACTGATGAAAAAGGTATTGAATTTTTTCGGAGTCAATTTAGAGAAACCTTTAGTGAGATTCGCCGAGATCCTGAACACATTTATCAGCAAATTAGTAAAGGTACTCTCGTTGCTGGAATTGAGTATTGGCAACCTCTCTTTTTTGAAAAAATGGCCAGTTTGTTTGATTATCTACCTGAACAAACATTATTTGTGGATTTCGATGACAACATGGCTCAAGGCGAGCGTTTTTACCAAGATGCTGAAAATCGCTTTGAAAGCCGTAAAATCGATCCAATGCGCCCATTACTTGCGCCTCAACAACTATGGCTAAAAATTGATGAAATTAACCGCACTTTAAAAGGCTACCCTCGTTTAACCTTAAAAAAAGAAAAATTACGACACTCAGTCCGTCAACAAAATTTACCTGTTACCTTATTACCTGAGCTGACAATCCAGCCTCAAAATAAAGAACCATTACAATTGTTACGACAATTTATGGAAAGCTTTAAGGGCAATATTCTATTTTCGGTGGAAAGCGAAGGACGACGTGAAACCTTGTTAGATCTCCTTAAACCATTAAAACTGAAGCCGACACAAATTAAAAGCTTCGGTCATGATATGGAACATGCACAAAGTCTATGGATTAGTTCTCTTGATCAAGGATTCCTTATTGATAATACCCTTGCGATTATCACTGAAACTGAACTATTAGGCGAACGCGTACAACAACGCAATCGCTCGAAACAAAAATCCGTTAACCCTGACACATTAATCCGGAATCTTGCTGAACTCAAAATTGGACAAGCCGTTGTCCATTTGGAACACGGTGTCGGGCGTTATGGCGGCTTAGTGACAATTGAAAACAGCGGCATTACGGCAGAATATTTACTATTAATCTATGCAAATGAAGCAAAACTTTATGTGCCAGTATCGTCATTACATTTAATTAGCCGTTATGTAGGAGGTGCTGATGAAAATGCGCCTCTGCATAAGCTAGGTAGCGAAGCTTGGGTGCGTTCACGACAAAAAGCAGCTGAAAAAATCCGTGATGTCGCAGCCGAATTATTAGATGTATATGCACAACGTGAAGCGCAAAAAGGGTTCGCTTTTCATTACGATCGAGAAGAAATGCAAAAATTTGCAGCAACCTTTCCTTTTGAAGAAACCCTCGATCAAGAAATGGCGATTAATGCCGTTATTGCTGATATGTGTCAAGCAAAAGCGATGGATCGTTTGGTATGTGGTGATGTCGGATTTGGCAAAACCGAAGTCGCTATGCGCGCTGCATTTTTAGCCATAATGAATGAAAAACAAGTTGCAATGCTTGTTCCCACAACATTACTTGCCCAACAACATTATGATAATTTTAAAGATCGCTTCGCTAATCTCCCTATCAATGTAGAAGTGCTTTCTCGCTTTAAAACAACCAAAGAGCAGAAACAAATTTTACAGGATTTACAAGATGGTAAAGTTGATATTCTCATTGGTACACATAAATTATTACAATCTGATGTCAATTTTAATGATTTAGGATTACTTATCGTTGATGAAGAACACCGCTTTGGTGTGCGACAAAAAGAAAAAATCAAACAACTACGTGCCAATATTGATATTTTGACATTGACCGCCACTCCAATTCCTCGCACACTCAATATGGCGATGAATGGCATTCGAGATTTATCCATTATCTCAACGCCTCCAGCACGTCGCTTAACGATTAAAACCTTTGTACGTCAATCTGATGATTTATTAATCCGAGAGGCCATTTTGCGCGAAATTCTACGTGGTGGACAAGTGTACTATTTACACAATGATGTGGCCAGCATTGAAAATTGTGCAGAAAAATTAACCGCACTTGTTCCCGAAGCGCGTATTACAATTGGACATGGCCAAATGCGTGAACGCGATCTCGAACGTGTTATGTCTGATTTTTATCATCAACGTTTTAATGTACTCGTGTGTTCAACCATTATTGAAACAGGAATTGATGTACCTTCTGCCAATACGATTATCATTGAGCGTGCCGATCATTTTGGTTTAGCACAATTACATCAATTACGTGGACGCGTTGGACGCTCACATCACCAGGCCTATGCATATCTACTCACACCAAATCCAAAGGTTATGACCAAAGATGCCATAAAACGCCTTGAAGCCCTAGAAAGTCTCGATAATCTTGGCGCAGGGTTTATACTTGCAACCCATGACTTAGAAATTCGTGGCGCTGGAGAATTATTAGGCGCGGAACAAAGCGGCCAAATTGAAAGTCTTGGCTTTGCCCTCTATATGGATTTACTCGAAAGCGCTGTAGAAGCATTAAAAAACGGACGAGAACCGAGTTTAGAAGAACTTACACAATCTCAAGTAGAAATTGACTTACGCATTCCGGCTTTATTGCCTGAAGAATATTTGGCTGATGTCAACATGCGTTTATCTTTTTACAAACGTATTGCAGGAGCCGATAATCAATCCGCGCTTAATGAACTCAAGGTGGAACTCATCGATCGCTTTGGCACCCTGCCTGATGCAACACAAAATCTGTTCCACATTGCGGAGCTTCGCCTGCAAGCCAAAACATTAAAAATCAACAAAATTGATGCCCATGCCCAAGGCGGTTTTATTGAATTTGCCCCAAATGCAGACATGGATCCAATAAAATTTATTCATCTCATTCAACAACAGCCGAATGTATATAAATTCGATGGTCCAAGTAAGTTTAGATTTACAAAAACATTTGAGAGCTATAAAGCGCGATTGGATTTTGTGATAGATTTACTGAAAACCTTACTCCCGTAAAATAAATGGCTTGAGCATTCCTCAAGCCAATAACCAATCTATTACGAGTCAAAAATAAACACTGTTTACCTGAAGAGTTATTCAGGCTGATAACCTATATCATCAAGTGTTGGGTTTTGCGCCCCCTGTTTCGCCAGTTCATCGCAAATTTCATTTTCTCGATGTCCCGCGTGTCCTTTCACCCATTGCCAATCCATATGGTGCTTTTGAATGGCTTGATCTAACGCTATCCACAAATCTTGATTTTTAACCGCTTTACCTGTACTTGTCTTCCAATTATTTTTCTTCCAATTAAAAATCCATTGAGTGATACCATTTTTCATATACTGGCTGTCGCTGTACAACACTACATGACATGGCTCAGTCAAACAACTTAATGCCTCAATAACTGCACGTAATTCCATGCGATTATTCGTTGTAAGTCGATAACCTTGAGAAATCTGTTTTTCATGTTGCTTATAGCGCAATAAAATGCCAATACCGCCAGTACCGGGATTACCTAAACAAGAACCGTCTGTAAAAATTTCAATCTTTTTTTGCATAAATCTTTGTTACAATAGAAGTCTATTTGTTGTCATAACACGAAGATCATAACCTAAAAATTATCATGAGCATAGAAATTAATCCCAACCGTCAAATCGTCCTAGATACGGAAACCACTGGTATGAACCAATTTGGTGCCCATTATGAAGGCCACTGTATTATTGAAATTGGGGCAGTCGAAATGATTAACCGTCGCTATACTGGTCGCACATATCACGTTTATATTAAACCCGATCGTCCGGTTGATCCTGATGCAATCAAGGTGCATGGTATTACAGATGAGATGCTAGAAGATAAACCGGTTTTCGCTGAAATTGCCGATGAGTTCATTGAATTTATTCAAGGGGCTGAATTGCTGATTCACAACGCGCCCTTCGACGTGGGCTTTATGGATTATGAATTTGCCAAACTTGGGCGTAACGTCAAAACAGCCAATATTTGCCTAGTGTCTGATACATTACAAATGGCCCGCCAAATGTATCCAGGCAAACGCAACAATTTAGATGCCTTATGTGATCGTTTAGCTATCGATAATAGTAAACGTACCCTGCATGGCGCATTATTGGATGCGGAAATTCTTGCTGATGTATATTTAGCAATGACGGGGGGACAAACCAGCTTATTCGATGAAACCGAAGAAGTTCTTGCCCCAACCAATGCACAACACCAAATGCAAAGTGCGGTACATTTTCAGCAAGATTTAAAAACCATTATGCCGACAGAAGAAGAACTTTCAGCTCATCTTGACTATCTCAAACTTATCAATAAAAAAAGTGGGGATAAATGTTTATGGACAACGAGCGAAAAAGCCTTACATTAAGTATTTTCGTTCATTGATTAAGCAAGTAAACAAAAGATCTCAAAAAAAAGTTGACGACAGATAATAACATGATTATTATGCGTTCCACCAGTGCGGAGTGGTAGTTCAGCTGGTTAGAATACCTGCCTGTCACGCAGGGGGTCGCGGGTTCGAGTCCCGTCCATTCCGCCAATTTTTATAGTATATCTTCCTATTGCGGAGTGGTAGTTCAGCTGGTTAGAATACCTGCCTGTCACGCAGGGGGTCGCGGGTTCGAGTCCCGTCCATTCCGCCAATTCTCTTATATTCCATAGTTAGTTCATACCTTTTTGAGCAATATAAAACTTAATATATTACTCGACTATTATATTCCCTAAATATTCTGCCTGAAAAATATAGATTCCGACCACACTTTTACTATACAATTTGACTGTCTGCAGTCTATAACAACAAACATAAAAGGAGATACTATGTATTTGGAGCAAATTAAAGCAGAATTAATTGAAGCGCAAGATGTATTAAATAAATTTGTAAACGATGAAAACAACATTAAATTAATTCAACAAGCCGCTTTATTAATTTCAGACAGTTTTAAACAAGGAGGCAAAGTGCTTTCCTGCGGTAACGGAGGATCACATTGCGATGCCATGCATTTTGCTGAAGAGCTAACTGGACGCTATCGAGAAAACCGTCCAGGCTACCCCGCTATCGCGATTTCTGATGTTAGCCATTTAAGCTGTGTTAGTAACGATTTCGGCTATGAATATGTCTTCTCTCGCTATGTAGAAGCCGTTGGACAAAAAGGTGATGTTCTGTTTGGTTTATCTACTTCAGGTAATTCCAAGAATGTGCTAAATGCTATTAAAGCCGCAAAAGAAAAAGGAATGAAAGTGATTGCCATGACAGGGAAAGATGGGGGGCAAATGGCTGGGCTTGCCGATGTAGAAATTCGTGTGCCTCACTTCCGTTATGCCGATCGCATTCAAGAAATCCACATAAAAGTTATTCATATTTTAATGATGTTAATTGAATTTGAAATGGCTAAAACTGAACAATAATTCATCCTGGGCGAGCTAACAACTCGCCTTATCTCTCCACAAAACCATCAATTACATAACATTCCGACAACAAAATACAATTTGCATAATTATGCAAATAATATTAATATTATTGCAATTTTAGCTTCTCTTGAGAATTGTGATAAAAATGACTATTCGTGTTAAAAATTTAAACTTCTTTTATGGCTCATCACAAGCACTCTTTGACATCAACCTCAGCGCAGAAGATGGCGATACTATCGTGCTACTTGGCCCAAGTGGCGCAGGTAAAAGCACCCTGATTCGTACATTAAACTTATTGGAGGTGCCACAGTCTGGAGAATTAAGTGTGGCAAATAACCAATTTAATTTGTCTGCAAAAGTCGATCCCAAACAAATTCGCCAACTACGCCAAGATGTCGGCATGGTATTTCAGCAGTATAATCTTTGGCCACATATGACCATTATACAAAATTTAATTGAAGCGCCAATGAAAGTATTAGGGATCACAGAACAAGAAGCGAGAGAACGAGCAAAAGGATTACTCGCGCGTCTACGATTAGAAAATTATGAAGACCGTTTCCCTTTGCAACTTTCCGGTGGCCAGCAACAACGGGTTGCTATTGCTCGTGCGTTAATGATGAAACCCAAAGTGCTATTGTTTGACGAACCAACAGCGGCGCTTGATCCGGAAATTACGGCGCAAATTGTCTCGATTATTCAAGAATTGCAACAAACCGGTATTACACAAGTCATTGTCACCCATGAAGTCAGTGTTGCGAAAAAGGTCGCCAATAAAGTCGTCTACATGGAGCAAGGAAAAATTATTGAAATGGGTGATGCTCGCTGTTTTGAGACCCCACAAACCGAGCAATTTAAACACTATCTATCACACTAAAAAGGAACACAACATGAAAAAAACGCTACTTTTAACCGCACTTTTCGCAAGTACAACATTCGCTGCTCATGCTCAAGATATCACTTTTGCGATGGAACCAAGTTATCCACCTTTTGAGCTCACCAATGAAAAAGGCGAAATCATCGGATTTGATGTGGATATCGCTAATGCTATTTGCAAAGAGATTCAAGCAACATGTAAATTTAAGAGCCAATCTTTTGACTCTTTAATTCAAGAATTAAAATTAAAACGCATTGATGCGGCGATTTCGGCTATTGATATTACCGAAGCTCGTGCAAAACAAGTTGCGTTTAGTGACCCATATTATGATAGTTCAGCTAGCTTTGTTGCAGTAAAAGGTAAAATTAAAAGCCTAGACGAAGCGAAAAATGTTGGCGTGCAAAATGGTACTACTTTCCAACAATATGTTGTAGCTGAAGCAAAACAATATGCACCCAAAGCTTATGCTTCGTTACAAGATGCAATCTTAGATATTAAAAATGGCCGTATTGATATTATTTTTGGTGATACCGCTGTGCTTGCCGATATGTTAAGTAAAGAAGACAGCCTCACATTTATTGGTGACAAAGTTGACAACAAAAAATATTTCGGCAACGGCTTAGGAATCGCAGTTAACAAAGGCAACAAAAAATTAGTCGAAGATTTAAATAAAGGCCTAGCCGCCATTAAATCAAACGGTGAATACCAAAAAATTTACGATAAATGGATGACTGCACAATAAACTATGTTTCTTGATTATCTTTCTTTAATGTACACCGCAACCCTAATGACCTTAGGGTTAGCGGTTTGTTCATTGATCGTAGGCTTACTGCTTTCCATGCTCTTTGTGGTGTTAGAAACTGGGAGAATTGCCGCGCTACGCCAAATCACGAGTATATCCATGACCCTACTACGGGGATTACCTGAAATCCTTGTGGTCTTTTTAATTTATTTTGGCACGCCTGAACTCGTCGAAACCCTTACGGGAGATTATTTAGAATTAAGCGCATTTAGTTCAGGTGTCATTGCACTTTCATTGATTTTTGCAGCTTATGCTTCCCAATCCTTGCGTGGTGCCATACAAGCTATTCCTCTTGGACAATGGGAATCCGGCGCAGCACTAGGGTTAAATCGAACACAAACCTTTATCCGTATTGTCCTCCCTCAAGTTTGGCGACATGCCCTACCGGGTTTAAGCAATCAATGGCTCGTACTATTAAAAGATACCGCGCTTGTTTCATTAGTGGGGGTTGATGACATTATGCGCCAAGCCGGATTAATCAATACGAATACACACCAGCCATTTACCTGGTTTGGTATTGCCGCTTTAATTTATTTAATGATCACGCTAATCAGCCAATTTTTTATTCGTAAATTAGAATGGCGCTTTACCCGATTTGAACGAGGAGGTAAATAAATATGTTCGACTACTTCCTTATTATCGCACAAGGCATACCAACGAGTTTATTACTCACTTTTGTTTCCCTTGTTGTTGCTTTCTTTATGGCTTTAGGACTTACATATCTCCTATCCTTAGGCGGTAAATGTGTCAAATTGATGGTTAAAAGCTATTTAACCTTATTTACTGGCACCCCGCTCTTAGTACAGTTTTTCTTAATCTATAGCGGGCCTGGACAGTTTGAATGGATCACCAACAGTCCACTATGGGCATTACTATCAAATGCCTGGTTCTGCGCCATGTTAACCCTCGCCCTTAACAGTGCAGCCTATTCGACCTTATTATTCCATGGAGCAGTTAAAGCGATACCCAAAGGACAATGGGAAAGCTGTGCCTCACTTGGTCTAAGCCAATTACAGACCTTAAAAATATTAATTCCATATGCCTTAAAGCGTGCCTTACCTTCATATAGCAACGAAATTATTTTAGTTTTTAAAGGCACCTCACTTGCCTCAACTATCACAATTTTAGACATCATGGGCTATGCACGACAACTCTATGGCACAGAATATGACGCCCTTACAATCTACGGCTTAGCTGGCGCTATCTATCTAGTGATTACAGGAATCGCCACCCTACTTCTGCGTAAACTCGAACGCAAAGTCCTTGCTTTTGAACGATTAGAAACTGAAAAAGCGACTTAAAGCGCTATGATAAAAAAGAGCGGTCAAAATGATCTGCACCCCAAAA
>NZ_PHHA01000029.1 GCF_002795425.1 Conservatibacter flavescens
TTTTTTTTTTGTGTTTTTGGAGGAAAGGGATTGTTCATTACGCCTATCACACTCTATTTCATTCCAGTTATTTCCACCATTACACCTTTTAATAATGTGGAGGAGGGGTTTCTTCCGCTTGGCTGGCAATATTTGACGGCTGTATATCTTTAAGTTTATTTGCAAGATAGCGTAATTGTAATTGCATTTTATCAATAAGAAATTGTTGTTCAACAAGTGATTGATTTAATTCCTCAATAGTCATTTCTTGAAAAGTCACTTTCATTTCTAATTCGGCGATTCTTTGTTCAAAGTTTTGCATTTTATTCATAATTTTTCCAAATAAATGTTGTACATTTTGCTAATACACTTTAACCTATTCTATGAAAAATAAGTAGGTAAATGTATAGTCTTTCTAACTTCAATTCAATACATTATCAGGCTCACTTGCGCGTTATCTATACTATCTGCGCTTGCCTATTTTGGCTTGAAATGAATTTTTGATTATATGTTGTACTAAAAATTTTCTCTCTACAAAAAGGAAAACATAATGAAAAAATTATCAACAGTTGCACTTCTTATTACGATGGGTTTTTCAGGTATTGCTTTGGCAAATACGATTTCTGACAAGAAATTTATCGACGAGTCTTCGTATGCTGTAGGCGTTGTGATGGGCAAACAAGTGGAGGAAATGGTTTCTTCACAAAAAGACATTATTCAGTTTGATACAGCTCGAATTTTAGCTGGTGTTGAAGATACGGTAAAAGGTAATTTGAAATTATCTGATGAAGATATAAGTAAGCAATTACAAGCATTAACTGAAAAATTAGCAGAATTAGAGAAAGTAAAGGCAGAAGAAGCCGCTAAAGAAGCGAAAGCGAAAGGTGATGAATATCGTACAGCGTTTGAGAAGCAAGATGGTGTGAAAAAAACAGCATCTGGGATTTTATATCGCATAGTAGAAGCTGGGAACGGTGAGTCGCCGAAGCCGGAAGATACAGTAAAAGTACATTACGTTGGTAAGTTAGTTGATGGGACCGAATTTGATAGTTCTCATAAGCATGGACAGCCTATTGAATTTAAACTTAACCAGCTTATTCCAGGTTGGATCGAGGGAATTCAGTTAATTAAAAAGGGTGGAAAAATTGAATTAGTATTGCCACCTGAATTAGCGTATGGTGATCAGGCAGCAGGTCAAATTCCACCAAATTCAACATTACATTTTGATATTGAGTTACTTGATATCGTACCAGAGAAAAAATAATGAAAAACAGACCGCACTTCGTGAGTGATAGGAAAGTGCGGTCATTTTTTGATGAGAATTGAATAAGTGGATAACGTTAATATGTTAAATGATCGACGTCCTTTTACTGATGAAGATCATGCCATTTTAAACTCCTATAAAGCTGTTGTTGATGGCCTTGCATTGCTAATTGGCGAACATTGTGAAATTGTATTACATTCTTTGGAAGATATTGAGCATTCTGCAATTTGTATTGCTAACGGTCACAACACAAATCGTAAAGTAGGATCACCAATTACGGATTTTGCTTTGAAATCATTGCATAATATGCAAACAGAGAGTGTATCTACCCCTTATTTTACGCGAGCCAAAAGTAATAGATTAATGAAATCTGTTACAGTGGCAATTCGTAATAGTAAACAGCGTACGATAGGGTTACTTTGCATTAATATTAATTTGGATGTGCCAGTTTCACAATTCATACAAACCTTGCTACCTGTTGGATTGCAAACAGAAACGTCATCAGTAAATTTTGCGAGCTCAGTAGAAGAGCTAGTCGCTCAAACCCTTGAACATACCATTGAGGAAGTGACATCAGATCGTTTAGTTGCAAATAATAATAAAAATAGACAAATTGTGGTGTCTTTGTTTGAGAAAGGTATTTTTGATATTAAGGATGCGATTAATCAAGTGGCAGAACGTCTCAATATTTCACGGCATACAGTCTATCTATATATTCGTCAGATTAAACAGGAAGATGACAATAAATCATGAAATATGTGTTAGCCGTTAATCAGCCGGCCTATGGTTCGCAGGGGAGCTTTCTTGCATACCAATTCGCTTGTGAGTTAGTTTTGGCTGGGCATGAAATTACACAAGTTTTCTTTTATCAAGCTGGGGTTGGCAATGGAAATCGCTTTGTCTACCCAAACAGTGATGAATTTCATTTAGTAAAAGCATGGCAACAATTTGCTGTTCAACATAATGTGCCTCTAAACTTATGTATTGCCGCTGCACAACGGCGTGGCGTAGTTAATGCTGAGACTGCGTATTCAGCGGAGCAAACGAATTTAGCTGATGGGTTTTGTCTAGCTGGATTAGGTGAGTTTAGTCAAGCAATATTGCAAGCAGACAGGTTGATAACCTTATGATCCAGATAGCTTTTGTCTTTCGCACAGCACCTTATGGTACATCGGTTAGTCGAGAAGGTTTAGATGCTTTGCTTGCGGCTTCCGCTTTTTGTGAGCCAGAAGAGATGGCCGTCTTTTTTATAGATGATGGTATATTTAATTTGTGCTCAATCCAACAACCTGAAAGCATTTTACAAAAAAATATTGGCGCAATGTTTAAATTATTAGATCTCTATGACATTGAACAACGCTATATTTGTCAGCAGTCTTTATCCAATTTCAATATGGATGCTATGCCATTATTGATAAATTGTGAGAAAATTGACCGCACTTTGATGATGTCTAAGTTGAAAAGTGCGGCTAAAATTTTGACTTTTTAAGGCGATTTATGTTGTATACTTTTTCTCGATCTGATTATTCTTTAGATGAATTAGAGAGGTATTTAGCAAATGCTGGGATCAATGATGCGATAGTTTTATGGCAAAATGGTGTATTACTGGCACTGAAGTATCCTAACTTATTTGAGGGCTGTTTTGCGTTACAACAAGATATTGAAGCTCGTGGTTTGCAAGCTATGAATCTCAAAGTACAGTTAATTTCTTTGACTGATCTTGTTGGGTTAACAGAACGGTATTTTCCGCAGCTGGCGCTTTAACGTGATAATGTTAAAAAAGATCAACAATTCAATAAAGATCGCTGCTTATTTCTTGACATCTCGTAAATTGAAGACTAGAATTCGGTGTCTTCTTTTCTATTGAATGGAAGATAAACACATATATTGGTATATAATAGTTAAAAACTGGAGCTTATTTAATGGCAACTATCAACCAGCTAGTACGCAAACCGCGTGTTAAAAAGGTTGTAAAAAGCAACGTTCCTGCATTAGAGGCTTGCCCGCAGAAACGTGGCGTGTGTACTCGTGTATACACTACTACACCTAAAAAACCGAACTCAGCATTACGTAAAGTATGCCGTATTCGTTTAACTAATGGTTACGAAGTAACTTCTTATATCGGCGGCGAAGGTCATAACCTTCAAGAGCACAGTGTTGTGCTTATCCGTGGTGGTCGTGTTAAAGACTTACCAGGTGTGCGTTACCACACCGTGCGCGGTGCACTTGACTGTGCAGGCGTAAAAGACCGTAAACAAGGTCGTTCTAAATACGGCGTTAAACGTCCTAAAGCTTAATGGTTCTCCGTTAAGTAAGGCCAAACGTCAATTAAATTATTTAATTAACCATAAACTCCAGTAAATATTAACGCATGAAAGTGCGGTCAATTATTTAAGAGTTTTGGATAATCCTGAAGATTAAAATACGGAGAAATTCGCAATGCCACGTCGTCGTAGTATTGAACAACGCAAGATTCTTCCAGATCCAAAGTTCGGATCAGAATTACTTGCAAAATTTATTAACGTTTTAATGGTAGATGGTAAAAAATCTATCGCTGAAAAAATCGTTTATAACGCATTAGATACTCTTGCTCAGCGCACGGGTAAAGATGCTTTAGATGCATTTGAAGCTGCATTAGACAATGTGCGTCCAACGGTTGAGGTTAAATCTCGTCGTGTAGGTGGTTCAACTTACCAAGTACCAGTTGAAGTTCGTCCTGTACGTCGTAATGCACTTGGTATGCGTTGGATTGTTGAAGCTGCGCGTAAGCGTGGTGATAAATCTATGGCATTACGTTTAGCAAATGAATTGTCTGATGCGTCTGAGAATAAAGGTGCTGCGGTGAAAAAACGTGAAGACGTTCATCGCATGGCAGAAGCTAATAAAGCGTTTGCTCACTATCGTTGGTAATTACTTCATAGTGATGTTTGATAGGCTTTATCTCATGATGTATGCGTACAAAAATGTGATAAAGCCTTATGTATATTAAAATTTTTTAAATTCGTAATTCCAGCAAGGAAATATATAATGGCTCGTACAACCCCTATTGAAAGATACCGTAATATCGGTATCAGTGCTCATATTGATGCAGGTAAAACAACGACCTCCGAGCGTATTCTATTTTATACCGGTGTTAGTCACAAAATCGGTGAAGTGCACGATGGTGCAGCAACTATGGACTGGATGGAACAAGAGCAAGAGCGTGGTATTACTATTACCTCTGCTGCAACCACTGCTTTCTGGAGCGGTATGTCGCAACAGTTCCCTCAACACCGTATCAACGTTATTGATACCCCAGGACACGTTGACTTTACTATTGAAGTAGAACGTTCAATGCGTGTTCTTGATGGTGCAGTAATGGTTTACTGTGCGGTAGGTGGTGTTCAACCACAATCTGAAACGGTATGGCGTCAAGCAAACAAATATAGAGTACCACGTATTGCCTTTGTTAATAAAATGGACCGTACTGGTGCAAACTTCCTACGTGTTGTTGAGCAAATTAAAACACGTTTAGGTGGTAATGCCGTTCCTCTACAATTGCCTGTAGGTGCAGAAGATAACTTCAAAGGTGTTGTAGATTTGATTAAAATGAAAGCGATCAACTGGAATGAAGCTGATCAAGGTATGACTTTCAATTATGAAGATGTACCAGCAGATATGTTAGAAGCTTGTGAAGAATGGCGTAATAACCTGATTGAAGCAGCTGCTGAATCTTCAGAAGAATTGATGGAAAAATATTTAGGTGGTGAAGAGCTAACTGAAGAAGAAATCAAAGGCGCATTACGTCAACGCGTACTTGCTAATGAAATTATTCTTGTTTGCTGTGGCTCAGCGTTTAAAAACAAAGGTGTTCAAGCAATGCTTGATGCGGTTGTTGAATATTTACCAGCACCAACTGATATTGAAGCAATTAAAGGTATTAACCCTGATGAAACAGAGGGTGAGCGCCATGCAAGTGATGATGAACCATTTGCAGCTTTAGCATTCAAAATTGCAACAGACCCATTCGTTGGTAACTTAACGTTCTTCCGCGTATATTCTGGTGTGATTAATTCTGGTGATACAGTTATCAATGCTGTAAAAGAAAAACGTGAGCGTTTTGGTCGTATTGTACAAATGCATGCGAATAAACGTGAAGAGATTAAAGAAGTTCGTGCCGGTGATATTGCTGCGGCAATCGGTTTGAAAGATGTTGGTACTGGTGATACATTATGTGCTTTAGATGCGCCAATTATTCTTGAGCGTATGGAGTTCCCAGAGCCTGTAATTTCTGTTGCAGTTGAGCCAAAAACAAAAGCTGACCAAGAGAAAATGGGATTAGCTTTAGGCCGTCTTGCACAAGAAGACCCATCATTCCGTGTTCATACAGATGAAGAGTCTGGAGAAACGATTATTTCCGGTATGGGTGAGTTACACTTAGATATCATCGTTGACCGTATGAAACGTGAGTTTAAGGTAGAAGCGAATATTGGTAAACCACAAGTATCTTACCGTGAAACTATTCGTACACGTGTTAACGATGTTGAAGGTAAACATGCAAAACAATCTGGTGGTCGTGGTCAATATGGTCATGTTGTAATTGATATGTATCCATTGGATCCTGAAGGTCCAGGATACGAATTTGTTAACGAGATCAAAGGTGGTGTTATTCCTGGTGAATATATCCCAGCAGTTGACAAAGGTATTCAAGAACAACTTAAATCAGGTCCATTAGCGGGTTATCCAGTAGTTGATCTTGGTGTTCGTTTACACTTCGGTTCATATCATGATGTGGACTCTTCTGAGTTAGCGTTTAAACTTGCCGCTTCTATCGCATTTAAAGCAGCATTTAACAAAGCGAACCCAGTATTACTTGAGCCAATCATGAAAGTGGAAGTTGAAACTCCACCAGACTATGTTGGTGATGTAATTGGTGACTTAAGCCGTCGTCGTGCAATCGTGAATGGTCAAGAGAGTAATGAGTTTGTTGTGAAAATCAATGCAGAAGTTCCACTTTCTGAAATGTTTGGTTATGCAACAGATCTTCGTTCACAAACTCAAGGTCGTGCCTCATACTCAATGGAACCATTGAAATATGCTGAAGCACCACAAAATGTGGCAGCGGCAGTAATTGAAGCACGTAAAAAATAATTTTTAATAAAATACACCGCACTTTTGGGTGCGGTGCAAACTTAACAAAGGAAATTTAGCAATGTCTAAAGAAAAATTTGAACGTACAAAACCGCACGTAAACGTGGGTACAATCGGCCACGTTGACCATGGTAAAACAACTTTAACCGCAGCGATTACAACTGTATTAGCGAAACACTACGGTGGTGCAGCGCGCGCATTCGACCAAATCGATAACGCGCCAGAAGAAAAAGCACGTGGTATTACCATTAATACTTCACACGTTGAGTATGATACAGAAACTCGTCACTATGCACACGTTGACTGTCCAGGACACGCGGACTATGTTAAAAACATGATCACTGGTGCAGCACAAATGGACGGCGCGATCTTAGTAGTCGCGGCAACTGACGGTCCTATGCCACAAACCCGTGAGCACATCTTATTAGGTCGCCAAGTAGGTGTACCATACATCATCGTATTCTTAAACAAATGCGACATGGTAGATGACGAAGAGTTATTAGAATTAGTTGAAATGGAAGTACGTGAGCTTCTTTCTCAATACGATTTCCCAGGCGACGATAC
>NZ_PHHA01000003.1 GCF_002795425.1 Conservatibacter flavescens
CTGGCTTATCGTAGAGTTTTTCAGCAATCAACATGGCTGTTCCCTCTCCTGCGATACCGGCCACTGCTCCCGCTAAGGCGTTATTGCCAGTGATTTGCGCTTCTATAGCGCTCAAAACCGCATGAGCCGCAAGATTGGCCGTTTTGTTTGTTGTGCCGTCAGCATTTTGGGTCGCTTTATGAATTTGTTGATTAATATATGGGCTAGCTAATGCCACCGCCGCTTGTTCAGGGCTTTTATTCGCTAAGCCTTGTAAAGCTGCAGTAACCGCCTTAATTGTTTGCCCTTGTGTGCTGCCTATGCCATAGCGTTGGTTGTAAGCCTCTTGCGCTTGTTCCGCTTTAACTTGAGCCGCGTTGAGTGTTGGGTCACTTTCCATTTTCTCTGCCGACCAATTTTCATCTTTCGCTTGTTGTTTGACTTTGCCAAGCTCAAGATTAGCCTGCTCAATGGCTTCCAGCTCTTTATGGGCCGCAATTTTCACTGCGCTATCCGAGATTTCACCAATCACTTTCGCCATTTCTTGCTGTTCACGAATAGCCTGTAAATCCTGTTGGCCCACTTTCTGATTGGCATTTTCCGTATCCCGTGAAAGTGCGGTCGGTATTTCGCCATTTTCCACATTGAGATTGATATTCGCCGATACCGCTGATTTTGTGGTACTGTGCTCACTTTCATTACGATTGCCCAATAAGCTCATGGCTGCACTCATCATCGCGTCCATGCCGCCACTGCTCACACTCACACTTTCGGTTTTAACTTCGCTGTGATTGTGAATATCCGTCGTGCTAAGCGTTTTGGTGTTGAACTGGTTATCTTCCGCTGCCGCTTTGCTTTCAATCACCGCGCCATTCAGTTGAGTATGTCCGTCTACATTGACGTTCATTCCCCCAGTACCCACGCGAATGCCTGATTGCTGATTAACTTGGGCGTAATCCATTTTCGCTTTACTATGACTGGCGTTCACACTGCCGCCACCGCCAGAACCATAGGTAATGGACACACTACCGCCTACGCTGGTTTGTTCCGAGTGATATTTCTCCGTATCTTGGCGACTTGTAATCTCTAAGCCTTTAATATCAGCCTCCCAGCGATTTGTGTTAACATTAGCCCCATCAAGGGTTAGTTTGCCTTGTTCGCTCTTCGTAATCAGTTTACCGGTATTCAGTTGGCTATTTTGCCAGGTCTCACTACTGGTGTTTTCTTTTCCTCTGCCAACCTGTGCTGCAGCCTCTATACCAATCCCCATACTATTACCGTTAAAGCCTACAAATACCCCCACACTCGCACTGTGGCTCTTATTGGTGGTACGGCTGTCGTAAGTGTCTTTTACGCCCAATATGTCAATCCCCGTTTTGCCGTCTGAATACTGATACGCATTTAGCTAATTAACACAATCAATCATACTATTTTCATACATAATTTTAAGTCTAGATTCTTTCGCAACAAGAAAACCTCGATTATGTTCTTTATTTTTTTCACAAAAAAGATAGAATTTATTTTTCTCTACATTTTGCAAATAAAACCCTAAACTTTCAATTTTCTTAAAAACCCTTTCCTCATTATAATCCATTGAGTTTTTAAAACTTATTTCTAGTATAAACCCATGAATAACTTGCCCACCATATTGTCTATACTCACCTTTCATAGAGATAATCTCCTTAGTTAATGCATCATAAACTTGTTTAGTATCCTCTTGTATAACCAAATCTCTTTTCGCTACACCACCAAAAAAAATATAGCTATAAATAAGCGTAATGTATATTACGGCAATAATTTTAAAATAGGATTTTTTCATTATTTATTTCCAAGAATGTTTCCTATTTTATAAGTTCGTTCCTGACCTATTCCTATCCCACTTCCTCCCATCCCTATTCCTATTTCAAGGGTATGAAATTTTTTATCGTTTTTATTATTAGTTATTGTCTGACTATATCCAATACAGCTTAATTTATAACAAGCATTGCCACCTATTGAATTTCCCTCAATTGTTCTAGTGATAGTATTACCGGTATTCCGCTCTCCTTTTACAGTTTTAAGATCAGATGGTTCTAAATTTGCAATCCACCCTAAATTAGCATTACTTGATAAACCTATTCGATTTGGAAGAACAACAGATGAAAACGACCAGCCTGTTACAACATCTCCATTTCTAAGATTAATTGCTGATTTCCCTCCTACTCCATAAATTTGTATGCCTAAAGAAATATAGTGTGGAGCATATTTATCAATAGCATCAACCGCATCTTCTTTTATTTCACCCACTACCTGCTCTTCTAAGCTTTTCTTTATATTATTTCCTTCACCTAATAGCTTCCATTGAATGACTTGTTCTTGGCTTTCCATTATTGGCTTGAGGAAATTATTCTCCACCGCGCTTTTCGCTGTATCTGCCCCCAATGCTGCATTGGCAAGAGTGGTAACTGTGCTGCTGGTGTCGCCGGTATGGGCGGTTGCAGCAGAGAGTATTCCCCCTGCGATACTGCTTAAGCCGACAATATGTTGTTTCTCTGCCTCCGTCAGTTCGCTGGCGGATTTGCCGTAAAGTTTTTCCGCTAAGATTGGGGCGAGAGCTTCTGCGCTGCCGCCGGCTACGGCGCCCGCTAGGGCGTTACCACCGCTTAAGTGGGTTTCAATAGCGCTCCATAAAGTGTGGGCTAAAATATTCGCCTCCGGGTTGCCCTCTGTGGCCTGTTTAATGGCGTTGTTAACCAGTGGGGAAGCGCCTTTGGCAGCGATGGACTCTACGCTTTGTCCTGCAAGAGCGCCTGTGAGGATAGCGGTGGCCATATCTAGGTTGCGTTTATATTCGCCACCGGTTTGCCATTTTTTCGCTTCTTCTGTATCGCCTTTTTCTGCCGCTTGTTTTGCCCGTTGGCTTGCATAGCTTTGGCTGGCGCTGGCGATTTTACCCACAGAATCACTGAGCTTGCTTTGTTCTGCCAATGTCTTGTGAATGTCTTTTGGCCCATTCAATTGTGGATTGGCTTTCGAGAGGTCTGTATTAATCCCTAAAGCGTTTGCACTGGTGTGGATAGGGGCGCTGTCTTTGTTTAGGGTGATATTACCCTCTGTTAGGGTCGCTTTGGTGACACTTTGGGCATGCTCTTGGCTAAGCAGCGGTAAGCCCGGTGAGGCGCCGGTAATGTCTTTGCCGGAGTAAGTGTCATTGCCGTAGGCCGCACTGCCGGAAGCAGACATCGCCTGCAGACGGCTTTGGTTGTGGATATCCTTAAAGGTCAGCTGGTTAGTGGCTAACTCGCTGTTATCCGGGTTGGTGCTACTAATTGTCCCACCTTCAAGGTGCACATTTTTCGCCTGAATATGATAGCCACCCTCTTCAGCAAATAACCCCGACTGATTGCCCACTTGTTCAAAATGGCTGCGGGCTTTGTTGCCACTTGCGCTCAGGCTTAGGTTCCAGGCGGTACCAAAACCAAACTCTACTTTTACTCCCGCATTCATACCAGAGCTGGATTGCTGTTGTTGGTCTTGTAAGCTTTTAATGGTGAGATTGCCACCAATATCTGTATCAATGCGTTTAGCCAGGGCAGTAACACCGGTCAAGTTAGTCTCCCCTTGACTGCGAAGGTTAAGCTGCTCTGTGTCTATTAGGCTATTTTGATAGGTAGTGCGGTTATCCTGTGAGCGACTATTGCCATAACCCGCTTTACCATACACCGACCAACCCGTTTGCGCCCCAGCGCTAAATGCCGTGCCCACTTCCTCGCCGACGGATTGACTGCGACCCGTTTGTGTAAACTGGTGTTCGCCGGCTGTGATATTGAGTTGGTTCGCCGAATCTAAGGTGACACGGCTACCTTGAATGCGATTGCCTTGTTCATCTCTTGAGGTTAATTCCGTATGCGCAAGGTTAATGTCCCCACTACGGCTTTGTAGGGTAATCGCTTTACTGTTTAAACTGTTACTTAAGCTTTGCGATTGGGCAAGGGTTTGGTCTGTTCGACTATGGTTGTACCCAATCCCAGATTCCGCACGGAATAATGTCGCCTCTCGTGTGCCGTTTAGGACACTATTGACCGCATTATTTAAGGTATAACCCTGTGCCGCTAAGCCAAGTAGATCGGCCGCTTTTAACCGGTCACTGGCCTCTTTGTCTTTCGCCGTGCGATAGGTGTTTTCCATTGTGTTGACCAAATCAATTATCGGACTGCTAACACGGGAGAAGTTGCCGATTTTTAAATCGCTGCCATGTTGTTTTTCCGTTTGCGTATTATGCGCTGTGGTCAGATTGATTTGCTCCGCGCTTATCTCAATCTTATTTTTCGCCAATAATTGACCGCTCTTTTGATTAAAATCTTGACCGGCATAGGCATGAATTTTTCCACCTAAGCTGGCTAAACGGCTTTGACTGTGGGTGACGGTTTCGCCGTCTTGGTTATTGATTTGGCGACTGTAACCCGAAAAACGCTCGGTTTCAGAAATCACCGCCTCACCACGACCGTAGTTGCGTAGGTTGTCTGATTGGCGCGTGCGTGTTTCTGCGGTGGTGATATTAATATCTTTGCCCGCATATACATCAATATCGCCTTCACTGACCAAATTGGTGCCTTTAAAGGTCACATTGCCTTGTTGACCAATCACCTGTGTTTTACCACCAATTGACAATACCGCGCCTTGTTCATGACGGGTTTCGCCCTCAGCCAAGTTTTTGTTATGGTAGCCACTCACTGATGTACTTGGCTCTTTCATGCCATTGATTTCCCCACCGGTAGCCCGTTTTTGTGCTGTTTGGTGTTGAGTATTGGTGGCCACATCAAAGGTCACATTATGCTTCGCCTGGAACAGGGCATCACCGCCTGCGGTTAATACGCCCCCTTGCATGGTAATATCCCCTTCGGTGGCAACTACACTTAAATTACCTCCCGCGCGTAATTCACTGCCAATGGCCGTTTCTTGATACCCCTCTTGATTTAAGCTCTGCCGTTTCGCGCGCAAATAAGGAGAGGCCCCGTTTAACGTGCGCTCAAGGGTTTTTCTAAAGACTTCCTCTCCAGTTACACTTTTTCCAACAAGGCTATTTGTCGCGCCCTCTTGTTCACGCTGTGAATACAAGCTCTTCGCCAATTGTACCGGGTTATAAACCATATTCGTGCCTACACCGGCTGAGCGTTGCTCGTGTTTATATTGGCTCTGCTGGCTTTCCGTTGCGGCTAAAATCGACACCTCCGCCCCTTGTATGTGGATATCCTTATCGGCCTCAGCCACCACTGACGATAAATTCACCTGATTTTTCGCCACAAGGGTTAAGTTACCTTGTTGAGCAATTAAATGGCTTTGGCTTAATTGAGTTTGCGCCCCAGTTTCCTGTTTTTTCTCCCGCGAAGTCCCAATCCCAATTTCCGCCACACCGCCTTTAAGGGAACCGCTTAAGCCGGATTTTTTGCGTTTTTCCCAATGGGTTTCGTTAAGTGTGTTGGTATCACTATCTAAGGTGAGGTTATTTTTCGCTTGAATAACAATATCCCCTTCTGTCGCCAACGCGCCTAAACCTCGCCCTTTAACATCATGCCCTGCTGAAACATGGATGCTGCTGCCCACTAAAGTGGTTCCCTGTTGAAACTCTCGTGACACACTATCAAAGGTTTCTTTTCTTGAACGACTTAATCCGCTACCGCTCTTATAACGGTGCGACTCCTCAAAATGCGTACTGTTTTTAGCACCGTCTAATACCACATCATTTTCCGCTAAGGCCACTAGACGTTTTTGCGCATCGAGCTTCGCTCCCTCGCTGTAAATATCTCGGCCTTGTAACACCACGTCGCCTTGACCTTTAATGCGTGCAGTGACGGCTTCGCTGACTTGTTCATGGCGATAATGGTTCCCGCCGCCAAGTTTTTCATCAAATCCCACTGAAAGTGCGGTTAAATTTAACTGATTTTTTGCGGTTAAGCGGGTTTGTCCTTGTCCCTCATTAAGAATATCTGCGCCTTGAATGTCTATATTGTTGGCGTTAATCTGTAATACACCGTCTTCGCCTTTCACATGTAACAAGCCTTTACGCCCAATAATGGTATCGGTGCGCTGATGGCCGGCAACGTTTGATTGGCTGGTATGGGTTGTGCTGCTGTGGGTAAAGTTCCCTGCAATATTCAGTAAAATCCCTTTATCCGCTTCTAGGCTACCGCCAATATTATCCATATTGCCTTTGATCTGTCCGATGATGGCATCTCCACTGATATTCCCCGTATTACGAATACTTTCGCTATCAAAACGGACTAATTCACGGCCTAAAATCGTGCCGCTATTCTCCACGTTGCCGCCTTGATGGGTGACTTGTTGACCGGAAAGTAGCGTGCCATTGCCCGTGACATCGTCTTTTTTCACCACCGCATAGACTTTAGGCACTAAGACTTGTGCAATTTCGCCATTTGGCAGGCGCACAGATTCATTTTCTAACCACACAATATCGCTGGTCAATTGCGCCACTTGGCTTGGTGATAAGCGGATACCGGGACGTAAATTAAATTGCTGTGCAAAGGTGACGCCCGCATCCATTAAGCGGCGATATTGCGCTTCAAATTCTTGATTGTGACCCAATCCATGACGGCCGGTTAGACGGTTAATTTGTTCACGCACAAGACGTTGCTCATAAAACCCGTCGCCCAACCGTTTTTGGCTTTGGTTTGGCTCATAGCGTAGAGCATTAAACATATAATCCGTGCTAAGCCAGCGTTTTTGCTGGGTAAAATCCGGATCGGTTTCCACTAATACACCGCTATTCGGCGCTGCATTAAGCCGATAGAGGACATTATTCGGTATCACTAAATTTGGCTGAATGCTGCGGACTTCCTGCTCTGCATTGAGTTCAATACGCGTTAACTGGCGCATGCTGTCCATTGGGGTAATGGTTTTTTCACCTGTCGAATCTAAGGCGTGGAAAGCCTCTAGTGCGCCGGTTAATGGGGTTGGGTTAACGGTTTGGCCGTTTTCTCCAGCGGATGTGGTTTGTTCAACCTCGCGCGCTTGATTCGCGATAGAGGTAAATGCCCCTGCGCCATAGGTATTCAATGCACCAAGCCCGAGCAGCCCTTGTGCGGAGAGGGCATCGGCTTGTGCATTCACATCACTTAATACTAGCGTATGCTGAACCTTGTTTTTCAGGCTGTCATCTGCGCGTTTATTATCACCATAGTTCACATTTTCTTCGACACGGAAGATATGCATATCAAACGGCGTTTCAATTTGGCGGACATACTCCCCGCTATTTTCCCATCGACGTTGGATATAGCGTCTAAATCCGCCGCGCCATTTACCAAAAGTAAAGACTTTACGGCCGCTATCTGTCACGCGGTGTAAACCTTCCTCGTCAATATTTTCAATGTCTTCTTTTAATGACAAGGTTTGCCCTGCGATCACCACACTGCGATCGTTGACAAAGGATTCGCTGTCAAAAGCCAGTTTACCGCCCGCGAGAATTTGGCCTGGCACGGTTTTTAATACCGTACTTTCATCAACACGGTGATGGTTGAAATGTAATTGCCAGAAACTTCGGTAATGTTTATCGGCAAGCGCGCCTAAGCGCTTTTTATTATGCTCCTCTATACCCTTATCCACCGCCTCAAGGCTCGTTTGATATTTACGCTCCCAGTTTTCTAGTGGTCTAATGTGTTTCACATAATAACTCCATTTCACCCAGCGAGCCTCAAACTCCGCCGGACTCATCTTCAAAATGGACGGTTTTTTCGGGGGAATGAACTCGTTATCTTCCGTAAACCACTCTTCTTGCACAAACCAAGGCTGTTCAACTAAGTCATCAAACGGGAAAGGCGGTTGAGGCTCTTGCGGTGGCTCCACACCAAAATGCGCCCAAATCGGGCTATCCATGCCATATTGACCGGCTGGAATATAGGCGCAACTTTCTTTGCCATTGGAGTACTCACAATGCATTTCGTCACGTATTGCCAATGGCGTGTCAGGTGTAATCACATCTCCCGGTTTTAATACCACAGGCTCCGCCCCATCTCCTTTATAGACAAGTTGGCCCGCGCGGCTCCAGCCCGCCCAACGCAATAGGCTCATTGGGATATAAGGATTATCAATATTGACTTCGCGATTATCCCCATTTAATGGATTAAGGTGATAATCTTCTAGTTTGTGTCGTTCATTACTCCCCATTGGCACAATATAGGTCTGGTTAAGCTTTTTTTCATCACGCTTGGTGATGTCCGTTGGGGCTTTGCCCGTTTGTACATGCTCAACATCAAAATGGATATTTTTATTATTTATGCGTGTGATATTGAGCGCAATACCGCCACTTTCCGTTTCAATAATACTGCTGTTATTATAGAGAGCATCCGCCTTGCCTTGCGCACGATGTTCACTATTTAAACGTCTCCCCAAGGTCATTTCGCCCACACTAAAGAGCATTGCGCCAGTTTGGTTATCCGATAAATAATGGTCGGTTTGGTTATAAATTTCACGTGCCGCCAAATCTAAGCGCCCACGAGAGGCTACCACGGCAGACAATATATTGTCTTTGTCATACGCTTTATCTCGGTTTTCGATAACATCGGCTTCAAGAGCGATATGATCACCATAGATTCGGCCTTTCCCCGTATTCAGTAACTTACCGCCCACTTGCAGCACGGTTTTGCCGTTTTCATCGGCGCTGACACTATTAATTAACCCTTCATTGGTTAAATCCTCTTTGGCGGTTAAGTGCGTATAAGCGCTGCTGATCCGGCCATTGACCTCGTTAGTAATATGTCGTCCGCTGAGATGAACCCGCTCATCCGCATAGAGCTGGTGTCGGTTAATGACATCACCTGCCGTTGAGATGGTGAGGCTGCGATCGGCATGAATGCCCGCGTTTGTCACAAAATCTTTTTGTTGGCGAATGTGAATATCTTGCCCTTCCAAATGGCCGTCTGTGCTGACATGATCTACCGTAATCGACAACCCACGCTCTGCCTGTAGGCGACCGTTTTGATTATTAATGCCTAAGGCTTTGCCTTCAATGGTAAGGGCGCCACCTGTGATATCGCCTAATTGATTCTCCAAGACTTGTGCGATATTCAAATGGCCTTGCGTGCGCACATGGATTTTGCCTTGTTGGTTATTAACACGTTGAGCCGATAGCGTCATCTCTGAGGCTAAAATCCCTTGTGTCATGGTTTCTGAGGCGGCGCGTGTTTGGGCATTATTTAAAGACTGAGTGTGTAAAATCAGTTTATTACCACTTTCAATAAACGAACCCGTTGCGGCTACTTTTTGGTTATCAATGGCGGTGTTAATCCGTAAATCTAATGTCTCTTGGGCTCGAATTTCACCGCCTCGGTTATCAAGATAATCCGCTTCAATAGCCATATCGCCTAAACCGTGAATCTTGCCGTTTTGTTGATTGTCTAAGCGCCCTGTGATGTGTAAGTTGCCTTGTGTTTCTGCATACAACGCCCCTTGTTGGTTTAACAAGCTTTGACTTGTGATACGCAACTTATCTTTGCCGATTACACGGCCTTGTTGGTTGTCCAGGTGTTGTGCTATCGCGACATCTAAGGAGCCTTGTTCGTTATAGACAGTCCCTTGTTGGTTATTTAAGCTTTGAGCCTTTAAGATCGCTTGTTGTTGGGCAGTGATATAGCCTTGCGCATTATTCAGCTGACCTACCGATGAAAGTGACAAACGTCCCTCTACCGCGCGAATTTGCCCCGTCATGGAGTTATCCACTGAACCTGCAACAATCTCAACACGGTTTTTGCCTTTCACTTGCCCTTGTTGATTATTCAGGGCCCCTTGCACCTGTATATCAAGCTCAGCGTTGCCTTGCACCAAGCCCGCTTGGTTATCCAACGATTGTGCGGTGATATGTGTAGTTTCGCCACTGATACGCCCTGAATTATTGCGGATATGTTGCTTAGCATCTAGGGTTTGATTACCGAATGAAGCCAATACTCCACGCGTATTGTCAATCGACTGGGTATGCAATGTTTGGTCTGCTTGACTTAAAAGATAGCCGGTTTGATTCAACAGTTGCTGTGTGGTTAGCGCCAATGTTCCCAAAGAAATAATACCTTGTTGCTCGCCTTGTGTATTTTGGTTATTTAGATTGCCTTGATGGGTATGGATAACCATGCCTACGCGACTTTGTATCAACCCTTGTTGGTTATCTAATTCACCACTTTGAATGCTAAGTCGATTGCCCGCACTGAGTTTGCCTTGTTGATTGACCACCTGTTGTTTTTGCGTGTCTATGGTCAAATCCCCTTGCTCTGCCACTAAAGCGCCGGCGGTATTATTCAGTTGTTGGCTACGAATGGTCCCTTGATTTTTCGCAATGATTTCACTTTGGGCATTATCCAGTTGTCCCCCCGCCTGAATATCAATTTCTTCACCGCTTAAGCGGCTATAATGTGTGGATAATACCTCGCCACTCGCACGCAAGATAAAACGTCCATCGGTTTGAATCGCGCCATTTTGTTGATAAAGATGGGCAATCTCCGCGTTAAGATGACGTGCGCTCATATCCCCTTTATCGTTATGTACCGTGCCGGCGGTTAAACGCAAATCGGTGCCACTGGCAATCACGCCTAATCGGTTATTTAGCGTGGCACTGCCAAGCTGAATATCAGCCTGTTGTGTGGCTTGAATATAGCCTTGTTCATTCGTTAATTCACCGGCGCGAATAGTCAAATGTCGTTGGCTTAATAATTTTCCCGCCTGGTTATTGAGGGTTTGGCGGTGGGTATTTAACGCCATACCGGTTTTGCCAACGACTTCACCAAATTGATTATTAAATGCCCCGCTGTCAATGGTCACGCCCTGTCCCGCGAGGATTTTGCCTTGTTGATTATCTAATCCATATAATTGCGTATCAATAGCAATATCGCCTTGCTTCGTCAGCAATAAACCTTGCTGGTTATTTAAGGCTTGGCTGATAAGGCGAATTTGTTTTGTGGCGGAGATTTCACTCTTGGCATTTACTAATTCATGGGTGACATTCACTGTGGCATTCTCAACGGAAATCAGGCTATTTTCTGTTGATTGTAACGTCCCGGCATTGAGAACAAGTTCGCCCGCACCGATTTTACCAGCGGCTTGTAATAAGCCATCTGTTGCGGTTAAGTCCACTCGATGAACACCTGAAATCAAGCCTTGACTATTTTCAATACGCTGTGTCTGCAGCGACAGATCGCCCCCACTTTGCAAAATGCCCGACTGGTTGAGTAAACGAGGGGTATTGACCGTTACCATGTCCGATTTCGCGACAATGGTGCCTTGTGTATTATCCACTTCTCCCGCACGGAGAGTTAAACGGCCATTAGCCAAAATCCCTTGATTTTTTCCTTGAGTTTGCTGGTTAATTAACCGTTGAGCATGGGTGTCAATATGAATAGTTTGCTGCCCATGTATCAATCCCGCGCGGTTATCTAATGCGCCTGTGTCTAATAAGACATCGCCTTTTGCGGTAATCTGACCTTGAGTATTATCAAGTTGTTGCTGTTGAGTATGAATATTCACATTGCCTGCAACACTATTCATTATCCCTAAACGGTTATTCAGGGCTTGGCTTTGAATGGTTAATTGCTCAAGAGTATTTAAGCGGCTTTGCTGATGGTCAAATTGTCCGCTCACCTGAAGATGAGCGCGATCAGCGGTAATTAAGCTTTGTTGTTCACTCTTTAAATACCCCGTTTTCAAATTCAGCTCACTGGCCCCTAATTGCCCTTGTGTTTGCGCAAAAGAATTGTGCGCGGCAATCTCGGCTGTTGTTTTAACGGAAATCAATCCACGATGATTGCTCACCTCATCGGCAATCAGCTTTAACCCTTGACCGGATTGGATTACCCCGTCTGTATTCCCCACCGATTTTGCAGAGAGGGTTAAGTGATCACCACTTGCCAAATACCCTTGTTGATTATCAAACTCGGCACTTTGTAAGCCAAGTTTGCCTAAGGCAATAATGCCTCTGTCTGATGATTGCGTGTCTTGGTTGATCAGCGCATGAGCGTGAGTATTAAGTGATATATCTTGTTCACTCAAGATCGCGCCTTGTGTATTCTCTAAGGTTCCACTATTGATGGATAACGTGGATTTTGCGTAGAGTTTTCCAGCTTGATTATTAAAGGTTTGTTGATGGGTATTGATATCCAATACACTCTCCACACTCCTCATATCACCTTGTTGATTCGCAATCTGTTGAGCCGAAAGATTTAATGCCTGTTTAGCCAATATTCGGCCTTGTTGATTGTGTACATCTGCAGCGTGAAGCGTTAATGTGCCTAACGCCACAATCCCTTTATTTTGTTCATTGGTCAAGGTTTGTTGATTAAATAGCGCCTGTCCTTGTGTGTGTAGTGTCACATTTTGGTTCGATTGAATCACACCATGATTATTGATTAATGCACCTGAGGTGATATTGAGGTCGTCTGCGGCTAATAGCGCGCCACCCGTTGAATCCACTTGCCCCTTGCCAGCATAGATGGAGAGCTTACCATTCGCAATTAAGCTTCCCTCACGGTTATTGACACCTTGCGACTTAATGGTGAAATCCCCTTGTGTTTTAAACTGTCCACCTTTATTTTCCAGTGTTCCTGCCACTTCAAGGGTAAACGGATCTTTCCCCGTTTGTTCCCAAACCGCATTTCGAGTATCAAGGGTGCGTTGCTCAGTGGTAATTTTTTTCCCTCTCAGATAACTCGCCTGAGTTTGTAACCATGTTGGCGTTGTCAGATTTAAATTATCTTCAACAATCATAACTGCGTGATTCGCCTGAATCTCACCTTGAGCTGCTTTAACATTCAACCCATAAGCAGAGGTTTGGCTATGGTTTAAATCGACTTCTGAGGCCGTAAGTTGCACCTTACCGGCGGCGAGATGCCGTCCTTGTAATGTGGCTTTCTCATCAGCTTGTATCGTAATATCCGCCCCTTGTGCAGATTGCGCAGATAAAGTACGGACTTCGCCTTGTGCAGTATCATTCACCGAAACGCCTGCAGCAAGTAAGGCGGTTTTATCCGCCTCAATGGACTTGGCGCGATAACGAATCGCGTTTTTTGCAACGGTTTCCCCTTTTTGACGAAGGGTGTTTTTGGTGTTGCCTTGTACTTCTCCCCCTCTCGCCACAATGGAGCCATCTTGTTGAATATCCCCTTGGCTATTCAGGCGAATATTCCCCTGACGGTTTTCAATTTTGCCCGTATTGCTCACCCCGTGCTGAGCGGTGATATTTACTTCTCCTTGTGCATTTAATGTCCCACTATTGACAACCCGACCTTGCGAATCAATCACCAGCGTTTCAGCAGAGGCCCCAATATGCCCCGCATTGCGCACACCTAATCCCTGCTCGGTACCTACCAAGTGAATTTTGCCGGCATACATGCCCCCTAATTCACTCACATCTAAAGCAAAGTGCGGTGTATTTTGGGGATTTTTTTCACTGGTTTTAATATGGTTAATTTGTAAATCTTGGTCTGTGCTTCCCCGTTTGATTTGATTTTGCCCGGTGACAACGTTTAACTTTTTCCCCGTCCAAATACCCGCATTAATTTCCGCTTCACGGGCTAAAATATCCGTATAATCCACCCGGCTATTGTCCATGCCTTTGCTGCTTACTTTTACTTTTCCTTTTTCTACGCGGTAGCTGTCAATATCGCCTTGATGGATTTGAGGTTTTCCGGTGGTAATCGTGGCTCGGTCTGCATTGATAATCCCACAGCCGTCACAATGTAACCCGTTAGGGTTGGCGATAATCACTTCGGCTTTTTTCCCCGCCACTTCCACATAACCTTTCATCACACTGGGGTTATTCGACGTGACTTCATTTAAAATCACTTTGGCTTCCCCTCTAGCTAAATAAGGGTTACCTTGCACCAGGCCGGCTTGTTGGGTTTGAGTGGCTTTGCGGCTGTTATTTAAAATAGCGCCTTTTTCGGCCACGTTGAAATCATGGTATTTATTATGGGAAAGGCCTTTGTCATTTGGGGTTTGAATATTGACTTGAGGAAGGCCATTTGCGGTTTGGAGAATAATGGGCTGTTGGGATTTCGGGGCATTGGGGTCAGCTTTAATAATGAGGGTTTCGGCCAATGCGCTGGAAGAAAATGCCACAAATCCTAAGGCACAATATAAACTAAAAATTAAGGGTTTTAACACCGCACTTTGGTGTCCCAATCCTCCCGTTGATTCGCTGTGTGCTTTACCCGCCGATTTAGCTAATTCGGAGGTGACGACAAGGCGTTGTAAGGTGCGACTAAAGATAACGCGGAAGATTTGGTTGTTCATAATTGGTATCCTAAAAAAATCAAAATATATACAAAACTAAATAAATCATTCAGATATTTATTCTTCAAACATCACTAATTCACGTACTAATGCTGTTGCATAACTGCCAGCAGGTAAATAAAAACCTAAGCGTAACCCTTCTGGCTCAAACTGCCATTGAAAATTCTGTGCCTGCATGAGTATTGGGCGACGCGCAGATTTTAAGCGTTCTTGTTGCATTAAATGTAGCAATTCTTGATGCTCTACTACAATAGATTGTTCAAAAAGTGCGGTCATTTTTTCCCAATTTTCGCCAATTAATGCGGCGGTGAGGAGAATATCTTGTTTGTTTAATCGCGCCTGTAATTCCGCTAAATTTTGCTGTTCATCCACCACAAACCAGCTATGGGAACCATTCAGTTGCACAATATCACCAAACAATACTTGATGGCCTAATGCTTGTTCAAGTCGCTGAGACACTATCAGGTTAAATACTTCACTTCTCGCCGCCGACAAATAAAAGCTACGTTTTTTACGATCTTTAACCTTAATTTCTCCTTTTGCCCAGCGCATAGCCTGGATTAGATTATGACCATCTCGTCCAAAACGTTGTTCGGTGAAGTAGTTAGGAAAACCCGATATTTTTAGTGTTTCCAAACGCTTTGTCATGGATTCTGTTTCGACTACATGACGTAACAAGATCTCGAAATGATTACCGTCTAAACTGCCTATGCGAATTTTACGATGGTGTCGCGTGACTTTTAAAATTTCTACGCCATCTAAATGAAATTGGGTAAAGTCAGGGGTATCTTGTCCTGGCATTTGTAAACAAAACCATTGTTCTGTGATTCCTTTGCGATCTTTTAAACCGGCATAACTCATATTGCGTGGTGACACATTAGCGAATTCAGCCAGTTTTTCCCCAACAAATAAGGTATTACAATCGGTTTTGCGTACATAAACCGCAACAAATTCACCGTCCCCCGATAAAGGGTAGCCCAGTTCTTCTTTGACAATAAAATCTCTATATTCTGACTTTAACAGCGCGGTCTGGTCTGGAGGTGTTTGGAGATAATTAAGTTGTTGCATCATTTTTATTTTACACATTAGCTGGGCGTTACCGCCCATTTATTTCAGTAATAACACGACGGCTTCACAAGCGATACCCTCGCCACGTCCGGTAAAACCGAGCTTTTCGGAGGTAGTGGCTTTCACATTCACTTGATCTAAATGACAAGCGAGATCGGTGGCAATCACCGTACGCATCGCATCAATGTGTGGTCGCATTTTTGGCGCTTGCGCAATAATGGTGACATCAATATTACCGATTTTATAGCCTTTTTCTTGAACCTGACGAAAAGCCTCACGCAATAAAATACGGCTGTCTATATCTTTAAATTGTTGATCCGTATCAGGAAATAATTTGCCTATATCACCTAATGCAACCGCACCAAGCAAAGCATCTGTCAATGCATGCAAAGCGACATCCCCATCGGAATGAGCAATAAATCCTGTGTGATAAGGGATTTCCACGCCACCAATTATCAAAGGACGATCTTGCCCAAACGCATGAACATCAAAGCCATGTCCAATTCGTATCATTATCTTCTCCCTAAATAAAATTCCGCTAAAGCCAAATCTTCCGAGCGTGTGATTTTAATATTATCAGAACGCCCTGCCACCAAATGAGGCTGAAAACCGGCAAATTCCATTGCTGAGGCCTCATCAGTCACCACCCAGCCCGCTTCTTTTGCTTGTTTGAGCGCCCCTAATAAGCGCCGAGCATTAAAAAATTGAGGGGTCAGCGCCAACCACAACTGGCTGCGATCTTCTGTACATAAAATTCGCTGAAAATCCACCGCTCTTTTTATCGTATCAACCGCAGGGATCGCTAAAATCCCTCCATGTTCATCATCAACCGCCAGCAATTTGTCCAAATCTTCATGGCGCAAACAAGGGCGCGCAGCATCATGCACTAATGCCCACGTCTGTTCGGGATTTTCAATACAACACAATCCCGCAAACACGGAATCGGCGCGGGTCTCTCCCCCTTGAACTAATTGGATTTTGGGGTGTTTAATAATCGGTAGTTGTCCAATAAACCTGTCATTCGGCGCAATGGCTAAGATAATTTTTTCAATAATCGGATAGTCTAATAAACGTTGTAAGGTATGCTCTAACACCGTTTTTCCGTGTAACATTAAGTATTGTTTTGGGCGATCGGCTTGCATACGACTTCCCACCCCAGCTGCCGGTACGACAGCAATAATATTTCGAGAAAGTGCAGTCATTTTTATTTATTTTCTTTTACAACACGATAAAAAGTTTCATCTGGTTTTACCATTTCATAGGTGAGGCGCGCACGCTCTTCTACAGCATCAATCCCCTCTTTGAGATCTTTGATTTCTGCTGCAACCAGTTGATTACGTTGGGAAAGTTTTTCATTCTCTGCTTTTTGTATGGCAATTTCTTCCCCGATATTTCGATAGGTAGAATAACCGTTTTTTCCAAACCAAAAGTTATATTGGAAATAGACTAAAAGCCCAGCTAGGATAAAAATAAATATACGCATAATTTGAAATTCTGAAATGAAATAATCAGGATTCGAGGATCCTAAACAAGATAAGTGATAGTTTACCTTGAAATGGCATTTTTAGGCAATGTAAACCCGTATTTGAATGAAAATGTCACCTATTTCGCTCTTATTTATAAAAAATAAGAGCGATGTTTAAAGTCGACATCAATCAATCTTTATTGAGGATCTGTGTTGGCGATTGTCGATATAATATAAACGATGGGATCAATGCGATACACATCGCAATGATAAATAAAAGGAATAAGTGGTAAGCATCCTCCCCTTGTAAATAAACTGGCATTGCAAAACCACTTTTTGCACTCAGTGCATTTGCAATCACTTGAGCAACCATATAACCCAGCATAGTTCCTAACACCATCGCGATCACAACTAATAAAAGCAAGCTTAACCATGCGAATAATAAAATTTTATGGCGAGGCGCGCCAAATATACGCCAAGCCGCGATTTGGCGTTGTTGCTGACGAAAATAAAGGACAATCACCATCATTAAGGCAGTCGCTACCAAAATTTGAGTAATACTGGCAATCCAAGTCAATACGGTTTTGCTGTCTCCTAAAATACTATAGATTTTAACGAGTACTTCCGCAGGAAATAAGGCTTGAGTATGTTCATTACGATATTGCGCACGTAAATTATAAGCGGCCGAAAAGGTTTTGGGCTTAACAATAATCGCAGAAACCCCTAAATCAGCATGTTCATGCGCATCTTCGTGTGCGTGTGTGTCCTCATGATCATGATGTGCATGAATATCCCAAATACTTTCTATTGGCACTAATATGGCACTATCCCAAATACTTTGTTCTTCGGGTAACACGCCAACCACTCGATATTCCACAGCCTCATGCGCATGCGCCCCACTCTCTCCGATTTGTCCATGCACAGGAGAAAAAACATCTCCAATATTCAAGCCGGTTTTCTTACCCACTACGGCTTCATAATGCTGTTCGAAATTACGCCCTTGCTGCAAGGTATAGTTGTGCGCAATAAAGGCTTTATTAGTCCCCACCAGTGGCATGCCTTGATAGAAATCACCAAAGGCTAACGGCGCAGCCCATTGTACCTGTGGATTTTTCTCTAATTCGGTTAAATGTTGAGTAGGAATAAGTGGCAACATTGCTGGCTGTAAATATACTGTGGATAATACTAGTTGTGTTTCGCTACCTAAACCACCAATAACGAGATCAAACCGCTCCGCTGCTTTCGTGCTTCCTTCACGAAAAGCGCGCTCCTGTAAATTAACCGTCATACTCAGCGCCACTGAAAAAGCGATCAGCAACACAATCATTAGGCTACCAAGCGGGTGCTTACGTATATTCAGGCATAATAATTTTAGGCGTAACATTTAATCGTCCTTATACTGAATTTGTCCATCTTGTAAGTAAATACGTAATGCGAGGCTATCTGCAAGGCGTAAGTCATGGGTAGCAACTAATAAGCTACATTTTTCTTGCGTTGCTAAGTCCTTTAAAAGTGCGGTAATAATTTGCCCATTTTTTTGATCTAAACTCGCGGTCGGTTCATCGGCTATAATCACTTTCGGTTTTGATAAAAGCGCTCGTGCAATCGCCACGCGTTGCATCTCACCACGTGATAAACTTTCTACAAGGCGATCAGGGGCAAGAAAATCCATTTTCTCTAATAGGGCATAAGCTCGCTGTTTTACTGCGGTGGGTATTGTCCAGTGACGAAAACTATAAGGTAGCAATACATTTTCTAGCGCGGTGAGCCCTGTTGTTAAATGAAAGTTTTGCATAATCAATCCAATATGCGCAAAACGCCAGTTATCACATTGGCTAGCCGAAAGTTGGTGAATATCCGTATTGTCCCATAATACTTGATTGGGTGAGACTGGAATAAGTCCAGTTATAGCATTAAGCAAGGTCGTTTTGCCCGATCCGGACGGCCCTAAGATGGCTAAATGCTCTCCCGAGTTCAGCTGGAAATCAGGTATGGAAAGTAACGGCTTTTCCTGATTGGGGACAGTAATATTGAGTTGTTGAATATGTAATTGCATAACAATCCTATAATTCACGAAAAACCGCATCACGTAGCCGTAATAAGCTGACAAATCCCGTATCAGGATCTGTCCAACTGCCCTTTTCTAAACGGCCCTCTACTTCAATAATGGCGTTAAATTGTACAAAATTTTGCCGTTTTTTGAGATACACCACTAAAATATCTTCTGGCCAGTCAGAATCAGAGTCGCAAAATGGGCATAAGGCCATAGGGGTTTTGGTTAGCACAAAAAAGTTTGCATCCGGTTTTAATGGCGGAGCCATGAAACCTCGAATGGTGACTTTTTTTCCCTCAAGTTCTTTCACTTTGTCACTAAACTCTAAGCCAGTCACGGAAAATTGACCATAAAGCTGATCAAAATTTAACGTATTGTTCGCCATGCTGTGAGTGTTTAGCCCCAAAAACAAGAATATACTTAAAAAAAGCGGGATCACTCCCGCTCTTACTGATTTTCTTTTTTGCATTTATTTCACCGCAAGTGCATCAACAATCACTTTAAATACATCGGAGTTTTCCATATATCCACGCACATTTTCCGCACCAGGTCCTGAAGCTTGGATAATCATATCATCAACAGTATGTACACCCGTGTCGCCAGAGCGAGGGATATTTCCTTCACGGAATACCGCGCCGTCCACAGATTTGTAAGTCTCGTTCGCAACATAATGTCCTTGCTCATTTTTCACCGCTGGCACAAATTGCCCATCGAGTTTTGGACGGAAAGTTTCATAATAATCAGGGAATGAACTAAAGAAGACGGCTAAGCGTTTACTCACGTCCCATTTATCTGGATAACCATCGTTATTTTCGTCCGTATAGTTTGGCCAGCCTGCATTTTGATAGGTTCCCACTTTCTCTCGCATATCCCCCTCTTTTTCGTCATCAACCGTACCAATAATGGCAATACCATGAGTATGATCGCCTGTGACGATAATTAGGGTGTCTGGGTTATTTTTCGCAAATTCTTGGGCGACTTCGATTGACTGGTCTAACATAATCGTACTTGCCATTGCACGTTCCCAATCTAATGGGTGTGAAGATTTGTCTATATGTGCAGACTCCACCATTAAGAAGAAACCATCTGGGTTTTGAGATAACACGTCGAGCGCAATTTTGGTCATTTCGGTTAAATCCGGCTGATCCGGGAATTTTTTAGCCACATCATTCGCTAAAAAACGACGATCTAATACGGTGTTTAAATTTCCGGTATGGAATAAACCTAATAATTTCTTGGTATTTTTACTGTCTATACCATTGAGTTCAGTCCCATTAGTCACGAATTCATAGCCGTCGTTTTGGAACATTTCAATAAAGTTTTTATCGTCTTTACGTTTTGAACCCGGCGTGCTTTTTGGTAAAAAATAAGCGGAACCGCCACCTAAAATCACATCAGGTTTCACATTAAATAACATCTCGGTGATAGCGGCTTTTTCTGAACGGCGACGAGTATGGGCAACGACCGCTGCTGGTGTAGCATCTTGCAATTCAGAATCAGATACAATACCGATAGACATCTTGGTACGACGTTTTAATAGTTCACCTAAGGTTTCTTGTTTCGGGTGGTTAAAATTGTCTTCAGAGCGACTTGCATAAACCCCTAAAGCATTCACTGCAGATTTGTGACCGGTCATATAGGCGCTCGCGGTATTTGCACTATCTGTTGCGATAGAATCTGTACTCGAAGTACCAATTAATCCCATATGTTCCAATGAATCCATCGCTAGTTTGCCATGTGCCTTACCCTCAGCAATCCCTTTTGATAGGATACGCGCCCCTGTACGGTGTGCAACAGATAAACCATCACCGATAAATAAAATCACATTTTTGGCTTTACGCACATCAGGTGTGGCATAAACTTGCCACGTCACTTCCGCTTTTTTTCCATTCGCTTCCGTTTCGACTTTAAATTCTCCAGCGTTATCTAAATAAGTATTTCGAACCCAAAGTGCAGAATGCGCTTTACCATCTTCATTGGCAACAAACTCCACATTCCCTTCTTTTAACACCTCTTGATATGGCTTACCGTTAATCAATACTTTCGCTTGATTTTGGTCGACAACTTCATCAAATTCCACCTTAAAGTCAAATAAGCCACCTACCATCATCGTTGCACGATCGATAGGATAAATAGTTTGAGCAGTGACACCAAATGGCAAAATAGCCATTAGTGATAATGCTAAAGAACGCATCTTCATTTTCTTTCTCCTATTGTCAGATTTCGAGTGTAATATATAAAATCAATATGACAATTTGATGACAGAAAACGATGACAATGGAAATTAAGGTGATGAACTGAAAAAGAAACAAAGTTAGGCGTGATATTAAGCACAATTGGGCGTAAAAATATACGCCCAATTAAAGAAAGATAGGAAGATAAAGAGCGAGTTTATTTTTTCTCGTCTTTACTTTCACTTTGTGTAAAGCCTGATTTTACCCCATGCATATTTGGCAATTGGTGGGCAATTCCTTTATGGCAATCAATACAGGTTTTGCCTTCTTCCTGCGCTAAACGGTGCATTTTTTCTGCAACGGTTTTTTGTTGTGTATAGTCCATATCATTGAAGTTGTGACAATAACGACACTCGGCAGAATCATTGGCTTTCATACGCGCCCATTCGCGCTGCGCCATCTCCAAGCGTGCGGCTTCAAATTTTTCTTTCGTATCCACATGTCCCATAATATGCGCATAAACCTCTCGGCTTGCGACAATTTTACGTGTCCATTTGCCCACAAAATCATGAGGTAAATGACAGTCGGCACAATCTGCTTTCACACCACTACGGTTGTTATAATGCACCGACATACGATATTCTGGCACAACATCATTCATATGACAGTCAGAACAAAATTCTTCTGTGTTGGTATATTCTAACGCCGTATTAAAGCCGCCCCAAAACACGATACCGGCAATAAACGCAAGGGTTAACAAAGTTCCCACTGCAATACGACTTGGCGTTCTAAACCAGCGCCAAAATTTCTTAATCAGCTTAAACATAGTTCCCCCACATTATTGACCATAACCGGGCATCGGTTTAAATTCATTTGGCACGATAGGATCGACATCGGCTTGCGAAACGTGGCAATGTAAACAGAACTGACGACGTGGTGACACATCAGAACTGACTTTACCATCACGGCTCACAAAGTGAGTTGGGCTAATACGTGTCGCACCAGTAACACGTGAACCCTCAACGCTATGACAGTTCATACATTGATTAACATTTTTTGTAATTTGATAATTTGCTGTCGCATGTGGCACCATAGGTGGTTGATTCACATAATTTAATGCTGGCAACTCACCTTCTTTTTTTGGCATCGTAAATGCAGGTTCAACATATTCAACCCCCTCTTCTAAGCTATTGCCAACAGGGTGTACCGCTGTATTCGTATTTGCTAATACACTTCCCGCGAAAAGTGCGGTCAAAATTAAAATTGTTTTTTTAATCATCTTTGATTCCCCCGAATGATTAAATTATTTAGAAAATCTAGTGGAAAACGTGAATACTTTTTCAGCACAGACGTCTACACAACGTCCGCAACTAATGCAATCTTTCGATAGCACGAGTAAACTGTCATTTTTTTTACCATGAAGAGGTGTGCGTAACACTTGTGGTTCAGGACATACGTTATAACAATCCATACAATTGTCACATAAACTGCGATCAATCACTTTCACCCGAATCAGGCTTTTCGCACCGATCACACCATAAGTCGCACCAATCGGACACAAATGTCCACACCAACCATGTTCAACAATCAATAAATCAAATAAAAAAACCGTCAAAACGAGCCAAGCTGTTGCACCAAAACCGTAAATTAGTGCGCGCCCTAAGGCCGAAACTGGGTTTACCCATTCCCACACTAAAATACCGCTTACCGCACTGCCGACTAAAATCATGAGCAAAATACCATAGCGCAAATTACGCGGAAGCTTTGCACTTTGACGAATACCCAGTTTACGTCTTAACCAAGCCGCACAATCTGTGACAACATTCAAAGGGCATACCCAACCACAGAATATTTTACTGCCGACAGTGGCATAAAATGCCACAATAATTAGCGCGCCAAGTAATGTTGTCCAACTCGGCATATGTCCACTAGCAAGACTTTCTGCCGTAATTAGTGGATCACTAAATGGAATAATGTCGAACAATAAACTGCCACTATAATTGCCTTTTAAAATCCACACACCAAGCCAAGGCCCACTCAGGAACATTGCCAAAATACTTAACTGTGTTAGGCGCCGCCAAAACAAAAAGCGATTTGCATGCCACCAACCCAATTTTTCTCTTGCTTCGCGCCCTGCGAATTTTGGAGCATTTGCCATTATTTCACCTTCGTTGGAAAGGGCGGTGCGCTTTCAGGAACAAACTCAGGTACAGTTTCAGGCCGTCTTGTCGGTAAGGAAATCAAGTCATTAGGCGCAAGACTATGCCCTGCTTTTTCCTGCTCTTCCCACCCTAAACGATAATGCTGCCCTAACATGCCTTTTGCTAGAGACAATGGCAACACTTTAATCGCCGCCTCTTCAAGCACACAAGCTTCTTCACATTTACCGCAACCTGTACACGCATTAGAATGTACCGTCGGAATAAACATTGCGTGTTTTCCGGTCCGTTCATTTCGATGTAATTCTAAGGTAATCGCTTTATCAATTAATGGACAAACACGATAACAAACATCACAACGCAATCCTTGCCAATTTAAACAAGTTTCATGATCCAATAAAACCGATAACCCCATACGTGATTGATTAATGTCATCAGCATTAGCATCTAGCGCCCCACTCGGACAGGCTTTCGCACAGGGAATATCCTCACACATTTCACAGGGTTTATCCCGGGCAATAAAATAAGGTGTTCCCGCTTCCATTGGTGATAATAATGACGCTAAATGCAACATATCGTAAGGGCAAGCTTGCACACATTGCCCACATCGGATACATGCGGCTGCAAATTTTTGCTCGTCCTCAATCGCAAAAGGCGGACGTAATGCAACCCCTTCTCGCGCAAGGCTTTGTTTTTGCTGTAACCCTAATAACAAGCCAAGCCCAGCCAAGCCACCCGCTGTTCGAGTGGCTTCTTTTAGGAATTTGCGCCTTTCTGGTGTTATTGTCGGTTTTTTCATCATTTTCTTACCGCACTTTTTCTGAAAGTGCGGTCACTTTTATGCTGCTTTTTCAACTTTAACCGCACATTTCTTGAAGTCGGTCTCTTTTGAAATTGGATCCGTTGCGTCCAATGTCAATACATTGGCTAACTGACCCGCATCGAAGAACGTTGTATACACTAAGCCCTCTGGCACTTTGTTACGTCCGCGTGTATCTAAATAAGAAATCATTTCACCACGACGTGAGGAAATTTTAATTTTATCTCCATGTCGTAAACCACGTTTCTTCGCATCGTTTGGGTGCATCCAAACTAAGTTATTCGGGAATGAGCGGTGTAATTCCGGTACTCGACGTGTCATCGAGCCTGTATGCCAATGTTCAAGAACACGCCCCGTAGATAACCATAAATCATATTCTTCATCTGGACTTTCTGCAGGTGGCTCATATGGCACAGCCAAAATAATCGCTTTACCATCTGGATAACCATAGAATCTGACACCCTCTCCAGCTTTAACATATGGATCGTACCCTTCACGATAACGCCATAATGTTTCTTTATTATCCACCACTGGCCAACGTAAACCACGCGCTTGGTGATAAGTATCAAAATCCGCTAAGTCATGGCCATGCCCACGACCAAAGGCAGCATATTCTTCAAACAAACCTTTTTGCAGATAGAAACCAAAATGATAAGACTCATCATTTAAACGGCCATTTAGCTCATCAGTGGAATACTTATCTACTTGTCCGTTACGATATAACACTTCATATAAAGTTTTCCCTTTATATTCAGGGTTTGCCGCAAGAATCTCTGCTGGCCACATTTCATCAGTTGTGAAATATTTAGAGAATTCTACTAATTGCCATAAGTCTGAGCGAGATTCACCCGGACCTTGTACTTGCTGGCGCCAAAATTGTGTACGGCGCTCTGCATTACCATAAGCCCCTTCTTTTTCTACCCACATAGATGTCGGTAACATCAAGTCAGCAGATAATGCACTCGCTGTTGGATAAGGATCTGAGACAACAATAAAGTTTTCTGGATCACGCCAGCCCGGCATACGATCTTGGTTAATGTTTGGTCCAGCTTGAATATTGTTATTACACATCGTCCAAAGTACTGCCATTTTATGATCTTTTAAGGCGCGATCTTGCGCAACGGTGTGATAACCTAATTTTTCAGAAATAATCCCTGCCGGTAATTTCCATAATTTTTCAGCGGTTTCACGATGCTGTGGATTGGTTACAACTAAATCTGCCGGTAAACGGTGAATAAATGTACCAACTTCACGTGCAGTTCCACAAGCCGAAGGTTGTCCAGTTAAAGAGAATGGACCACAACCCGGAAGAGAGATTTTTCCTGTCAATAAGTGGATATTGTAAACTAAATGGTTTGCCCATACGCCACGAGTATGTTGGTTGAAACCCATCGTCCAGAAAGAAACAACTTTTTTGTTCGGATCAGCGTATAGCTTCGCCAATGCCTCAAGCTGCTCTTTCGGCACACCTGACATCTCATGGGCTTTATCTAAGGTATATTCAGACACTAATGCTTTTAATTCTTCAAAGCTACTATCATGCATTTTGCCACTATTTGGGTTTTTAGCAGCTTTTTGTAACGGATTATCGTCACGTAAACCATAGCCAATGTCAGTATCACCTTTTTTGAATTTTGTGTGTTTATTCACGAAATCCCAGTTAATTGCATCATTCTCGATGAGATAGTTAGCAATGTAGTTTAAAATGACTAAATCTGTCTGTGGCGTGAAAATCATGCCGTTATCCGCTAACTCAAAAGAGCGGTGTTCATACGTTGATAATACCGCAACATGAACATCCGGATTAGACAAGCGACGATCGGTAATACGAGACCATAAAATAGGGTGCATTTCCGCCATATTAGAGCCCCATAATACAAAGGCTTCGGCTTCTTCGATGTCATTATAACAGCCCATTGGTTCATCCATACCAAAAGTACGCATAAATGCAACCGCAGCAGAGGCCATACAGTGACGTGCATTCGGGTCAATATTGTTAGAACGGAAGCCGGCTTTCCACAATTTTGATTTTGCAACACCTTCAAAAATTGTAGACTGTCCTGATGAGAACATGCCCACACCATTTGGACCGTGTTTTTTGATAGCATCTTTGAATTTTTCCGCCATAGTGGTAAAGGCTACGTCCCATGAAACAGGCGTAAACTCACCCTCTTTGTCGTATTTACCATTTTTCATACGTAACATCGGCGCAGTTAAACGGTCTTTACCATACATGATTTTTGGCAAGAAATAGCCTTTAATACAGTTTAAACCACGATTCACTTCTGCATCTGGATCGCCTTGAGATGCCACAACACGTCCATCTTTAGTACCAACTAAGACCGCACAACCTGTTCCACAGAAACGACAAACCGCTTTGTCCCATTTAATATCATTATCTGCGGCCTCAACCATTTTGACAGGAATGGTCAATCCCGCCACTGTTGCAGCAGCGGCCGCAGCATTGGCTTTCATAAAGTCACGACGACTTAAATTCATAGCGTTTCCCCCACTATATTTTGATTAATCGTTCATAGCGTTTTGCACATCTTGTTGGTGATAAACCAACGAGACAACAATCACGCCATCAATATTTTTAGCTGATTCCATATTATCAAGTAAGATATGCTCATCATGAGACTGCATAACAGCAACTATTTTGCCCATTTTTTCATCGACCGCAGGGATTTCAGTATGGGTTATGGCTAAAAGTGCGGTCTTTACGGCCTGAATTTTTTCAGGATTACACTGAACCACTAAACCACAAACATGCCAATTTGGTGATTCATTCATATCGTTTATATTTTCTTGCATTGTTCTACTAGATCTGGATAAATAATTTTAATCGCAAATGTCGGACAGCTTTTTAGGCAAGCACCACAGCCATTGCAATCCTCTAAATTTAAACTGATTTGTGACACCTGTCCTAATGTAGGTTTAAACCGAATTGCCCGCATTTCACAACTATCTTCACAGCTTCGGCATTCGATACCTTTTTTGGTTAAACAAGCCTCACTCACCTCTACACGGTGAAACCACGCGGGTTCCGTCAATGGACGAAAAATCGGTTGTGGACAAACCGTCACACAACGTTGACAAAACGTACACTCTCCGGCTCCCCTGTCAAAATGCACTTCCGGAAAGTCTCCCTCCCCTTTGACTAAAATACGGGTTTCACATGCTTGGATACACGCTCCACAACGTGTGCAATCTTCAATAAACTGCTGATTATCCACAGCCCAAGGAGGACGGATACCTTGAAAACCTTGTTGCTGTACGGTTTTTGATTGTAAGGAGGTAAAAAACTCACCTCGCAAAAACCGTCTTCGAGGCAATGAATGTTCAGGACTCACGCAGGTTCACTTTCTTTATTATGCTGTTCTTAACTGGCGTTATTATCCTGTTTAAGCCTAGATTAAATAATAACTCGTAGGGGGTATTTCGGGAAAAAACAACGTATTTATTGAGTTAGATCAATTTTTATTTCATCAAAATCCGTTATAAACGGCCACCAGATTTATGGCTTAAAAATCATCAAAAATATGATTAAGATGAAATGAAAATATTACCTATTCATCTCATTGTGCCTAATGATAATTATGTCATAATATTAAAAAATAAATTAGGCGCTATTACTGTATGATAATAAACGTAGTACTCATTGATGATCACGTCATCGTCCGTTCTGGTTTTGCTCAACTCCTTAATCTTGAAGATGATATACAGGTTATTGCGGAATTTGGTTCTGCTCGTGAAACACGACAAAAAATGCCCGGACTAAATGTTGATGTCTGTGTTATTGATATTTCTATGCCTGAAGAAAGCGGTTTAGCCCTCTTAAATGATATTCCCTCTGGCATTCCTTGTATCATGCTAAGCGTGAACGATTCTGATTTAATCATACGTAAAGCGTTTGAATTAGGCGCTAAAGGCTATTTAAGTAAGCGTTGTAGCCCTGATGAATTAATCCAAGCCGTTCACACCGTCCATGCCGGTGGTTGTTATTTACCTCCTGAGCTTGCCATCAAATTAGTGACACCCAATACACATATGCCATCAACCCAGCTCACCAAACGAGAACTGGAAGTGTGTGAATTATTAGTCTCTGGTTTAGAAACAAAAGAAATTGCTGAGCGCTTAGGACTGAGTTTCAAAACCGTGCATGTCCACCGCGCAAACGCGATGGGAAAACTGAATGTGAAGAATAATGTTGAACTTGTCAATTTTTTCCATGCGCACGCTCAATAAAAAAAGTGCGATTTTTTTGACCGCACTTTACAGTATATTCGGCATTTTTTGTGGCAATTTCTGCCTATGGATCATTAGTGATTATTTACTTAACGATCCCATATTAGCATTGTTTTTTCTTCCCTGTTCGTTACGTTTAGGGATCGTGCTACATATACCACGTCGATTTTGGGCCATTCCGTATGTTTGTGAATGGTTACTTATTGGTTTATTGTGGCACACTTATCCTAACTTATCTGTTCAATGGCTCTATGTCCTCAGTCTACTTTCTTATCTTGTATGCTTTAAAGCCTTTCCCTATTACACAGGCACACAATGGCAAAAGCTTAGCTTACAAGGTGGCTTTATTTTTATCATTAGTCTACTGAATGCGAGCTTATTAGCGCCAACAAATCACTTTGGCTATACTTTTTTAGTGAGTTTAACCGGCGGCTTACTTGTCGTACCCGCCTGTTATTTAATCTATGAATACCTATTTAAGCATCGTTGGATTCCATTAACCGCAGATTTAATTCATAAACCGATTTCCCTACGCACACGGCATATTTTTATTTATCTCTTTCTTTTTATACTGAATATTTATATTCAAACCACCCTACCTTCCGAATTTATGCGCTTTGCCATTTTTTGTCTTGCTATTCCTATTATTTTATTAGCATTTCATTACGGTTGGCAGGGCGCATTATTAGGTACTTTATTGAATAGTATCGCCCTGATTGCAACCAGTCATGGTTTTTCCAATGTCGAAATGACCGATTTACTACTCTCTTTGTCTGCCCAAACTGTGACAGGCATTTTTTTAGGTCTAGCCATTCAATATCAACGCGATCTCAACCACAGTATTTCCATAGAATTAAGTAAAAATAAGTGGCTCACCACACAATTAATTGATACCGAAGAAACTATTCGTAAAGAAATCGCACGTGAATTACATGATGAAATCGGCCAAAATATTACGGCCATTCGCACTCAAGCCAATATTCTCAAGCGCCTTAAACAAAGTGAGGCCACCACAAAAGTCGCCGATTTAATTGAAGCACTTTCTCTCAATGTGTATGACACCACAAAAAGCTTATTAAATCGCCTACGTCCAAAATCCCTTGACGATTTAGGTTTACAGCAATCTATTCAAGATCTCTTCCTCACGCTCGGTTTTGAAAAACAACATATCCAAACCGATTTTGCTTGGCACAACCCTCAGGACGTCATACTCGATCACGTCACTGAAATGACTTTATATCGTCTATGCCAAGAGAGTTTAAATAATATTATTAAACATGCTCAAGCAAGTCATATAAAGCTTTCATTATCTGTCACAAATAGCATTTTTCTCAGCATTGAAGACAACGGTATCGGCATGGACCCAACCCATTACTTCAATGGTTTTGGCATAAAAGGAATGCGTGAACGTGTAAAATTGCTTGGTGGGGATTTCCAGCTCCACGCCGAACTCGGGCAAGGCACGATAATAACAATTCGGTTACCTCTAAGATGAATATCAGCACACAAAATCAACAATATCAATATTGGCGAATACATTTAATGATCGCCATGTATATCGGTTACGCTGGCTTTTACCTCACACGAAAAAGTGTGAATTATGCCGTCCCTGCCTTAATTTCTGATTTAGGGATCAGCAAACAAGATATCGGCTTAATGGCCACGTTGTTTTACTTAACTTATGGTATTTCAAAATTTATATCAGGCATGTACTCAGATCGCACCAATCCACGCTATTTTATGGCGATTGGTTTAATGATGACAGGCATAACCAATATTCTTTTCGGTTTATCCAGCTCTATTTTCGTTTTTACTTCGTTGTGGGTCATCAATGCTTGGTTTCAAGGTTGGGGTTGGCCGCCATGTTCAAAACTATTAACAACATGGTATTCCCGCACCGAACGTGGACATTGGTGGGCAATTTGGAACACTGCGCATAATGTAGGTGGCGCACTAATTCCTCTTATCGTCGGCTACCTTACCTTACACTACAGCTGGCGGCATGGCTTAAGCATCGCCGGTATTATCGCGCTACTCATTGGTTTATTTTTATTATGGCGCCTACGTAGTACGCCTGAAAGCATGGGATTACCCAGCGTTGGACAATGGCGTCAAGATCCCCTTGAATTAGCGCAAGAAAACGAAGGAAAAGATCGGAGTTGGCGTGAAATCTTACGAGATTATGTCTTTTTAAATAAATATATTTGGCTACTCGCCTGTAGCTACACTTTGGTTTATATCGTACGTACTGCCATCAACGATTGGGGAAATATTTATCTCACTGAAAACTATCACTATAACCTCGTTGAAGCCAATACCGCTTTATCTTTATTTGAAATAGGGGGTTTTGTGGGCTCACTTGTCGCAGGTTGGGGATCGGATAAACTTTTTTCCAGTAATCGAGGGCCAATGGCACTATTATTCGCTATTGGTATTTTCTTCTCTATCACCGCACTTTGGCTCATGCCGGAAGAGCAAAAATTATTACTAAGCTGTCTCTTTTTTGCCATTGGCTTTTTCGTCTTTGGCCCACAAATGCTAATCGGCATGGCCGCCGCTGAATGCGCCCACAAAAAAGCGGCAGGTACAGCCACAGGCTTTGTCGGCTTATTCGCCTATCTAGGTGCAGCCCTAGCAGGCTATCCCCTTGCAATTGTGATGCAGTATTTCCATTGGGACGGCTTTTTTGTTGTGATCGCCTGCGCAGCTTCTGCGATTGGATTGTTACTCCTGCCTTTCCTAAGAGTCCAAAATTAAACGCAAAAAGTGCGGTCAGAAATAGATTATTTTTAGCTTTCTATGACCCATTACACCGCACATTCATCGCTTATACCATCTTCTTTAACTGGTACAAATAAGCTAAAGCTTGTTTTGGGCTGAGTTCATCAGGATCTAAATTTTCTAACATATCCCATATGACATTTTTATGGCTATCGTCTTCCATCAGCGGTAATTCTGCTTGATTTTGAAGAGATTGTTGTCGATCTTGTACAAGCACATTTTGGTTAGAAACTTGCTCCAGTTGATGCAATTTTTGTTTGGCTAATTTAATGACTGCCTGCGGAACGCCCGCCAAACTGGCCACCGCTAACCCGTAACTTTTGCTAGCCGCCCCTTCTTGTACGGCATGCATAAACGCAATTGTTTCGTTATGTTCTAAAGCATCTAAATGCACATTTGCGCTGCCAGCTAATTGTTCTGGCAAGACTGTCAGTTCAAAATAATGTGTCGCAAACAGTGTTAATGAACGCACTTTTTTTCCTAACCATTCTGCACAAGCCCACGCTAAAGACAAGCCATCATAAGTTGAGGTTCCACGTCCAATTTCATCAATTAACACCAAACTTTGTGCTGTTGCTTGATGTAAAATATTGGCCATTTCCGTCATTTCTACCATAAAAGTAGAGCGCCCTGAAGCTAAATCATCAGATGCCCCTATTCGGGTAAATATGCGATCAATAGAACCAATTACCGCACTTTCTGCGGGTACAAAACTGCCAATATATGCCATGAGTGTAATCAAGGCGGTTTGTCGCATATAAGTGCTTTTTCCGCCCATATTCGGGCCAGTAATAATCAGTAAATGGCGCTGATCATGCAATTGAACAGGATTTGCGATAAACGGATCTTTCAATACTTGTTCTACAACCGGATGACGACCATTTTGAATATCAATTTTCACTTCATGACTAAAAGTTGGCATAACATAATTCAACGTATCCGCACGCTCTGCTAAGTTCGTTAACACGTCCAGCTCAGCTAATGCCATGCCTGTACGCTGTAATGGGCCTAAGTGCGGTAGGATTTGGTCAAAAATTTCCTCATACAGCTGTTTTTCTAAAGCCAGGCTCGCGCCTTTCGCCTTTAATACCTTATCTTCATACGTTTTTAGTTCAGGAATAATATAACGTTCAGCATTTTTTAACGTTTGACGGCGTACATAATGGATGGGCGCTTTATGGGCTTGGCCTTGACTAATTTGGATATAATAACCGTGTACTGCATTAAAGCCGACTTTTAAGGTATCAATCCCCGTCGCCTCACGTTCGCGTATCTCCAGTTCTTCTAAATAACGTGTTGCCCCTTCCGATAGTTCTCGCCACTCATCAAGTTCAGCGTGATAACCTGGCGCAATCACTCCGCCGTCACGAATTAATAATGGGGGAGAATCAATAATTGCGCGTTGTAGCAAATCTAATAATGCTGGAAATTCCTCAATTTGTGCGGAAAGTGCGGTTAATTTCGGCGAATTTTTTAAAATTGGTACAATAAAAGGGAGTTGCTCCAATGCTGTGCGTAAACGTGTGAGATCACGCGGGCGTGCTGAACGCAAGGCTACACGTGCCAAAATCCGCTCAATATCCCCAACTTGGCGCAATAACGGTTGTAGCGCCATAACGAGATCTAAATCTAACAAAGCTTGAATAACTTGTTGACGCATTTGTAATTTTTCGACTTGGCGGATCGGTTGGTGAATCCAACGTTTTAACAAACGGCTCCCCATTGGAGTAATACAATGATCTAACACCGAAGCGAGTGTATGTTCCGTACCACCAGCCAAATTCTGTGTTAATTCCAAGTTACGTCGTGTGGCCGCATCTAACAAAATATTATCGCTATTTTGCAATAAACTAATGCTTTGAATATGTGGCAGAGATGTGCGCTGAGTTTCTTTGGCATAATGTAATAAACAGCCCGCCGCACAAAGCCCAAGAATCGCTTTTTCGACCCCAAAGCCACGTAAATCTTTGGTGCCAAATTGCTGATTTAATAATTGTATTGACGTCCCTAATTCAAATTCCCAAATCGGACGACGACGCAATCCCTTATAATTACTGAGTAATGCCATATCCTCAACATCTTCACAATACAGAATTTCCACCGGCGCAATGCGCTGTAATTCTGCTTGCAAACTCACCGCACTTTCTTGCTCACTCAGCTGAAAACGCCCAGAGGTCATATCTAATGTTGCGAGGCCAAAACGTGAGTTTTCCTGATATACCGCCGCAATCAAATTATCTTGTCGCTCAGGCAGCAAGGCCTCATCACTCACAGTACCAGGTGTCACAATACGCACCACTTTTCGTTCCACAGGCCCTTTTGACAGTGCCGGATCCCCGACTTGTTCACAAATCGCAACCGATTCGCCTAACTGAACTAATTTCGCTAAATATCCTTCAACGGCATGATAAGGCACACCCGCCATTGGTATAGGCTGTCCAGCAGATTGACCACGTTTAGTCAACGAAATGTCTAGCAATGCTGCGGCTTTTTTGGCGTCATCGTAAAATAGTTCATAAAAATCCCCCATGCGATAAAACAGCAAAATATCTGGGTTTTCTGCTTTAAGTTGTAAGTACTGTTGCATCATTGGGGTGTGGTGTGCATTTTGGCTCATAAAAAATATCTTTTTGGAATGAAAATCACAATTTTGACTTATTCTAACAAAAAATTTTGTGAAAAAATAAAAATTCGCTTGATACTGTATTCACATACAGTATAATACCTCCCAATATAAACCACAGAGTTAAGATATTTTGAGGTCCATATGGCTAAAAACAACAGTGCTAGCAGCACAAAAACAGTAAAAGTCGGCACACCAGAAGAAAAAGAAAAAGCACTCGCAGCCGCCTTAGGCCAAATTGAAAAACAATTTGGTAAAGGATCCATTATGAAATTAGGCGACACTCAAACTCTTGATGTCGAATCAATTTCTACCGGTTCTTTAAGCTTAGATATCGCCTTAGGAATCGGTGGCTTACCAATGGGGCGTATCGTAGAGATTTATGGGCCGGAATCCTCAGGTAAAACGACCCTGACTTTAGAATTAATTGCACAAGCACAAAAAGCGGGTAAAACGTGTGCATTTATTGATGCTGAACATGCTCTTGATCCAATTTATGCCACTAAGCTCGGTGTACAAACTAAAGAATTATTAATTTCTCAACCCGATCATGGAGAACAAGCTCTTGAAATTTGTGATGCATTAGTGCGCTCAGGGGCTGTAGATGTGATTATTGTAGACTCTGTGGCTGCCTTAACACCAAAAGCAGAGATTGAAGGCGAAATGGGGGATTCTCATATGGGTCTACAAGCTCGCTTAATGTCACAGGCGCTACGTAAATTAACCGGAAATATTAAATCAGCCAACTGCCTAGTCGTATTTATTAACCAAATTCGTATGAAAATTGGCATGATGTTTGGCAACCCTGAAACCACTACAGGGGGGAACGCATTAAAATTCTATGCTTCCGTTCGTCTTGATATCCGTCGCACAGGTTCAGTCAAAGAAGGCGATCAAGTCATTGGTAATGAAACACGCGTAAAAGTAGTGAAAAATAAACTCGCGGCCCCGTTCCGCCAAGTTGATTTTGATATTTTATATGGTGAGGGTATCTCTAAAAACGGAGAATTACTGGAACTTGGTGTTAAACAAAAATTGGTTGAAAAATCCGGTGCTTGGTATGCATATAACGGCAGTAAAATCGGGCAGGGTAAAGCCAATGCACTAAAATGGCTCACTGAAAACCCTGAACAGGCCGATGAATTAGAAGCCAAATTACGCGCAGAATTATTAGCGAATCCCGAAGCATTAGCCCATAATGCGGATATAACTGATGAGAACGCTATCAATGACGTTGATGAGTCAGATTTAGACTTCTAAACATAACATATTCTCCCCGACTCGTTAGAAGGGGAGAATATCCACTTCAATAAATCGCATTAAATTAATTTCGTTAAACGATTTAAATCACTCAAAATTGCGCCCGCTGTCATCGCTTTCCCCGAACTTGGACCGTGAATCACTAAAGGATTATCCCGATACCACTGGCTTTTAATCATAAACAGATTTTCGCCAGGCAACGTTTTCGCGATATTATCTTCAGGATCAATCGCCTCAAGTTGAATCGTGGCTTGATTTGGCGCGTGGAACCGCGCAATGTAGCGTAATACTAAACCATCTTCTTGCGCGGCTTGATAACGTTGATAAATATCATCATCGACTTGACTTAATTGTTCAAAAAAATCTGTAATCGAAAGATCTGCTAGCTGCTTTGGAATCAATCCATGACACTTCACAGTATGATTATCTAAGGCATAGCCAGCAGAACGTGCAGTAATCACAAGTTTACGCAAGGCATCATAACCGAATAAGTCTTCTCTTGGATCACGTTCCATCAAGCCTTGTAACCAAGCCTGTTCCACCAATTCTGAAAACGGTGTCGAACCGTCATATTGATAAAATAACCAAGCTAAAGAGTTTGAAAACGTGCCTTCAACCGACAGAATTTTGTCACCACTTTCCACTAAATCATGCACAATAGTTGTAATTGGCAGGCCGCTTCCCACTGTTGCATTATATAGCCAATAACTCCCCGCAAGGCTAAATGCTTCCTCAATTTGATGATAACGCCCTAACGGAAATGCCGCCGCTCGCTTATTTGCACTCACTACATGAAACCCATGCTTTGCATAATTAATATAATGTTCTGCGATAAAATCGCTGGCGGTAATATCCAATAACACTAACTCATCAAAAGGGTGTAAGCTCAACCAATTGAGCAATTCTGCCGGTTGTAACTCTTTCGCATGCTGTTCAAAAAGTTGATCAAGGTGATTCACAGTTAAATGAGATAAGCCTTGATAATCTAACCAGGCTTTTTGGCTGGCCACAATGCCCATTAGAGTGAAATCAAAATGGCTACGTGCCGCCATTTTTTCTCTCTCTTGTTGATAGAGCTGTAACCATGTTTTCGCCACTTCGCCTTTCCCTAATACCACAAGCCCAATGGTTTTGTGGGCGCGAAATAAATCATCATGTACGTTCTTTAATAATTCTCGTGTCACCGGCTGTCTCAAAATAGCCACAACACTAATATTCTGTGGTGACTGCCAAATCAGCTCAATAGGTTGATTTTTAATTTGCTGAAAAAACCGCATCATCTGCAAGGAGTTTTGACAGATATTCGCCCCTATAATACCTAACATCGCTAAGTCATATCGAATAGACGTAGATTCTGTTGGCAAAGGCAATCCTTTGAATTTTATAAAAATATCATCAATTAATTCATTCGGATAAACTAATTTCAACGTGCGCTCGTTTTCATCTAGAGACAGTGCCATTGGATTGAGTTGGAGCTGCTGCAACCAAGTATAAAATTGGTTTTCCCATTGTTTAATATCTTGGCTCAATGGAATTACCAGTTCAATCAACCCTATTTGATTATGATGAGTCACAATTTTCCCTTGCGCAGAGGAAGCGAGTAAATGCTCGACTTGAGTAAACCCTTTTTCGGGCTCTCGCGTACTACGCAAACGCAATTTCAACATCGCTTCACTCACTGGCTGCAAGCTGTTAGGGTGCAAAATAGGCGCTGACAAGCGAGCCAATTCTGTTGCTTCATCTAATCTCAACAAGGATAGAAGGGAAGCATTTTTGACTAAATTTGGATCTGCACTATATACGCCAGCAATTTCCCCCCAAATCGTTACCTGCTCAATATCTGCTAATGCGGCTGTTTTCGTTGCGGAGTAATCTGCACCATGCCGCCCCAGCAAGACGGTTTCGCCCGCATCATTTTGGCTGATATAACCGCTAATCACTAAGTATTTATCCGCATGCTCCGTTAAAATAGGTTGTAATTTTTGTTGGCTAGGTACGGTTAAGAGTGTCGGTAACACATGGCGCTCAGCTGTCAGAAAACGACGTGCATCAATGAACTCTGCGGGCATTCCCTGTTGATTCAAATAGGCGGTTAATAAACGTGCTGCCCATATTTCACCATGTCCCACAATTTCAGCATAGGTGGCCTCTGTCAGTGTTTGGTCTAATCGTGCTGAGAGGGTTAGAATATCATCTAAAAATGGCAAAGTGACACTTTCTGGTTTTTTCAATAACGCTGAGGCATGAATAAGGTATTGATGACGAATCATCTGTAAAGTGCGGTTCGCTTCAACAGGATTTTCTTTCGATAAATTCACCCAATTCATTAATAATGATGTGGTGTTTCCCATTGCTGATACAACAATTAAATCATTCGGCTGACCGTATTTTTTGAGCAAACTCACAATACGTTTAATACCATCAGCATCTGAAAGCGTTGTCACGCCAAATTTATGTAATTGTCTATTCATAAACTTACCTTATTCATATCGGCTATCCGAATAATTGCTTTTTAAGCATGATATGCCACTTATTTTACCACTGTTCATTCAATTTAGAAAAAGCAAGCTAGACGTCTAGATTGTTATTTTTTGTTTTTTTCTTTAGAATATCCACAATTTTCATATTTCTTTAGGATAACGTTATGGCAAACTGGGACGGAAAATATATTAGTCCTTATGCAGAGCATGGCAAAAAAAGTGAACAAGTCAAAAAAATCACCGTCTCTATTCCCATTAAGGTATTAGAAATTTTGACTAACGAACGGACTCGCCGTCAAATTCGAAACTTACGCCATGCAACGAATAGTGAGTTGTTATGTGAGGCATTTTTGCATGCTTTTACTGGACAGCCTTTGCCAACAGATCAAGACTTACTCAAAGACCGCTCAGATGAAATCCCTGAGCAGGCGAAAACCATGATGCGTGAAATGGGTATTGATCCTGATACATGGGAGTATTAGGCAAAAAACTCTGCCAAAAATAACCGCGCTTTTAATCCCCATTTACTCGTTAACCCCGTTGTTGCAAACAGCATTCTACCGTTTTTGACTGCAATGATGGTTGGGGTAACAGAGACTTGCCAGTGTTGAGAAATTTGTCCAAGGGGATCATTAACAGTTGTGAAGTGATATTGATGCTCAGCCAAATAGTGCTGAACCGCAGCATTATCGCCGGATCGCAAAGCAACTGTGACCACCGGTATACCTGAATCTGATAATTCGTTTATCATTGGCGATGTCAACCGGCAATAGCCACACCATGTTCCCCAAAAATAAACCAACGTTGGCCGCTCATAACTCATTTGAGCGAGAAAAAACGGACGTTGTTGCAAATCATGCCATAATATTTGGTCCGCTTGTTGTGGAATTTTAGGCTGGCGCCACCAATCTAGCGCAAAGCTCGCCCCTTGCACGATAAGTAATAGAAATATGGCATTTTTCAGCCCTTTTTTGAATGAAAATAAATGGAAAAACGACCGCACTTCTATTCCTTATTCAGTTAATTATTTGGTATATCGCGTAATATTGGCTTCATCAAAAGCTAATTTCACTTTCTCGGTTATGCCATAATAAACGCCCCAATAATCTGCCGTTCTCACCCAAGGGCGCACAAATAATTGAACACAATTGGTTGTCAATGCACCCACCACAATGAGCGGCGCCGGATTCGTTAATATTCGTGTCTCTTCCTCAAGGCATTTTTTGATAATCTCTTTAGCCTGTGCAATATCCACATCGTAGGCAATATCAAATGTTAAATCAACACGTCGCGTTTGGTTGCGCGAATAATTTGTAATACGATCCGCAAAAACTTTACCATTCGGCACTAATACCGATTTATTATCCCCTGTCCGTAATTCTAAAACCAATAGACCAATTTGGCGGACACTCCCTGCCGTCCCACCGGCTTCGATATAGTCTCCCTTACGAAAAGGTTTAAAAATTAAAATCATCACACCCGCCGCAAAATTTTGCAGTGAGTTTTGTAAGGCTAAACCAACTGCTAACCCCGCAGCACCAATTAAAGCGACTAAAGAGGAAGTATTAATCCCGATTTGAGAAAGCGCTGCAATAATGACAATCAGCAAAAAGAGAAAATAGCTAATTGAAGTCACGAAGCCTTGCAACATGTCATCTTTACTTGAATGACCAACGGCTGTGCCGAGCACGCGGCTCAATACTCGCGCTAAGGATTTCCCCACTAAATAAATGAGAATGGCAAAAAGGATTTTTGTGCCATAAGGGATAACCCAATCTGTTAAAAAGGAATGGAGGTTCATATGCTCCAATTGTTCCATAATCGCAGAAATTTGCGCTTGAATATCCATTTTTTCTGCGCTTTGTGTCGTATTTGTTGCCACTGCATTTCCCCTTTTATCGTTGAATGAAAACACAATTTTAACATATACGATTAGGCTTGTTACATAAAGAACGCAAAAATACGCTGCAGCGCCTGTTCTCGCACACAATCACGTTCAAATAGCACTTCATGCTTTGTATCGGTGATACGCCAAAGTTCTCCTTTGGGTAAAAGTGAAGTTAATTTAGGCAAGTCTTGATTATTCACAATTTTGTCTTGATCCGACTGTACAATCAGCACAGGGATTTCAATACGAGGTAAAATCTGTGGTAACTGCTTAATGGCGTTTAAACAAAGATGTACCCAACGAAAGGTTGGCCCACCTAATCGAATAACCTTATTTTTACGTTGAATTCGATTATGCCATTTCATGCGTGTTTTACAGAAACTCAGATCATTGTGGTCTAAATGGGCTGGTTTATAAGAGGTTTTGCCGAAGACATAACGTTTTCCTTGTCCAAATAATATCATTAAATTGATTGCTAACTCGTCGATAATTGGGCGCTGCAATAATAAACCAAAAAAAGGCGCAGAAAAGACCGCACTTTTTATTTGATGATCATAATTTGCCAGATAAAAACTACTAATCAATGCCCCCATAGAGTGAGCCAGCAAATGTTGGCTTTGATACGGAAAAAGTGCGGTCACATTTTCAATAATTTTATGCATATCTTCGGCGTAAAAACGAAACTCATCGATATACCCTTTTTCAGGATCCGCAAGCAAACGCTGTGAATAGCCTTGACCACGATGATCAAATACAAGAACATCATAACCCTGATGATAAAAATCAAAAGCAACCTCAGTCCATTTCAGCATGTTTTCCGCACGGCCATTAACAATAATCAATAATTTACGGACCTCCGGACTATCATGGGTAAAATGCCGATAAGCAATCGAGACATGGCGCTGCCCTTGAAGATACTGAATGGGGAATTGCTCTGCAAATGGTAATAAAGTTTTGAGTGCAAATTCGCAAAATTGAGGTTCTCGTATCATATTAAACGCTCATCGTGATCGTGCATTATTCCGATTTTTGTGCCATTTTGGCTGCAACTTTTGCCAAAAACTCCGCTTCTGTAATTTTAGGCGTGTCATTAGCCAAAGCATAATAATTCGCCTTTTTATCAATAAACAGTTGTGCAGCTAAGGAGAAATCAGGTTCATCAAAAATACCTGCAGCCACATAATAATCATTACTCCCCAATAGATGTACATATAATGGTGTGCCACAATTTTTACAAAACGCGCGACTTGCCCACGGAGAAGATTGATAATGGGTAATATGCTCGTCCCCAGTGGTCTGAATGCCCTCACTATGAAGGGAAAACGCAGCGCCGCCTCCCGTTTGCTTACGGCAAATCCCACAATGACAAGCATTGAGTGCTTTATTAGAATGTGCCGTTAATGTAACCGCTCCACACAGACAATGACCTTGCATAACATTCCCTCACAAAATAAAAAGAGTATTAATAAATCGGGGTGTGATCCCCACACCCCATTTTCATTTAAACGACCAATTGTTTTAAAATACGACGAATTGGCTCTGCCGCTCCCCATAATAATTGATCCCCTACAGTAAAGGCCGCTAAATATTCAGGCCCCATATTGAGTTTACGCAAGCGACCGACAGGGATACTCAATGTGCCTGTGACTTTCGCCGGTGTTAATTCACGTAGGGTCGTTTCTTTGTCATTTGGAATGACTTTCACCCATTCATTATGAGCAGCAATAATTTGTTCAATTTCCGCCAATGGTAAATCTTTTTTCAATTTAATGGTAAAGGCTTGGCTGTGGCAACGTAATGCACCGATACGCACACATAAACCATCTACAGGAATTGGCGCATCACTTAAACCTAAGATTTTGTTGGTTTCGGCATAACCTTTCCACTCTTCTTTCGTTTGGCCACTGTCTAATAATTTATCAATCCAAGGAATCAATGAACCACCTAATGCCGCCCCAAAGTTTGCCGTTGGGAAGTCTTCTGCGCGCATAGTTGCGGTGACTTTACGTTCAATGTCTAAAATAGAAGAAGCCGGATCCGCTAGCTCAGGTTTTACCGCATCACGCAATTCGCCCATTTGTTCGAGTAATTCACGCATATTTTTTGCGCCTGCACCAGAAGCTGCTTGATAAGTGGCAACCGATACCCACTCCACCAAATCTTTTTCAAACAAACCGCCGATTGCCATCAACATTAGGCTTACCGTACAGTTTCCGCCGACAAAGGTTTTAATACCGTTTTTCAAACCATCAGAAATCACATGTTGATTCACTGGGTCGAGTACAATAATAGCCTCTTTTTCCATACGTAATGCTGAAGCGGCATCAATCCAATAGCCTTCCCAACCTGCAGCACGCAGTTTTGGATATACGGCATTAGTATAATCACCCCCTTGGCAAGTCACGATAATATCTTGAGTTTTTAATGCCTCAATGTCATTAGCATCGAGTAATACACCGGCTTCCTTGCCCCCAAATGATGGCGCTTTTTGTCCCGCTTGTGAAGTGGTAAAAAAAGTTGGCGCAATATTCGCAAAATCCTGTTCTTCAACCATTCGATCCATTAACACTGAACCAACCATACCGCGCCAGCCAACAAAACCTACTTTTTTCATGATACTTTCCTTTTTTAGTTAAAATGCGAAATGTGTTTACATAACTCATTAATTACAAGATATATCATATAAAATCAAGCAATTTTCAAAAAAAGTTGAAAAAATTCCATGAATATAAAAAAACGCACCAAACGGTGCGTCATCAATTAATTTAATTTTTGTAGCTGTTTCACATCGATAGTGGTTTTTTCAAAACGCTCATTATCAATTTCACCATAAATACGAACTTTATCTGTAGGATTTACCGTTTGATTACGCCAAACATCATCATCAATTTCAGCTTTAATCGTACCTGTATTATCTTGGAACAAGTAATCATCATCGCCCAAACGTTTAGCAATGGTTCCTTCAATGCTTACATAGCTGTTATCTTTTGCTTTTAATGCTTGCGCAACGGTCATTTGTTGCACTTGACCGGCAAACCCACCATTGTTTTGTCCATTATCGTTAAAATTTGCAAATGCTGTTGTTGAAAGCGCTAAAAGTGCGGTAACAGTTAATAATTTTTTCATAAAGATTTCCTAAATTTCCTAAATCAGTGAATAATAACACAAACCACATTGTGTGCTTTGATGAGTTTTATTATAGTCATAAATATTAAGAGAATATTAAGAAATCTAACATTAGCAAAATTAAGGTGACATTATGGCCGATCCACATATTCAATCCCCGATGGACATTTGGGATTATCTTACCGTAATCATTTACCGCACAGGCTTTGTCATTGCGACACTTTCCGTCGCACTACTGCCCTATTATCCACGTGCAGAACTCGGTATTTTACTTGCTGCGAGCTGCTGTGCTTCCTCATTACACATTTATCTCAAGCAATTTCGCTTGCTACTACAAATGGCAACATGGACCGCCTTAATCCTCTTTGTTTTCGGCTTTCCAAATCTTGCGTTAGATGGGGCTTTTGTCACCTTAGGTGGGTTATGTTTTAAAGAATATTATTGTTTCAGAATACCCGGATTAAACGCTCAAAGTGTATTTTTTGCTTTGTTATGGTTATGCCTCCAAGCCCATTTTATGATTGGTGTTCAAATTCTATCTCTCATTATCGCCGCCCTTTTACTCCTCTTGAGCATACAAAAATGGCGCATGCCTTTACATTTTGATATTGGCGATAAGCGTAAATACGAAGTCTAAGGCTATGCCTAAAAAAAGAAGAAAGTGCGGTGCATTTTCTTCTTTTTATTGCCTACTGGGGACTAAGCAATCCCAGTCGTCACCTCAAAACATCGCGTTTCATGTGGTTTAAGCATAATCAAACTCCCTGATTGTTTGGCTGCTAAAAAACCTTCTGGACGACAAGTTGCCGGCAGAACAAAAGCCCCCACTTGTTGATCCTCATTATATAAAATCCAACGAGTCGCATAATTAAATTGTGCCGAAGAAAAACGTGTAACGTAACTATGCCCAGCCGGTGAAACCATTTTATACTCTAAATGCGCTTGATATTGCTGTAAGTTATCCATAAAAAACACGATTTCAGGATTATACAATGCATCATTTTCTAAGCCGTTTAAAGTATGTTCACCTTGTTTCAATTTTTCATTGAACGCTAACCACTGAGCAGTAGGCGTAACATGTGCCGGAATGCTTTCACGTAAAACTATCGCACTGTCAGGGATATTTTGACTAAATGTTGCTCCGTGTTCATAACAATAATTCATGTGGCACATATATTGTAAAGGCATGTCTACATTCGCGAGGTTCGTGACTTGCATACGTATATCAAACAAAGTACTGTGGGAATGTAACATAACTTGAGGTTCCGCAAGATAGTGGTCCCCAAATCCTTTCACATATTCAACGCTGCCACCAACACCAAGACGATTATCTTCAAGAATTAACCACGCCTTATCCATAGGCGCACAAGGCATTTCACCATGCAAAGCATGATCATCATCAGGACTTGGACAACCATTACGGATCAAACCAGAATGAAAAGCGAAACAACCATAAGTATCAATAATATTATTCCCCCATTTGGGTTCGGTGAACATGTTCTTCATTTTCAGATTATGTCCTCGAAATTCCGCTTCCCAAATGATTTGGCCATAGAAAGGTAACACAGTGATAAACCCTTGACTATTTGATAGGTTAAGCCCTTCGATACCACTAGAAAATTTGAAACTTGTTACGGTAAATTCCCCATTGCGAAAGATAATTTGTGGTTTTTCAGAAAACTGTTGTTTTGATAAATAAATGTAGCTAGACATATTCCCTCCTGATTATTGTGTTCTATACTTATCAAAGAAGTAATAACCCACATACACAAAACAAAATAACGGCACAATAAATGCAAGCTGCAATGAGCCGAGTACATCTGAAACATAGCCATGAATCGCAGGAACAACGGCGGCACCGATAATCGACATCACCACCACAGCGCCCGCAACTTCGCGATGTTCTTGTTCAACGGTTTCTAACACTGAAGCATAAATCGTTGCCCAACAAGGCCCAAATAATACGCTCGCGAAAATGGCCGCATAAACCGCTGAGAAATCATGGATAAACGCAGTATATGCCAAGGCGATAACCCCCAAAATGGAATACCCAAGTAGCACTAACTCAGATTTGAACTTAGTCATTAAGAAATTGGCTACAAATTTACCCACAAAAAATCCAATAAAACTATATACCATAAAATTTGAGGCCTCCCGTTCATTCATGTCGCTTAGCGTCAGCGCTAAACGAATCGTAAAAGACCACACCGCCACCTGCATTCCCACATATAAAAATTGCGCGATGATTCCTTTCTTAAACGGTGTATTTTTGGCTAAGTACTTTAAAGTGTCGATAAAATGAATATCTTTTTTATTGAGGGTATCTTGCGCTGTTTTGCATTTAGGGAATTGAGTGATTAAAAACAATAAAGTCACACCAATGAGCACAAAAATCAGATATTTATAGGGCTGTAACGTATGTTCTAGCATGGCCAATTTAAAGTCATGAATTTGCTCAGGTGTCATACCAGCCATTTGCTCATGCAAACTCGCCCCTTCTTGGAAAATAAGATATTTTCCTAACAAAATACCGGCAATCGCGCCTACAGGGTAGAAAGTTTGGCTGATATTAAGCCTTAATGTAGCATAATCTTTATGGCCAATCATTGAACTATAGGTATTCGCCGCAGTTTCTAAGAAACTTAAACCAATGGCAATAGAAAAAATTGCCGCTAAAAACATCGTATAGGTTGCCATATGCGAAGCAGGATAGAACATGGAACAGCCCACAATATACAGTGTTAACCCAATAAGTATTGCAATTTTATAGCTGGTTTTTTTAATGACTAATGAAGCTGGAATGGCGATGAGAAAATAGCCACCATAAAATGCACTTTGCACTAATGCACTCGCGAAATCACTGAGCGTAAATACACTTTTAAACTGGGTGATGAGAATGTCATTTAAGCTGGCAGCCGCGCCCCAAAGAGGAAATAAGCAAGATAATAAAATAAACTGGAAAAGCGGTGTTCTATTTAAATAACCATCCGGCATTTGAATGATATTTTTCATAAACTCCCCCTAACATTGATGTTGTTGTTTCAATTGTTCAAATTGATCTTTATTTGGGTAAGAAGATTGTGTGCCCTGTCCTGTTACGCTATATGCCGCAAATAAAGACGCCATTTTCATTGATTCTGCAATATCGTGTGATTGGATATAGTGATAAGCAAAACAGCCAATAAACGCATCTCCTGCGCCACTCGTATCCACCGCCTTAACCGGATAAGGCTCAATAAAGACTTTCTTATCCTCCGTTAACCAAACAGCCCCTTTATCCCCTAATGTGACAATCAAATTTTTTAACCCTTTAGATAAGAGCACACTGGCAGCCGCTTGAATTTCCTCCATGCTTTGTACCGGTAAGCCCGTTAAAATTTCAAGTTCCGTTTCATTCGGCATAAAAAAATCACAATGACAAGCATAACGAATATCTAAGGTTTTACTTGCTGGTGCAGGATTTAAAATCACTTGAATACCATGTGAATTGGCAAAATCAATGGCGTAATAAACAGTTTCTAACGGAATTTCGAGTTGTAGAATAAAGAGTTTACATTGTTTTAACTGCTCTGCTGCGCGATCAATATCAGCAGGCTTTAAATATTGATTTGCCCCTTTGATAATTAAAATCCGGTTTTGCGAGGATTGATCCACAAAAATAGGCGCAACACCGCTAGACACTCCCTCTACGGATTCGACATAGTCCGTATTAATCCCATATTGTTTCAAATTTCGAATAGTGTTTTCCGCAAATATATCATCGCCCACTTTAGTCAGCATCATAACCTTTGCCCCTAATGTCGCTGCAGCAACCGCTTGGTTTGCCCCTTTACCACCACAACCCATTTTGAAATCAGGCGCTTCTAAGGTTTCCCCCATTTTCGGCATATCATTAATATACGCGATAAGATCAACCATATTTGACCCAATAACAGCAATATCCATTGTTACCCTCCTAATGATAATAATGTTATTAAAATAACAAATAATAATAAAAATACTATATAATAAATAAAATGTTAAAAAAGTTACACAGATCACAGTTTTGAAAAATTCATGGTGTATGATATAAATAAACCTGAAATAATCTCAAAGAAGGAGAAGAGATATGCAAGTAGAAAATATTGCGCAATACATTGATCATACGGCTCTAACTGCGGAAAAAAACGAGCAGGATATTATTAAATTATGTGATGAAGCACTAGAACATCAGTTTTACTCTGTTTGTATTAACCCTTGTCATATTCCATTAGCAAAACAAAAACTACAACATAGCAATGTGAAAATTTGCACAGTCATTGGATTTCCATTAGGTGCAAACTCCACTGCGGTGAAAGCATTTGAAACCCAAGATGCGATTAAGATGGGCGCAGAGGAAATCGATATGGTCATCAATGTAGGCTGGATTAAATCGGGTAACTGGCAAGGCGTGAAAGAGGATATTGAACAAGTACTTAAAGCCTGTAACGGTGTATTGCTCAAAGTTATTTTAGAAACCTGCTTATTAACCAAAGCAGAAATTATTCAAGCATGTGAAATTTGCAAAGCATTGAATGTGGGATTTGTTAAAACATCAACAGGTTTTAATAAGGGCGGCGCCACTGTTGAAGATATCGCCCTAATGCGCAATACTGTCGGTCCTCATATTGGGGTGAAAGCTTCTGGTGGCGTGCGTGATAGTGCAACCGCTATGGCGATGATTAATGCTGGCGCGACCCGTATTGGTGCCAGTGCAGGGATTGCGATTGTTCACGGTTTGCAGGATAATTCCAGTAATTATTAACCATTTTAGGGATTAGCCATGGACAATAAAGTAAGTGCAAGAATCCAAAAATTAGAATTTTTGCTTAAGCAGATGGATAAAATCCATCTGCGTGATGCGGCTGAAATTTTAAATGTTTCAGAAATGACCATTCGACGCGATCTGAATCAACAAAATAGCGCACTCGTTTTATTGGGAGGGTACATTGTTAAAGACTCACAACACGTTAATCCCCATAATTACTTCATTCTAGAACAACAAACCAAACATATTGCGGAAAAAATGGAAATTGGGAAAAAAGCGGCAGCTTTAGTGGAGGAAAATGATATTATTTTTTTCGACTGCGGCTCGACTATTCCTTTTATTGCCTCGCAAATCCCCAATGACATCAAATTTACAGCCGTTTGCTGTTCAATAAATACCTTTATGATTTTGCAGGAAAAAAGCCAATGTGACGTTATTTTGTGTGGGGGACAATATTCACGCAGCAACTCCTTCTTTTCACCTATCAGTGTCGCAAATGAATTAAAAAGTATTTGCACCTCTAAAGCCTTTATTTCCGCCGCTGGGGTTGATGAAAAACACGGTGTCACATGTTTTAATTTTGATGAAGTAAAAATCAAACATCAGGCAATGGCAAAAGCCAAGCAAACTATTCTAGTCTTTGATCAATCGAAAATAAATAAAGTACAAAAAGCCTATATTGGTGAATTAGATGAGTTCGATGTAGTGATTTCACAGTAAAAATAAGGAAGAAAGTGCGGTACATTTTCTTCCTTTTTTCTTATATTATTTTAATATTTTCCATGTTCTGAAACCGTAAATAGCAATGATAACAAAACAAATCAACGGTAAGACAAAAGAAAAATTAATCGCTGGAATACCCATCACTTCACCTTGATCGATAATCATACCTTGCAATGACGGCATAAGCGCCCCACCCACGATTGCCATGACTAATCCTGCGGCACCCAGTGTCGATTCTTCTCGTAACCCTTGTAATGCAATGCCATAAATCGTTGGGAACATAAGGGACATAAAACCAGAAGTGAGAATTAAACAATATAAGCCCCAAATTCCATCAATAAAAATAACGCCTAAAATACTCAAGAAGCCCCCTAAGGCAAAAAGTAACAACATCAATTCGGCTTTAAGATATTTCATTAAACTCGTAGCAATAAAACGGCTACAGATAAATAATGCCATCGCAATAATGTTGAAATTTTGTCCCTCCGCTTTTGTAAATCCTAAACGTTCTGCATATTGTACAATAAACGTCCAACACATAATTTGTACACCCACATAAAAAACTTGGGCTATCACACCTTCACGATATTTCGTGTTAGCGACTAAGCGTTTAAATCCTTCGCCAAAGGAAATTTTAGCATTTTCTTCCACTTTCACCGCAGGCATTTTATAAAGCCCTATCACAATCAAAATAACGAGGACAACAACCCCTAAAATCACATAAGGATTACGAATAATTTCAAGATCATGGGTTTTAATCACCGCTTTTTGTGCCGTATCTAAAGTGCTAAAGATGAGGTTGCCCGCCGCATCTCGTTTGTCGGATTCCAAGTTAGCCAAAACCCATTGAGAAGCCACAAACATTCCCGTGATCGAACCTAATGGATTAAAAGACTGTGCAAAATTCAAACGACGTGTTGCCGTTTGCGGATCGCCCATGGCAAGAATATAAGGATTGGCCGTCGTTTCTAAAAACGCTAAACCAAATGTTAAAATATAAAGAGAGAATAAAAAGAAGATAAATTGCTCATAGCTTGCGGCCGGCCAAAATAAAAACGCACCGATGGCATACAACACCAAACCAAACATAATGCCAGCTTTATAACTGTAGCGACTAGCAAAAATTGCTGCAGGAATTGCCATCGTGCCATAACCACCGTAGAATGCAAATTGAATTAAGGCAGCCTCAGATGCCGGAATTTCCATTACCGTTTGGAATACAGCCACCATTGGATTTGTAATATCATTAGCAAATCCCCATAAAGCAAATAAGCTGGTAATTAAGATAAAAGGGATAACATATTTCTTTTCAAGTACTTTTGCGGTCATAGGATATTCCTTCTTAAATGAATTTACACAATGAGTTAAACATCACTATTCTTCGATTCTTAGTCCATAAGATTTAAACTTTTCCAATACAACTTGAATCTCTTCGGAGGATAAAACCGGAATGTCTAAACCTGTGGCAAGTAATTTGAGATACCATGCGGCAAGTACATCTACCTCATGAGCAAGCCACAGGGCTTTATCTAAATTTTCTTCAGCTGCAATTAAGCCATGATGAGCCAGTAAAATCGCTTTTGATGTTTTAATACCGTCATAGACATAATTAGCTAACGTCTGCGAGCCAAAAGTCGCATAGGGGACACAGGGAATATGGTCGGAACCACCGACTGCTATCATATAATGAATCGGCGGGATAGGTTTTCCCAAGATAGCGACCGCAGTACAATTAAGGGCATGATTATGGACAACGGCATTCACATCTTGACGCGCGTTATACACGGCTAAATGAAACTGCCATTCACTTGAAGGCAATTTTCCCGCCTCATGTTTACCTTGTTGATCCACATAAACGATAGCCTCTTCGGTCATACGCTCATAAGGCATTCCTGTTGGCGTGATAAGCATACCGTCCTGGTAGCGTACGCTAACATTCCCTGCAGTTCCCTGATTTAGCCCTAATCTTGTCATTTCAAGACAGGTGTGGATAATTTGACGTGAAAGAGTTGCTCGATTATTCATTTTCTGTTCCTCATCTTGATATTATTGAATAGGTGTGACACCTTTTTTCAAAATAATATTGCCGTATTTCGCTGTTTCGCCTGTAATAACAACAACGTAAGCTTGCTTGGCTCGTTCATAAAAAGCGAAACGCTCTATTCGTGCTAAATTAGGCGCTGCGCCTACAGATTGTTGAATGGCATGAAGGTAGTTTTGCTCAACTTGCTGATCGAGACTGTCTCCATCGACAGCATCCATCATGACTAAGGGTGCATCGACATAACTGTCATACTCAAATAATGGACTTATTGCCGTTAATAATGTGCTCACGGTAATACCATCGGCTCGAATCACATTGTGATGTAGTTGATGTGCGGGAAAATGGGCATCAGCAAGCACAATTTCATCGCCATGTCCCATCTCTGCTAAGTTTTTTAAAAGCTCAGGTGAAATAGCTGGGTGAATACCTTTTAACATAACGCCTCCTTTAATGATGATTAGGATAAATACGATAATATTTTGGTTTCATGGCTTGCTGCGCCTCATCAGGAGAGCCATAAACGCCAACAGCGGCTAATGTACACATTGCTGCACCCAATACCGTACTTTCTGCAACATCAACAATATCAATGGGTAAATTGAGTGTATTGGCACGAATTTGATTCCAAAGCGGATTTTTCGATCCGCCTCCTACGCAAATAATACTTGTCGCCTTGAAATCGCTCACTTGTTGTAACATCTGCAAACCATTTTTTAATTGATTTGCCATATATTCCAATGCGGCACGATAGACTTCACCCCGCGTAGTAGAAACCGAAAGCCCTGTTATCTTGCCTTGACCAATTTGGTGAAAAATACCATCAAAATTAACCGCACTTTGATGGGCATTTTCGCCTTCAGCCATCATTGTGGTGTAATAGGTTTTCGTTCCGAAAACATCAGGGAACAGCAACTTACCGATCCATTCAATCACACCGGAACCTACCCACTGCACCGCTGGCGTGAAATAAGTAGGTTTGATGTCAAATTCTGTTGTTAACCCCTGTGACATAAATTCGAAAGATGGCTTAGCTTGAGCAGTACGAGACATTAAAATCTCCCATGTGCCTGAACTTAAAACAGGCTGATTCAACCCGGCCCCAGATCCAAAAATCGCAAACTGGGTATCATGACCACAGGAAATAACAGGCACAGAATGCAGCCCCAACTGTTTACAAAGTGCGGTCGATAATTCACCTATTTTTTCACCCGTGTTGACCATGCGAGGAAAGTGACTAGGCGTTAAACCCAACTGGGCTAATACCTCTACATCCCAGTTTTCGGTCGCTAATTCAGTCATCATTGAGGTTCCCGCCATCGTGCGATCCGTAGTAAATTCCCCTGTCAAACGTTGAGTTAACATAGAGGAAATAAATACCCATTTATCCATATTGGCAAACACTTCAGGTTGTCGCTCTTTTAGCCACAGCAATTTAAATAATGTATTAAAGCTGTACTGACCGATTCCATTACGCTGATAGAGTTTTTCTACATCAAGATACTGGCTAAGGTTAGCCATAATGGGAATAGTACGGGGACATTTCCATGAAATAATAGGATAAAGCTGTCTGCCTTTATGATCGAAAGGCGCACCATCAACCCCAAAAGTCGTCACAGAAATACCAACAACCTCTGTAAGTTCAGCACGCTGTTTAAGCTGACCTAATGTACGTTCCGCACAATAGAGCAATTTTTGCCAGATTTCCTCAAAATCCCAAACATGGTAATTCGGCTGTTCAGCACCGGTTTGAGTAGCATTGGGCAAATGACAAGAAGCCAAGATTTTGCCCTTTTCATTGATAGCAATAGTACGTAAATTTGTTGCACCACAGTCAAAAATCAGAACAATAGCCATAAAAACTCCCTAAGCGCGGTCTATACAACCGCACTTTTTATCTAAATTGATTAGGAAGCAGGGACGTCCCTACTGATAGGATTTATTTATATAGCGGGCCAAAGTTAGCACAGGCTCGATAATCCTGTCCTTCTTTGTCTTGCCCAAAACTGTTCCAAGCACTTGGGCGAAAAATCTCTTTATCTGTCAAATTATGCATACAGACTGGAATGCGCAACATCGCAGCCAGCGTAATCAAATCCGCGCCCACATGCCCATAAGTCGCCACACAATGATTCGCGCCCCAATTTGCCATAACAGAATATATATCCGTAAAGGTGCCTTTACCCGTAAGGCGTGGCACAAACCACGTACAAGGCCAAGTTTCATTGGTGCGTTTCATCAAGGTTTCATGAACATGTTCTGGTAAATCAATTGACCAACCTTCTGCAATTTGCAATACCGGCCCTAACCCTTTGATAATATTGATACGATGCATAGTAAATGGCATGCCACCTTTTGTCGTAAACTGGGAAGACAGGCCACCTCCACGAAAATATTCCTGTACCGCAGGACACCAACGGGTATGTTCAAGGCAACGCTTACCCTCCTCCTCTGTGACTTCCCACGCGGGCTTGATAGTCGGCTTACCGTTGTTATCTCTATGTTGTCCCGTGCCATCTAAGGCTGCTGAACCTGAATTAATAAGATGAATAAAACCCGACTCAGGGCGAAAACCCGTTGCTTTTTCCACCGCACTTGGACTCCAATAGGTGCGCACATCGGCAAAGATTTGTGCCTGCCCAGTTAATTGATTACCAAACAGCATACACACGCCGTTTAAACTGTCATTTTCCGTTGCTAAAATATAAGGGGAACGAACACCGTTCCAATCATAGGTTGAATTGAGAATAGCCTCCATAAAATCGCCATTCGGCAAATGATCTGTCCATTGGCGCTGCCCCTGAAAACCAGCCGCAATCGCATTGTGTCCTAAAGATTCTTCTATGTAGTTAAGCTCGGCTAATTTGGCATTCCCTACCATTAAATCACGAGTAATCATCGTCATTTTGACTACATCTTCCCAGAGTTTTTCACGTTCTTCAGGCGTGCATGGATGCGATCGATTATTCACATCAATCCCTTCCTGACAATAGCTTTTTACCCAAGACATTGCGAGTTCTACTTCCTGTTCATCGTAAATTTGACGATCTAAACGACGTTTAATCTCAGTCATATCCACATATTCATTGCGCATACCTAGATATTCTTGAAAGAACTGTTGGTCGACAATCGAACCGGCAATCCCCATGGAAACCGAACCAATAGATAAATAAGATTTGCCTCGAATATTCGCAACAGTTAGGCCTGCGCGAGCAAAACGCAGTAACTTTTCCCGAACATCATCAGGGATCGAAATATCATCTGCGTCCTGAACTTCTTCACCATAAATAGCAAACGCGGGTAATCCCATCTGTGAATGCCCCGCTAAAGCCGCCGCCAAATACACCGCGCCTGGACGTTCTGTACCATTAAATCCCCAAATTGCCTTTGGCATATGCGGATCCATATCAATGGTTTCTGAACCATAACACCAACAAGGTGTGACGGTTATGGTTAAACCAACATTACTCAGTTTAAATTTCTCTGCACAGGCGGCTGCTTCCGCGACACCACCAATAGTTGAATCCGCAATAACACATTCAACAAAAGAGCCGTCTGGGTGGCGAATGTGGCTTTCTAATAACCGTGCTACCGATTTCGCCATATTCATTGTTTGAACTTCAAGAGACTCTCTTACTCCCATACGACGACCATCAATGGTCGGACGAATACCAATTTTTACTGACATAGCCATATTCTTCTCCTATAAGTGAAGTTGAAGGGATTGAGAAAAGCTGGATTTATTGTGGTAAAAATAGGTAAGTGAAAAAAGAAATTTTCAGATCTTGTATAAATTTTGAGAACTGAATCACAAAAAACAGGCGGTTTAAAACAAGAATCATGCCCGAAAATAGCATTTCTCACTTAAATTCGGGCATTTCGGTAAAAATATTAAGTAAGGGTTAATAACACATTATGCGCATCACAATAAGTTTGCAATTCTGTACTCGGTTTTTGATTGGTAAACAAAATATCCATTTGATCCAATGTCGCTAGTTTGATCAGATTCTTTTGATTAAATTTTGAATGATCGACAAATAGAAATTTTTGCCCCGACGCATCCATCATTTTACGCTTTACAGAAGCATTAAGTTCATTGGATTCCCAAATATCGCCTTGTTCATCTAGCCCTGTACATGAGAAAATGCCAATATCAATATGCAATCGAAGTAATAACTGCTCAGATAATGGTCCATAAAAAGCATCATACTTACTTGAATAAACGCCCCCAGTCGCGATAGTTGTCACATTGGTTTTGTTTACCAACGCGGTAATATTATGCATTGAATTTGTCACTACCGTGCAAGGAATATCAGGAATCAGATGGGCAAAATGCCAACTACTCGAACTTGCATCTAAACCAATAACTGCCCCTTCAAACACATAGCTGATTGCCGCCTCTGCAATACGGCGTTTTTCATCATAATTGCTACGCTGTCTGCTTTGAAAAGAACTACCAATATCCTTCGTCTTTCGGCTAACCGCACCACCATGAGTGCGATAAAGCAACCCTTGTTTGCTAAGTGAATTTAAATCACGTCGTATGGTTTCAACAGACACTGCAAATTGTTCTGCTAATTGGTTAACATGCATTTTTCCAGCCAAATTCACTGATTGTAAAATAAGATCGGTGCGCTTTTGCATAACTCCCTCACAATTCGGTCAAAACGGTCATTATGATTATAATCCAAATAATATCACTACGCTTGCTCTACCAAATCATTTTATACGGGAATAGGCTAAAAAGTTGAGCAATGAGGAATAACCTATTCCTTAAGCCCAATCACCCCTCCCTAAAGGCCGTTAAATCTATGACTTGATGACAATAATGTTGAATTAAATCATGATCATGACTCACTAAAATCAAAGCGCAGTGAGTTAATCGGCATTGTTCCACCAATAGATCTAAGGTGTCTTTTTGAGTAATAGGATCAAGCCGTGATGTGGCTTCGTCAGCAAACAAAAGTACCGGTTGAAATAGCAAGGCACGCAAAATCGCAACACGCTGTAATTCACCGCCAGAGACATTTTCTGCCGTTCGTTGCAAAATATCAGGATTAAGATTCAACTGTTCAAGCAAATAGGGAATTCGCTGACTATCGAGTTGATGGCGCTTAATCACGTCATTCAGTAAAATGTGTAACGGTACGTTAGGCGCAAAAGCTGCGGGTGGATCTTGGTATAACTTTAATACTTGATGGCGTTGAGGCAAAAAATGCCAAGTAATTTGACCGCACTTTGGCGCAAGTAAACCGCATAAGGCATCGCCTAATGAACTTTTGCCTACGCCACTCTCCCCTACCACGCCCAAAATTTCGCCTTTCTTCAAGGAAAAATTTACACCGCGAAATAAGATGTGTTGCTCACGAGCAAGGGTCAGTTCTTTTACTGTCAGTAAATTCGTATCGGAGTAGCTTATCTTATGTTGTGCTGGCCAGCGTGTAGGAGCGGCTGCAATCAGCGCTTTGGCATAATCCGAATGAGGTCTGCTCAATATTTGTGTGGCCTTTCCCTGCTCTAACAATTTCCCCTGCTTCATCACCATAATGTCGCCCCCCAGTTGTTGCGCAACGTCAATATCATGGGTAATGGTAAGCAATGCCCCACCTTGAGAAGATATTGACTGCAACATTTGAATAACCGCGTGTTTATTGTGAGAGTCCAGCCCTTTTGTTGGTTCATCTGCAATTAAAATATAAGCCCCTCCTGACACGGCCGCGGCAAAAGCCACTCGTTGTGCCATACCGCCCGAAATCTGATGGGGATAATGTTGAGCGAATTGATTTAATCCAAGTGCGGTCAGTTTTTGTTGCGTTTTTTGTTGGGCAATCTGTTTATTTTCACCTGCGACAAAATATAGGCTTTCCCAAATTTGTTTCCCTATTGGCATAGTCGGATCTAAGGAACGATAAGGTTCTTGGGGCAACATTGCCAGCTGTCTCCCCCATTGACACTTCATTTCTCCCTCAATATTTATTTCTCCGGTTGCGGTTAATTCTGGTGCTAAACACCCCATAATACTTTGCGCTAATAAGCTTTTGCCCGACCCTGTTTCGCCTAAAATCGTTAAATTTTGCCCTCGACCAATACTGAAGCTCATCGGCTCAACTAAGCATTCACCCTTGACTGTTTTCACCGTTAAATCGGTGACACGAATTAATTTATCCATTACCTTACTTTCCCCGAAATTAATTGAAAACTGAGTACCAATAAAAAAACAGCGATAATTGGCTGTACCAATATCCAAGGCGCCTCATAGTAATAAGGGAAAAGCTCTGTCATCATCAATCCCAATTCAGGGGTGGGTGGCTGTAAACCCACATTGATAAATCCTAAAGTCGCCAATGCCAAAACGGCATTGCCTGCGGAAAAAGCGCTTAATGTCAAGATAACCGGCGCGAGTTTCGGCAAAAAATGCCGTTTTATACAATAAAATAGCCCCATCCCCATTAATCGCGATGCCTCCACTTCTCGACTTGTCGCCAAGCTTCTGCTTAACAGACGAATTACGCGGAAAAACTCTACCCACATCACTAAAGCAATGCCTAAATACAAGGCTAAAAAGCTATTTGGTGCAATCGCAGCAAAAAGTAACACTAATAACAAGCCGGGTAATGCCATAATAATGTCACAACAAAAACGCAGTAGCGCATCCACTTTGCCACCGGCATAACCCGCCCAAATCCCTAATAATAGCCCCCCAAATAACGCTAAAAAGACAGAGCTTATAATTAAGGAAAAGGAAAGACGAATGGCGGAAGCCAAGCGTGATAACATATCTCGGCCAAAATGATCCGTACCAAACCAATAAAGCGCCGACGGTTTTTGCAATACCTGATTTAAATTCTGAAACCCCGCGTCCATCGGATAAAAATAGGGTTGTAAATAAGCAAAAGCACATAAAAAAATCAGTAAAATCACACCGCTCTTTTGCGATGCGGTCATTAATTTCCACATTATTCTGCCCTCTTGTCCTTGATTCTCGGATCAATCACGGTGCTGATCATATCCACCACCATATTTAACCCAACGAAAATTGTCCCCATGACTAACGCGGTTCCTTGAATCATGGGCACATCTCGAGCAATAACCGCATGCACTAAGGCATGTCCACTACCCGGCCATGCAAACAAACTTTCAACAATAACTACCCCTTCAATCAAATAAATGAGCTGTACCGAATGATAAGCGAGAATAGGAATGGCCACATTACGCAAGCCATGTCGTCGAAAACATTGCCATGCACTCAAGCCTTTTAAGCGCGCAAATTGGTAATAATCTGATTGCATAACCGCCACCATGCTATGCCGACTAATTCGCACAGACACCGCACTCAGACCGAACGCCAAGGTCAATGCGGGTAAAATAAAATGCGCCAAACTGCCATAACCGGCAGCTGGCAACCAGTTTAACTTCACCGCAAACAAGGTCATCAAACCAATTCCGATCACAAAAGTAGGTAATGATCGCAGTAATATGCTGCCTAATAGGGTCATATGGTCAATATAGCCATGAGGTTTTCGCGCAGCAAATAAGCCCAAAGGTGGGCCAAGTAACAGCGAAAAACACAATGCGACAAAGGCAAGGGAAAGGGTATGTCCAAACTGATGTGATATTTCCGCCCAAACCGTGCGCCCAGATACTAAAGAATGCCCTAACTTGAGTTGTAATAAATCCCCAAACCAATGCATATAATGCTGCCATGCTGAGAGATCAAGCTGCAACTCGTCACGTACCGCAGCCGCTGCAAAGCTATCCGTTTGGTCATAACCATAACGACTGGCGGCAATCCGATAGGCCATATCACCCGGTAATACACGGGTCAATATGAAAGTTAAACTGCCCACAGACCAAATCACTAATACAATTTGCCCTAAACGTTTTAATACAATTTTTAACACATCGCCTCTTTTTTATCACTAAAAAATAAGTTGAGGAGAAATTTATCATAAATGAGAACAGATTGCATTTATTATTTTTCAATAAAAAATAAGTAGTAATATTTCATGCCGTTTATCCATCGTCATTAAACTGTCATAAATATTTGACAGAATAAAATCGCGATTCATTTTTTAACTTAAACACAAGGAAGAAAATATGCTATTTAAAATTAAAGCCCTTTCATTAAGCCTATTAACCGCATTTTCTATTCCCGCCGCCTTTGCCAATAACACACATTATTTTAATCGTTCGGCAAGCTTTTTAGTTTGTTCCCAGCTAGACAAAAATTGTCATACTGACATAGAAACCTCCGCAGAAATTCTGTATGCAGATAAATCAGGGAAAACCCTTGTTTATACTGACAGCCCCGCCAAACAAATTGGCTTTGTGGATATCACAAACCTACACGAGCCACAAGGAAAAAAGGTCGTTAAGATCAATGGCGAACCCACATCTGTTGCCATTAAAGATCGTTTCGCTTTAGTCGGTGTCAACACTTCAAAAGATTATGTCAATACCAGTGGCGAATTACAGATATACCATTTAGACAGTTTTGAACTTGTTGCAAGCTTAGACTTAGGAGGGCAACCGGATTCCGTCGCGATTAGCCCTGATGGTCAGTTTGCAGCTATTGCCATTGAAAATGAGCGTGATGAAGATAAAAATAAAGGCGCACTTCCACAAATGCCAGCGGGCTATTTGATGATTGTTGATACTCAAAGTGACAATCCAAAAGACTGGACCTTACGTAAAGTTGCGCTAACGGGCTTAAGTGGAATATCCCCAGAAGATCCTGAACCGGAATATGTGTCCATCAACGAAAATAATGTTGCAGCCGTCACCTTACAAGAGAACAACGCTATCGCATTAATTGACTTAGCCAAAGGTGAGGTACTCAATCATTTTTCAGCGGGCGAGGTTAATTTAACCCAAATTGATGCTTCCGAAAAAAAACCATTAAAAATTCAATTAAACGATAAACTAGACAAGATTCCTCGCGAACCCGATGGCGTGGTTTGGCTAGACACAGAACATTTCGCAACAGCCAATGAAGGCGATTGGAAAGGGGGAAGTCGTGGATTTAGTATTTTTAATACTCAAGGTAAGGTGATTTGGGACTCTGGCAATGCATTAGAACATTTAGCGGTAAAATTCGGCCATTATCCTGAAAAACGCTCTGAAAATAAGGGAAATGAACCTGAAAATATTGCGTTTGGCATATTTGGTGATGAGAAATTACTCTTTATTAATTCCGAACGTGCAAGCTTAGTTTTCGTCTACAATGTTAACGATCCAACCAATCCACAATTTAAACAAGCTTTACCAACTGGCGTTGCGCCTGAGGGGGCGTTTGTCATTCCTGAGCGTAACGCCTTAGTGGTTGCGGCAGAAGCTGATTCACGGGAAGATCAGATCCGTTCAACCATTTCAATTTATGAATATCACAATCAAGCGCCCAATTATCCAACCTTACAATCTGTTGAAGACTCAGGGTTGCCAATTGCTTGGGGGGCATTATCGGGTCTTGCTGCCGATAAAAAAGAAGCCAATATACTCTATAGCATTGAAGACAGCTTTTACGGACACAACCGCATTTTTGTTATTGATGTCGCGAGCAAACCCGCACAAATTATTCACACAATTTCCATTAAAGATACACAAGGCTTATTAAGTAAAACCTTCCCTGAACAGAAAAAATTAGTCAATGAAGATCGCAGTGTGAATATTGATCCGGAAGGTATCGCCACCGATAACGACGGCAATTTGTGGATCGCTTCGGAAGGTGCCGGTACAGTGGGCGATAAAAAACGTCCTGTAAGCACGCATAACTTCCTGCTAAAACTGAACAAAGCCGGAGAGATTTTACAGGTTATCACTTTGCCAGAAACCGTTAATAATATGCAGGTTCGCTTTGGCTTTGAAGGTGTCGCCGTTGAGAACAATAAAGTTTATGTCGCATTTCAAGCCCCATGGGGAGATGAAAAACATCCACGTTTAGGTATCTATGATTTAGGAAAACAAGATTGGGAATTTGTATATTATCCCTTAGATCCGGTAGAGTCCCAAGCTGGTGGTTGGGTTGGTGTGTCGGATTTAAGCCCACAAGGGAATGGTATTTTTTGGGTACTTGAACGCGATAACCGAGCTGGCCCTGATGCGGCGATTAAGCGTATTTATGAAATCAATTTATCTGAATTCAAGCCAAATTCTGTGCTGACTAAAAAATTAGTGCGTGATTTAATGCCTGATTTAGCAAAAGCAAACGGTTTAATTCCAGAAAAAATAGAAGGGCTCACCACTACTCAAGATGGCCGTGTATTTATCGTGAATGATAATGACGGTGTTGACGATAACAATGGTGAAACACAACTTATTGAAATCATGAAAAAATAATTATTTTCCACCGCACTTTGTCGCCAAACTCACGAGAAAGTGCGGTGTTTTTTTCTTATTTTTTCATCTGAAATTTTTGTTCTTTATACAAATAACTACCTAATAAAGCATGTGCTAAGGCTTCTTTTTTGAGGCTTTCAGGTAAGTTTTTGGGTGTGAGTTGGTGTGTTTTTATATCATACTCATAGCCCTGAATATCGGTTTTAGGTTGTAAAAGTACTACATCATTACCTTTCATCATGGCTTGAGTTTGATCAAATTGCATAAAAGCGCGGTTGGGATCGTGGTCTTTTTTTGTCAAATCATAGCCAATCATCGGATAGTCACCACTGATTCCAGCCAACGAAAGTAACGTGGTCGGCATATCAATCTGACTGACTAAACGATGATCGCGATAGGGCTCAATACCTTCACCGATCAATAATGCCGGAATATGGAAATGCTGAATAGGTATGAGACTGCTCCCATGCACACGCGCATCATGATCCGCAATAACTAAAAAAATCGTATCCTGCCAATAGTGACTTTGTTGTGCCAATTTGAAAAAATGGCCTAAAGCATAATCTGCATATTTGATCGCATTATTCACCGTTGCCTTTGGCTGTTCCACTAGTTCAATTTTGCCTTCTGGAAATTCAAAGGGATCGTGATTGCTTGAAGTAAAAACTAAGCTGAAAAAAGGCTTACCCTGTTGATGTAATGCACTAAACGTCTCATTCGCTTTATTAAACAGGTCTTCATCACTTACCCCCCAAGTGCCTTTAAATTGGGGATTGTCATAATCTTCCTGGTCAATAATCTTTTCAAATCCATTGCCATAAAAGAAACTCGCCATATCATCAAAATGCTTTTCTCCCCCATAAATAAAGGAGGTCGCATAACCTTGCTGTTTGAGTAATTCTGCTATGCTAAAAAAATGGTTTTGGCTTTTGGCGAGTTTAACTGTGGAACGAGCTGGGGTTGGGGTAAAACCTGCAACGACCGCTTCAATACCCCGCACAGAGCGTGTACCTGTTGCATATAAATTTTCAAATAACCAACCACGTGTTGCCAAACGATCAAACTCTGGCGTTAAATTTTTTCCTCCTAGTGTGCCAACAAATTGCGCCCCAAAACTTTCTTCTAAAATAATCACAATATTTTTAGGCTTGCCCAAATAACTGGCCTGATTTTTACTTAATGTTGGATATTGCTCTGAAATATAGTCTACTTGCGGCCGATTTGCTTTTACAATAGACAGCATTTCCTCTACAGGCATACTGCCATAGACCTGCGAAGAAATATCCTCATTTTTTAATTGATTAACCGCATATAAAACAGAATAACCGGAATTAAGCACCAAAGCATTCACTAAGTTATCTGAAGAAAATGCCACTTTAGCTGGGTTAATTCCTCGATGTTCAAAACTAGAACGAGCGCCCATAATAGTCACTGCAATCACGAATATCGCCAATACTGGACGCCATTGCCATTTGGGCATGTGAATATTTCGGACAGCCCAACCGGATAAGCGCCAATAAATAGCCGCGATTATCACCGTTAATACCACACTCAGTCCCGTAGCCAAGAAGTGTCCCTTGACTAACATGGTAAAGACCTCTTGAGGATAAAGTAAATATTCAATAAATAAACGATTAGGACGGAAATCATAAGTTGCAATAAAAGCAGGTGTTGCAAGCTCCATAAACGCAAGAAAGGTACTAAAGACAGTTAACCAAAGACGCAAGGCCATCTCCCAAACAGACTTGCCTGTATTTTTCCACCATAATAAGACACTCAGTAAAGCAGGTATCCCGAATAACCAGCACAGTATCACAATGTCAATACGTATTCCTTGTATCAGTAAAGGGAGCCAACCTTGAACAGCCTCAACACGTTCAAATTGCCACATGCCAAGAGCCAAGCGAGAAAAAGAAAGTAAAAGTAAATTTAGACCGACAAAGAAAAAAGTCGGAAATAAAATAGTATGATTTTTTGACATAAAAAACCTTAAATTTATTATTGTTTTCAGTATGCCAATAGACTACAAAAGAATAAATTAGTTCTTTACTCAATTGTAAAGTTTCAAGACGAGATTTCAGGCAGACAAAAAGCCATGTTAAAATAAAATTGGAAATTGTTACACTGAGATTTGCCATGCAAGATTATTACTACCTCAAAATGGAAGAACATTTTTTATATGTTCCCTACTATGATCATATGCGCCGTATCCGCGTATTACTTCCTAAAAACTATTATCAAGATACTTGGCAACATTACCCGGTACTCTATATGCATGACGGACAAAATGTCTTTTATAGCAAAGAATCTTATTCGGGTTATTCATGGAAAATCATTCCAACCATCAAACGCCACAAAGAATTTCCTAAATTAATTATTGTGGGCATTGATAATGCAGCAGAAAATCGTCTTGATGAATATGGCCCTTGGTTAACCGACACTGGCGCAAATGATTTTGCACAAGCCGGTGGTATGGGAATGGAATATGGGCAATGGGTAGTTGATAGTGTCAAACCTTTCATTGATCAACATTACCGCACCCAACCCCAACGCGAGCATACCCTGTTAGCCGGCAGCTCAATGGGGGGGATTATTACCGCTTATATGGGCGCGCGTTATCCTGAAACGTTCGGGCATTTGGGCGTATTTTCTTTAGCTTCGTGGTTTAGTGAGCCTGCGTTTATGCACTTTGTACATCAACATCGTTTAAATACCAACAGCCGTGTGTTTATTCAAGTTGGCACAAAGGAAGGGGATGATGTTGACTCTCATTTTATTTCTAACATGAATCAAGCCTATATAGATTGCACCTTACACTATTATCAAGCATTACTGCGTACAGGCCACCCACTCGATAACATCCGCCTAAAAATCATGGCAAATGAAATCCATCACGAAAAACATTGGGCAGATCATTTTGTGGAGTTTTTACGTTTTTCCTTGATGAAATAAACCAAAAATTTTGAGCCGCAATGCGGCTCAATGTTAAGCAACCGAGTACAATTATCCTACTCGGTTTATTATTCACGTCTATATTAAATAATTCCTTGTTCCTCTAACTTACTGAGGAAATAAGGCATTTGATCACGCCACAACGGCCAATCATGCGCCATATCCAATCCCCAATAATCGAACCAACCTGCGATATTTTTGGCGTAAAATGCATCTTGTAAGCGGCGAGTATCTTCCACATGTTGTTCTTCCCATGCGCCTTGTCCAACCGCCACAATATAATGATTCTGACGATAGCGATCTAAATACCAACTATCATGCTGATTCCATAAATAATCAATAGGAGAGTTAAAATACACCGCCTGATCACCATGAAATTCATGTGTAAAGAAACGGGCATCATATACCCCACTTAAGGCAATTGCGGTGTCAAATAAATCTGGATGGCGCAAAGCAAAGTTAATAGTATGAAACGCTCCCATACTACACCCCGTCGCGATCATTGCCTCACCCCATTGAGATTCATGGCGAATAAGCGGCACAAATTCATGAATAATATAGCGATCATAAGCATTGTGTGCTTGTGCCATATCATGACCTGATTTATAGGTTGCTAACCACGATTCGCTATCAAAAGAATCTGGAGTATAGAACTTAACCAGCCCACGCTCAATAAAAGAGCGACAAGCTTCAATCATACCAAAGTTGCCATATTCATTTTGGTTTCCACCAGAAGAGGGAAATACAATAACCGGTTTCCCTGCGTGTCCGTATACATTAAAGTGCATTTCACGCCCTAACTCACCGCTCCAATGACTTCTTTTTTCAAAATGCATAATAAAATCCCCTAGTATTTCTCTTGAGCAAAACTGACTATTTCGCGTAATTGTTCCATTGTCTCCGTGCGCACTAAAATCCCATGCTCACCCATAATTTTTGCAAATACCCCTGGAACGGTCTGTACACTAATAATATTTTGTGGAAATTTCTGACATACTGCGTCAATACTATTCACATAATTTTGATTTGCTTTACGGGAAATATAAACCACATTCCAAGGGTATGTGATCTCGGTGTAGAATTTATTTTCTCGCACAATATTGGCATATTCTTTAAATACATCAAAATCATTCGCATAATTCCACATATCAATAGTCAATCCACCTGGCGGGCGACAATTAATTTCCAGTGGTAAAATATCACCTGTTTTTTTCGTGCGGAAAAATTCAAAATGGAAGAAACGTTCACGAATCCCAAAAGCATCCACACATTTCTTACCTAATTCAACCAATTTTGGCGAAATATCCCTTGGCACATAATAGAACATATCCCCATCGCGAGATACCGTATCAAGCACCGCTTCAGAGTATTCCAAGCCCGCATAAAATACGATGTTGCCATCATGATCGGTTAAGCCATCAAAGGTGACAATATCCCCATCAATAAACTCTTCCATAATATATTCAACATGGGCATTTTTATAACCGAAAAAATCTTCTAATTCTTGGGCAGATTTTATTTTATAAGTATCACTCGCACCAACCCCCGAATTTGGCTTAATAATAACAGGGAATTTCAACTGTTTTGCCAATTTACGAGCATCATCTTCATCACTAAACACACGTCCCTGCGCCACTTTTAGCCCAATTTTACGGAAAACTTCTTTCATTTGCGCTTTGGTCTTAATAGATAGCATATCTGCATTTTTATAACCAAATACATTAAAATCTGTACGTAATTTAGCATCTAATTCTAACCAATACTCATTGTGGGATTCAATGCGATCGATACGACCATATTTATGTGCAAAATAAGCAACCGCACGATAAACTTGATCGTAATCTTCCATATTATCCACACGATAATATTCTGTCAGATGACGACGTAAATTTTCACTTAATGATTCATATGGTGCATCCGCAATCCCTAACGTATTTATCCCGTTTTCACGCAAACGCACGGCAAAGGTTTCAAAGTTAGTGGGGAAATGCGGGGAGATCATTACAAAATTCAATGGTCTAGACATAAAGTAATCCTATCAAAAATTGAGGTAAACCTTTGCATTATACAAGGTTAGCGCCTAATTAATAGTCAAAATTCATTAAATAAGCAAAAACACCAAAAACTTTCGCCAAAACCACCGCACTTTATTGGATTCATGAGGGAAATTTTTAAAGGAAAAGTGTATATAAAACTAATTGAATTTATAGTTCAACTTTGTGTAATTAATGTGATAGGATTATGCTACTTAATTAACCGAAAAGGAAGGAAACTATGTCACAACTTGATTCATTACGCAATATGACCGTTGTTGTTGCAGATACAGGCGATATTGAAGCAATCAAAAAATATCAACCACAAGATGCAACCACTAACCCATCATTAATTTTAAGTGCTTCACAATTACCACAATATGTATCATTAATTGATGATGCGGTTGCTTATGCAAAATCAAAAAGTGCGGATAAAAATCAACAACTTATTGATGCTGAAGATAAATTAGCGGTCAATATTGGTTTAGAAATCTTAAAAATTGTACCAGGACGCATTTCTACCGAAGTAGATGCTCGCCTTTCTTACGACACTCAAGCAACTGTAGAAAAAGCGCGTAAACTCATCGCACTTTATAATGAAGCGGGTATCAGCAATGATCGCATTTTGATTAAAATTGCCTCTACATGGCAAGGTATTCGCGCAGCAGAAATTTTAGAAAAAGAAGGCATTAACTGTAACTTAACGTTATTATTCTCTGAAGCACAAGCGCGTGCGTGTGCTGAAGCTGGCGTTTATTTGATTTCTCCATTTGTGGGCCGTATTTTAGATTGGTACAAAGCCAATACTGACAAAAAAGACTACGCTCCGGAAGAAGATCCAGGTGTGGTTTCTGTCACCAAAATCTACAATTACTACAAACAATATGGCTATGAAACCGTTGTAATGGGCGCGAGCTTCCGTAATGTCGGTGAAATTATTGAACTCGCTGGTTGCGATCGTTTAACCATTGCCCCTGCGTTATTAAAAGAATTACAAGAAAATAGTGGCGAATTAGTACGCAAATTAAACTATACTGGTAAGGTTGAGCCTCGTCCAACACCGATGACCGAAGCGGAATTCTATTGGGAACATAATTTAGATGCGATGGCAGTAGATAAACTTGCTGATGGTATTCGTAAATTTGCTGCAGATATTGAAAAATTAGAAGCGATGCTAGCAGAGAAATTATAATTCAATCTACAATCTAATAGACGAATAATGAGCCCTCATTTGAGGGCTCATTTATTATTCAAATTATTTGTATTCTACAACCACATCAGATTCTGCAATAGTATCTCCATAAATAGGCTGTAATGTTTTTTCATAGGCTGCTTTTAATACCCCTTCTTTGCCCAATTTTTCAATTTCAGCATTTAACCAATCTAATAATTCCGTATCACCTTTTTTTACCGCTGCGGCGATAAAATCTTGATCACCCAAATTCTTCACCCCAACAGTGAAACCTGGATTTTCTTTTGCCCATGCAAATAATAGCGTATTATCATGAGAAAGCGCATCACCACGCCCATCACGTAAGGCTTCAAACGTTTCTGTATTTTGCTCAAACTTCAATGTCTTGATATTTGGGTGATTTTTAGTGAAGTAGGTATCTGCTGTTGTCCCTTTATTTAGCAATAATGTTTTTCCTTCAAGCTGTGCCACATCAGTAATCACATTGCCATCTTTCGATACAATGCCTAATGCAACTTTCATATAAGGTTTCGCAAAATCAACAACTTCTTGACGAGCAGGCGTGACTGTAAAGTTTGCAAGAATAATATCCACCTTATTCGAGGTTAAATATTCTACACGGTTTGCCGCCTCCACTAACACAAACTCCACTTTATTTTCATCACCTAATAAATCTTTGGTAATTGCTTTTGCAATTTCCACATCAAATCCCTGATTTTTCCCATCTTTGTCTATATAGCCAAAAGGCGGCTTATCGCTAAATACACCAATGCGTACCTTGCCTGCCTGCTTTAATTGTTCAATAGTGGAAGGGGTTTTCGTATCAGATGGGCTTGTATTGCTTGTCGAATTATCCCCACAAGCGGCTAAAGTCATAGCCAATAAACCTGATGCTAAAAGTGCGGTCGTTTTTTTAAATATTTTCTTCATAATTAGTTCCTCTTGGTTCATAGTTTAAAATGTTTAAAAATGTTTTTGCACGTTCCGTATTTGGATTAGTGAAAAACTGTTCAGGGGTAGAGTGCTCTATAATTTCCCCTTTATCCATAAAGATAATTCGGTTGGCAACTTGTTTAGCAAAAGACATCTCATGGGTCACAATTAACATGGTCATGCCGTCTTTGGCTAATCCTAAAATGACATCTAATACTTCCCTAACCATTTCAGGATCTAACGCAGCCGTCACCTCATCAAATAACATAATATCGGGATTCATACAGAGTGAACGCACAATGGCAATACGTTGTTTTTGCCCACCGGATAATTCTCGCGGATAAGCATTTTTACGTTCGAATAAACCCACCCGCTTTAATAATTTATCGGCTTGCGCTTCTGCCTCTTCCCGTTTACGTTTTTGTACTTTTAAAGGGCCAAGCAAAATATTATCAATCACCGATAAATGGGCAAAAAGCTCATAACTTTGAAAGACCATGCCAATGTGTTGACGTGCTTTCACCCAAGAAAGGTCTCGCCCTAATTCCCCATAATTTTCTAGTAATAATTGACCGCTCTTTATCTCTTCTAGACCGTTTAAACAGCGTAAAAACGTGCTTTTTCCACAACCTGAAGGGCCTAAAATAACGACAACTTCACCTTTCTCTACAGATAAATTAATCCCTTTTAGTGCTTCTACATCACCGTAATATTTCACCAAATTTTTAACGTCTAACAATGCCATAACGAATCTCTTAATTAGTTTTCCCAACGTTGTTCCAACTTACGTGCAGCCAGAGAGAGTGGGTAACAAATAATAAAATACAAAACAAAAATGACACCATAAATCCACAATGCCGCTGAGGGCTCAGTAAACAACGATGTCTCAATAATTTGTTGACCGATTTTAATCACTTCTAATACCCCAATTAACATCGCTAAAGAGCTTGTTTTGATCATACGCGTGAATAAATTAATTGCGCCTGGTGTTACGCGTTTTAAGCTTTGTGGGAGTAAAATATAAACAAACGTTTGTAAACGGGTTAAACCTAAGGCATATGCAGATTCAACTTGGTGTTTTTCAATAGAGGTTAGCGCCCCTCTGACTAAATCGCCCATTTCAGCGGTTCCCCAAAATACAAACACCATAATACATACCACTACACCACTTAGATGTAGATTTAACCATTTTGCCATTCCAAAATACGTGATAAAAAGCAGCACCAACAATGGAATAATCCGCACGACTTCTAGGTAGAAACGGCAAACTGCTTGTATCAATATATTTTTACTGGTCATGATCATGCCTAAAATCACACCCAAAATACCGGCAAAAAACACGGAAATAAACGCGATCTCAGCCGTGACCAACAAGCCACCCAATAAACGCTCAAAATTATTGCCTTCAAATAAAATCGTTAGCCCCATGCTTATTCTCCAAATTTGGCCAAACGCGTTCGATGTTCTAAATAACGGATAAAAACCGATATAGGTAACAAAATAATTAAATAGCACACGACCAATAGAAATAATGCTTCATTAGTTTTGTAATCCATGCCAATAATTTCTTTTGCCATAAACATCAACTCCGCGACCGCAATAGCACTAACAATAGATGTTTCTTTCATTAAAAATAAGCAGTTTGCCCCAATAGCAGGCGTCGCAATAGAAAAAGCTTGTGGAAAAATGACGTAGCGAAATGCTTGAAATGGTGTTAAGCCAATGCTTAGTGCCGATTCTATTTGCCCTTTACTTACCGCTTCTAATCCTCCACGAATGGCTTCTGCCATATAACTCCCACCGAGAAAAGCCAGTCCAATCACCCCACAAGTAAAACCATCTAATTTAATCCCGATTTTGGATAGGCCGAAATATAGGAAAAAAATTTGAATAAGTAGTGGTGTATTACGGGAAATTTCAATGTATACGTTAGCTAAAAAGCTGAGTCCTCGTACTTTATAAGTGGTTGCGATTGCACACACCACCCCAATTATCAAGGAAAATACGATTCCCCATACAGCCAAATGTAACGTAATGATCGTTGCATCAACAAAACGTGGAAATACCGACCAAATATATTGCCAATTCATTGAATCTCTCTAAATTTTTTATTTAGCGTAAAGTATCACACTGTTTTTTATAATTTTAAAATAACAAATTAATATTTTTTATGCTGATTTATTATAAATATACAATATACCAATTAAGAGTTAAAAAAACTTGACGTAAAAAATAAAAAGTATAATATTTGGGCGATTTATTTTGTTAAGTAAAATAAACAGGTAAATGGCTATTAGCCATGTGATAAAATATTATTATCGGAAGGAGTTCCCATGTCAGGGTTATTTACACAAACAGATCCAAGTCGCCGTCGTTATGGTTTAGCGGTATTTATTGGTATTATCGCAGGAATTATCTCTGCTTTCGTAAAATGGGGCGCAGAACACCCATTTCCACCACGCAGTCCTATTGATTTTTTCCAAGCGGCTTGTCCACAGCCCGTATTAGATGCAATTAATGCAGGTACCACTACAATTCAAGCTTCTCTTGATGTGTGTTCACGTGCGTTCTTAAATCCTCCACACGTTTTCTTACGTGATTATATCGGTATTGACCCAACAGAAGCGGCATTTACCTTTGCTGATCATGCCTTTAACTGGATTGGTGTGACCCACATGATCTTCTCACTTGTTTTCGCAATTGGTTATTGTGTTGTGGCAGAACGTTTCCCGAAAATTAAATTCTGGCAAGGTATTGGTGCAGGGATCATTGCAAACATCTGTGTACACTATATTTCTTTCCCGTTATTAGGTTTAGTGCCACCGGTTTCAGAATGGCCTGCTTATGAGCATATCTCTGAATTAGTTGGCCATATTTTCTGGTTCTGGACCATTGAGGTTATTCGTCGTGATTTACGTAACCGTATTACCCATGAACCTGATGCAGAAGTACCATTAACTGCACCTCATCGTTAATTATTCATTGGGCGGAGATATTCCGCCCTTACTCTATTCAAACGCTTTTAATATCCCTAAATCACAAAACTGGCCTTTTGCATAATCTGCTAAGCTTTCTATAACCAACGGACTTCGCGCACATTGTCCTTCCTGTTGAATATAATGCTCAAACTCTTCCAGACTTAGCCATAATGCTCGACAAATATCAGTATCTCGCGGCTGTGGCTCAATCCAATCTTCAAGCTCTAAAACGAAAGTAAAACGTAGAAAATCTGTTTGGGTGCGAGGGGCATGCCATTGATAAATTTTGAGTAACTTTTGCATTTCGGCCTGAATCCCTGTTTCCTCAAATAATTCACGCTTAGCCCCCTCCAACAAGGTTTCGTTTTCCTCAAGATGTCCTGCCGGTTGGTTTAATGTCAGTTTTCCGTGTTCAAACTCCTCGACAAATAAAAACTTCCCCTTGCAATGAACCACACAAGCCAACGTCACATTCGGTTTATACATATTTTTCTTCCATTTTTAAAAACTGATATAAATCTGACCGCTCTTTTTCACTTAACACACGATATTGCCCATTCTCAATCCCGTCTAAATTAAATAACGCCATTTGATAACGTATCAAGCGCAAAGTAGGGAAACCGATGTGTGCCGTCATACGACGTACTTGTCTATTCCGTCCCTCATGAATACTTATCTCCAACCAACTTGTCGGGATATGCTTACGTTCACGAATAGGCGGATTACGTGGCCATAAGTCGGGTTCAGGAATCAACCGTACTTTAGCTGGCAGCGTTTTACCATCATTTAGCTCCACCCCACGACTTAAACGTGCCAAATCCTGTTCTGTGGGTATGCCTTCTACTTGAACCCAATACACTTTTTCTGTTTTATATTTCGGATCAGCTAAACGATGTTGTAACTTGCCGTTATTGGTTAAAATCAACAAACCTTCACTATCACGATCTAAGCGGCCGGCCGCATAAATCTGCGGAATGGCAATAAAATCCTTTAAGGTTTTCCGCCCTTGTTCATCTGTAAATTGAGTAAGCACATCAAAAGGTTTATTAAACAAAATCACTTGAGTTTGCTGGCGTGTTAATCCTGACGTTTTTGTTGAAAATGGCACCGCACTTTTCGTCAAAAATTGACGTTTACCACGAGACATTCCTTTTTTAAATGTTGTTTTCATGATTGTTCAGGCGAATTAACAAGATAGATATCAAAGCGATGATTTTTGGTTTCACGAGAAAAGTGCGGTACTTTTTGCGAAAGAAAATCGGCGTAATCTGGCCGTTTAACTACCACACGTTTTTTCGCCAAATGAAGGGCTGGTGCAAGTAATAAATCCGCATCTAAATCCGCACCGACTAGATGTTGAAAAACGCGCATTTCTTTTTTTACCAATGCGCTCTTTTGTTTATGAGGATACATAGGATCAAGATAGACCACATCAGCAGAAACCATTTCCGTAGATAATGCACTCAAATCTGTTATCTCAAGCAGCTGCATATTTTGTTGCATAAACTCACCTATTTCAGGATCGTTATAAGCCCGTTGCAAACCATCTTGTAATAATAAATGTACGACGGGATTACGTTCAATTAATCGCACACAACATCCCAGTGAGGCAAGCACAAAAGCATCACGCCCAAGCCCTGCTGTTCCATCAATCACACTAGGCAAATACCCTGATTTAATACCAACCGCTTTTGCAACCGCTTCACCACGACCACCACCAAATTTGCGACGATGGGCCAACGTGCCTTTTACAAAATCCACATAAATTGCCCCTAATTTGGGCTCATCTAGTTTGCGCAGCTCTAAACGTTCTACACCATTATGTTCACATTGCACTAACGCTAACGGTGCATTTTCTACGTGAATTAACCCTTTTTCTGCACAACGCCTATTGAAATTATCCCTATTTAAGGTTTCGCAAATCAGTTGAATATTTACTTGCGAATCAGCCATACACCCGCTTCCATATGTTCGGTATAAGGGAATTGATCAAATAATGCTGCTTTGGCAATGCGATGGGTTTGACACAACGTAGCCAAGTTATCACACAATGTATGTGGGTTGCAGGATATATACAGAATTTGATCATAATTTTGTACTAATTTGACGGTTTCATCATCTAAACCTGCTCTAGGCGGATCCACAAAAATCGTTTGGCATTGATAAGCCGTTAAATCAATTCCTTTTAAACGATTAAATTCACGTACGCCATTTATCGCTTGAGTAAATTCCTCCGCAGACATACGGATAATTTGCAAATTATCAATGCGGTTGGCTGCAATATTAAATTGTGCTGCAGCGACTGATGATTTTGAAATTTCTGTGGCTAACACTTGGCGAAAATTTTGCGCCAACGCAATAGAAAAATTCCCGTTACCACAATAAAGCTCTAATAAATCCCCACTCGCATCACGGGTACAATCTATCGCCCACTCTAACATTTTACAATTCACCGCCCCATTAGGCTGAGTAAAACTGTTTTCCACTTGACGATAACGATATTCACGCCCATGAACCAATAAGACCTCTTCGACAAAATCGCGATCTAAGCAAATTTTCTGCTTACTGGCGCGCCCAACTAAATTCACCTTAAAATCTTGGGCTTCCAAGACTTTTTTTAACTCACGAGCTGCTTCTATCCATGCTTCATCTAATGTCTTATGATATAACAAACTCACCATTATTTCGCCACTGAGCGTACTCAAATAATCAATTTGAAACAGTCTTTTGCTTAAAATATCATTTGCTTTTAACAAGGGTAAGAGCGTTGTCATCATGCGGTTAATCAAAAGGCTTGCCACCGGAAAGCTATCGACACGATAACGTTGACGAGTGTTTTGATCAAACATGATATGGTATAAATCATCTCCATCATGCCAAACTCTAAACTCTGCTCGCATACGATAGTGACTTTCTGGTGAGGAAAACACGCTCAGCGCAGGCGCATGGAAAGGCGACAAAAGTGCGGTCAGTTTTTGTACTTTTTTTGTAAGCTGTTGTTGGTATTGCTGAATCGGCAGTTGCATAATCGATTTATTGAGCTACAGGGCACATAACGCGCCCTTTAAGAAACGGATTACTCCGCAGAAAAATCATCAGCGCTATCGGCTGTTACATTACCAGATAACGTGTAAACACGCTTAATGCTTGAGGTTAATGAACGATATTTATGCCAAGTTTTTTCAAAAAAACTTTCCGGCTCACGCTCTCCGCGACAAAACGCAACAAACGCGCTTTCCTCTTCTGTCACTGGCGCACGCTCACCTGAATCCAAAGCCTTAAATGCTTGACCATATTGCTCTAATGTTTCAGACTCTCTAATCGTATAGTCCCCATGACGTGAAAAACCACGTGGATAATTTTTATCGTCAAAAAAGCGACGATCAACCTTAAAACTTTCAGCCATAATGCCCTCTGTGTTAGATATCAATTAGAATCCGCAGAATTAAAACAGTTTATGAGAATATGTCAATATTTTTTTGCGTTGTTTGCTTTCCTTTTCTTACTCTGAATTTAAAATGACCATTCAAAATTCAGCTGAATTTCGCTTTGTTTATAAGCATACACAAAATCAGCATTACTCTTATTACGCGTATGTTTTATCATTAGACTTGGCGTAATATTGGAAAATTGCCAAGTTGGCACACTCAAAATGGCGAGATAAATTCGTTGGTTATCTCGTCGAGTTACGCCTAAAGCAGCATGATAAGCTTGGTAATCATAACGTCGCAACAAGGTTAATGCCGTCACATTTAATCCTAGCTCAAATTGATAATTAACACCAAATCGAGTACCAAACATCTGATAGGAATGGGTTTTGTCTGTGGTATGACGATATTGCCAATCAACCCCGCCAAACAACGTCGCTTGCGGGGTAGGCTGGTAATACCATGTGCCAAATAACAAGCTCACATCGGCCTGAGTAAAAGCACTATAATGTTCACTATAGCGATGCTGTTTTTGTTCAAACTGCATTGACCATAGATGGCGCGGGGAAATCTGTTGTATCCAATTCACATACCCACCCCACCCATGATAATAACGATGATGACCAAAAGTACTATATTCAATTAATGGTGCAACGGTTAAATCCGTATTTGCTGTACGAAAATTATAACCGCCATACGCTTTTATAGTGTGTTCATTATAGGCATGATGATGAGGATAAAACTGCCCATAACTATTTACATAGACCCCAATCCCATGATTATCATGCAACGATATACGCCGTTGTAGCGTAAGATCATAACGCCACCCTTGAGCATTAATGACTTCAGGCGAACGACGGTAAACTAAACATTGTTTGGCTTGTTGTAATAAACAGCGCGTTTGTTGAGGAGATTGATTAAGATTTTGGTTATATACATACCCCAAGCTAAATGTACTCTTCCAACTTTCTCGTTGTTTTAAAGCATGTTGATAATCTTTTACCGCGTGTAATACATTTTCAGGCAATGGCTGTGTCATTATTTGCTGGAAAAGTGCGGTTGATTGTAGATTTTTTTTCTCCTCAAATAAAATACGTGCTAAATCAAGTTGAGCGCGAACAAAGTCAGGCTGTGCTTGGAGAAGTTGACGATAATACTTTTCTGCAGAGGATAAATCACCTTGCACTCGCGCTAATGCGCCCTGAGCAAACCAAACTAATTCGGCTTTATGTTGCGGAAATTGTTGGTATTTAGCTAAAAATAGGGTGACATATTCCCAAAGTTGTTGATTAATGGCAATGTATAAGGCCTGTCCTATTGCCTCAACATTATGAGCGACTTGAAAACCATATCCATCTACCGTAAAGGTATCGGTCGATGATCTTTCATAAACCACGTGTTCTTTCTGCTGCTGTGCCGATTGTTGTACATGTTGCTGCCATAAACGGAGGGCATCTTGTTCAGATGGTGCTGGTGCGCTCAACGCGGTGGAACAAAGGAATACAAGGGAAGTAAAATAATATTTTTTCATATTGTTATCAATCAAAAGAGAAAAAAGGGGAAGCTCTCCCCCTAATCATGCGTTATTATTTTTTTGTCCCACCAAAGGCGGTATCAAATTGAGTATTGCCATTAAATTTTGCATAACCGGCTAAAGCCTCAGCGTTGTGGCCAAAGAAATGACCGGCGGTTCTCCCTTTTGCGGTATTATTTGCCATTGCTCTACCAGAAAAACTCGCATCAGACTGAATTTTAGCGTCAATTGACACAGCTAACCCTGTTTTTTGAATGGAGCCTTTTAACGTATTTTTATTGAAATCAGCGGTCATTTGGCCTTTCAAGACCGCTTTATCCAATTCGGTATTCTTATTAATGCCTGTCACATCATAAACCGCCGTGCCATTAGTCGGCATAGTCGTTGTTTTATTATTGCCAGCATAATAAACCACACGATCTTTATCTACATTACCGCCTTTGGCTGTCCATTCACCAAAATAAAGGGCTTCTGCCCCTACTTTTTTGAATGCAAAATTACCCAGCTCACCATGAAAACCGGGTACCCAACTTGGTAAATTTCCCATATTCAGTACAACAACACCGTTCTTATCCACGCCACCAAAAATCTTTAACCATTGGGTATTTTTAGTGATATTCGTTAAAGATTGAAAACTAGTGACCTTAGAGGTCACACCTTTTACTTCAACACCAGGCAAGCCGCTCGGATCCTGATGGAACCAGCCATTATGGGCATCAGAACCACGTTCCGGTAATTGGAGTTGGGTATTCGCGTTAGATATCCCAGAAGTCACATTGGCATGGGTTGTAAAAGCAATAGAAAGAGACAATGCCGCCAAAAGTGCGCTAGATAATGTCGTTAATTTCATATAAAATCACCTCGTTTATTATGGGGGTATTCCCCATGATTAACACTTATAGGCCTTCTGATCAAAAGAAGACCTATATCCTTTCAAGGCAGTAGCGCAGTTTGCAGACGGGGCTACTGCCTTGTTTTAGTTGTTCATTACTGAACATCTAAAATCTTGCTGTCAGTGAGAGTTTGACTGTTCTGCCTGGTGCGGGGATCATAGAACGTGTCATCGGGTCTAAATAATAGCGATCTGTCAAATTGGTCCCAACCAATTCCATCGTGAAATTCTCTGAAAACGCATACTTGATATACGCATCAACTAATAACACCGGCTGCCATGACATTGGACGATTCCAAATACTATTATCAAGCACTTTCTGCGCCCACAATCGCTCTTCATCTTTGTTTTCCGCTTTGCTGTGATAAAGCCATCGTGTGCCTACCTCTAATTTACGTTCAAAAAATCGCATGCCTAAGTGGGAACTAATAGAATATTTTGGTTGTAATTGAGTACGCAAATATCCTCCGGCAAAGCCACCCGTGATACACGCAGGTACTCGCATGGCGACGGGATCCATTTCCACCGCCGTATTAGCATCACAAACTTGATTTTTTAAACGATATTCAAATCCGAGATCACCAAAATAATCACCATTATCAAAACGAGCCTGTAATTCAATACCGCTGATTTTACGTTTATCTAGCTGAATAAAGCGGAAATTCACATCACGGTCGATCACATCTTTAGTGAGATTATGGTAATAACTCAGCTTCACATCGGCTTTAGTTGGCTGGTCAAAATAATGACTAAAATCCTGCACATACCCCACTTCAAGATTACGCGCTTTTTCTGGTTTTAACCCCGCATGTTTAAAACGTGCCGCTGTATCTGCACTAGCAGAAAAGCCCACTGTCGTTTCAAAAATACTTGGCATGCGTGCATATTGCGTATAACGGGCATAAAATCGAGAGTGATCGGTTAAAAACAACGTGGCTGATATTGCTGGCGAAAAAGCATGCCCACGTTTTTTATTCACTTTAGTCAGCTTATCGCTTTCCTTAATCGGCTGCTGAATAGCACCTATATTTGTTTGTTGATATTTATCAACCAGTTCTCCTGTCACTGGGTGTTTGACTTTCTCATTTTTTAATGTGCCATTATAAAAAGGATTATCTTCACGATGTAGGCGGCCATCAGAATGGTAATATTGTTTTACATGATATTTGCGATACCCATTATCGCTGAGCAAGTCTGCATGGCCTTTCAGTTTATCCCGCTCTGCTTCTAATTTCCGTTCTTCATCAACACAAACCGGATCTTCGTCCCAAGCACAATCAAATATCTCTGCTAATCTCTGTTGAATTTGAGTATAACGATCCCATTCTTGTTTTGTTAATACCTCATCGTAGTCTATTCTTTGTCCGACTGCGATATGACGATTGTATTGATTATAAAGGGTATCCGTTTTAACCAAATGATCTAAATAATCATCATAAGACCAATATTCATTATAACGTGCGCCAGCCGTTAACATTAGCCAATTGGTTGGGCGATAATTAAAATTAAACGCCATATCCCATTCCTGACGACGGCCCGCGCGCGGTGGGCTTTCATAAGTACTACTTGGATTCGGTTTTTCACCAAAATGGCGGCTATTCAGGCGCTCTTTTTGAAAAGCGCTCGACAACGTTAAGTCAAGCTTATCTGTTAAGTACATTGTATTGCTGAGATGAAACCCATATCTCGTGTTATAAGCATTCACTTGTGCGGCATTCACATAATTATATTTGCCATTGATATTAGGTTTAGCTTTCACTAATGGAGAACCTAGCCGATGCAAACATTGCTGATCGATAATAAAAAAGTCGTGTGGTGTTGTAGAATGAGGATTTTGGCTAACACAGACACTGGTCGCTAATGTCCAATCTACGTCCATTTCCCCCACTTCTCTAGGATTCCCCCCAGAGGTATTCGTATCACTTATGGTTCGGGTATACCATAAACCTGCATTAAAATTCACCCAACGATTATTCGGTTGATAAGCATAATCTAAATTAAATGCTTGTTGTTTCACTGTCGCAAGAGGCCATTGTGGAATATAACCATGGAATTGACGAAAATCCAAACGAGAGGGCATAATTTCCCCATAAGTGATTTTTGTATGACGATAGCCCATTTTCAGGGTTTGAGCGTCCGTTAATCGCAGGGTATTTTTAAACAAATAAGATTCCATTAAACTTGATGTATTCGGTACCTCCGTATGAGGTCGATAAATAGAAGCCGCAAAAGGTAGGTTAGGTTCAAGCTGTTTAATTTCTCGTCCTGATTTTTGATCGATAATTCCTTCATAATTATGCGCACCTCTTTTACCCGCCAAATAATTCCCTTTACTTCGATAACTATAAGCAACAAGGAAATCAAATTTCTCTTCTTTCATTCCAAAGGCCAAACGCAGTGCATTATCTTTAAAGTATTTACCTTTCGTCTTCGGTGAAATCAATGTGACAGGCGAAAAATCACCAGGACTTCCGTCTCCCACAACCCGATAATCTTGCCCCCATTTGAAATCAGGGACACGCTCTTTTACGGAATTATTACTCGTTTCTAGTTTCAGTTCGGCGCCTATTTTTTGTCCCAGTTTGACAATGTCATCTACATCAATCGTGCGCATTTTTACCACGCCACCAATTCCGGAATGATTACCAGAAGCTAATTCAGGGCCTTTTTCCACCGTAATTCCGCCAATTAAATTAGGATCGAGATAGTTACGATTATTCGCCCCGTTATATCCACGCCACGTCGTGATCGCTTGCTCTGTGCCATCAATAGTCACGGGAACTCGCCCTTGTCCTTGTACACCTCGAATATTTGGATCAACCGCGCCACTATTACGCGCATCACCGCTATATACCCCATTAAAACTTTGAAATAAATCCGCAGGCGCGCTTCCTTTATAACGTTCTACGGTTTCTTTACCTATATGCATGTTTGTAATATTGCGCTGATACACCTCATCCTTTGCTTGTTGCTCTTTTTGTTCTGCTGATCCACTCACAAAGATAGTATCAAGTTGCGCCATATCTGCATAAGTATAGGTCGCATAAATGAAACTATATATGCTTAACAATGACTTCCAATAAAGAGAGTGATTTTTCATTATGTAATACCTTACTAATAACAAATAAATGATAATGATTATCATAAACAACAATGTAAATATTAGTAAAATTAATTCATAACTTCAAGAGGAATATCAAAAAAATGTATAGTCAAACAAATTTATCGTTAAATAAATTCATTTTGAGATAAGAAATTGGCAATGTATTAAGATTGAAAAACGGGATATGACAAATTGTCTGTATACGAGGTAAAAAAGTTAAAGATAAATCTAGGACGTTATTGTGAATCAATCATATGCCACTCTCCTGACAATTGAAGAGTGGCACGCGTTATCTATAAACGCTTATTTTTTTAATAGCTCTTTCACGGTGTCCACATACTCAGTAACAAAGCTATTCACGCTGTCATTACTTAAACCTTGTGGATTGACACGGAATTTACCATTCACATAAAAATCTGGCACACTACGTACTTGGAATGACTCTGCTAAAGTATTTTGACGATTCACTAAATTATTCACCGCAAAGCTATTAATCGCTGAATCAAATTGCTCCGCACTAATTCCGTTATCAATAAAAACTTGGCGAATATCATCCATTGAACTGAATTTATTTTGTTGCGCCCCAGCAAATAAACCTGGTTTTACTTTATCTTCTACTCCCATCGCCATCGCCAATGCCCATGCTCGGGTTAGATTTTCCGACTGACGCCCCAAGAAATTCACATGGTATTGCTTAAAACTGGTCCCTTCAGGCAAAGCTTCTTTGACTTGAGTTGGGATTTTATACTCCATTTCAAAAGAATAACAATGTGGGCAATAGAAAGAGAAAAACTCAATGACTTCCGGTTGTGCCGAACGAGGTTGGTTAATAGAAATATACTGCTGTCCTTCAGTTAATGGCGCAGCTTGGATTGAAGCTGTGCTGACAGCAGCTAAAAGTGCGGTTAAAATCACAGAAATTTTTTTCATATTACTTTCCTTAATTAAATGAGAATGAATTATTTAATAATACCACGCGCTTTTAATAACGCAGTTTTAAAGTCGTCTTCGTAATCTTTTTTAATGCCGGGTATCGGCTCTGACTTGTCTTTATCAATCATTTTTAAATGATAAATAATGACTTCATCAGGTAATTCTGTTACCGATTTATCAAACCCCGTTTCACCCGCAATTTTTTGTAAGATTTGAATTAAGCTCAACTCTGGATCTTTAGACCAATATGGCTGTAAAAGTTCCAATACTTCATTTAAACGATGACATTTCATAGGGTTTTCCTCGTTTTTATGCTACATTCATTAATGATACTTGAATTAATGCGAGATGAAAACATGACAATCACAATTAGTGGCGTTATTTTAGCTGGGGGACAAGCTAAACGTATGGGTGGTGTAGACAAAGGGTTACAAATGTTAGGCAATACCCCACTTTACCAAATAATTTATCAACGACTGAAATCACAAGTGTCAACCATCTCCATTAATGCTAATCGCAATCAAGAGTTATATGCTGAGAGTGGATTAAAGGTCTTCTCAGATATTCTTGCCAATTTTCAAGGACCATTAAGCGGAATCCTAAGCGGACTCTCACATGCCACAACAGATTATGTCTTATTTGTGCCCTGTGATTGTCCTTTTTTGCCCTTAAATTTAGCCGAAAAATTAAAAAGTGCGGTAGAAAATCAACGAGTTTTAATAGCTTATGCCCACGATGGACAACGTGAACACCCGACGTTTTGTCTTATTTCTTGCCAATTATTAACCGCACTTTCGGACTATCTAGCAAAAGGCGAACGCCGAATGTTACAATTTATGCATACACATGGCGCCATTGCGGTCGATTTTTCCGAACAACCGGAAGCTTTTACCAATGTGAATACCTTAGATGATTTAGCTACAATCCAATTTTAATTTGGCTTTTTTGCAACATCAATCCCTCATAACTTTGCGCGAAGTTCATATTATCGGTGATCACACCGTCTACACCATTATTAAATAATCGTTTAATATCGCGCGGTTCATTCGCTGTATATACCATCACAAAGCGATCAATCATATGGCATTGTGCTACTAGCTCTTGGCTTGCGATTTGATAATTTAATACAAAACCCACACATTCTAAAGCACTCACCGTTTCCCACGCAGAATCGCGCCATTCATCTAATAACAATGCTCGAGGTGTGGCCGTATGAGCATCATACGCACCTTGTAAAGCTTCTTCACTAAACGATGATAGTAAGAAAGGTGAAGGTTTCCCTTCCTGCTCAAATTGTTGTAAAAACTTGGCGCAAGCCATACCTGTTTTATAATCTTGTCCCGGATTCGGTTTAATTTCAACATTTAAAAAACAGCCTTTTTTCAACACAAAATGGACTATATCGTCTAAACGTGCAACCGGCTCTCCCTGAAAGTTGGCAGAAAACCAGCTTCCCGCATCTAATTGGCTCAAACGTTGCCAATCTAATTTCGCACTACCTTGCCCAGAAGTAGTTCTATCTAAAGTATCATCATGTAATAAAAAAAGTGTTTCATCGGCAGACAACTTAACATCACATTCAAACATGGTATAACCTTTTTCTACACCGAGTTCAAAGGCAGCCAATGTATTTTCAGGTGCAGCATTGCCACCACCACGATGGGCAATAAATTTTGGATAAGGGTATTTCATTTTATTTTCCTTCTATTCACATTATTCCACGCGTAATTGGTTGTCAGTATCAAACCAATGTAATTGGGTTAAATCTGGTTGAACATATAAATTGCTACGTTTTGCAGTATGTAACAAATTTTGTCGAATATCGCTTTGACGTAAAATAATCCCTTGTTGATCAATATCCCCATAAATCAGTTGTTCAGAACCCAATAATTCGCTAATCGTCACATTCATATACCAAGCATCATCAGACGGCTCATCTAAAACGCGAATATGTTCTGGGCGAATACCTAAAATCCATTCTTTTTTACCGCTCTTTTGGATAGTTTCCGGAATAGGGATATGGCGCAATAATTGCTGCCCGCAATAAATATGACTATCTTGCACACGTACTTGTAATAAATTCATTGCAGGCAAACCAATAAAGTTCGCGACAAACGTTGAAGCTGGACGAGAAAAAATATTTTCTGGTGTATCGAACTGTTCGATATGCCCTTTATTCATAACAATAATCCGATCAGCCAATGTCATTGCTTCTGTTTGATCATGGGTAACATAAAGGGTTGTTGTCCCAATCTGATTATGACGACGACGAATCTCAAGGCGTGTCGAAGTACGTAATTTAGCATCTAAATTGGAAAGGGGTTCATCAAATAAAAACAATTTTGGCTGACGAACAATCGCTCGTCCCATCGCCACACGTTGACGCTGTCCACCTGATAATTGCTTCGGCTTCTTATCTAAGTGCGGTTCCAATTCCAACATTTTTGCGGCATCAGTAATGCGACGTTCAATTTCATCTGCTGGCATTTTGGCTAAGCGAATACCATATGCCATATTTTCACGCACACTCATATGAGGATAAAGTGCGTAGTTTTGGAATACCATTGCGATATTGCGTTGCGAGGGCTCTAATGCGGTGACATTATCTCCCCCAATATAAATTTCGCCACCAGATGAGGTTTCTAATCCAGCAATAATGCGTAATAACGTAGATTTGCCACAACCAGAAGGGCCGACAACGACAATAAATTCACCATCTTGAACATCAATATCAATGCCTTTCAAAATTAATTCGCCCGGTTTTTTGGCGCTACCATAATGTTTGGTAATATTATTAAGTGTTAAAGTAGCCATATTCTTTATCCTGTTATTTTTCTGAATCAATTAAACCGCTAACGAGCCATTTCTGCATAGAAAGAATCACCACAATAGGCGGAATCAGCATTAAAATCACACTAGCCATCACAATATTCCAACTAATTGGGCCGTCACCACTGCCAATCATTTGGCGTAATCCAATCGCTAATGGGAACATATCTTCACTGGTAGACATCAATAATGGCCATAAATATTGGTTCCAACCATAAATAAATTGAATCACAAATAACGCCGCCATACTCGGCACAGAAAGTGGCACTAATACATCTTTAAAAAAAGTCATGGCTGAGGCGCCATCCATGCGTGAGGCTTCCAATAGTTCATTAGGCACGGTGACAAAAAATTGACGAAATAAGAAAGTCGCCGTTGCAGAGGCAATCAATGGAATGGTTAAACCTGCATAGCTATTGATCATATTTAAATTTACCACGACCTCATAAGTTGGAATAATTCGAACTTCTACAGGTAACATTAATGTCACAAAAATTAACCAGAAAATAAGATTACGTAGGGGAAAACGAAAATACACAATAGCGAAGGCGGATAACAATGAAATAGCAATTTTTCCGATAGCAATAATCAGTGTCATCACAAACGTTACCCATAACATGCGTGATACCGAAAAACCTCCCGCATAGGTATCACTACCGGTTAACGCTGCAGTATAGTTCTCTATTCCATGTCCACCTAATAATAATGACATAGGTGAACTAATGACATCAGCCGCCGTTTGTGTTGAAGCAACAAATGCTAAGTAAATCGGGAAGCAAATTAAAGCAACACAAATCAATAAACTAATATGAGAAAAAAATGTTAACCAAGGGCGATTTTCAACCATGATTAATACCCTCCCTTCTTATCCATGTAACGGAATTGAATCACCGTTAACAATAATACAAAACACATTAATACCACTGATTGTGCCGCAGAGCTGCCATAATCCATCGCTTTGAATCCATCAAAATAAATGCGATAAACGAGGGTTGATGTCGCTTTACCCGGCCCACCTTGAGTGAGAGAATCAATAATAGCGAAAGTATCAAAGAACACATATACAATGTTAATTACACATAAAAAGAATGTCGTTGGCCATAGCAATGGAAATTGAATGGTAAAGAAACGTCGCCAAGGCCCTGCGCCATCAATTGCGGCAGCTTCGATCAAAGATTTTGGGATTGCCTGTAAACCGGCATAGAAAAATAAAAAATTATAAGAGATTTGTTTCCAAATCGCGGCAAAAATCACTAACCACATAGCCTGATCGCTGTTCATTTTGTGATTCCAGTCAATACCTATGAGCTCTAAAGCATAAGTAATAATGCCGAAAGACGGTGAAAACATAAACATCCATAATACCCCTACCACGATAGGAGAAACGGCATAAGGTAAAATCAGGAAAGTGCGATAAAATACCACGCCTTTTATAACACGCTGCATAAAAAATGCGAGAAATAAAGACAAACCTAGCCCTAATAATGTTACCCAAAAGGAAAAATATACTGTGGTATACACAGAATCCCAATAGGTAGGATCATCAAAAAGCTGTTTAAAATTATCAAAACCAACCCAATAAGAAACCGAACCAAAAATATCTTGCATCTGGAAAGATTGGTACAACGATTGAATAGCCGGCCAATAGAAAAATACCGCAATAATAAAAAGCTGCGGCAATAACAATAACCACGGTAACAGACGATATTGAGTATAATGAATTTTCATATTATTTTTCTTCAATAAAATACAGGCGAGCTGTTGCTCGCCTTAATTAAGATGACCAAATTATTTATTTACGGACTCAAAACGCTCTAACAAGACGTTACCACGTTTAACCGCAGAGTCTAGCGCCTGTTGTGCTGTTTTCTTACCAGTCCAAACTTGCTCCAACTCTTCGTCTACAATTGTTCGAATTTGTGGCATATTGCCTAAACGAACACCACGCGTACGGTCAGTCGTTTTACGTACCATTTGCTCAACAGGTACATCTGTGCCCGGATTTTCTTTATAAAAACCAGATTGTTCAGTCAACTCATACGCTTTCAACGTGACAGGTAAATACCCTGTGCGCATATGGCTATTTGATTGAACTTGTGGTTGAGAAATAAAATCAAAGAATTTCGCAATCCCTTTATAATGCGATTCTGGTTTACCTGCTAATACCCATAAGCTTGCGCCACCAATAATCGTATTTTGCGGCGCGCCTGCTACATCTTCATAATACGGCAAAGTCGACTCACCGAAATTAAATTTTGCATCACGTTTAATGCCAGCATAAGAGCCTGAAGACCCCATAAAGATCGCACATTCTCCAGAAATGAAAGCAGGTTGAGAGGCAGACTCACGACCGTGATAAACAAATAGTTTTTCTTTTGCCATATTCGCTAAGTTTTCAATATGACGAACATGTAGTGGCGAATTAAATGCTAATCTTGCATCTAAGCCATCAAAGCCGTTATTTTTTGTTGCATAAGGCACATCATGCCATGCAGAAAAACTTTCTAATTGTGTCCAACCAATCCAAGAAATCGTCATTGGACAGCTATGACCAGATTTTTTCAATGCTTCTGTGGCTGAACGTACTTCTTTCCATGTTTTTGGCGCTTTTTCTGGATCAAGGCCAGCTTTTTGGAAAGCATCTTTGTTGTAGTATAAAACCGTAGTAGAACTGTTAAACGGAAGGGAAAGCATTTCACCATTTGGGGCGGTATAATAGCTACTTACCGCTGGGATATAATGGTTAGGATCAAATGGAACATCAGCCGCTTTCATAATCTCGCTGACTGATTTTGTCACGCCTTTGGCATAAATCATTGTGGCAGTGCCAACTTCAAAAACCTGCAAAATATCTGGGGCATTACCTGCTCGAAATGCCGCAATGCCTGCCGAAAGTGCTTCTGGGTATTCCCCTTTAAATACAGGAACAACTTTATATTCTTCTTGGCTAGCATTGAACTGGTTTGCTAAATCATTCACCCATTCATTTAAAGATCCTCCCATAGAATGCCACCATTGAATTTCTGTTTTGGCATAAGCGGAAAGAGAACCAGCTGCGAGCGCAGAAATTAGCGCTGCTTTAGTTAGTAAACGTTTCATTTTCACCTCTATCATGATTATTGTATTGAAATTATAACCAAACCATTGAATCAAAATTGCTAGTGCACTTTTGCACGGTAAAAAATACTAACAATAAATTATGACATTTTTATGACAATGGATTACATCACCCAAAAATAGATCACCACCATCAAAATAAGATAACTTAATCCACAAATAGCGAGTATTTTTAACCATGTGGACGTTGTTTTTTCTTGTTTAACCAGATTGAAATTAAGCCAAGCAAAGACTGGTGCCGAAACAAAAGAAGCCGCCATTGCAAAAGGAATCATTTTACCGACTGCATTACTAAAAAATTGAATCAGTACAAATGCCGTAATACATGCCCCCATAATCCAATAACGCAACAAAACTTCATTAATCGGCACCGCACTTTTTGTGCCGTGTTTTAATAAAAACACCGCTTGTTGGTTACAACGTGAATAACCATCTACTGCCACTATCGTTGTACCGTAAATACACACAAAAGCAATGAAAGCGATAAACCAACGACTCCATTCACCAATACTCAAGGCATACATATCCACAAATTGATGAACAAATTTTCCTCCACTCAACGGCGTAATATCTTTACCATATTGCACCATCGCGCCCAACGCCATAAACATTAATGCTAAAACAATCGTCACCATATAGCCTGTATTAAAATCCAAAAGGCTTTTACCTTGATAATTTGCATCTAAACGTCTTTTTTCCACCACCCAAAGGGAAGCAGAAACACTTAATTCCATTGGTGCCGGCATCCACCCCATTAATGCAATGAGAAAAGGAATGGCGGCAATCGTCCAAGGCGATGTTTCCACAAAATCCGTAGGGAGTGGCACAGATGGTTGCTGCCATGCCATAACTAATGCAATCAACGTAATTATCGACAAAGAACACATTATCAGTTTAGAGACACGATCTAAATTTTGATATTGCTTTGCAAATAACAAGAATAAAAAACTCAGTAGGACTAAGATATTCAATACATTTAGAGGTAATTCCACTGGTAGTAATAATGCAAGTAGTACTGCTGATAACAGCGTACCTCCCGCTACATTCACTACTGTGGCAAATAAATTAAATACCAAAAATAACCACAAATACCCCTTTCCTTTTTCGCCATAACCTTGCAAAACGCTTTTACCATGTTGCGCGCTATAATCAAAAGCAAAACGATAAAAAGGATATTTCAGCAAATTGACTATAATAATAAACCAAGCTAATTGATAGCCATAATAGGCGCCTGCTTGAGTAGAGGCTATAATGTGTGAACCGCCAACAGCAGAAGACGCCATAATAATACCTGGTCCAAATTGACCAAAAATTTGTACTTTCGACATTATTGTGTATCCAATAAATAAGCTATATCTTGTTGCCGCTGGGTAGAGCGCGTAATCGCAGAAATCACAGCTAATCCATCAGCGCCAGCACGACGAATCCCTATGCAATTTGTTGTATTTATTCCACCAATAGCCACGATAGGTTGAGTAATATCAGCCATACGTATCGCCTTAATCAGCTCAATCCCAACCACATTTTTCGCATCGACTTTAGATTGAGTGGAAAAAATCGGCCCTACACCAAAATAATCAATACCGGATATTTCTGCCGCCTTCTTCCCTTGCCATAGATTATTAATGGTCAAGCCTATTTTTAATTTACCTTGACAGTGTTGAATAACCTGTTCAATGGGCATATCATCTTGTCCAACATGTACGCCATCTGCCCCCAATTCTAATGCGAGAGCCACATCATTATTAACAAAAAAAGGGACGTGATAACGCTGGCATAAATCGCGGCATTGTTGTGCTAATCGCCGAATTTGACCAGAATCTTGCAGTGAACCTTCGCCTTTTTCACGAAATTGGTAACACGTAATCCCACCTTGCAAAGCCTGTTCTAAGATATGTAATAAATTATCACTGGGATCACCATCAAGATGACGACAATCTTGTGTACCCGCTATAAAATATAAATTCAAATAGGTATGCATCCTATACTCCATATGCCCAATGATTCGTTGGCCCATGTCCTTGCCCAATATTTAATGGTTGGCTAATCGCTGCACTAATAAAAGCTTTTGCCGTTTGAATACTGTCATAAATACTATTGCCTTTAGCTAATTCTGCCGTAATACAAGCCGAAAAAGTACAACCGGTACCGTGTGTATGTCGAGTAGGAAAACGTGGGCTTTCGAAAGTAAATTGTTCCGTTGGAGTAAAAACCCAGTCAGAACAGACCGCACTTTGGGAATTTTGGCTATGTCCTCCTTTAATCACCACCGTTTTTACTCCCCATTCCTGCAACTGTCGAGCGGCTTTTTCTACAGCGCGTTGATCGTTAATCACAATACCCGTTAACGCTTCGGCTTCCGGTAAATTTGGTGTAATCACATCTGCTAAAGGCAATAATTGTTGTCGCAATGCATCAATAGCATTATTTTTTAACAAAGGCGCTCCCCCTTTAGCAATCATCACCGGATCAAGGACTAACATACCAAAATCATATTGACGTAAACAATTGGCAACGCATTCTATTGTTTCCACTGTGCCAAGCATGCCGATTTTATGGGCTGAAATACTAAAATCCTCCGCAATAGCCTTTAATTGCGATTCAATAGTCGTAAGAGGAATAGAATGAATATCAAATACGCCTAAAGTGTTTTGTGCGGTAATCGCGGTTATTGCAGATGTACCAAACACGCGACGCATTTGAAACGTTTTTAAATCCGCTTGAATACCCGCGCCACCGCCGCTGTCAGAACCAGCAATAGTCAAAGCTTGAGGAAAATTAGACATAATTTACTCTCCCATATTGTTCCACAGTTTCATCATCTAAAATGGCTAATTGATCTAATAATTGTATGGCAAATTGCCCTGTTTGAGTGGAGCTTATCCCCTGCATAACCCGTTCGCCCGCGACAGCATAAGCCGTACATGCTCTAACAAGTGCGGTCAGATTTTGCGATGTTTTTTCCACCGCTAAAAACGCACCACATACCGCACTAAGCAAACAGCCAGAGCCTGTGATTTTCGGAAAAATTGGCGTTCCATTATGAATGGTCACAACTTGTTTACCATCACTCACATAATCCACTTCACCGCTAATAGAAACCACACAACCATTTGCGTTTGCCACCGTTTTTGCAACAGTATGCCAATCTGCCTTGCCCTCTCCCGCATCAACGCCTTTGGCCTGCCAATCCACATTCGCAAGTGTGGCGATTTCTCCCGCATTACCACGAATAGCACTAAATTGAATATTATCTAATAGACGTTGTACCGTTTGACGGCGAAATGGCGTAGCCCCCACGCCAACAGGATCAAGAACAACAGGAATACCATTTTTATTAGCGGCTTTACCGGCAATTAACATCGCTTCCACTTGAGCGACATTAAGAGTACCAATATTGATCACAAGCGCCTGACAAAGCTGAGCGAGATGCTCCATTTCTTCTGGGGCAGAAGACATAATAGGTGAAGCCCCTAAAGCCAATAAACCATTAGCCGAATAATTGGCAACCACCATATTAGTAATATTATGGATTAAGGGATTTTGTTGACGAATCTCTGCAATATAATTCATTTTACTAACTCCACAGCATAATCTTCTATGTTTGGTATTTTTTTAATCAGTTTATGCTTAGCCATAAATTCAGCAACTTCTTGATATTTTTGACGATTTAATATGCCAACATGTTGGCTTAAATAAGGTAACGTATCGCGCCAAGCACGACGATTAAGCTCGTTATCCAATTCCTGAGGTTTATAACTAACAAAGACTTGCCATGCTTCATCAGGATTCGCTCGCACATAATCACTGGCTTGTTGAAGTGCGGTTAAAAATTGCTTAAATTTTGGCGCTTGTAGGCGATCTTTATTCACCACCAAAATCAATTCTTCATAAGACGGTACGCCGTGTTGTTCAGGAAAAAATGCCTTACCTGGATGTTTTTCAATATCAAGTTGATTTAATTCAAAGTTTCTAAATGAACCAATAACCGCATGGACTTGACCACTAATTAACGCTGGGGATAATGACCAATTGACATTAATCATCTCCACGTCATCTCCTGATAACCCCACTGACTTTAACATTGTATCCAATAAAGCGGTTTCAAACCCACTAATGGAATAACCCACTTTTTTCCCTTTTAAATCAGCAAGATGACTAATCTGACTAGATTGCAATACGACCAAGCTATTTAAAGGTGAAGAAATCAGCGTACCAATACGAATTAAGGGCAATCCTTCGTCTACTTGCATATGTAGACTGGGTTGATAATTCACCGCAATATCCGCTTGTCCAGCTGCCACTAATTTCGGCGGCATAGATGGATCCGCTGGTTCTATAATATCGACTTGCAAACCATTTTCGGCAAAGTAACCTTTTTGTTGAGCAACAATTAATGCGGCATGATCAGGATTAACAAACCAATCTAATAATAGTGTGATTTTTTGTTTCTCTGCTTGCACAGACCATGAAATACCTAAAATCATAAAAAGTAAAAAACGCATTTTTTTCATCATAATTTCTTCCTATACCTGACAATGTAATCCCATTTCCCAAAATGCCACTTCCATACGTGTAGCCGTTGTAAAGATATGTTGTACTTTTTCTCGTTGTTGCGTTGTTAATGGTTGGTAAAGTGCGGTTAAAAATTCACGCGTTTTGACCGCACTTTGTTGAAATTCATCAGATGCATAAGTATCAATCCAAGTTTGATAAGGATTATTCGCAACACTTAATTTTTCTTCTGTAATCCAACGTCCAATCTCAGCATAACCCAGCATACAAGGCGCAATAGCCGCATACAATTCAGCCAACGAACCTGTCATACCACAATCCAATACATAACGCGTATAAGCTATCAATGCGCTAGATTCTTGAGTAGAAAATAATGTTTGTTCATCAATTCCCCATTGCTGACAATACTTAATATGTAATTGAATTTCATCTAATACAGCATTGAGATGCTCTCGTGATACTTCCATCTGAGCAAAATTTTCCGATTTGTACATCGCTAAGGCAAACATTCGACTATAGTGAAATAAATACAGATAATCCTGTTTCAAATAATGCTGGAAACTGGTCTTCGCTAATGTACCATGCGCTAATTGCTGAACAAATTCGTGCCGTACATAAGCATGCCAATAAGGACGCGCTTGTTGAATTAATTGTGTCACAATATCCATGTTTTCTCCTTTATGTTTTATCAATCCAAGGTAAGGCTTTACGTAAGCCATAGTCCGTCAGAAAATAAATGACTAATGCGATACATAACAAAATAAATAAGGCGGCAAATAACATATCCGTTTGCATTCTGGCATTAGCTTGTAACATTAAATAGCCTAAACCTTTTGATGAACCCACCCATTCACCCACCACTGCACCAATAGGTGCAATAGAAACAGCAATACGCAAGCCCGATGCCAAAGCAGGAAGGGCTGCAGGCAAACGTACCTTAAATAAAAGCCTTAAATTCGATACCCCCATCGTTTGCGCCAGTTGTAACCAACTTTTTGGCGTATTACGCAAACCGTCATAACAGGCTGCCGTCACAGGGAAATAAATAATTAAAATCGTCATCACAATTTTTGAAGCTAAACCATAACCAAACCACAACACCAATAAAGGCGCGATAGCAAATACTGGAATGGCTTGAGAAATGACTAATATAGGTAACAATAACGCAGAAATACGCGATGAAAGAGACAATAAAAAGGCAGAACATAAACCAAATAAAAAGCCAAATATTAAACCTAATCCAATCTCTAACATTGTAATTAGGGCATGATCCCATAATAAGGCTTTTTGTGTGATTAATTGATGAAAAACCGCCATCGGCTGCGGTAACAAATAATGGGGCAAATCCAATAGCCATACTATACCTTGCCACAACGCAATCAATATGCCGCCTAATAACAAAATGTTGATGATTTTCATAGGCTATCTTCCATTAATTGCTGAATTAATTGCTGTTGCAATTGATGTTGCTCTGCCACCCATTGACGAGGGCGCGGTTGGTGAAAAGCGGTGAGAAGAGATAAATAAGGCGGTTTTTGTTGTAAAATATATAAGCGATCCCCTAAACGCACGGCTTCTTGTGGATCATGTGTTACCAATAATATTGATTTCTCTGCCAATAATTCTCCCGCAAGATCTTGTAGCTGCAAACGCGTTACCGCATCAAGGGCCGAAAACGGTTCATCCATTAAAATAATATCCGCTTGTTGCATTAGGGTCCGAGCCAACGCTACTCGCTGACGTTGCCCTCCTGAAAGTTGATAACAAGGTTTATGCAAATGTTTTTGCATGCCTACTTGAAACAACAATTTAAGGGCTTGTTCCCGAGTTTCAGCATTTTTTGTTCCATTTAAATGATGAACAAGTTGAACATTATCTATTAAATTTAGCCAAGGATATAACCCATCTTGTTGGGCTAACCAAGCTATCTTGAAATTGGGTTGAATAACAATTGAACCTGCCGTTATTGCTTCATTTTCCAATCCAGCAATAGCCCGTAGCAAGCTCGATTTTCCCACACCAGAACGGCCAAGCAATACCGCCCATTCCCCTTGCTTAAGTTTAAAATCAAGGTTCTCAAATAAAGGGCGCTGAGCATAGGTTAAACTCAGGTCTTTAACGTCAACCACATTCATGGCATCACCATTAAAGTGCGGTTAAAAAAGCCAACGTTTTAGAAAAAAATGAAATAAAGAGATATAAAAGAGAAAAGTGATGAATGGTCATATTTAGTTTCCTACGTCAGTACTAGCTGTTTCAGGTTCAACGGGTATTATCTCAGCTACGTTGTAGCACCCCGACTAATATTCAAAAGTGTAACTGAAATAAGCCATACTTGACAAGAGGAATAGAAAAATATTGTATAGATATTGAATTTTTATACAAAAAGCGGTAATTTCCTCGCTCTCTCTTTTTTAAGGAACGCAATAATGGAAAATAATCAATTACCCCCTCAAACAACTCATTCAATAAAACGAGGTAAAGCCCCTAATCTTATGAGCCAAATTATTTTTGCTAGCCGCTGGCTACAAATGCCAATTTATCTTGGTTTAATTGTTGTACAAGGTGTTTATGCTTATAAGTTTTTAAAATCATTGTGGGAATTAATTATCAATTTAAATGAAATGGACTCTAACATGATTATGTTAGCCGTATTGAATTTGATTGATGTGGTGATGATTGCGAATTTATTAGTGATGGTGATTATTGGGGGTTATGAAACTTTTGTCTCAAAACTGAATACCAAAAACCACCCCGATCAACCAGAATGGTTAAGCCATGTTAATGCTTCTGTCCTAAAAGTAAAATTATCTATGGCAATAATTAGTATCTCGTCTATTCACATGTTACAAACATTTGTTAATGTCGGCAATTTGCCTGAAAAACAAATGATGTGGCAATTATTCTTACATCTAGGATTCTTAGTTTCAGCTATTGCAATGGCGCTAACGGATAAAATTCTATACAGCACGAGTCATAAAAACCACTAAGAACCTCAACCGCACAGAAAAGTGCGGTTATTTTTAACTAAATTTTATTGAGAAAGAGTTTATGACAAGCCCTATTAATGAACTAAACACCCTTATACAATCCATGCAGCCGGTACTTAATGACGGATGTTTTGTCTATACAACGGTTAACCAAGACCATTGCTTACCTTTAACAGAAATTATCGCTAGCATCAGAGAAAAAGAGGGATTATCCCTAATTATTCGTCAACAAACTGCGGAAAAATATCAACTTCCCGCGCAATTTCCTTGCGCATGGATTACCTTAAATGTACATTCTGATCTTGAGGCTGTAGGCTTAACAGCTGCTTTTTCCCGCGCACTTGGCAACGCAGGCATTAGCTGTAATGTGGTAGCAGGCCATTATCACGATCATATTTTTGTACCTTTTGAGAAAAAAGAACTCGCCATGACAACCCTAATAGCATTACAACAAGGGAAATCGTCATAAAGTGCGGTAAAAATAAGAGGATTTTTTATGCAACAAAAATTATTAACCCTATTTATTAGCCTAGCATTAAGCCCATCTGTAATAGCTCAAGATCATTCCTTTATTTCACAATGTGAAGGGTTAAAAAATGCGAATATTTATCAAACAGTGATCACAAAAGCAACCTTTGAAGCGGCTGCAGAACTCGGAAATGACAAAGCAGCTGCCCTTTCTGGTGCATCAGGAACACAAGATAAATTAGTACCACATTGTTTAATCGAAGGTGAAATTTCACCTCGTATAGGCGTAAATGGTAAACATTACGGCATTCAGTTCCAACTTCGTTTACCACAAAATTGGAATAACAAATTCCTCTATCAAGGAGGTGGCGGAATGGATGGTTTTGTTGGTAATGCCATTGGTAGCATACCTTTCCGTAATGCGACCGCACAGCCGGCTTTGCAACGTGGCTATGCTGTTGTATCTACGGATTCAGGCCATCAAGGCCGTGATGCGAGCTTCGCCGAAGACCAACAAGCACGCCTTGATTATGCTTATGCGGCTATTGGTAAAGTCTCTACCACAGCAAAACAACTTATCATTTCTCTTTATCAAAGCGCTCCACAAAAAAATTATTTCATGGGTTGCTCTAACGGTGGACGAGCGGCAATGTTAGCTGCACAGCGTTTTCCAACTGAATTTGATGGCATTGTCGCAGGCAATCCAGGTTTTAGGCTTTCTCGCGCGGCCCTTAATACCGTATGGGAAACCAATCACTATCTACAAGCTGCGCCAACCAATGAGAAAGGTGAAAAAATTCTAGCGAATGCACTGACTCAACAAGATTTTGATATTTTAGTTCAAGGCGTACTAAAACAATGTGATGCTAAAGATGGGCTAAAAGATGGCATTATTAATGCTTGGGAACAATGTGATTTTACGCCAGAACATGTCGCAGATAAGTTTACGCCTGAAAAATTAACATTGATTAAAGCGGTTTTTGGTGGCGCTAAAAATAGTCAAGGTGAAGCCATTTATACCGGTTTTCCTTTTGACACCGGAATCGCCGCTGAGGGGTGGCGAGCATGGAAACTTGGCGATGCTCAAACAGCACAAGCCAATTCTCGTTTCGCTACCATGGCCGCCAGTTCCGTTAATCACTATTTTATGACGCCATTCCAACCGCACTTTGATCTTAGCCAATTTAATTGGGATAAAGATGTTGAAAAAACAGCGCAAACAGCAGCAATCAATGATGCCGTTTCCACAGATTTAAGTACATTTGTTGCTCGCGGTGGCAAAATGATTATTATTGAAGGGGTTTCTGACCCCGTATTTTCAGCGTTAGACCAACGAGATTGGTTTAAACAATTACTCGCAGATAATCCAAATGGTGATGACTTTGCTAAGTTATTTATGATTCCAGGTATGAATCACTGTGGACAGGGCCCTGCTTTAGATAATTTCGATCCATTAACCATATTAGAAGATTGGGCAGAAAAAGGCGAAAACCCTCAATTTATGCTAGCAACAGGAAAAACTTTCCCGAATAAAACACAACCTATTTGTGCTTATCCAAAAGTTGCAACATATATTGGTGGAGATGAAAATCAAGAAAGTAGTTTCCGTTGTAAATAATTTATCACGGCTGTAAATACTCAGGAATTTGCAGCCGTTAATAAAAATACTAATATTGTGCCCAACTTAATTTATTTAATGCAAAATTGCGCTCAAATGGGTCAATACTAAGCCCTTGCAAGTTTTTACTTGCTGCGATATTTTGTTGATAAAACACAATTGGGGTAATAGGGCGCTCAGTATAAATAATTTTTGCAATCTCCTGTTTTAAATCCCGTTGTTTTGCTTTATCAGTCGTCATTTGCAAGGTATTTAATGCTTGATTAAGCGACTCACTTTGCCAATTCATTACCCCCCAATCCCCTCCATTAGGAGAAAAATCGGCTAATAACACCCCCATAGGATCAGGAATCATGCCATAATTACGTCCATATAATGCCATTTCTAATGAACCATCTTGATGACCCGCAGGAATATCAGAAAAATTGCTAATTGATACATTCACATCAACGCCTATTTGTCTCCATTGATTTTGTAATGCTGTTGCAATAATAGGTAGCTCTGGACGATCAGAATAGGTCTTTAAGGTAAATTTAAACGGTTTTCCTGCTTTTTGTAACATACCTTGAGCATCTTCAGTAAAACCTAACGCAATAAGATCTGCTTTAATTTGCCCAAAATTAGGCTGTTGATTTTCCACGCCTAAACGCCAATCCGCAAAAGCATTTGGGAATAATTCTTCAGCCATGCCATTTTGGATACGTAATACAGATTCCGCAATCCCTTTACGATCAATAGCTTGGCTTAATAACTGCCGAATTCGTATATCTGAAAATAAAGGATGTTGACCATTAACTTTATACTGAATTGTTCGTGCAATGGACTGAGATTGAACCTGTAAATTCGGGTCTTGCAATAGACGTTGAGTACTTGCAGGATCAAGGTTAAACACTAAATAATTAGGATTACTTTGTACTAATAAAGTACGTGTTTCACTGCGGCTATTAGCAAGATAGGAAACCTGTTTAATTTTTGCTTTTTCTCCCCAATAATCAGCAAATGCAACTTGTTCTATTTTTTGTGGTGCTTCAATGTTAACCACTTGATAAGGCCCTGTACCTATAATTTGATGAATCTTATTTTTCGAGTCAAAAGATGTTTGTGATAAAATCCCTGCTGTTGAGTGGGTAAGATAAGCGGGAAATGCGATTAATCCTTTTCCTAAAGTGATTTGTACAGTTTTGTCATCAAGTGCGATTATATGTTCAATCAGTGCGGATTTTAATACCGTAGGCTTCGTTAATGCTACCGTTAAACTTTTTACAACATCTTCCGCTGTAAGCATGGAACCATTATGAAATTTAACGTCCGGGCGCAGCATAAATGTCCACACTGTTCCATCTTGATTATTTTGCCAACTCTCCGCTAATCCGCCAATTAAAGTACCATCAGGCAATACCTCAACTAAGGTTTCGACTAACTGCATGCGTTGGAAAAGATAACCAGATTTACTCAAATCAAGGGAAGTGATTTCCCATGGCGCCACAACGACTAATTCTTTTGTTTTTTCTACCGCACTTTGTGCTTGCGTAACATTTTTTTCACCACAAGCCACCAAAAATAATGTCATCAACAAACTATAAAATAAGGTTTTCATTGTGTTAAATATCCTTTGGAATAAAAAGAGTGGTGAAATTTAACACAGAATTATCCACTTTGCATTAATTATTTTTCAATGAAAAATAAGTTATATTTAAATTAGCTTTATTTCATGCAAAAAATCCCTCATACTATCGCACTTTTTAATTCTACTATATCAATTTTTAAGGAAATAACATTATGTCAGCGACTAAAGACAACTTCGCTAATCCAGGTCCATTAGGCTTATGCGGCTTTGCATTAACTACGTGGTTATTATGTTTAATCAATGCTGGAATTTTTGATTCTCAAAGCTTAGGCCTTGTATTAGGTATGGCATTTGCATTTGGTGGTTCAGCACAAATGATCGCCGGAATGTTTGAATTCAAAAAAGGCAATACTTTCGGTTTTACAGCCTTTATTAGTTATGGTGCATTTTGGTGGTCTTGGGCATTATTTGTCACATTTTTCAAAGAAAATGTTCCAGCGACCTTTGTCGCTTGGTACTTAGGAGCATGGGGAACATTTACCCTTATGATGTTCTTAGCAACATTCTCCAAACCAAAGGCCTTATCCGCTATCTTTTTCTTCCTTACTTTAACATTCTATGCCCTTGCTATTGGCGATGGAACGGGTAATCATAGTATTGTGAATATTGGCGGTTATTTAGGTTTAATCACTGCACTTTGCGCTTTTTATCTAGCCGCAGCAGAAATACTTAATGAATCTTACGCTAAAACTATTTTGCCTATTGGTGAAAGAAAATAGTGTCTTATTCAATAAAAATAGGCGAATTCCATCGCCTATTTTTATAAATCAAACACATCGCCATCACGTAAAATATGTTGATTCCCTTTGCGACGTAAAAACCCACAACGGTCATAATATTCTATTAATTGCACAGTCACTTTACGTCCAAAATTCAATTCATCACGTAATTGATTCACACTGATTGAACCTTGTTTAGCGATAATTTTTTTGATTAATTTCGCATATTGATAAATAGTTTCAGTTAGCATAAAACGATCTTTTACAATAGGAGTTAAATAGCCTAATTTTCCAGCTTTATATAAAAAATTACGCATGATTGATTCTTCCACTGCAAGAGTATTACCTAACTCACGTACCCAAAGTGCCTGTCCTTGATATTGTATAAATTGTTGCTCAGTTTGCTGCCATAATTCAGCTTCTTCGTTAGAAAATTGAATTTTATGATCAGGCGTATGAATCCAACCCCGAGTTTGTTCCAATTCCTTTTGTAGCAACATTTGATCAATAAAATGATAAATTAACTTTTCTGGCTGATTAATTGCCGCAATACGATACAAACGCGCTTTACTTAGCCCTAATTGGTCACCATGCTGTGCATGATAATTTGAAAGAGCGGTCAAAATTTTCATTTTTTGTTGACCCACAAACTCTTCATTAAAACACCAATCTTGGTAATGAAGATCACCATTTTGGCGCAAAATATCCGCTAATTGTGTGGAATTTAACTGTTCCGTCCAAGCAATCTGTTTAATAGGAATAGCTCGTTGCTGAAGATAGAGTTGAATTCGTTGTTCTGCCGTATCTGCTTGAACTAATTTTTTCAAAAAATTTAACCGCTCTTCACTGCGTTTATGGCGCTTTGGCGAATAAATTTCTACCACTTTCGCGCCTGCGATAACACTTTTAGCATCACCACTTCGCAAAATTAATTTATCGCCATAAGCTAAAAACAATGGTTTGTCTAAAATTAATTCTGCTAACCCTTGCTCATACGGTTGAAAAGATTTCCCTGTTAATAAATTTAATTTACCTACAGTACGGCTTGCCGCATGGTAGATATGTACAGGTTGATTCTCATTTAAATGACTTTCAGCTTCTAACCACAAAGTTACTCTATCTGTTGCGACCAATGGCTCTTCCGTTAATAACCAATCGCCTCTCTCAATCTGCGTACGATTTAGATCAGCAGAAATATTTAATGCCAAACGTTGCCCTGCAAGACCCTGTTTACTTGCTACATTTTGTGCATGAATATTTTTTACCCGCACTTTTTCACCGGTGGAAAGATAAAGCTCATCATCAATATTCACTTCTCCGGAAAATGCCGTTCCTGTGACTACCGTTCCAGCACCTTTTACAGTAAAAACGCGATCAATAGCATAACGAAAAGGTTTATTCCGTTGTGCTAAATTCGGTAATTGGCATAAATAATCACGCAATGGTTCGATACCTTGTCCCGTTTGGGCTGAGGTGATAAAAAATTTGGCTGAATCTAAAAAAGGATAATATTGTTGCAATTGGTGTTCAAGCGTATCAATTTGCGTTGAACCTGCACGATCCGCCTTAGTTATCACCACGATAATTTGTTCTATTTGCAACAAACGCAAAATGGTTAAATGTTCCTGTGTTTGGGGTTTAATCCCTTCGTCAGCGGCAACAATCAACATAGCATAACGAATCCCGCCTAAACCCGCTAACATATTAGCAAGAAATTTTTCATGACCCGGTACATCAATAAACCCTAAAACCTTATCTCCCACAGGCAAATAAGCATAACCTAAATCAATGGTCATACCGCGTTTTTTTTCTTCGGGTAAATGTGCGGTATTTGTTCCTGTTAACGCTTGAATTAATGCGGTTTTGCCATGATCTACGTGGCCACTGGTAACTATAATCATAATTTCTCCACTGTTGTCAGCAAATCTTCCATATTCGCTACACTACGCAAATCTAACCAGATTTTATCTTGTTCAATACGCCCGATAATGGGTTTCGGTAAGCCTTTAAACTGTGCTAAAAGTGCGGTCAATTTTCCTGAATTTTTAGGTGCAATAGTCACAGCAATAGAAGGAATCTTAGCCATCGGTTGTGAACCACTACCAATTTGTGCCAAACTTTCTTCTAACTGCAAAGAAAAATCCGAACTTAGTCGTTTTTCTAAGCTTATTTTCAACTGTGTTGCATACTGCTGTAATTGTTCTATAGGTTGAGTAAGTAAATGCAACGTTGTGAGTTTTTCACTCAATTTTTCAGGTTGTAAATATAAACGTAGTGTCGCTTCTAACCCAGCTAAAATCACTTTGTCACAACGTAATACACGTTTTAAAGGGTGGGCTTGTAGTTGATCAATCAGCGCTTTTTTACCCACAATAATCCCTGCCTGTACGCCACCTAATAATTTATCCCCTGAGAAAGAAACTAAATCCACACCTTGCAGAATTTTCTCCTGTACCGTTGGCTCATAAGGCAGACCATATTGGCGCAAATCAATTAATGCCCCACTGCCTAAATCACTGATGACTGGAATACCATTTTCCTTGCCTAAGATCGCTAATTCATCTTCATTTACCGCTGCAGTAAATCCACAAATTTGGTAATTACTGCTGTGTACTTTCATTAAAAATGCAGTATTTTCGTTGATTGCTCGTTGATAATCTTTTAGATGAGTTCGATTGGTTGTTCCCACTTCCACTAAATGACAACCGGCCTGTGCCATAATATCAGGAATACGAAATGCGCCACCAATTTCAATCAATTCACCACGCGAGATAATGACTTCCCGATCCTTAGCAAAAGTAGCTAACATTAATAAGACTGCTGCTGCATTATTGTTTACGATACACGCAGCTTCAGCCCCTGTTAGTCGACATAATAATTCACTAATATAATTATCCCGATGGCTACGTTTTCCTTCTTCTAAATCATATTCTAATGCAACGTTATCTTGCATCGCGCTAAGTGCTGCTTGTTGTGCTGATTGTGGCCATAACGCACGCCCTAAATTAGTATGTAATACCGTTCCCGTCAAATTATGTACAGATTTGATTTGTACCTGTTGTTGTATTTGTAAACGAGAATTTAACTCAGCAAATGTCAGTTCTGTAGAAGAAAAAAAGTGCGGTAATTTTTGTTGATTTTTTATTAAATCACGACCAATTTGTAACAATTCACGACAAATTGCAACACATGCACTATGCCCAAATTGCGCAACAAGTTGTTCACCTTGAGGCATTTTTAAAAGTTTATCGACAGAAGGAAGTTGTTGATAAAGATTGGTCATGTTTATTCCTATTAGTCACATTAATCTAGTTAAACATTCGTAAAATTCATTGATTAAGATTTACTATACTACACTATCAGTTATAATTTAAAACATTGTACCTATTACTTTTTTAATTTTAGAGGTTTACCATGTCCAATTGGTCTGACGGATATCTTACTGATATAAACTATACTTATGGCTATTATAAAGAATTATCGCCAAAACATATTATTGTGCCTCTATTACTAGAAGGAATTGCAGTACCTGAAATCAAAAATGCTTGTGAATTAGGTTTTGGACAAGGTATATCTATCAATATTCATGCTACTGCTGGAACGGCACAATGGTATGGCACTGATGTCAATCCTGCTCAAACTGCTTTTGCCCGTGAAGTTGCAAAAAAAGCAAATAACGATGCAATACTGACTGATCAATCCTTTGCGGAATTTTGTCAACGTGATGATTTACCTGAATTTGAATATATCGGCTTACATGGTATTTGGTCATGGATTAACGACGAAAACCGCCATATTATTGTTGATTTTATTCGTCGTAAATTAGCTGTCGGTGGCATATTATACATTAGCTATAATTCTTTGCCGGGTTGGGCGGCGACTTCTCCAATTCGTCATTTGATGAATATATGGAATAAAAATATGGCATCATCTACCGATGACTATAAAGATCGTGTAGAAAGAGCAATGCACTTTGGCGAAAAAGTGTTGGCCCAAAGCGTAGGTTTAACCCAAAATTCGGCTGAAATAAGCAATTTCTTAAACGAATTAAAAAACAAAAACTTTCGCTATCTCGCTCATGAATATTTAAATCAAAATTGGCAGCCAATGTATTTTACTGAAGTGTCAGATTATCTTGAACCGGCCAAATTATCTTATGTTTGTTCAGCTAACTATTTAGAAGACTTTTACGATGTGAATTTCAGCTCTGAACAAGCTCAGCTTTTTGATAGTTTACCAGCACAAGCTCGTGTGCGCCAAACCACAAAAGACTACATGCTCAATAAGCGCTTCCGCCGAGATTTATGGGTAAAAGGTGGGTATAAATTAAATCCAAAACGCTTAAATATGTTACGTGGGCAATTAAAATTTATGTTGATAACAGAGCGTGATAAAGTGTCTTTATCTGTGACACATCATCGTCAAGCACAGCTTTACCCTGAACAAATTAATTCTATTTTAGATATTTTGGCCGATAAAAAACCTCATAGTGTTAATGAAATTTGGGAAGCTGTGAATAAAGAACATATTGTTAATGAACAATTGTTATTTGTGTTATTAACTCTCCTTTATACGAAACAAGACCTTGTTTTAGTACAAGAACAAGAGCAAATTGATAGTGTGAAAGAGAGATGTCATGCACTTAACCAATACTTATTTGAATTAGCACAAAGTAGTTCTGAGACTCCTTATTTGGCAAGTCCTGTTACCGGTGAAGCCGTAATTTGTGGACAAATAGATGCATTATGTGCATTTGGTGTAACTAAAGGATTAAAATCACCAAAAGAGCTAGCTAAATTTATTTGGGATATTTTTAAACCACAAGGTACTGCATTACGTAAAGAAAATAAAATCTTACAAACCGATAAAGAGAATCTTGCAGAGCTTGAATCTTTAGCTGACAAGTTTAATAAGGAAACATTACCAATGTTACGACAATTAGGTATTATTGCTTAAAATTAAACAAATGCTATTAAGAGTCGGATTATCCGACTCTTATTATTCTTATTGAAACAAAAGAAAATTTAGGTTAAAGTGCGGTCACTTTTACAGATTTTTCCATACGGAAGGTCGTCGTATCCGGTGATGCGGCAGGACTTCAAATCCTGTTAGGGCTGCCAGCAGTCCTGGGTGGGTTCGACTCCCATGACTTTCCGCCAACTCTCATTAACATCTATATTCCCATTGCACGTTGCTTTATAAATTCAGGTAAATCTTCAGAAATCACTCGGCTAGACATCATTTCTTTGATCATTGTGCCACGAAAAATCGCTTCTTGAGCGACTAGGCCTGTAAAATGCGTATTAACCGTATTTGTCCAAATTTGTAACCAAACATCAAAATGGCGATAAGTTAAAGGAATCCGTTCATGTAATTTAATGTGTTTTAACATAGGATTTCCATCATAACTATTTTCTGCCAATAACAAACTTGACCAAAAACGATACATTTTATCTAAATGTTTTTCCCAACGGTTTTCTACAATGTAATCAAAAATATAACCAATTTCAGGATCTTGACGTACCACTTTATAAAATTCTTGAACTAATAACTCAATATCCGCTCGAGATTCAATGTCTTTTTTCATTTTTTCTCCAAATTCTACTTTTACTCAATAAGCTTCCCATATTATAACGATTAACACGTGCTAATATCTGCAAAATTTGCTATAATTCCGCACAATTTATGTAAATAAAATAGAGAAGAAATATGTCGAACGAAACCCCTGATTCTTATGGTGCATCCAGTATTAAAGTATTAAAAGGTCTTGATGCTGTACGCAAACGTCCTGGTATGTATATTGGTGATACAGATGACGGCACAGGTTTACACCACATGGTTTTTGAGGTAGTGGACAACGCCATTGATGAAGCATTGGCAGGTCACTGTAAAGATATTATTGTTACTATCCATTCCGATAACTCAGTTTCTGTGCAAGATGATGGACGTGGTATCCCTGTGGGTATTCATGAAGAAGAAGGTGTTTCTGCGGCAGAAGTCATTATGACTGTATTACACGCAGGCGGTAAGTTTGATGATAATTCTTATAAAGTATCAGGCGGTTTACACGGTGTTGGTGTATCTGTAGTTAATGCTTTATCAGATAAATTACAACTGACCATTCGCCGTGAAGGTCATGTGCATGAACAATTTTATAGCCTTGGTGAACCAAAAGCGCCATTAAGTATTATAGGTGATACTGAACTAACAGGGACAACCGTACGTTTTTGGCCAAGCCCAACCATTTTTACCAATATAGAATTTGAATATGACATTTTAGCAAAACGTTTACGTGAGCTTTCTTTCTTAAATTCTGGTGTCTCTATCAAACTCATTGATAAACGTTCGGATAAACAAGATCATTTTCACTACGAAGGTGGAATTCAGGCATTCGTAGAATATTTAAATAAAAATAAAACGCCGATTCATCAAAAACCTTTTTATTTTTCTGCAGAAAAAGACGGAATTGGTGTGGAAGTTGCATTGCAATGGAATGATGGCTATAACGAAAATGTCTATTGTTTTACTAATAATATTCCACAACGAGATGGCGGAACACATTTAGCCGGTTTTCGTGGCGCACTCACCCGTGTATTAAATAAATATATGGAAGATAATGCTGCTGGTAAAAAAGAAAAAAATAAAGTTGCGACTTCTGGTGATGATGCGCGTGAAGGTTTAGTCGCGATTGTATCTGTAAAAGTACCAGATCCAAAATTTTCTTCTCAAACCAAAGATAAGTTAGTGTCATCAGAAGTAAAAGGTGCTGTTGAATCCGCTATGGGCGAACGTTTCCAAGATTACTTATTAGAAAACCCAAATGACGCTAAAATCGTAGTCAGCAAAATTCAAGATGCTGCTCGCGCACGGGAAGCTGCTCGCAAAGCGCGTGAAATGACTCGTCGTAAAGGCGCGCTAGATTTAGGTGGTTTACCTGGTAAATTAGCTGATTGCCAAGAACGTGATCCTGCTTTATCTGAATTATACTTAGTGGAGGGGGACTCAGCGGGTGGTTCAGCAAAACAAGGACGTAATCGTAAGAATCAAGCAATTTTGCCTTTAAAAGGGAAAATCCTTAATGTAGAAAAAGCTCGTTTTGACAAAATGTTGTCTTCACAAGAAGTCGCAACCTTAATAACGGCTTTAGGCTGTGGCATTGGGCGAGATGAATATAATCCCGATAAATTGCGTTATCACAGCATAATTATTATGACCGATGCGGATGTTGATGGTTCTCATATTCGTACACTACTATTAACATTCTTCTACCGTCAAATGCCGGAATTAATTGAGCGTGGTTATGTGTATATTGCTCAGCCACCGCTATATAAAGTCAAAAAAGGTAAGCAAGAGCAATATATCAAAGATGATGAAGCAATGGCGCAATACGAGCTTGCAATTGCTTTAGAAGATGCTTATTTATATGTGAATGAAAATGCACCAGCAATGAGCGGATTACAATTAGAAAAATTAGTATCCGAATTTAACGGTGTACAAAAAATGATTGCGCGTTTATATCGTCGTTATCCTTCCAGTATTCTTAACGAATTAATTTATCAGCCTGCATTAACAACTACTTTGATGCAAGATGAAAGTGCGGTAAAAAACTGGGCAGAATCCTTAGTTAAGGCGTTAACAGCTAAAGAAACAAGTGGAAATCACTATGCTTATAAGGTGAATTTTAATACTGAACGCCGTTTATATGAAGTCACACTTACTGTGCGTACTCACGGTATTGATACCGATTATTACCTTGATTTCCAATTTGTTGAAGGTAATGAATATGCTCGTATTGTAAAATTAGGCGCACAATTGCATGATTTATTAGATGATACCGCTTATGTTATGCGTGGTGAACGCAAACTTGCAATTAGTTCATTCAAACAAGCTATTGACTGGTTAGTTAAAGAATCCCGTCGTGGACTGACTGTTCAGCGCTATAAAGGATTAGGTGAAATGAACGCTGATCAACTTTGGGAAACCACTATGGATCCTAATGCACGTCGTATGTTAAAAGTTTCGATTAAAGATGCGGTAGCCGCCGATCAACTTTTCACAACCCTTATGGGTGATGAAGTTGAGCCTCGTCGTGAATTTATTGAAACGAACGCCTTATATGCTAACTTAGATATTTAATTTTATACCCCACTTCGGTGGGGTTATTTATAGCTTATGAATTTTCCAACTATTGATATTATTATTCCAGTTTATAATGCTGAAAAAACCTTAATGCGAGCGGTAAAAAGTGTATTAAATCAACCGCACTTTGGGCAATTATGGTTAATTGACGATTGTTCCAAAGATAATAGTTTTACTCTAATGCAACAATTAGCTAGCCAATATCCTCATAAAATCCAAATTGAACAAATGCCAAAAAATGTTGGCCCAGCTAAAGCTAGAAATTGGGGCGCATTACAGAGCCAATCAGAATTTATCGCTTTTTTAGATGCTGATGATGCTTATGAACAAGATGCATTGGAAGTTGCAAGCAGTGTATTTGCTTTTCGCCCTGAAATCAGCGTTGTACGCCTTGCCTTAACGCCTGTTGATTTAGCTGAACGCTACGCTAAACATCCTAATTTCGACTATGCTTGGCAACATATGCGCATGACTACTGCAACCAATACTGTATTTCGTCGCGCATTCTTTTTGGCTTGTGGTGGTTTTCCTCAAGATGATTTATTTGCCCAATTTGGTGGTGAAGATGGAGCATTGGGTATTGCCACCACTAAAATCAATACTGTGGCCACTTTATTCAAGGAAAAAGGGGTATTACATTATTGCCGAGAAGGTATGCATGCTGAGCGTTTACTTAACGCTATTTTGTTCCAACAGGCAGATACCAATATTCAGCCGGAACATTATCAACAAGCAGAAGCTATCACCGAGCGTATTTGTCATGAAATAAACCAACTAAAAATAAGTTTAAATACAAAAACAGGCATTCAGCCTTTAATTTTAGAACGCAAATAGGACATGATATGAAAAAACAAGTTTGTATAATCACAGGCAGCACATTAGGCGGCGCTGAATACGTTGCTGAGCATGTGGAAGATTTATTGCAACAACAAGGTTTTAAAACTCACTTAATACATGGTGCCAATTTTGATGAAGTCGTTAATGAAAAAATTTGGTTAATCGTCACATCAACTCACGGTGCCGGAGAATTACCCGATAATTTAAAACCTTTATTTGAACAATTAGAAGAAGAAAATACTGAACTCTCTGATTTGTTTTTTGCGGTTATCGGATTAGGAAGTTCAGATTATGATACTTTTTGCCATTCTGTAGACTATGTCGAAAGCGTATTACAAGATAAAAAAGCATTTAAAATATGTGAATCCCTACGCATTGATGTAGTAAAAGAATTTGACCATGACCAATGCGCTGAAAACTGGCTACCTAATTTTGTTCAATATTGGCAAGCATAAATACTGACTAAAGCCCATCAAAAATGGGCTTTTTTATTTTATAAAAAATACTTCATTTATCACACATTAGGGCTGTGGATAAGTTAATAAAAACTTGTAAAAAACCTGTTTTTAACCAAAGAATAACTTTTTAAATTCCACTTAATGTGGATAACTTACCTTGTTATACACAGGAAAAACCGATCAAAAATAAACGATCTTCACACAGTTAGAAGATCCTTAACTCATTAATTTAAAAAAGGAAAAGGATCTTATCCACACAGATCCTTCGATCTTATAAAAACAATAATAAGATCTTTATATATAAATAGATCTATTTTTTATTTTCTCAGCTTCACAAAGATCATATATAAAATTATCCATTAAATCTGCTTTTAAGCCTTATCAAATTTAAGTAGAATACTAAAAAATTTTCGATCTAAGCAAAGATCAATATTAAGGTTATTATGTTTTATACTGAAAATTATGATGTGATCGTAATCGGTGGCGGTCATGCTGGGACAGAAGCGGCTTTAGCACCGGCTCGTATGGGATTAAAAACCCTCTTACTTACTCACAATGTAGATACGTTGGGACAAATGTCTTGTAACCCTGCTATTGGTGGGATCGGTAAAGGACATTTGGTAAAAGAAATTGATGCTATGGGCGGTTTAATGGCAACTGCAGCCGATCAAGCAGGGATCCAATTTCGCACTTTAAACAGTTCTAAAGGACCTGCGGTGCGAGCTACTCGCGCACAAGCTGATCGGGTTCTTTATCGCCAAGCTGTGAGAATAGCCCTTGAAAATCAACCTAATTTAGATATTTTCCAACAGGAAGTGACCGATGTGATCTTAGAACAAGATCGCGCAACTGGTGTGGTCACTAAAATGGGATTGAAATTCCATGCAAAAGCGGTGATCTTAACTGCTGGAACATTCTTAGCTGGTAAGATCCATATTGGTTTGGAAAATTATGCAGGTGGTCGTGCAGGAGATCCGGCTGCTACTATGTTAGCTGATCGTTTACGTGATCTGGGATTACGTGTAGATCGCTTAAAAACGGGTACACCGCCACGTTTAGATGCTCGCACCATTAATTTTGATATTTTGGCTAAACAACATGGTGATGACATATTACCGGTATTTTCATTTATGGGATCTGTTGATCAACATCCGCGTCAAATTCCATGTTTTATTACGCATACTAACGATCAAACTCATGAGGTGATCCGTAATAATTTGGATCGCAGCCCTATGTATACAGGGGTGATCGAAGGGATCGGCCCACGTTATTGCCCGTCTATTGAAGACAAAGTAATGCGTTTTGCTGAGCGGAATTCTCACCAAATTTATCTTGAACCTGAAGGGTTAACTTCCAACGAAATTTATCCAAACGGAATTTCCACCAGTTTGCCTTTTGATGTTCAAATGAAAATTGTTAATTCCATGAAAGGTCTGGAACAAACTCGAATAATTAAGCCGGGTTATGCTATTGAATATGATTATTTTGACCCACGTGATTTGAAACCGACGTTGGAAACCAAAGCTATTCAAGGATTATTCTTTGCCGGTCAAATTAATGGCACAACCGGTTATGAAGAAGCTGCGGCTCAAGGTTTACTTGCCGGTATTAACGCAGGTTTATTTGTGCAAGAAAAAGAAGCTTGGTATCCACGTCGTGATCAGGCTTATACTGGTGTGTTAGTAGATGATTTATGTACGTTAGGCACAAAAGAACCATATCGTGTATTTACTTCCCGTGCAGAATATCGTTTATTGTTGCGTGAAGACAATGCGGACAGTCGCTTAACACCAATTGCGCATGAATTAGGCTTAATTGATGAAAAACGTTGGGCACGTTTTAATCAGAAAATGGAGAATATTGAGCAAGAACGTCAGCGTTTACGTAGTATTTGGTTACATCCGCGTTCTGAGCATTTAGAAGAAGCTAATAAAGTGTTAGGCTCGCCACTTGTACGTGAAGCCAGTGGTGAAGATTTATTGCGCCGTCCTGAAATAAATTATGAAATTTTGACCGCACTTTCTTTATTTCAACCACCACTTGCTGATAAGGAAGCAGCGGAACAAGTAGAAATTGCAGTGAAATATCAAGGCTATATTGAACACCAATTAGAAGAAATAGAAAAACAAAAACGCCATGAAAACACCGCTATCCCAGCTAATTTTGATTATAGTTTAGTATCGGGATTATCCAATGAAGTTCGCGCGAAATTAGAACAACACCGCCCAGTATCAATAGGGCAAGCTACGCGTATTTCAGGTGTTACCCCTGCGGCAATTTCTATTTTATTGGTGAATTTGAAAAAGCAAGGAATGCTGAAGCGAGGGGAATAATGGTTGAAAAACGTTCACAACAGCGCTTTGAAAATTATCATAAAGCAGTTCATCATTTAAAGCGAGCTATAGAAGAAAATGCAAATACAAATTCAGATTTGATCAAAGAAGGGATTATTCAACGCTTTGAAATCACACATGAATTAGCATGGAAATTGATGAAAGATATTTTGATCGAAGCTGGTGAGCGAGATGTTTTGGCATCTAGAATTGCGACTAAACGGGCCTATAATCTAGGGTTGATAAATCAGGGTGAAGTATGGATGGAAATGATTGAAAGTTGTAATCGCACTGCCCATACTTATAATGAATTGATTCTAGAAACCGAATTTAACAAGATTATTAAACAGTATTTGCCTTTATTTATCGAATTTGAGCAACGGGCTCAAGATTTTTTGTAGAGACAAGCAATGATGTTTGGGCTAACACAACGAGTAATAGATAAAATCAATACGGTTTTTATGGCTTATCCTGAAGTAGAAAAAGTGATTATCTACGGGTCCCGTGCAAAAGGGACTTTTAGGGAAGGTTCAGATATTGATCTAGCTATGATAGGTGAACATTTAAACGAAAATTTGCGTAGCCGGATTTATTGGCAATTAGATGATTTAGATACACCTTATCTATTTGATTTATCGTTATTGAGTTCAATAACAAATGAAAAACTCATTGCTGATATTAAACGAGATGGTCAACCTTTTTATATAAAAAACAAAGAAAATGAATAAGTTAGAAATACAACTAGCGGAAAAATTAGAAATTCTTTTAAAACAGACCGCACTTTCCGTGACCGATCAACAAAAAAATCAGCTAGTTAGGTTAGTGTTGTTGTTACATAAATGGAATAAAGCTTACAACTTAACTTCCGTGCGTGATCCAATGGAAATGTTAATCAAACATATTTTGGATTCATTAGTTGTTAGTCCTTATTTACAAGGTAGATATTTTATTGATGTGGGTACAGGTCCCGGCTTGCCAGGCTTGCCATTGGCTATTATTAATCCGGATAAACAGTTTGTCTTGTTAGATAGTTTGGGTAAACGAATCAGTTTTATCCGTAATGCTATACGTGAGTTAGGACTAACCAATGTGACTCCTATATTAAGTCGAGTGGAAGAATTTAATCCCGATCATCAATTTGATGGTGTATTAAGTCGTGCATTTGCTAGCCTTAAAGATATGACTGACTGGTGTCAACATTTGCTTGCAGAAAGTGGCGTTTTTTATGCTCTAAAAGGTCAGTATCAAAGGGAAGAGGTTGAACTATTAACAGCGCAATATAGTGTGGAACAAGTGATTGAATTAGCCGTCCCAGAATTGGTGGGAGAAAGGCATTTAGTGTGTATAAAACATACAAAATAGAGTTTTTTATTCCGGTGTTAATTTATTTTTGAAAGAATTTTTGAAAAATGTTAACTAGATAACAATTTTTCTTTGTTTTGCTAGTTGAATAACATAAATAGTTACGTATAATCTCTACGGTTATTATTGTAAGTGTATAAAGTGTTTAAATTATGTCGAGAGTGCTAAATCAAACGAAGAAAGTCTATCGACAGGTTATGTTCAAAGAAAGCATATTATTATTGGTTATTTCTTTTTTACTAAGTATCTACCAACTTAATAATGGACTCTCTTTTTTCTTTGGCGCATTAGCAAGCTTTATTCCGCAGGTAATTTTAATTTTATTTGTTTTTTTTCGTGGAAAGTCACAACAACAAACAAATAAAATGACCGTACTTTATCAAGGCGAAGGGTTAAAATTTATATTAACGATAGTGCTTACCGCTATCATTTTTATATATTATTCAGCTATCCATTTTGGATTTTATTTTGCTGGTTTTTTGAGCTTCCTTTTCTTGAATATTGTTTTGCCAATGATATTTTTTGCAAAACAGCGAAAAAATGAATTTATTAATTAATTTCAATAGGATTAGTTTATGGCAGATCTTTCATCTGAATTAACAGGGACAAGCTATATTCAGCACCATTTACAATTTCTTACTACTGGAGATTCTTTTTGGTCTGTACACCTTGATTCCATTTTCTTTAGTGTTGTATCAGGTTTAATTTTCTTAGCTGTTTTTCGTAGTGTAGCAAAGAAAGCAACCGATGGTGTGCCGGGTAAATTACAATGTTTTGTTGAAATGATCGTGGAATGGGTTGATGGCATTGTGCGAGAAAACTTCCATGGCCCACGTCTTATGGTTGCACCATTGGCAATCACTATTTTTTGCTGGGTATTTATTATGAATGCCTTTGACTTAGTTCCGGTAGATTATTTACCTGAAACCGCAAAAATGTTAGGGATTGATTATTTGCGTGCTGTGCCTACCGCTGATATCAGCATTACTTTATCTTTAAGTATTGGTGTATTTTTCTTGATTATTTTATATACGATTAAATCAAAAGGATTTGGTGGTTTTGTAAAAGAATATACGCTACATCCTTTTAATCACCCTTTACTTATTCCTGTTAACTTAGTACTTGAAACTGTTACCTTATTAGCAAAACCGATCTCATTGGGTTTCCGTCTGTTTGGTAATATGTATGCGGGTGAGTTAATTTTCATTCTTATTGCTGTGATGTATGGAGCTAATGGATTAATCGCAGCGCTTGGTGTGCCATTACACCTTGTATGGGCGATATTCCACATTTTAGTTATCACGTTACAAGCCTTTATCTTTATGATGTTAACAGTAGTATATCTAAGTATGGCTTATAACAAAACAGAGCATTGATAATGTTTAAAGTGCGGTAATTTTTATCTTTTTATTGTTACCGCACATGTATTTATTTTTTACTTTAATTAAAACCGACCTTTGGGTCATTTCCTTTCAATCTAAATGGAGAAAACTATGGAAACTGTTATTACCGCAACTATTTTTGGTTCAGTAATTTTAATCGCTTTTGCTGCACTAGGTACAGCTTTAGGCTTTGCTATTTTAGGTGGTAAATTCTTAGAGTCATCAGCTCGTCAACCTGAATTAGCAGGAAGCTTACAAACTAAAATGTTTATTGTAGCAGGTCTTTTAGATGCGATTTCTATGATTGCTGTTGGTATTGCATTACTTTTCATCTTCGCAAACCCATTTATTGACTTATTATTATAATAAGCCGAGTTGGATTACGTTTTAAAACATGCTTGTTATAACAAGCTAATTACCAACTCGAGGAGGACGTTGTGAATTTAAATGCAACATTAATTTGGCAGACGGTCGCCTTTGTTCTATTCGTACTATTTTGTATGAAGTTCGTTTGGCCACCGTTGATTAAAGCCATTGAAGATCGTCAGCGTAAAATAGCTGACGCCTTAGCCTCTGCCGAAGCTGCTAAAAAAGAGCAAGCAGATACGAAAGTATTGGTTGAGCAAGAAATTACTCAAGCAAAAATTCAAGCTCAGGAAATTGTAGATTTAGCCAATAAACGTCGCAATGAAATTTTAGAAGACGTTAAAACCGAAGCGGAAGCATTGAAAGTGAAAATTATTGAACAAGGTTATGCGGAAATTGAGACCGAACGTAAGCGTGTTCAAGAAGAATTGCGCACCAAAGTGGCTTCATTGGCTATTGCAGGAGCAGAGAAAATTGTGGGTCGCACCGTTGATGAAGCGGCAAACAATGACATTATTGATAAACTAGTTGCAGAACTGTAAGAAGGAAGGGCTTATGTCAGAATTTACTACTATAGCTCGCCCTTATGCAAAAGCTGCATTTGATTTTGCCGTTGAACATAATGCCATTGAAAAATGGACAACCATGTTGAATTTTGGTGCGGAATTAGTTAAACAGCCTGAATTGGAAAATATTTTATCTGGTTCGTCATCTGCGTTGAAAATTTCAGATACCATCATTTCAATTTGTGGTGAACAATTTGATCAATACGGGCAGAATTTTATTCGTGTAATAGCTGAGAATAAACGTCTTAATGCGTTACCAGCTATTTTTCAGCAATTTTTAAATTATGTTGCAGAATACCAAGCAACTGCTGAAGTTGATGTCATTTCAGCTCAACCGTTGAATGATGAACAACGGAAAAAAATTGCACAAGCGATGGAAAAGAAACTTGCTCGTAAAGTTAAACTAAATTGCAGCGTGGACAGCACATTAATCGCAGGTGCAATTATTCGTGCAGACGATATGGTTATTGACGGTTCAAGTCGAGGTCAATTAACTCGTCTGGCAAATGAGTTGCAATTGTAAGAGGAATAAAAGATGCAACTAAATTCTACAGAAATTAGTGAACTGATTAAGAAGCGAATTGCTCAGTTCGATATTACAAGCGAAGCTCGTAATACGGGAACAATCGTTTCTGTAAGCGATGGAATTATTCGTATTCATGGCTTAAGTGATGTAATGCAAGGGGAAATGATTGCATTACCTGATAATCGTTATGCTATCGCATTGAACTTAGAAAGAGACTCTGTAGGTGCGGTAGTGATGGGACCTTATGCTGACTTAGCTGAAGGTGTGGAAGTTCAGTGTACAGGCCGTATTTTAGAAGTGCCGGTCGGTCGTGGTTTATTAGGCCGAGTGGTAAATACCTTAGGACATCCTATTGATGGCAAAGGTGAAATTGAAAACGATGGTTTTTCTCCTGTTGAAGTGATTGCACCGGGTGTTATTGATCGTAAATCTGTTGATCAACCTGTTCAAACCGGGTATAAAGCAGTTGACTCTATGGTACCAATCGGTCGTGGTCAGCGTGAGTTAATCATCGGGGACCGTCAAACAGGTAAAACCGCGTTAGCTATTGATGCTATTATCAATCAACGTGATTCAGGAATTAAATGTATCTATGTGGCAATTGGTCAAAAAGCTTCGACGATTGCTAACGTTGTGCGTAAATTGGAAGAACATGGTGCATTGGAAAACACGATTGTTGTAGTGGCATCAGCTTCTGAATCAGCAGCACTTCAATACCTTGCGCCATATGCAGGTTGTGCAATGGGTGAATATTTCCGTGATCGCGGTGAAGATGCATTGATTGTTTATGATGATTTATCAAAACAAGCAGTCGCTTATCGTCAAATTTCATTATTATTACGTCGTCCACCTGGTCGTGAAGCTTTCCCTGGTGATGTGTTCTATTTACATTCTCGTTTGCTTGAGCGAGCTTCTCGTGTTAATGAAGAATATGTAGAAAAATTTACCAATGGCGAAGTTAAAGGAAAAACCGGTTCTTTGACCGCTCTTCCGATTATTGAAACTCAGGCTGGTGACGTGTCAGCATTCGTACCAACTAACGTAATCTCGATTACCGATGGTCAAATTTTCTTAGAATCTAATTTATTTAACTCAGGTATTCGTCCTGCGGTAAACCCTGGTATTTCGGTATCACGTGTGGGTGGTTCAGCACAAACTAAAGTAGTTAAAAAATTAGCCGGTGGTATTCGTACTGCTCTTGCACAATATCGTGAATTAGCAGCGTTTGCACAATTTGCTTCAGATCTTGATGATGCAACCCGTAAACAATTATCTCATGGTCAAAAAGTAACTGAATTATTAAAACAAAAGCAATATTCTCCGCTTTCTGTTGCGCAGCAAGCTTTAGTATTGTTCGCTGTTGAATTTGGTTATTTAGATGATGTGGAATTAGATCGTATTAGTTCGTTTGAATCTGCTCTTTTAGAATATGCGGAGCATAATCATGCTGATTTCTTACGTGAATTAACACAATCTGGCGATTACAATGATGAAATTAAGAACACATTGAAAGGTATTTTGGATAATTTTAAAGCCAAAAGTACATGGTAGTCAGAGTTTAACGGAGACAAAGAATGGCAGGTGCAAAAGAGATTAGAACCAAAATTGCAAGTGTAAAAAGTACCCAAAAAATTACTAAGGCAATGGAAATGGTTGCTACCTCGAAAATGCGTAAAACTCAGGATCGTATGGCGGCATCTCGTCCATACGCTGAGACTATACGCAATGTTATCAGTCATGTGTCGAAAGCAAATATCGGTTATAAACACCCATTTTTAGTTGAACGTGAAGTCAAAAAAGTGGGTATTTTAGTGATTTCAACGGATCGTGGAATGTGTGGCGGTTTAAACGTTAATTTGTTTAAACCCGTTCTAACGGAAATAAAACAATGGAAAGAAAAAGGCGTTACAGTTGATGTAGGACTTATTGGTTCTAAAGCAATCAGTTTTTTCCGTTCCCTTGGTTTAAATATTCGAGGACAAATTTCTGGCTTAGGTGATACGCCTTCTTTAGAAGAGTTGATTGGTGTAGCGAATGAGATGTTTGAAACCTATCGTAAAGGCGAAATTGATGCAATTTATATTGCTTATAATAATTTCGTTAATACGATGTCGCAAAAGCCAGTTATTCAACAACTTGTTCCGTTACCGGAATTACAAAACGATAGTTTGAATGAAACACAAAATGTTTGGGATTATATTTATGAGCCGAGTCCAAAAGAGTTATTGGATAGTTTATTAGTTCGATATTTAGAATCTCAAATTTATCAAGCCGTAGTAGATAACCTTGCTTCAGAGCAAGCAGCTAGAATGGTAGCAATGAAAGCGGCAACTGATAATGCAGGTAATTTAATTGGTGACTTGCAATTAGTGTATAACAAAGCTCGTCAAACAAGTATTACAAATGAATTAAATGAAATTGTAGCGGGCGCTGCTGCAATTTAACAAAATTAGAGGATCGGTAATGGCAACTGGAAAAATTGTACAAATCATCGGTGCGGTTATTGACGTTGAGTTCCCACAAGATGCAGTACCAAAAGTTTATGATGCCTTAAATGTTGAAACAGGTTTAGTACTTGAAGTTCAACAACAATTAGGTGGTGGTGTTGTTCGTTGTATCGCAATGGGTACATCAGATGGTTTAAAACGTGGTTTAAGTGTGAGTAATACAAACAAGCCTATTTCAGTTCCTGTTGGAACAAAAACGTTAGGCCGTATTATGAATGTATTAGGTGAACCAATTGATGAAAAAGGCCCGATTGGAGCGGAAGAAAATTGGTCAATTCACCGTGCACCACCAAGCTATGAAGAGCAATCTAATAGTACGGAACTTTTGGAAACGGGTATTAAAGTTATTGACTTAGTTTGTCCATTTGCAAAAGGTGGTAAAGTCGGATTATTCGGTGGTGCTGGTGTAGGTAAAACCGTTAATATGATGGAATTAATCCGTAATATTGCGATTGAGCATTCTGGTTATTCTGTATTTGCTGGGGTAGGTGAGCGTACTCGTGAAGGTAATGACTTTTACCATGAAATGAGCGATTCTAACGTTTTAGACAAAGTATCGTTAGTTTATGGTCAAATGAATGAGCCACCGGGTAACCGTTTACGTGTTGCGTTGACAGGTTTGACGATGGCGGAAAAATTCCGTGATGAAGGTCGTGATGTATTGTTCTTCGTAGATAATATCTATCGTTATACCTTAGCAGGGACAGAGGTTTCGGCGTTGTTAGGACGTATGCCATCTGCGGTAGGTTATCAACCAACTCTTGCAGAGGAAATGGGGGTATTACAAGAGCGTATTACTTCAACTAAGACAGGTTCTATCACATCTGTTCAAGCGGTATATGTACCTGCGGATGACTTAACTGACCCATCACCAGCAACAACCTTTGCGCATTTGGATTCAACGGTAGTATTAAGCCGTCAAATTGCATCATTAGGTATTTATCCTGCGGTAGATCCATTGGATTCAACTTCACGTCAACTTGATCCATTAGTGGTTGGTGAAGAGCATTATAATGTAGCACGTGGTGTACAAGGTATTTTGCAGCGCTATAAAGAGTTAAAAGATATTATTGCTATCTTAGGTATGGATGAATTATCTGAAGATGACAAACTGGTTGTAGCACGTGCACGTAAAATTGAACGTTTCTTATCACAACCGTTCTTCGTAGCGGAAGTATTTAATGGTACTCCAGGTAAATATGTTCCATTAAAAGAGACTATTCGTGGCTTCAAAGGCATTTTAGACGGTGAATACGATCATATTCCAGAACAAGCGTTCTATATGGCCGGAACCATTGATGAAGTGTTAGAAAAAGCGAAGAATATGTAATTGCTCCTAAAGCAACTGATAACAGCAAAGCTTGGAGGAGAATAACATGGCAACATTTGACTTAACAGTAGTAAGTGCAGAAGACAGAATTTTTTCTGGTCAGGTAAAAAGTATACAAGTGACAGGTATCGAGGGTGAGTTAGGTATTTTAGCTGGACATATTCCTCTCTTAACTGCGATAAAACCTGGTATTGTAAAACTTACGCTTGCTGATGACAAAGAAGAAGTCATTTATGTATCAGGTGGTTTTCTAGAAGTTCAACCGAATATTGTGACTGTGTTAGCTGATACAGCTATTCGTGGTGATGAGTTAGATGGTGATCGTATTTTAGCTGCGAAAAAACGCGCAGAAGAAAATATTCGAGATAAACATGGTGATACAAATTACGAATTGTTGACGGCTAAATTGTCTAAAGAATTAGCAAAACTTCGTGCTTATGAACTGACAGAAAAATTGGTGAAAAATAAACGCTAAAATTTTTCAAAAAGTCACCGCACTTTCGATAAAACCACCTTCGGGTGGTTTTTCTTTGCATAATATACTTGATATGTTGTGATAAGCATGTTTTAATGGGTACCGCTATACCACAGTTTATTTAAGTTTGTTATTATTTTCAGTACACTTGCCAAATACTCTATTTGTTTAAGAAAGTCTTTAATACCCTGCCTATTTATACTTATTAGCAACTACCGAACATTTATGTTCATTCTTATTTCTATTTACATAAAGGAAAACTATATGTCTAAATTAACGGGTTCAGTTAAATGGTTTAACTCAGCAAAAGGTTTTGGTTTTATCACTCCAACAGAAGGTGGCAAAGATGTGTTTGTTCACTTTTCAGGGATTGTAGGTAATAACTATCGTAGTTTAAATGAAGGCGATAAAGTAGAGTTTACAATACAAGATTCTCAGCGTGGTCCAGCAGCAGTTGATGTTGTTGTCGTCTAATAGAATTATTTATCTAAAACATCTTCTTGAACTAAGCAAGAAGATGTTTTTAGTTTAGAAAAAAGAGATATTATTGATGACGGTTTTTCCACAATTGAATTAATCGTCCATAGCGTTCTGATACAGACTGAATCAACGTCTTGTCATCAATTTTTCCTGCTAACCAATCAGCAGATGGTTGTCCGAAAATAGTACGTCCAACAGCAAAACCTTTTACCAATTTTGCATTCGCAGAAGCATTAAATACCGCTTCAAAGTGGGATTCAGGTGCATCTAAACCTAGAATTAAAATGCCACGACAATATTTATCATTTTGTTGGATAACATTTTCAATATTTTGCCACGCGTTCGCAGATACACCTGGTAATTTCCACCAGTCTGGTTTAATACCAATATGGTAGAAATGATTGAGCATTTCAGCGTAATAATCTTCATTTTGCTCCATATCCGCAGGTAAAATAATCTCAATTAATAATTCATGCCCTGTGCGACAACAAGCTTGGTAGACTTCTTTGAGTTTTGCATCTTGTGTGGCTTTGAGTTCAGCGTTATCTGCTGGATGATAAAATGCTAAGCATTTTACAACGTGTTCTAATGGCCATGAAATTAATTGACTACCTAAATCACCATGTTCTAATTCTAATGGACGAGACGATGGTAGTTCAATTGGACGGCCAATCCACCAATTTTTGCCCGTTATTGCATTTAAAGCAGATTGCCCAAAAGTTGTATCAGCCAAAATACCAGCATGACCTTGTGCTAACCCTGCCTTTTGTGCGGTTTGTTGTGCTGCTTGTAATAAGAGTTCTTTGAGTTTTGGAATTCTATTCAAATCTGCACCGCACTTATTTGCCATATCGATCAGTTGTTTACGGTGATCGAAAGCAAAAATGCACAAATCATCCCATTGTTTTTTCCGAGTAGTTACTCTATGTAGGTGATTTAGATGATTATCTACATCAGGGCGAGGAACAGATTCAGCGCGAGCTAAGTAGTCATCTAATTCAACTTTGGTTGGCATTGCTGGAGAACAACCATGACGAGAAACAACTAATGCACCACAAGCATTAGCATAACGGCAACATTGTTCCCAACTTTCACCATTGATATAGCCTCGTAATAATCCGGACATAAAGGCATCACCAGCCCCTAGTACATTTAATACTTCTACACGTACGCCATAAACATTAATTCCACCATCTAAATCATCAGGAATATCATGTTCAAAAACCGAACAACCTAATGCCCCACGTTTACATACTAATACTGCTTGGCTCACTTTGCGTACATTTTTCAATGCTGTCAGAGTATCAGTTGAACCGCCTGCAATATGAAATTCTTCTTCCGTACCGACTAATACATCAAAGTGATGCAATACTTCTTGTAAGGATTTTGTGACGGCTTCGGAATCTATATAACGGGTTTCGCCATCACCTAATGAGGTTAATCCCCATAAGACAGGGCGATAATCAATATCTAATAGTCGTTTTGTTCCATTACGTCCGGCATATTCTAGGGCAGTTAAAACGGCTTCACGAGTATTTGGGTGAGAAAGGTGGGTTCCCGTAATAGCTAAAGCTTTTGCGGAAGCGATATATTCTTCACTGAAATCATCTTTCGTAATTGCCATATCAGCACAGTTATCACGATAGAAAATAAGAGGGAAAGTATCTTGATCTTTAATGCCTAAAATAACAAGTGCGGTTAAACGTTCTTTATCTGTAATAAGATGGCTTGTATCGACACCAACGCTTTGTAATTCTTCACGTAAAAAACGCCCCATATGTTCATCACCCACTCTTGCAAGCATAGAGGATTTTATTCCTTGTACGGCAGTACCGTAAGCAACATTGCCCGATGAACCGCCTAAGTATTTTGCAAATGAGGAGGCATCTTCTAAGCGAGAACCTATTTGTTGTGCATAAAAATCGACAGCCACACGCCCAAGACAAATGAGATCTAAGGTTTTTTCAGTTTTCATATTGTGATTCCTTCTATTAAAATTAATTTTTTTAAATAGATTTATGTTGATGTTGTTTTGCTAACATTAATGCTTCCATTTTTTCTAAGGAAACCCCTTTGGTTTCCGGCACATAACGAATGAGGAAGAAGAAGCCGATTACACAGCAGGCAGCAAAAATCCACATTGGGAATGCACCATTAAATTTTTCTAATAAATATGGATGTTCGTTCATCATTGGGAAGCTTTGTGATACCACAAAATTAAAGATCCAGTTAAAAGATACGGCAATGGCTAATCCTTGTGCGCGCATATAATTAGGGAATATTTCACCAATCAACACCCACATACCTACACCCCATGAGAAAGCATAGAAAATCATGAAGAAGATCATTCCAAAAAGCGCAAGATAACCTGGATTTTGGGTATACATCGCATAGGAGGTGATTAATAAGCCTATTGCAGCACCAACTGCACCTGTTTTCATGAGAGGTAAACGACCGAGTTTATCAAATAAAATCGCGCCAATACCAATGCCTATAAGCTGTGCAACACCAATCCAAATGGTTTGAAACATAGCAGATTCAATATCCCCAGTAATGTTTTTTAACACGGTTGGTGCATAATACATCATGACGTTTACGCCGCTTAATTGTTGGAATGTTGCTAAGGCACAAGCGACAATAATAATAAACATAGCGCCAGGTCGTTTGAAATCAACCTTTTGTTTTTGCATATGTCCATCTCGAGTCATAGAATTTTTTATTTCAGCTAATAAATTTTTAGCGTGTTCTGGGTTGGATATTTTAGAAAGTGTGGCAAGAGCTAAATCATCACGACCACGCATAGCGTCCCAACGAGGTGATTCAGGAATAAAGCCAACGACTAAACAGAATAATAAGCAAGGAATAACTTCAGACCCTAACATATAACGCCAACCTACTTCAGCAAGCCAAGCTTCGGTCATTCCTTGTGCAATTTTGTAATTTACATAAAAAATAACAATTTGCCCAAAGACGAGAGCAAAGTTATTCATTGCTGAAGCGGTACCACGATAATCTTTAGGTGCTACTTCGGCAATATACATAGGCGAGATTGCTGCTGCAAGTCCTACTGCAACCCCTCCAATCATGCGATAGACAATAAACCAAGTAAAGTCATTTGCTAACGCAGAACCAATGGCGCTAATAGTAAATAAAAGTGCGGCAATAATTAATGTTTTTTTACGTCCGATTTTTCGAGCCATTTCTCCTGATAATAGTGAACCGATAATACACCCAATGACGACATTGGACACCGCCCAACCAGTTTCAGCAGGGGATAAGTTAAAATAAATTTTTAACGCATCAATGGCGCCTGAAATAACTGATGTATCATAACCAAACAATAATCCGCCTAAAGAGGCCACTGCACAAATGCGAATAATGTAACCAAGGTTGTGCTTTCTTGCTGTATTTGAACTCATTATATTGGTACTCCTTCTATCCTTTATGTTTCATAATATAATACAATTGAAATATATTTTTCAAAAATATATAGTATTAAAATGAATATTCGTGATCCAGATCTCATAAAATTGAATGTAAAGATTGATTTTTATGCAATGTAGATGATTTAGGAGATTGTTATTTACCTTAACTAATTTTATAAAAAATAATAATTTACTGACTTATTATTATGACGTCTTTCTAAAACCAGCCTCTTTTATTTAATAAAAATTTTGATCCCTATCACAAAAATGAAATTTTTATTTCAAATTGATTATATTTTGAATTAAATTTTACTTATACTTAATTCAAACCAGTCCATTTTGTTCTTAATTAGGAGAATGCGGTATGAAAACAATTAGACTGACCGTAGCACAAGCTTTAATCAAATTCCTTGATCATCAATATGTTGAATTTGATGGAAAAATCACAAAATTTGTTGAAGGAATTTGGGGGATTTTTGGTCACGGTAATGTATTGGGATTAGGACAAGCCTTAGAGCAAGACAGTGGTGAGTTAATTCTTCGTCAGGGTCGTAATGAACAAGGTATGGCGCATGCCGCCATAGGTTTTGCCAAACAGAATCTGCGTAAAAAAATCTATGCTTGTACCTCTTCTGTTGGTCCCGGTGCAGCAAACATGGTAACTGCTGCTGCCACAGCAACAGCTAACCGTATTCCGGTATTATTTTTACCGGGTGATACCTTTGCAACACGCCAACCCGATCCGGTTTTGCAACAAATGGAGCAATTTCATGATCTCACATTAAGCACTAATGATGCTTTTCGTGCAGTCAGTAAATATTGGGATCGGATTTCTCGTCCAGAACAATTGATGACCGCTTGTATCAATGCAATGCGTGTATTAACTGATCCTGCTGATACAGGGGCGGTTACACTTTGCTTACCACAGGATGTACAAGGTGAAGCCTACGATTATCCTGACTATTTCTTTCAAAAACGTATTCATCGGATCGAACGTACTCCCCCAACAGAAGCCATGTTAAATCAAGCAGTAGAACTTATTAAAGCTAAGAAAAAACCATTGCTCATTTGCGGTGGTGGCGTGCGTTATTCTGAGGCAGCGGAACATCTTAAAGCCTTTGCCCAAGCTTTCAATATTCCATTTGCGGAAACTCAAGCGGGTAAAAGTGCGGTCATTTCTGACTATGATTTAAATGTTGGCGGTGTCGGTGAGACAGGGTGTTTAAGTGCCAATCTTCTAGCTAAAGAAGCGGATTTAATTATTGGGGTTGGTACGCGTTATACGGATTTTACCACCTCTTCTAAATGGATTTTCCAAAATCCAGATGTCACGTATTTAAACATTAATGCGGCACGTTTCGATGCTTATAAATTAGACGGTGTACAAGTGACAGCAGATGCTAAAGAAACGCTGGAAAAACTGACCGCGCTTTTACAACCAACAGGCTATAGTGCTCAGTGGGGTAATCGCATTACGGAAGTAAAAAAATTGTTTGCCGAAGAATTAGAGCGGGTTTATCACGCGACTTATACCGGCAAGGGATTTGTACCTGAAGTAGATGATCGTCTTGATCATGAAACAGTATTTGAAGAATTTATCAAACTCACGGGTTCAAGTATGACCCAATCTCGTGTTCTGGGTATTTTAAATGAAACCTTAGATAATAATGCGGTTATTGTTGGAGCCGCTGGCAGCTTACCCGGCGATTTACAACGTACTTGGCAATCTAAAGGCGAAAACACTTATCACCTAGAGTACGGCTATTCTTGTATGGGTTATGAAATCAATGCGGCATTGGGCGTTAAAATTGCCCAACCTGAGCGAGAAGTTTACGCCCTATTAGGCGATGGCTCTTACATGATGCTTCACTCTGAATTGGTCACCTCTATTCAAGAACACAAAAAAATCAATATTGTGTTATTCGACAATATGACAAACGGTTGTATCAATAATTTAGAAATTGGACACGGAATGGACAGCTTTGGTACGGAATTCCGTTTTAGAGATCCAAAAACTAACCAACTGAGTGGTGGTTTTGTTCCTGTGGATTTTGCCATGAATGCGGCCTCTTATGGTTGTAAAACTTATAAAGTCACTACAGAAGAAGAACTCTATGCGGCCCTTGCTGATGCGAAAAAACAAACCGTATCCACTCTCATCGATGTAAAAGTTCTACCAAAAACAATGGTACACGGCTATGGCTCTTGGTGGCACGTTGGAATGGCTGAGGTTTCTGAAAAAGCTACCGTACAGCAAGCTTATGAAGAATTACAGCAACGTAAAGCACAAGCAAGACGTTATTAAATATTTATCTTCCAATACTAGAGGAAATAACAATGAAAGCGGAAAATGTAAAATTAGGGATCGCACCAATTGGCTGGACCAATGACGATCTACCCGAAATCGGTAAAGAAAATACCTTTGAGCAATGTGTCAGCGAAATGGCATTAGCGGGTTTTACTGGCAGTGAGGTGGGGAGCAAATACCCACGTGATACCCAAATATTAAAACAAAAATTAGCTTTACGTGGTATCCAAATTTGTAATGCGTGGTTCAGCACTTTCTTTGTAGATGGTAAGAAAGAGCAAACCATCAAAGACTTTATTGCTCACCGTGATTTCTTATACGAAATGGGGGCAAAAGTCATTGGCTGTTCTGAACAAAGCCGTAGTATTCAAGGGCAGAAAAAAGCCATTTTCAAAGAAAAACCGATTTTTAATGAGCAAGATTGGGCATTATTAGCGGAAGGTTACAACGAGTTGGCTAAATTGGCTGCAGAAAAAGGAATGAAAGTGTGTTTGCATCATCATATGGGCACCGGTATTCAAACGCCAGCAGAAATTGATAAATATATGGACATCGTTAATGATGATGTTTATCTGCTCTTCGATTCTGGGCATCTTTACTATTCTGAAGGCTCACAACAAGCAATGCTTGATGTGTTAGCTAAATACATTGATCGCATCTGCCACGTCCATTTAAAAGACGTACGTGATGAAGTGGTAGCCGAAGTAAAAGCCAACGGTTTAAGCTTCTTAGAAGGCGTAGTGAAAGGTACCTTTACTGTACCGGGCGATGGTGTGATTGATTTCAAACCAATCTTTGAGATTTTGGATAAACACAATTATAAGGGTTGGATGGTCGTAGAAGCGGAACAAGATCCTGCTTTGGCTAATCCATTAGAATACGCCATTAAAGGGCGCCAATATATTCGTGATGTTGCGGGGATTTAATTATGCTTAAATTAGGTATTATCGGTGCAGGTCGTATCGGACGTGTACATTCAGAAAGTATTAGCAAATATGTAAAAGGTGCGGAAATCAAAGCTATTTCCGATGTTCGTGTTACAGATGAACTTAAAGAATGGGCAACAGGAATGGGCATTGAAAATGTCTATGAAGATTACAAAGCCATTCTTAATGATCCTGAAATTGATGCCGTGTTAGTGTGTTCCTCAACGAACACTCACGCACCAATTTCCATTGAAGCAGCACAGGCAGGCAAACACGTTTTTTGTGAAAAACCGGTTGATGCGGATCCAACAAAAATTCGTGAAGTATTAAGGGAAGTAGAAAAAGCAGGTGTCAAATTCCAAGTAGGCTTTAACCGCCGTTTCGACCATAATTTCAAAGCAATTAAAGATCGTGTTGTTGCTGGCGATATTGGCGATGTACATCTTATTCGCGTTACCTCTCGTGACCCTGATGCCCCACCAATTGAATATGTGAAAGTCTCTGGTGGAATGTTCTTTGATATGACCATTCACGATTTCGATATGATCCGCTATCTTTCTGGTAGCGAAGTCACTGAAGTTTATGCTGCTGGTGGGGTATTAGTTGATCCTCGTATTGGTGAGGCCGGTGATATTGATACTGCTGTCATCACCCTTAAACTCGCCAACGGAGCCATCGGGGTGATCGACAACAGCCGAAAAGCGGTATATGGATACGATCAACGAGCAGAAGTCTTTGGTTCAAAAGGCGCAGTGCAAACTCGTAATGACACAGATTCTACTGCGGTCTATTCTTGTGAAAAAGGTGTTATCAGCGAAAAACCGAAATATTTCTTTTTAGAACGCTATATGCAATCTTTTGCAGATGAAATGATTTGCTTTATTGATTCTATCGTAAATAACAAGCCAACGTTGGTTAACGGTAACGACGGTTTACAACCGGTATTAATCGCACTGGCTGCAAAAAAATCGTTAGATGAAGGTCGTCCGGTCAAATTGAGTGAAGTGAGTTAATGTATTTTAAGTATAGATAACTTTATCAAGTGCGGTTAAAAATTCTTGGAATTTTAACCGCACTTTTTTACAAGCGAGTTACCATGTATAAATCTTCTCTATTTGAACAACTTCCTCAATTGCTTTATATAACAAATACTCAGGGAATGAGAGAATATTTCCCACGTATGTTGCATAAACATAAGGATCATCTCGAAATAGTATTTATTGCAAAAGGTCGGGGAACCCACATTATTGGTGACACAAAATATGATACAAAAGCAGGAGATATTTTAATTTTTAATCAGAACGTATTGCATGATGAAATGGCGCAGATTCATTCGGAAATGGTGACCTATTGTTGTGGTATAGGTAATTTGAAAATTAAAGGTATGGAACGAAATTGTTTATTCGATCTCAGATTACCGGCCGTGATTTCCAGCGGAAAACATCAAGATACAATAGAAAAGATCATTGATATGATGTTTTGTTCGGTTAAAAATGCTCAAACTCATGCTCGTGAGTTTTCCAATTATTTACTATTTTCATTATTAACACTGATTGTGAGTTTGCCTCAAAATACAGTTCAGCGATTTTTTTATAAGAAATTCACTTTAGTTGATCAAGTGAAAGATTATATTGAGCAACATTACACACAAGCCTTATCAGTGGATCATATTGCACATTATTTTAATATTAGCCCCTCTTATTTATCCCATCTTTTTAAACGAGAATCGAAATTTCCCTTAATGCAATATGTTAATCGTCGTCGTATCGGTGAAGCTCAGTCTTTATTGATGACAACAAAGTATAGCATTACTCAAATAGCGTTGATGGTTGGTTATGAAAATATTAATTATTTTAGTACAGCATTTACGAAAATGTTAGGCATCACGCCAACTCAATACCGTCGTCAATGGATAGGCAAAGAATTGACATTATAAAAGCAGGATTTTAAAGTTCACTTTCTAAAAATGTGAGCAATGTAGCAAAATTTTAGGATTTTTCTCGGATAAAAAAGCAAGAAATTAACATTTTTATAACAATGGTTTTTATATACTGCTTTCATTGATTCATCACAATTGGAGAGGGAAATAAAATGAAAGATTATCAATTGTCCGTTTGTACCGAAATGATATTTCTAGATTTACCTTTCATTGAGCGTGTTAAAAAAATACATGGGCTGGGTTTTGGTGTTGAGATTTGGGATTGGACAACGAAAGATATTGACGCCATTGTCGCGACGGGAGCAAAAATTACTTCCATGACAGGATATATCAACGGAAATTTAACGGATGATGAAGGTATTGCGCAACTTCTTGCGACAGCAGAACAATCTATTGCTATTGCTCAGAAATTAAACTGTCCATCTTTGAATTTACATGGTACAGGACTAGACAAGAATGGTTTACCTATTAAGCCTGTTGAAGTGGTAACAGGCGATATGTGGCTTAAAGCAAAGGAAACATTAAGCCAACTCGCAACATTAGGAGAGCAGGGGAAAAAAGTTTTTGTGCTCGAAAATTTAAATACAGAAGTGGATCATCCCGGTACACCATTTGCAAAAGCTCAGGAGACGTATTATCTAGTTAAAGCGGTAAATAGCCCCTATCTTAAAATGAATTTAGATTTATATCATGCTCAAATAGGGGAAGGTAACTTAATCGAATTAATTAGAAAAACGAAAGATTATATTGGAGAGATTCAAGTGGCAGATGTGCCAGGTCGATGTGAACCTGGTACCGGCGAAATTCATTATCCGGCTATTGCAAAAGTGCTACGGGATATAGGTTATCAAGGGGTTATTGCAATGGAAGCTTGGGCATCAGCTGATTCAGAATTGGCATTAAATCGTTTTAGAGAGGCATTTAAATAAATTTGTTTTGATAATTTAAGGAGTAAGCATGATGAAAAAATTAGTTTTAACCGCATTATTTTCAGCAGCAATGTTATCTTCTACCGCTATTTATGCAAAGGATATTGTAATAGGTGTGCAGTTATTTTCATTTGCTGATAAATTCCAAACTTATTTGCAAGATGAAATTCGTAAATTTGACAATCTACATTCTGATGTGACTTTTCGCTTTGCTGATGCGAATAATGATCCTGCCCGTTTACTCAACGATACAGAAACATTCATTGATCAAAAAGTAGATGCTTTACTTGTTGTTCCTACCGATCAGAAAATTATTAAAGCCATTGGCCGAAAAGCACAAAGAGCAGGCATTCCGCTGATAATCTTAAATCGTCGACCAATGCCCGAAGATATGCAGTATGTGGCAAGTTATGTGGGGTCAGATGAAATTGAAGGCGGGCGTATTCAAGGGGAATTTATTGCAAAAGCCGTAAATGGAAAGCCGGTGAATAGTGTTATTTTAATGGGAACATTAGGGCTTGATGCAACGATAGCGCGGACACAAGGGAATAAAGAGGTGTTTGCAAAACATGACAATATACACGTTCTGACAGAACAAGAGGCGAAATGGGATCGGGCTAAAGGATTAGAAGTTGCAGAAAACCTATTAGCGGCTTACAAAACAAAAGGAGTCAATGTGATTGTGAGTAATAATGATGAAATGGCCATTGGCGCGGTGTTGGCAAGTCGGAAATTAGGTATAAAAGATGAAGATATTCTGATTGTGGGTTTAGATGCGACTCCAGATGCATTGGAATATTTAGGCAATGGGCTTGATGCAACGGTGTATCAATCGGCGGTTGGACAAGGTGCGGAAGGCGCGCGAATTGCCTATTCTGCGGCTAAGGGTGAAAATGTGCCACAAATTCATTATGTGCCCTTTGAGTTAGTGACGCCGGATAAAAAAGCAGAATACCAAGCCAAATGGCACTAGCCAAACCGATAGAAGATCAAATCCAATTTGACAGCGACTTTTTATTGTCAAACAGGGTTTGATTTTCTATGTGATATATTATTTAAAATCGCCTTTACGCATTATTCAGCGAGTACTGTCATTTATCGTATTTTTTATCGCCTTTTTACCCCAACTTCTGTACAATTCGCACTACTTTATTTTTACGAGTGATTATTTTATTGAGTGTTTTATGAGTACATCTCCAAATATTGGTTTTATTAGTCTTGGTTGCCCAAAAAATTTAGTGGATTCCGAACGGATTTTAACGGAATTACGCTCTGATGGTTATAACATTATCCCAAGTTATGAGAATGCAGATCTTGTGATTGTAAATACTTGTGGATTTATTGACAGTGCCGTACAAGAATCTTTGGAAGCTATTGGTGAAGCATTGGAAGAAAATGGTAAGGTTATTGTGACGGGCTGTTTAGGAGCGAAAGAAAATCAAATTCGAGAAGTTCACCCGAAAGTGTTGGAAATTACCGGGCCACATAGTTATGAAGCCGTGATGAATCACGTGCATAAATATGTGCCGAAACCTGCACACAATCCTTATGTCAGCCTTGTACCTAAACAAGGAGTGAAACTGACACCGAAACATTATGCTTATTTAAAGATTTCTGAAGGTTGTGACCATCGTTGTACGTTCTGTATTATTCCATCGATGCGAGGCGATTTGGATAGCCGTCCGATCACACAAGTTTTAGATGAAGCTAAACGCTTAGCGGATGCGGGAGTAAAAGAATTATTGATTGTCTCGCAAGACACTTCAGCCTATGCGCTAGATCAAAGCAAAGAACAACAAAATCGAACGGTATTTTGGAACGGCATGCCGATTAAAAACGATCTTATTACCTTATGTCGTCAATTGGGGTCGTTAGGGATTTGGGTTCGTTTACATTATGTTTATCCTTATCCACATGTTGATGAGTTAATTCCTCTAATGGCAGAAGGTAAAATTTTGCCTTATTTGGATATTCCATTACAACATGCCAGCCCGAAAATTCTTAAAGCCATGAAAAGACCAGGCAAAATCGACCGCACTTTAGAACGGATTAAACAATGGCGTGAAATTTGTCCGGATCTAACTTTGCGCTCGACTTTTATTGTGGGCTTTCCAGGTGAAACAGAAGAAGACTTTCAATTATTGCTCAATTTCCTTGAAGACGCACAACTTGACCGTGTGGGCTGCTTTAAATTCAGTCCGGTGGAAGGTGCTGTTGCAACAGATATGCCAGATCAAGTGCCAGAGGAAGTAAAAGAAGAACGTTTCCATCGTTTTATGCAAGTGCAACAACGTATTTCCGCACAGCGTTTACAAGCCAAAGTGGGTAAAGAGTTATCAGTGATTATTGATGATATTGATGATGAGGGCATTATCGCTCGCTCAATGGCAGATGCGCCGGAAATTGATGGTGTAGTTTATGTGGATAACCTCAACAATACTCCGGTTAAAATAGGTGATATTATCAAGGTGAAAATCATCGCTGCAGATGAATACGATTTACATGGGGAGTTTTAGGAGTTAACCATGCTAGAGTTGACGTCAAATCAATGGCTGATAATGGTTGTCATGCTAAGCATGGTGTGTCTAATCTTACTTTTTATCAATGCGCGACGTAAACGTGATGTGCAAGAGCTTTCCCAAGATTTAAATAAAAATGTTAATGATTTTAACCAATTATTACATAAGTTTGAGCTAACAACTCAAGCAAAAAATCAATTAGATCAACAATTCATAAAAGCTCAAACGACAGCGGAAGGACTACAAGTTCGCTTAACGGAACGTGATGAAAAAATTCAATTTTTAGAACGAGAAATTAATGAAGAACAAGCACGTCACGACAGTATTGCCGCAAACATTACTGTCTTAAAAGAACAATTTGGGATTGCTTCCGCGCAGGCAGAAAGCTTGCGCAGTCAGCTTACTCATAGCCAAAATCAATTTACCCAAAAAGAACAAGAACTACAAAATTTAACTCAAAAACTGACCGCACTTTCGCAGGAATTAACGGCATTAAAAACAACATTATCCGAAAAAGAAAAGCATTTCATTGAGCAGCAAACTCATTTTGAACAAACTAAACAACAACTTAGCACGGAATTTCAAAACCTCGCTAATCGTATTCTTGATGAAAAAACCAAACAGTTTAACCAAACAAATCAATCAGCATTGGATAATTTGCTTAAACCTTTTCGAGAACAGATTGAAGGGTTTCAAAAACGGGTCAATGACATTCATTCCGAATCAGTGAAAGGCCAGGCCGGTTTAGAAGCTGAGATTAAAAAAGTGTTGGAAATTGGTTTAAATATGTCACAAGAAGCGAGTAATTTGACCTCTGCCCTTAAAGGTGAAAAGAAAACGTTGGGTAATTGGGGCGAAATGCAGTTGGAAGCCGCCTTGCAAGCCGCAGGGTTAATTTCAGGGGAGCATTATTCTGCCCAAGCTCATTTTAAAGATCAAATGGGGAAAAATAATTACCCTGATTTTGTGGTACATTTACCGGATAATAAGCATTTGATTATTGACAGTAAAATGTCATTAAATGCGTATGAAAGTGCGGTGAATTCTGAGCAAGATTTTGAGCAGCAACAGTTTTTACGTGAGCATATTAAAGCCATTCGTCACCATATTGATGATTTATCTCGCAAGGATTATAGCAATCTTATTGGTATGCGTAGTCCAGATTTTGTCTTGATGTTTATTGCCATTGAGCCGGCATATATTGAAGCTATGAAACAGGATTCGCGTTTATTTGGCTATGGCTATGAAAAAAATGTGATTCTCGTTTCTCATACCACATTAATGCCGATTTTGCGAACGGTAGCAAATTTGTGGCGTATTGAGCGTGGCAATACAGAGGCGAAAGAAATCAGTGAAAAAGCGGGAGAAATTTACAATCAACTCTGTGTTGTCGCAGAGCGTTTGAGTAAATTGGGTAATAGCTTATCTACAGTGAGCAGCCATTATAACAACACGGTTACAGCATTGGTTGGGCAACAAGGTTTAGCAGGCAAAGTGGAGCGTTTCAAAACCCTATCAGCTAAAGCGAATAAAACCATGCCAGCGGTTGAGTTGTTGCATAATGATATTGAGGTGGAAAAATTAGGCCTCTCCGTAGAGAATACAGTGAATAATGCATAAATCCGTGTGAAAAGTGCGGTTAAAAATGGCATTTTTTTATGAATAGAGAAAGGACAACAAATGTGATTTGCACCCCAAAAGTTGTCCTTTATTGAGTATTATTTACCGTAGTGATCGCCTAATTTTGCTTTATGTTTATCTTCTTCAAGCATAACGATAAGCAATAAAATAACAGACAATACACCACCGGCTATCATCACGTAGAAACCACCGTCCCAGCCGTAATGTTCCGCAGCCCAACCTACAACAGCAGAAGCTGATACTGTACCACCTAAATAACCAAATAAACCGGTGAAACCTGCTGATGTGCCAGCCGCTTTTTTCGGCGCTAATTCAAGTGCGTGTAAGCCAATTAACATAACTGGGCCGTAAATCAAGAAACCGATAGTGGTCATTAAAATGAAGTCCATTAACTGATATGGATTTTCATACCAAGCATGGCTAGCATATTGTGCGAGTTCATTTTCAGGTGTGGCTGGGTTTAACCATAATGCTACAACGGCGGCAGTTGTCAAAATCATAAACACAAAACCAGTTAAACCACGTTTACCTTTGAAGATTTTATCTGATACCCAACCACATAGTAATGTACCAGGAATCGCAGCTAGCTCATAAATAGTATATGCCCACGCAGTCCCTTTAATGTTAAAGTGTTTCACTTCACCTAAATATACTGGCGACCATTTTAATACACCATAACGAATTAAATAAACAAATACGTTCGCGATTGCGATATACCATAACAGCTTGTTTTTCAATACATAAGTGACGAAGATTTCTTTTGCAGTGAGATCATGCTCATAAGTTTCTTCGTTGTAATCATCGGGATAATCGTTTTTATATTTCTCAATTGGCGGCAAACCACAAGATTGTGGTGTATCTCGCATGACGAAATAAATAGGTACAGCGGCGATCATCGCGGCAATGCCTGGATAGTATAAAGCTTGTTGCCATACATCTTTTGCGGTTGCTTCAACACCATGGGTGCTAAAATAAATCGCGCTAGCAAGTAATACCATTGCGCCAGGTACCATACCACCAACGTTATGCGCACAGTTCCAAATAGAGACGATAGAACCACGTTCTGATTTAGACCACCAATGCACCATTGTACGCCCACACGGAGGCCAGCCCATACCTTGAAACCAACCATTTAGGAAAATCATGATAAACATCACTAAAATTCCTGAGGTTGCCCATGGCATTAACCCCATCATGGTCATACATAGACCAGAAAGTAATAAACCAAACGGCAAGAATACTTTTGGATTTGAGCGATCTGAAATACTTGCCATAAAAAACTTAGATAAACCATAGGCCAAACCGGCACCCGTACCGATAATACCCAGTTCAGCTTTGTTATACATTCCTGCTTCAATCAGGCCTTTTTGCGCTAAGTCGAAATTGGCTCGCACGAAATAATAGGCCGCATAACCAAAGAAAATTCCCGCAAAGACTTGCCAGCGTAGGCGTTTATAGGTGGAATCAATTTTATCTGCCGGTAGTTCTGCAATATGCGGTGCCGGCTTAAATGGACCAAACATAATTATTCTCCAACTTGGTAGTTATTGTTGTTATTAAAATCATTTTAAGAGGGATAAAATAGCACGAAATACATTAGAAGAGAGAAATTTATTAAAGATATGTGATTCATATCACAATAAAAAATCTCGTTTTTGCTCAAAAAATGTAATTTGGTGGTTGATATTTAACTTCTTTTGTTGTTTTTGCTCGAATTAGGTCATTTTGAACAATGATAATAGATGAATTAAAAGGATTTATTGGCTTAAACTTGTTGCAATACGGCCTTGATTTTGAACTAATAATCCTTCGGCTTCTATTTTTGTTTTGCCGCTTAATTGCATAATAATGGCGACTTTCGTTTGGTAGTCTGCTGCAATGAGAACGCGTTCAGCTTGCTCCGCAGAACAGTCTGTTGCTTGCATAACAATACGTATCGCGCGTGCGCGCAATTTTTCATTGCTAGCTTGCACATCAACCATTAAATTCTGATAACACTTGCCTATCAATACCATACTCGCAGTGGTTAACATATTGAGTACAAGTTTTTGCGCGGTGCCTGATTTTAAACGACTGGAGCCGGTTAATACTTCTGCGCCGACAATGGTTTCGATGGCGATATTGGCGACTGATGCCATATGAGATTGGGGATTACTTACAATTGCTACGGTGGTTGCGCCTAGCTGATTTGCATATTCTAATCCGCTGATAACATAAGGTGTGCGCCCACTAGCCGCAATCCCTACAAGTATGTCTCGGGCTGAAAATTCGATGGATTGTAAATCGGTTATTGCAGCTTTGGTATTGTCTTCTGCACCTTCAACAGGATGGCGAATAGCATGTTCTCCGCCGGCAATTAATCCTTTAACCATTTCTGAAGAAACCCCAAAAGTCGGAGGACATTCAGAAGCATCTAATATACCTAATCGCCCGCTTGTTCCTGCCCCTATATAGATGAGCCGACCGCCTTGTTTAAACGCAGTGACAATATTATCTACAGCTTGAGCAATTTGTGGTAAACATTGTTCAATGGCAATGGGGATTTGTTTATCTTCTTGGTTCATTAAGGTGACAATTTCCAAAGCAGATAAACGATCCAGATTCATGGAATGTTTATTACGTTGTTCGGTGATAAGCTGATTGAGGGTGTGTAATAAGTGTGAAGTTGTCATGATATTTGCTCGGGATTGTTACGTGTCCAAAGGGTTTTTTTACCAAATCCTAAAGTGTTATCTGTGAATTTTACCTCTTGTAAGGCAATGTGCCAAACAGGTGATTTCATTACGCGGGCATAAGGGAAGCGTGCATAATAGCGATCAAGTGCGGTCTGTTTTTCGTTATTTTTTAACTCGCTAATAACACCTGTAAATTGAATTCCTTGTAGCTTGGCTACCGTTTCCGTATCGTGAATAATGGTACCTGTTACTTGAGTGTTTTTGAGCATTAATTGTCCGTGACGGGTTTCATCACTGGTGCGCAGAATTAAACTATTCGTGTCAGGATCAAATACGTAAAAACAAATAGCAGACCACATTTCTTGGTCAGCAAATACGCTAAAACTGACGATATGTTTTTGTTGCAAAAATTTAACAATATTAGATTGCATAAGATTTACCCGATAAAAAAACAATGTTATATTTCACCGCACTTTTTACCACAAATTGCAGTGAGATTTAATCTATTATGGAACAATTTGTTGAAATTACCCCACAAGAGGCATGGCGTATGGTTTGTGATGAAGAAGCGGTGTTATTAGATATCCGTGATCTTCAACGTTTTACTTACAGCCGGCCGAAAGGCGCATTTCATCTCACAAATCAAAGCTATGGGCAGTTTCAAGATATGTGTGATTTTGATGAGCCTGTTATTGTGAGTTGTTATCATGGTATAAGTAGTCGTAACATTGCTCAATTTTTAGTCGAGCAAGGTTATGAGCGGGTTTATAGTGTCAAAGGTGGCTTTGATGGCTGGGTTCGAGCTGAACTACCCATAGAAACAGCATACTAGCCTATGCATTAAAACCGACAATGATGACATATAAGGTTGTTGCGTAAAATATAATGGCAAAACCAATTAACCCAATTTTAGCGAATTGTGGTTTTCGTGGGTGTACTCGATAAGCGATGCGCGCTAAGATACCGAGAATAAAGGGATAAATCCATAAAAAAATGGACATCCAAGTGATTTCCGTTTCGGTTAAGGTTGGATTTTTACTAATATTTGGCGAGATTAATAAAGATAAAGGCCAAAGTAAAATGGGTAAGCAAAAAAGCGCTATGCCCCAAGTAAAAGGACTAAATCCAGTGGGTAAATTGTGTTTTTTCATTTCTTTCTCCGGTTAATCGGATTATGCTAATAAGTTATGGTGGTTGCTAAGGATTGCGCAGTCGTCTAAAACCCTATGTTACAAATCCTTAGTATAACGATTCACTCATTTAAAAGGAATGATTTGTGCAGCATTTATTTAGTTCAGAGATTCTTCAATTCCCTTATTATTTTCGAGATTATATTCGAGTGAAATACCAAGAAGAACTACACATTACTAAAGATGAAAAGGGTATTCACGTATATCTTGATGATAACTCTCCACATTTTGATGCGATTATGCAAGAAAAAACGCTATTTTTGCGAGAACCTTTTGCAGAACGCTATGAACAAGCGAGCTGGCAAGGTGGGGACACACAAACTATGACACCACATAAAACACCTATGCTACGTTCTCTGGCATTGCCTGTTTCAGGCTGGTTTACTTGGCTGATAGCGTTTCTGTGTGTGGGGGTTTATGGCTTAACTTGGATTATGTCGCCGGATGAAGTGTTTAGTTGGTTACATTATCCGGCTTATTTTTCGCAAGATCGTGAAATTTGGCGTTATGTTTCCCATGGGATAGTGCATTTTTCTTTTTTGCATTTATTGCTTAATCTGACATGGTGGCTATATTTAGGTAATATTATTGAGAAACAGCGTGGGACGCTAATATTAGCGGTATTATTTGTTGCCTCAGCTATTGGATCTGGGGTTGCTCAAAATATGGTGAGTGGGCCAGCTTTTCTTGGATTATCTGGTGTAGCTTATGCCTTAGGGGGCTATGTTTTTATAGTGGATAAATGGGCTCGGCATAAAATTTTCCAGTTGCCTGCAGGTTTTGGCATGATGTTAATCGTGGGGATTGCATTAGGGTTTGCTGGTCCGCTTGTTAATGTTAGCATTGGTAATACCGCGCATATTACAGGTTTAATTATCGGGATAGTAATCGGAGCAATAAGCCTACCTCTAGATAGGAATTTAAGATAAAATAAACCTAAATTTCTCGGGGAGCATTAACATGAAGCAGTCTATTCGTCATCAAAAAATTGTAGAATTAGTCAAGCTGAACGGCTATGCCAGTACAGAAGAACTGGTTGCGTTATTAAACGTCAGCCCACAAACCATTCGTCGAGACTTAAATGAACTAGCAGAAAACGGTTTAATTCGTCGTCATCATGGTGGGGCCGCCTCGCCATCAACATCAGAAAATAGCGATTACGCCGATCGTAAAGAGTTTTTTTCTCTCGAGAAGAATTTAATTGCACAGAATGTGGCAAGTATGATTCCTGATGGCGCATCATTATTTGTGGATATTGGCACAACACCGGAGGCTGTTGCGAATGCGCTATTACATCATAAGAAATTGCGAATAGTCACCAATAATCTTAATGCCGCGTATATTTTAAGACAGAACGAAAGTTTTGATATTACGGTAGCAGGTGGTGCTTTGCGTCAAGATGGTGGTGTAATGGGTGAAGCGACAGTCGCATTTTTGTCACAATTTCGCTTAGATTTCGGCATTTTGGGCATTAGCAGCATTGATATTGATGGATCGTTATTAGACTATGATTATCATGAAGTGCAAGTAAAACGCACTATTCTTGATAACTCTCGAACCAAATTATTAGTTTCCGATCATTCTAAATTTAGTCGCCATGCTATTGTGCGATTGGGTTCTGTGGCTGACGTGGATTATTTTTTTACCGATGCGTTACCACCGCCCCCGGTTATGGATGTAATAGCAAGAAATAATGTTGAACTCCGAATTTGTCCATTAAAATAGAACAACACAATAAACACTCATTTATATGCGATTGACTAATGAAAAACTGAACGCGTATGTGCAATTAATGCGCCTTGACCGTCCAATTGGCGCATTATTACTGCTGTGGCCAACGTTGTGGGCATTGTTTTTGGCTGAAAAAACCGTACCGGATATCAAAGTATTACTGATTTTTGTATTAGGTGTGTTTGTTATGCGCTCAGCTGGGTGTGTGATTAATGATTATGCCGATCGCCATATTGATGGTGCGGTTAAACGCACATCACAACGTCCATTAGCTACAGGTAAAGCGACCCCTAAAGAAGCAAAAGGGCTATTTGTTTTTTTAATTTTTATTGCATTTTTATTGGTGCTATTTTTAAACTTGTATGCCATTACGCTTTCGTTTATCGCTGTAGTGTTGGCGTTTATTTATCCTTTTATGAAGCGCTACACTCATTTGCCACAGTTTTTTTTGGGCGCGGCATTTGGCTGGTCTATTCCTATGGCTTATGGTGCGACAATTGAAAGCTTGCCATTAGAATGTTGGTTGCTTTTTTTGGCTAATATTGCATGGACAGTCGCATATGACACGCAATATGCAATGGTGGATCGAGATGATGATTTACGTATTGGTGTGAAATCTACAGCAATTTTATTTGCTCAGTATGATAATAAGGTGATTGCGCTATTGCAATTTATCACATTAGTATTATTAATCGGCATTGGTTTTCTTGGAAATTTACATCCAAGTTATTTTTTTGTGCTATTTCTATCCGCTCTTTTCTTTATTTATCAATGTAAACTCACTAAAACACGTGAGCGTGAGGCGTGTTTTCAGGCATTTTTAAACAATAATTATTTTGGCATGATGGTATTTATTGCTTTCTTGTTTGGGATTTTTTATTAATCAATCTTGAAATTCAGATTTTTATTGCCATATAACAAGTTATCTAGGTCATATTAGCGAGATATTCTTGCCCTCAAATAAGGAAAATATCATGACGACAATTGTGAGTGTACGCCGTAACGGTAAAGTTGTTGTTGGCGGAGATGGACAGGTTTCTTTGGGAAACACTGTAATGAAAGGTAATGCCCGTAAGGTGCGCCGTTTATATCATAATAAAGTGCTAGCGGGTTTTGCAGGGGGGACAGCAGATGCTTTTACCCTTTTTGAATTATTTGAACGTAAATTAGAAATGCATCAGGGGCATTTGCTCAAAAGTGCGGTGGAATTAGCTAAAGAATGGCGCACTGACCGCGCATTACGACGTTTAGAAGCGATGTTAATTGTGGCTGATGAAGTAGAGTCTTTGATTATTACGGGGAATGGTGATGTTGTACAGCCAGAAGAAGATCAGATTTTGGCCATTGGTTCCGGTGGCAATTATGCTTTGTCGGCTGCACGCGCGCTAGTGGAAAATTCTGATTTATCTGCACGTGAAATCGTCGAAAAATCATTAAAAATCGCAGGGGATATTTGCGTTTACACTAATACTAGTTTCACTATTGAAGAATTACCGAATTAAGGAAAAGTTATGTCAGAAATGACTCCAAGAGAAATTGTTTCAGAACTCGATCAACATATTATTGGGCAAGCAGATGCTAAACGCGCGGTGGCTATTGCCTTGCGTAATCGTTGGCGCAGAATGCAGCTACAAGAGCCATTACGTCATGAAGTTACTCCGAAAAATATCTTGATGATCGGGCCTACAGGTGTGGGAAAAACCGAGATTGCACGTCGTTTAGCTAAGCTAGCTAATGCACCTTTTATCAAAGTCGAGGCGACTAAATTTACCGAAGTAGGGTATGTTGGTAAAGAAGTCGATTCTATTATTCGCGATTTAACGGATAGCGCGATGAAAATGGTGCGTCAACAAGAAATCGAAAAAAACCGTTTTCGTGCGGAAGAAGCAGCGGAAGATCGTATTTTAGATGCTTTATTACCACCGGCTAAAAACCAATGGGGACAAGCAGAAGAAACCGATAACCATAGCAATACACGCCAAATTTTTCGTAAAAAGTTGCGTGAAGGTCAATTAGATGACAAAGAGATTGAAATTGATGTTGCGGCATCGCCAATGGGGGTTGAAATTATGGGGCCTCCTGGTATGGAAGATATGACAAATCAATTGCAATCCATGTTTCAAAGTTTGTCGAGTGGGCAGACTAAAAAACGCAAAATGAAAATTAAAGATGCGTTAAAAAATCTGATTGATGATGAAGCAGCAAAATTACTTAATCTAGAGGAGTTAAAAGATAAGGTAATTGAAGCTGTAGAACAGCATGGTATCGTTTTTATTGATGAAATTGATAAAATTTGTAAACGAGGCGAACACTCCGGCCCAGATGTTTCTCGTGAAGGGGTACAGCGTGATTTGTTACCATTAGTTGAGGGAACAACAGTCAATACTAAACATGGTATGGTTAAAACGGATCATATTTTGTTTATTGCATCTGGCGCTTTCCAAGTGGCAAGACCATCAGATTTAATCCCTGAGTTGCAAGGCCGTTTACCTATTCGTGTCGAGTTATCCGCATTAAGTGCGAATGATTTTAAACGTATTTTAACTGAGCCAAATGCTTCATTAACAGAGCAATATCAGGCACTAATGGCCACAGAAGGGCTAAATATTGAATTTACTGATGATGCGATTGAAAAAATCGCTCAAGCAGCATTTCGTGTTAATGAAAAAACAGAAAACATCGGTGCTCGCCGTTTGCATACTGTGATGGAACGTTTAATGGATAAATTATCGTTTACTGCAAGTGATATGAGTGGCGAAAAAGTGACGATTGATGGCGCTTATGTGGCTGAGGCATTGGGCGACGTTGTTGAAAACGAAGATTTAAGCCGTTTTATCCTATAAAAAATTATTAAAAATTAACCGCACTTTAATGGGATTTTTTCCATAAAGTGCGGTTCTTTTTTTTGTCTTTTTGACAAAGGGTATCAGTTATTCACCGTAATAAGCTTTAGTTAAAATGTCTTCCATATCACTCACGATTGGGAGGCGTGGATTTGCGGGTGAACATTGATCTTCAAAGGCGAGAAGAGCAATATCACGGCGTGCTGCCAACCATTCTTGTTCATTCAGGCCTTGTTCTTTAAAGGACATTTTGATCCCGACTTTTTGCGCTAACTCATAACAAGCCTTAGCATAACTTTCCACGCCCTCTGCCGGTGTTGAGCAAGGTAAGCCGAGCATGCGTGCAATGTCTTGATATTTTACATCAGCTTTGTAGTAATTATATTTTGGCCAAGTTGCGGTTTTAGTCGGACGAGTGCCGTTATAACGGATCACATATGGCATTAATATGGCATTTGTGCGCCCGTGTGGGGTATGGAAACGACCACCAATTTTATGGGCAAGAGAATGGTTCATGCCGAGAAAAGCATTCGCAAATGCCATACCTGCTATAGTTGATGCATTGTGCATTTTTTCTCGAGCTTCAGGATCTTTATCTTTTACAGAGCGTTCTAAATATTCAAAAACTAATTTAATCGCCTGTAGCGCAAGACCATCTGTAAAATCATTGGCTAATACTGAGACATAAGCTTCTGTTGCATGGGTTAATACATCTAATCCTGTATCCGCAGCAACATGGGCAGGCACGCTCATAACTAATGCCGGATCAACAATGGCAATGGTTGGAGTCAGTGAATAGTCTGCGATTGGGTATTTTTTGTCTCCTTCAGTAATCACAGCAAATGGCGTGACCTCTGAGCCAGTACCCGATGTTGTTGGAATGCCAATAAATTTTGCTTTACGTCCTAACTGTGGGAATTTAAACGCACGTTTGCGAATATCCATGAATTTTTGTACCAGATCGCGAAAATCGACTTCAGGTTGTTCATAGAATAGCCACATCACTTTGGCGGCATCCATTGGTGAACCGCCCCCTAAAGCGATAATGGTATCCGGTTGATAATTGCGTAATAATTCAACACCGCGACGGACGGTTTCGATAGACGGATCCGGTTCGACATCTGCAAATAATTGGTAAGTGACATGATTGCCTCGAGCCATAATTTGTTTAGCAATTTTTTCGACAAAACCTAAATCAACCATAGTGCGATCAGTTACGATAACAACGCGTTCTAAGTCTTTCATTGATTGCAGATATTGAATTGAGTCGCGTTCAAAGTAGATTTTTGAAGGCACTTTAAACCATTGCATATTATTTCTCCGTCTGCCTACTCGTTTGATATTTAATAAATTGATTGCACTCACATTATTGCCTACGGAATTTTTACCATATGAGCCACAGCCTAATGTTAATGAAGGTAAGAATGCATTATATACATCACCGATCCCACCGAATGTTGATGGTGAATTCCAAATAACGCGAATGGCTTTCACCCGTTCTCCATAAGCTTTAGCAAGTTCAGCATCTTTGGTATGAATGGCTGCGGAATGCCCTAGCCCATGAAAATTCACCATTGCTTCTGAAAGTTGGAAGCCGGCTTCCGTTGAATGAGATTTTAAAATGGCTAATACTGGTGAGAGTTTTTCACGGGTTAACGGTTCTTTTTCTCCGACCTCAGCACATTCTGCCGCGAGAATATTGGTTCTTTCCGGTACGCTAAACCCAGCTTGTTGTGCAATCCAGCTAGCAGGCTTGCCCACTACATTGGCATTTAATTTTGCACCAGAACAACTTTTACTATTGGCTTTAACGCCAAAAATAAATTCTTCTAATAATGCTTTTTCTTTCTTATTAACAAAATAAACACCATAAGATTTCATTTCTGCGACAAATTCATCATATATTTCCTGATCAACGATTGCCGCTTGTTCTGAGGCGCATATCATACCGTTATCAAAGGATTTAGACATGACAATATCGTGAACCGCTTGTTGTATATCTGCTGTTTTTTCTACATAAGCCGGAACGTTCCCTGCACCAACCCCTAAAGCGGGTTTCCCACAAGAATAGGCTGCTTCCACCATGGCATTTCCCCCAGTGGCTAAAATGGTGGCAATACCGGGATGTTTCATGAGCGCAGAAGTACTTTCCATCGATGGTTTTTCAATCCATTGAATACAATCTTTTGGCGCACCAGCTTCGACAGCTGCTTCATAAACAATACGAGCAGCATGTGCAGAGGATTGTTGGGCTGAGGGGTGGAAGGCAAAAATGATGGGATTGCGTGTTTTGAGAGAAATAAGGGCTTTAAAAATAGTGGTAGAAGTGGGGTTAGTGGTTGGCGTAATGCCGCAGACAACCCCCACAGGATCGGCTATTTCGGTGATACCGGTGACATCATCTTCGCTAATGACACCAACGGTTTTGAGATGTCGCATATTGTTAACCACATATTCACAAGCAAATAAATTTTTAGTTGCTTTATCTTCAAACACTCCGCGACCGGTTTCTTCATAAGCATGCATAGCTAAGACACCATGTTGATCAAGGGCGGCAACAGAAGCTTTGGCTACAATGTAATCAACTTGTTCTTGATTAAGTTGTTTAAATGCTTCTAAAGCGACAAGGCCTTTATCAACGAGGATATTGATGTCATCTTGTACCGTGTTGACAGGATTTTCTATCGTATTACGCATGGTAATTTCTCCTAAAGTTGTTTAAATTTTGAATTATTTTACTAATTAAAATTATATACAAATTAAGAGTTAACTCTAATGGGGTGTTTGGGAGGGTTTTGATCTATATCAAGTTTTAGATAAAAATTTTTGGTATAAAGTCTCGAAGGTTTTCGTTGGTTTATGAGTTTTTCTTGTATGATATGGTGGGAAAACACTACAATAGTGAGAATTTATTTGAATGAGGATGAGTGATGGAAAATATTCAAACACTACAAGCACAAACGCGTGAAATTATTACAGATTTGCTCAATGATGGCAGTGACCCAACGGCGCTTTATATTATTGAACACCATGTGGCACACCATGACTTTGATAAACTTGAAAAGATTGCGGTAGATGCCTTCAAAGCAGGCTATGAAGTTTCGGAGGCAGAAGAATTTGAAGATGATAATGGGAAAACCTTATATTGTTTTGATATTATTGCGGAAGTGGAGCTTAAACCTGAAATTATTGACGCACAGCAAAAAGAGTTATTACCGTTATTAGCTAAACATCATGGTATTTATGATGGTTGGGGGACTTATTTTGAGGATCCTAATGCCGAAGAAGATGAATATGGTCAGGACGGTGAATTTTTCGAAGATGATGTTATAGAAGAAGATGTAAGATAATTTTGTTATCATTTGGGGCAAAACCACTCAGTTTTTGGTTTGCCCCAATAGCTTATTTATTCGTCGCAAAATGTGTCTTGGCTAAATCCCATAACCAATCCATTTCAGAGAGTGTACTGTCTTCTAACGATTTTCCTTGTTTAGCCAATTCTTGTTCAATAAAACGAAAGCGCTGCTCAAATTTATGATTTGCTTTATGTAACGCTTCTTCGGGCTGGCATTTTACATGGCGGCTTAAATTGACGACTGCAAAAAGTAAATCACCGATCTCTTCTTCAATTTTGTCATGATTTTGTGGCATATGGTGAAGTTCTTGGCTCACTTCGTGGAGCTCTTCATGAACTTTTTCAATGACAGGGGGGATTGTTTGCCAGTCAAAACCCAGCTTAGAACAACGTTTTTGTAATTTTTCAGCACGTATTAGTGCAGGGAAAGCATGAGGAATGTTATCTAGAATGGATTGATGTCCTTTATTTTTGTTTTCTTCGGCCTTGATAGCATTCCAATTTTGTAATGCTTCTTCTTCATTATGTGCGGATTGATTGCCAAAAACATGAGGGTGGCGACGGATAATTTTCTCGCAGATAGTTTGGATAACATCATTAAAATCAAATTTTTGTTCCTCGCAGGCAAGTTGGCTGAGAAAGACAACTTGTAAGAGTAAATCACCTAATTCCTCTTTTAAATCCTGTGGATTTCCCTGGCGGATAGCTTCGACGACTTCATAACTTTCTTCAAGCAGGCAAGGTATCATAGTTTGGTAATTTTGTTTAAGATCCCAAGGACACCCTTCTTGGGGATCTCGTAATTTAGCGATAAGTTGGGTAAAGTCGTGAATAGTATAAGATTGCATAAGTACCTCATTTCGGTCATAAAAGATTTCAATAACGTGATCTGTGCCATGTTTTTTTAAGGTGATTAATGTTAATATTTAATCATAAAGTGAATTCTATGTTAATCATTTAGCGTTGATTGAGGAGGACATTATGTATAATCATGTGTTGGTTGCTGTTGATCTTTCCGAAGAAAGTGCTGTGTTATTAAATAAAGCAGCGGGCGTGGCAAAACGTAATGAGGCTAAGTTGTCTATTATTCATGTTGATGTCAATTTTTCTGATTTATATACTGGCTTAATTGATGTCAATATGTCTTCTATGCAAGATCGTATTTCCACCGAAAACCATCAAGCGCTGACTCAGTTAGCGGATCAAGCGGGTTATCCAGTAACAGAGAAATTGAGTGGCAGTGGGGATTTAGGACAAGTACTTGCTGATGCCATTGAGCAATATGATGTAGACTTGTTAGTGACAGGTCATCATAAGGACTTTTGGAGCAAACTCATGTCCTCCACACGCCAAGTAATGAATAATATCGATATTGATATGCTCGTAGTTCCATTACGTGACGAATAGTCTTAAAACATCAAGGGCCGTATTTCGCTTGCTTTTATCCTACATAACGCGAAGTGCGGTCTGATTTTAGCAATATTTTTGCGCTTATTTCATTTTAATTAAAAATTTCTGCAAAAATTTTTTGTTGATGATTTGATAAACCTTAAAAATATGCCACAATATAGATAACTATATGAGTACGCTATAGGCCTATAATAAAGGCGTAGCGTAATAATTCAAGGTTTATAAATGAAAACGACAGCACAAATTAGACAAGCATTTCTCGATTTTTTCCATAGTAAAGGCCATCAGGTTGTTGACAGTAGTTCTTTGGTTCCTGCAAATGACCCGACCTTGTTATTTACTAATGCAGGAATGAACCAATTTAAAGATGTCTTTCTTGGAATGGATAAACGTTCTTATTCCCGTGCTACAACGGCACAGCGTTGTGTACGTGCAGGAGGCAAGCACAATGATTTAGAAAACGTAGGGTACACTGCTCGACACCATACTTTTTTTGAGATGCTTGGGAATTTCAGCTTTGGCGATTATTTTAAGCAAGATGCGATTCATTTTGGTTGGGAGTTTTTAACATCAACACAGTGGTTAGGTTTGCCGAAAGAACGTCTTTGGGTGACTGTGTATGAAACTGATGATGAAGCTTATCGTATTTGGCACGATGAAATCGGTATTCCTGCAGAACGTATTATTCGTATTGGTGATAATAAAGGGCCGAAAGGGAGTTATGCGTCAGATAACTTTTGGCAGATGGGGGATACGGGACCTTGCGGACCTTGTACTGAAATTTTCTATGATCATGGTGATCACATTTGGGGAGGCCCACCAGGTTCGCCAGAAGAAGATGGTGATCGTTATATTGAAATCTGGAATATTGTGTTTATGCAGTTTAATCGTCAAGCTGATGGCACAATGGAAAAATTACCAAAGCCTTCCGTTGATACCGGTATGGGATTAGAGCGTATCAGTGCGGTAATGCAGCATGTGAATTCTAATTATGAAATTGATATTTTCCAACAACTGATTGCAAAAACAGCAGAAATTACGGGTGAAAAAGATTTAAATAATAAATCATTACGGGTGATTGCAGATCATATTCGTTCTTGTGCTTATTTAATTGCAGATGGTGTGATTCCATCGAATGAGGGACGAGGTTATGTATTGCGTCGTATTATTCGCCGCGCGGTGAGGCATGGTCATTTATTAGGTGCTAAAGAAGCGTTTTTCTATAAATTAGTACCGACTTTAATTGAGGTAATGGCAGAGGCGGGAAATGTAGTAAAAGAAAAACAAGGGAATATTGAAAAATTACTGCGTTTAGAAGAAGAACAATTTGCGCGCACACTTGAACGAGGTCTAGCCTTATTAGATGATGCCCTTGCTTCTGTTGAGAATAATACCTTATCAGGGGAAGTTGCATTTAAACTCTATGATACTTATGGCTTCCCGCTAGATTTAACCGCAGATGTGTGTCGTGAACGTAATATACAAATTGATGAAGATGGCTTTAATCGCGAAATGGAAGCACAGCGAGTGCGTGCCCAGTCTGCGAGCCAATTCGGAGTAGATTATAACAGTGTAATTCGTGTAGAGGGTTCAACAAAATTTGAGGGTTATACTGAATCTGAATCTTCAGCAAAAGTGACCGCACTTTTTTATGATGGCAAGTCAGTGGAACGTATTGAAGCGGGACAAAGTGCAGTGGTGATTTTAGAAAACACCCCGTTTTATGCAGAATCAGGCGGTCAAATTGGTGATTCGGGATGTCTTATCACGAATGATATGCGCTTTGAAGTGAAAGATACGCAGAAATATGGTCAGGTATTTGGGCATATTGGCGAATTAAAACAAGGCACTTTGAGTGTGGGACAGTTAGTGAATGCTGAGGTGGATAGCATACGTCGTCATCATACCTCTTTGAATCACTCTGCCACTCATTTATTACACGCAGCGTTACGTCAAGTATTAGGTGAGCATGTTGCGCAAAAAGGCTCGTTAGTGTCAGACAGCGCACTGCGTTTCGACTTTACCCAGCCGGAGGCAATCAGCCGTGAACAATTAGCTGAGGTGGAGCGTATCGTGAACCAAGCTGTTCGAGCGAATTATCCTGTAGTGACTGAAATCATGGATTTAGACACGGCCAAAAGTAAAGGTGCGATGGCATTATTTGGTGAAAAATATGGTGAACAAGTTCGAGTTGTCACCATGGATGCATTTTCTATAGAATTGTGTGGCGGTATTCATGTAAAACGCACTGGGGATATTGGTTTATTTAAGATTATCTCCGAAGGTGCCGTCGCGGCAGGGATTCGCCGTGTAGAAGCGGTAACGGGCGAACAAGCAATTGTATGGTTACAAAATCAACAAGCCTTGTTACACCAAAGTGCAGAGCTGTTAAAATCCGATGTGAATTCCTTAGCGGAAAAGATTTACCAATTACAAGACAAAGCGAAGAAGACTGAAAAAGAGTTACAGCAGCTTAAAGAAAAAGCAGCGATGCAAACAGGTGCTGACTTGGCAAAAAGTGCGGTACAAATTAACGGTATTTCTGTTGTTGTTCAACAACTTGAAGGAGTTGAGGCGAAGTCTCTGCGTTCAATCGTTGATGATTTGAAAAATCAGCTTGGTTCTGCAGTGATTGTGTTTGCTTCTCAAGTAGATGGAAAAGTGAACTTAATTGTCGGTGTGACTCATGATTTGACCAGTAAAGTGAAAGCCGGCGAATTAGTCAACCTGATGGCTCAAAAAGTAGGCGGTAAAGGTGGCGGTCGTCCTGATTTGGCGATGGCCGGTGGCTCTCAGCCTGAGCATATATCTGTAGCGTTATCTGATTGTTTAGATTGGTTACAGACACATTTATAATTGTTGTTCAGTCTAGAATTGAGGATTCTATATTCTAGTATGAATTATTTGTGTGGTAGGGTGCAGGGAATGTTTATATCATAATGTGATATGACATTAGTGTAAATTATCATTTTATTAACATAGAGGGATTTTGATTAAATAATAAGGATATTATCGGCATAAAACTAAAAAAATGGGGAGTTTATATGCTAATATTAACTCGTAAAGTTGGTGAAAGCTTGCTCATTGGCGACGATATCTCAATCACGATTTTAAATATGCGTGGCAATCAAGTTAAAGTTGGTGTGAATGCACCTAAAGATGTTTCAGTTCATCGCGAAGAGATTTATCAACGTATTAAAGATTCTTGTGATGGTGAACTTGAAGATCAGAAATAATTTGGATAAATAAATCAAAATGGAGAAGGGTTATGGAAAAGTTTACGTGCTTTAAGGCTTATGATATCCGTGGGCAATTAGGAACAGAACTAAATGCTGATATTGTTTATCGAATTGGTCGAGCATTTGGTCAATTTTTAAAGCCCAAAACAATCGTGGTAGGTGGTGATGTTCGTCTAACGAGCAAAGAACTGAAAAGCGCGGTAACTAATGGCCTGTTGGATTCTGGGGTTGATGTCATTGATCTTGGAGAAGTTGGTACAGAAGAAGTTTATTTTGCCACTTCATTTCTGAAAACCGATGGTGGTATTGAAGTCACCGCTAGCCATAACCCAATGGATTATAATGGATTGAAACTCGTGCGAGAAGGTTCTCGCCCAATTAGTGCAGATACAGGCTTAGCAGATATCCAGCGTTTAGCGGAAGAGAATAATTTTCCTCCGGTGACTCAGCGCGGTACGTATAAGCAATTATCTGTTGTTGGCGATTATGTCGAGCATTTATTGTCTTATGTTAGCTTTGAGCATTTGAAGCCATTAAAATTAGTGATTAATTCAGGTAATGGTGCGGCTGGTCATGTGATTGATGCCATTGAAGCACAATTTAAAGCCCATCGTGTACCAGTAGAAATCATTAAAGTACACAATAATCCAGATGGTACATTCCCACATGGAATTCCTAACCCAATTTTACATGAAAACCGTCAAGATACCATTGATGCTGTGTTAGCACATAAAGCAGATATGGGGATTGCGTTTGATGGTGATTTTGACCGTTGTTTCTTATTTGATGAAAACGGTAATTTTATCGAAGGTTATTATATCGTCGGATTATTAGCTCAAGCCTTTTTACAAAAAAATAAAGGTGCGAAAATTATCTACGATCCTCGCCTTATCTGGAACACTATTCAATTAGTGGAGGAAAATGGTGGAGAAGCGATCATGTCTAAATCAGGGCATTCTTTCATCAAAGAGAAAATGCGTGCGGTTGATGCTGTATATGGTGGCGAAATGAGTGCTCATCACTATTTCCGAGATTTCTTCTACTGTGATAGTGGAATGATTCCTTGGTTATTAGTGATGGAATTAGTATGTACGTCAGGTAAAACATTAGGACAACTGGTCGGGAATAGTGTTGATACTTATCCTTCACCAGGGGAGATCAACAGTAAACTTGCGGATGCCAAAGCGTCTATTGCTCGAGTGCGTGCAGCTTATGAAGCGGAAGCGGTTAGTGTTGATGAAACTGATGGCATCAGTATTGAATATCCGACATGGCGTTTTAATTTACGCAGTTCTAATACCGAACCGGTGGTTCGTTTGAATTTAGAAACGCGTGGAGATAAGCAATTAATGGCTGAAAAAACGGAAGAGATTTTAGCTTTATTGCGTCAATAATACTTAAGATCATAGGTAAAAATAGACCGCACTTTGGAAGAGCAATATTCTAAGTGCGGTTTATTTCTAGAAAATTTTTTAAACAAAAAGGATAAATGATGAAAGCGATTATTCCTGTAGCCGGTTTAGGCACCCGTATGTTACCAGCGACTAAAGCGATTCCAAAAGAAATGTTAACAATCGCGGACAAACCGTTAATTCAATATATTGTCAATGAATGTGTGGCAGCGGGGATTAAAGAAATTGTGCTTGTCACTCATTCTTCTAAAAATGCGATTGAAAACCATTTTGACACGTCTTTTGAGTTGGAAACGATGTTAGAAAAAAGGGTAAAACGCCAGCTTTTAGATGAAGTTCGTTCAATTTGTCCTCCTGATGTCACTATTATGCATGTACGACAAGGTAATGCAAAAGGATTAGGACATGCTGTGTTGTGTGGTCGTCCGCTCGTTGGAAATGAGCCTTTTGTTGTCGTATTGCCTGATGTGCTACTTGCGCATTTTACAGCAGATCAGAAACATGAAAACTTATCTGCTATGATCAAGCGTTTCCAAGAAACGCAAACAAGCCAAATTATGGTTGCTCCGGTAGCAAAAGAAGATGTGAGTAGCTATGGTATTGCAGATTGTGCGGATGTGGAATTATTAGGCGGACAAAGTGCTAAAATTCAATCTATCGTTGAAAAACCGAGCATTGAAAAAGCTCCGTCAAACTTGGCTGTTGTTGGACGTTATGTATTTTCTGCAACGATTTGGGAATTGCTTGCGAAAACCCCGGTTGGCGTTGGTGATGAAATTCAATTAACTGATGCTATTGACATGCTAATTGAAAAAGAAGCTGTTGAAGCCTTTCATATGACTGGTGAAAGCTTTGATTGTGGGGATAAGCTAGGCTATATGCAGGCGTTTGTGGAATATAGTTTGGAACATGAGAAATTAGGTGAAGAATTTAAAACTTATCTTAAACGTTTAGTAAAAACATTGTAGTATTCGATAAGGCTTGTCATATAAATTAAAAACCTAGCGTTCGGTGAATGCTAGGTTTTTTAGTGAGGTAAATGAGGCTTATTTTACTGCAATTGCTTCGATTTCAATGCCCACATCTTTTGGTAAACGAGCCACTTCTACGCAAGAGCGTGCCGGAAAATGTGGGTGATTATTTTCTTGAAAGAAACGCTCATATTCTGCATTGACGGTAGCAAAATCATTTAAATCTTTCACAAAAACGGTTGTTTTGACAATATTCGCAACACTTAAACCTGCTTGTTCGATAATCGCTTTGACGTTTTCTAGTGATTGACGAGCTTGAGCGGTAATATCCTGCGGTATTTCACCTGTCGCTGGATTGACTGGAATTTGACCGGAAGTCAGTACTAAATTGCCTAAATCCACTGCTTGCACATAAGGGCCGATTGCTGCGGGCGCTTTTTCTGTATTGATAATTTTTGTCATAGTTTTCTCCTTTATTTTAAAAGGTATATTTTATACTTGATTATAGCGTAAATCAAAATTGACAGCAGAATAGCTAAAAAATCAGTATACTGTATCAAAAGTAAATAGAAACAGAGGTAATATGATTTGGTATAAAGGGCTTTTTTCCTTTAAAGGTCGATTAAATCGACAAGGATTTTGGATTGGCATAGTTAGCGTATTGCTATGGCTATTTTTTTTCGCCAATGTGTTTCCTATACAACAGAATATTGAACAATCACAGATTATTTTGTTATTGTCGGTGTTGGGTTTGGCTGTGTGGGTCTGTTTAGCGGTAGTGATTAAGCGCTTACATGATAGAGGGCGTTCAGGCTGGGGAGCGTTCATGTTAATTTTACCTATTTTATGCTACATTAGTTCACCACAAGATGATAGCTTTTTGGCATGGGCATTGAGCCGCCTGTTACCTCTATTTATTATCACATTATTATTACTTGATTTAGGCATATTTAAAGGACAGACTCAGGCAAACGTATATGGTGAGAAAGGGGTGTCTATTTCATTCAATAACAAGGATTTAACGTGACAGAAATAAAACTTAATTATCATAAAACTCATTTTTTAATTAGTGCTCCGGATATTCGCCATCTACCTGAAGATACGGGCATTGAGATTGCGTTTGCGGGGCGTTCAAATGCAGGAAAATCAACGGCATTAAATGCTTTAACCAATCAAAAGAATTTAGCACGTACCTCAAAAACGCCAGGACGTACGCAATTAATTAACTTATTTGAAGTGGAACCCCAATGTAAACTAGTGGATTTACCAGGTTATGGTTATGCTGCAGTACCGGAACAAATGAAATTAAAGTGGCAACAATCTTTAGGGGAATATTTGCAAAAACGCGAATGTTTAGGAGGGGTAGTCATTTTAATGGATATCCGTCATCCACTAAAAGATTTAGATCAACAGATGATTGAATGGGCAGTGTCGGCGTCTTTGCCTGTGTTACTGTTACTGACAAAAGCCGATAAACTAAGCCAAAGTGAGCGTAATAAGCAATTGAAAATGGTGCGAGAGGCGATTTTACCTTTTCAAGGTGATGTACAAGTAGAAGCTTATTCTGCGTTAAAACGTATTGGACTTGATAAGTTGGCCAGTAAACTGGATGCGTGGTTTAGTCCTAATTTTACTTAGAAAAATATCATTTTTGCGATCTTTGTTCCAAAAAGTGCGGTTAAAATAAAAATAAAATTTATTTGACCGCACTTTGTTTTTATCTTTTCTTAAAATGTTATTTTTAGGAGAAGTTATGTTTAATATTTTAAGAAGACCGTTTGAAAAAAGCACATTTGAAGCATGGGCAAAAATATTTGATGATATAGCAAAAGTTGCGTTTCTAGGGATACCTGTTATTATTTATGGAGAATATCCCGTTGAATTTAAATTATTTAACATAGTTATACTAATAGTCGGTATTTATATTTTTATTCTTGGAGGGCGAGTTTGTCGCCGAACGCTTGAATTAAATGCCCATAAAAGGGAGGAATAATATGGAATTGACAATAGGACTTCTTATTGCTGTTGTATTGGGTGGTTTTTTTGTTTATAAGTTGAATCAGGTACTTAACGAAGCGAATAAAACGAAGTAATGTATTCTTAATGGGCTAAAGAAAAAGATACACTTTTGAAGTGTATTTTTTTTAAGTATTGAATAGAAAAAATATTATTTTTGCGATCTCTGTTCCAAAAAGTGCGGTTAAAATAAAAATAAAATTTATTTGACCGCACTTTGTTTTTATTCTGTTCTCTAAAAATATTTTTTGGAGAAACATATGTCTCTAGCGATTGTTTATAGTCGAGCATCTATGGGAGTACAGGCCCCTTTAGTTACCATTGAAGTCCATATGAGTAATGGAAACCCTGGTTTTACCTTAGTGGGGCTGCCAGAAACGACCGTCAAAGAAGCGCGTGATCGCGTACGCAGTGCATTGATCAATGCGCAATTTCGTTATCCTCCTAAGAAAATTACAGTGAACCTTGCTCCGGCAGATTTGCCTAAAGAGGGCGCGCGTTTTGATTTGCCTATTGCGATTGGAATTTTGGTTGCTTCGGGTCAAATAGATGGTGATAAATTACGGCAGTTTGAATTTTTAGGTGAGCTGGCACTAACAGGACAGTTGCGAGGGGTTCAAGGAGTGATTCCTGCGATTTTGGCTGCACAGAAATCGAAGCGGCAACTGATCATTGCCAAACAAAATGCTCGAGAAGCGGCCTTAGTGTCGGATAATGAAACCTATGTGGCACAATCTTTATTACAAGTGGTGCAATGTTTGAATAATCAAGAAAATTTACCGACAGCACAACAATTTAAGCAAAGTGCGGTAGATTTTAATCCGGAATTTTCACAAGATTTAACAGATATCATTGGGCAACAACATGCTAAGCGAGCCTTAACGATTGCCGCAGCTGGGCAGCACAATTTATTATTTCTTGGCCCACCTGGAACGGGGAAAACCATGCTCGCGAGCCGATTAACGACCTTATTGCCGGAAATGACCGATCAAGAAGCCATTGAGAGCGCAGCTGTAACCAGTTTAGTTCAAAATGAGCTGAACTTTTTCAATTGGAAACAGCGCCCTTTTCGTGCGCCACACCATAGTGCTTCCATGGCGGCATTAGTGGGTGGGGGATCGATTCCCCGTCCCGGTGAAATTAGCTTAGCTCATAATGGTGTGTTATTTTTGGACGAGTTGCCAGAGTTTGAGCGTAAGGTTTTAGATGCTCTCCGACAGCCATTAGAATCAGGCGAAATTATTATTTCTCGTGCAAATGCAAAGGTGCAATTTCCGGCGCGTTTCCAATTAGTTGCAGCCATGAACCCAAGCCCAACAGGGCATTATCAAGGCTCACATAACCGCACATCTCCTCAGCAAGTCATGCGTTATTTAAATCGTTTGTCTGGCCCATTTCTTGATCGTTTTGATTTATCTATTGAGGTTCCCTTGTTACCACAGGGCACACTACAAAATACCCATGATCGAGGCGAAACGAGTGAGCAGGTGCGCGCAAAGGTATTAAAAATTCGTGATATTCAGTTAGCGCGTAGAGGAAAAGTGAATGCTCACTTAAGTAGTAAAGAAATTGAGGTAGATTGTCGGTTAAATCAACAAGATGCGCTATTTTTGGAAAGTGCTTTAAATAAATTAGGGCTATCTGTGCGTGCATATCACCGTATTTTAAAGGTAGCACGCACCATAGCAGATCTGAGTGAAGAAAAAGATATTTCTCGACCGCACTTAGCGGAAGCGTTAGGTTATCGGGCTATGGATCGGTTATTACAAAAATTAAGCGGTGAATTAGGCTAGGATAATTTTAATCCCCTTATGTCGTAATTGCTCAATAATAACGGGATCGGCTTCTTTGCCAGTAATTAATATATCAATTTGTTGTAGTGCTTTAAATAGCATACCGACTTGCTTGCCTAATTTAGAGCTATCGAGTAAGACAACATATTTACCCGCATGGGAAGACATTTGTTGCTCTGAATGGGCAATAATCATATCGGTTTTATATAGTCCTTGCTCGGTAAACCCTTTGCCACTGGTAAACATAATGTTGGTGGCATAGCTTGGCTCATGTTGATGGTGCAAAGAAAGCGTGATTTGTTTATCTTTGTTATATTGCCCGCCAATAATCACCAAATCTTCATGATGGTGTTCGATAAGATAATTTGCCAACGGGAGATAATTGGTAATAATTTGTAATTTTCGACCGCACAATTTTGAGCCTAGCATTTGCATGGTTGAGCCACAGGTTAAAACGACACTGTCGCCTTCTTTACAAAGTTGGGTTGCGGCATTGGCGATTCGTTGTTTTTCATCACTATTATTAATTTTATGAGAAATACTCAGCTCAGGACTTGCATTGAGCTTTTCTGCTCCGTTGCGCACTTTTACCAATCGGCCTTGTTGGTGTAGTTTAGTAATATCACGGCGCGCAGTGGCAGGTGACACTCCTAATATTTGGATGATTTCTGAGGTGGAAAGGAGTTGTTTTTCATCTAATAAATTCAGTAATTGTCGATGACGATAATTTTCGTTCATGATACGTCTCAATAAATCTTTGATAATTATCTCTCATTAAAACAAATCATCATTAACAAGTAAAGCCACCAAGTTATTTAGGTGGCTTTCATTTGAAAAGTTATAGCATGGATTTAAATGGAATATTCGGTTCTTGTTCAAAGCAATCATCAAATCCTCTAGGGTGATGATATTCAATTAAGTCTTTATCCTGTGGATAAACATATTTACCACCGACTTCCCAAATAAATGGGTGGAACTTATATTGCAAGCGATCTTTACGCATGCGCCATAGTTGTAAAATTTCATCCGTGCTGGCCATGAAATTTGTCCAAATATCATGATGAACCGGAATAATGACTTTGGCACGCAAACATTCGGCCATACGAAGCAGATCGATTGATGTCATTTTATCTGCAATACCGATAGGATTTTCACCGTAGTTATTCAGTGCGACATCAATATCAAATTGTTTACCATGTTTGGCAAATTGAATGGAATAATGCGAGTCAGCGCCATGATAAATTGTGCCACCAGGGGTTTTAAATACATAGTTTACCGCTTTACGTCCCATTTCCTCGTCTGATGGACAAAGGCCGGCAAGTTCTCCTCCTTGTTCATCAGCGCCTTCTACAGGTAAGGTAACTAAACAAGTGCGATCAAAAGAATCTAATGCATGAATTTCGACATCTTTGAGTTTAACCACATCGCCCGGTTTAACTGTGATACAGCGCTCTTCTGGTACTCCCCATTTCTTCCAGAGTTCAACACAATGCCAAGGGCCGACAAATTTAACATGATTTAAGTTGGGGTTATTGACAATGGCGGCGGCAACGTTAATGTCAATATGATCGCTGTGGTAATGAGAAGCGAGGATAAAGTCTACTTCATTAATAGAAAATGGGTCTAATACCATAGGTTGTGCGCGTAAATTAGGTTGAAGTTTACGCACACCAGCCATATTTGCCATTTGATGACCACGCACCATATCTTTCACTTTTTTGGTGTGTTTACCGCGACCACACCATAAGTCCATACAAATGTTAGCGCCAGCCGGAGTTTTGATCCAAACTCCCACACAACCTAGCCACCACATTGCAAAATTACCTTCTGGTACAATTTCGCTTTCGATTTCCTCGTTTAGCCATGTTCCCCATTCTGGGAAAGTGGATAGAATCCAACTTTCTCTGGTGATTTCACTAATTTTGCTCATAGTTATTCACTCCTCTTTCATGATTAGCTAATAATTGAATCATTTATAATCATAAGTAATCATTTTGGATTGTAAAATATTTTTTCCTGTTTTTGTGATTTAGATCGCATTTTTTATTTTAAACCTCGATTTGTCCGTATTTTACTCTTATGTTAATGCTGTTTTTGGTAAAGATGGATAAATTTATTGTGTTATCAGTTTTGCTCTAATTGATTTGTTTTGAGTAAATAAAATGTGATTATTGTCACAAATAATCAAAAATAATCTTTTTTATGAAATTGAAAACTTTTATTATTAGGACGGTAAATTCACTCATGCAGCTTTAGAGTGAAATTATTTCCCCTAAATTTGATAAAAATGAGAGGTTTACAATGGAGACACTCTATAATTTATTTTTGGGCTTTAATGCTCAAGTGCTATCTAAAGCACCACTATTACTTGGTCTGGTCGCCTGTATTGGTTATATCTTATTAAGAAAAGATACGACCACCATTATTAAAGGGACAATCAAAACAATTGTAGGGTTTATGCTGGTTCAAGTCGGGGCAGGCACACTTGTGCAAGGGTTTAAACCGATTATTGATAATTTAGCAAAATTTCATGGATTAACTGGCGCAGTCATTGACCCTTATACCAGTATGCAAGCGACTATTCAGACAATGGGCGATAATTATGCTTGGGTAGGTTATGCGGTAATTTTAGCTTTAGCGCTTAATATTTTATTAGTGGTATTTCGCCGTTTTACCGGTATTCGTACAATCATGCTGACTGGCCATATTATGTTTCAGCAAGCAGGTCTCGTGGCGGTATTTTATATGATAATAGGTGCCTCCATGTGGGAAACCGTGATATATACAGCGGTTATCATGGCGTTATATTGGGGGATTTCCTCAAATATTATGTATAAACCGACACAATCTGTCACGGGTGGGGCAGGTTTTTCCATCGGACATCAACAACAATTTGCTTCTTGGATTGCAGTAAAACTTGCACCGAAACTGGGTGATAAAAAAGATAATGTGGATCATATGGATTTGCCAAAATGGTTACATATTTTCCATGATAGTATTTCTGCAACTGCCATCGTGATGACCTTATTTTTCGGCATTATTTTACTTTCCTTTGGCTTGGATAATTTGCAAGAAATGGCGGGAAAAACCCATTGGACAATTTATATTCTCGAAACTGGCTTGAAATTTGCGGTTGCTGTACAAGTGATAGTTATGGGCGTGCGGATGTTTGTTGCCGAATTATCTGAAGCATTTAAAGGGATTTCTGAACGGGTTATTCCAAATGCGGTATTGGCGATTGATTGTGCCGCCATTTATGCTTTTTCACCAAATGCCATGGTATTTGGTTTTATGTGGGGAGCAATAGGTCAGTTTGTTGCCGTCGGTATTTTATTAGCAATGGGCGCACCAATTTTAATTATTCCAGGCTTTATCCCAATGTTCTTTTCTAACGCCACAATTGGGGTTTTCGCAAACCATTTTGGTGGTTGGAAAGCGGTGATGAAAATTTGTTTTGTCATGGGGATTATAGAGGTTCTAGGATCGGCTTGGGTGATTCAATTACTTGCTTCACAAGGCACTATTTTCAATGGCTGGATGGGAATGGCAGACTGGGCATTATTTTTCCCACCATTGCTACAAGGCATCGTGAGTATTCCATTTTTCTTCTTTGTTATTTTAGCGTTGGCATTAGTGTATATGAACTTTGCCAGTAAAAAATTAAGAGCAGATGAGGCGGCTGCAGCGGCGGCGGGTAAAACATTGGAGCAAATGGATGGTTATGGCATTGAGGAAGAGCAAGATGTTTCGCCAGTGCAAACAGACACCGTCATACAAGAGAGTGAAAGCGGTATTCGTCCGATTCGTATTTTAGCTGTTTGTGGTTCTGGACAAGGTTCATCAATGATGATGAAAATGAAAATTAAAGGTTATCTTGATAAACGCGGTATTCCTAATATTATGGATTCTTGTGCGGTGACAGATTATAAAGGCAAGTTAAATGATGTGGATATTATCGTGTCTTCCCAACATTTAGCCAACGAGATCCAAGTAAGTGAAGGAAAATCTGTATTGGGTGTGAAAAATATGCTGAATCCAAACTCATTTGGAGATGAATTGGTGGAGTTGATCAACAAGCATCAGGCAGAAAAATCCCATTAAGGAGGAAGTTATGTTAAGAGAATCCCTTATTGAAAATGGTTCCATTAAGTTAAATCAAACGGCAGCCAATTGGGAAGATGCCATTAAAATTGGCACAGATTTATTGGTTGCCTCAGGTGCAATAGAGCCACGTTATTATGATAATATTGTGGGTAAAATTAAACAAATGGGGCCTTATATTATCTTGGCGCCAGGACTGGCAATGCCTCATGCTCGTCCTGAAGAAGGGGTAATTAAAACGGCTTTTGCGCTAGTGACTTTAAAAACCCCAGTCTTTTTTGAAGGCGAGGAGGAACCGGTATCTGTGTTATTAACCCTTGCTGGGAGTGATTCAGATACTCACATGGAAGGCATTATGGAAATCACCCAAGCCTTTGATGATCCTGAAAGTGATGATGGGGTGAATATCCAAAAATTCTTGGCTTGTCAAACGCAAGAGGAAGTGCTTGCGGTGCTTGAAAAAGCATTAAATGGCTGAACGGATTAAAAAAGTGCGGTAAAATTGACCGCACTTTTTAGCATAATTTAATTTAACAGAAGGAAAACAAACATGACTAAACCATTACTGCAAATTGCATTAGATGCTTTAAGCTTAGAAAAAGGTGCTGCAGACGCGAAACAAGCGGAATCTGTTGTGGATATTATTGAGGTTGGAACTATTTTGGCGTTCGCTGAAGGTATGAAAGCCATTTCAACGTTGCGTGCATTACACCCGAATCATATTATCGTATGTGATTTAAAAACCACCGATGGTGGGGCGATTCTCGCGAAGATGGCATTTGAAGCTGGCGCAGATTGGTTAACGGTGTCTGCTGCAGCGCATCCGGCAACAAAAGCCGCGTGTAAAAAAGTGGCAGATGAATTCAATGCCGCTCATCCTGAATTAAAGGTGAAAAAAGAAATTCAAATTGAAATTTACGGTAACTGGACCCTTGATGATGCGAAAGATTGGGTAGAGTTGGGTGTTACTCAGGCGATTTATCACCGTTCACGTGATGCCGAATTAGCGGGTAAGGGCTGGACTGCGGAAGATGTTGAACTTATGAAAAAACTGTCTGACTTGGGGATTGAATTGTCTATTACTGGTGGTATTGTGCCGGAAGATATTCATTTATTCAAAGAAATTAAAAATGCGAAAGCCTTTATTGCTGGGAGAGCATTGGTGGGTGAAAAAGGCCAGCAAACTGCAGAAGCAATTCGTGCAGAAATCAATAAATATTGGTAATTATTCAGTAACCCGATTCATGATTTTAGGGGCAAGGCATAGCCTTGTCCCTCATGTATATTGAAAATTGTTTAGAGAAGAATACTGCCGATTAAGGCAATTCCAAACCCAACAATACCGATTAACGTTTCTTGTACAGTCCAGGTTTTTAAAGTGGTTTTGGTATCCATCTCTAAAAAACGACTGACGAGCCAGAACCCAGAGTCATTGACGTGCGAGAAAGCGGTTGAGCCTGCTGCGATTGAGATGACAATAAAGCAAAGATCAAACTGGCTTAAATCTGTGGAGGCGGCAACCATTGGTGAAATGAGTGCAGCAGTAGTGGTTAATGCGACGGTGGCAGAACCTTGTGCAACACGTAGAGCAACGGAAATGATAAACGCTGCAACAATAACAGGCATCCCCGTATCAGATAACATACCCGCTAATACATCACCGATACCACTAGCTCTTAATACACCACCAAACATACCACCTGCACCTGTAACAAGCACAATAGCGCAAATTGGTCCTAAGGCATTATCACAAATTTTTTCGATTTGTTCATAACTGCGTTGTTCTTTCAATAATAAAATAGCAACAATTAAGGTGATAAGAAGCGCGATAGGTGTTTTACCCAGTAAACGTAATGCTTGCACCCACGTTTGTGAACCGTCAATCACGCCTGAAACACTGAGTGTGTTTAATCCGGTATCAAGTAAGATTAATACGAGTGGCAACATCAAGATCGTCATAACTTTGCCAAAACTCGGTGGATTTAATACCGCCGTTTGATTGATCGCGGTTGCATTTAAAAAGGCTTTTGGCAAATCAATATGAATCCGATTACCTAGCCAAGTACCGAATAAATAGGTAGCAATATACCAAGTTGGGATAGCACAAATAATACCCACAACGGTCAATAACCCAATATTTGCACCGAGTAAATCTCCCGCCGCAACCGGGCCAGGATGGGGAACTGCAAATGCATGCATAACCGCGAATGCACCGGCAGCCGGGAGGGCATATTTTAATACAGAGCCGCCAAATTGTTTTGCCACACTAAAAATAATTGGCAACATGACAACTAAACCGGCATCAAAGAAAATAGGAAAACCAAATAATAATGAGGCAATCCCTAGGGCAAAAGGTGCATTTTTTTCACCAAATTTATTAATCAGCGTATCTGCGAGAACTTTCGCCCCACCGGTAATTTCTAATAAACGGCCAATCATTGCGCCTAAACCCACTAATAAGGCAACGGCAGCTAAGGTATTACCAAACCCGCTTAACAAAGTGGGTAAAATTTTATCCACAGGAATACCTGCGGCAAGTGCGGTTAAAATACTGACAATAATTAATGCCACAAAAGCATGGACTTTAAACTTCATAATCAGCAAGAGTAAAAGTAAAATTGCTGCGATCATTATAAAAATTAACATAGTAGTACTCTCTTAATAGACGTTATACTGCGGCTAACATTCCGCCATCAACAAAAAGTAGATGGCCATTGACAAAATCAGATGCTTTGGAAGATAGAAATACCGCCGCACCAATTAATTCTTCAGGGTTCCCCCAGCGAGCAGCGGGAGTTCTTTTGCATAACCAATCACTGAATTCTTTATTTTCAACCAATGCTTGAGTTAATTCTGTTTTAAAATAGCCTGGCGCGATCCCATTGACCTGAATATTGTAACGGGCGAGCTCTACACACATTCCTCGAGTAAGCATCTTGACTGCGCCTTTCGAGGCCGCATAAGGCGTGATGGTATCGCGCCCTAACTCGCTTTGCATGGAGCCGATATTAATGATTTTCCCTTGTTGGCGTTTAACCATATAACGCGCCACAATTTGAGACACAATAAATACGGATTTTTGGTTCACGTTAATAATGTCATCATAATCTTTTTCAGGGAATTCACAGAAAGGGTGGCGACGTTGAATGCCCGCATTATTAATTAAGACATCAATCGGCCCAATATTTTGCTCAATAAAATCTATGGATTTTTGTACCGCACTTGAGTCAGTGACATCAAAGGCGACTGCATGAGCTTTAAACCCTTGAGCGTTGAGCTCATCTGCGACAGCTTGAGATTTATCTTGTTGAGTGCTATTGATAATAACTTCTGCGCCATGTTCAGCCAAACCTTGAGCAAGTAAACGGCCAATGCCACGTGCAGAGCCTGTAACTAAAATACGTTTGTGATTTAATGAAAAAAGTTCACTCATGATGGGTTTCCTTATTCGGTAAAAATCAATTGCACTTTGGCAATATCATTTTTATTCCCAGCCGTGATTAATGCCTGTTCTAATTCTTGGTATGGGAATGTGGCTGACAGTAATGGTAAGGGGTCAAGTTTGCCGGTGCCTAACCACTCAACGGCGGTATTAAATTCTTCGACAAAACGGAAAGAGCCAATCCATTGAATTTCTTTGGCAATTAAGCTCATGATTGGGAAATTAGGCACATTTGCTCCCATGCCGATTTGAATAATTTTACCTTTAGCTTTGGTGACGGTTAAGCAACGTTCAATTGATGAAGGGTGGCCGGAGGCTTCAAATGTAATATCAAATTCGCCTTTATGCTGAGCATACTCCGTAAAATCCTCATGGGCTAATAGGGTTTTGGTTGCGCCCATTTGATGAGCTATGTCTAAACAACGTTGGCTTAAATCGGTACAAATAATCTCTTTTGCGCCCAGCACTTTTGCCGCCGCAACCACTAAACAGCCAATGGGACCAACACCAGAAATAAAGACTTTTTTACCTGAAATATCACCGGCCTGTTTGACAGCATGAATACAAACAGCAAGCGGTTCGGCAAATACCATAACCTCATCAGGTGCATCTTGGGGATAGTCAATACACTGTGCAGTATCCACGACTTTAAATTGGGTAAAACCGCCGTCAACATGGGGGTCATACATGGCACTACCAAAGAAACGCATATTTTCACATTGATTGCTTTCGCCATTCAGACAATATTTACACTGTAAACAAGGTTTGCTTGGATTAATCGCAACTTTTTGTCCAATTTTAAGGCGAGATGAGTGAGTTTTGACAACTCGGCCAATGACTTCATGGCCTAAAACCATGGGATGTTTGATTTCATAATTACCAATTTTGCCATGTTGATAATAGTGTAAATCTGAACCGCAGATACCGCCGCGGATAATTTGGATTAACGTTTGCTCAGGATTATCATCATATTGAATGTCTTGGGTCATTATATCAACATTTTTAGCCCCTTTTACGACACAAGATTGTGTTTTCATGCATGAACCCTCTTTTAAAGTGATACTTTGTGAATATCTGATACTCACCATTTAGTTACGGGTAACATATTTTTTCTTAATGAATTTGTAAAGGATATTTTGAATTTTAAGTGTAAAAACGTGATCTGCTTCACGTTATTGAAATGATTTTTAAAAGATTGGTAGTGGTTTTATGTGTTTTTTGCGAATATACTTTCAAATAATTGTTACTGGTAACTTAGTTGGAGAAATAGAATGAGTGCCACAAAAACAGGAAAAAGTTTTATTCTAATGGGAGTATCTAGCACGGGGAAAACGTCTGTCGGGACAGAAGTGGCTTATCGTCTAGGAATAAAGTTAATTGATGGAGATGATTTACACCCAAGAGCGAACATTCTCAAAATGGGCTCGGGGCAACCTTTAAATGATGATGATCGCGCGCCTTGGCTTGAACGTATTCGCGATGCGGCTTTTAGCTTAGAACAAAAAAGCGAAGTAGGGATTATTGTTTGTTCTGCGCTCAAGAAAAAATATCGCGATCTGATACGTGAAGGGAATGACCATGTAAAATTTATTTTTTTGCATGGTGACTTTGAACTGGTACTAGAACGTATGAAGCAGCGTAAGGGGCATTATATGAAAACAGATATGCTGAAAAGTCAGTTTGAGACCCTTGAATATCCACAAGCGGATGAACCGGATGTGATTCCTGTTGATATTGATGGTTCATTTGATGATGTTGTTGAACGCTGTATACAGGGGATTAAGCCTTTTTTATAGACACTAGATTGTGCCGCCAAGATGAATATGATAACCGAGATCAATAATATGGCTTTGTGCCGGGATACCATGTAGGCGATCTAATAGCTCTTGTGCGGCTTTTTTGCCGATTTCTAGGCGTGGTGTGATGACACTAGCTAACTGTGGAATGGTTGATTGTCCAACATCATGGCCATGGAAGCCCGCGATCGCAATTTGTTTTGGTACTGGAATGCCTAGACGTTGACACTCAAATAGTGCGCCAATGCCTAAATCATCATTGGTGCAGACAATACCGTTCATCGCTGGATATTTTTTTAACGCTTGGTGGAGCAGCCTTGCGCCAAGTGTGAACGATGATGGCTCTTCCGTAATTAAACTACGCACCGGTAAATTATGTTTTCTCATGGCATTTTCATAACCTTGCAATTTTAAGCGAGTACGTTTATCCATACGCGCAGTAAAATAGACAATGTCTTTATAGCCTTTGTGGATCAGGGTTTCGGTCATTGTTTGAGAGGCTGCAATGTTGTCAAACCCCACCACTTGTTGTAGACCGATTACTTTGCTATCCATAATTTCAATCACAGGGATATTTGCCACTTCAAGCATTTTTAAGGTGCGTTCGGAATGATCATTTTCCGATAAGATTAATCCATCGACATTGTAAGAGAGCAAGGATTCAATACGCTGTTCTTCTTTTTCCATACTGTAGCCATAGTGGGCAAGCATGGTTTGATAGCCGGCTTGATCGGTCACTAATTCAATGCCTTTAATCACATCGGCAAACACATGGTTAGTCAAGGAGGGAACAAGTACACCGATAGCTTTACTCCGCGCATTGGAGAGAATTTCTGGCGCGCGATTAGGAATATAGCCAAATTCTTCGATCACTGCCGCAATTCGCTTTTGTGTGGTTGCCGCAACGGAATTGGGATCACGTAAATAGCGACTGATTGTCATTTTGGTCAGTCCAAGATGATTGGCGATATCTTGTAAAGTGGGGCGCTTGCGTTTGCTATTCATGATTATCCGTTATTCTTTTATGCTGATGTATTATAGAAAAAAAGAGGCTATAAAACTACCGCACTTTTATGCCCTACACTAAAATTAACTCTACTTCCATTTCATTAATAGCATCTTGAGCATATTCAATTAACTCTTTGTCACAAATAATATAATCAAATGTATTCAAGCCAAATAGTAAGAACGTCGCGACTTTGCCATATTTTGAAGAGTCGCTCACTAGGACATTTTTAGTTGAGGATTGAATAATGGCTTTCTTTACCGGAATTTTGTTTTCATTCGGCGTGGTTAACCCCTTTAAGTTCCAAGATGAAGTTGAAATAAAAGCAATATCAATAGAAAGGTTACGGAGAAACTGTGCTGCCAATTCTCCCACCGAAGAGCGGTTCGATTTATTCACGCTACCACCGATATGAATAAGTTCACTTTTTCCATATTTCATCAAAAAATCGGCAATGGCAAAATCATTGGTGATAATTAATAGATCACTTCTGTCGACTAATTGATGGGCAATTGCTAAAGTCGTCGTTCCTGCGTCAAGATAAATAGTGTGATTTGGAGGAATCATTTGGGCAGCATAAATGCCAATGGCTTCTTTTTGAGGTTGAAATAATTGGGATTTATCGTCGTGAGTGGGTTCAACGGATAAACGCTCTAAAAGCTGTACGCCTCCAGATACCGAGACAACCTTGCCATCGTCTTCGAGTTTTTGAATATCACGGCGAATCGTCATGTGAGAAACGTTGAGGAGATCGGTTAATTCGCTAATGCTGGCAATGCTTTTTTGTTGAATGAGATTAAGGATTTTTTTCTGTCTTTCAGCTGGGATCATTTTTCTACTTCTTTTTATGTATGAACTTGGAAAGATTATACACTTTTCTTATAAATTCCGACAATCATGGTGATGAACATTCTAATTTTTTAACATTAAGTAACATTTTATAACAAAAAATATCATTTTTGTGATCTAGATCGCAGAATTTTTTATCAAAAAAAGTGATGATAGCATACAATTACATTCTTATTTTAATTTGGGAGAAATCATTATGAGTAATCAATCTTATTCCGTTGCTGTTGTTGGCTTAGGTTCTATGGGGATGGGCGCTGCGCTGTCTTGTATTAATGCGGGTTTAGAGACTTATGGAATTGACCTAAATCAGGCAGCGCTTGAGAAGTTAAAAGCTGCAGGTGCAAAAGCGGTTGCGACAAATGGCGATGAATTTGCAGAAAAATTAGATGCGGTTGTTATTCTAGTGGTTAATGCTGCGCAAACCAATGCCGTGCTATTTGGTGAGAATGGTTTAGCGAATAAATTAAAACCGGGCACAGTGGTGATGGCTTCTTCTACTATGGCGGCTGATGATGCAAAAGCGATTTCACAAAAATTAACAGATTTAGGGCTGATTATGTTAGACGCGCCTGTTTCCGGCGGTGCGGCGAAAGCTGCGCAAGGTGAGATGACTGTGATGGCCTCCGGTTCTCAAGAAGCTTTCAGCAAATTACAGCCAGTATTAGATGCTGTAGCAGGTAAGGTATATAACATTGGTGAAGAAATTGGTTTAGGTGCAACGGTGAAAATTATTCATCAATTATTAGCAGGTGTGCATATTGCTGCTGGAGCAGAAGCAATGGCATTGGCAGCAAAAGCGGGCATCCCATTAAATTTAATGTATGACGTTGTGACCAATGCAGCGGGTAATTCTTGGATGTTTGAAAATCGCATGAAACATGTAGTAGATGGTGATTATACTCCACTTTCAATGGTTGATATTTTTGTCAAGGATTTAGGCTTGGTAAACGACACGGCAAAATCTCTTCGTTTCCCACTGCATTTGGCGAGTACCGCTTATTCTATGTTTACTGAAGCCAGCAATGCAGGTTACGGCAAGGAAGATGACAGTGCGGTTATTAAAATCTTCAGCGGTATCGAGTTACCAAAAAAAGGAGAAAATTAAGATGTTAGGTGTAATTGCAGATGATTTTACCGGTGCGAGTGATATTGCGAGCTTTTTAACCGAAAATGGCTTGAAAACCGTACAAATGAATGGTGTGCCTCGTCAGCCATTACTCGAAAAAGTCGAGGCAATTGTGATTAGCTTGAAATCTCGTTCTAATCCTGTGAATGAAGCCATCGAACAGTCTTTACAAGCCTTGCATTGGTTACAAGATAATGGCTGTGAGCAATTTTATTTTAAATATTGCTCTACTTTTGACAGTACAGAAAAAGGCAATATCGGGCCAGTGGCAGATGCTTTATTAGCGGAGTTAAAAGAGAATTTTACCGTAATCACACCAGCATTGCCGGTTAATGGGCGCACCATTTTTAACGGTTACCTCTTCGTGGGAAATGTATTGCTTAATGAAAGTGGTATGCAAAATCACCCGATTACCCCAATGAAAGATGCCAATTTAGTCCGTCTGATGGATGCACAGGCTCAAGGTAAAACAGGCTTAGTCACGAGTGCCGATGTGTTTAAAGGCGCGGAGAATGTGAAAGCGCGCTTTGCTGAGTTAAAAGAACAGGGATTTAGTTATGCCGTGGTGGATGCGGTAGATAATTCACAATTGGCGGTGCTTGCGGAAGCGGTAGCCGATCTTAAACTCGTAACCGGCGGATCTGGTTTAGGGGCATATATGGCCGCGCGTTTAAGTGGCGGCAAAAAAGGTGATAATGCTTTTGTCCCAAATAAAGGTAAAACGGTGGTGTTATCGGGATCTTGTTCGGTAATGACGAATAAACAGGTGAATGCCTATAAAGAGGAGGCGTCCCATAAACATTTAGATGTTGAGCAAGCCCTAAATAATCCAAATTATGTAGAAGAGTTGTATCAATGGGTGAACGAACACTTAAATGAAGAATTAGCACCGATGGTGTATGCAACAGTCCCACCAGAAGACTTAAAAGCGATCCAACAAAAGTTTGGCGCGGAACGTGCAAGTTATACCATTGAGAATACGTTTGCTAAATTGGCGCAAAAATTACATGCAGCAGGTGTGGCGAATTTTATTACAGCGGGTGGAGAAACTTCCAGTATAGTTGTACAACAACTTGGTTTTGCAGGCTTTGAAATCGGTAAACAAATTGCACCGGGAGTACCTTGGTTAAAAGCATTAAGTGAGCCGACCTGTTTAGCATTAAAATCAGGTAATTTTGGTAAAGAAGATTTCTTTAAATTTGCGCAAGGAATGATGTTATGACCGAATTAGAGCAAAAAATTCAAATGGTAAATCTCGCAAAATCCTTATTTGAGCGAGGCTATACAGTTGGCGGCGCGGGTAATTTATCTGTGCGCCTTGATGAGAACCGTATTTTAGTGACCCCAACGGGGTCATCATTAGGACGTTTGACCGCAGAGCGTTTATCTGTATTGGATATGGAAGGGAATGTGTTAGAGGGAGATAAACCGTCTAAGGAATCTGTTTTCCATTTGGAAATGTACCGTAAAGATCCAAAATGTAATGCGATTGTTCACTTACATTCTACTTATTTAACCGCGCTCTCTTGTTTAGAAGGGTTAGATGTTGAAAATGCGATGCGAGCATTTACGCCTTATTATGTGATGCGAATCGGTAAATTACAGGTGATCCCTTATTATCGTCCTGGCGATATTAATATTGCGAGAGAATTAGGCGAACGCGCCTTAACCGGAAAAGCGTTTTTATTGGCCAATCACGGTGTGGTCGTGAAAGGGTCAGATTTAATAGACGCAGTGGACAACACGGAAGAGCTAGAAGAAACCGCAAAATTGCAGTTTATTTTGCAAGGTCACAAAATCCGCTATTTAACTGAGGCGGAAGTGAAAGATTTGGAAAATAGAGGAAAATAATTATGCCTAAATTTGCTGCAAATTTAACCATGATGTTTAATGAAGTACCGTTTCTTGAGCGTTTTGAGGCGGCAAGCAAAGCAGGTTTTAAATATGTGGAATATCTTTGGCCTTATGATTATTCCGCAGAAGAACTGAAAGCGTTGTTACAACAAAATGGCTTAAAACAAGTGCTATTTAATACCTCAGCAGGTGATGTTCAAGGGGGAGAATGGGGGATTGCTGCGATTCCGGGACGAGAAGCTGATGCCCGTCAACATATTGATACGGCATTAGAATATGCTCTTGTGCTTGGTTGCCCGAATGTGCATGTAATGGCGGCAGTGGTACCAGATGGGGCAGATCGTGAAGCCTATAAACGTACTTTTATTGAAAATGTGCGCTATGCTGCGGATAAATTTAAACCGCATGGCATTAAGGTTTTACTTGAAGCGCTTAGCCCAGAAGTCAAACCAAATTATTTCCTCAAAAGCCAACTCGATACCTTAGACATTGTGGAAGCGGTGGAACGCGATAACGTGTTTGTGCAGTTAGACTATTTTCATGCTCAAAACGTCGATGGCAATTTAGCCCGTTTAACCGATAAACTCAACGGTAAATTTGCCCATATTCAAATTGCCTCTGTGCCGGAACGTCATGAGCCGGATGAAGGGGAAATCAACTATCAATATATTTTTGATAAGTTAGATGAGATGGGTTACGACGGTTATGTCGGTTGCGAATATAAACCGCGAGCTAACACCGAAGAAGGTTTGGGTTGGTTTAAACCTTACCAAAATCAGTAATTAATTCTTAAAAAAATTGCCCGTTTTATGCTCAATTTGACTTGGGCAGGGCATTTTCTTTATTTCAAGCAGCGAGTTGTTTAATTAATAAACAGAAAGAGGTGCATATTATGCAAATTATTATCACGGGCGGACAAGGTTTTTTGGGCCAACGCCTTGCGAAAAAATTGCTGAATGAGCGGAGAGATCTCGAAGAATTGGTGTTAATTGATGTAATAAAACCGATAGCGCCGAATAATGATCCGCGTGTACGTTGTATTGAAATGGATTTGCGCGACTCTACAGGCTTACAAGCATTAATTACGGAAAAAACCACCGCACTTTATCACCTTGCAGCCATTGTAAGCAGCCATGCGGAGCAAGATCCTGATTTAGGTTATGAAATCAATTTTCTTGCTACTCGTAATTTACTTGAGGCTTGTCGCCAAAATAATCCGAAAGTGCGGTTCATTTTTTCCAGTTCTTTGGCTGTATTCGGTGGTGAACTACCTGAGATTATTCAAGATAGTACTGCGGTCACGCCACAATCCACTTATGGTACGCAAAAAGCCATGTGTGAATTATTAATTAATGATTACACCCGTAAAGGCTTTGTTGATGGTCTTGCCTTGCGTTTACCGACGATTTGTATTCGTCCGGGCAAACCAAACAAAGCGGCTTCCTCTTTCGTGAGCAGCATTATGCGCGAACCGTTACACGGAGAAAGCGCGATTTGTCCGGTGGCTCAAGATCTTAATTTATGGCTTTCTAGCCCAGATACAGTGATTAATAACTTTGTTCACGCCTTAACGCTGCCATCGCTGAATCCTAGAGATTGGCATGTTATTAACCTACCGGGCTTTACCATTAGTGTAAAACAAATGCTCGCTGATCTCGCACAAGTAAAAGGAGAAGCGATTTTAAAGCATATCCAATTTAATTTTGATGAAAGTATTAACAATATTGTGGCAAGTTGGCCTGCAACGATTAATTGTAAAACAGCGTTAGATGTCGGTTTTACGGCTGATAAAAACTTTGTTGATGTTATTCAACAATTTATTCAATGTGATATGTAACAGGAGCTGTTATGTTTGGATTACCAATCCCAATTATAGGGTTATTAATCGCTGTTTTCGTTTTAGTGTTTTTAGTATTAAGAACGCGTGTTCATGCCTTTATCGCGATGTTAATCGCTTCTGCGATAGCGGGTTTAGTGGGTGGAATGAGTGTTAACGACACATTGGGCGCTATTACCAAAGGCTTTGGCGGTACATTAGGTGGTATCGGTATCGTCATTGGCTTAGGGGTTATGATGGGTAGCGTGCTGGAGGTATCCGGCGCTGCGGAAAAAATGGCCTATAGCTTTATCAAATTTTTAGGCAAGAAAAAAGAAGAGTGGGCATTGGCGATTACCGGTTATATCGTCAGTATTCCGATTTTTGTGGATTCTGCCTTTGTGATTTTATATCCGGTCGCAAAAGCCTTAGCCAAAAACGGAAAACGTTCGCTATTAACGTTAGGAGTTGCGCTTGCCGGTGGCTTGGTAGTCACACACCATACTGTACCGCCGACACCGGGCCCGCTTGGCGTTGCAGGATTGTTTGATGTGGATTTAGGGGCGATGTTACTTGTCGGTATGGCACTGGCTGTGTTACCGGTTGTGGGCATTGTGTTATATGCCAAATGGTTAGATAAAAAATACCCGACCTTTAATCAAGAAGTATTCACTCAGGAAGAATTAAAACAAAAATACGATGACTATATTGAAAGCCGTGAGAAAAAAGATTTACCGAGCTTAACTTTGTCACTCACGCCAATTGTATTGCCGATTGTACTTATTTTTATTAAAGCGATTTTGGATTTAATGTGGAAAGGCACACCACAGGCAGAAAGCGGTATTTATCAATTCTTTGCTTTTGTGGGTCACCCGATGATTGCCCTTGCCATCAGTGTATTAGTCGCCGTGTATACCTTATTGCCAAAAGTTGATAAAAATACGACCGCACTTCATCTAGAAGAAGGGGTAAAAAGCGCAGGGATTATCTTGCTTGTTACCGGTGCTGGTGGTGCATTGGGTGCGGTATTACGTGAAAGTGGTGCAGGCGCACAACTGGCTGAACAAGTGGCAAATTTACCGATTTCACCGATTTTAATTCCATTTATTGTATCCACCCTTGTTCGTTTTATTCAAGGTTCGGGTACGGTTGCCATGATTACGGCGGCTTCAATTTCAGCGCCGATTTTGGCTCAAATTCCGGGCGTGAATATGTTACTTGCGGCACAAGCGGCCACAATGGGTTCATTATTCTTCGGTTACTTCAATGATAGCTTATTCTGGGTTGTTAACCGGATGATGGGCATTAATGATGTGAAAAAACAAATGATCGTTTGGTCGATTCCTACCACGATTGCTTGGGCAATTGGCGGAAGTTTAGTGATTTTAGCGAATTTGGTTTGGGGAAATGATGGCTCTTTATTGGATCTGATTTTCCCATTGGGCGTATTGGCGGCAATTATGTTGTATGTCAATGGGCAAAATAAAAAGTTGCAATAGCACAGTTATTTAGGAAAAGTGCGGTTAAAAAAACAGAATTTTTGCCAGCCGTTTAAAAATTCACTAGATTTAACCGCACTTCTTAAATGTTATGCATTTTTTCTATTAGAGAAAATGGGTTTTATGTTTAAAGAGGTCTTTTATGTCAAATGAAATGTTGATATTGATTGGTATTGCAAGTGTATTTGCATTACTGTTTATTATGATTAAAGGGAAAGTTCACCCATTTCTCGCATTAGGTTTAGTGAGTATTGCGGTTGCGTTAAGCGCTGGCATTCCAATGAGTAAAGTTATCCCGACTTTGATTTCCGGTATGGGAGGCACATTAGGTGGTGTTGCTTTAATCGTTGGTCTTGGGGCGATGCTAGGCAAAATCATTGAAAAATCTAATGGTGCTGATGTGCTTGCCAGTTGGCTACTGGAGAAATTCGGTGAAAAACGCGCACCTTTTGCTTTAGGGATTACTGGCTTTATTTTTGGGATCCCTGTATTCGTAGATGTTGGGTTTATTGTATTGATTCCGATCATTTTTAGTGTCGCGCGACGTTTGGGCGGCAACATGTTGGTGTATACCTTACCAATTGGTTTAGCAATGTTAGCCGTACATGTTTTTCTACCGCCTCATCCAGGTATTGTGGCAGGGGCGCAAACCTTACAAGCGGATATTGGTTTAGTTCTGGCATTTGGCTTCTTAGCCGCGTTACCCGCACATTTAATTGGTCAGATGTTTATTCCATTTTTTACCAAAAATAACCATGTGAAAGTATCCACCTCAACGGATTTGATTCAACATCAAAAACAGCTATCCCATCAAACAGATGGTTTACCAAAGTTTGGTACAGTATTGGCAATGATTGTTACGCCATTAATCCTAATTATGTTAGGGACAGTGACAGCCACAGTACTGCCGAAAGATAACGGAATTCGTGAGATTTTTAGTATGGTAGGAAGCTCTCCGTTTGCGTTAATGTTCTCTGTTTTCTTATCTTCTTATGTACTGGGGATTCGTCGCGGTTGGAAAGCAGATAAAGTAGAAGAGGTTCTGAATTCCGCTCTTGCACCAATCGCAGGGATTATCCTCATTACAGGTGCTGGCGGTATGTTTGGAAAAGTGTTAGATGCGAGTGGTGTTGGGAAAGCCCTTGCAGATGTGTTGTCTAGCACGGGATTACCTTTGTTAGCATTAGCTTTTATTTTATCTGCCTTATTAAGAGCTGCGCAGGGTTCTGCAACCGTTGCGACAATTACCACCGCAACCATCATTATGCCAGCCATTGCAGTTGAACAATATACCGGTGTTCAGGTTGCATTATTAACGGTGGCAATTGGTGCGGGTTCAATGACCCTTTCTCATGTCAATGATTCATTATTCTGGGTGTGGACAAAATTCTTTAATATTTCAGTATCAGAAGGATTAAGGACTTGGACACCGCTCACCACTATCTATGGCACGATAGGTTTCTTAGTGACCGCATTAATTTGGAGTGTTATTTAGACTGAAATCAATATTAAGGGAAAGCAATACTTTCCCTTATGAAAGTATGGTTGATCATTAATTTCAGCAAAGCAAGGAGGAACATTATGTTTACTTTTTTATCTCACCCTATAGATCCGAAAGATGTGGCATGGCCGGGCGAACCGGTTGCTAAAGTGACTCGTTGTACTGATGTCACAGAAGATTGTCCGTTTAGTAGTTTTATTACTGAATTGCCGAATCATTGCGGTACGCATATGGATGCACCACGTCATTTTGTGAAAGACGGCTTGAGCATTAATGAATTAGGTATGGAATATTTCTGTCATCAGAAAGTGGCGTTATTAGAAATTCCAAAAGGGGAAGCAGAAGGTATTACCAAAGAAGATTTAGAGCCTTATGCGGATATTTTGTCTCAAGTTTCTTTTGCGTTTTTCCGCACGGGGTTTGAGAAATATCGTACAGAAAACCCGTCGTTATATCAAAACGAAGGTCCTTATATTGCAACCAGTGCAGGGACTTATTTGTCGGATAACTTCCCAAATTTAAAAGGGGTTGGCATTGATTTCTTAGCATTAGGTTCGCCTTCTAAACGTGTACCGGATGCGGAGAATCCTAAAAATTGCCATCAATATATTTTAGGTTATCACACAGGGCGATTCACGACAGTAATTGAAGATATGCATTTAAGCGAGTTGCCGAAAGGGGCGAAAATCAAGCAGTTCTTTAATGCGCCGTGGCGGATTGCTGGTTTGGATTCCAGCCAAGTGACCTGCATTGCAGAGGTTGAGTAATAAATAGGGTTAGCAATGTAAGTTGCTAACCTTTATTTTTTAAGGAGAGGCTTGCGATGAGCGAATTTTCACTTTATTTGGGCGAATTAGTTGGCACTGCGTTTTTTATGGTGTTGGGCTTAAGTGTCTGTGCCAATATTTCTTTGAAAAAATCAGGAATGTATGGCAGTGGTGGCTTATTGGCTGCTTGCGGTTGGGGGCTCTCCATGGTGTCCATCGCCGTAATTTTCGGGCCTGCAACAGGGGCGCACGTTAATCCTGCCGTGACGATTGGATTCTGGTTAGGGGGTAATTTTCCTGGCCATTTGGTATTTGGTTATATTGTTGCCCAGTTTTTAGGGGCATTTATCGGTGCGCTGATTGTTTGGCAATTATTTAAAGATCATTTAGATGAAGAAGACAATCCAAATAGTCAGTTAGGTAGCTTCGCGACTATCGCTTCAAATCGTAATAATTGGCGTAATTTGCTGTCAGAAATTGTCGCAACCTTTTCTTTAATGTTTATTTTGTTAAGTCTTGGTCATCAATCACCGGCAAACGGTGTAGCCATGTTTTTTGTATTTGCCGGCGTAGCGGGCGGTGTGATGTCCTTTGGTGGTTTGACAGGCTATGCTATTAATCCCGCCCGTGATTTTATGCCGAGATTAGTGCATGCATTGATTCCTTTGAAAAATAAAGGTTCTTCTAATTGGGATTATGCTTGGGTGCCGATTGTTGGTCCTATCATCGGTTCAATATTAGCTGCGCTGCTATATCGTAGCTTATTTAGTCAGCTTATTTCCGGTGTTTGAGGTATATTCTATGTTTAAAAAAATTCTGTTTGCTTCCTCGCTTTGCCTATTTGCATGTCCTCTCTTTGCCAATGGCGAGGACTCTCCTCAACCGCCTAGCCTGATTAAGGCCACCTTGTTGGCGGAAATTACGCCCAAAGGACAAAAAATCAGTGGCGTGGCATTGGAATATGAAGGAGAAATTTTATCCGGCAGTGATTTAACTGACCTTTATGCAGTAAAAACCAGTTTGGATCAAAAGGATAAAGCGCCTCGTCGTATTATGCGGGCTTATACCAACAATCAACCCGCCATGAGTGCTCAGGCAAAAGCGGGAAAATTTGTCATTATTGAGCTTAATCCTCGTGATAATAATGCTGATTTGTATGCGATTCAAAAAGAAAACGAGCAGCCGAAGAAGTTTAAGGCAAAAGATAATGCCGGAAATTTTGTTGAGGTTGAGAAAGTACAAGCAAATAGCGTACCGCACTATTATGATGACCGTTTGGTTTATCACATTCAGCAAACCGGTTTGCTCAAATTGCGTAATGGCAAAACCTTAGATAAAACGCAGATTGAACAAAGTGCGGTTAAAAATCAGGTAAAAACCCCTTATTTGGATGATTTTTCGGCTCATACGGTCAGCCTAAATCAGCCCGATAACCAACTACATTACCGCTTATACGTTCCGCAAGATAAGCAAACCCAACCTTATCCACTGACGATTTTCCTACATGGCTCTGGGCAAGTCGGGAAAGATAACCTCGCGCACATGCTTTCCAGCAAGGGGGCGATTTCTACCTTGCAATATGAAAAGGGCTTTGTGTTGGCTCCGCAATATACCCAAGTGTTCGATCCTTTTGATACAAAAGGCATCCACTGGCAAACGGAAAATCGTCAAAACCTGGTGCTGAAAATGATTGATGACACGCTAAAGGCCTATCCTAATATTGATCAAAATCGGATTTATTTAGTTGGGCTTTCTCGTGGCTCAGAGGGAGCATTAAATCTGTTATTAAAACGACCGCACTTTTTTGCCGGAGCATTGCTGATGAGCGGGCGAGAAGCCGGCACGGTAGAATGGATTGATGGTAACGCGACGAAAGCCATGCTTGAGCCGATTAAACAGATACCGATGTGGTTTTTCCACAGCAAGGAAGACAAAATTTCTCCGGTGTCAGGTTCACGTATTAATGTGGCGTTGTTAAAAGCATTAAATGCGCCGAATGTCCGCTATACGGAATTCAGCTTCGAGCAGGCTGGGGATAACGGCATTATTAATAATAATGCTCATAACACATGGGACAGTGTCTTTAACAGTCCCGAAGTGATGACATGGCTGTTACAGCAACAATTAACAGAGAGTAAATAAATGAAAAAAAGCTATTTTTGGACCGCACTTTTTTTGTGCTTGAGTCTTATTTTTGCCTATTTCGGTTCCCGTATTGATCGTGATTTCGGACGTATTGAGGTCAGCACGGTGAGCTTTATGACCGAAGAGGGACAACCCATGGTGGCGAAGTTGTATCGTCCGATTTCCGCTACTGCTGAAACGCCAAAACCGGCATTATTGGCATTACACGGTTATCAAAGTGACAAAGAAGCGACCAATACCTTTGGGGCATTAGAACTTGCCAAACGAGGATTTGTGGTGTTAGCCATTGACCATTTCGGACACGGTTATTCCACGAAATTACCGGCCTCCAATAAAAATATGAGTGGTGCCAATAATGGGTATCAATACTTGAAAACATTGCCCTTTGTGGACAAAAACCGCTTAGGTATTTTCGGTCATTCTACGGGGGCATTAAATGCTATTCGGGTCGCAAAATTAAATCCGGATCATAAGGCAATCAATGGGTTAAGTAGCAATGGCGGTGATGAAACACTGAATAACTATTTGCTCACTCAAGGCTTATATGAGGAAATCGGCGGCTATCGGGAGCGTATCTTCCCCGTGAAAGATTTGGTGAATAACGAGGCGCGTCTTAAAGCCTTTTCCTTGCCGGCAAATGAAACGTTGAAATGGGATCATACTTACGGCGATATGACTGACGGTTCGGCACGTCGTGCGGCATTAGTAGACGGCACACATTTAGGCGTGATGATTGATGATCAAAGCAATACAGAAGCAATTTTATGGTTTAATCAAACGCTACAAAATGGTGAAAAAGATGCAGATTGGCTTGAACCGCATAAACAAACCTATTGGTATAAAGAGTTTTCCGGTTTGTTTGCATTAGGTTTTGCCTTAATCTCTGCTTTATTTTTAGCCAACGGTTTATTAAAAACCAATTACTTTGCAGTGGCGACTAAAACTGTGACAAAACAGACCGCACTTTCTCCCCGTCAATGGCGGCTGTTTACCCTTATCAACATTCTTGTCACCCTTATTCTTTACCCAGTATTCACCCAGTGGGGCGGTGCAAACGAACCTATCGCTTCCGTATTGTCGTTTATGCCGTTAGAAATGGGGAATGGGATTATCACTTGGTTGGTGGTAAGTGGTATAGTCAGTTTGATTTTCTTTAAATTATGGCAAAAATCGACCGCACTTTCGTTGGCAGAGTTTGGTGTATTGAGTAAATCATCGAAGCTATCTACTGCTGGAGTTATCATCAGAAGCCTTGTTCTGAGTTTAATTCTCGTGGTTTGGCTCTATCTCATTGCTTTTGCGGTACATCAACTTTGGGGTGTGGAACTACGTTTCTTATGGCCACTCTTAAAGCCATTGACGACGGAACGTTTCGCTTTATTTATACCGTATTGGCTGCCGATTTTCGCCTTTTTCTTAATCTTTAACGGCTTAATTCTGTCCGTACAAATGAAACAAGCCATCGGCAATTCATTCACCGGCACGTTATTAAGCTGGACATTGAAATCTGCTATCTTTGCCGTCGGCGGGTTAGCAATCCTCTGGCTGTTCCATTTTGTGCCGAATTTTCTGCAAATCGGGCCGGGTTTTGACCTTATTGGCTTACCGCAATTCGGTGGACGTTGGATGATGATGTTAGCGGTCATTATTCCGCAATTTGTCGTGTTTATTTTCATCAATCACTGGTGTTATCTAAAAACGGGTTACATCTACTTTGGGGTGTTTTTTACCTCGTTGTTGATGACATGGATTTTAGTCGGAGGGCAAGTGATTGGTCGGTTCTTGGCGTGATGATATATAAATTAACAAAATGTGCGGTTTTTTGACCGCACTTAAACTGTTGCAAGGTGTTATATTTTTTGGGGGCGTATGACATACGTCCCCTATCCTGTTAGGTTTGCCAATAATCTGTGTGCGGTTTTTTAACCGCACTTTGTTTATGTTCAGTATTAAGCAGAAGAAGCATGTTTCTTTTGTGCTTCTTGGTCTGCTTCTTTTTTGATGGCCAAAGCAATGGCTAAGGTTTGTACAAGGGTCATGGTTGCGGATTGAGAGCGGAAACCATGAATTTGTGCTTCCTTAATAACAAATGAGGCATCACTAAAGGTTAATAATGGGCTGATTTGGCTATCTGTTATCGCAATTTGTTTAATGCCTTTTTGCGCCGTCGTGTTCATAATTTCTATTGTTTCTTTCGCATAAGGCGAAAAACTAATCGCCACAATAGCATCGCCTTCTTTTACTTGGCTAAGCTGCTCATCAAACATGCCCCCTAATCCATTGATGATAAAAGAACGGGTATCTAGATGATGTAAAGCATAGTCTAGATAGCATGCGATACTAAAAGAACGTTTGAGGCCAATAATAAAAATATTATTGGCGGTATGTAAAATATCGACAGCGGCCTCAAGTTGAGCCAAAGAAGTTTGGTTAGCAAGTTGGTGTAACGCTTGACTATTTGCATGAGCAAAGACATTTAAAATATCGCTGGCAGATTCTTGCACATCTTGTTTGGGTTCTAATTGGCGTAAAATCTGTAATCTTTCGGTATAATTTGCGGTTTCCTCCATTAAATTTTCGCGAAATATTTGTTTCATTTCATTAAAGCCGCTAAACCCGAAGTTGTTGGCAAAGCGAATGAGAGTAGAAGGAGGAACATCCGCTTTTTCAGCGATCACGGCAACGGTATCAAAGACAATGCTATTATGGTTATCTAATATATAGCGCGCAACCTGCTTTAAACGTTTGCTGAGAGAATCGTATTGTTGCCGAATTTCATTTTGTAAATTAATGAGTTGAGAGGAGTCTTGCATAAGTTTATCTCTAAATAAAACATAGCAGAATGAGCCGTAGCCATTCTTCAATGATTGAAAAGTAATGTTATGGCTATACTATAATTTATGTCGCATTAAAAATAAACAAAGATTATTCTCTCAGCAAAGATTGTTAGCGGTTATTCTTTAAATTTATTTGCATATTCTTCGCTATTAATCCATTGATGATCTTTTTCCCAGGTAAAACGCCATTTTCTTACCGGCCCAGCCATGACATTGAGGTAGTAATTATTATAACCCGCAATAGTTGATACTGGGTGGTAGCCGCGAGGTACTTGAACAACATCACCATCATAAACGGCCATACATTCATCAAGACTACGATCGTCAGTATACACGCGTTGTAGTGCGAAGCCTTGAGCCGGTTCAAAACGATGATAATACGTTTCTTCTAAATAGGTTTCAGTTTCACTGTTTTTGTCATCATGTTTGTGGCTTGGGAAAGAACTGGTATTCCCTTCATCTGTGAAGACTTCTACAACTAATAGACTGTCAGCTAATTCGGTTTCAGGCAAAATATTATGAACAAGACGTTTGTTATTGCCGTAACCGCGTTTTTCAACACCAACATCTTCAGGACGAATTAAACGTACAGGTAAATGACCATTACTTGGTGCTCGGCAGACGGCAAGTTCTAGATAAGTTTCCGCCTGAATATGTACTTGTTGATGATGAGGTACATAAACTGAATAAGGCGGAATACGCTCAAAAGGAGTTTGACGGTTGCCTATATTTTCAAAAGTGTGTGCTTCGGTTTGGATAGTGGCTTTTCCTGCTACGAGGACAAAACATGCTTCTGTTGTGTCTGTTTGAAAGGAAAGCGTTTGTTTTGGTTGTAGATGGTACATTTCAAATCCAACATATTCCCAACCCGCACTTTGGGGAGTAACGTTTTGTACTTCACCATTTGCTTTTGGATGGGCTTTTTGGGATTTAGAAAGTAATTTGCTCATGATGGTCTCCACAATATTTGGTTTAATTATTTCAAATCATACCGAGTTAGATAAATTTCACTATCAAATTTTTTTAAATTTGTTAGCTAGATCACAAAGTGAATTAAAATTTTAATTTTGATTTTTGTTTAATTGAAATAATTATTTCATTTTGGTAAGCTGATACATATACTATCAACAATACTTGTTCAATTTTAACCGCACTTATTTAAAAAGGAGTAAAGAATGGAAACAGTATTAAACTTTATTAATGGTAAACAAGTAGCGAGTAAAGGGACGACTGTGTCTCCAATCTATAATCCCGCAACCGGTGAGCAAATTCGTCAGGTTGTGATGAGCACCGCAGAAGAAGCTAAAGAAGCAGTAGATGTGGCACATCGCGCTTTTGCTAGCTGGTCTGCAACACCGCCTTTACGTCGCGCGCGAGTGCTATTTAAATTTAAAGAATTATTAGAAAGAGATTTTGATAAGCTGGCGCGTATTATTACAGAAGAGCATGGTAAAACCTATTCTGATTCTATTGGAGAATTACAGCGTGGTTTGGAAGTTGTGGAATTTGCTTGTGGTATTCCGCATTTACTTAAAGGTGAATTTTCTGAACAAGTTGGGCGCGGGATTGATGTTCATTCTACCATGCAACCTTTGGGAGTGGCCGTTGGGATTACACCATTTAACTTTCCCGCAATGGTGCCGATGTGGATGTTCCCTGTCGCATTAGCTTGTGGTAATACTTTTATCTTAAAACCGTCAAAAACGGATCCGTCTTTATCTATTTACTTAGCTGAGTTATTAAAAGAAGCGGGTTTGCCAGATGGTGTATTTAATGTGGTGCAGGGTGAACGCGAAGATAATGAGGTTATTATACGTGATCCTAGAGTGCAAGCAGTGAGTTTTGTCGGTTCCACACCGGTGGCCGCGAGTGTATATCGTGTGTGCGCAGAACATGGCAAACGCGTACAGGCATTAGGCGCGGCTAAAAATCATGCTTTAATCATGCCTGATGCTGATATTGAATCGACAGCAAATGCTTTATTGGGCGCTGCTTATGGGGCTGCTGGAGAGCGTTGTATGGCGCTATCAGTTGCGGTGACCATTGATGATGCCACTGCGGATAAATTAATTGAAACGCTTGTTCCAAAAGTGAATGCATTGCGTTATGGGCCAGGTATACCGAAAGAGGGCGAAAAAGAAAATGATTTTGGGCCATTGATTACGCAACAGCATTTAGATCGTGTAACCGGTTACATTGATAGCGGTGTGGAAGAAGGCGCGACCTTGCTAGTAGACGGTCGCGGTAAAAAGCCGAGTGGCCACGAAAAAGGCTATTTTATTGGTGGTACATTATTTGATAATGTCACCCGTTCAATGCGTATTTACAAAGAGGAAATTTTTGGTCCTGTACTTTGTATTGTGAGAGCGAAGAGTTTTGAGGAAGCGATAAAATTAATTAATGAGCACCCTTATGGCAACGGTACGGCAATCTTTACTAATGATGGTGGGGCTGCACGTGAGTTTTCTTATCATATCCAAGCCGGAATGGTAGGGATTAATGTCCCAGTTCCGGTGCCTATCGCTTATCACTGTTTTGGTGGTTGGAAACATTCTGCCTATACCCAGCTTAATGCTTATGGTCCTGATAGTGTGCGTTTTTACACAAAAATGAAAACCATCACAACACGTTGGCCGGATCAATATCATATTGAGAATGCGGCATTTAGTATGCCAACGCTTTAATTTTAATAAAAAGGAAGATTTAGGTCTTCCTTTTTCTCTTTTTATTCAAGGAGTTGCTATGAAAAAAGTGCGTATTGGTTTGATTGGTACGGGGTATATTGGGCGTTGCCATGCGATTGCGTATGCCCAAGCTCCGACTGTATTTCCATTGGAAGCAAAGTTAGAGTTAGAGTATCTCGCGGAGATTACGCCGGAATTAGCCGCACAAAAAGCGAAAGAGTTTGGTTTTAATCGCTCAACAGCTCATTGGCAAGATGTTGTGAATGATCCTAATGTAGATGTTATAGATATTTGCACGCCCAATTTTTTACATAAAGACATAGCATTGGCTGCGATAGCAAAAGGCAAGCATGTCTATTCAGAAAAACCTCTAGCTTTGACGGCCCGTGATGCTAAGGAAATGTATGAGGCTGCACAACAGGCCGGTGTGTTAACGCTAGTTGGGTTTAATTACATCAAAAATCCAACGACACAATTAGCCCGTGAAATTATTGCTAATGGTGAAATTGGTGAAGTTGTGCATTTTTATGGCACACATAATGAAGATTATTTAGCAAACCCAAATACACCGCTAGATTGGCATTGTATTAAAGAAAAAGCTGGATTGGGCGCACTAGGCGATCTTGCTGCGCATATTGTGCAAATGTCGCAATATTTGTTAGGCAGTGACATTAAACAAGTGATTGGCGACAAAGAAACAGTGATTAAGCAGCGACCAAATCCGCAAAATCTCACAGAGTTATTAGCGGTAGAAAATGAAGATCAAGCGACCGCACTTGTGCGTTTTGAGAATGGTTGTATGGGGACAATAGAAACTTCTCGTATCGCTTGTGGGCGCAAAATGGGGCTTAGTTATGTGATTACTGGAACAAAAGGTACGCTGACCTATACTCAAGAACGAATGGCTGAGCTGAAGCTTTATTTACATGATGATGATCCTGCAAGGCAGGGGTTTAAAACGTTATTAACTGGCCCTCTTCATCCGGATTATAAAAATTTCTGTGTTAGTGCAGGGCATGGTATTGGTTTTAACGATCAGAAAACCGTAGAAATTCGTGATTTGGTGAATGGTATAGCAAGTGGAAAAGCCATGTATCCGGATTTTGAAGAAGGATTTAAGGTATCACGTATTTTAGATGCAATCGCACTTTCGTGTGAGCAAAAACGTTGGGTGGAGGTGGATGAGGTTGCTTAATTTTTGATTCATTTCACCCTATTTTTGAAAAATTTTTTTGATAAGCGATTTGATATGAAATCGCTTTTTTATTTTTTTAAGGGTTTTAATGATAAAAAAGATGAGATCTATTTCACAAATTTGTAACTTCATGATTGCAAGTGATAGAACGTTAATGGTACATATACCAATCAAATAATTATTTCATTTTTTATTATTTTGGAATTTATATTCTCGACAGGTGTCGGAGATATCGTGGTAGTTCAAAATGTCCTCATCAATCCAAAAGGAGTAATGTATGAAAAAAACCTTATTAGGCCTTTTATGCGCTGGCGTATTATTTTCTTCTCAAGCGGTGGCGAAGAATGTTGTTATTGGTGCACCGATGTTAACTTTTGCCGATAAGTGGCAAACCTATTTACAAGATGCGATTCGTGATTTTGATGCTCAACATGATGATGTTGAAATTAAATTATCTGATGCAAATAGCGATCCGGCGCGTTTATTGAATGATGTCGAAACATTTATTGATCAGAATGTAGATGCATTGCTTGTTGTTCCGACTGATCCGAATATTGTTAAAGTCATCGGACGTAAAGCTAAAAAAGCAGGTATTCCGCTTGTGATTGTGAATCGTAAGCCGAATGATGAAGACATGGAATTGGTTACTAGCTTTGTCGGCTCTGATGAATTAGAAGGTGGACGTATGCAAGCTGACTTTATTGTTAATCAATTAAACGGCGAACCAGCAGAAGCCAGTATCTTAATGGGCGTGTTAGGTTTAGATGCGACCACTAAACGAACTCAAGGCAACAAAGAGGTATTTGCAAAACACGATAATATCAAGGTATTAGCAGAACAAGAAGGTAAATGGGAGCGTGACAGAGGTCTTCAAATTACTGAGAATTTATTAGCCGCTAATAAGAAATTGAATGTGATTGTGAGTAATAACGATGAAATGGCTATCGGTGCAATTTTAGCAAGCCGTAAGCTTGGTTATAAAGATGAAGATCTATTAATTGTTGGTCTTGATGCGACACCAGATGCACTTGAATACTTAGGTAAGGGCTTGGATGCAACCATATTTCAATCGGCTTATGGGCAAGGCACAACGGGAGCTGAGCATGCTTATAAAGCAGCAAAAGGGGAAAGAGTGCCTCATGTTAGCTGGGTTCCTTTTGAGTTAGTCACACCAGCGAATAAAGAAGAATATCAAGCAAAATATAAAAAATAAAACATCATAGGTGAGGGCGTACCGGTTATGAGTTGGTTCGCCCTTTGTAAAACACATTAATAATATAAGGTGTCTTAGGATGTTAAAAAGAATATTGATTTTGATACTAACTTGTTTATTTGCCCCTGTCGCGTTGTCTAAGCAAGTCACGATCGGCGTAACAATGTATAGCTTAGCAGATAAGTATCCAACCTATTTGCAAGATGCCATGCAAAACTTTACGCGAGAAAATTCTCAAGTGAAATTGCGCTTTGCAGATGCAAATGGCGACCCCGCGAAAATGTTAAATGATGTAGAAAATTTTATTGATACTCAAGTCGATGCGTTAATTGCAATGCCAACCGATCCAAAAATTATTAAAGCAATTGGCGTAAAAGCACAAAAAGCAGGTATTCCACTTATTGTTGTGGCCGTTCGTCCGAATGAAGAAGACATGAAATATTTAACCAGTTATGTCGGTTCAGAAGAAATAAAGAGCGGTGAGATTCAAGGAGAATTTATTGCTCAAGCATTAAATGGGCAGCCAGCTAAAGCCATTATTTTACTTGGTCCCCTGGGTTTAGAGGCACAGATTAAACGCACAGAAGGCAATAAAAAGATTCTGTCGCAATATCCGGAAATACAAATCGTCGCGGAGCAGGAAGCAAAGTGGGATCGTGCTAAGGGAATGGAAGTGACGGAAAATCTCTTTTCAGTACATAAAGATATTAATGTCATTCTCGCGAATAATGATGAAATGGCCATTGGCGCGTTACTGGCCGCACGCAAAATGGGTGTAAAGGATAATGAATTGTTAATCATTGGGATCGACGCGACACCCGATGCATTGGAATATTTAGGAAAAGGTTTAGATGCGACGGTTTATCAATCAGCTAATGGGCAAGGACGAATTAGTGTAGAAATGGCATATCAAGCAGCGAAAGGAGAAAAAGTCCCCTTGTACAATTGGATTCCTTTTGAATTAGTGACGCCAGATAAAAAAGCACAATACTTGAATAAATATAAAGAATAATAGATTGCAATCGGTTTTCTAAAAGAATAGGAGTACCAAATGAGTTTAAGTCATTCCCCTTATATCTTAGAAATGCGTAATGTGTCAAAAACCTTTCCTGGGGTAAAAGCATTAGATGGCATTAATTTAAAAGTGAAACGAGGTTCAGTCCATGCATTAATGGGTGAAAACGGAGCCGGAAAATCGACTTTAATGAAGATTTTATATGGCATTTATACCCCTGATGCAGGCGGCGAATTGATTTTAGATGATAAGCCTTTCAAGCCTCATCGTCCGATCGATGCAATCCGTAGTGGGTTAACGATGGTACCACAGGAAATCTCACCTGCAGCGAATCTGACTATTGCAGATAATTTTTATTTAGGGAGAGAAATTACCCAAAATAAATTTTTTCTCAATCAAAAGGAAATGGACAAAAGAGCGGCTGAAATTTTACAAGATTTAGGCGTTCCGATGGACGTTACGGTGAAAATGTCTGATGTTTCTGTGGCTAAAGCACAATTAGTGGCCATTGCGACAGCGGTTTCTAATGATGCCAAAGTCATTATTATGGATGAACCAACAACGGCACTGACCGAAAATGAAGTTGAGCAATTGTATAAAATTATTGATACGGTAAAAAGTCGTGGTATCGCCATTATCTTTATTTCGCATAAGTTAGATGAAGTATTTCGTGTATCAGATGAAATTACAGTGATTCGAGATGGACAGTATATTGATACCTTGCCTATCGCTAATGTTACGAAAGAACAGCTTATTTCTATGATGGTGGGGCGCGATATGTCAGAAATGTTCCAGCGGGAAGAACTGACACCTTCTGATGAAATTGTATTGGAAATTAAAAACTTTTGTCGACAAGGCCATTATGACGATGTGAATTTTGCTGTGCGTAAAGGCGAAATTTTTGGCATTGCTGGGCTTGTTGGCGCTGGGCGCTCTGAAATTGTGGAGGGCTTATTTGGTTATAAGCCAGCAGATAAGGGTGAGATTTATATTCATGGTCAAAAGGTTGATATAAAGAGCCCGGTTGATGCGATGAAGCACAAAATTGGTTTTGTGACAGAAGATCGTAAATTAACTGGGCTTTTTCTCAACCTCAGTATTACTGACAATATGATTATGCCGAAAATGTCGCCCTATTTGGAAAACTTTTTGTTATCTGTACAGAAAGCGCAGCGTACAGCCTATGAGCAAAAAGATAAATTAAAAATTAAAGCGCCGAATGTGGAGGTAATTACAAATAATTTGTCGGGAGGTAATCAACAAAAAGTACTGTTAGCGCGCTGGTTATTGCTTGAACCGGATATTCTCATCTTAGATGAGCCCACGAAAGGAATTGATGTTGGGGCAAAGGCTGAGTTGTACAAATTGATGGTGGAATTAGCAAAACAGGGGAAAACAATCATTATGATTACTTCGGATATGCTAGAGCTTTTATCAATGAGTGACCGAGTCATGGTCATGCATGAAGGAAAACAGGTGGGCATTATTCCACGTACTGAATTAACACAAGAACGCGTACTTGAATTAGCTTCAGGTTAGTTTATTAATCACAACAAACTTTTATTTTTCTCTATTTATATGAGGTACTTATTATGTCGAATCTTACCTTAAAAAAAATGATAAATAGCTATGGCATGGTGTTAATACTGATCCTGCTATTTTTAAGCTTGTCCGCCTCGATTGATGGTTTTTTCTCAGCGCGTACAGTATGGAGCATTATCGAACAGGTTTCGATGTTTGGTATTATTGCGATTGGGGTGACTTTCATTATTATTACCACAGGGATTGATTTATCATCGGGTTCTGTTGTTGCGTTAACTGCTGTGGTGTCAGCCTCAATTGTAACAGGTGGGGATTCGGTAAGTGCAGCACTTGTTGCATTTGGTGCGTCTATCGTGATCGGCGCAGCGTTAGGTGCGGTAAATGGTGGCTTAACGGCAATTGGTTCTATTCCGCCATTTATTGCCACATTGGGTATGATGATTATTGCGCGTGGCGCAGCACAGCTGTATTCGGATGGTCGCCCAATTGACGCGTCTTCTGAAGCGTTTACTTGGATTGCCGATGTTAACTTCTTTGGCCTACCTGGTTTGGTGTTACTTTATATTATTATTGTGATTGGTAGCCATATTTTATTGAGCCGTTCTACGTTTGGACGTCATGTTTATGCGGTAGGAGGAAACCTGAATGCGGCAAAAATTTGTGGTATCAATACGACGAAAACCTTAATTTGGGTTTATGTATTAGGTGGGGCATTATCTGGTTTAGCTGGCGCATTACTTGCCTCTCGTACTTATGCAGGTAATCCATCTTATGGGCTTTCTTGGGAATTAGATGCGATTGCAGCAGCGGTTATTGGCGGTGTCTCTTTAAGTGGTGGACTTGGCACAATTCCAATGTGTGTTATCGGAGCGTTGATTATCGGTACAACGAATAAAGGCTTGAATATGTTAGGGGTTGATCCTTACTGGCAACAAATCATTAAAGGCAGCATTATTATTGTGGCAGTATTGTTGGATACCTTAAAACGCCGTAAAAAATCCTAATTTCAACTAGTCTACGATAGAAATATGACTGCACCTTTCAATAAACCATAGAAAGTGCGGTCATTTTTGTATATTTTTTCATTGATATGCCTATGCTACAGTATTTTCTAACAGAAAGTAAAACATCGATCTTTGAACAAAACAGATTGCCACGGCTGTTATACCTGTGTAATACGGAATCAACAGCAGTGATTTCAACGGGTGTACACCGCCACAATATCAAAAATATTTTGGATACCATGTTTTCACAGATTCAATTGAAATCAAGGAGAAGCATATGAGTATTAAAATTTCTACCGCACCCTGCTGTTGGGGTGTTGATGATCCAAGCAATCCTTATTTGCCGGAATGGACACAGGTATTGAATGAAGCCGCCCGAGCCGGTTATAAGGGGATTGAGTTGGGGCCTTATGGTTATTTGCCGATTGATATTCAGCAAGTTTCTGCGGAATTGCGAAAAAATGATCTTTATATTGTTGCCGGAACGGTTTTTGATGATCTGATTTCGCTGGAAAATCAGCCTAAACTCATTCAACAAGTACATCATATCTGCCAACTGATTACGCAATTACCTCAGGTTGCACAAGAGGCGGGACAAAAATTCCCGACACCTTATCTCGTCATTATCGACTGGGGGCATGATGAACGTGATTATACCGCCGGTCATCCCGATAAAGCACCGAGACTTTCCGCACCGCTATGGCAACAAATGATGGAAAATATTAAACAACTGGCGGCAATTGCGCAAAGTTATCATGTGCGTGCGGTCATTCATCCACATGCAGGCGGTTATATAGAGTTTGCTGATGAAATTGAACAAGTTGTGCAAGATATTCCCTATGAATTGGCTGGATTATGTTTAGATACCGGACATCTCTATTATTCTAAAATGGATCCTGTCACCTATTTACGCAAGTACGCAGCGCAAGTGGATTACATTCATTTTAAAGATATTCATTTAGCGACCTATCATAAGGTGATGAATAAAAGAATCCGTTTCTTTGAGGCTTGTGCCGATGGGGTAATGTGCCGTATCGGCGAGGGTTGTATTGATTATGCTGCCGTGCGTGATGTCTTACAAAATGAATTGAATTATCAAGGATATATTACTGTTGAACAGGAACGCGATCCGCGTAATTCGAATTCCAGTTTGAATGATGTCAAAGTTAGTCGGGATAATTTAAAACAGCTGGGATTTTGACCGCACTTTTAAGGAGATTAAATAATGATTTATGGTGAAAAAAGCGTGGAACGTCCAATTCGCTGGGCGATGGTCGGTGGCGGAAAGGGAAGTCAAATCGGTTATATCCACCGTTCGGCAGCATTGCGTGATTTTTGTTTTGAGTTGGTTGCCGGTGCATTTGATATTGATCCTGAACGTGGACGAGAGTTTGGTAAGAATCTGCATGTAGATGAAGAACGTTGTTACCCCGATTACAACACAATGTTTTTGCAAGAATCTCGTAGAAAAGACGGTATCGAAGCGGTATCCATTGCAACGCCGAATAATACCCATTTTGAAATTTGTAAAGCGGCACTGAATGCCGGATTGCATGTCATTTGTGAAAAACCACTGTGTTTTACTTATGCAGAAGCTCAAGAATTAGAAGCTCTTGCCCAAAAACAAAATCGTATGGTTGGCATTACTTATGGTTATTCCGGTCATCAAGCGATAGAAGAAGCCCGTCAGTTAATCGCCGATAATGCGTTAGGTGATATTCGTATTGTCAATATGCAATTTGCACACGGATTTCATAATGTAGCGTTGGAATCTCAAGCTGCCAGCACTAAGTGGCGAGTTGATCCTAAATTCGCAGGTCCGAGCTATGTGTTGGGGGATGTGGGTACTCACCCGCTTTATCTTTCTGAAATAATGCTGCCTAAGTTGAAAATAAAAAGGCTACTTTGTACTCGGCAAAGTTTCGTCAAAAGCAGAGCTCCCCTTGAGGATAACGCGATGACATTAATGGAATATGATACAGGCGCAGTAGGGACATTATGGTCTTCTTGTGTTAACTGTGGTTCTATGCATGGGCAGAAAATTCGTGTTATCGGTGAAAAAGCCAGTTTGGAATGGTGGGATGAACAGCCTAATCAGTTGCGTTTTGAAGTGCAAGGCGAACCCGTCCAAATTCTTGAACGGGGAATGGGCTATTTGCATCCTTCTGCATTAATTGAAGATCGTATCGGCGCGGGTCATCCCGAAGGATTATTTGAAGCTTGGTCTAATTTATACCGTCGTTTTGCAAAAGCCATCGTTGCCAAAGAACAGGGAAAAGATATTGATTTTTGGTATCCCGATATTCATGCCGGTGTTGCCGGTGTGCGTTGGGTGGAAAAATGTGTGGAGTCTGCCAATCTTGGTGGCGTTTGGGTTGATTATTAATTTTTATGAAATGTAGCCAAAATAATCCCCCATAGAGAATCTATGGGGGATATATTGTTTTCTCTAAATAACGTTTATTGGTTCAATAATTCCTTTTCAATCCGTTCTCTTGCTTTCGGGGCTTCTACATCCATTTTTTCAGGGAAGCCGAACATGGATACACAAGCAATAGACTCTCCCCCAACCGGATAAGTGCGGTTAGCAAAATTGGTTTTTCTGAGCGTCTCAAAAATGCCGTCAAAATCTACATCTCCATAGCCCATCGGAAGATGTTGGTGTACGGTACAGCCACCAGATTTATCAATACCAGGCGGATTAACGATATAGCGACAATCTAGGGTTTGATTAAATGTATCGGCAAATAAGATATGAGACATGGTATCGCCCGCATATTCCAACATAGCTCGGACATCGCCTTTGCCTTGATCATAGAAGAAACCATGTGGGCAGGAGTAAACATATTTCAGGTGATCACTGCGGTATGATCTAACAATATCAACGGTTTCATTATGTAGCTCACAAAAATCAAAAGGGTGTGATTGAATTTCACAACGAATGCCATATTTTTCAAATAAAGGTAATAATTCATCGAGAGAACGGAATAGCATACCGTTACAAATCTCGGGTTGATGTGGATCACCGGATAATTCGGTATTGATTACGCGGACATCCATACTGTCTGCGATTTCAATCATACGTTTCCAGTTTTCAACAGCATGTTGGCGCTGTATTTCCGTTGGACCTGACCAGCGATAGACGGTGATAAAAGAGGAAATTTCCAGCCCTGTACGTTGTAGTGCGGTGCGGTATTCCTTTTCACATTCGCGAGAAAATAAGGGATGTTTATAAAATGGGTTAATTTGTGGATGGGGTGATTGCTCAATATATTTATATCCCCAGTCCGCCACTTTATAAACCATATCACTAATATTCATTTGTTTAGCAAGAACATCAACATCAAATGCAATTTTCATAAAACACCTCTTTTGTTTTCTATCAAAATGAATCATTTATGCTATAAGAATAGGAGACATTACCCAGTATGGTTTTTCCTGGCCTGTGAAGGTGATATTCCAAAATTTTTCTTATAGCATTTGGTAAAATAGTCGCTATTATTGAATCCACATAATGTTGCTATATCGGTAATAGATAAATCAGTATGGTATATTTTCTCCCTTGCAGCTAATAATCTCAGGCGGTTTAAATAATTAACTGGTGACATTTGTGTTAGCTCTTTTATCTTTCTGGTTAAGGTTTTATTTTTAATAAAAAAGCGTTCGGATAAATCATGCCAGTTAATTTGTTCCATATAGTTTTGTTGTAGATAAATAAGTAAATTCCGGATTTTATATTGAGTATGATTATTTTTGAGAATATTTTTATTCGTCAGCAGTACCCCGATTAGTTGCATAAATAAAGATTCTACTTGGAATAACAGCATAGAATCATTTTTTGCATAGATTTCAGGGAGTTGACGGATAAGTTTCATGCAATAATCCTTTTCTTGTGGCATGAGCCAAATAAAATTTCCATCTGTAATATGTAATTGAGCCAAAATAGGTTCAATATGTTTTAAATATTGAAATTGATATTTGGAATTAATATGTAGGTTCATTAATTTTAATGTCCCTAATTCGTTGTAAAAATGCCGATCTAATTCCTTAACTAAAAATACATCGCCTTCTTGGATAAAATAGGGTTCGCCATTAAATATTTGTACGCCACACCCTTTATCCACAATGACTAATTCCGCAAACTCATGTGCATGTTCATTCTCGTTATATTCGGGATCTGTATAGTTAAAACTTAAAAGAGTTTGCTCATCTTTAAAATGATCTTGGTACAAAAAAGTATTTATATTAGCCATAATTCAGATCCTATTATGAAATACCGATGGAGATTTCATTATAATCAATTATGGCTAAAATGAAATATTTATTCTATTTATTATAGAATATAGGCATTGCAGGCATCACGATGGGTTCGATATTCCCTGTTTGTTGGGCTTTTACGCACGCATCGGCTGCGACTGCTGCCGCGTAGCCATCCCACGCAGAAGCGCCACTTGTAAAGTTGCCTGATGTGGCATTATTAATGAATGCTTGTAATTCAACATCATAAGCTTCAATGAAACGTTTTTTCCAATCCATTAAAATACCACGCTGTACATGAGCGTTTTTACGAATAGTGACTTGATTCGGTTCCGGAAGATAGGCAATGCCTTGTTCCCCAACAACTTCACATTGAATATCGTAACCATATTGGCAGTTTACAAAGATTTGTGTATTAATCACGATACCTTTTGCCGTTTCTAAGATAACAACTTGTGGGTCTGCTAAATGATTGGAGGCCTTACTTGTTTTTCTTGGGTAAATAACGCGGGCTGAAACATAATCATCATCTAATAGCCAGCGTAGGACATCAAGTTCGTGAATTAAGGTATCGACAATGGCCATTGGAGTGGTGTAGCTTTCGCCCACTTCGGGATTAAAGTGTTTACAGTTTAATAATAAAGGCTGGCCGATTTCACCATTATCTAATGTGGCTTTTAATTGGCGATAGGTCAAGTCAAATGGGCGCATAAATCCTACTTGCACTAAACGTTTGCCATGTTTGATTTCCGCGTCCACGATATTTTTACATCCTTGTGCTGTTACAGCTAAGGGCTTTTCACAAAATACGGGCTTACCGGCTGCGATTGATGCTAATACAAATTCTTCATGAGTGGGCCCCCAAGAGGTGACAACTAAGGCATCGACATCATCTGACTTGATTAAGGCGTGCGGATCCGCATAGAATTTGGCCTGAATGCCTAGACGGGCAACGGCGGCCTTTGCGGTTTCTTCGTGAATATCATTGACCGCAACCACTTGGGCGCCAATTAATTTGTGACTTAATCGCTCAATATGTTCTTGACCGATGGCGCCTGTACCAATTACACCAATTCTTAATGTCATAGCAAACTCCTTATTTATTCCCTAAATTCAATTAGTTGCAAATATAATCAATACTTTCATTGATTGCTTTTTCAATATCTGAGGCTGTCCAATCGGCAAGGCTTGATGCGAATGGTTCAAAAGCGTAAATGCCTTGATAGCCCAATTTCTCTATTTCTGCCACTTGCTCTTTTGTTTTCATCACATCGTGTGGGCTTAACATAATGCGGTCGTCATCAAGCAACGTCTCGACTGGACGTGTCGCTTCCACACCCGATAAATGCACTAAACCTACCTGATTAATATCAACGGTGTTGGCATAATTTTGGATAGGTAATTCTGCCAAATGGTGATGAAAAGTATCTAATGTTAGTTTAAATGGTGAGGCCATCGCTTTAATTAATTCGCCAGCAAAGGTAAAGGAGCGTAATGAGCTGATTGGAAAACCAAGAGGTTCAACTAGACCTTCAATCCCGTATTGTGCAAAAAGTGCGGTGAAATATTGAATAGAATCTGCGGTATCCCCGATACGTTGTGCTGTTGAACGGGAGTCAGGTTCATTGTATGGACACATAATTACCGCTTTCGCACCTACTGCTTTCGCAGTTTCCAGCATTTCAATGGCCATTTTGGTGACTTGTTCCCGTTTTGATGGGAGATTGAATGGGTAAAGCGCGTTAATTGTCACCACTTCTATATGATATTGTTTGGCCAGTGCATTGAATTGCGTTGGTGTTAAATCATCAAGAATTTTGCCACTTGGCATATCATTACGAATTTCTACTTTATTTAAACCGCACTTTTGTACGACTTGGAAAAATTCTTCAATCGTTAAACTTGGTGCTATTTTGCGGTTTATACAAAAACGGCTACGTTCTATATTCATGGGGGCTCCTTAGTTGAAAACATGTGTAACAGATAAAGGGATATTAGAGAAACTGACAGATTTGATCTTGTGAAATTAGGACAAAAAATCCTATTTATGTCCTAATTTTTGGGGTTTGATTGATATTACTCACAAATCTCACAAATCATGATTTCTATAACATGTCCTTTTAAGCGAAGGATAAGTCACTTATTGGTATTTTGCCTCATACTCTGCTTTTTTATCCGGTGTGACTAATTCAAAAGGAACCCAAGTGATTTTATCAACGGTCTCGCCTTTAGCGACTTTATGTGCAACTTCAGCCGCCGTATGACCTTGTCCTATGGCAGATTGATAAACCGTCGCATCTAAGCCTTTGCCTAGATATTTCAATGCATCAGGTGTGGCATCTACTCCGACAATTAATAAATCTTCATCTTTTAGCCCTAATTTCTCAGCTGCTAAAATTGTGCCAATGGCCATTTCATCATTATTGCTTACAACAACATTAATATTTTTATAAGCTGACAAAATATTGGTTGCGACATCTAATCCGCGGGCGCGATCGTAGTTAGCTGATTGCTGGGTCACTATATTGATATTGTTATGATCTTTGAATACGGATAAATTTCCTTCGGTACGTCTAATTTGAGAATTATGGCCTAGCTCACCGAGTAAAATCGCGGCATTAGCGGGTTTGCCTTGTAGCTGTTCTACGATAAATTCTGCTTGCATTTGGCCTGCAGTGCTGTCTTGTGAACCGACAAAACTCGTAATGTATTTTAAATCTTGTTCTGCTGGCGCACGATTTGCAACGATTAATGGAATACCGGCTTTTTGTGCTTTAATGCCAATAACTTTAACAATTTTGGGATCGGTAGGCACAACTAATAATACATCGACTTTTTGATCAATAAACGTTTCTACATCATTGAGCATTTTGGCCGGATCGTTGTTGGCATCGGTCAGTTTAAATGTGATATCGTCGTGTTTTTCATCATAATCTTTAATGGCATCATAAAGATAGGTTAACCATTTATCGGCAAAAACAGGCATGGGGGCGCCAACAACAATGTCTTTAGCAAATAAGGTCGCGGAATATAAACAACTGGCTAATATGGCAATATGTGTGAACTTTTTCATATTATTCTCCTTGCTGAAATCACTGATGACAGTTATTAGGGTGATGTTAATAAAAAGTTAATTTATTAGCATGGCCTACTATAAGGAAACAGAAAAAGAAATACTTGCACAATTTAGACAAAATTTTTTATTTATGGCTAAATTGAAAGGATTATTCCGTAATAGCTCACAGAATTAAAAACATTTTGTCTGGAGATACATTTATTTTGAGGCTAGGAGGGAAAGTGATAGAAAACGGCGCTATTTTAATTGATGTTGAAAAAACGAGGAAAAACCACCGCACTTTTGCGGCAAAATAAAAATCTGTACCTGATCCAGTCCATTGAATTCAATGTCAGGTACAGATTGATTTATGCGGATAACTTATTTATTTTTCAACAAGTCACGAATTTCTGTTAATAATTTTTCTTCTGCAGTTGGCTCTTCAGGCGCTTCTTCTTCAGCAGGTTGTTCACGTTTTAATTTGTTTAACCCTTTAATCATCATGAAGATAGCAAATGCAATAATAATGAAATCAAATACGTTTTGAATAAACATACCGTAGTTCAAAGTCACTGCTGGGGTTTCGCCCACTGCTTCAGCAAGTACGATTTTTAAATCTTTGAAATCGACTCCACCAGTGAATAGACCTAAGACAGGCATAACCACATCGGCTACTAAGGAACTCACGATTTTACCAAATGCACCACCGATGATGACACCGACTGCCATATCTACAACGTTACCGCGCATAGCAAATTCGCGGAATTCTTTCATAAAGCTCATATTTTCTCCTCGTAAATTGGGCCTATTGACCCCTATAAGCAGGCGTATTATAGAGATCTCTGTTTAAAAGTACAACTCATCTTATATAAAGAAAACTGACGGTTGGAAGAGTTTTTCGATCTCTGGGACGTGTTTTTTATCGCCTAAATAGACAATAACATGATCGCCTTGTTCGATGACAACATTTTTACGTGCCATAATGACGGTATTGTTACGCAGAATAGCGCCAATAATTGCACTTGACGGCAGTTTGATTTCACTAATCGTTTTGCCGATAACAGAAGATGTTTTTTCATCGCCATGAGCGATGGCTTCAATCGCTTCTGCGATACCATGACGTAGAGACGCAACATTAACAATATCGCCTTTACGTACATGTCCCAATAGGGCAGAAATAGTCGCTTGTTGTGGTGAAACGGCAATATCAATAGAGCCGCCCTGCACTAAATTAATATAGGCCATACGTTGAATTAATACCATCACTTTTTTGGCACCCAAACGTTTAGCCAGTAAGGCCGACATAATATTGGCTTCGTCATCACTGGTTAGAGCAATGAAAACATCAATACTTTCAATATGTTCTTCAAAGAGTAACGATTGATCAGACGGATCACCACAAAAAACTAAGGTTTTCGATAACTTTTCGGCCAGTAATGCCGCCCGTTCAGGGTTACGTTCGATCATTTTTACAGTACAATTTTCTTCAAGGTATTTTGCGACACCCGAACCAATATTTCCCCCGCCAGCAATCATGATTTTCTTGTAGGGTTTTTCCAGGCGTTGTAGCTCGCTCATTACCGCTTTAATATGTTCTGTTGCGCAAATAAAAGTGATTTCGTCGCCAGCTTCTATGATGGTTGAACCTTGTGGACGAATCGTTTTATCGTTGCGTAAAATCGAGACAATACGACTATCAATATGAGGCATATGATCTTTGAGCGCCGAAATGGCATAACCCACTAAAGGCCCGCCATAATAAGCTTTCACTACAACTAAGCTAATGCGCTCGTTGGCAAAATGGGCGACTTGTAATGCACCGGGATAGTCAATAAGGCGTACAATATCGTCAATCACTAATTTTTCAGGTGAAATAATGTGATCAATAGGCACGACATCGTTGTGAAATAATTTTTCTTTTTCGCGTAAATAGTCTGCATTACGGATACGCGCAATTTTAGTGGGCGTATTAAATAAGGTATAGGCCATTTGGCAAGCGATCATATTGGTTTCATCTGAGCTGGTCACGGCAACCAAGAGATCGGCATCCGTTGCGCCGGCTTCACGTAATGTTCTTGGTGAAGAGGCAATGCCATGTACGGCGCGTAGATCGTGCTTATCTTGCAAAGTGGATAAACGCTGAGGATTATTATCGACTAAAGTAATATCGTTGTCTTCGCTGACCAAGTTTTCTGCAAGTGTCGTGCCAACTTGACCGGCACCTAGAATAATGATTTTCATGGGTTATCCTTGCTGTGAATCTACGCTGACTTTACGGAGTTTGGCATAATAAAATCCATCCCCGCCTGCTGGTTGAGGGAAGAATTGGAAACCGATCGCATTTTTATCTGTGTGGTTAAAGGGGAGTGCTTCTAGTCGAGCATTGGGGGTATTTTCTAAAAATTGAACGATTTGTTCGCTATTTTCTTCCGGTAAAACAGAACAAGTCGCATAGAGTAAAATGCCGTTTGGTTTTAATATTGACCACAGCGCAGTCAAAATTTGCTTTTGTAGTGCGACAAGGGCAGGGATATCTTGTTCTTGTCGTAACCATTTAATATCTGGGTGGCGACGAATAACGCCTGTAGCGGAACAAGGCGCATCAAGTAAGATGCGATCAAACTGACGAGAAGGCATTGGGATTTGATCAAGCCAAGTCATTGGCTGACTAGCATCACCGCAAATTACCGTAGCCTGTTGTTTTAGACGAGCTAGATTTTCATGTACACGCACTAAACGAGCTTCTTCAATATCTAGGGCAACAACGTTGGCTTCGGGGGCGAGTTCCAAAATATGTGTGGTTTTTCCACCTGGCGCAGCACAAGCATCTAAAATAAATTCATGATTTTTGGCTTCCAGTAAGTGAGCTGCCCACTGGGTATTAATATCTTGGACCGTTGCCCAACCGTCGGAGAAAAATGGTAAATTTTGTACCGCACTCGGTGTGGTTAAGCGTAGTGCAGAAGGATTGTCTGCGGGGTAACTTTCTTGTGAAAGTAGGGTGCGGTAGTGCGCAACGCTGGAATGTTGTTGATTAATACGCAGCCACATTGGTGGCTTTTGATTATTGGCCTCAATGATGTCACGCCAGTGTGGATAGGCTTTTTTTAGTTTATTAACCAACCATTCTGGGTGGAGCGTTTGCCAATGTTTATCAATGAGAGAAAGTATGGCTTCTTTCTCCCGTAAAAAGCGTCGCAACACACCATTAATTAAACCACGAAAACGCTCTGATTTAAGTACGCTAGTCGCATTGACGACTTCATCTACTGCAGCATGGCTTGGCACACGAGTATATAGTAGTTGATACAGGCCGACTAACAGTAGGCAATGCACAATGCGAGTTTTGCCTTTAAGTGGCTTGTCTACTAAATGTTGAATAATTCGCTCTAGACGAGGCAATACGCGACAGATACCGAAACAGATTTCTTGTAACAGAGGAAAATCTTGTGGTTTCACTTTATTTTGATAATGAGGCAATAAGGTAGAAAGGGATTGGCCCTGATCACATACCTGTAACACAATCTCGGCAGCTGCTGCTCGAGCAGAAAGTGCGGTGATTTTTTGTGTTTTTTTCATGTTATTGCCTCGTTAGTCTAGGATGTGTCCGACGGTAAACCAATCGGCACGACCATTTAGTAAATCTTGTGTAGACATAGGTTTTTTGCCGGCCGGTTGAAGCTGTAGCAGATTGAGTACCCCGTGCGCCGTGGCGACTTGAATCCCGGTTTTGTCGGCACGTAAAATGGTGCCGGGAGAGTGGGTCGTTGGGGGTAAGACGTCAGCTTGGTAGACTTTCAATGTATGAAGATTACCTGCAGCATCATGGGTTGTGAGATAACTCATTGGCCAAGGATTAAAGGCTCGAATACAGCGTTCAAGCTGTGCTGCGGGCAAATGCCAATTGAGCTTTGCTTCGTCTTTACTGAGTTTCTCGGCATAATTACTTTCATTTTCATTTTGTGGCTCGGCATGAAATTGGCCTTTTTCTAGCCCATTTAAGACATCAAGTAAGGCGGGTGGTGCAAGCTGGGCCAGTTTATTATATAGGCTCAGGGACGTTTCATCAGAGCGAATATCACAATAAACTTTATGTAGCATATCGCCGGTATCTAAACCTTCATCCATTTGCATAATGGTGACACCTGTCTGTTGATCACCAGCCCAAATCGCACGTTGAATGGGCGCAGCCCCACGCCAACGGGGTAAAATAGAACCGTGCACATTTAAACAACCTAGACGTGGTGCTTCTAAGACAGCCTTAGGCAGGATAAGCCCGTAGGCAACGACAACCATGATATCCGCCTGTAAGTCAGCCAGTGTTTGTTGCGCTTCAAGGGGGCGCAGGGATTTAGGTTGGTAAACAGGAATATGATGAGATTCTGCGAGAATTTTAACCGCACTTGCTTGTAATTTTTTACCTCGTCCTGCCGGTTTATCCGGCTGGGTATAGACGGCAATCACATTATGCTGTGAGTCAATTAGCGCTTGTAAATGTTGTGCAGCGAAATCGGGGGTTCCCGCAAAAATAATATTTAAAGGTTTCATCATGGTTCGTTCAGTCTTTGAATTAAAAGCAAATTCCCCTCTAAACAGAGGGGAGTCAGTGATTATTTATTGTTGGCGTGCGATTTGTTTTTGTAGTTTCAACATTTTGTCTTTAATGCGTTGACGTTTAAGTGGTGATAAGTAATCCACAAACAATACGCCATTAAGGTGATCAATTTCATGTTGGATACAAATTGCTAATAAATCATCAGCCTCAAGAGTAAATTCATTGCCATTACGGTCTAAGGCTTTGACTGTAACCTTTTCTTTACGGGGAACTAGCCCACGAAATCCAGGTACAGATAAACAGCCTTCTTCAATACCGGTTTCTCCGGAAGCATTTAAAATCTCAGGATTAATTAACACTAGTTGATTGCTCTTATCGCCTTCAATATCAATAGTAATAATGCGTTGGTGAATATTGACTTGTGTTGCAGCAAGGCCAATCCCTTCATTTTCATACATGGTATCAAACATATTGTCCACAATCTCGCGCACCCCATCATCGACTTGGGCAACAGGCTTTGCTACGGTACGTAGGCGTTCATCTGGATATAATACTACATTTAAGATAGTCATAATGTCTCTTTTAAGTTGAAATTCACCCCTCTATTTTACTTTATTTTTCTTGGGTTGCCCAATGGTATTCAGTTAGGGCGGCAAACTGCCCTAAATCTCCGTTTACTTAACAATAAATATCGTTTTTTAACAAAGTACGGTCTGTTTTTTGTTAATTTATGTGATCTCACTCTCAGATTCTAAACATTATAAAGAGTATTATTTAACCTCAAGCTTGTTCTATTTTTGAATACGAAAGAAAAGGAGGTATGGAGTAAATTCACAAATTTTAATGTTAAGCGTTTTGACAAAACAGAGGAGAAAGGCATATGAACGAAGTCTATATATTAGTCGTATTTGTTATTGCTATTGCAGTGATGATCTTGATGATCTCTAAATGGAATGTCCATCCGGCCATTACACTTTTATCAGACTCGTGCCGTAAAACTCCGTCCTTCAGGGCGGAGATTAAGGCACAAACGGCGTAAGCCGTTTCAAACCTAACTAATCAGGTGTTTGTTGCTGCTCGATGTATTGGCGAATAATGGAAATTGGAGCACCGCTGCAACTCCCTGCAAAATAAGACGGAGAGCACAGCTGATTACCCCAAAGTTTTTTTCGGATGTTTGGGGAGTTTTTCTTCCTAATCATTCGGCTTGATACACCTTTTAAGCTGTTCACAAGTGTAGATACATCCACTTTCGGCGGATATTCCACAAGTAAATGAACATGATCGTCTTCGCCGTCAAATTCAACTAATTTTGCTTTAAAATCATTGCAGACGCTTTCAAAAATCAATTTGAGTTCGTCTAAAATAGCTTTCGTAAAAACATCATGGCGATATTTTGTTACAAAGACTAAGTGAACATGCATATTAAAAACGCAATGCCTACCGTGTCTAATTTCTGTTTCTTTTTGCATAGACCAAGTGTAAAATGTTGAAAACTTACATTCTAAACCTTGTCAATGCAACTACGCAAAGCCTTTAAGTTCGAGATAATGCCAAACGGCAGCCAAATCCGCAGAATTAAACAGTTCTGTGGTTGCTCTCGTTTTATGTTCAATCGTGCGTTGGCTTGGCAAAACGAACAATACGAGCAAGATAACAGCTTTAAGTTCAGTTACACCAAAATCGCCAACTTGCTTCCACAATGGAAAAAAGAATTAGTTTGGCTAAAAGAATGTCATTCTCAAGTGCTTCAACAGTCTTTAAAAGACCTAGAAAGTGCGTTTAAAAATTTCTTTCAACAGCGAGCAGACTTCCCAAAATTTAAGAAAAAAGGTTTAAAAGAGAGTTTTCGCTTTCCGCAAGGTTGCAAATTAGAACAACAAAATAACCGCTTGTATCTGCCAAAGATTGGCTGGGTTCGCTATCGCAACAGCCGAGATATAGTTGGTGAAATCAAAAATGTTACCGTCAGTCAAAAGTGCGGTCGATTTTTTGTTAGTATTCAAACTGAATTTGAGTACGAAATCCCGACACATAAAGGCGGTGAAATTGGTATTGATATGGGCATTGCACGTTTTGCGACGCTTTCAAGCGGTGAATTTTTTGAGCCATTAAACGCCTTTAAAACCTACAAAGGCAAATTGGCAAAACTCCAACGCCAACTTAAAAACAAGGTTAAATTTAGTCAAAACTGGCAGAAATTAAAGGAAAAAATCGCCAAACTGCACCATAAAATTGCCAATTGTCGCAAAGACTTCTTGCATCAGACTTCAAGCAAAATCAGCAAAAACCACGCCATGATTTATATTGAAGATTTGCAGGTGTCAAATATGTCAAAATCAGCCAAAGGCACGGCGGAAGCACCAGGCAAAAATGTTGCTGCAAAATCAGGCTTGAACCAAGCGATATTAGATCAATCTTGGTTTGAGTTTCATCGTCAGTTGGACTACAAAACGCAATGGCAAGGTGGATTTTTAGTGGCAGTACCACCACAAAATACCAGCCGAACTTGCCCTTGTTGTAGTCATACAGCAAAAGAAAATCGGCAAACACAGGCGAATTTTGAGTGTGTAGAATGTGGTTATACAGAAAATGCCGATGTGGTTGGAGCGTTAAATGTATTGGTGCGTGGGCGAGCTATCGTCCACGCGTAATAAAATATCAGGGCAGGACATGTCCGTAGAGCTTGTGAAGTGAACCTCATAAGAGGTCAGCAGCAAGAACCCACCGAGAGTAGCCTATTGCTTGCAATTGGCACTAGTAGGAATCCCCGCCCTTTATGGCGGGGAGGATGTCAACTCATCTCAAATAAAACGTTAATAAAAGATATTCCTAAAGGGGAGATTTTTAAATTGAGTGATTTTGATTTTACCGGCTCTTGCCTGTATGAAATGTATACAAAAATTTAACGATTACTGGAAGAAAATAAGGCGTTTTGGCGCCTTATTTTTGTTTTACCTCTTCTCTATTAAATAGTACACTAGCCTTATATTCGCAAATAAGGAAAGCTTATGAAAAATTATTTAATTGCCCCTTCAATTTTATCCGCCGATCTCGCCCGTTTGGGTGAAGATGTCGAAAATGTCTTAAAGTGCGGTGCGGATTTAATTCATTTTGATGTGATGGATAATCATTATGTGCCAAATTTAACTTTTGGTGCGCCGATTTGTCAGTCTTTGCGTGATTATGGTATTACTTGCCCAATTGATGTTCATTTAATGGCGAGCCCAGTGGAACGTCTTGTGACAGATTTTGCGAAAGCAGGGGCGAATTCTATTACTTTTCACCCGGAAGCTGCGGTTCATATTGATCGCACCCTACAATTGATTCGTGACAATGGCTGTCAGTCTGGACTTGTATTTAACCCTGCGACACCGCTAAGCTATTTAGATTATGTGATGGATAAAGTCGATATCATTTTATTGATGTCTGTGAATCCTGGATTTGGCGGTCAGTCTTTTATTCCATCAACCCTTGATAAGTTACGCCAAGTTCGTCAGCGTATTGACGAAAGTGGCTTGGATATTCGTCTTGAAGTCGATGGTGGAGTGAAAGTGAGTAATATTGCCGATATTGCTCGAGCTGGTGCAGATATGTTTGTGGCGGGATCAGCGATTTTTGATCAACCTGATTATAAAAAGGTGATTGATGATATGCGAGCTGAATTAGCAAAAGTGCGGTAGTTTTTTAGGAAGATTTTATGACATCTCAATTTAAATTAATTGGTTTCGATTTAGACGGAACTTTAGTCGATAGTTTGCCGGATTTAGCGTTATCGGTAAACTCGGCTTTAGCAGAATTAGGTTTACCACAGGCGCCAGAAGCATTAGTAATGACCTGGATTGGAAATGGTGCGGATATTTTGAGTGCCCGCGCGTTAGATTGGGCTTGTGCACAGGCTGATAACCGAGCGTTAAGCGATGAAGAAGTGAAACATTTTAAACGCCGTTTCGGTTTCTATTATGGTGAAAATATTTGTAATATTAGCCGTTTGTATCCAAATGTGAAAGAAACCTTAGAAAAGTTACACGCGGCCGGATATGCATTAGCGGTGGTAACAAATAAACCAACCAAACATGTACAACCGGTGTTGGCGGCGTTTGGGATCGATCATTTGTTTTGTGAAATGCTGGGGGGGCAGTCATTACCTGCTATTAAGCCACATCCAGCACCATTGTATTATTTATGTGGTAAGTTTGGTTTATATCCAAAACAAATCTTATTTGTGGGTGATTCAAAAAATGATATTTTAGCTGCTCATGCTGCGGGCTGCGCTGCAGTGGGATTAACCTATGGCTATAATTATAATATCCCGATTGCGGAAAGTTGCCCGGATTGGGTATTTGATGATTTTGCTGACATTTTGTCTGTAGTGCGTTAAAAAAGATGAGTAAAACTCACCGCACTTTGTCGTTGAATAAAAAATAAGGAAAAGAATGAAATGACAAAACCCGTTGTCTTTAGTGGCGTTCAGCCATCTGGCGAACTAACCATTGGTAACTATTTGGGCGCGTTACGCCAATTCGTACAAATGCAAGACGATTATGATTGTTTATATTGTATCGTTGATCAACATGCAATTACAGTGCGACAAGATCCACAGGCGTTACGTAAAGCCAGTTTAGATGTGTTGGCGTTGTATTTGGCTTGTGGTATTGATCCGAAGAAAAGTACCGTGTTTATTCAGTCCCATGTACCGGAACATGCACAGTTAGCATGGGTATTGAATTGTTATACCTATTTCGGCGAAATGGGGCGTATGACACAATTTAAAGATAAGTCGGCACGCCACGCAGATAATATTAATGTGGGGCTATTTACTTATCCTGTGCTTATGGCTGCAGATATTTTGCTATATCAAGCTAATCAAGTGCCGGTAGGGGAAGATCAGAAGCAACATTTAGAGATCACACGTGATATCGCAAATCGTTTTAATGCGTTGTATGGCGAAGGAATGTTTGCGATTCCAGAAGTGTTTATTGCAAAATCTGGGGCGCGCGTGATGTCTTTACAGGATCCTGAAAAGAAAATGTCAAAATCTGATGATAATCGTAATAATGTGATTACATTATTGGAAGATCCAAAATCAGTGGCGAAAAAAATTAAACGAGCAGTTACTGATTCTGATGAACCACCAATCGTACGTTATGATCGCCAAAATAAAGCCGGTGTATCTAATTTAATTGATATCTTGCATGGCGTGACAGGGAAACCTATTGCAGAAATTGAAGCGGAATTTGAAGGCAAGATGTATGGGCATTTAAAAACCGAAGTGGCGGATCGTGTGTCTGAAATGCTCATTGGCTTACAAGAACGTTTTTGGCATTACCGCAATAATGAAGAGTTATTAAATCAAATCGCAGCAGAAGGGGCAACCAAAGCACGCCAAAAAGCAAAGGCAACATTGGAAAAAGTCTATAATGCGATTGGTTTTGTGATGCCATAAGAATAGCGCATGCAATCTAAGTTATTAACACGCGATCCCATTAAAGTTGTCGCCTCATATGAGGCGGCGAAAGGTGTGCTGGCCCTCATGGTGGCTGTCGCCGTTGTGATTTGGCGCAATGCATTGCCCGAGGTGATACAAAGCTTAATTTTTTATCTTCGACATCTTTTTGGAAGCTTAATCGCGACTCAATTAGATTATTGGGGAGATAAAGTAGAGGCTGCAGCCCATTATGGAAGTTGGGCTGCGTTAGCGCTGTTTTGTTATAGTCTATTACGTTTTTTGGAAGCTTACGGGCTTTTTCGTTCACGTAGTTGGGCATATTGGTTTAGCTTATTGGGTTATGGGTTATTTTTACCACTAGAAATGTATAAGCTTATACAAAACCTTGATAGTTTGATGCATTGGCTTGTGGTCATTATTAACTTGTTGGTTATATGGGTGATGTATCAACAAATGCGACGTAAAGGGCTATTGAATAAGTAAGTGAAGAGAGGAACAGAATTATCTGTTCCTATGATTTATTGTAGTATTGATAAGCTTCATCAATAGATGGAAAAGAATGCATATATCCTTCTTCTAAAACTAATGCATTGTCACAATATTCACGAATTGCCGCAGGGCTATGAGAAACTAAAATAATAGATCGATCTTTGCGCTTTTCGAATAACTCGTGTTTACACTTGGCGGCAAAGCGCGAATCACCTACCGCGATAACTTCATCAATTAAATAACAATCAAACTCGACAGAAAGGGATAACGCGAAAGCAAGCCGTGCTTTCATACCTGAAGAATATTTTTTCACAGGTTCATAGAGATATTCCCCTAACTCTGAGAATTCTTCTGTAAAACGTTTCACATAATCGACGTCTACATTATAAATACGACAAATAAAGCGCAAATTATCCATTCCCGTTAAGCTGCCTTGAAAAGCGCCACTAAATGCTAATGGCCAAGAAATACTCATTTCTCGACGGATAGTACCGCTTGTTGGTGGCTCAACGCCACTTATTAAACGAATTAATGTCGATTTCCCCGCGCCATTACGTCCCAAAATACCCACTTTCTCGCCTTTTTTAAGCTGAAAATTAATATCATGTAACACAGTTTTATAACCGCGACGTGTTAAATAACGCTTATTAACATGTTCCACACTGATCATGATGGTTCAATTCCTTTACTAAAATGCTTAACCATTAATAAGCCAACGAATAACAAAACAAGGTTACAAATTAATAAATACCATGGGTTTTCATAAGTGATGACAGTTGAGCCAAAATAGCCATGGCGAAACATTTCTGTTCCATGGATCATTGGAACCCAAAGTACATAATGGTGATATTGGCTTGGAATGGCGTGGACAAAAAACATCGCACCAGAAAGAGGGAACATCACGAAGCTAAGCGTTCCCCAAATCTTTCCAAAGGCCTCAATTTCTTGAGCAATAGAACAAATAATTAAGCCCAAGCCAATAGCAAACATTGCCATTAACAACCAAGCTAGCAACATATAGAATGTATCGTGTGGCATATTCATCCAACCGATAGCAATAAAGAAGCCCATTAGGACGATTTGGGCAATGGTGGCGCCTGCAATTTCGAGTAGCATACGAGCAAATAAAGTATCTAATACGCGCACGTTACGATGATATAACAAGCTAATATTGGCGCTGATTGCCCCAATAGCACGGTTAGATGCATTTCGCCACATCATCATCAAGGGATAGCCAGTAATGGCGAAAGCAACAATATTGAGTGTGGAAAATGCATCTGCACGTATATATCGCCAAAATAAAACAATGAGCAGTGTCATTACCATTGGCTCAACAAATAACCATAAAAAGCCAATATTATTACGCCCATAACGCGTAATAATTTCACGCATTAACAACGCATTAATAACACGACATTGAATTGCTAATGATTGTCGAAATGTCGTTTGATCTCCGTATTGCATTAGTTTTTATGCTCTCTCACACTGGCAATTAATAAACTTAATACCCCATAAATCATTAGACCGATGAAGAACGTAGCTAAAATGTTATAAAGGCGATAAGGTTCCAGGGCTAAGTCTGGTTTACTTGGTTGATTGATAATTTCCAAATAAAGCTGCTTACGATCGGCTTCCCCTTTCGCATTTTGTAAAGAGGTAATTGCTGTACTGAGCTGCTGTTGTGCTAGAGTATTATCTAAAACTAAACGTTGATATTCTGCGGTTTGGTTTGCAAGAGAATTTCCCCCGCCAAGCACACGTTGAATTTGTTTTTGAATTTCAGCCTTAATACTTTTTTCACGAACTTGTAAGGTATTTACCTGTGGATTTTGTGGTGAAATTGAACGTACTTGATCTAATTGCGTTTGAATATTAATAAGCTCGTCTTGTAAACGCGAAATTAAGCTGAGCTGAACTTCTGATTGAGATTGTAAATCAAAAATACCATGTTCAATACGGTATTTGCTCAAGGCCGCAGCAGATTCAGCTACGCGCTTTTCAGCTTCTTTCACCGATTGTTCCGCAAAAATAATGGTGTCACGTCTTGCACGATCGTTAAGGCGATTAATTAAGGCCTCACCTTGTTTTAATAACTCTATGTTGATTTTTTGTCCTTCTTCAGGATCAAAAGCTCGAATACTCAGTGTCGCAATGCCACTCAGGGCATCTACGCTAACCGTTTGACGTTTGCGAAAATATTGGTAAAAAGCTTCATTTTCATCGGATAAACCCAATGGATTAAAACGTGCAAAAAAATCGCCTTTATCTTCATAAAATTGACGAACAGGCAATGTATGCCCTAGCTGCTCTAGAGCATTTCGAGAAGTGATAAACTCTTGCACACTATAAGTATCATCTTGGGAGCGTGCGAATCCTACACTTTGTAATAGCGCGCCAACGCCGCTAAGAGAAGCCTGATTTTGTGAAGAACGCACGACAAAGCTAGATTCAGATACATAAATATCTGAAGCCCAAAAACTAAAATAAAATAATGAACAAAAAGTCGGTAATGCTACAGTAATCCAAAAGAGCGGTCGAAATTTATGTAAAAATGATTTTTTCTTGTTCGGTACCGTCTTCTGTGTAGCAACCTGCGTTTCAATGATTTCTGTCATGATATATCCTTATAAATTATTCACGCTATTGACCGTACTTGTAACGGGAGAACTAATGGAGAAAATAATGCGTAAGAATTTTTGGAATTCAGCCAGTGGCGCATTAGAGACATACACAATGTCGCGATTTTGAATTGGGAAACGTTGTAACCAAAACATTGATTTTGGCTCGAGTAAATTCATGCGATATACCGTAGGCACATCCATACCCTTGCTATAACCACGACTTGCCCAAAAATTTTGCTGAGTTAGAGAGAGAGAATCAAAAGGTAAATAGCGGAACACAAAAATACCACGTGGATCAGAACGTGTATCAATTAGCCCTCCCATGCGCCCAATGGCTTCTGCGAGGGTTAAACCTTTCGCTGAAAATTTCACTTGCTTATTCGCGCCAACCGCACCTAACGCAGTGAAACTCAACGGATTATTTAGGAGAGAAACGACATCACCAGAACGCAAAACGATATTTTCCTGTGGGTTCGCTGCTAATGTTTCTAAAGAGATGGTTTTCACCTGGCTGCCACGGGTCAGTTGTACAGAAATATCTTCCGCATTTTCACTTACACCACCTACAGCCGCAACCGCATCTAATACGCGTTCACCATGAGCGGTTAACGGCATGCGGATACTATTACCTTGACGTAGTACTGTAACATTCGCGGAATTATTTTTGACTAAACGAACCATAGCTTGTGGCTGATTAGCCATCGGCTTGAGGCGATTAACGATTTCACGTTGAATTTGTTCGGGCGTTTTTCCTCTAACATGTACCGCGCCTAAAAATGGAATTGTGATTTTGCCAGCCTCACTAACCATTTGCTCGGGTAAGCTTGTCAGTTGTGAACTCCCTGTCCCACTTTGATTTAACACAGAACCAAATAACACAGCTGGAGGTGCTTCCCAAATCATGACATCAAGCATATCTCCTGAGTTAACCGTACCGAAATAATTTCGTCCTGTTTGTGGGAACTGTGAGAATGATTGGGCTTGTTGTTGATTGAATAAGGTCGTCGTAATATTGTCATCAATTTCGACTACATTCACGACAGGCAATGTACTTGATTCGTTTTGTAACCCCATAATGCTACTTTGGCTAGGGCCTGAAGTTGGCATGGCATTACAAGCCATCAATAAGGTACAAAAACTTAAAGGAAAGAGATATTTTTTTATCATAGCTTTTTATTATTAGACTGAATAAAAGTTGGCACTATTTTAATGTGCTTAATTGAAATTAGCAAAATTTTGTAGCAAATAAACATCGAATAATCGCCCTTAGTATTATGCATTCGGCTTATTTAATATGCATAAAGTTGCTTTGCTGAACGGTTTGAGTATTCTTAATACAACAGAGACATGTGAGATTGAAATTATGATGAGCCTTAATTAAATTTATGGTACAATTGAGAACAATAATTGTCTTAATATATAACATAAAAAACAAATTATACTAACTTTTAGGGTCTATGAAAAAAGTTTTGACTTACGGCACGTTTGATCTACTTCATTATGGCCATATTAACCTTTTGAAACGGGCGAAAGCCTTAGGAGATCATTTAACCGTTGCAGTTTCTACCGATGAATTTAATTTAGGTAAAGGAAAAGTATGTGCTTATCCTTATGAAGAGCGAGCCTATATTGTGGAATCTATACGTTTTGTGGATTTAGTGATTCCTGAGAGGAGTTGGGAGCAAAAGATTCAAGACGTAGTTGAACACAAAATCGACATTTTCGTCATCGGCGACGATTGGCAGGGCAAGTTCGACTTCTTAAAAGAATACTGCCAGGTGGTTTATCTACCCCGCACCGAAGGGATTTCGACCACGCAGATTAAAGAGACGCTCTCCGGCCAATAACCATGAAGCCGCTTCGATCCGCACTTATCTCAAAATACCAACACGCGCCTTTTGTTCAGCGTTGCCTGCAGATTAAACACCACATCGCAGGCACTCGGCAGACCAGGGGCGTGCACGCTTATCTGTATCTTTATCAGATGGCGCAGGCATTTGAAACTGCCGATCATGTAGCTATTCATCAACTTGCCGATAAAATGCTTCAAAAAGGCGATCCTTTGGGGCATTTGTATTTGGCAAAAAGCCATTTGCTCACCAATGATAATGAGCAGGCAAAAGCAGTGTTGAGCCGGTTTTTAGCCGAAAATCCGCACCACGCCGAAGCCACCTATCTGCTGGCAGAAATTTATGTCCGATTATCGGATAAGGCAGCAGCGTGGCAATGTCTGCAAGAACTGCTGGCACATTCTAAGCGTGGCAAAACTTGGCAGCACTTATCCAATTTGGTGGATACGCCGTCTGAATTTGAGCGGTTTTGCACGCTGTTTGCCGGCTACTTTCCCGATTATCAAACCAAAGCCCTACCCTTTGATATCGCGAGCCATCTATCCAATGCCGCCACTCGTGCTGGCGATACTGGGTTTGCCCTTGAGCTTTGGCGTAGGCAGTATCGGTTGGGCGAACAGGTAAAAAATCTGCAAAAATCGACCGCTCTTAAGCAATATACGGACAAAAAAGCTGCCGCCGCGTTGGCAGCGTTAAAGCAGTGCTTGGATCATCAGCAAGTCGAATTTTTCTTAATCAGCGGTACTTTGCTCGGCTGTATTCGTGAAGGCAAACTGCTCGGACACGATAAAGACATCGATGTTGGCGTGTGGGAAACGCATACGGTGCAAGATTTGGCACGCATGATCCGCCAAAGCGGCTGCTTTTATATTTTACCGATTTACAGTCAAGATATTTTGGTGGTTCGCCATGTCAGCGGCATTACCATTGATATTTTTATCCATCATCGTGATGATGGCGATTATTGGCACGCAGGCGGTAAAACCAAGTGGAGCAACTCGCCTTTTGAGCTGACTTACCGTCGTTTTTTGGGTCAGGAATATCTCATTCCCAAAGATTACGGGCAGTATTTGACCGAAAATTACGGTGCGGATTGGCAAATTCCGAAAACGGATTTTGACAGCGCATTGGATACGCCGAATGTACACATTATTTCCGAGCAAGAATTTATCATTTATCTGTATAAAAAAATTATCTCAGCCGCACACAGCGACAGACGAAATCGATATATAAAAACTTTGCGTCTGTATGGCGAAAATGTCTAGGACACACGATGAAACTGTTAAAAAACTCATTCAACTATATGATTGCACCAGCCGCTTACCGCAACGGCTTGTCTTTATATAAAAAGAAACACTGGGGTGCAGCGCTGAATGCCTTTAAAACCGCTCATAAAGCTGCACCGAACAATCCGCAAATCGCCTTTAAATTGGGCGTATGTCATCTGAAATTAAAAAGTCTGCACGAAGCGCATTTTTATATTTCAAGAGCGCTTGAGCTTGCCCCTTATAACACCCAGTGGCAAATCCAGCTGGCGCAGTGCAACAAGCAGCTTGGCTTTTCATCTTATGAACTCAGTGCCACAGGCAAGCCGACCGCTGCCGTTCCCCGTATTTTACAAGGCGGCTATCGTCAGTCGCTGGGCGTTGCCATTAAGAAAAAACTGCTGCTCATTCCATCGGATTATAACCACCGAGTGATGGCGGACATTGAGCCGTTTATCGCCCATTATCAAGATGATTTTGATGTGTATGTGATTTTGCGTCAGCTAGACGAAGATGTGGTGTATAAGCCGTCGCATACTTTGGTGAAAAACGGCACATCATACGGCGAGTTTTTAAAGATGACCGCCGATTATATGATTGATGCAGGCACGATGAACTACGGCTACCGCATTAACGAGACCAACAAATGGGTGTCGGTATGGCACGGTATTCCGTACAAAAAAATGTTTGTTGATTTGGACATCAAGCATTTGGCAGGCGCTATCCGCTATGATTTGGCATACGACAGCATGGTATCAATGTCGGATTTTTATACCCAAACTTTCTTGCGTGGCGCTATGCGTTACGAAGGCGAAGTGTTGCAACTGGGCAGTGCCAAAATTGACAAATTGCTCGATAACCGCAGCAACCAAGCACGCTTACACGATTTGTACGACAAAATCGGCTTGCCACAGGGCAAAAAAATCGCCCTGTATGCCCCTGAATACCGCAGCGGACAAACATTTGCCGTACCGTTTGACACCCAAAAACTCTTAGACGTCTTGGGGCAGGATTATTGCCTTGTGGTGCTGTTGCCGGCAGCTCATCTGCGTGCCGCCAAGCCGTCTGAAAATAACGTGTACTACACGCACGCATTGGGCAAAAATGACGCGCTGCTGCTGGCTGATATTTTAATCAGCGACTACAATCCGCTGATTTATCAGTTTGACCAATACAACCGCCCTGTGGTGCTGTTTATCCACGACCACAGCGAATTTGCCGCCGCACACCCAAGCCGTCAGCACGAGCTGCGTATCATCAAACGCCGCCAATACACCGTCTCTGACGAAGCGGCTTTATTGGCGCTTGACTGGCTGCAAATTGAACGCCACAACAGCAAATTCAACACGCCTGAACACATTGATTTGGCGTATTTAAAACACTCGCTCGGTATCCCTGAAGGCAAGCGGATTGTGCTGTATGCACCGACTTTCCGTGAAGCGGGCGCTATGCCGTTGCCGTTTGATGTAGGCAGCCTGTTGGCAAATCTGGGTGACGATTACATCTTAATCACCAAGCTGCATTATCTGAACCATCTTGATCAGCATTATGACAATGTGATTGACTGCACATCGTCATCGGATATGGCGGATTTGATGAAAATTGCCGATGTGCTGATTAGCGATTACTCGTCTTTGGTGCTGGATTTTGCCCTGCTCAACAAGCCGATTGTGCTGTATCAATACGACTATGCCGATTATATGAAAAAGCGTGGCGTGTATTTTGATTTTGCCGATTATCTGCCGTCTGAACAAATCGTCCGCAGCGAAGATGAGCTGTTATCGATTAACTGGCAAACCATCAATGCCGATAACAGCAAAATCATCAACGAATTTTATCCGCTCGAAGATGGTAAAGCGACCCAGCGTATTGCCGAAGCGATTGCGTTTGAGCCACAAATTCGCCATGGTAAAGATGTGATTTTCTTGGTAAACGATTTGAACCAAATCGGCGGTATCCATAGCTTTGTCAAAAATATGGCGAAGTATTATAAGCAAGCCTACAACGCCCGAGTTTTTGTGCTGGCGATTAAAGAGTTTGCCGAAGCCAATTCCGAATTGCACGTTTTAGAAAGCCCGTATATTGACTATGCGATTTCCAGTCAATACTTGAATGGAGCCTGTGCCCATATTCTAAAAAATACAGACGGCATTGTGATTTCTTTACAGTTTTCTGCCCATATGCACTTCCAGCGATATTTGGAAAATGCCAAATCGGTGCTGATGTTCCACGGCGATGTCAAAGATATGATTTCCCGTGAAATGTACGGCCCGCATTTGAGCTGGCTGAACGAAGGCAAACTGTACAATTACCAAAAACTGCTGTTGTTGACCCAATCGGCAGTAGAGTTGCTCCGTCCGCATTTGAACGAAGAAATACAGGCAAAACTCGGCTTTATGCATAACTCCATTGACGCTGACTATACGCCGATAGCGTCTAACAAGCCGCTGCACACGGCGGTTATCAGCCGACTGGACGCAGATAAAAATATCTTTGCCATGATTGATTTGGGCAAACAAATCAAAGCGCAAAATGAACATATTGTGCTTAACATCTATGGCGACGGTGCATTAAAAGCCGACTTTATGCAGGCGATCAGCGATAACGGCTTGGACGGTATTTTGCGTGTGCACGGCTTTGAGAGCGACAAGCACAAAATCTTTGCCGATAACGACTCGCTGCTGCTCATGAGTAAATCCGAAGGTTTCCCATTGGTATTGCTTGAAGCCTACGCCTGCGGCAAGCCTGTGGTGGTGTTTGATTCCTTTACTGCTGCCAAAGATTTGGTGCTGCAAGGGCAAACCGGTTTCTTATTGCCTTATGGCGATTATCAAGGTGTGATTGCCGCTGTCAAACAAGTATCCGATATTGATCAAACCAAGATTAAAGCAATGTTTGAGCGTTTTTCTAATCAAAATGTGTTTGCACAATGGGATAAATTGATTGGCGAATTGGACGAGCTGTAAGGGGGCTTTAAGATGAAATTTTTAACCAAATTATTTAAAAGAAACAGCAGTTGGGATTTGCCAAAAATTTCTATTGTCATTCCTTGTTTTAATGCAGAAAAAGAAATTCTAGCGACATTAAAGTCCATTCAAGATTCTCATTATCAAAATGTAGATGTGATGGTCATTGATGATGGATCTGAGCAACGTGCAGAGCATTTTGTTCAGTCATTCAACGATCCGCGTTTCCGTTATTTTTATAAAGAAAATGAAGGACCGGGGTTAACCCGTAATTTCGGTATTGATAATGCCTTGGGTGAATATATCTTTTTCTTGGACTCGGATGACTTAATCTATCCTGACGCACTGTCAAACTTGATGGATTATGCTTTGGCACATCAACTTGATTGTGTGTCGGGCGTCACAGTAAGACGAGATATCAATACAGGTGTAGAAGGCGAGTGGTTCAGACGGCTTTATCAAACCAAAAAAGTAAATCTATTGGTAAATCGCTTGGCTTTGTATGATGATACACTCACCACCAATAAATTATATCGAGTGGAAGCACTAAAACAGCACGACATCTATTTTGAAACAGGTTTATACGAAGATAAGCTGTTTACAGCCAAGCTATACTCCAAACTTGACCGTATCGGCTTGATTGATAACCGTGTTTATATATGGTTGGTGTATGGTAATCAAACCAGTATTACCACATCAAAATCATTAAGCAACTTTCAAGAGCGTATGGTTGCCATTGAAAAGCTATGGCAATATATTCCTGAAGTTCGTAAAGCATATCAAATTGCGTTTTATATGAACCACGATTTGCTGATTTATCTGCGTGAGTTTGTGTTTTATCCGCAAGCGGTAAAAGACGAAATCTATGAAACCGCAAAAGAGTTTATCCAAAAACACTACCATTATGTCTATCCACGCCTTGTGCCTGCCAGCTTTAACCGAGCTTGTTTGGACGCATTATGCGAAGGCGATAAAGACAAATTCATCTACACTGCCGACATCTTATCGCAAGTGTTCCAAGATGAACAAAAAACCAAACAACGCATTTAAATGCCGTCTGAAAAAGGCCGCAAACTGATACTTTTTTTGAAAAATACTGGGGTTAAACAATGACAAATACCATTCCAACCAACAACATTGAAAAAATCTGGATAGCCAACGCCACGTTCTTTATCGAAGGGCTTGCCTATCTGCAAGGCTATGACGCACCCGATTACCGCTATTTGCATAAGCACATCAAATTTAGAAACCTGCTCAATGATGATGAAGCAGAATTTGTTTTAGGTACAGTACCCAAAAAAGAACTCAGCAGCCAACCGTTTAACGGCAAAACCTATAACTACACCGCCGCAGGTACGGCAACGGTAGGTTTTAAAGGCATTGATGTCAGTTTTTTAGAAGACGGCATTTATGAAGTGCAAATCTCAGTTTCTGCCGATAAAAATGTCCGCAACTATGTCAGCCTAGTGATGGCAGACGCAGCCTTAGATAAGCATTCGTGTGATGATTTTTGTGAGTATCGCCTGTTTGAAGAGAGCGGCAAAGTGTATCTTGCCAAAAAAGACATCATCGGCACTGATGTACCGTCAGGCAGCCATATCAGTGTAGAAGGCTCTTGGACGGACGGCACGATATTTCATGTTGAAGGTGAATTTATCGTCGCCGAAGCGCCATTAAGCAATTTTAGACAAGGAAAATATTATCTGGTGCTGCGAAAACACATTACCAAAAAACAATATGTATTCGAGCTTGGGCAAGTGCGTAAAAATAATCTTGGTGCAAGAATTGGTAAGCCTAGTGTTAACTATAATGCTAGTTACTTTGCCACCTTGCAATTAAAAGGTATTGAAACTCGCCAATTTGAATTGGGCGTGTATGATCTATATGTGTCTTTAGCATATGGCAATAAGATCTTTACTGCTAAGTTGGATAAGCTGTTACAGATTGTCAATAGAGAAGCGTGCTTCCTAATGGATTAAACGCCATTCAAACCAGAAAAATGCTGCTTGATCAAAACTTTGACGAGCGTACATTAACTGACAATATGTATGCAATGCATGTTTGGAACAACACCTTTAGAAAAACGGATTTGTACCAACAAGGCAAAAGCGTCAATAATTCCATCTTGCAGCATTTGATGGATAAATATCGGGATTTTATGTAAGTAGTGTTTTTTAAGTAAGGTGCCATAAGGTTGATATTTTGTGTAGTAAACGCATTATATCCATACCTTATGTGCGCTTTTTTATTGGTTGTAGCAGAATTGTAAGCGTAATATTGGGTTATTGTGTTTATCTGTTTGTTATTTGATATGTCTATAAGATATGTTGTGTGAAAATGTAATGCGCTATAGAGCATTATGTGATTTCTTATTATAATAATAGCTTATTGATATCTGTAATTTTCACTATAACTGATATGTCCCAATCTCTTATCTTTTCCCGTGGTCTTTTAGCAATACCTCATCTTAAGGTATTTTTACCTGAATGTGAGCTTTGTACTTATTCTGTTTTGCGCAAACCTCCCAAAGTGGAACAGGTAATCGGGTGGGGGTTGCGTCCGACTACGCGTCGAGCAAGAAGTTATGCGAGACAGCACAACTTGCCTTTTGTTGCTCTCGAAGACGGCTTTTTACGTTCAGTCGGTCTAGGGGTTGAAGGGTATCCACCGTTTTCTTTAGTTTATGATGATATTGGTATTTATTACGATACAACGCGTTCATCTCGTTTAGAGCAACTTATTTTAAAGAGCGGTGAATTATCAGAGCATTTTTTGGCAGATAGCCAGCGCGCGATGGACTTGATCTGCCAATATCAATTGTCGAAGTATAACCATGCGCCTGATATGGTATTTGATGGTTCGGTTGAGAGACAGATCGTTTTGGTCGTCGATCAAACGTTTGGTGATATGGCGGTTAAATATGGTCAGGCGGATGAAACGTGTTTTATCCAAATGTTGCAAGCAGCAATAGCGGAAAATCCTACATCAGAGATTTGGGTGAAAACGCATCCGGATGTGATTAGTGGAAAAAAACAGGGATATTTGACCGCACTTTCTACTGTGGAGCCTCAAGTCAAATTAGTGGCTGAAGATGTGAATCCTCTTTCTTTGTTAGCTCGGGTAAATAAGGTGTATTGTGTTACCTCACAAATGGGATTTGAGGCATTATTGTTGCATAAACCGGTGGTGACATTTGGTGTGCCTTGGTTTGCCGGTTGGGGACTGACTGATGATCGCCATCCAAATGTAGCCTTGTTACAAAAAAATTCGCGCAGAAAAGACCGCTCTTTATTACAACTGTTTGCTTGTGCTTATTTGCAATATAGTCGTTATTTGAATCCTTATACACAACAAAGTGGCACGATTTTTGATGTTATTAATTACTTACATCAAGGAAAGCTGCTTAATGATAGGCTGCGTGGTGATTTATATTCTGTGGGTATGTCGCTGTGGAAGCGGGCTGTGATTAAGCCGTTTTTCCGGCTACCAAGTTGTCGTTTACATTTTGTTTCTTCGGTGAAACAGCTTGCCAAAAAGCATCTTCCGGCAGATGGACGACTGTTAATTTGGGGCGTTGGGAAGAGTGAAGTATTAGAATATGCGAAACAGCAAAATGTTACGCTATTACACATGGAAGATGGGTTTATTCGATCTGTGGGGTTGGGGTCAAATTTGGTGGCGCCATTGTCTTTGGTGATTGATGACTTGGGGATTTATTTTGATCCGCGTTGCCCCTCTCGTTTGGAGGTATTGCTACAACATCACCAGTTTTCTCCACAAGATAAAATTCAGGCAGAACGTTTACAACAAAAATTAATCCAATCTCATATTGGTAAATATAATGTGGGTCAACTTGGGCTGACATTACAAGGGACAACGAAAAAGATGATTTTGGTTCCTGGTCAGGTTGAAGACGATGCCTCTATTCGTTTTGGTTCGCCTGATGTGGTGAAAAATTTAGATTTATTGAAAAAAGTGCGGTTAAAAAATCCGACAGATTTTATTATTTATAAACCACATCCGGATGTGGTAAGTGGTAATCGAATAGGGTATATTGAGGCGAGCGAGGTTTTGAAATATGCCGATCAAATTGTCGTTGAAGCGAATATATTAGAGTGTATTCAACAAGTTGATGAAGTACATACGATGACGTCATTAGCGGGATTTGAGGCGCTTTTACGCGGGAAAAAAGTATATTGTTATGGCTTGCCATTTTATGCCAATTGGGGATTAACGGTAGATGAAATCCAATTGCCACGTCGTCAACGTCAATTAGCGTTATGGGAATTAATTGCTGCGGTATTGATTTATTACCCGCAATATATTGATCCGAAAACCAAACATATGATTCAAGCGGAACAAGCCATTGATATTTTGGTAAAGCAAAAACAACAGCAAAAAGGAGATGGGCTGTCACGTAGTTGGATGTTGAAGCAATGGGGAAAATTGGTGCAATTGTGTTCTGTATTGAGGTAGCATTATTTTATATGATCTCAAGTTTATTGCGTACCGTTTGAGAAAAGGATATACGTTGAAAAGTAACATGATAAGCGGGGTGTTTTATTACAGTGCATAATCTCGATGAATTAGTTTCAACATCTCATCGTATTTTATTATTACAGGGGCCGATAGGGCGCTTTTTTTCAAGCGTTTGGGACTTGGCTATCTTCGCAAAATAAACGCGTATTTAAAATCAATTTTAATAGTGGTGATGAGTATTTTTATCCTCAAACGGATAACCCTTTTAATCCCATCGCTTATCAAGATTCGTTGGAGAATTTTTCAACGTTTCTTAAGCAGTTTATCGTTGACCACCAGATCGATACATTAGTCTGTTTTGGGGATAACCGTCCTTATCATCTTATTGCAAAAAATATCTCACAAACGTACTCCCTTAATTTTTGGGCATTTGAAGAAGGGTATTTTCGTCCTCATTATGTGACCTTAGAAAAAAATGGGGTGAATGCTTTTTAGCCGATTCCTCGTCAGGCTGATTATTTTTGGGCACAAGATGTGGCTGAAGTTGAGGCGCCGGAAAAAGTGGCTCCGGGTTTTTGGCTAGTAGCTAAATTGGCCACTCAATATTATTGTTATACCCATTTAGATAATGGCAAGTATCCCCTTTATAAACATCATCGTATTTTAAACCTGTTGTATTATATTAAATTATGGGCGGTATCCGGTATTAAGCGTTTGGGATATTGGCTTGGGGATTATACGTTTAGCCGAAAAATTAAAAAACGGAAATTTGGTGATTTTTATATTGTCCCGTTACAGGTCTATGACGATAGCCAAGTACGGGTGCATAGTGATTTTCATAGTGTAGGCGATTTTTTAACGCATGTGCTGGACTCTTTTGTGCAACATGCCCCTAACCATTTGACACTTATTATCAAACATCACCCGATGGATCGCGGGTTTATTGATTATGGCCATATTATTAAAGACTATATTAAACGCTATCCATCACTTAAAAATCGTTTGTACTATGTGCATGATGTGATGATGCCGGTTTTTTTACGTCATGCCAAAGGAATGGTGACTTTAAACAGTACAAGCGGTTTATCTGCCTTATTGCATAATATGCCGGTCATGACTTTAGGTCGCGCCCATTATAATATGCCAGGCCTTACCCATCAGAAGTCCTTAGCTGAGTTTTGGCACTCACCGGAACAACCTAATAGGGAATTATTTCGACAGTATCATCTTTATCATTTGAATAAAACTCAAATTAATGGTTCATTTTATAACCGTGTTATTTTGCGTTATCCTTATAATTTATATAAATGATGGTTCAATGTTATTGCCAAAGTTATCTTTTAATCAACAGGAATCACTATGAAAACTCAACGTTGTGCATGGGCAGGTGAAGAACCGATTTATATTGCTTATCATGATCAGGAATGGGGACGGCCGCAATATGATAGCTTGGTGTTATTTGAGAAGATTTGTTTGGAAGGGCAGCAAGCAGGTTTGTCATGGATTACGGTTTTGAAAAAACGGGAACATTATCGCCAGGCATTCTTTCAATTTGACCCGAAAAAAATTGCAAAAATGACCGCACTTGATGTGGATATATTAATGCAGAATAAGGGGCTAATTCGTCATCGAGGAAAATTGGAAGCTATCATCAAAAATGCACAAGCCTATTTGAATATGGAAAAGTGCGGTGAAAATTTCAGTGATTTTATTTGGGGATTTGTCAATCATCAGCCCCAAATTAATCATGTGCCGGATATAACCAGTTTGCCAGCTAAAACGGAGACATCAAAAGCGATGTCGAAGGCATTGAAAAAACGCGGTTTTGTCTTTGTCGGGGAAACAACATGCTATGCTTTTATGCAATCAATGGGATTAGTTGACGATCATGTGAATGATTGCCCTTGTAAAAAGACATGCCCCTAGACAATTTTTCAAGTATAATCGGAAGAATTTTTGAAGAATAAACGGTTGAGTTCATGAAAAAATATTGTTACACATTACTTTCAGTTTCTGTTTTAGCTGCCTGTTATAGTGGGCAAGCTTCAGCAAATTTAAGGCAGCAATGTTTGCTAGGCGTGCCACAATTTCACGGTGAACCGGTACAAGGTGATCCTAATTCCCTACCTGTCTATATTGAAGCCGATCGTGCGGAGTTAAATCAACCGACCAGTGCGAGGTATGAAGGGGATGTGGAAGTAAAACAAGGCAACCGTTATTTAACCACACAATCTTTAGAAGTGATTCAAACAGGCACCGAACAGAATCCCGTGCGTAATGCCTATGTGAAAGGTGGTGTAACATATAAAGATGATTTGATTAATTTAACTGGATCCGCAGCAAGATTGGATTTAGATAGCAAAGATGGCGATTTAAGTAATGTGGATTATCAGCTTGTTGGTCGTCAAGGACGTGGTACTGCCGAAGAAACTGAGTTACGTTCTCGTTATCGTTTGATGCGTAATGCGACCTTTACTTCTTGTTTGCCTGGCGATGATGCGTGGTCGGTATATGCGAAAGAGATGCGCCAGGATTTAGAAGACGAAGTGGCTGAAATGTGGCATGCGCGTTTCCTTGTGAGAGGTGTACCCGTATTTTATACGCCTTATTTACAATTACCGATTGGCGACCGCCGTCGTTCTGGGCTATTGATTCCGGAAGTCGGGTCGTCAAGCCGTGATGGTTATTTCTATGCTCAACCTATTTACTGGAATATTGCACCGAATTACGATGCGACAATTATACCAAAATATATGTCTCATCGCGGTTGGCAACTTAACGGAGAATTTCGTTATTTAACATTGTTAGGAGAGGGACGATTCGCCGGTGAATATTTGGGTGACGATCGTTATACCGATTATGTGGGTGAAAATCGTTCTCGTCATTTGTTTCATTGGGCGCATAATGCGGCGTTTTGGAATAATTGGCGTTTGAATGTCAATTATACAAAGGTCAGCGATAAACGCTATTTTTCAGATTTTGATTCTAATTATGGAAGTAGTACTGATGGTTACGCGACTCAATTTGTGAAACTCAGTTATTTTCAACCAAATTATAATATTTCTCTTTCCGCAAGACAGTTCCAAGTGTTTGATGAGTCGGATATCGGTCCTTATCGCGCTATGCCACAGTTAGATTTTAATTATTATCGTAATGGCATTGCCGACGGGCGTTTAGATTTTAAATTATTTTCTCAAGCCGTACGTTTTGATAATGATAGCAATCTTATGCCAACCGCATGGCGTTTCCATCTTGAACCGAGTTTAAATTTGCCTTTGGCAAATCAATACGGTAGTGTCAATATTGAAACGAAACTTTATGCCACGCACTATAATCAGCGTAAAGGGCGTAGCGACCGAGCAGAAGATATTCAGCGCTCTGTGAATCGTGTATTGCCACAAGTGAAAGTTGATGCGCAAACGGTTTTAGTTGATCAAAAAAGTTTTATTGACGGATATTCACAAACTTTAGAGCCTCGTGTGCAATATTTGTATCGTCCTTATAAAGATCAAAGTAACATCGGTTCAAGTCTTAATTCAGAATATCTTGGTTTTGGCTATGATTCCACATTGTTACAACAAGATTACTTCTCATTATTTCGTGACCGACGTTATAGTGGTTTAGATCGTATCGCTTCTGCTAATCAGTTTACATTTGGTGGTACGACACGTTTCTTTGATGAAAATGCTAACGAACGTTTTAATTTTTCTTTAGGACAAATTCTATACGTCAATCATTCGCGTATTGATAATTCGGCAGAAAATAGTACATCAGGACGCTCTTCTTCTTGGGCTGCAGAAGCGAACTGGAAGATTAATGATCAATGGAATTGGCGCGGTAGTTATCAGTATGATACGCGTTTAGATGAGACATCTTTGGCAAACTCTACTTTAGAATACAACCCATCAGGGAATAATTTGATTCAGTTAAATTATCGTTTTGCAAGCCAAGCTTATATCGACCAAAACTTAACACGTAGCGCGAACCGTTATAATCAAGATATTCAACAATTAGGGGCAACTGTCGCTTGGGAGATCGGTAATCATTGGGCGATGGTGGGACGTTATTATCATGATATTGCGTTGAATAAACCGATTGAGCAATATCTTGGTGCACAATATAACACGTGTTGTTGGAGTGTTGGGGTTGGGTATCGTCGATATGTAACCAGTAAAGCAAATCAAGAATATAAAGACGATAAAGATACTTTCTACGATCGGAGTATTTTGTTTACGGTTGAATTACGAGGTTTAAGCAATAATCATAATTCAGGTATTAGTCGAATGTTAGGTAAGGGCTTGTTACCTTATGTGAAGCCATTTGACTTGTAATCTAGGCTCAATAGTCCCTAAAAAACCCCCATTATCATAATGATAATGGGGGTTTTTGTTAGCCCTGAAAGACGGGGAGTAAATTAAACATAGCGAGAAAATGAAATAAGGCGGTACAAATACCAAATAATAGGATAAAGAGCAGTAAGGCATTACCTCCACAGACAGTAAACGGATTATCACTTTTCATTTGGCGAGATTTTCGAGCGAGCAGTACTGGAATGATACAAGTCCAGATTGTTGCGACAGCGCCAGCATAACCAATAGCTTTAAGAAAACCGAGTGGGAAAAGCAGGGATAAGGTCAATGGAGGCAAGAATGTGACCGCCCAAGATTTTGCTCGGCCAACTTTGCTGTTATCAAATTTAAATAGATCAGCCAAATAATCAAATACCCCTAAGCCAACGCCAATAAAAGAAGAAAGAATGGCGGCAATGGAAAAGGCATTAATCACTTGTTTAACGGAATGAGATTCAATGACATTGCCTAAGGCATTGAGTAACACATCGAGATTACCATCGCTAGCAATGACGGGGCCGAATTGTTCGCGTGGTAGATTACCAAATATACAGATAAGCCAAAGTAGATAGAGTGAGATGGCTATGAGTGTGCCGCCTAAAATTGCATATTTTGCCTTGCGCTCTTCGCCATAATAGGCTCGCATCGTAGAAACCGAATGATGATAACCGAAAGAAGTCAGGGCAACAGGTAACATACCGATGGCATATACTGAATAATTGCCGTCGGGATTTTGCATATCAAATAACGTACTCAGGTTGATATTAGCGGCAAGACTACTAATGGTCAGTGCGAAAGTGATAGCCATACAGAGGACTAACAGTACGGAGATACGATCTACAATACGGGTTGAATGCCAAACAAAGAATGAGAAAAACAGGACAAAAATCACAGACCAAATACGTCCGCCATATTCACCGAAAGAAATAAACTCAGAGGTTAAGCCGTCTAAAATATTGCCGGAGGCTGTGGTGTACGCATACAGTAAAATACCGCCCACAAAATAAACGGCAAGATTATTTATGATATTAACGGTATTGCCGAGCATATCTTTGGTGACTGTACTAAAAGACGCACGAATATCATAATGTTTGTAGGCTTCAAGTAGTAACCAACCGGATAGTGTCATGACGATCATGGTTAAACAAATAGCTAGAGCAGACCAAATTGTCCAAGCTCCAGCGCCTGATGTAGGTAGTCCTAACATGCCTGCGCCAACACATACACTGGCAATAATACAGGCACCACCAAAAATAGAAGGTGTTTTTGGCATAATCTATATCCTTATTTTCAAAGTGATAAAATAAGCTAAACGACAGCCGATAATTTGTGGTTACCGCACAAAAGTGCGGTAACTTTTTGTAGAGTTATTCAATTTCTTTTAAACGAGCCGTAAAATGACGTAACACTTTAGGTTCGTAGGTGAAGGTCAATCCTTTAATAGATTGTGCCTTTTCTTTTACTTGTTGAAATGCCTCAATAATAAAATCCATGTGTGTTTGAGTATAGGTCGCGCGAGGAATGGTCAGGCGCAATAATTCAGCTGGACAAGGCAATTGATGGCCTGTTTTTGGGTCACGACCTAATAAAAATGAACCGATTTCAACTGCGCGAATTCCGGCTACTTTATAGAGTTCGCAAGCAAGGGCTTGGGCCGGAAATTGTTCCGCTGGGATATGAGGTAAAAGCTTGCCAGCATCAACAAAAGCGGCGTGTCCTCCCGGCTGTTGACAGACCACGCCGATTGCTTCCAAACCATTCACAAGATAGGCCACTTGGTTAATACGGTAGGCAAGCCAATCTTGCTGCATTCCGTCCCGTAAGCCCACAGCTAAGCGCTCCATTGCCCCGCCTTCTAAACCGCCATAGGTAGGGAAGCCCTCTTGTACAACACAGAGGGTACGACATTCGTTATACACCTCTTCCATAGACTGATCTTTGAAACATAATAATCCCCCCATTTGCACCATCGCATCTTTTTTGGCCGACATAGCCAAAGCATCTGCGCAACGATAGCATTCATAAGTGATTTTTTCGATAGACCAATCTTTGCATTCCGCTTCACGTTGCTGAATAAAATAAGCGTTTTCAGCAAAGCGTGCGGAGTCCATAATAACGGGGATTTCATATTTTTGTGCGATAGCATACATCGCTCGCATATTAGCCAATGATACAGGTTGCCCACCTGCAGAATTACAGGTGATGGTGCAAACAATATAAGGGATATGTTGGGTACCGACTTGTTGAATGGTTTGTTCTAGTTTCTCAAGATCAAAATTGCCTTTAAAGTCTTCCTGAATGCTGGTATCAAAGGCTGATTTGGTATAGACATTACATACCGTTGCGCCATTTATTTGGGAATGGCCTTGGGTGGTATCGAAAAAATAGTTAGATAACACAACCATTTTGCTACGATCTAGGCCTTTTTCCTGCTCCCGTTTTTTAATCAGTACTGGGATATAGATCTGTTCTGCTCCTCGTCCTTGATGAGTCGGGATCGTGTATGCATAACCAAAAATCTCTTTAACCGTGTTGGCAAGAGTGTGGTAACTGCGGCTGCCACTATAAGCTTCATCACCGCGCAGCATAGCCGCTTGCATATTTTGTGTAATTGCACCGGTGCCGCTGTCAGTCAGTAAATCAATGAATACATCTTCACTATCCAGTAAAAATGGATTCATACCAGCATTTAAAATGGCGGCTTCGCGGTATGCACGGGTTGTACGTTTGACTGGCTCGATAACACGGATACGAAATGGTTCGGGCAAATGTTTGAAATTTTCCATTATCAATTCCTCTTTTTTACATAAAACAAGATGAGAATAGCGCAAGGCTAAACTGAATGAATATTAAATTAGTAGCAATATGACGAATTGCCTAGAAATTAAAGATAAGAGGTTTTATGGGGAAAAAAGAAAGCCATTTTGGGATCGTGAATAAACCAAACTTGATTAGGTGTAAGAATAACATTAGGCATCAAAATTCTCCGTTTATGGTAAGGTGAAATTTTAAAGCATTTGAGATTATTACAGCGACTCGATGCCTACAATATAGACAAATGAAAAATTTGTCAGCTAATAAAAGGCAAAAGTGTGAGAGTTATCACAAATAATGACTGTATTTCTCTTGTTTTTTAGGAACGAAAGAGAAAAGAACATGGTGTTTCAGGTTATTTTTCGTATAATCATGAATATTTCAGGTGGTTTTTAAGGAGTGGGTATGATTCCCATGTTGGGGATTACAGGCTATAGTGGTAGCGGTAAAACGACATTATTAGAAAAATTATTACCGCACTTAGCAGCGTTAGGGGTGCGGGTCGCGGTTATTAAACATACACATCATGATGTTCAGATAGATAAGCCTGGTAAAGATACTTGGCGCATGAAAGAGGCGGGGGCAAGCCAAGTGATTATGGCCTGTGAGCAACGTTGGGCCTTGATGACTGAAACATCAGAATTAGCCGATTTATCCTACCTAAGTCAGCAATTTGATCCGATGTTAACTGATTTGGTGTTAGTAGAGGGGTTTAAGCATGAACCTATCCCTAAAATTTTATTACATCGAAAAGCTATGACAAAACCACTGCCTGTTTTAGATGAATACGTGATTGCATTAGCAACAGATTATGACGTAGATGTCGAAAAAGTGCGGTTGAATCTCAATGAGATTTCAGCTATTGCACACTTTATTTATCATTGGGTTAATCAACAACAAAATAATGGAACAACAAATAAATAACCATGCGCTTTCTTGGGTAGCCGCGATTGCTTTTTTTATGCAAGCATTAGATGCCACAATTTTAAATACAGCGCTGCCAACAATTGCGACCTATTTGCATGAATCACCGCTACAAATGCAGTTGGCGGTAATTAGTTATGCATTGACAGTGGCGCTACTGATTCCAATTAGCGGTTGGGTCGCGGATCGTTATGGCACTTTACATGTTTTCCGTTTTGCGACGTTGGTTTTTGTATTGGGTTCTATTGCTTGTGCAGCGTCGACTTCTTTAAACCTGTTAGTGATATCAAGGATAATACAAGGTATAGGTGGCGCGATGATGATGCCCGTTGCTCGCTTGGTTATCATTAAAACGATTCCGAAGAATCAATTATTATCATCGTTAAATCTCATGGCGATGGCGGGATTATTAGGCCCTGTACTCGGCCCTATTTTGGGCGGTTGGATCGTGACATATACCACTTGGCATTGGATCTTCTTAATTAATATTCCTATTGGATTGGTGAGTTTATGGGCTTCGAGTCGCTTTATGCCAAATATTAAAGAGGTGCATATTTCGACATTGGATTGGTTTGGTTTTATTTTGTTTGGTGGCGGTCTAGTTGCGTTGACGTTAGGGTTAGATTTAATCGGTGAAAATGTTGCAAAAAAATGGACCGCACTTTCTATTTTTGGTGGGGGTTGTGCATTACTTTTTGCTTACTATTTATATGCTAAGCGTAAGTCAAATCCGTTGATGACCTTAGCATTATATGAAACCCGTACGTTTAGTCTCGGGAGTCTTGCTAATTTGTTGGTTCGCTTTTGCGCTTCTGGCGTACCATTTTTATTGCCACTCATGTTACAAGTTGTGTTTAAGTATAGCCCTGATATGGCTGGTTGGATGTTGACCCCGATTGCCTTAAGTTCAATTTTAGTTAAACCTTGGTTGTCGAAACTATTATCGACCTTAGGTTATAAAAGAACATTATTATGTGCCTCTGTGTTAATGTGTCTATCGGTAGCTGCTATGGGATTATTGCGAGAGACAACTCCTCTTTGGTGGCATATTGTCGTATTGGCCTGTTATGGCGCGAGTATGTCGACTATCTTTTCTGCTGTAAATAGTTTAACGGTGTGTGATTTACCACCCCATCATAATAGTGCAGGCTCTACGATGTTAAGCGTGGTTCAACAAGTTGGAATTGGATTTGGTATTGCGTTATCGGCAGTGATTTTAGGGATTTATCGCCTTTATTTGCCAGCCGATCCACAAGCATTACAACAGGCTTTTAGTTATACTTTTTTTACAACGGCTTCTTTTGGTATTTTATTGCTTTGGTGTTTAAGCTATTTGCGGTCGAATGATGGTGAAGTGCTACAGACTAAGAAGAAATCGTTATAATAAATACCAATTTTGTCTTTAATTCAAGGATACTTTATTATATCTTTAACCCAATTTATTTTATTAAAGGAAAGGAACAAGTATGAAATTAACCACAAAACTCTCATTAACGGCCTTAGCCTTATCAGTTACCAGCCTTGCGCAAGCAGCAGAAACGACGTTTATTAACTGTACAAGTCGTTCTCCATCAGGATTTAGCCCCGCGTTGGTGATGGATGGTATTTCTTATAACGCAAGTTCACAGCAAATCTATAACCGTTTAGTCGAATTTAAGCGTGGCAGTACAGAGATTGAACCGGGCTTGGCTGAAAACTGGGAGATTAGTGATGATGGATTGACTTATACTTTCCATTTGCGTAAAGGGGTAAAATTCCATTCAAATAAAGAATTTACACCAAGCCGTGAGTTTAATGCTGATGATGTTGTCTTTTCATTTCAGCGCCAATTAGATAAAAATCACCCTTATCATAAAGTATCAAATGGTACTTACCCGTATTTTAATGCGATGAAATTTCCATCTTTGTTGAAATCGGTGGAAAAAGTGGACGACCATACAGTGAAAATTACGTTGAATCAACAAGATGCGACGTTTTTAGCCAGTTTAGGAATGGATTTTATTTCCATTTATTCTGCTGAATATGCAGATAAAATGCTCGCAGCAGGTAAGCCAGAAACGATTGATTCTCAGCCGATTGGCACAGGCCCATTTGTGTTTGCGGGTTATCAAGTTGATCAGGCAATTCGTTACTTAGCGAATAAAGATTATTGGAAAGGTAAAGCGCCGATTGATCGTTTAATTTTTAGTATTACGCCAGATGCCTCAGCTCGTTATGCCAAATTGCAAACCGGAGCATGTGATATGATGGATTTTCCGAATGCCTCTGATTTAGCTGCAATGAAAGAGGATAAAAAAATTCAATTAATGTCACAAGAAGGGCTCAATGTGGCTTATGTGGCGCTCAATGTTGAGAAAAAACCATTAGATAATGTGAAAGTGCGCCAAGCATTAAATTATGCTACTGACAAACAAACTATTATTCAAGCCGTGTATCAGGGGGCAGGTATCCCTGCTAAAAACCCATTACCACCAACTATTTGGGGGTATAATGATAAAATCGAAGATTATCCGTTTGATTTAGAAAAAGCGAAACAGCTACTAACCGAAGCGGGCTATCCTGATGGGTTTGAAATCGAATTATGGGTTCAGCCAGTGGTACGTAATTCTAACCCAAATCCACGTCGTATGAGTGAAATCTTGCAAGCTGATTGGGCGAAAATTGGTGTAAAAGCTAAATTAGTGACCTATGAGTGGGGAGATTATATTAAACGTACGAAAGCAGGTGAGTTGGGAGCTGGGACTTATGGTTGGTCAGGAGATAATGGTGATCCGGATAATTTCTTGTCGCCATTATTAGGTTGTAGCAACATTGGTAATAGCAACTATGCTCGTTGGTGTAATCAGGATTATCAAGGGTTATTAGATAAAGCTATTGGTTTAAGCGATAAAAACGAGCGGGCAAAATTATATGAACAAGCACAAGTGATTGTGAAAGAACAAGCACCTTGGGTGACTATTGCTCACTCTGTGACTTATACGCCATTAAGTCTTCGTGTGCGTGATTATAAACAAAGTCCATTTGGTTATAGCTCGTTCTATGGTGTGCGCGTAGAATAATCTAAAAACTTGGGCGGTAATTGACCGCCCTTTTTATTTGGTCGGTCAGATCGTATCCTCAACTATTCTTCTGTAAAATTCATTATACATCGCGGACTATAATAGGAAAGCATATCGCTAATGAGAGAAAATGAACGATCCGCGTTTGTTTTCTTTGTCTCAAAAAATGAATTTATTTGATTATATATTGTCTAAATTGCGATAACAGTTGTATTTATGCGAAAATCATACATGATCATATATTTCATTATTGCGTGTAAAAGGAGTCTAAATGAAATTAATTAAGGTATTGATATTAGGTTTATTGAGTTATTTGCCAACGGCTTGGGCGGCCAGTGAGAATTTTAATATAAAATATAGTTCAAATTATTTGATGCCAGCTTATGTGCATTTTAAAAGCGCAGATAGTCAATATACGATAACGGCTAATATAAATGTACCATTGTATAAAATTCAATTTACAACTCAAGGCTATCAACGTAATAACCAATTTAATATGTTGAGTTATCGGGATAGTCGTAATGGCAAAGATTATGCGACAGCGCGTATTGATATGAACACCATTCAATATGGTAAAGTAAAAGAGCAAAAAACAGAGACTTTTACTTTGCCAACATTTGATTTATTTAGTGTAGCATTTCAGTTAAGTTATTATGATAAGCTGCCGGCGAATTTTCAAATTACAAACGGCAAAAAACTGTATCCTATGAAAAATGTCCGTTTGCAGACAAGTCGTAAAACATTATCAAATGGTATCGAAGAGATTACATATAAATTTTCTACCGGCGATAAGGATATGATGGTCAAAAAACATAAGGGAGAGAAATTCCCACGTTTTATTTCTTATAGCCGTGATGGTGATGATTATGAACTGACATTTAGTGAGTTTGTAAAATAGTAAAAACAGAACAGGCGAACTTCAACGTTCGCCTTTTTCAGTTCACATTATTTCGCAAAGTGAGCTTCTAGTTCTTCGCTGCCACCAATGTATTGGCCGCCAATAAAGACTTGTGGTACAGAGGTTTTACCAGTAATTGCACGCACAGAGATAGTGCTTGCATCTCGGCCTAATACGATTTCTTCAAAAGTATAGCCTTTTACTTTTAATAAACCTTTTGCTTTTGCACAGAATGGGCAACCAGGTTTAGTAAAGATCGATACTGACGGTTTTGCTGTCCAATCAGGTTTTAGGTATTTGATCATCGTATCGGCATCAGAGACTTTGAACGGATCGCCTGGTTCATTTGGTTCAATGAACATTTTTTCTACCACACCGTTTTTCACAAGCATAGAATAGCGCCATGAACGTTTGCCGAAGCCTAAATCTTCTTTACCGACTAACATTCCCATGCCTTCGGTAAATTCACCATTACCGTCAGGAATCACGGTGATATTTTCAGATTCTTGATCTGCTTTCCAAGCATTCATTACGAAGGTGTCGTTAACGGACATACAAATAATATCATCTACCCCTAACGCTTTGAATTCACAAGCAAGTTCGTTATAACGCGGTAAATGAGTTGATGAACAAGTTGGTGTAAATGCACCTGGTAATGAAAATACGATAACGGTTTTGTTATCAAATAATTCTGCACTGGTTACATCTACCCATGCATCACCCTGACGGGTATGGAATGTAACTTGAGGAACTTTTTTTCCTTCCATTGTTGCTGACATTGTATAATCTCCAATAGTAGTTAAAATGAACATTAATTTATGTGCTGTATTATAGGAAAAGATGTGATATAGTTACAATCAATTAATTCTATTCTTTTAATCGCTTATTTCTATAGTGAGGTCAAAAATGAATATTCGGGATCTAGAATATTTAGTTGCCTTAGCAGAACACAAACATTTTCGTCGTGCCGCTGATGCTTGCCATGTTAGCCAACCTACTTTAAGTGGACAAATTCGTAAGCTTGAAGATGAACTGGGTATTATTTTACTAGAAAGAACTAGTCGAAAGGTGTTGTTTACTCAATCAGGTCTAGTCTTGGTGGATCAAGCAAGAACCATTCTACGTGAAGTGAAAATTCTGCGTGAAATGGCAAGTAATCAAGGCAAAGATATGACAGGGCCATTGCATATTGGCGTTATTCCAACGGTAGGGCCTTATTTGTTACCTTATATTGTGCCTACATTGAAAAAAGAGTTTCCGGATTTGGAACTTTATTTGTATGAAGCACAAACTCAACAATTATTAGATCAACTGGAAACAGGGCAACTAGATTGTGCGATTTTAGCTTTAGTCCCTGAAACAGAACCGTTTATTGAAGTGCCTATTTTTACTGAAAAAATGTTACTTGCTGTGCCGGATAATCACCCTTGGGCACATGAAAAGGAAATTGCGATTGAGCGGTTAAGTGGTTTAGAAATGCTGATGTTAGATGATGGCCACTGCTTGCGTGAACAGGCCTTAGGTTATTGTTTTGCTGCAGGAGCCAAAGAAAATGCCCATTTTCAAGCAACCAGTTTAGAAACGTTGCGTAATATGGTGGCCGCAGATGGCGGGGTGACTTTAATGCCTGAATTAGCGGTATTAAATGAAGGAGATCGAAAAGGGGTCAAATACATTCCTTGTCAAGCGCCAGAGCCTGCACGCACGATTGCACTTGTATATCGTCCGGGCTCTCCACTGCGTAATCGTTATGAAAAAGTCGCGGTAGCAGTGAGTGAAGCAGTTAAACCCATTTTAGCAACAAAATAACAGGTGAGTTATGGCGGGTGTGAGAGCAATTCAAAAAGAGAAAACTCGTAGAGCGTTAATTGATGCTGCGTTTAATCAATTAAGTGCGGAAAAAAGTTTTTCTAATTTAAGTTTGCGTGAGGTAGCAAGAGAAGCCGGTATTGCACCAACCTCATTTTATCGTCATTTTCGCGATATGGATGAGTTAGGGTTGACGATGGTTGACGAGGCGGGGTTGATTCTTCGTCAGTTGATGCGCCAAGCGCGTAAACGTTTAGAAAGCGGTGGCAGTGTTATTGTGATTTCAGTCGAAACTTTTTTTGAATTTATCCACAATAGCCCGAATGTTTTTCGTTTGTTATTACGTGAAAGTTCGGGGTCATCACAAGCATTTCGTACCGCCGCTGCACGAGAAATTAAACATTTTGTTGATGAATTAGCTGAATATATTATGCATCGTAATACGATTTCACCTGAGTTGGCTTATGTGCAATCTGAAGGCATGGTGACTATTGTGTTTACGGCTGGGGCAAATGCGCTCGATATGAATAGTAAAGAACGTGCCCAGTTAAAAGAACGCGTTATTTTGCAGCTACGAATGTTAGCCAAAGGGGCAGCGCATTAGAAGATAAAATGCGCTGCACTTTTATGTGTGATCCTGATTTGTCGGCGTAAATGAAGGAAGCGTAATTTTTACTTGTGTTCCTCCTGTGGGCTGTGCTTGGATACTTAAATGCGCATTAAGTTGTTTTGCACGCTCATGCATAATATTCAATCCATAATGACCACTAGGTTCTTCTAAACTAGGGATCCCAATTCCATTATCTTGCACGATAAGCTCATTTTCGCCATCCTCATTGGTGTGAGCAATGACTTCAATTAATGACGCTTGCGAATGTTTTATGGCATTTAAAATCGCCTCGCGCACGATTTGTAAAGCATGCACTTGCTGTTGGGCATTAAATGTTTGTGATGGCAGTGAGCAAGCCAAAGTGATTTTTATTTCAGTTTGGTTTTGTAAATTTTCAATCACCTGCTCTAATGCAAGCTGTAAATTGGCTTCTTGTATGGTGAGGCGAAATGTTGCGAGTAATTCTCGCAGTTGGATATAACCATCGCTTAATGCCTGTTCAAATTCTGTAATAATTTCTAAGCTTTTTTCTTGGGCGCTTGTGTTATTTTTGCGAATAGTATGTTTTAGTCGAGTGAGTTGAATTTGCAAAAATGATAACACTTGAGCTAATGAGTCATGCAATTCTCGTGCGATAATTGCGCGTTCTTCCATTAACAGAAGTTGCTGTTGTTGGCGCTGAGTATGGCTAAAGTATAGTGCGCGGCCTAACATTTGTGCAATATTTTGCATGGTACGGTAATCAGGGCAAGGCAAACCCGCTTGCCAGCGTAATTCTCCGAGTACCTGTCCTTCAACATCAATAGGATTAGTTTGCCAATTCAAGGCTTCAACGGTTTTACCTAAGTGAATATTCCATTGCTCATTTTGATAAATATGTACTTCAAGACTGCGTAAATGCTCATTAAGTAGTACATGATTGAGCACTTGTTGTAAGCGCGTGCGATCCAGCTCATTGCCACTGAGTTGTTGTGAGCAGTAATATAACATCGATAAAGAGCGGTTCACTTGGCTTAATTTTTTTGTTTTTTCGTCCACTTGTTTTTCGAGGGCGCTGTAGAGTTTTTGTAGATCACTGGCCATCTGAGTGAAGACTAATGCCAACATACCCAGTTCATCGTTTTTATTAGTATCTAAAGAAATGTGATTAAACATACGCATTTGCACCTGTGAACTCGCCCGTGCGAGGCGGTGTAACGGTTTAACGACTTGTTTATGGGTATACCAAATCACATAAGACACCATTGCAACGATCAATAACATTGAGACACTAATAACAGTGGTTGCAAGCGTTAACTTTTTCTCGGCAAATTGTTGCAAAACGTAGACAAATTTGTCGAGCTGTGCCACATATTGTTCAATATTTTGTTGATAAGCCTCAATATCACCATGGCGTATATAATTTTCAAGGGTTTGCCAGCGCTGGATAACACTTTGGTATTCTGTTTTGACTGTATTCGGGACAAGTAGGCTATTGTTCAACTCCGTCAAAGCATGAGTATGTAAGGTGGTTTGGTATTGTTGTAGATAACGTTCGACATTATCAGGATGATTTTGTATTTCATAGATTAAGCGATAACTTTGCATACGCAAAGAACCGGATACATTGATAGATTCGGCGTCGGAACGATTACTGGTCATAATCACAAAACTGAGGGTAGTGATAAGCCCTGCAAAGACGATGATGATAAGTAAATAATGTGCAATACGAGTGGAAACAGAACGCTTGATACGCACTACAAATCCTCACTTAAAACATTATGAGTAAATAATAAAGACAGTGTATCACAGAGTGAAATGAACGGGGGGATTTTCAATATGCGTTTAACGGGTATGTTCCCTCACAGCTCTGAAGTGCGGTGTAAAAATGCCACTTTTCTTTACATAGTGATAGGAACATGTTACAGTCCACAGGCTATGGAAATCACAATAACATTAGGATTGACTCTTGCATTATGATCTTGAGTTAGCAAAAAAACGTATTGAACGATTAGATAAGGCGAGAATAGCTAGAGCCTTAGAGGGTGCGACGACAGAGTTTCAGCACGTTTTTCAGCTTCTACCATTATTGTTACACCTCAATCATTCTGGTTTGCCAGGTTTTTTGCCTGATGCTGCAGAAGGGATTGCCGATTTCGTCTTGTCTGATTATCAACGAAAATATTTAATGATGAACTTGCCCACAGAGCAAGCGAATACCTTAATTCAAAAAATTACGCAAAAACAAACCGCGCTTTTGCCTGTGATTGAAGGTGTGTATGTGATGGGGAGTATTTCCTCTGTTGCTCAAACGACCGAGTCTGATTTAGATATTTGGGTTTGCCACCGAAGCCAGTTATCTTCCAATGAACGCGACAAACTTTTGCAAAAGGCGATAGCTTTGCAAAATTGGGCGCGGAATTTCAAAGTAGAAATGAATCTTTTTTTCATGGATCAACAACGTTTCCGCTCTTTTCAACATGTGGATTCTTTGAGTACGGAAAATAGTGGTTCAGCACAACATATTTTATTGCTTGATGAGTTTTATCGTTCGACCATTAGACTGGCAGGTAAGCCTTTGTTATGGCTACATCTAGCGGTAAAAGACGAACAATATTATGACAAAGAAGTACAGCGCTTAGTACAGGAACAGCAATTAGATTTAAATCAGTGGGTGGATTTTGGTGGTTTAGGTGCGTTATCGGCAAATGAATATTTTGGGGCAACATTATGGCAGTTATTCAAGGGCATTGATTCGCCTTACAAAGCAGTAATAAAAATTTTGTTATTAGAGGCCTACTCATGGGAATATCCCCAAACAAATTTAGTTGCTTTAGATTTTAAACAGCGTTTTTTGCATGGGGAGAATGGTCATTTTGAACAGTTCGATCCCTATATGGCCATGTTAGATAGAGTAACCGAATATTTGACGCGAATTGAGGATTTTTCGAGGCTAGATTTTGTTCGCCGCTGTTTTTATGCAAAAGCCCATGATAGTAAAAATGAACATATTGCCAATTGGCGTAACCAACAGTTAGCACAGTTAGTGGAAAACTGGCAATGGCCTCCGGCATTAATCGAAGAGCTTAATCAGCGCGGGCAATGGAAAATTAAACGCGTCAAGCAAACTTATAATCGTTTGGTGCAAGTGTTAATGCTAAGTTATCGTAACTTGGTTAATTTTGCTCGCAAACACAAAGTGGATGCCAGTATTATGCCGCAAGATATTACGGTATTAACACGAAAACTGTATACGGCTTTTGAAGAGCTACCTAATAAAATCACCCTACTTAATCCGCAGATTTCTAATGATTTATCAGAAAACCATTTGACCTTTATTGAAGTCAATGACAGTCGACATTTAAAAGCCGGTTGGTATCTCGTTAATCAAGCACCTTATATTAATGAGCTTTCTCAAATGCGCTATGTGGAGTTTAATCCTCATTTACATAAATTAGTCGCTTGGGCATATTTTAATGGGCTATTAACAGCGAATACGGAATTGCATATTTCCAGTCGACGGGTGAGTTTAGAGACCCTGCGTGAATTTGTGGCGGATTTACGCTTGTCGCTGCCAGCAACCATGCCACCCGCGACAGATGCGGATTTGCAGCGTAATTGTAAAATTCGTGATTTGATGGTGGTGGTGAATTTAAATACTGATCCAACTCAACATTTGTCTAATGACAGTTTAAAACAACAGATTCAGCAGTCTGACTTGTTTAGCTTTGGTGCAGAGGAAAAAAGTTTGGTTGGAAGTGTTGCACTGATTTACCGCAATATGTGGAATGAAATCAGAACCTTACATTTTGAAGGGGCGAATGCAATTTTAACAGCCTTAAAAACCTTAAGTTATAAAATTCATAAGGGGGCAACGGCGCCGACAATCCATGTTTTTTGTTATAGTCAGTATTATCGTCAGGCGCTACGCAACGTGTTGTCCGTTTTAATTCATAAATGTGTTAATGTTCAAACAGGTTACGCAATTAATCAGCAACCGATTAATATGTTGCGCGTAGCCGGTAAAACCTGGCAATTCTTTTTTGAAGAGAAAGGGATTAACTTGCAAGAAATTAAAGGTGTGCCTGTTCTTGGAGATACGCCGTTTGGACAGACATTGCAACAGAAAATTACTCCACCTGAGGTTAAAGTCGATCGCACATTGAAATACCCGTTTGAAATTGATTTTTTTGCTAGTGAGGGGTTTTTGCAGTTCTTTTTTGAAGATAATCAGGACCAGACTTTTAATGTTTATATTCTTGATGAACTCAATCGCATTGAAATTTATCGTAATTGCGAAGGTGAAAAAGAACAGAAAATTCGGGAAATCAATCGTATCTATACGACAGCAAATGGCAATGGAGAAAATCCTTATTGTATTGTGCAACATGATTTTAACTATCCGCAATTTTATCAATTAATCTCCCAAAATGGCCAAGCGCGCATTGTGCCATTTCATAGTCGAATCGCGCACTAAAACAAGGATTTTTGACAGAAAAATAGCAGATTTTTCTATCTTGCTCTATAATAGCGTTTTATGCTTTTGTATGATGGTAAAAAGCATATTGGAGCCATATAAATTCGGTGGGAACTATGCTGGAAAAAATCAAAATCTTAATTATCGATGATCATCCACTTATGCGTCGCGGCATTAAACAATTGATTGAACTGGAAGACAGTTTTGAAGTTGTAGGTGATGCAGGCAGTGGCAATGAAGGAATTGCATTAGCGTTGCAAACCAATCCTGATCTCATTATTTTGGATCTCAATATGAAAGGCCTGTCCGGTTTAGACACATTAAGAGCTTTGCGTAATGAAGATATTGATGCACGTATTGTGATCTTGACTGTTTCTGATGCTAAAGCAGATATTTTCGCTTTAGTGGATGCCGGCGCTGATGGGTATTTGTTGAAAGATACTGAGCCGGATATGTTATTGGTGCAATTGAAGCGAATTGCCAGCGGTGAAGTGATTTTAAGTGACTCTATCAAAAATCTTTTATTAGAGCGTCACCCTTCACATGATCCGATTTATTCACTCACTGATCGTGAAATGGATGTATTACAGCTGATCGCTAAGGGACTATCAAATAAACAAATTGCTGGGCAATTATTTATTTCAGAAGAAACCGTGAAAGTACATATTCGTAATTTGTTACGTAAATTAAATGTGCATTCTAGAGTGGCTGCTACAGTATTATATTTTCAACATAAGTCTTAATGACGATAATAGTCGCGAGGGCAGTAAGAACGCCCTTGTATGAGATGTTTTGGGCTAAGGTATTAGCCCATTTTATTTTGCCATATTAATCGCTTACCTTATCTGCAAATCGAAATTTTAATGTTCCGATGGTTTCTAAAAAGCGTTTCTCCGCGATTAAGTCTTGTACTATTAATGGATTGCGAGAGAGATAGTCATTTTCAAAGGTTAACTGCCAATTAGTCAAAGTGCGGTTTAATTTCAAGGAGAATTTTTCGGCCTTCTCTGTGGCTTGCCGTGATTTATTTAACAGCACCGCTAGACGTAATAAGCGGATTAGGGCCAAAACATCCATATAGTCATAGCGTGAAAATTTGGGTAATTCGCGACGTTTAAACGTGCCGATATGATGGCGCACTAATGTGGTTAACAATTCCTGCTGAGCTTTATCAAAACCAGGTAATTCAGTGTTTTGTAATATATAAGCAGAATGATGCTGCAAGCCTCGATGATTAATGACAATACCGACTTCATGTAATTGTGCGGCCCATAATAAAATACTACGCATTTCTTGACTCAAATGGGCATTGTTCCAACTTTGATATTCTTGACTGAGCAACACTGCGGTTTGATAGACTCGATGTGCTTGATTTTCATCAATATTAAATTGTTCCATTAAACCTTTGGCGGTGCGTTGGCGAATATTACTGACCTGAAAGCCTTGTTCTAAGCTATAAATGATTCCTTCACGTAAAGCACCGTCAGAATAGCGCATTTTTCGTATTTTAAACACGTCAAATATCGCGGTGAGAATCGCTAAGCCGGGTACAAAAACGTTCACTCGTTCTTCAAGTAGGCCTGGAATCATGAGCTTATTCATATGATCTGCACGAAGTACTCGCTCAATAAGTTGTTGTAAGCGAGGGCGTGTAATTAGCCCATCATTGTTAATCGTATGGCTGATGACTTGGGTCACTGTCTTGATCGTGCCTGATGATCCTAAAACGGATTTCCAACCAAGATGCTGATATTTTTCGGCAAGATCTTCAATTTTTTTCACCGCACTTTGATAAGCGTGTTCAAAATGCGCTTTAGAGATGATGTTATTAGGAAAATAATGTTTAGCAAAACTGACACACCCCATGTGACGGCTTTGGGTAATGAGTGGCAAAAAATCGTCACCAATAATCATTTCGGTGGAACCGCCGCCAATATCAATAACAAATTTTCGCCCCATTTCTGGCTGGGTATGTGAGGCACCGGCATAAATGAATTCTGCTTCAGATTGGCCAGAAATAATATTGATATGATAGGGAAAAACCTGTTGAGCTTGTTGTAAAAAATCTTGATTATTAACTGCGGTTCTGAGAGTGTAAGTGCCGACTACGCGGACATCTTGGGGGGCGAAACCATGTAAACGTTCAGCAAATAGTGCGAGACATTCCACACCACGCTGAATAGCGGCTTGACTGAGAACATTATTTTCATCAAGACCTTCTGCTAATTGTACCTGTTGTTTTAAACGTGACAAAATTTGAATAGAGCCATTGATAATCCGCGCAATAATCATATGAAAACTGTTGGAGCCTAAATCAATGGCTGCGATCTCCCGCCCGTCATTGTTGTGATTAGCGAGTAGTTCAGCGGCTTTGGGAAATAAATTATTCTCTATCATAATCACTCTCTCTAAAATTCAAATTGATATAATAAATCAAAGGCTTGGGTTACACCTGATACAGATTGCAAATATAATTGGGGCATTAAACGATAACGCAGTGTAAACTCCGCTAGGCCATCAAATAATCCCACACCATATTTCACTTGTAAACGAGGAGTGATATAGCCACTGACAACGACTTTTGAACTATCCCCCACCCCTTGAGTGCCTAAATTGAGATCTCGGATACCAAAGGCTTCGCCAATGCCTCCGACTAATTTTCCACTTTTTGCTAGACTGAGTCCTAATAATGCTGCGCCGATAGAACCACTAGACCCCGCATCGCCACTGTTTTCTAAGGAGCGCCCAGTTAAAATATAAGAAAGGGCTTGGTCTTGTGGCATACTCGGCTCCGAGAAAATACTGACTTCTGGGGAATCCGCGACCCCTGTTACTTTAACCCCTGCTGTAACATTTGTATCTTCCATTGCTTCTGGGTTACGGATTGCTTCAATATTCAATAATGGTTGTGATGGTAACCCTGAAAAACTAATTTGTCCTTTACGGATTAACAAGTCTTGTCCAAATGAGGCATAGCGCCCATTTTTCATATTAACTTGTCCATATAAACCGAGTTTTCCCTTCTCTTGGCGGACGGAAAGTAATCCAGTTAAACCGCTTTTTAACCCATATGCATCAAGCCAAACATTATCTCCGATATTAATCGTAAGATCGGATTTAATCAACATGCCTTCTGGCCCTTGGCGTGGGGTAGTAGGAATATGCACGCGTTCTGTTGGCGCATGGGTTAAAATAACCTCATCACTACTGACAGTCACAGCGCTTTCAGGCAGTTCTTCTACCTCAATTCGCGCCCATGGAATGTTAATTTCACCGGATAGCTCGAGTAAAGTCGGTGTCGCGGTAACGCGGACATCAGGGCTAATTCTTAAGCGTGCCATATTCGGAATATCGACACGAAACTCGTTGGCTTTGGCCGCCAAATTCGCTTCCCAGCGATTGATATCGTGCCAACTGGCGTCGCCTTCAAGAGATAAACGGCTATTGTTACTCTGGATATTACCTTGTAAGGTAGAGCGATTTCCATGAAAATCAATGTTTAATTCACCATCACTGATTTCTAATGGCAAACTGGCCATATTCATTTTTAAGTTATTGGCATTAAAAGAGCCGTTGAGTAATGGTGTTTCTGCGTTGCCACCAAAGCGTAAGTTAGCATTTACTTGCCCATTAATGTTATCCCCACGGGAGAGTAGTTGATTAAATAAACGTAAGTTTAATTGGCGAATATCTAATGTTCCGCCTAATTGACGTTTTTGCTGAATATCTTGAACTTGTAAATCCGCATTGATGGTTGCTTGGTCTTGCAAACGAATTTGGGATTTTAGATTGGCATTATTATCAACCAATTTGGCCTCTACGTTCAGCGATGGAATCGCTAATTTAAAGGTATTATGTTGGATTTTTTGCGATACGGCTAAATTATTTCCCTCAACGTTAATGTCAAACGTGAAAGGTTTATCGCTAAACCAAGCAACCTTACCTTGACTCTTCAGCTGTCCAGTCAGTAGCTGATCTTGTTCAGTCAGTTTATTGACCAGTGTGAGATCAAGCTTGCGGATATCGAAAGGGACCTCTCCTGTGACACCGGCTTTAAAGGTTTGAGGAAAACACAGTTCAATCTCAGTGCTATGCCAGCAGTGAGGCGCGATAGTAGCGCTTAATTGTGTATTATCATATTCAATGTTGACGGCTTGATTTTTACTGATATTACCAATAGGTGAACGAATATTCGTTTGTCCAAGGCTACCTTTCCAAATTTGTGAAGTGCGGTCAAAACTGCCGGATAAATCTAAATTTGCGGCCACAGGATCACCTTGTGAACGCAGGGTGAGTGTGTGTTGTTGTTCATTACCTTGTAGATTTAACGCTAATTGACTAATTTTCGTTTCACCATATTGAAAGCCATTTAGCTTAATGTCTGCTTGTCCTTGAATTTGTTGTTGGCTGTGAATATTGCTTTGTATGCTTGCTTTGGTTAACTGCATATCTTGGAAGCGGATATTGTTTCCCACTAAATCTATATTCAGTTGTGGTTCACGAATACTGCCTTGAATATGGGCATTGCCGGATAATGCAGCACTAAAATTGGGTAATAGACCACTTAAATTCGGGGCATTTATGGTCAATTTTAAGTCTGACGTATCGTTAAGATGACCTTTTACTTGAATATGGTTGTCGCCATAGTTCAAGGTTAACTGAGGAATAGTCAGTAAGTTATCTTGGCTGGCATCAAGTTGTCCTTTGAGGCTCAATGGTCGACCTGAAAAAGTGCCTTGAAGATCTAAAACGGGTAGTTTTACCAGCCAGTCATGACTTTTCGCATAACCAGAGGATTCTAATGTGCCGGATAAGGTGGCTGCCCAATCTTTCCAATGGGTTGCAGTATTTATTTTGTCTAAATTGACCGCACTTTGCCATTGCAACCCTTCCTTCCAATCTACTTGCCCTGTGAGTGTTGTTGTACCATTAAGGGCGTTTAATTGGGCATTGTCAATTTTGGCTTGCGTCAGCCCACCGCTTATGGCGAGCTTTAATTGTGCCGCGGGTATACCCATACCCTGAGCATTACCGGAAAACTGAATTTGATAATCTAATAGATTGCCTTGTGCATTTAGGTCGATATTTTTGGCAATAAATGGATCGTTGCCTTTAAATGGATAACGTATTTGCGGGCTGCTTAGTTGTAATTGAAACGGTGTTTTAGGTTCGTTCAACGATACGTTAGCAGTTAATAAAGCATCAATACCTGTGGTTTTTAACTCAAGTGCGGTTTGTTTTCGTAAAGATCCTGATAGCGTTAAATCAAGTGTGGTGTCAGGTAGTAACGTTTCTTGTTCTGTGTTGAACTCGTGGATATTACCGTGTAAGTGTAAATTGAGTGGGAAGTCTTCATTGAGTTGAATCGTTCCTTGGCTATGCAGATTGCCTAAAGAGCTTTCTATGTCAAAAGTTGTTAATTGCACAGTGTAATCTGTCGCATCAGCTTGTAGCTGGACATGTGGAATGGTAATCGTTTGTTGGCTATCACCAGTATGGTGGACATAGCGCCAATCTTTGCCTTGAATATTGGTAATGTGCATATCAAAAGGCAATTCAATTTGGTGTAAATTGGCTAATAAAGGTGCGGCAAGTTGCTGTTCTATTTCATTCCAATGTGTATTTAAAGGCGTATTGTCGGCTTGTTGCTGTGCATTAACCACAGCATCTTTTACATTCGCAGCCGTTTCTTTGGCGGCATTGGCGGTCGCATCAATAACTTTTTGTACATCCTCTTGGTCATGGACGGTAAAATAAAGTTGCTCAAACTGGGTTGGTAAGAGGGTTAGCCCTGATGCATTATTTAAGGTGGCCGCACTTTTAAAGAGGCCAAGTTGGATTTCGCTGTTATCAATTTTCACCAACAGGTTATCGACCTCGACATTTTTCACCTCAACAGAAATCGGTAAGTTTATGCGCTGCATTGGGGTTGTGTCTTTGTCTTCCTCTTCTGGAGATGGCGGTAATTTCGCGGTATCAATCAGAATTTGTGGGTGTGTGATCCTCAGGTCTTCTAAACAGATCTTACGTTGCCATAAACAATGAAAATCAAGCTGTAAATGCGCTTGCTCAATTAGCGTATCTACTCCTTCAGATTGGTAACGGATCTGCTGTAATGTTAATCCGTCTTGTAATCCTCCGCTGACTTGTTCAATACTCAGGGCATCTAACCACTGATCTGCAAGTTTAATCAGTTTTATTTGGCCGGCATTAGTGGATAACATACCGACTAAGACAAAAACAGGGACCAAAATGACCGCACTTATGCCACCTAGTACACAACACCAACGCTTTTTCTTACTATGAGGTTTATTGGTCGGTGTTATTTTAGTATCTTCTGTTTGCTGAGAAACGTTTTCGCTGTTAGTCATTTATAGCTCCGATCCTAAGCCAATATAAAATTGGATATTCTTGCTGTTATCTTTATCACGAATTGGGGTAGCAATGTCAATTTTTACTGCACCGACAGGCGAGGCCCAGCGTAAACCAATGCCCGCACCATAACGTAGTTCATCTGTACTAAAAGAGTTAGCGGCTAAACCCGTATCGGCAAAAGTCGCTAACCACCAGTCTTGATAGACTTGATATTGGTATTCTAAGGTGCCTGTGGCTAAACGGGAGCCACCGACTAATTTCCCTTCATGATTTTTGGGGGAAATCTTTTTATAGCCATAACCTCGTACACTCCGATCGCCACCTGCAAAGAAACGTAATGCCGGTGGCATACGGGCTAAATCATTAGTATGCAACCAACCGAGTTCACCACGCACATAGAAACGATGGTTATCAGCAAAAGTACGGATCCAACTGGTTGAGGCGCGGATGCTTAGAAAATTCACATCAGAAAACCATAATTTACGCCCTAGATCGACGGTTAAACGTTGAGCATCTCCCCAGTCAGGAAATAACCCACCACGAAGACGAGTACGATTGACAGAGGCCGTGGGATAAAGTAATAGGGTTTTTTCTGATTGATTCGCCTGAGTAAATGAATCGTAGCGCGCTCGCATACCAAGAGAGTATTGCCAGCCTGTTGGGTGATTCCAATAGCGCAATGCCCCCATTGTTGCAGCGAGGGATTTTGTGTCATTTTTATCTTCATTTTCTACCCCTGCCACAAATTCATAATAATAATCTAATGGGTTTTTTAGCAATGGCATTTTATACGTGGCTTCAAAGGTTTGTTTTGGCGCAGAAAGATATAGGTCGCTACGAAAACTGTGTCCACGATTATTGATCCAAGGTTTTGACCAGCCCAATTGAAAACGCGGGCCGACATCAGAAGAATAACCTATCCCGACTTCCATGCTGTTCTTTTTGCGTGGATACAAGGATACATCAAGATTCACGATCTTTTGTTTATCATTGAGCTCCGGTTGAATAAGTACCGATGAAAACCAATTAGATGAAGAAAAATCGGAAGTCAGAGTCGATAAATCATTGATTAAATAAGGCTCTCCGGATTTTAGCTTCAGCATGTTGCGTAAATAATCTTCTCGAATTTGAGAATGATGAAAACGGATATCGCCATAATGATAACGATCGCCACTATCAAAAAGTAAACGCCACCATGCTTGATGTGTTGATGGCATGACTTCTAAACGATGAACCAAAAATTCAGCATCAAAATAGCCGCGCTTGATTGCTAAGGTATTGAGCGCACTTTTATAATCATCATAGGTACCATGGTTTAACTGAGTACCCGGTTTAGGTAATTCTTTATCTAAGGTTTGAAATGCTTCATCATCACTTGCTTGACCGATGATAAGTACATCCGCTTCTGCAATTTTAACCGCCTCGCCAACTTGTACATTTGCGATTAATTCTTGGCCGTTACGATGATAGCTAATGATAGAACCATAATACCCTTCTGCTCGTAATGCTTTATCAATGGCTTCGCTAACAAGAGATTGATAGCGTTCAGAACCGTCGGCTTCTTCTGGGTTAATAGCATTCACATGAATACGCACGTTATCGTTTAATGCGGCATTATGAATACCTTCTACTTTCAGTGACACAGATTGCGCTGCAAAAGCAATATTTGCACTGAAGAAAAGCATAAATGTGAGTTGGGATAGTTTTCGAAACTGCACTGGGTCACCATTGAAATTTTTCTTTTACTAATTCAGGTAGTTTACCTTTTCAAGCCATAGATTGCCAGCCCTATGAAAATATGTCAATTTCGCATAATATATGCCTTAAGCGAGGATATTATGAGTACAGCATATTACATTGGAATTATGTCCGGCACGAGTCTAGATGGCGTAGATTTGGCTTTAATGGATTTTGGACAATCAGAACCGCGATTTGTTACCGCAGATTTTGTTCCCATGCCGGAAAATTTACGTAAAAAACTGACCGCACTTTTACGTACTGGTGAAGTTAATTTACAACAATTAGGCGAGATTGATCATCAGTTGGGTCTGCTGTATGGGGACTGTGTGAATCAATTTTTAGTCAAACAACAGCTGCCCCCCGAGTCTATTATCGCGATAGGGTGTCATGGACAGACCATTTGGCATGCGCCACAGGGGAATTTTCCTTTTACATTACAAATTGGCGATATGCATCTTTTGGCGGCTAAAACGCAGATTACGGTGATTGCAGATTTTCGTCGCAAAGATATGGCTTACGGTGGACAAGGCGCGCCATTGGTTCCGGCATTTCATCAAGCATTATTTGCAGATGAAACACAAGGCACGGTAGTATTAAATATTGGTGGGATCAGTAATGTTTCTTGTCTCATACCCAATCAGCCTGTTTTAGGCTACGATGTTGGGCCAGGTAATACTTTGTTAGATCAATGGATTGAAAAACATCAACAGCAACGCTATGACAAAGATGCAGCTTGGGCGCGAACAGGACAAGTTTGTCATCAATTGTTAGCGGATTTGCTCGACGAACCGTTTTTCCACTTGGCTCCCCCTAAAAGTACAGGAAGAGAATTGTTCAACCTTTTATGGTTGGAAAAAAAACTACAAAAACATACCGCACTTTTACCACAAAATGTTCAAGCAACACTTGTTGAGTTCACTGCACAAAGTATTGTGAATGCGTTGATGACGATTCATACATCGTTGCCTTGTCGTTTATTAGTCTGTGGTGGTGGAGCAAGCAATCCATTATTAATGGAGCGCTTAATAGCGTTATTACCACAATGGCATGTCACAACGACAGAGGCATTTGGCTTGCACCCCGATGATGTGGAAGCTGCCGCATTTGCTTGGCTAGCGTATCAACGTTTGCAAGGGTTGCCATCAAACTTACCTAGCGTGACAGGTGCGCAGCGAACCGTTAGTTTGGGGGCGATTTTTCCTAAGCCTTAGAGACAGGGATTAATGCACTACTTGGTATAAGCGATAACATACCATGCCTGTGGTTTTTTCTTTTAATAATCGCCAATTAGCCGGTGTGGTGAGGGGCTGAACCTTTTCGGTTTCCACATAAATTATGGCATTATCCGCTAACCAATCATGTTGCTGGAGTAGTTGAATGGCTTGTTCCGTTAGTCCTAAATGAAAGGGTGGATCAAGGAAAACAATATCAAAGTGCGGTGTGTTTTTTGCAAGTTTTAAGAAGTCCAAGCTATTTTGCTGGATCACTTTTCCTTGTTCAGGTGAACAATTCAAGGTCGCGAGATTTTGTTTTAATTGGTGGACTACGCGGGCATCTAATTCAACAAAGGTGACACTTTTCGCGTGGCGCGATAATGCCTCAAATCCTAATGAACCACTACCGGCAAAACAATCTAAACAATGTGCATCAATAATATAAGGCATCAACCAATTAAATAGGGTTTCTTTAACCCGATCCCCCGTTGGTCGCAAACCCTCGCGGTTTAAGACCGGCAGTTTTCGCCCACGCCATTTTCCAGCGATAATACGGACTTCACCCTTATTGTTTGAAATTTGGTTGGAATGGTTTTTTTTCATGTCGGATATGCAAATAAATGATAATATAAGCATATTTTAGTCTATTTTAAGATTTTGAGCTATTGTTCAAGCGGAAAGGTAGTATATGTCAGAGAAGAAAAAAGGTTTTTGGTCTTGGCTAGGCTTAGGCAAGCAGAAAGAAGAGAATGTTGTAGAAGAACGCGTTGAGGAAACACAAGAAGCAGAATTGCCTGTTGAGGCAGAACAGGTTGATTCAGAGCCTGAGTCGCATGAATCTACAACGCAAGCGGATGTTGTGCCAGAACTGACAGAGGTTGTGGAAAATTTTGCGAAAGAAGAAACGCAGCTTATTTTAGAAGAAAATGCGACGGCGCTTGAGCCTATAGAACTTGAACAAGTGTTGCCAGAGCCTACTGAAGAGGACGTGAAGTCAGCCAGTGTCGAGGTTGTAGAAAGTGCGGTCGATATTGAACCACTTTTTTCAGAAGAGGAAGAAGCCTCTGAGGTTGTAGCGCCTCAAGAGATGTCTAGTGATACCCAAGAGAAACCCAGTGAAGGTGGTTTTTTTAGTCGCTTAGTGAAAGGATTGCTCAAGACTAAACAGAATATTGGGGCGGGCTTTCGCAGTTTATTTCGGGGCAAAAAAATTGATGATGAGTTGTTTGAGGAATTAGAAGAACAGCTATTGATCGCGGATATTGGTGTGCCGACTACCAATAAGATCATTCATAATTTAACGCAACATGCTAGCCGTAAACAATTACAAGATGCGGATTTGCTTTATCAGCAATTGAAAGTTGAAATGTCTGAGATTTTAAAGCCAGTAGAACAGCCGTTAGTGATTGATCACAATAAAAAACCGTATGTCATTTTAATGGTGGGTGTCAATGGTGTGGGGAAAACAACGACTATTGGTAAGCTTGCTCGTCAATTTCAGTCTCAAGGGAAATCTGTTATGTTGGCGGCCGGAGATACCTTTCGTGCGGCAGCGGTGGAGCAATTGCAAGTTTGGGGCGAACGTAACCATATTCCAGTGGTTGCTCAAAGTACAGGATCTGATTCGGCTTCAGTCATTTTTGATGCCATGCAGTCTGCAGCGGCACGTGGCACAGATATCCTGATTGCGGATACGGCAGGACGTTTGCAAAACAAAAATAATCTGATGGACGAGTTGAAGAAAATTGTTCGGGTGATGAAAAAATATGATGAAACCGCCCCACATGAAATTATGCTCACGCTTGATGCTGGAACTGGGCAGAATGCGATTAGCCAAGCAAAAATCTTTCATGAGGCTGTAGGCTTAACGGGGATTAGCTTAACTAAACTAGATGGTACTGCCAAAGGCGGTGTCATTTTTGCGATAGCTGACCAATTTAATTTACCGATTCGTTATATCGGTGTGGGTGAAAAAATCGAGGATTTACGCCAGTTTAATGCTGACGAATTTATTGATGCCCTTTTTGTACAGGAAGAAGAATAGAGTAACGCTATGATTAGATTTTCAAATGTCAGCAAAGCCTATTTAGGCGGTAAACCTGCATTACAAGGGCTGACTTTTCATTTGCCTGTAGGCAGTATGACTTATTTAATGGGGCATTCTGGTGCAGGGAAAAGTACCTTATTGAAATTGATTATGGGAATAGAGCGTGCGAATGGGGGGAATATTTGGTTTAACGGCCATGATATTACCCGTTTAAATAAGCACGAAATTCCTTTTTTACGCCGTCAGATTGGTATGGTACACCAAGATTATCGCTTATTATCTGATCGTTCTATTTTGGATAATGTGTCTTTGCCGTTAATTATTAGTGGTATGCATCCTCATGAAATCAAGCGCCGCGCTTCAGCTGCCTTAGATCGGGTGGGATTACTCAATCGAGCAAATCATCTACCTATTCATCTTTCAGGGGGCGAGCAGCAACGCGTGGATATTGCTCGTGCTATTGTGAATCGTCCGCAGCTGTTATTGGCTGATGAACCAACGGGTAATCTTGATGAAGCCTTATCCTTAGATATTTTTTCCTTATTTGAAGAATTTAATCGTGCCGGCGTGACCGTGTTAATTGCTACTCATGATCGTGCATTAGTTCAACAGAAACCCAAACCTTGCCTTATTCTAGAGCAAGGGCATTTACGTTATTAGGAACCGGTTATGAGTCGTCGTATTGATGCACCATTTTGGTTGCAAATGCAGTATGTATTCCGTTCTGTTTGGACGGATTTAATGAAGAAAAAGTTTGGCACATTGCTGACGATTTTAGTGATCACTGTATCGTTAACAATTCCAACGGTAAGTTATTTATTGTGGAAAAACACGCACTTAGCCGCGACACAGTTTTATCCTGAAAGTGAATTGACTGTGTATTTGCATAAAAATTTAAGTGAAGAGGATGCAAATAGTGTGGTCGAAAAAATTCGCGCTCAAGAGGGGGTGGAATCATTAACTTATATTTCACGCCAAGAAAGCCTTAACCAATTTCGGTCATGGTCGGGGTTTGGCGAAGAATTAGATATTTTGGACGATAACCCTTTACCAGCTGTTGTTATGATTACACCAACAACGGAATATAATGAATTATCCAAACGGAATACCTTGCGAGAAAACTTAAATAAAATTAAAGGTGTACAAGAAGTTCGTTTAGATAATGATTGGATGGAAAAATTAACGGCATTAACTTGGTTGATTGCGCATGTGGCGATTTTTTGCGCTGTACTAATGACGCTTGCAGTATGTTTAGTGATTGCTAACAGCATACGATCAGATGTGTATAGTAGCCGCGCGGATATTGAAGTCACGAAATTACTGGGGGCGACAGAACAATTTATTTTACGCCCTTTTCTGTATACCGGCGTGATTTATGGTTTTCTTGGCGGGTTATTTGCCTGTTTATTAAGTAGCCTTTTAATTGGGTATTTTACGAGTGCAGTTCAATACGTCACGGATATTTTTGCGGTGAAATTTATGCTTAACGGGTTAAGTTTTGGTGAAGTATTGTTTTTATTAGTGATTTGTTCGGTTGTGGGTTATGCCTCCGCATGGATTTCCGCCTCTCGACACATTAATGAATAGGAGATGCTATGCAGACTTTACAACCTTTCCATACTTTTTCTTTGCCGGCCAAAGCAAAAAATATTGTAAAAGTTACCGCACTTTCAGCGCTTCGCTCTCAGTGGTTGGCATGTCAGCAACAAAATGAGCCAGTCCTTTTTCTAGGGCAGGGTAGTAATGTGTTGTTTTTAGACGATTTTCATGGCACGGTGTTTATTAATCACTTACGTGGTATTGAGCATAAACAAGATGACCAATTTCATTATTTGCATGTGCAAGGGGGTGAAAATTGGCATGGGTTAGTGGAGTGGACTTTACAGCATGGCATCGGAGGATTAGAGAATCTGGCGTTAATCCCCGGTTGTGTTGGCACAGCCCCTATTCAAAATATTGGCGCATATGGTGTGGAATTTAAAGATGTATGCGATTATGTGGATATCATGAATTTACACAATGGCGAACAATTTCGTTTAAATGCACAGGCCTGCCAATTTGGTTATCGAGAAAGTATTTTTAAACATCAATATCGTGATGGGTATTTTATTTACGCGGTCGGATTGAAACTCGCTAAGCAGTGGTCTCCTGTGTTAGGTTATGGTTCATTATCAACCTTTGATCCCAATACGGTGACGGCTCAGCAAGTTTTTGACGAAGTCTGTTTAGTTCGACGGACAAAATTACCTGATCCCAATATATTGGGTAATGCAGGGAGCTTTTTTAAAAATCCAGTGGTGGAGGCTAAATTAGCAGATGCGCTTAAACAAGATTATCCTAATATGCCTTATTTTCCCCAGCATGATGGAACAGTAAAATTAGCGGCAGGTTGGCTCATCGATCAATGTGGATTAAAAGGATTTCAAATTGGTGGCGCAGCCGTACACCAAAATCAAGCGCTTGTTTTAGTCAATACCGGTCATGCCACAGGTTCCGATGTGGTTGAACTTGCCCATCATGTCCGCCAATGTGTTGCGACAAAATTTAATGTTTGCTTACAACCTGAAGTCCGTTTTATTGGTCTAAGGGGAGAAATCGATAGTGAACAAGCCATTAGTTAAGGAGTAAAGATGGATTTTAAACAAATATTGACAACATTACCGACGGTAGATCATTTAAGTGGCTTAGACATCGTAGATGTTAACCAACAAGTTATCCACCACATTCCAGCCATTGAGGGAAAATTGGGATCGTTACGGGTATATTATGCCCTGGCTTTAGCATTTTCAGGTCAATTGGACCGCACTTCGGCAGAAAAAGGTTTGGCCTTATTTGCGGAGCACACCCTTGATGCAAAAGCGAATATAGGCAAACATCCAAATATTGATTTCTTATTTAATGTGATTGATAAGTCGTTGAATTATCGGTTAATAGCCGTTGAAAAATAGTAAAAGAGCGGTCAATTTTGACCGTTTTTTATTATACGAATAATTGTCAAATAAACGCATTGCCAAACAAGAACGGCGAGTATCGTTCCTATCCAGCATACAGCAAGTCTAACATGTATTAAATTGAAGTAGAGAGACGATAGATTTTGTTATTTTTTTGTTATTTCTATCACGCTTTCAATTTTTCTCAACGACACATGAGAATTTGTGTATTCCTCTCAACATAATATTCCTCTATGGTATGCCTATCAATCAAAGTCATTATTGTTAGGGGTTTTATTTATGTTATTAAAAGACAAAGTTGCAATTATTACGGGAGCCGCTTCTATTCGAGGCTTAGGGCGCGCCACCGCAGTGTTATTTGCTCAACAAGGGGCAAAAGTGGTGATTGCTGATTTAGATGAACAAGCATCGATTAATGCTGCGAAAGCATTACCTGGTGAAGGCCATTTAGGCGTTGCGATAAATGTGGCTGATGAGGCTCAGGTTCAGCAGGCGATGGAAAAGATTTTGGCCAAATATGGACGCATTGATGTATTGGTCAATAACGCGGGTATTACACAGCCATTAAAAGTGATGGATATTCAATCGGGTCATTATGATGCGGTTTTAGATGTGAGTTTGCGTGGTACATTGCTGATGTCTCAGGCGGTTATCCCCTCTATGCGTAAACAGAAATCAGGCAGTATAGTGTGTATTTCATCTGTATCGGCCCAGCGTGGTGGCGGTATTTTTGGTGGTCCACACTATAGTGCAGCAAAAGCGGGGGTATTGGGTTTGGCTAAAGCGATGGCTCGTGAGTTAGGAAATGATGGTATTCGGGTAAATTGCATTACACCTGGTTTGATCCAAACGGATATTACACAAGGTAAATTATCTGATACACAAAAAGCCAATATTATTGCAGGTATTCCTTTGAATCGATTGGGAGAGGCAATTGATATTGCCCGCGCCGCCCTGTTTTTAGCGAGTGATTTAGCTTCTTATTCAACAGGAATCACATTAGATGTGAATGGTGGAATGCATATGCATTAATCGGAATGAAAGAGGTGACTACAATGACTGATATTTCAAAACTTAAGCAGCATGCGTATCACATTCGACGCTATGCATTACAGATGGGAGAAGTACAAGGGCAAGGATATGTCGGACAGGCATTAGGTTATGCAGATGTATTAGCGACAGCTTATTGCCATGCTTTGAACATCGATCCTAAAAATCCGGAATGGGAGGAGCGGGATTGGTTTTTATTGTCCCATGGTCATTATGCTATTGCGCATTATGCAGCATTGATGGAAGCAGGGATATTGGATCCTAAAGATATCGCTGCGTATGGTTCTGATGATAGCCATTTACCCATGTCAGGTATGGCGGCTTATACACCGGGTATGGAGATGTCTGGCGGTTCATTAGGACAGGGTTTGTCTATTGCGGTGGGGATTGCGTTAGGGCTAAAACAAACAGGTAAAACAAGTTTTGTGTATAACTCCATGTCTGATGGTGAGCTAGACGAGGGTTCAACATGGGAGGCGGCTATGTCTGCGGCGCACCATAAGTTAGATAATTTAATCTGTTTGATTGATGTGAATAATCAGCAGGCGGATGCGCCTTCAAAAGAAGTTTTGAATTTTGAACCGTTAGTGGAGAAATGGTCTGCCTTTGGTTGGTATGTTCAGCGGGTTGATGGCAATGATTTACAGGCGGTGTATCAGGCGTTTAATCAGGCAAGAGAGTATGAACATCAACAACCGCGAGTGATCATTTTCGATACATTAATGGGGAAAGGGGTGCCATTCTTAGAACAGCGTGAGAAGAATCATTTTATTCGAGTTGAAGCGGAAGAATGGGCGTTAGCAATGAGTTTATTAGATGAACGGTATGGTCGGGAGAATTAATGATGTCAGCAACCAAGAAAAAATTAACAACCTCTGCCATGATAGCTTCTATCGCAAGTGAGGGACAGGAAACGATTTCAGCGCCTTTTGGACATGCTTTAGTTGAAGTTGCAAAGAAAAATGCGAATATTGTTGGATTAACCGCAGATTTAGCCAAGTATACAGATTTACATATTTTCAGAGATGAGTTTCCACAGCGTTTTTATCAAATGGGAATGGCTGAACAATTATTATTGGCTTCTGCCGGTGGTATGGCGAAAACAGGTTTAGTCCCGTTTGTGACAAGCTATGCCGTATTTGCGACAAGACGTGCATTTGATTTTATCCATCAGGTAATCGCAGAGGAACATTTAAACGTTAAGATTTGTGCCGCATTGCCGGGATTGACAACGGGATATGGACCGAGTCATCAAGCTTGTGAAGATTTAGCGTTAATGCGTGCTATTCCCAATATGATGGTGATTGATCCTTGTGATGCAGTAGAAATAGAACAGATAGTGCCGGTGATCGCAGAATATCAAGGACCGGTGTATATGCGTTTATTACGTGGTCGAGTGCCGAAAGTATTAGATAAATACAATTATCAGTTTAAGCTGGGAAAAGCACAATTAATCAAAACCGGAAAAGATGTGTTATTTGTGAGTACGGGCTTGATGACAATGCGAGTATTAGAGGCAGCAGAGGCGTTGGAAAAAGAGCAGATTGATGTAGGTGTATTACATGTGCCGACGATTAAGCCATTAGATACGGAAACGATTTTGAAAGAGATTGGAAGTCAACCGAATCGCTTAATTGTCAGTGCAGAAAACCATACCATTATTGGTGGGTTAAGTGAGGCTCTGTCTCTCACCTTGATGAATAATGGTTTAGGACAGATTAATTATAAGCAAATTACATTACCGGATGCGTTCCTTGATGCTGGTGCATTACCAACATTACATGAGCGCTACGGGATTTCATTAGACAGAATTTGTACGCAAATTAAGCAATGGCTTAAATAATCAAGATTGATCGCTCAATCGTAGATCACGATGACTAACACAGTAGGAGACTATGTATGAAATTGAAAAAACTGCTTTTCTTGTCCGCTTCTCTTTTTGCGTTGATGACGAGTTCTGCCTATGCCACCACGCATATGCGTTTAGCGCATAGTGCGGCAGCGGGTAATCCAAAAGATTTAGCTTCAATTAAATTTGCAGAATTAGTTGAACAATATACTGAGGGGCGAATTAAAGTGGATGTTGGGGGGAATTCACGTTTTGCTGATGATGCAGAAGCATTAACGAATATGCGTTTAGGGACATTAGAATTTAGTGCAAACTCTCAAGGAACAACATCAGGGATTGTGAAAGAATTTGCATTAATTGGATTGCCTTTTCTTTTTAAAGATTTGAATCATACATATAAAGTGATGGACGGTGCGGTTGGTGAAGAGTTAAATCGCTATGCTCGTCAAAAAGGGTTAGAGGTATTGGCGATTTGGGATAATGGTTTTAGACATACGAGTAATAATGCACATCCCATCTTAACGCCAGAGGAGATGAAAGGATTGAAAATTAGAACTCCGCCGGATCCGATGACGTTGGATATTATGAGAGCGCTAGGCGCAAACCCTGCACCGTTGGCATTCTCTGAATTATACATTGCTTTGCAACAAGGCGTATTTGATGGTCAAGAGAATCCGTTAATGAATATTTATTTTTCTAAATTATATGAGGTGCAGAAATATATTAGTTTAACTGGCCACACCTACCAAACAACGCCTTTATTAGTGAGTAAACGCATTTGGGATAAGCTGTCTGAGCAAGATAAAGATGCGGTGAAACGAGCCGCAGAAGAAGCGAAAAATTATAATCGACAGCTTTCTATGCAATCAGATAGTGAGTTAACGGGCAAATTACAAGAACTTGGTGTGAAAATTAATGAAATTAATCAAGCTCAATTTGTGGAGGCAACAAAACCCGTTTATGACAAATGGACAAAAACAAATAAAGCATTTGCTCAATTATTGTTGGATGAAGTTCAAAAGGCGGCACAATGATTAGAACTCAAGGGAACTTGAGCAATATGGAAAAGGGTATTTTGAAAAATACCCTGTATATTGATAAATGTATTACCGCTGTTTCCATTATTGCCGTGATTTTATCCATTATAGCGATTTTTGCTTCGTTATTATTGGAAGTATTTGTGCGATATTTTACGAGTGAAAGTCTTGGCTGGCCACATGAGATGCCGAATTTACTGTTTCCTTGGTTTGTCATGATGGGGATTGTGTTGGCTGCACAAAAGGGCATGCATGTCAGTGTGAATATTATTCCCTCATTTCTTAATGTATCCATGAATAAGGTGCTGTTCATATCGATAAACTTATTAGCTGCGGGTATTTTTATGTATTTGACTTGGTTGAGCTTTGAAGTGATTGAGATCGTCGGAGAGGAAACCTTTCCGGTGACGAATATCAGTTCCAGTTGGGCTTATTTGTCAATGACAGTAGGATTTTTGAGTTTAGCCATAACCGCATTAACAACGGTTATTCGTGTGTTTTATACGGATAGCGAACCCAGTAGCGTTAGACAAATGGCGGAGGATAAGTCATGACAGTATTTATGTTGCTGATTTTCTTTGTTCTTTTGGTGTTAGCCATGCCAATAGGTTATGCATTGATTATGAGTTCGGGTTTTGCCATTATTTTAACGAATGAAATCCCGTTAATTGTTGCAGTGACTAAGATTTTTCAACCGACACAAAGTTTCCCATTATTAGCGATTCCGTTTTTTATTCTATCAGGGAATATTATGATGGGCGGGAAGCTGGGAGAACGGTTAATTAATTTTGCGACCGCTCTAGTGGGGCGTCGTAATGGTGGATTAGGGCAAGTGACCGTTGTTGGGTGTACAGTATTTGGCGGGGTTTCCGGTTCTGCAGTAGCAGAAGCCTCTGCACTAGGATCTATGATGATTCCATGGCAAAAAAGAGAAGGATACCCACCGGCATTTAGCGCAGCTGCCGTCGCGGCTTCCTCTGTTATTGCTGGCTTAATTCCGCCCTCTATCGCATTAATTCTCTATGCGGTTGTCGCTAATCAATCAATTGCCGCGCTATTTATGGCAGGGGTATTGCCTGGGTTATTACTTTGCTTCGGATTTCTTATTGTTTGTTCTTTATCAGGGCGTTTGAGACAATTTCCTAAATTAACAGAAAAAATGACGTGGTCATATTTATTGCTCGTCTTTTTGAAATCTTTACCTGCTTTAATGATGCCTGTGTTTATTGTCGTTTTATTGCGCGCAGGTATTGCGACACCAACAGAAGTGAGTATTATCGCGGTAACTTATGGTGCGGTGGTGAGCGCCTTGATTTATCGAGATATGACATTAGCGCGTTTATATAAAGCGCTGGTTCATACCGCAATAACCACAGGTGTAGTCATGCTAGTGATTACTTCCTCTAATTTGGTGGGTTATATTTTAACAGTTGAATCCGTCCCGACTTTAGTCGCTAATTGGGCATTAGAAACCTTAAAGAACCCGCTATTAATTATTTTAATGTTGAATCTTATTATGTTGTTGCTTGGCATGTTTCTTGATCTCCCGGCAGCTATTTTACTATTGGGACCCACATTTGTGTCTATTGCGCAGGCAATCGGATTAGATCTTGTGCAATTAGGTGTCATGATGGCGGTGAATTTAAGTATAGGCCTCTTTACGCCACCGGTGGGGACAACGCTCTTTATTGCGACTGCGATTTCAAAAGAGCCTATGGGACGTGTCGCAAAAGAATTATTACCATTTTATCTTGTATCATTATTGGTTTTGATAATGATGTCTTATCTTCCGAGTATGACCATTTATTAAGTCATTGATGAATGTGTTAGCATGGAACGCTAGCACATTTATTACTTTTCATGTCAATATCATAACAATAAAAATTGATTGTAAGACAACATAATAAGGACCATGTATGTCGACTTATAAAAAAGGGTCTATTCCACCAATAAAATCTATTCAAGCATTCGAACAAGTTGCACATTGGGGCAATATTGTGAGTGCAGCAGAAGCATTGAATATTACGCCGTCTGCCGTGAGCCATCAAATTGCCACACTGGAACATTTCTTAAATAAAAAGCTGTTCTTTCGAACGGGAAGAGGCATGAAGCTCACGGATGTTGGATTACAGTATTTTGAAAATATTTCTGGGGCATTACATGCAATGAGTGTTGCCACAACAGATATTATTGAAAGGCAAGAGCAAGAAACCTTACGTATTCATACCGCCCCAACCTTTGGTCTGCTTTATTTGCTTCCTCGTTTAGAAAAATTTAAAAAGCATTATCCAGAATACCAAATTAATATTGATTGCTCATATGAAAATATACAATTTAATTTGGCACAAATTGATGTGGATATTCGTTATGGGAGCTTTTCTTGGAAAGGGCTACATGCAATTCCGGTGAAAAATGAATATGCGGTTGTATTCGCTCATCCGGAGTTTGTGAAAAAACATCAAATCCGTAAACCCATAGACTTATTACAACATGATCTCATTCGCTCACAATGTATGATTATGCAGTGGAAGCAATGGTTTGCATATCACAATATTCAAACGGAAGATTTGTCTTATGCTTTCAGTTTTGATCGCTCTTATATGAGTTTTGAAGCAGCGAAACAAAATTTAGGTATTATTATAGAAAGCAGTTTGCTTGCCCAGTCTTATATTCAATCGGGAAAACTGGTTCCGGTATTTGGAGCAGATTTTATGGTTCCGATTAATGCGCATTATATTGTTTTTCCTCATTCATATAAGAAATATCGAAAAATACAATGCTTTGTTGATTGGTTAACAGAAGAGCTGGAATTCAGTAAAGAAGCACATTGCTGACTAAGTCATCAATTATGTTTTTCGTCTGTTTAATCTGTCGTCAAAGCATGCTCTACAATAGGCTATACCTGTGATTGAATAAAATGCTGTAATTCAGAATAAGAAACGGCGCCATCTGTGGCGGATAAAGAAAATAAATTAAAATAAGCAAGACCATGTCCTAATTTTAATGTTTCCTCCAATGGCATATTGTTATGCAAACCATATAGCACTCCAGCACAAAACGCATCGCCGGCGCCGAGTGTGCTAAGAATGTTGCGCTTATCCACCCAATAGGAAGGCACAACCACTATTTCTTGAGCATTATAAGCGACGGCTTGTTGAGGGCTATGGATAATAACGGTATTTTTCACGCCAAGTTGATAAATAATTTTGGCTAAATCAGTCAGGTTTCTCGTATTTTTATTGGCCAAAATACAGGCTTCAACATCGTTAATAATCACAAAATCAATATACGGTAAAATCGGGCGAATCTGTTCCTGAAAAATAGCAGAGTCCTGTACTGAGACTAAATCAATTGAAATCGAGAAGCCACTTTCTTTTAATCGATGTAGCGCAGAGGTTAAGATATCTTGCTGAAGCAGTGCTGGCAGTAAGGGGAGATAAGCAATATGCGCAATTTTGGCAGAGCAATGAATTTGTGCTAAATTGTAGGGTAGTGTTTATTTTTGCATAAAAGAAAGATAAAAAATTTGCGCGAAAAAAATAGCGTGGAAGGGCTTATTTATTGGGATTGTGTTTTTTTGGGGTGGAAATGTATGCAAAAATTAATGATTTTTAAAATGAGCAAAAATAGTAAAAAATTGCACAAATTTTTGCATAAAATGAGCAGTGAATAGAACGGTTTTAAAATGATTTTAAACTGTTTTTAAATGGCTAAGATGGCGTAATAAACTATTCTTATTTGTGGGCTTTTTTGTTTTCTAACGTGCGGATAAGAGCGTTTACTTCGGCCTTATCTTCGCAGGTTAGGTTCTCGTTGTTGTTAACTTCACACCCCACGTTCGTGGTGGCGTTGTCTCCGTAGTTTACCACAATATTACCGTGATTCATTATTTGTAATGACATTTCGTCATTGGTATTGTTTGATTTTGTTTGGCTGTTATCGTTAAAAAATTTAAGAATTGAGTGTTTATCCATTGTTCTTCCTAAGCTACTAATTTTATCATATCTACAATTTTTTCGTTTGCGCTTTCTTCGTTGAGCAATTCATAAATCATCCACACCATTTGGGCTTTTGCTTTTGGTTTCATGGTTTTGTGGGTTATCTCTAGTATTTCCTCTAGTGTTTCAATGGCGGTAAGTAGTCGCATTTTACTGACTTCTACGCAATCTCTTTCCTTTTGGGCTAAATTAAGCGGTAAAGCTGTCTTAATAACTCTATCAGTTGGTAATTCTGTGGGCTTCGTGATAAAGCCTAACGCATTTTGTACGCTTTCAGGTAAAGAAGAATAGTGATATTCAAATGCAACTCCTTTTTTGCCTTTTATTTGTCGTTTTAGCCAGTTTTCTTTAGTCGCCTTTCTAGTGATATTCGTAGCTTGATTAGGTAATTCTCCCTTTCCAATCAATTCAAAAGCACTAAACCATTCTTTATTTTGATATGAATTCATAATAACACCTTGAAAATTCATATTGAATTCAAAAGATTAAAATAAATTTATTTTAAATTCAATTAGTTATAAAAATAATCGCGATATTTGTGAATTCTTTTGAATTCATATATTGATTTTAAAAGGAATTCACTATATTATGCATTCAATAGTTAAGTGGTTTACACCATTTAACTAGATTGAGTAGCTAGTTAAAGGATCTCACAAAATGAGTAGAAAGAAAAGATCTCAAGATATGACTAATCATGAAATTCGAGGTGAGCTAATGAAAAAAGGTAAAACATTTGCTCAATTAGGAATTGAAAACGGGTTAGCTAAAACAACTGTTCGCAATGCTTTAGATAAACCTTATCCAAAAGGAGAGAAAATTATTGCAGATGCGTTGGGGTTAAAACCGGTTGATATATGGCCTTCTCGCTATTTATAGAGGTGGTTTATGAAAGAGTGGTTTTCTCCTAAAGAGGTTTCTGGATTAGGAGGTTTACCAAGTAATCCAAGTAATCTTACAAGGAAAGCGACTAAGGAAAACTGGCAGAAACGGCAAATTCAAGGTGTAAGAGGAGCAGCTTTTGAATATCACTTTACCAGCCTCCCCCTTGAAACCCAAAAACAGTTAAGAGTGAAATTTGCCTCACAAATGTTGGCAAATAAACCGAAAGCACCGCTTTCGGTGGAGCGTGAAAATTTGGATTTAAAAGCTTGTAAGGCAAAGCAAATATCAATTGCAGACGCAAGAATGGCAGTGGCCAGTTACTTTTTAACCATTGAAGGAACTGAAAAAGGCAAGCGTCGCGCATTAATGATGCAATTTTGTGACCAGGTGAAGTTAGGCGAGTTGCCTGATGAGCTGATGAAAATGGTTGCCTTAGGCAATGCCAAACCAAGAAAGAAAATTTCCTTGTCTGTCCGCACTTTGTATGAATGGGTGCTGGAATATGAGAAGGCAGAAACGCCAACCGAACGGCTGAAAGCCTTAGTACCCACAGGGCTGGGGCGAAAAGCGAGAGATTGGGAAAGTGCAGCGTGGTATCGGGATTTTCTGCCCTTTTACCAAACAATGACTGGGGTTTCGGTTACGCACGCTTATAAGCGATTTGTTGAAGCCTATCAAGGGGACGTGCCAAGCCTATCGCAAGTGCGACGAATGATGGCAAAAACGCCTGAGATTGTTTTACAACGTGGGCGATTAACAGGAGCTGCGTATAAAGCGAAATTGCCGTTTACTCGCCGAGAATGGGATGTTTTAGGCTTGTTTGAGGTGTATGTGGGCGACGGTCACGGCTTTAAAGCCAAAGTGCGACACCCTGACCACGCACACGGCTTTCAGCCTGAGGTTACAGCAATTGTAGATGGTCGCACCCGCTATGTGGTGGGTTGGAGCTTAGCGAAATCGGAGAGTGTGATTGCGGTGGGCGATGCGTTGCGACATAGCATTGAACGATGTGGGCTGCCGTTGGTGTATTACTCAGATAACGGTGGTGGTGAGAAAAATAAACGACTTGATTGTGAGGTAACCGGTTTGTTTTCTCGGCTTGGCATTACACATGCCACAGGGATTGCGGGCAATCCACAAGGGCGAGGCATTGTGGAGCGACTTTGGAAAAGCACGTTAATTCCGCTGGCTCGGGAGTATGAAACAGCTGTTACAAAATCGGTGGATAAAAGTTCGGCACATTTAATTCATCGCAAAATTGAAAGTGCAGTGAATGCGATTGAAAAGGGCAAGGAGTTGAGTGCGGAACAGGCTCGCTTTTATAACAAAATGCCACGCTTTGAGGTGTTTATTACCGATGTTGAGCGGGTGTTTGAGGAGTATAACCGTACACCGCACAGCGAATTACCGAAAAAGGCGGATGGCACACATTTTAGCCCGTTTGAGTATAAGGAGTGGATTTTAGCCAATGAAAAACCGCAGTTGCGGTGGTTAACAGAGTTTGAGCTTGAGCTGTTATTTCGCCCTGAGGAAATTCGTACTGTTAGTCGCGGGTTGGTGGAATTGCATACAAATACTTACTTTAGCACAGCACTAGCAGAATATCACGGCGATAAGGTGCGAGTAGGCTTTGATATACACGATCCGAGTTATGTAATAGTAAAAACAATGGACGGGCGTTGGATTTGTCGAGCAGAACTTGACGGCAATAAACGGGCTGCATTCTCGCAAAGCTATATGGAACAAGCAAGAGAGAAATCGGTACGCACAGCGAATAAGCGATTACAAACGAAGATTGACCGTAATAATAAGGAGTTAAACCCTGTTAGAACGATTGAAAATCAGCCTGATTTTAGCTTTGTCCCAGTACAAAAAACAGCAAAACAAGCAATGCCAATTTTCTTAACCGAAGCAGATAAAGAAGATTGGGAACGTAAACAACAGAAAGCCTTTGGCTAGGGATTGATGATGAAAAACCAAGAATTAAAAGATTTTATGACAGCCAAAGGGCTGCAACAAAAACAAGCGGCACAGTTGTTAGGTGTGTCGGTGACGACTGTGAGTTTGTATTTAAAAGGTCTATATAACGGGGATGTGGAAAACCTTGATAAAAAGGTGGACGAGCTGATTGCCCGCTCGAAAGAGAAGGTGTTAGAGGCGAAGTATAACGCTGAATTTGTGCCAACGTTGGCAGCGCGTCGCGGGATGAATATTATCCGTTATGCCCACGTTGATGGCGATATTAGCGTGATTTACGGGGCAGCAGGGTTAGGAAAAACCAAAATGTTGAAACAGTATGCCGAAGAAAATAGCTCCGCCATTTTGATTGAGGTTGATCCAAGTTGTACACCTAAAGTGCTATTGAAAAAGATTGCCGAAGCGATTGGGGCAACCACACGAGGGGTGAATAACGAATTATTAGATGGGATTAAAAGCAAGTTAGAGGGCTCGGAAATGGTGCTGTTAATTGATGAGGCAGAATTACTTTCAACCCGTTCCCTTGAGTTTATCCGCCGTATTCACGACTTGAGCGGGGTTGGTGTGGTGTTGGCTGGTATGCCTCGCTTATTGATTAACTTAAAAGGCAAAAACAATGAACTTGCCCAGCTTTATAGTCGAGTGGGGTTTGCATTAGATCTTGGTAATGCTTTGCCTGATGAGGATTTAGCCTTGTTAGCCTCTAGTGCAATGGGGACAGATGAATTTAACGAGTTATTAGTGAAAGCTAGTCACGGCAATGCCCGCCGATTAAGCAAGTTAATTCGCGGAGTGGTGCGAAGTGCAGAGATTAGTGGCACAGCGATTAACAAAGCGGTAATTGAAGAATTTGCCAAAATGCTGATTAGTTAAGGTTAGTTAAGGAGGAAACATGAAAAATAAACAGATTTATGCAGTGTATAAGGGAGAAAAATTTATCTTTGACGGAACAGTGGAAGATGTTGCAGAGACATTGGGAATCAAAGTGGCAAGTGTGAGAAAGCTTGCTACACCAAGTCAGCAAGCTAGAAGCAAAACAGGCATAACGATTGTGAAATTAGGGGCTGAGGATGACGCAGATGAAAGTGTATAGCGAATTTGCAGGGCGAGCGCTCAATAAAGAGACCAAAGCGGTTTATGAAGCAACAGTAAAACTGGAGCTTGCAATGTTGGAATGTGAAGAAATGGATCTTGAGGTAACAGGTGTGGAATGGGGAGGTGGTTATCAGCCAAGAATTATTTTAAGAGAAAACGATAAAACCAAACGTTTCGTGGAAAATGGCTCTGCGCAGATGTTTGGTGTGAAAACAAAGGCAGGCGTGCGTTATGACTTTTATCAAATGCACGTTCGGGGGGTGAAATGTATTTGGGAAGGTAAGCAAAATTACTCTAACGAATTAAAACAGAAATTTAACCACTAGGAGGTAAAAATGCGCATTGCAATATTGATTAGCTTAATGTGTCTTGCGGGGTGTGATGTAGCAGCTTCAGCAAATAAACTGACAAAAACTTATTACTATAACCACATCAGAGAAGTGTGTATTGATGGTGTGATTTACTTAGTTTATAACAGCCAATACGCCGGGGGGATTACACCGAAAATCAATGCAGAACATTATCCGTACACTTGTCCAACTGTCGAAAAGTAGGAGAAAGCAATGGCAAGAAAAGCAACTCGAATTAAAACCAATACTTTTTCTGTGCGTTATCAAACCCGTGATGAAGTTGAAGTGGCAATTAAAGAAATCGGCGATTTACAGCGCAAGTTGGAAGCCAAAGTGATTGAGCAAAATAACCGCTTAGCTGAGATTACTGAAGAATACGCGCCACAAATGAATGAAATTAAGGCAGAACTTGAACCAATACAGGCAGCGGTGCAAGCGTGGTGCGAAAGCCACCGTGACGAGCTAACCAACAACGGCAAGACCAAAACAGGCAACTTTAATACTGGGGATGTCCAATGGCGCCAGCGTCCACCAAGTGTCAGCGTGCGTGGTGCAGATAGCGTGATTGAGAACTTGCATACTCTAGGACTTACTCGCTTTATCCGCACTAAAGAAGAGGTAAATAAGGAGGCAATGTTAAACGAACCTGAACTTGCCAGCATGGTGGCGGGGGTAACGATTAAAACAGGGATTGAAGACTTTGTGATCACCCCTTTTGAGCAGGACGTAAGTTGATGTTGCAAGCTTTTTAGAAAGTAAATAAAGCTTATTTAAACGCTCTTTAAAGCCTTTTTTAAGGGGCGTTCGTAATGAGTTTTAACTAAATAGGAGTAACCAATGAAAAAGAAACAGACTTTTGATTGCTATTCGCACTATGCGAATAAAGCGGCAAATAAAGAACGTTCAGGCAATTATGCAGAAGCGGCAAAGCTTTGGGGGTGCGCACTACTTTTTGCCTCACTTGAGGCGAGTAAAAAATGGTGTGAAGCACGTCGTGATTTTTGCTTGGCCAAGTAAACCGCCCTTTTTATGGAGAATAATGATGACCGATACCGAAAAAAGCGACCTACGACAACAAATGGCAGAGGTAATTAGCGAGCTAGAAGCTGCATTATGGATTGCGAATGATAATGACTTTAAGCAAGCTGAAAAAGTGTGGAAAAGTGCCTTAAAAACAGGGCGAAATTTAATATTAAAAATGGGATTAGCTGGTAAGGAGTAAGTGTAATAAATACGATGATTGGGAAATGTATGACGAAGATGAAAATGTATATCTTCTCGTTAGAAAAAAAAGACGACGCTGAATGGGAATTACATATATCTTACAAAATGCGGTTTTATGCTCATAAAGAACTCTAAGGAAAATAATATGGCTAATAAAATCTGTTTAGAAGTGATGATGAGTAAAGAAGCATTATCGAATCTTAGCATTTCGGCAAAAACGGAAGTGTGGGGAGGTAATGTTTCAAGAGTTGATTTTAATGGAAATAGCTTTGAACTTTTAGAACGTTATGAGGAATTTATCACTCCTATTCAGCTAGCGGTTTTAAACAGCAAAGTGGCTTATAAAAAAAGAATGCAGCAAGCAATCAATAAAATATTGAGTGATATTCTTGAGGAAGCGGAATGGGAAAATGAGGAGGAAGAATGTTAAAAGAATCTGACTTGATCGTGGGACATAAATATGCTTCAAACACTGAAAAAACAGTAGAAGGGTTACTGGGGAAAAGGGAAATTTTAAAGATTTATCCTAGTGATGGTTTTGTGACTTATTGTGAATTGAAAGAGCGCAAAAATAAAAGTAGTTACAGCGTTGTGGCTACGATGAAAACAATATCAATTAAGTCATTTTTAAGGTGGGCAAAAATTGATATTACAAAAAAAGAAAATCGTTAAACCACATTTACAGCCCATTTAACCCATATTTAAGTGGGCTGAATAATGTGTTTTAAATGGAGGAGATATGAAATTATGTCGTTGTCCGATTTGCCACAGTGATTTACATCTTGAGGCATTAGTGGAAGATGAGGCGGGGCGTGAGTTATTGCATAAAATACTGAGTTTAGGGGAGTGTGCTCGCCCGGTTAGTAGTTATTTGGGGTTATTTAAGCCCGTAAAAAGTACGCTTGCTAATAGTCGGGCGTTAAAAATTTTAAATAGTCTGCTTGAAATTTACCCTCCATCTAATTTACTTGCTCATGCGTTATCAGAAACTGTGACACAGGTGCGGAGAAATCGGCAAGAAAATGGGCGAATTGAACCGCTCGCTAACCATAATTATTTGAAAAAAGTTTATGAGAGTTGCAAGCCTCAGTTTGCTGTTATCCGATGTGACAAGCCTAAAAACGCTGAAAGCCCGCAGGTCGATATAGACTTAAAAAAATCTGATGCAGTGGAATATATTGAACGCATGCGAAATTTAGGGCAGCTTGAAACGGTAAAGAATACTGAAAGTTATAAGCTTTGGTTACAGTGGAAAGAGGAAAAATTAAATGCAACCGCAAACACGTAAACAGATGATTCAGAAAATCCATATCGGCAAGGCAGAGCTTAAAATGGATCGTGAATGCTACACTCGGTTTTTGCTTGAAACGGTGGATAAGCATAGCTGTACGGTGATGACAGATAGCGAGCTGATGATTGTTTTAAAAGCAATGCAAGCAAAAGGTTTTAGAGTAAAATCAAAACACAAAGGCAGAAAACCAACCCTACCGCCGATTACCAAAGATCGTGTAATGTTGATGAATAAAGTTGAGGCATTATTAACAGAAAATAAACTCTCGTGGCAATATGCCGACCGTATTGCAATCAATGCGTTTAATTTGCCTGTAAATGCCCTTGATGTGGCTAAACTTTATAAACTGGTGCAGATGTTAGCGGTTTATAGCCATAGGCATGGTAGAAGAACTAGATAAAATTACGATATATTTTGCATAGCTCGCTTTTTTTATGTTAATTTCTAATTTTAGTTTAGTTTTAAAGGTGGTTTAAAATGAAAAAATTATTTGCTTCTTTGGTGTTAATGCTTCCTGCTATAGGGTATGCAGCCACAGAAAAAGCTCAACAGGAACTTGAAAAAGCGATGTTAGGAGATTACCAATCTTTAAGAAATGTTGCGTACTCAATGAAAGAAGGGACGTTTGGACACGATAAAAATCCTGTTTCAGCCTGTGCATTAAGAAAGGTTATCTTGTTCGTTAATAAGGATGAGATAGATACAACAGATTATAGTAATGAATATGTTGATTGTAAGAACCTATCTATGCAAGAACATAAAAAGTCTTGGGAAATAGCTTTACAAGCCATTCAAATTATTTCTAAATACAAGTAATAAAATTTACCGAATACATTGATAAAAGATAGCCTGCTTACTTGCAGGCTATTTGTTTTTAAAAGGTGAAGTCTTATTCCTCTATGTTCTCTTAAATTTCAAGACCGCCTAACAAGCGGTCTTTTTTTTTCACTTTTTTTTTTGCAAAAAATACCTCAAAAGTTCACAGATTCAAAAATCGTCTGAGAGAATAGCTATTATTTTCGGAGGTGCTATGAGCGAATTAAAACAAGTTGAAGAATTATTGCCTGAGGTTGTGCGTGAAATGGTGGAGGTTATCGGCTTTCCCGATACGGAGAAAGTGATCGCCAATTTTGGTGGGGTGGATTTCTATTTTTCGCTGGGAAAACATTACTTCCCACGCTTAGTCAAAGTGATTGGCATTGAACAGGCGGGTAAATTGCGTGCCTATTTTGACCGTGAGCGGTTGTATATCCCCCGCTGTGAAGTTGCTTTGAAGCGGTTGCGTAATTTGCGTTTTAAGGCTGAATATGATTTACTAAAAAACGAGGGTAAATCGGGCAATTTCGCAATGCTTGAGCTTTGCCCTAAATATGGTTTTACGGAACGTTTTGCCTTTAAAATGTTAGCGAGCTTAAACCAACAAACACAACAAACAAGCCTGTTTTAACTGAACCTTATCACCGCTTTGAATCCACTTTAAAAGCTTATTCTAGCCCCTAAGTTTAATCATACTTAGGGGCTTTTTTATGTCTTTAACCTATAAAATTTTAACCTTTTCTGAAATTTTTAATCGCCTAATCGGACACGAGGGCGGTTATGTCAATCACCCCAAAGATCCAGGTGGTGAAACTAATTGGGGTATCACAAAACGCACTGCAGTAGCGAATGGTTATACAGGTGATATGCGCGCAATGACCCGCGAGCAAGCGTTTGAAATCTATAAAAAATCCTTTTGGGAGCGTTATCAGTGCGAGAAATTGCCGACACCTGTGGCTTTTCAGTTTTTTGATATGGCTGTGAATCATGGCTCTGGCAATGCTAGCCGTATTTTACAACGGGCAGTTGGTGTGGCTGATGACGGCATTATTGGTGAGCAAACTCGCAAGGCAATCAATGCAATGGGGCTATCTGATGTGCTTATTTTGATGAACGCAGAACGTATTAACTTTTTTACTAAGCTTTCTACCTTCATCACTTTCGGCAAAGGCTGGATGAACCGAGTTGCTGAAAACTTACGCTTTGCCGCTAAAGATAACGAGGTGTGAGTATGAAATTAAAAGAGTTGATAACAAACACTGACGGACGACTATCCACTACTGGCTTTATTCAATTTTTTAGCTGGGCCGTAGCGACAGGGTTGCTGATTTGGTCGCATTTAGAGGGCAAAACATTTGCCTCCGAATACTGGGTGCTTTATGTATCTTTGTGTGTGTTTGGTAGCCCTGTTACCAAAGGGGTAGTGAGTAAATTTAACCCGAAAACCCGCGAGGAAAGAAAATGATGTTGTTAGTTATTGCTTTTGTTTGTTTGGGGCTGAGTGCGCTGTTTTACATATTAGCTTTTCTTCTAGAACGCAAATCAAGCCCCCGCTTGGCAAAATATTCCACTAAAGTGAAAGAGCGTCGTGATTGCTTGAAAGAAGCCATTAAACAAGGCAATCGTAACCCTGTAAGTCGTGCTAAGCGAGGGCGTTATGTTTGATGAGAAATTGTTTCAGATGCTTATATCTTTTGTCGTCTCGCCCTTGATTGGTTTTACGATTAAGGTGGTGTTTGATCGGATTAGCAATAATGAGCAAGCAGTTAAAGAATTAAGAGAGGAAATGGAACAAAAGTATCAATCTAAAGAACTTGCTCAAGAAGTCAATCGAGGGATTAAGGATAAGCTAGATGACATATTATCCTCATTAAAAGAAGTGAATAACAAATTAGATAAAAAGGCCGACAAATAATGAGTCTTAGAAAACAAAAACAGACTGATTCAGAAAAACTAGATTTAATTTTAGCGACAACCAATGAAATCAGTCAGAAAGTGGATAAACAAAATCAACGTATTGATGAGTTGCAATTAGAGTTACATAAAACTCGCCTGTTACTTGATGAATTAGCTCACAAAAACCGCAAGCAAGCGATTATTGCTGGTGGTGTGGGCGGTGGTTTGGTTGCCGTTGGTTTTGAACTGCTGCGAATGAAATTGGGAATGTAGGCGAATGGCACACGATGTATCAGTACAAAAGGCGGTGCGTAGCTATTACGTTTTTGACCGTTTAAGCCTTGAAATGGCAGCCGAAAAGGCAGGCGTGTCTTTTGGTACGGCAAGACGCTGGAAAGCGAATGCGGAAAGCAATGGAGATAACTGGGAAAAAGCCCGTGATGTGCAGGTAATGGCAAGCGGTGGGATTGAAAACATTGCTCAAGGTTTATTAGCAGGCTTTTTAATTAAATACCGTACGTTGGTGACAGAACTTGAGGAAAACACCGAAATGACAACGGCAAGCAAGGTGGACGCGCTTTCGGCGTTGGCTGATTCATTTGCAAAGATGACTGCCTCAAGTAAAAAGTTATTGCCTGAAACCAGTGCGATTGCAAATGCGTTAAGAGTGATTGAGATGATGGCTAACTTAATCAAAACGAAGAAGCCCCATTTATTGCCTGATTTTTTAGAAATGCTTAATGAGCTGGAAGTGCTTGTGCAGAAGGAATTTAAATAATGAAAGAGAGTAAAAAGACGGTTATTCATAAACATTATTATTTTCGTTGGGTTGTGCAGCTCGCCTGTATTGTCGGGGCGGTAAAACTTATGTTAAGCGGTCAAGACGGTTGGGGTTGGTTATTGTTTGTTGCAGTGGCTGTGTAAACTATGAAATCAAAGGATTTTGAAAAACAACTTGAAGCCCTACGGGCTGATTTACTCCGCGCGATTGAGGCAAATTTTGAAGGCTGGGATGACCGCCCAAATGCCATTGCGGAACGTCGTTTAAAGGTTGCGGATAAAACCACAGGCTTTGAGTATTTTGTACAAGCCTATTTTCCGCATTATGTGCGTTCGCCACATAAATCTCAGTTACACGAATATTTGTTTGAGCATTTGCCTGCTTCAGTGGGTGAGGTGGATAAATCGGTTCGACAGGCGATTGCTGCTCCTCGTGGTGAGGCTAAGTCGACTATTTGTACCCAATTATTCCCACTTTGGTGTTTAGTCAACGATTTAAAACGCTATGGCATTATTGCTATGGATACCAAAGAGCAAGCGTTTGGAATGCTTGAGGCGATCAAGGTAGAGATTGAATCTAACCCTCGTTTAGCGATTGACTTCCCTGAGCTGAAACCAGGTAAGGTATGGCGTACAGGGGCGATTGTTACCAGTAAAAATCAAAAAGTCGAAGCCGTCGGTGCAGGGCAGAAATTGCGTGGTCGTCGTCACGGTGCTTATCGTCCCGATTTAGTTGTATTAGATGATATTGAGAATGATGAAAGTGTAGAAACCCCCGCACAACGTAATAAATTACATAACTGGGTTTTAAAAGCAGTGCTAAAACTTGGTGCAGCAGGCGAGAAATTCGACGTTATTTATGTCGGAACCATCCTGCATTATGACAGCGTGCTTAGCCGTGTACTCAATACCAAAGGCTGGAAGCGGGTGCGATTTAAGGCGATTTTACGTTTTCCTGACAATATGGCGTTGTGGGATCAATGGGAAAATATTTACCTTAGCGAAGAAGGTGATGATGATACGCTCTCTGATTTATTTTATCAACAACACAAAGCTGAAATGGACGCAGGGGCGGTGGTGTCGTGGTTGGCTCGTCCTATTCTTGCGTTGATGAAAATTCGTGCCAGTGATGGGCATTCGGCTTTTGATTCCGAGTATCAAAATGATCCGGTGAGTGGCGATGATGCGATTTTTGCCAATAGCTTGCAGTATTGGACTGAGGGCGATTTGCCTGATGATTTAATCTATTTTGGGGCGGTAGACCCGAGTTTAGGTAAAGCAGGGGCAAGCCGAGACCCAAGTGCAATTTTAATTGGGGGCTACTCTCGCAAAACTGGCAAGCTGTATGTGATTGAGGCTCAAATCAAACGACGCCTACCAGATCTCATCATCGAAGATATTATTAGATTACAAATGCAATATGGTTGCCATCGTTGGTTTGGGGAGGGGATTCAATTCCAAGAGTTTTTAAATAGTGAAATCGTCAAACGTTCTGCGTTGCGAGGGGTTCCAGTCCCATTAACAAGCGTAAAACCTCATACAGACAAAATGCTACGTATTGAAAGCCTGCAACCACATATTGCAAACGGGTTGATTTTACTGCACCGCTCACAATCCACACTTGAGAACCAGTTACGCCATTTTCCAAAGGCAGATCACGATGACGGTCCCGACTGTCTTGAGATGTTGTGGAAAAATGCAGTGAGTAGCTCTGCACCAATTGAATGGCAATCACTCAAAGAATATGACGATGACTGGGAGGATGATGACGATTTTGAAGGATTTGGGGGCGGTGGACGCTGGAGACACTAAATGAGTTTTTTAAATAAGATTACACAAGCCATTTTTGGCAAAACAGAGAAAGTAGAGCCGTTACAATCAGATGAAGCACAAGTGATGGCTATGGGGCGAGTGTTAGACGGACACCCAGCCCGCAAAATCACCCCACAAAAATTACAACGTATTTTTGATGATGCGGAAAGTGGCAATGTGCGTGAACAGGCTGAACTATTTATGGATATTGAGGAACAAGACGGGGCGATTGGCTCACATCTTGGCACTCGCAAACGCGCCACGCTTACGTTGGATTGGTCTATTTTTGCCCCTGAAAACCCAACAGAACACGAGGAACATTTAACCTCTGAAGTTAAGCAGCTCTTTTCGCAAATTGGCTATCTAGATAATCTTGTGATGGATTTAATGGACGCTTGTTTGCAAGGGTTTTCGGCTAATGAAATCCAGTGGGTGTATGAAAATGAGCTATGGTTGCCGAAGAAATTTATTCACCGTCCTGCCTCATGGTTTGTATTAGATGATTTGGATAATCCACTGTTAATCTCGCCAACTAACCCAATGGGTGAGCCATTGATTGCACAAAAATGGATTGTACATACGCACAAAAACCGTTCGTCGCCATTAGCTCGTAATGGCTTGGGGAGAACGCTTGCGTGGATTTATATGTTTAACCATTACTCTATTACGGACTTTGCCGAATTTTTAGAGCTATATGGTTTCCCTATCCGCATTGGTAAATATGGGGCGGGCGCAAGCAAAGATGAAAAACGGGCATTATTGCGCGCATTATCGGATATCGGACACAATGCTGCAGGGATTATGCCTGATACAATGCAAATTGAATTGCATAGTGCTGCCTCACAATCTATTGCAAGTAATAACCCTTATTTGCAAATGACCGATTGGGCGGAAAAGCTTTCTGCAAAGTTTATTTTAGGGCAAACCCTGACTTCAGGGGCAGATGGTAAAACCTCTACTAATGCGTTAGGTAAAGTGCATAACGAAGTACGTCGTGATTTGTTAGTCAGCGATGCAAAACAGCTTGAACAGACCATTAATCAGCAGTTAATTTTGCCGTTTTTACAAATCAACTTTCCGAATATTGATCCTGCACGTTTGCCTTATTTTGCCTTTGATGTAAAGGAATATGAGGATATTAAAACATTCTCTGAGGCATTACCGAATTTAATTGATTCTGGCATGCTAATTCCTTTGTTATGGGCGCATAACAAACTTGGTATTCCAATGGCAAAAGAGGGTGAGGCGGTTTTAAAACGTGCTTTCAATGAGGTTAAATCGAATGAAAGCACCGCTTTAAGTGCAGGATTACATCAGAGCCATTGCCCTTGCGGTTGTCAAAACATGGTGGCATTAAGTGCAAAAGAGAAGGCAGAAGGCGAACAAGGGGAGTTGGATAGTTTAATTGATCATGCTTTACAGGAGGTTGATTTTAATCAGCAGCTTGCCCCGATTGTGAAAAAACTCACAGCGGTACTGTTGTCGTGTCAATCCTATGAGGAGGTAAGTGACAAACTGGCTGAAGCCTACCCTAATTTAACGAGTGAGGCACACGAATATTATTTAAGTAGTGCGTTATTTTTAGCAGATTTATTGGGGGCAAGCAATGCCGAACGCACCTAAATTTGCCATTGGTATTGAGCCGACACAGGCGATTGAATACTTAAAGCAGAAGAGAATGCTGGCAAGCAAAGTATTTGCTCAAGAGTTGCAAGCCAGTAGCCTTGCTCGTGCCACGACGATTGCAAAGCTCTCTAGTCTTGAGATGACCAAAGATATTTATGCCTCTATGGAAAAGGCTATGCGTGAGGGCAAGGCCTTTAATCAGTGGAAAAAGGAGCTAGTGGGTGAATTTGAGCGTAAAGGCTGGGTATTTGGACACGATAAAGCAGTCAGTCGCGGCATTGATGGTAAATTGCTTGCAGACCCCAAAACAGGCGAGTATTTTGGCACGCCTCGCAGATTGAATATGATTTATCGTACCAATATGCAACAAGCCTATTCAGCGGCACGTTATCAGCGAATGATGGATAATGTGGATAATCGCCCTTATTGGCAATATTCTGCGGTGGGTGATAGTCGTACTCGCCCTGCTCATATGGAGATGAATGGCAAGATTTATCGTTATGATGATCCGTTTTGGGCGACGTTTTATCCGCCGAATGGGTTTAATTGTCGTTGTACTGTGATTGCGTTAGATAAGCGTGATTTGGCTCGCCGTGGAATTGATGAGGTAGGTGATAGCTCAGCTCGTTTAGTTGAGGTGGAGCGTGTGGATAAAAAGGGTAATCGTGAAAAGACAATGGGCTTTAAGGCGATTGATGGTTCGGTGCGTGTAACCGATAAAGGGTTTGATTATAACATTGGGCGTTTAATTTATCGCCCGAACTTGGATTTATATCCTGAAAAGTTGGCGCATCAGTTTGCAAAAACGGAAATGGCAGGGGGGGAGTTTAGGTTTAATTATGAACAGTTAGAAAAAGCTTATTTGACTGAAAAAGCTAAATTAGGAATTGATAAAAAAATCACTAATAAAGAGCTTCTACAAAAGGTTGAGCTGAGTATTAGTAAAAATTTTAAATTTGCTACAGGCATTTTGAACAATAAAGATAAACAGCTTATAAACTCGCATACGGCTACGGTTTGGTTATCTGATGAATCACTAATTAAGCAATTTAATAGCCGATTAGATGACTCTTATTTCAGCATTGATTCTTATCAAGAAATACCTGATGTATTAAATGGTGCAGATAGTATTTTTAAGAACGGCAATACTTATATATTTGTGAAAAGTTTTGATGAATTTAAGAATTATACCGTATTTGTTAAACACATTAAAAATACAAATGAATTATTTATGGTATCTGCAAGGCTACAAAATAAAATTGAGTGGGATATAGAAAGACAAAAAAGGAAATACGAGGCTATTAGGTAAGGCTCCCTACACTTACGTTACAGCTCACTTGCACTATTTCAGCAAGCGGCTCCTGCGGGGGAGATTCATCAGGCGGAGTCAAATAGCCTCTTAAGTCAATATACCCCTGTTTATTTTTAAAATCAACCATAGGAGAAAGAAAAATGGTTTTAACGAAAAAAGAACAAATGAAAAAAGCCCTTGAACTGTTGCCACACTTTAACGGCTTAACGGCAGTTGATGTTAATGAGGTGTTTTTCTATGTGAAAGCCTACATTAACGAATTACAGATTGTTGAGTTTAACGAGAAAGATTATTCACGCATTGCCCAAGAATGCGATCTCGGTTGCGATTGATTTCTTGAATGGCTTCTCGGTAGCAATCGCCGCCTGTAACGCCTCTTGCTTTTCTCTCTGCCTCAATGAGTTTAGCAAGAGTGGCAATTTGGGCAACGAGCAAGGTTTCTAAAAGCTCTGTATTGTTATCCATGATGTTTCCTTAATTAAAAGCGGACGGGATTATCCGCTTTTTTAGTGTGGCAGAGATTAAACCAATGATTGAGATTAAGATTGAAAACACCGATGAGGTGGCAAAGGTATTGCAGGCGGTGGCAGAAAAAGCGAAGCACCGCACTGATCTTATGAGAAAATTAGCAGGGCGAATGGAATATGCGGTAAAAACTAATTTCCATGAAGGTGGTCGCCCAAAATGGCTGGGGTTAAAATATCGTAGTGGTAAACCGTTGGTTGATTCAGAAGTATTGTCAGAAAGTATTAGTAGTGAATACGATAACGATAATGCGATTGTCGGTACCAATGAACCTTATGCAGCGATACACCAGTTTGGTGGTATGGCTGGGCGAGGTAAAAAAGTGAAAATTCCTGCGCGTCCATTTTTAAAACTTACTCCTGATGATGAAGAGGATTTGTTGGAAGATGTGCAAGATTATTTCAGTAGTCTGATTAAATAATTTAAAATAACGCCTTAAAACGCATTTAGGGCGTTTTTATTTTATGTTAGTATAGTTTTTTCGATTAGTTTATTTAACTCGCTTTTAAAACGATTTAAAGCGGTTTTAAAACGGTTTTTAACTTTCTTTCATTTCTTTATTCTTAAAATTCTCAAAAAACTGAACCTGTTTTCCCTTTTTGCTGCGTTGTAATGGACTATTCTGTCATCCTCTAATCGGACTAAGGATAATCAATGACATTAACACCTATCGCTTGTAGCTTTGAAATTGGCAAATTAGACGTAAACGGACGTATCCAGCTCACGCCTTATGGCCGGTTCTTTGCTTCAGACGGTCGAGATGATAAAGGGGGCTGGTATGTAGATGATTCAAACGGTTATTTATTAGCAGACGAGCTAAATACTCGCCAAGTCGAACCAATGGTGGATTATGAACATAAGACACTACGGGCGAAAGAGTTTGGCGAGGAGAATCCAGCTTCAGGTTGGATTAAAAAGGTCGAGTACATTTCAGGTCAAGGGTTATTTGCTGACGTGAAATGGACTGATAAAGCTCGTGAGCAGATTAAAAGCGGTGAATATAAATACCTTTCTCCACTTTTCTTAGCAGATAGCGAGGGAAAAGTCGTCAAGATTGTGAACGCAGCATTAACCAATACGCCTGCGTGCCACGAAATTGCCGAAGTGTATGCCTTATCTGCCGACTTCCACTCTCAAACAGGAAATAACAATCAAATGTTAGCAATTTTACAACAGCTTTTTGGCACACCGAATGCCACTGAAGCAGAAATGAAAGAAAAACTAACCGCACTTTCGGCATCGAAAGGCGATTCTAAAGTGGCTTTAAGTGCGGTTTATGATGAGCTTAAAAGCAAAGACACGCAAATGGTGGCGTTATCTGCCAAAGTCGATAACCCAGACCCTGCTAAATACGTTGCTTTATCGGAATTACAAACGGTGCAAAGTGAGCTTAATCAGGTAAAAGCACAGATGAATGCGGACAAAGCAGCCGCGTTAATTGAAACCGCGCTTTCGGAAGGTAAATTATTGCCTGCTCAAAAAGCGTGGGCGGAAGAGTTAGCTAAAACCAATTTAACCGCACTGTCTGATTATTTGAAAACAGTTACGCCTAATCCTGCGTTGGGTGGTATGCAATCTCAAGATAAACCGACCGAACAGACCGTAGCATTAAGTGAGGCAGAGCGAGCAGCAGTGAAAATGCTTGGTATGAGCGAAGAAGAATTTATTAAAGTCCATAAGGAGACAAAATAATGTCGTTTAAAAAATCAGATGTACTTAACATTTTAGATGCCCAGTTTCGTAAAGAATTTCTAACAGGTATCGGGTTGATCAAACCACAATACCAAGAGATTGCAATGACAGTTTCCTCTAACACGAAAGTGAATACCTATGGCTTTTTAGGTCAATTCCCGAAAATGCGTGAATGGGTGGGTGAGCGTCAAATTCAGAAGATGCAGGCTCAAGGAATGAGTATCGAAAATAAAACCTATGAGAGCACAGTGAGTGTGCCTCGTACGGATATTGAAGATGACCAAGTGGGATTATTTCGTCCAATGGTTCAGCAGGCGGGGCAGTCTGCTGCTGAGTTGCCTGATGATTTGGTGTTTAGCCTATTGAAAGAAGGTAAATCGACACTTTGTTACGATGGACAGAACTTCTTCGATACAGAACATCCTGTCTATGAAAACGTGGATGGTACAGGTACTGTAAAACAGCAGAAAAATATCACAACAGGTTCTACTGCATCCGCTCCTGTATTTTATGTTTTTGACACAACCAACGGCATTAAACCGCTGATTTGGCAGGAACGTACAAAACCTGAAATTGAAGCAAAGTTCGACCCGTCAAAATCGGACAAAGTCTTTATGGAAGACGTCTATTTATGGGGTGTGCGTGCTCGTGGTGCAGCAGGTTTCGGTTTTTGGCAGTTAGCTCATCGTGTTGAGCAAACTGAAATGACTGCGGAAAACTTGATGAAGGTGATTGCTGAAATGCAGTCTCTTAAAGGTGATGGTGGGAAATTGCTTAACATTCGTCCGAATGTGATTGTTGTGCCACCTTCGCTTGAGTTTATAGCTCGTCAGATTTGTGAAGGCGAGTTGATTAACGGTACGACCAATATTTTAAAAGGTCGTTTAAAAGTCGTTGTATCTTCACAAATTATTGAATAAGTAACGTCCCCTTATCTTCTAATGAGAGGGGAAATATGAGGTGTATATGGCAAGAGCGAAAAATAAACCTGATGAAGCTAAAGTGGTTGATGGGGTGTTAGGTACTGATGGAGATAACAAGACTGAAAACCCTTCGTTTGAAGAAGAGGAAAGCGGCGAGGATATTGCTACCGAAGACGGCGGAGTTGTAACCAAAGCGACTGTTTATAAATTATTAGCATCACACCCCACAGGCTCTTACTGGCGTGGTGGCGTACATTTTACGCGAGGTGTCGAGGTTGAGGTTAATGATCTTGATTGGTCTGTTGAGCAAATTGAAGAAATGCTGAATGACTCATGGCTGGAGTGTGTGCGAGTTGTGCCGATGAGCAAGGCAGAGTATGAAGCATTAAAAGCAGGCGAATAATGGCATACGCAAGCGTTGAAGACTTTATTTTACGGGTAGGTGAGCTACAAGCAATTGAGCTTACCGACCGTGAGCAGCCTTTTACTCACACTGTAAATGAAACGGTGCTGAATATCGCATTAGGCGATAGTAGCTCGCAGATTGATGGTTATTTGGCAGGGCGATACCAGTTGCCGCTTGATAAAGTGCCGTTAAATTTGGTGCGAATTTGCTGTGATTTAGCTCGTTTCCGCTTATGCAGTATGAGTAATGTAACGATTACTGATGAGGTACGGGAGCGTTATGAAGAGGCTTTAAAAGAGCTTGCGTTGCTTGCCAAAGGGATAACAGCACTGGGCATTGAGCAAGAGCTTGAGAATGACCCAACAGGCGATATGGTTGTGATGTTTTCCAATGGGAATACAAGGATTTTTAGCCGTGATCACAAAAATAGAGAACGCATTGCTTGACCGTTTAAAACGTGGTTTAGGCGGTTTGGTGTATGGGGTGTCAAGTTATACAGGGCAATTCGATGATCCCGAGCTTGATATACGCCGGTTGCCTGTAGCGTTAGTCTCGTATGGTGGGACTAAATCTAGTAGTGTTAATGTCGGAATGTCGAGCGGAAAGCGGTTTAAGAATGTAGATACTTTCGTGGTTTTGGTTATTAGCCGATCTTTTCACTCTGAGCAAACAGGGCGACATGGCTCATTAATTCGAGTGGGAGCGAATCAGTTGATTGAGGCGGTGAAATATCTGTTAATCAATCAAACGCTTGGGCAGTTGGTTGAGCCAATTAAACCTTTGCGGGTTCGCACTCTTTGGAATAATAAGGAAGTAAAAAAAGAAAAGTTATCTGCCTATGCGATTGAATTTGAAATAAGTTATTTACAGGCCCCTGCGCTAGAGGATGGGAGGTACCCAGAAGGCTCTGATGATGAAAGCAATATTGAGTATTTGTTTAAACATTATCAGGCGGAGCTTGATGAACCTTACCCTGATTTATCTGCCATTGCAGGCAAGATTTATAATCCGACAAACAATGCCGAAGTCGGCTTTGAGGTAAAACTGAATGAAAGTAAAAGCGATTAGTGGCGTGCGAGTGCCAATGGAGAATGCACCGCATAAATATATTACAGATAGCGTTGCGGTTGAGGTGGAAAACACACTTTATTATCGCCGTCGTATTGCGGACGGGGATTTAATCCGAGTGGTTGAGCCAACTGGCACAGCACGCACCAAGAAAACCGATGAAGCGGAGGCGAAATAATGAGTGAAACCAATATCACGTTTAACAATATCCCTGCCAGCATTCGTGTGCCGGGTAATTACACGGAATACGATGTAACAGGGGCAGTCACGGCATTGCCTGTTAATCCGCAAGAAGTGTTGATTATTGCACCGCAAACATTGGATTTAAACGGAGCAAGCTATTCTGCCCCTGTGAAAGTGTATTCAGACACTGAAGCGGCAACGGCATTTGGTGCTGGCTCACTTGCTCATTTAATGGTGCGACAAGCCCTTAAAAATAACGCAAATATGAATTTAACGGTGGTGGGGTTGGCTGACCATTCAGCGGGTGTAGTGGCTGAAGGTGCGATACAAGTAAGCGGTACAGCAAGCACAGCGGGCGTATTAACACTGGTCATTATGGGGACGAAATATGCTATTTCCACCTCAAAAGGCGAGGTGGCTGCGGATATTGCCCGCCGTTTGAATGCTTATATTAACGCTCAAGAGGCAAGCCCAGTAGTGGCGAAAGTGTCGGGAGATACGATTACTTTGACGGCAAAAAACAAAGGCGAAACAGGTAATGAAATCTCGTTAAGCTATACCAACACGGCAACAGGTGTGTCACTTACGATTACACCAATGGCGAACGGTCAGCAAAATGCGGATATGACGGATGCCTTAGCCAGTGTGGCGGGTACGCATTACAACATTATCGTTAGTCCGTTTGTGGATACCGATAATGCCAATGCGTTAAAAGAGCATTTAGAGGCGGTGTCTGCCCCGACAGCGAAAAAGCCTGCAATTGGTGTAATGGGCTGGCGAAAAACGCTTGCCACAGGCACAACCTTTACCAGCACATTAAATTTCGAGCGTTTAACTGTGGCGTGGTATAAGGGCTGTATTGAACCTTGTGCATTGATTGCAGCAGGTTATGCAGCGATTATTGCCAGCGAAGAAGATCCAGCACGTCCGCTTAATACGTTAGCTGTGAAAGGGTTAAGTTTGGTTGATGATTCGCAAATACCAACGTGGGCGGAATATAACCAAGCGTTGTATAACGGCTTAAGCCCGTTAAATATCGTCAATAGCACGGTGCAGATTATGCGTGCGATTACCACTTACACAAAATCGGCAACGGGTGTAGATGACCCAAGTTATTTAGAGCTTGGCACGATTCGTTCGTTAGATTATGGGCGAAAAGCGATTGAGCAGCGTTTAGCGTTACGTTTTGGGCGATCTAAACTTGTGAAAGCAAAAACGCCTTCGGCGGTACGGTCTGAAATTTTAGATGTGATGTATCGGCTGGAAAATGCGGAAATTTGGCAAAGTGTTGATGCCAATAAGGCGAAATTGATTTGCACAATCAATGCACAAGATGATACTCGTATTGATTCTGAAGTGCCTGCGGATGTGGTGAAAGGGTTGCATGTGTTGGCAACCAAAGTAATGTTGGTTTCATAAGGGGGCGTAAATGGCTGAATATGTAGGGGCAATTGTGCTTGAAGTGGACGGTGTTGAGGTGGAGGTAACGAAATGTGATCCGAAAGTCAGTACCGGACGTAAAGGGGTGAAAACCTTAAACCGTACGGGGCGTATGCGTGGCTTTATTCAAGGTATTGCGGAATACACGCTCTCAATTACGGCTGTGAAACCGAAAGACGGTGCGAAAATTGATTGGGATAACATTACCAACGCGAAAGTTACGTTTTATCCATTGGGCGATGATGGCTCTCGTACCACTTATCAAGGCTGTTTTACCACTGAAGTAGGCGAAAGCTACACAGTGGACAATGAGGCAGTGATTGATATTCAAATGGGTGCGTTAAACAAGGTGGTTGAATAATGGAACTAACACAAAAAGGCTTGTTGTTATTAGGTTTGCCGTATAACGGCAAGCTCTATTATGAGGTTGAAGCTCGTGTTTTAACAATGGGAACAGAATGCGAGGTACTGGAAAGCATTGAAGCTCTCAACTTAAACGCTGAAACACCTAGCACCAAAGATCAGGTGTTGAATGATTTGGCGTATATGGCAAAACAAATTCGTGTGGTGGGTATTCCCGAAAATGAAGTTACCGCACTGTATTTGTTAGAGCATCTAGCCACTGATGATTATACCGTGTTAAATAGCTTGATTGCGGATTTGCGAAAAAAGCGTATAAACGCTGGGGAAAGCCCGAACTTAGCGGAAAGCGAGAACGAGCCTGCGTAGAAAAAGCCTTTGAGTATTATCGTCAGGCTTGCCTTGTTATGGCAAAAATGGGCTTTAGTGCAAAAGAAGTATGGGCAATGCCGTCGCTTGAGGTTGGGGCTTGGGTACGAACGTATATGGAGAGTCTTGGGGTTAAACCAACACAAGCGGCAGTAGAGGGCGGTAGCGGTGATAGTGTGGTGTATTCAAAACGCATTCCGCTGAGAGAATTAAAACGGTAATAAAAGGGGCTTTAACGCCCCTTTTTTGTTGATTTAAAGGACGTTTAAATGTCGGATTTAGAACTTAAACTGAAACTAAGAGCAGAGGACTTAGCCAGCCGTGTGCTGGACGGTGTGGTAGCAAAAACAAAGCGTGCTAATGATAGCGTTACCCAATCAACCAAACAGAACGAACAGGCTCAACAGGAAGCAAAACAGCAGACCGCACGAGTGGTGGACGATATTGCGACTAAATCCACAATGCGAGCTAAACGTGCAGCGGAGGCGACACGCACGCTGGGGATTCGTACTGAAAAAGATTTGCAGGCGGAGTTAAGACGTACTCGTCAGGCTTATCAAACCTTAGCAAAAAGCGGTGTGGCATCGGCGCGGGATTTAATGAAAGCTCGTGAGGCGGTCATTCGCAAAGAACGTGAGTTGCAAGCAGAAATGGGTAAAACCCCGCTTGGGCAGCGTGTAGCGAATGTGGGGCGTGGGATGATGGGCGTTGCTGCAGGCGTTGCCGCTGGAGCAATGGTAATGCGTGAGCCTGTGCGTAAATCTATGAGCTATGATCGTGAATTGGCAATGGTGGCAAATACGGCATTCTCCGACCGTGATGTGGCTGGGCGAATTGCAGGCAAGAAAGAGCTACACGAGGCGGTAAAAGGAGCGGTGCAATCAGCTGGTGGCACAAAAGAAGAAGCCCTTGCCTCGTTAAATGCGTTACTTGCCTCAGGTATGGACGCTAAAATCGCAATGGACTTATTACCAACGTTGCAAAAAGGGGCGGTTGCCACAGGCGCAAGTGCGGAGGACTTAGCGGCGATTACGATCTCAGCTTTGCAAAATGGGATTGCGCAGGCAGATATTGGCAAGGCGTTAGATATGGCTGTGGCAGCAGGGCAAGCGGGGCAATTTGAACTACAAGATATGGCACGATGGCTACCACAACAAATGGCTGCTGCAAAATCAATGGGTTTACAAGGGTTGGAAGGGTTTGAAACGTTACTTGTAGCAAATCAGCAAGCACGCGTTACCGCAGGGACAAATGATGAGGCGGGTAATAACCTTGTTAACTTGCTTGCTAAGGTTACAGCAAAAGAAACTAACGAACGTTTTAAAAAATATGAATATATTGATAGCAAAGGCAAAACACGCAGCATCAACTTTGCTAAATCAATGGAGGCTTATAAGGGACAAGGTAAAAACTCACTTGAAGCTTTTATGGCAATTATGGATAACGTGGTGGGGAGTGATGAAAACTACAAGGCATTACAACAGAGGCTAAAAACAGCCAAAAAAGAAGATCAGAAAAAAATCCTTGATGAAATGACCGACATCGTTGAGGCGACAGCAATTGGGCAAATTATCTCGGATAGACAAGCCGTAATGGCATTGGTGGGAATTAGAAACAATGCTGAGTTAGGCGAAGAAGTTAAAAAACAAATTAAAAACAGTGAAGGTGCTGTAGATACCTCACATAAAGTGATTGCAGACACGAATGATTACAAAGTAGATAAGATGAAATCGCAAGCCGAATTTGGGCAAATGGAGGGGCTTAAGGGATTTAATAATTTATTAGGCTCGGCAAGCGAAAAATTATCTGACTATATGGCTGAATATCCTGATTTAACCGCTGCATTGGCAGGAGCTGGTACCGGGATTGCTGCACTTGGTGCAGCTGCGCTAGCGGCAGCAGGCTCGATTAGTTTGTTGGGCGGGGGTAAAAGTGGAAGTGCAGGAGCTGGGGATTTGCTCAGGAGAAGCAGTAAAGGTGCAAAAGGGGCGAGCCGACTGGGTAAATTTGGTAAGGGCGTGGGATTTTTAGCTAAAGGTGGTGTGGTTGCTGACTTGATTCTACACTCTGAAGAATTAAATAAAGGGGAAAATGAATGGATTAATACTCGACATGAAGATCATGCAAAAATGAAAATGATGTCAGAGGAAGAGAAGAAAGAATATATTAATAAAATTCAAGCTGCACAACAGAAAAGAGAGTATGACCACGCTAAAGAGTTATTAGGTAGTCGTTTTCGTCAGTTCTTTATCCCTCAAGAAAATATTGAACGAGCCAAGCGAGTGGTCGCAGATTATGAGGAGGCAAGACAAGTGAGTAGCTTAGCCTTATCTCAAACCTCTATACAGGGGCAGGTGGAAGCGGCAACAGGTACGCTTTCGCAATATCAGGCGGATTTTAATGCCTTTGGGGAAACGATTTCTGCCGGTTTACAAGCAGGCTTGGCGGCACAATCACACACACTCGATAACCGCATTACAGTGGAGCTTGATGGCGCGGTGATTGCAGAGAATGTATCTCAGCGTCAATTTAACTTTTTAAATCGCGGGGTGGCTTAATGTTTAGTGGTTGGGTTGTGCCAATGCACACGGCCTCTTATAAGGGGGTGAGTTTTGATGTTATTTCTATTGAAGACAGTGCCGAACGTGCATTGGTTGAGCATTTATATCCTTACGTCAATGGTGGCGATCTTGAAGATATGGGGTTAAATCCTAAAACGGTGCAAGTGCAAGCCATTTTCTTTGGCGAGGGGTATTACACTGATTTGGTTAAGTTGCTTGCGGTGTTGCAAAAACAAGGGGCGGGGGTGTTGGTACACCCTATTTTAGGGCGAATGCCAAATATGATGTGTTCCTCGCACCGTGTACGACATGATGCGGAAAATATCAATCATTGTACGTTGGATTTAACCTTTAAAGAGGCAACCGAAGCCGAGCCGATTTTTGTGTTTAAGTCCGCGATCGTCAGCAAAATTGACGGTTTAATTGTACAACTTGAGGATCTATTTAATACGGGAGCTGATTTTTGGAATGCAGTAATGAGTAGCATTTCAGCAGGAGCAAACTGGAAAGCGCGCTTATTAGGTATTTGGGGAGGGTTGTACGCTAGCTTTGAAGCGGTGCGTTCGCTTTTTAGTTTGGATAAGAAAAAATACTCAGTGTCGTCTTATGCTTCAAGCAAACATTATGCAACACAGGCGAGTGGGGCTATCAATCAGTTAAAAGAGATGATTGATTTAGGTATTGATTCTGCCTCTAGCCGTACGGCTTTAACGTTTTCGGCACGGTTACGCAATGTGACGGAGGCGGTGGCGAATATCAAAGCCATTCCGCAGGCGGTGTCTGAGGATGAAACGCTTAATCGCTCTAAAACCGTGAAATTGACGGCGAGCGATGTGAGCGAATTGTCAATGATGTTGGACTTAATCTGTTTGGCTAAATTAACCGAATATGCCACCTTGTTGATTGAGGACGAACAGGAAACGTTAATCAGCTATGAACTTGAAGAGCTTAATTATGTGGTGCGTAATGAGGTGCTGGTGTTAATTAATAAGATTCGACAAGCTCAGCAAGCAGACGGCGTGGTAAGTGAAAATGCGAAAACCACAGCAATTTATGAAAGTGCAGAGGCGTTGATTGAACAGTTACGCCAAACGGCACACGATTTTACGGCATTAGTGGTTTCGGTCATCAATAAAAAGCCCCCACTGGTGGTTAAGACTTGCCCGTTAAATGGCACTATCCACCAAGTGGCACACCGTTTTTATGGTGATTATACCCGTGCGGATGAATTGTTATTGCTTAACCCCGCTATCAGATTGCCGAATTTTATTAAAGAGGGAGATTTATTAAATGCTTACGCTCAATAATGTTGTGGTTGAAATTGACGGTTTACAGCATAAAAGCTGGAGAAGCTATGATGTTGATAGTGATTTTTTGATTCCAGCCGATGCCTTTTCATTCGAGTTGGGTGTGCCTGCGAGTGATGACGTTGTGCCTGATTTTTCGGGTAAGACGGCGAAGGTGTTTATTAATGATAAGTTAGTGATGACAGGCATTGTTGATACCACACGGCATAGTCTACGTAAAGGTATGCGGACTTATTCGCTTAACGGGCGGGATAAAGCCCAGCTTTTAGTAGATGCTTCAGCCCCGATTACTAACGTTAAAGGGCTGACAGTGCTTGAGGCAGTCAAAAAGCTGGCAAACCCTTTAGGGATTAGCGAGATTGAACTGCGGGCAGAAAATAACCCTAAGCTGGATAAGATTGATGTAGATGTGGGCGAAAGCGCGGCTGAAATTATCACTCGTGTGGCAAATTCTGCTGGCTTGCATTGGTGGTTTGACCCTAAAGGCGTGTTAATTGTAGGAGGAGCGGATTATAGCTCTCCCCCTGTGGCAACGCTGTGTTGCGTGAAATCAGGCAAGAGAAATAATTTTAATGAGATAGAAGTAAGCTTTGATGTCGCGAACCGTTATAGTGAGGTCACGTTTTGGCGCAGTCTCACGGTAAAAAAGGCGATGATAATAAAAACGACTTAAAGTGGGTATATAAAGATGAGGACTTTGAGTTTTACAAGCCTAAAACAGTGGTGTTAGGCGATTGTGAAAACTTGGAAGCCTTGAAAAAACAAGCGAAAAAACAGCTCTCAGACTGGCAATTGGACGCCTTTGATATGCGGATTGTGGTGGCTGGGCATTGCACCGAAGATGGTACATTGTGGGAGGCCGGGCAACGTGTACACGTGATCTGTGAGGAGTACGATATTGATGCAATTTTTTTCTTGATGGGACGACGTTTCTTGCTCTCGAAAACGGAAGGGACACGCACAGAACTACGCTTTAAACAAGATGGTGTCTGGACACCCGAAGCCTATACAGCTAAAGCGGAGAAAGCAAGGTCTCGTAAAGGAAGAAAAGGAAAAAATAAAAAAGCGAAACCTAGAGAAATTATTTTGGGGTTGGAATCTTAATTAATATGAGACAGTTTGCGAAAAAAGTAAAAGAAACGGCAAAAGGCGTGTCAGATACGGTGCGCGCTGCATTTCGTGGCGTGTTACAGCTTGCCCATAGTGGGGATAATATCCAAAAAGCACAAGTGTCTGGCTTAGCGGATGAGGTGATTTCAGATACTGAGCTTATGCAGCACTTTGGGTTTACCTCTGTGCCACCTGCCGATACGCAGGTGCTGGTTATCCCTGTCGGGGGTAAAACAACGCATAGTGTGATTGTGGCAACCGAGAATGGGGCGTATCGCATTAAAAACTTGCAAAGCGGTGAGGTGGCGATTTATGATCAGTCGGGTTCCAGCATTATTCTCAAGCAAGGTAAATTGATTGAGGTAAGTTGTGATAATTTTGTTGTGAATTGTCAACAATATAGCGTAACCGCTACAACAGGTGCAAGCTTTGACACCCCAAACCTTGAAACATCAAAGCTATTAACCGCACAAGGGCAAATCAATGGCAACGGAGGTATGGCTGTGCAAGGTGGTAGCGGTGCGAGCTTTACAGGATCTGTGACACAAACTGGAGGCGACTTTAAGACTGACGGTGATGTGGTTGCCAGTGGCAAATCACTGGTATCGCACCAGCATAACGAACAGGGCGACGGCAAGCCAACCTCTGCTCCTGTCTAACTTACAAGCGGTTAGATTTCGTAAATTTTTTACGAATGGCCGCTTTCTGAACCCCTTTCCCCCAATCCCTCGCTTTTAATGTTCTATTCTTAAAGTATGGACAGAGAGATCAACCCGCTTACCGGTGACTATACACTTAAACAAATCAGTACACTGCAAAATGCCGTGTATATCAGACTCGTTACACCTTTAGGAACCTGGTGGGCAGACGGGAGTGTAGGCTCTTTGCTCCATACTATTCAACGTGAGAAAGATGTGAGCCGTGTTGGGCGGTTAGCTGTGCAATATGCTGAGGAGGCTTTGCAGCCGTTATTAAATGATGGTAGAACCTCTGATATTCGTATTACGCACGAGCAGCCACTTAATGGCACACTTAATCTTTTGATTCAAGTAACGGATAACAGGGGGGATACCGTAACCTTTAAACACCCTGTAAAGATTATTTAAAAGGGCTTTAAATGGCATTTAATACTCCTACTCTTGAAGAAATTCGTGACGATATTTTGCGAGATCATCTATCACTCAATCCGCAGGCGGATGTGTCTGTGGACTCTGATTATTATGTGCGAGCTTCCGCACTTGCCTCGTGTGTGTCGGGTTTGTATTCCCACCAAAAATGGATTGTGAGACAAGCGTTTCCGGATACGGCGGATAGTGAATACCTCGAAATGCACGCTTCTTTACGCAAAATCTACCGCAAAAATGCGAATTATGCAGCAGGTACGGCGATTGCTACTGGTAATGATGGCTCAGTAATTGCGGAGGGTTTGCAGATTTTAAATGGCGAGAACTATTACGAGGTGACGACTGAGGCGGTTATTCAAAACGGTACAGCTACACTAAATGTGCGATCTCTAGCAACGGGCGAGAGTCAAAATATCATCAAAAACACGGTGGCAAGCTTTATGTCTGCCCCTACTGGTGTGGCAAGTGAGGTTACGTTGCAAGATATTGGGGGCGGTACAGATGCGGAAAGTGATTCTGAGCTGTTAGAACGTTTACTTGAGGCTATTCGTAACCCTGCCGCTGGTGGCACTAAGGCGGATTTTGTGCGTTGGGCGAAAAGCGTGGACGGGGTAACTTCTGCTTTTGTGTACCCTTACCGCAGAGGTAGTGGCACGGTTGATATTGCGATTACTTCAGGTGATGGTTTGCCTTCTGATGAGGTGGTTGCAGCAACTCAAGCCTATATTGAGACGGTTCGTCCTGTCGGGGCTAAAAGTGTGTTAGTGATTAAGCCTGTGATTAAGACGGTTGATTTTGAGATTGAAGTGGCATTAGACAGTGATGTTACGGTTGAAGAAATTACCGAAGAGATTGAGGCAGCGCTGGCGAGTTATTTTAACTCGTTAAAGCCTGCCGACACACTTGTGGTTTCTCAAATTGAGGCGGTTATTAGTGATTTAATCGGTGTGGTTGATCGCAATTTAATTACACCAACCAAAAACCAAACCATTGACGCAATGCGTGAAATGGGCTGGTTTAAATTGGGGCAAGTGGTGGTGCGGGAGATGAGTTAATGGCTAATTTGCAAAGCGAACACGCAAAAGCATTAGGGCGGTTATTACCGCCTGTGTCATATAACGTGCGTGGTGAGTTTTTATATCGCTCTTTATTGATTGATGGCTTACAGCTTGACCGAGTACATGTTAAAGGCTTGCAAGTTTTAGAGGGAATTAATCCGCTTACAGGTGTGATGATTGGTGATTGGGAGCGTGTAACAGGGCTGATCAAAAACAAAAATAAGCCACTAGACGAGCGCATTAAAGCGGTGATTGATAAGCTCAATGACCAAGCCTCGCTTTCTATCCCTTATATTGTGGATAAAGCAAAACAGCTTGGTTATACCATAAAAATTATTGAGCCAGAGCCTTTTCGGGCTGGGGAGTCTTGGGCGGGTGAGGTTTTATGGGACGAAGGTGTTAAATGGATGTTCTTTGTGGACATTGGTGTGCCTGAGGTGCTTTATCGTGGCGAGTATCGGCTGGACTTGTATGGGGTGGATATGATTAGCGACCCTGTGTTTGAAGCATTACTTAACCAAGTACAGCCTGCTTACACTAAATACTGGATTAGATATTACAACGGATAATAACAATGCGTAACAAAATTAACCGAATTGACAGCGGAAACGGCAAATTTAAAGACGGCAACCCGCTTACAGGTGAATACGGCACGATTGTAAAAGCTGAATGGCTTAATGCAGTGCAAGAAGGCTTACTGACTAATCAAGGTGAGATTTTAACAGTTCTCCGAAAAGCGGGCATTGACCCAAATGAAGCAGATGAAACTCAATTATGGCAGGCGTTGCAGGTAATTTCAGGACAGGTTGAATCTATTGAAGCGTTGCGTAAGTTTGAGCCGTTGCGTGATAATCAAGCTGTATTTGTTAAAGGTTACTACGCCGGCAGCAATGTGGGTGGTGGGTATTTTATTGCGAATTTGAAGGATACCACTACGGCAGATAATGGTGGCACGGTGATTGTTACTGCTAGGGGTAAGCGGTGGGTGCGTGTATCTAACCACGAAATTAAGTTATCAGAATTTGGCTTAAAGGGTGGTAAGGCGAACGCACAAGAAGATACCATCAAAATCAATGCTGCATTTAAATATGCTTATGAAAAGAAAATCCCCAATGTAACGAATGATATTCCGAACGATTATTATCTCAGTACTTTTATTAGGATTGGGGATAATCTTACTTTTACAAATGTAGATGGGGTAAGGTATTTAAGGGCAACCAATGGAGCAATGCTTTATAACGGGCTAACCATTACACCAGAATCGTCTGCTGAAAATAGATGTAAAAATATCAAAATTATTGGTGGCGTATTTGATTCAAATGCAACTGAATTTTGGTCATCGGTCAACTTTATGTCGTTAGGTTATATCGACGGACTGCATATTGATGGCGTTAAGTTTATCAATTGTGTACGAAATCATGCTATTGATATGTCTGCGTGTACAAATGTTTTGATTGAAAACTGTCGTTTTCTTGGTTTTTCACCTGAAGTCACAACTAAATACGGAACAGCTCCGGGATTAACCCACGATAGAAGCTACGCTGAAGCTATACAGATTGATGATAATGTGGAGGGAACATTTTCAGGTGGCCGTTTAAAGGGGGATAGTGACACAAATATCATTATTCGGAACAACATTTTTGGCAAAAATCCAGACGATACAACAGGTTTATTTGGTGGCTATGGATGCGCTGTAGGCGCACACTATGCAGCTAGAGGTGTAGCACATCACGCTAACATTATTATAGAGGGGAACTTAATAGAGGATTGCCTCTATGCGGGGATTCGACCTTTTGTGTGGGATGACGTTAAGATTATTAACAATGTGTTTCGTCGTAATAGACGTCATATTTATATTTGGTGGTTGGCAGATACAGGTGTTAATCCATCAGAAGCAGGTAAAAATTATCATATTGAAGGTAATGACTTCGGCGACGTCGTGGCAGAGCATATCACGCTACAAATCTTCGGCAATAACTACACTGATGGGTTTGCAAAGACAGAAGATGTAATCATTGCAGGTAACACTTTCGGTAGAACTGAATGGAAAGGACCTTTAATAAAGTTACAAGGCGCGCACAATGCCGTTGTCACTAATAATGTGTTTGATGTGGCAACCCGATTTATTGATATAAATTATTGCTCTAATATCTCGGTCACTAATAATTACGGAAATAAACTAGAGTATGAACTGCTGGCATCAAGGAATGACATCTACCCACCAAATGTAGGCATATCTGAAGACATTATTATTAGCGGTAACATGGCGAAGGGGTCATCAGGTGGCGTGTTGTATTTGAGTAAAATGCGTAATGTTAATGTTATTAATAACATATTTCTTAACGTGGCAAATAAGAATTCTATCTCATCAATTCGTGCGCTTGATACGGAGGGGTTATTCATAGATAACAATATAGTTACCCTTGCTCAATCTGCGGTGGAGGTTAATACAAAAGTAATCGATGTGGCAGATACTTGTACAAATGTTAATGTTGGAGGTTTACTCACCAACTCCTCCCAAGCATACAGAGTTAGAGCGGTAGATTTTGAAGGTGTTAAATTTGACTTAACGTACATCAGGAAAAGCCAAATCGAGGCGCTAATCGTAGGTGTCAATGATAAATATCGTAATCTTCTTGTCAACGGCTCAGCATTAATAACAAAAGGTTTAACTGTAGGTACTAAAGACGAGATTAGCTTTGCAAGCAAAGGCTACGCACAAGCTCAAAGCCCTCCTGAGGGTGATAATTCGATAAAACTTGCAACAACGGAGTGGGTTAAGAATTTAACTTCAAAGGAGAAGGTACTTTGGCATGGTTCTAGTACGAATGCGGTCTCAATTAATTTAAATCAGCAGACAGGTTTGATTTATATTTTATATTCGATGCGAGGGTTTAACAAATTTGATAGTTTTCTACTTGGTGACGCGCATGGCACCACTATCGGGCATTTAGAGTACGGCGGTGAGAATGCGGATAGAGCCTACAACTCATTAATCCGCTTAACTGTTAACAACAACACATTGACTTTAACACCTGAAGGACACCATATACCAACGATTAAGAAAGTGATTTTAATAGGAGCTTAAGAAATGATTGTGTATTTTCTGAAGAATAACCTTAAAGATTATGTGATTTATCCACCACCCGAGAATGTTGAAGATTACTATGCAATAAGCGTGAATAATGAATCTGAGCTTAATGGAAAAATTTTAATTGAGAAAAAGGGGAAATACCTGTTAATAGATGACGAGATTGACTTGAAGGAGGCTAAATCTTCTAAACTTAAGGAGATTAACACTAAATCTCAAAATTTTATTAATAGTATTGCTCAAATTGATAAAACGCCAAACTTTGAGCGCGAGACATGGTTAATTCAGGAAGCAGAAGCAAAATCATGGAAAGCCAATCCTCACGCGGATACACCAGTTCTTACGGCAATAGCCTTGAATCGCGGGGTTGATGTGGATGTGCTACGTGAGAAGGCTTATCAGAAGTCAATTGCTTATAGCGTATTAGCGGCAACAATTGCAGGGCAGCGTCAAAAATTTGAAGACCTATTAGAGCAAGCGCAAACCATTGAGGAGGTGCAAGCGATAGAGGTGATTTATCAGTTAGGGGCGACAAATGAGTGATAAAGTAAATGGGCAAGTTTATCTTGCCTTGTACAAAGGCAAAGCCAAAAACTGGCGTTCTCGCTTGGTTGATTCAGTTATTAAGTTATTTACTAAGGGTGAGTACTCACACTGCGAAATAGCGGTGTTTCATTCTGAGTTAGTGGGAAACTACGATATAAACGAGTGGTTTAGATGTTACACATCAAGCCCTCGAGACGGTGGGGTGCGCATTAAATGTATTAATGTGAACGATTCGAATAAATGGGATTTGATTAAACTTGATAACGTCACTGAAGATGAGATAGAAGAGTTTTTTGAAAAAACAAAAAGCAAGAAATACGACCTGTTAGGCGCCATAGGCGTGGTATTTCATAATAAACACAGTCGTAATCGTTACTTCTGTTCCGAGTGGTGTTGGGAAGCTTTAGGAAGGTCTCAGGGGTGGCGATTTAGTCCGAATGATTTGGCAATGATTTTTAGCAACAAGAAATAAAGGAATAAAAGAATAAAAAATGGACAAAAAAATAATTTTAGACGAAAGTGCAATAAAAAACGCGTCAATAACATATACTGACAAAGCAAGCAAGCAAGCAAGCAAGCAAGCAAGCAAGCAAGCAAGCAAGCAAGCAAGCAAGCAAGCAAGCAAGCAAGCAAGCAAACAAGCAAGCAAGCAAGCAAG
>NZ_PHHA01000030.1 GCF_002795425.1 Conservatibacter flavescens
AAAACTCTACGATAAGCCAGTGGATACACTCACTGAAAGTGAGAAACAACACGTGGTGTTCCTCAGTCAGTTAGCAAGTGGTTTAGCGGCCGGTATCACTGGAGATAGCACGACAAACGCGGTTGCTGGTGCGGAGACTGGGAAACGGGCGGTGGAGAATAACTTCCTTAGTCTAGCGGAATGGCAGACATTAGAACGTCTTTCACAGAAAAAAGTGTTAACAGAAGATGAAGCACAAGAAGTGGTACGTCTAATGGCAAAAGATAAACACTCTGAACGATTATTAGCAAAATATCAAGCGCAATTTAATGGCGGTGAGGCATTAAGTGCAACAGAGCACGAACATTTAGCCACTTGGATTAGGGAATATGGACCGCTTGTCGAACAAATAAACCGCTTGAATCAACCGGCCTTTAGTGCAGAGTTACGGCCGGATTACAGAGAAATGATAGATAACGCAACTCGTATCTTGAATCATGCTTCTCGCTATGAAAGCCAACAAGCGGCCTCCTTAAAAACAGGTTTAGAGCTTGGCCCTGGTGGGGTAGGTGTTGTGAAAGCGACAGCAGAAGCTGCAGCCAAGTTAGGCGCGTTGGGCGTGGTAGGAGAGAAAGGGAAAGCCCTAGCAGAAGGACTTGCTAGAAGCGCAGAAAAATACCCATTCTTAACCGATGTAGCAGCAACAGGGATTGTGAATACAGGGTATCAGCTGTCACAAGATAAACCGTATGACCCATATAGCTTATTGCAAGCAGAGTTATCGACGGTATTAACCAGAAATCGGTCTCTTAGCCAACAAGTGAGTATTAATATAGGGTTAAGTACATTATCAACAACGAATGATGAAGACTATGGCTGGAATGCGTTGGGGGCTGTAAGTGGAACATTGGGCGCACATGGAGCATCGAAAATAAATTATGGAATTAGATCTATGAATCAATTTGCTAATCCAATTATTTCTAATTATGCAGGGGAATATTTTGGTGATTCAGAAAGAATAAAATCCACAATTAATAATTTGAAAGAGGGTTATAAGTTTGAATAATTTTTATTTATCAAGAGTTTTTTTTATAGCTATATATTGTTTATTATTGAGTAGAGATATTTTTGCAATGATATATATATATAAAATATAATACAATTTATTGGGATAATATTGCATTTTATGAGGCTTTCAAAGCAGCATTAATATTGTTTATCCCTATAGTTATTATTCAGTTTTGTTTATATAAATATGGCTCTGAAAAATATAGGAAATGAATAAAAACACCTACCGCCTAATATTCAGCCAGTCCCAGCAACAATTTATTGTTGTTTCGGAATTGGCTAAATCCAAAAGCGCTTTGGAAAGAAGTGCGGTGGTTTTTTGTTTAGATTTTGAAGAAAAGCTGAGACAATTTGTTTATTTTGAAAATGACACCTTACGAACAAACCACTTCACCTGGAACCTAAGCCTGAGCGCAAGTGGCAACAAAGCCCGCAGCCATTTTGAACAAGTGGGCAATCAGTCGGGGTTATTTGCTGAAGAGGGCGGCTATCATATTCAGGCAAAAAATGTGCACCTTGAGGGCGGCGCGATTAGCAGTACCAATCCGGATAACAGCGAGTTAGCCACTAACCAGCTGACCTTTAAGGATATCCACAACCAAAGCCGTTTCCAGGCAATGTCTGCTTCAGGCAGTGCGGCCTACGGCAATGACACTTATTCCGGCAAAGACATTACGGGCGCCTCACCGGGCTTGCCGCTACTTAACCAAGAGCATGCCCAAAGTGTCACCAAAGCGACCCTAACAGAGGGCAATATCACCCTAAGCAAAGACAGCGCACCTATCCACACCAGCGCACAAGCTTTAGGGATTAATACAGACCTCTCGAAAGCCAATCCACAATTGAATGGGCCAAAAGACATTCATAAGACACTGGCAGAACAAAGCAAGCTCAGTGATTCAGTGGGTAAAATCGCCAGCGCGAGCCAAAGCTATGCAAGCCAACGGGCAAAACAAGCGGTAGAAAAAGGCGATACAGAAGAGGCGAAAAAATGGCAAACCGGTGGCGAATATAAGCGCAACCTGGATATGGCAACAGCAGTTCTCACCGGCGCCCTTGCGGGACAAAGCATCGAGTCCATCGCCGCCAAAGGCGCTTCCCCACTGGTTAACAACGCCATTAAACAGGCCACAGAGGGCAATTCAGAGGCGAATATCTTAGCCCACACCTTATGGAGCGCCATTGAAACCCACCTAAGCGGTGGTAATGCCCTAGCGGGCGCCGTAGCCGGCGGCAGCGCCGAAGCTCTCGCCCCAATCTTAGCGGAAAAACTCTACAGCAAATCCGCCAGCGAACTGACGGAGGCAGAGAAGCAACATATTGTCGGCTTAAGCAGTATCGCAGGGGGAATACTCTCTGCCGCAACCGCCCATACCGGCGACACCAGCAGCACAGTTACCACTCTTGCCAATGCAGCATTGGGAGCGGATACGGCGAAAAGCGCGGTGGAGAATAACTGGGCATTAGACAGTATCTATAATAACCCATCATATTCCAATAATTTGTTACATAAAGCAAAAGGAGAGGAGATAAAAGAAGAGTTGGAACAATATGGTAGAGATGTATCTATACCGCATTATGTTGCTTTGGAAGGTGGCGTATATAAATATAATGGTAAATTAATTTTAAATACAAGAACTGGGGACTTATTAGTTTCAGGAGGTGTTTCACCTATTAATATACCAGCTTCATCTGGAGTGTCTTTATCCGTAGAAACAGGTTGGATAACTGAAGTTGGTTATAATGAGGCCGGAGAGCGTTTAGGTACAATGATTAATTCATCTCTACAAGGAATGGGTTATGGTGCAAAAGTTTGTTATTATTTATGTGTGGGAGGAGCAAAAACAATTTCAGATAACCCTAAAACTATTATATCTATTGGAGTAGGAGCTGGATTCAGTGGAAATGGTAGTATAGATAAAACTTGGGATTTGCCGAAATGAAATATTTATTATTTATTGTGGCATGGGTGATTTTATTTATATATATTACTTTTTCGCAGAATGCTCGAATGCTTATTGTGAAAAAATATAGATCCGAGTTTCTTGATCACTCATTTTCTTTTTTGGGAGAAGATATTGCTATTCAAAAAGATAATAAATTTTTTTCTTCTAAAGTTAGAGTAGATATAAAAAAGAATATTCATGTTTTTTTTTTATGAAAATGTTATTCTTAGTTTAGGTTATAATAAAGCATCTAATAAGAGTGATGTTTATTGTAAAAATAAAGAAAGTATTAAATTAATATCTGATAATGATAGTTTGCAGGCGGTTATTTATACTTATCCTGATCATAGATGTGATGAGCTGGAATTTAATAAGAAAGAATAAAATCTATAATTTTATGGTTTAGATTTAATCTTGATTTATGAACTTGCTATGAGAATTTCAACCGCAGTTGGTGTAGTGACTAAAAATATGGGCATCTTGGGAATAGCGACCACAAATAGTGGGGTTGAGTTTAGTGATGCTTATTTTAGAAAAGGCGAAGATGCTTTAACGGCTGCAAAAGCAGGCGGGATTTCTTTTGGGGTGTCTGCAGTTGGTGGTGTGTTAGGAAAAACTGTGGAGAAATCATCAAGTGGTTATTTTAATCCTGCATGGAAGAAATATGAGGAAAAAGCGGGGCATTTACCTTACGGAATATC
>NZ_PHHA01000032.1 GCF_002795425.1 Conservatibacter flavescens
AAGCCTACAAGCCTACAAGTAGCTTATTCTCTAAATATCAACCTTGCAAATTTATTTTGGGAGGTTGCTAATGGCTAGGAAAGATAAAATTGTAACTCCTAGTGTTACTCAGAAATTACAAAGTTTAGGATATAACGTTGCTGATTGGGATGATAGTAAAACTACTTCTAAATTAACAGATGAAATTATTACGGTATTAAAAAAAGCATCTAAATCTGAGAATGGTAATGAAGGTTATCCTGATAGGATTTATTGTAATAAGAAAAAGAAGCTATTAATTCTTGTTGAAGAAAAACCAACAATGCAAGAACACAATATAGAAAGTATAAAATCTGGATGTATTGCTGGATTAAAGTGGTATTTAAAACAATTTCTATCAGAAAAATTTTCTTCTTGGAAAATTATTGGAATTGCAGTTAGTGGAGATTTATCTGATCAATATAAACATAAATTTAGTTGTTTTCTTATAGATAAGCAAAAAATAAGTTTGGCTGAAAATGTAAATGATTTTTTAAAAGAAAATGAATTTATAGCTTTATTTAATAATATTGATGAAGAGAAAGCTATATCAAAAGTAACTAAGGTTAGCAAGAAAATTAATAAACTATTGCGTTCAATTGATTCTCAAAAAAGACCAATTATATTAGCTGCTTTAATGATAAGTTTATATAGATCTGAAAAATATGATAATAATTTTCCTGATATTTATGAGAACTATACCTCAGAGCAAATATTAAACAACATTTACCCAACAGTAAAAAATATTTTAACGGCAGAAGATATACCTGAAGAAAAATTGAAATCTTTGGAGCTAGAGCTTAATTCAATAAATCAAGATCCATCATTAAAAAACACAAATATATTGAAAGAAATATTAAAAGAACTTGATGAAAACATAATCCCATTATTTAATGATACTTTCTCTACCACATCAAATTATGACATAATGGGAAAATTTTATGAAGAGTTCTTAAGATTTGCTGGAGTTTCAAATGTAAAAAAAGGAATTGTTCTCACTCCAAGACATATAGCAACTTTATTTACTAAATTAATTCCATTTAAGAAAAATGATAAAATCTTGGATCTATGTTGTGGTACTGGCGCATTTTTAATTGCGGGAATGAATAAATTACTAAGTTTAAAAGGTATAGATGTTCAAAATGTTAAATCTAACCAATTATTAGGATTTGAAATTAACCCAACAATGTACATTTGTGCAATATCAAATATGCTATTTAGAGGGGATGGCAAATCTAAGATCTATAATATGGACTCTATTAATGATGATAAAGTTAATAAAATAATTAGTGAATCAGCTCCTACAATTGGATTTATAAATCCACCATATTCAGGTAAGGAAAATAAAGAAGATCCAACACCAAAAGAAATCACCTTTCTAAAAAAAATGTTAGATAGTTGTTCAAGATATGGGATTATTATAGCTCCTTTATCGATGTACTTTAAAGATACTGAAGTAAGAAAAAAGATCTTAGAAAAACATACATTAAAATATGTTATTAATATGCCTAAAGATCTCTTTCAACCCAATGCATCTACTAGTACAGCTATTGCGGTTTTTGAAACTTATGTATCTCACAATTTTGATGAAGATGTAGTTTTTTATGATTTGCAAGATGATGGTTTCATCCTTTCTAAAAATAAAGGACGTACAGATATATATAACAAGTGGAATTTTATAGAATCTGAATTGCTAGACGAAATTTTAAATGGCTCTAAGTCTGACGATATTGTTATTTCTAGAGCTAGAATCAAAAAAAATGATGAATGGAATATTTACGCACATTCTCAACCTGATTATAGTAAATTAAATTCTCAAGATTTCTGTAATACTATTAATGATTACGTCATCTATCAAAGTAAAAAGGAATTAGGTCTTCTTGAAGAAGATAAAACAGAGTTTGAAATGATTAATGTTTTATCTAGTTATATTTTAGAAAAAAACAAAATAAATCCTAAATATCAATGTAAAACTAACTTAGAACTATTTGATAAAAATAGAAAATGGGAATATTTCAAAATTAGGGATGTTTTTGACAGAATTGAATCTACAAGAGGCACTACAACTTATGATTTAACTGAAGGTAATGAAATCCCTTATATAGCAGCTAAAAAGAAAAATAATGGATTTGATTATTTTGTATCTGAAGATGGAAATGAAGAGTATATATCTGATGGTAATGGTATTGTGTTTATTAATTTAGGGGATGGAAGTGGAGGATACTCAGTGTATCAAGCAGAGCGTTTTATTGGTATGAATGGAAAAACATCTGTTGGCTATTCGGATTACCTTAATCAATATAATGCTTTATTTTTAATAACTATCTTAGATAAGCAACGCTACAAATATTCTTTTGGTAGAAGTTGGACTGGACAGAGATTTGATCAAACTAAATTATATTTACCTTGTAAAGATAATGGCAGTATAGATTGGGAATTTATGGAGGATTATATACGCTCTCTTCCTAATGGAAATATTATTTAGCTTAAAAAGCCATACAATAAATCTTATTTATGATAATCAGAAGCAACCTACCTTTATAGTTGGTTGCTTTTGGTGTACATCAAATTTCGAAAAACGCCTCCTTATATTGTTTAAAATACAATCAATTAAACGCATTAAAAAATTTCTCTTGACAAGATTCACCCCTTATTCAAACTGACTTTTATTGAAAATGCAAAAAATCTCAAAAAATGCTTGACAAAAGAAAGTGCTTGACAAGCACCCTATAAAATAATATCTTTTTGCCCACAGAGAATAGTCCCTTCATTATAACTTTCATCTTTTAAGCCAAAAAAGGTTTAAAAAAGTAGAGTTCTAATGAAGGGATTTTTGTTTCTATGGCACAGCATTTTCTGTTATCAGCAAAAGCTCGCCACTTGTCTATTGAACAAGTGGTTGGGCTATCTGATTCAGCAATACTGGCTTTACTCAAACATGCTCGTTGGTTTTCAGATGACGAACAAATTTGCCCTCGTTGCCATACTCGCCATAGTGCTTACTTCATTAAAACTCGCCAACAATGGCAATGTAAACATTGCCAATATCGTTTTTCGATAACCACAGGCACAATCTTTCAGTATCATAAATTATCGTTGCGACAAATCCTTATTGCCATTTTGCTGTTTACAACAGAAAGTAAGGGATTATCCGCTATTTCACTTTCTCATAAGTTGAATGTGCAATATAAAACAGCTTGGGTACTACTGCATAAATTTCGAGAAGGTTTAGATAAAGCCAAAGATTTAACACCGCTCAAGGGTGAAGTACATATTGATGGGGCTTATACGAATTACTATATCCGTCCTAAAAACTTCCGTCACAAGCGGATAGATAGACGGAAGAAACGTTATCAGCGTGAAGATAAGTCTTGTGTATTGGTATTTCGTCAACGTGCCGCCAATCAAGCGGTAATGAAAGGGGCTGACCGTACTATTGTTGCGTTAATAAAAGAGGAAAATACGCAAGATATACTCGACTTAACTCAACGCTTAGTCAAGCCCCAAAGCACGATTTACGCTGATGAAAATCCTGCGTATGACAGCCTGACATTCCATTATGACCTATGGCGTGTCAATCATTCACAGGAATACTGTTCAATAGAAGGTATTACCAACAACCTTGCAGAATCCTTTTTCGCAAGACTAAGACGAGCGATTACAGGCATTTACCATAAGATGAAAAATAAATATCTGATGTACTACGCTAATGAGATGGCTTGGCGTGAAGATAATAGACGAAAAAGCGTAAAAGAGAAATTTGAGCAACTACTAAACTGTTGCTTAAATGCCTTGCCTTCACGAGATTTTACTGGATATTGGCAAGGTAACAAGAAAGGTGAAGCTGTATTTGGTTTGGCAAGCCTGACGGAAACTATTTAAATAAAATCTGAAATAAAACATCCATTTCACTTCAATATAGAGAGGAATACCCAATGACACAATCTATACTTAATGCCGATTTAAGCAAAATGTCTTATGAGCAATTTCAAGAAGTTATGCGGGGTTTTGCCCAACTTTATTCAGACGTAAATAGCAATGGCAATTATATGTCCTTGTTCAAGGATTTAAAAACACTCGCTAAACACGTTGAACGCCTACCGCAAGACTTTTTCACCTTTTATGGGGCGTATGAAATCGCAGATAATCAAGTAGTTGTGGCGGTTTTTAGAATAAACCTTGATGCACCTATGCATAGTGATACCGCCCCCAATATGACGATTGTTGAGGTCAGCTTTGCAGAAGATGAACGTAATTTACAATGTCCAGCTCAAGTAAGAGAATATCTTACACAAACAGATTATGTTGCCCAAGCTGAAAAAGCCTATCCGCAAATTATGGAAGATTTGTTGTGGGAAAAAGAACGAGAAAAAAGAGTAGCTAAACTCAATCTAAGTGAAGAAGATAAAAGATTGCTTTTTGAGGACGCAATAGAATTGTAAAATTGTTCATACAGATGAATGAAAAACACCTTTAGTTTATATGAACTAAAGGTGTTTTTTATCGCTAAGTGGTTGATTTTTGACTTTGTACAACTGCTACATAATACCGAAAAAGAGCGTATGATTACGCTCTTTCCCATCTATATATTCTTACTTAATCACACCACATGCCATTCTAGCACCGCCGCCGCCAAGGGCTGTTGGGTGGTCAGAGTGGTTATCACCCCCTGCGTGGATCATTAACGCACGCTCTTTCACGTCTGCTAATTTTTGTAAACGTGGAGCAAGTACAGGTGTTGTTGCTGTACCATCTTCTAATACAACTAATACAGGTAAATCACCTAAATGAGCTTGATCAGACCACGGGAAGCCGTGAGCTTTTGTTTCTTTTGGATCCCAGTGACCACCAGCCGCTAAACCTGCGGTAAGTTTACCGTCTTTTTCTTTTGGTTCACAGCTTGGGTTTTGGTGAATATGAAAACCGTGTACACCACTTGTTAAACCTTGTAAATTCGGGGTGAAAACTAAGCCATAAGCTGACTCTGTGATTTCCACTGTACCAACATCTTTATTCCCTTTTTCAGGATCAAGTTGCTGTACTTGTACAACAATTTTCTCCACAGGCGTTTCTGTTTTAGCTGCATCCGCAAATGCTACACTGCTCATTCCTGCTAAGCCTAAAGCAATAAGAGAAGATTTTAATGTCAATTTCATACTGTTTCCTTTTGTTGTGAGTGAAATGCCTCACTTGGAGTATAACACTCGTTAGCAAAATTGATCAACAAGCGGTCATATTTTTGACAAATTTTACCAAATAGCGAAAAATGTTTGCTTTTTTAGCTAAAATCTAGGGTCTGTTGATAATTTACAATGGAAGCCAAACCAAGCAACAAGCTAAAAGTACAAAAGCCCGAAAATGTGCTTTTAGCTTGTCATACCTTGTCGCTATCCCTCGAAAATGTTTCAAACGGGCAAATGCATTTTCGACTAAATGACGCAATTTATAGAGATACCAATCCATCGTCCCATTTCCTTTTCGACTGTTCCTCTTTCTTGGTATATTGCTTTTTACGCCTACCGTCTTAATCATCTCCCGCAGAGACTCAGCGTCATAACCTTTGTCTGCTGAAATCACCTTTACCTCTTCCAACGGCATCCACTACCAAATGAATTTTAGTCGTATTACCGCCTTTCGTCTTACCGATACCTTGACCGATAATCCCCGTTCCGTGTTGGTGAACACGGATATGTGAACCATCAATAAACAGCCACTCCCAATCGGGTTCATTGCGTAAGCGATTAAACAGCAAGTCAATTTTTCCAGTTTTCACCCAATAACGGAAGTTACGGTAGAGTGTGTTTGACTTACCAAAGTATTCGGGAATATCACGCCATTGACAGCCAGTTTTAAGGCGGAACAGAATGCCTTCAAGCGTTAATTTTAAATTTGATTTGTCATAGAAGCCTAAATCAAGCAAAATAGGCTTTAGTTTCGTCCAGTGCTTATCAAGTAGTGTTCGAGGCATTGCGAGAAGTAATTGGTTTGTTTGGCGATAAACATTTTACTTTCTCGCTTCTTTTTTATGAATTATCAACACGCCCTAGTATTTATCAACTATTTTTAATTATCTTTGGGGCTGAAGTAGATTAGCCCTAAATTTCACACCATTTTCGCAAGGTCTTAAGCTGCATTTTAGGTGTCCCAACATTAAACCGAAATTCACATTCCTTCAAGAATAAAGGAAAGTTTTTTCGGTTTATTCCATTATATTTTCGAAGTACTCGCTTTGCTTGGCTCCAAAAATTTTCAATCCCGTTAATGGGATTTTCTCGCTCGGCAAATATCTCAGAATGGTTAATTCGCTCGTGGTGAAATTCACAGATATCTAGGGCATCATAGCTACGATAAGTATCCGTATAAACCCAACTATCAGGCTTAATTTTCCTTTTAATAACAGGGAGTAACGTTTCACTCTTAGTATTTTCAACAACGACTGTAAACACCCTTCCTTGTCGTTTTAAAATACCAAAAACAGCGACCTTACCTGCTGCACCTCGACCACGTTTTCCTTTACGATGCCCACCAAAATAGCTTTCATCTAACTCAATTTTTCCCTCAAAAATTTCATCCGCTTCAAGGGATAAATGGGTAAAACAAAATAGCCGAGTTAGGTTGAATATCAAGAATATTAGCAGCTGAACGAGCGGTCACTTCTAGCACAAAAAATTCAAGCAGTCTTTTTGTATAGATTTCTTTAATTTACAATGAGTTATCTTCATTTTCATAGACTAACATACTTGCTAATCTACTTCAGCCCCTTATCTTTTAAATTCAAACACAACTTCTAGGAGCAGAAAATGCAAAATGTCGGTTTTATCGGTTGGCGTGGTATGGTTGATTCTGTCTTAATGGATAGAATGGTACAAGAACAAGACTTCGCGAACATTAACCCTATTTTTTCACAACCTCACAAGCGGGTCAAAAAGCCCCTGTTTTTGCAGGTAAAGATGCAGGCGATCTTAAAAAGGCATTCGATATTGATGAACTCAAAAAATTAGACATCATCGTCACCTGCCAAGGTGGTGATTACACCAATGAAGTCTATCCTAAATTACGCGCTACGGGCTGGAATGGCTATTAGATTGATACCGCTTCAGCATTGCGTATGGAAAAAGACGCGATCATCGTACTTGACCCAGTAAATCAGAATGTGATTTCAGAAGGCTTAAAAAATGGCGTAAAAACCTTCGTAGGTGGAAACTGTACCGTAAGCTTAATGTTAATGGCAATCGGTGGCTTATTTGAGAAAGATTTGGTTGAATGGGTATCGGTTGCAACCTATCAAGCGGCATCAGGTGCAGGTGCAAAAAATATGCGTGAATTGCTCTCACAAATGGGACAATTAGAAGACGCAGTGAAAGCGGAATTAGCTAACCCAGCAACGTCAATTTTAGAAATTGAGCGTAAAGTAACCGCTAAAATGCGTGCAGATGATTTCCCAACCGAGAACTTTGGTGCAGCACTTGGTGGCTCATTGATCCCTTGGATTGATAAATTATTACCAGAAACAGGACAAACCAAAGAAGAGTGGAAAGGTTACGCAGAAACAAATAAAATTTTAGGGTTAAGCGATAACCCAATCCCTGTTGATGGTTTATGTGTACGCATCGGTGCATTACGTTGCCACAGCCAAGCATTTACCATCAAGCTGAAAAAAGATCTTCCATTAGCTGAAATCGAACAAATCATTGCAGCTCACAATGAATGGGTGAAAGTGATTCCAAATGACAAGGAAACAACCTTGCGTGAACTCACACCAGCTAAAGTTACTGGCACATTAAGCATTCCTGTTGGACGTTTGCGTAAACTCGCAATGGGTGGGGAATACTTAGCCGCATTTACCGTAGGCGACCAATTATTATGGGGTGCAGCAGAGCCTGTTCGCCGTATTTTGGTACAATTAACCAAGTAATCCCATATAAAAAGAGTTGCTTTAATGATCTGCACCCCAAAAGTTGGACGATATATTCAACTTAATAAGGTGCAGATTTTTTTATGACTAAATATACCCAAGCCTTTAAACAGCAAGTTATTGATTTTTACCTTGAAAATCACCACAACCAATCATTAACGAGAAAGCATTTCCAACTCCCTAGTCAAACACTTAGCCGCTGGATAGCACAATATCAATACTCAGGCAGCAATGGGCTTGCTGTCTTGCGCACCAAGCAAAAATATCCTGCCGAATTTAAATATCAAGTCATACAAGCGGTTATAAATGGCATTTATTCTGCTGAACAAGCAACACTTCAGTTTGGTCTCAGCAATTCGGGTATCATCAGCCAATGGTTGAAAGCTTTCAAGAAAGAAGGTATAAAAGGGTTAAAACCCAAACCGAAAGGAAGACCGTCAATGAAACCCAAATACGCCAAAATGCCGCCCAAACCCAAGACAGAAGAAGAACGTTTGAAGCTGCGAATTTTAGAGCTTGAAGCGGAGAATGCTTATCTAAAAAAGTTGGACGAGCTGATACGGGAGGAAGAGCAAAGGCAGCGGAAGTTATCCAAGCGTTAAGAGTAAACTATCCTTTGCCAATACTCCTTCGCATTAGTGTCCGTTTATGTAATTCAACTTCTTTCCGTTCAATAATTCCTTTCTTATACAGTTCTTTCAATACGCGAGCAACAGCTAATTCATGTTCTATTTGGGGTAGAGGATAATTTTTGCCAGTGTCTAATTCCAACGCCGCATCTGTAATAAAGTATAATGTTTTCCAACTATCACTTTGCTTTAATACTCTTGCAACCAACAATTGAAGATTTTGCTTAAACAATCGAGGTTTTATTAGCCTTGAAACATTAAAGTGTGTTTTGATTTGCCTTAAATCGAAATTGGGTTCAATGTATATCAAAGTATTCTCAAAACAAAGTATTTTATCTTCTAAATCTGATTTCTGTTGTTCCAACCGAGTAAGCTGATGTTCAAGAATTGCTTTTTCTTTATAGCTACTTTCGATTAATTTGGTAAGTTGAGAAATAAGGTGGGATTCTGCCATAATAAAAATCTCCATTGATTTAAACTTTCAATGGAGATTCTAGTATTTTCAAGCGGTTAGGTCTTTGTGCAACTGCTACATAATACCGCAAAATTTTGTAAAAAACTACCGCACTTTCTAACCATAAGTATGTGGAGAATAACATGAAAAAAGTGGTAATTTCTCACCGATTACATGATGACGGTATGGCGGTTTTAGAACGAGGAAATGTACAAATCGCGATTACCAATGACGGTTCACCAAAGGCTATGTTGCCTGAGTTGCTTGATGCGGAAGGTTTAATTATCCGTATCGGTGCGATTGATCGTGAAACACTACTGCAATGCAAAAATTTAAAAGTGATTGGCAGACCGGGCGTAGGCGTAGATGATGTGGATGTTAAAACCGCCACTGAATTAGGTATTCCGGTAGTGATTGCACCGGGTGCCAATACCCGTTCTGTTGCAGAACATGCCTTTGCCTTAATGTTTGCTTGTGCCAAAGATCTGGTTCGTTCAGATAAAGAAACCCGTAAAGATAATTTTGCTATCCGAAGCAGTTATAAAGCATATGAGCTGAATCATAAAACATTGGCGTTAATCGGCTATGGTCGAATTGGTTCAATTTTAGCTCAAATGTCAAAAGCTATCGGCATGAACATAAAAGTTTACGATCCTTTTGTCACACCTGAAACCATCATTGAGCAAGGTTATACCTACTGTGTCGAGCTTGATGAAGTCATTAAGGAGTCTGATGTCATTTCTATTCATGTACCACTAACCGAAAAAACACGTCATTTAATTGGTGAGCATGAATTGGGGTTAATGTCACCAAATACGATTTTAATTAACTGTGCGCGTGGTGGTGTGATTGATGAAGAAGCCTTAGTTAAAGCATTACAAAATAATGTGATTCATAGTGCCGGTTTAGACGTATTTGCGGTTGAACCGATTGATGTAAATTCACCATTGTTTGCCTTGGATAATGTGATTGTTTCGCCACATATGGCAGGGCAAACCAAAGAAGCCGCGTCAGGTGTAGCAAGCATGGCAGCAGAAGGTGTACTTGCGGTAATGAGTGGTGAACGTTGGGAAAATGTTTGTAATCCGGAAGTGTATAATCATCCGAGATGGCAAAAATAAATTAGTTGGGAGAGAAAAATCATGTCAGTGTATTCTTTGTTTAATCCAGGCAAAGTGATTGGTGGTGCCGGTTCTATCGCACAAATTGCCGATGTCGTGGTAGGGTATAACGCGAAAAATGTATTGTTAATTACCGATACGGGGGTATTTAACGCCGGACTTGTTGCTAAGCCGCAACAAATTTTAGAACAAGCCGGTATTGTTGTTCAAATTATTTCCGATGTGCCGCCTGAGCCGCCGATATCGGCAGTTAATCATATTTTTGATGAAGCAATAAAATTTAAAGCCGATATGGTCATTGGTATTGGTGGTGGTAGTGCAATGGATACGGCTAAATTAGTGGCATTAATGTTGACTAACCGAAATATTCCATTACAAGAGGTGACTTCCGGACAGAAAAAATTCACACAACGCAGTTTGCCAACCTTAATGATTCCTACAACATCCGGCACGGGTTCCGAAGCAACCCAAAACTCTATCGTGTTAGATTCGGAACAAGAACTAAAAGTAGGAATTGTGGATGAAAAATTAGTTGCAAGTAGCGTGATTTTAGATGCGAACTTAACGCTCAGCCTGCCCAAACATATTACTGCAAACACGGGGATTGATGCCTTATGTCATGCTATCGAATGTTACATTTCTAAAAAATCCAGCCCGTTTAGCGATATGTTTGCACTCAAAGCGGTGGAATTAATTGCGACAAATATTCGCACGGCATTCAATAACGGTTCAGACATCAAAGCGCGTGAAAATATGTTGCTCGGTTCATTCTTGGGCGGCGCTTGTATTGCGACTTCCAGCACTGTCGCGGTACATGCATTATCTTATCCGTTAGGGGGTAAATATCATATTCCGCACGGTTTATCCAATGCCATTTTATTAGCTGATGTTATGCAATTTAATTTACCGGTTTGTGTGGAAAAATTTGCCAATGTGGCTCGTGCAATGGGCTTAGATGTGCAGGGTTGCAGCGAACAACAAGCCGCTGAAAAAATGATCGAGGAACTCTATGCGTTAATTCGTGATTTAGAGATTAAATGTGATCTAAGTGCGGTGGGAATTTCGGAAGAAATTTTAGATGAATTGGTCGATTCGGCTTTCAAAGTCCGTCGTTTACTGGATAACAATCCACGTGAAATGACGAAAGCAGATATTAAAGCCATTTATCAGAAAATCATTTAAGCAAGGTCTGTCACACTGTGCGGAGGAATATATGAAAAAATATTTGTCTGATAAAAATTTTATGGCGGGATTTATCTTTCTTTTCATTTCGCTATTTTATTTGGCTAATGCTTTTTTGATCGAAACTAAAGGTTTGGTCAGTGTTGAAGCGGATTTTATGCCTAAGATCTACGGAACATTGTTGCTTATTTCATCTAGCGTATTGTTGATTTCATCTTATTTGAAATTGAGAACGAAAAAAGAAAATGTGGAAAAAGCAGCAACTGACTGGAAACGCATTTTTGCAGTGCTTGGTTTAATTTTCGTCTATGTGCTTTCAATGGAATATTTAGGTTTTATCCTGGTGTCTATTCCATTCTTATTCTGTTTATCGCTACTTCTAACGCCTGATTATGTGAAAAAAGTCTATTGGATTTATGCCGTATTTTCGGTGATATTGCCTGTCATTGCGTATTTCTTGTTTAGCTATTATCTCAGCTTAACTATGCCATCAGGCATCTTCTTTTAGGAGGATATATGGGTGAATTATTACTTCAAGGCTTTGCTTCACTCTTTACTGTTACAGGTATGCTCTGTATTCTGGGTGGCGTATTTATCGGGATTATCTTCGGTTCAGTCCCCGGATTATCTGCCACAATGGCATTAGCACTATTTTTGCCAATTACTTATGCGATGGATCCGAATTATGCGGTGGTGTTATTAATCGCATTGTATATCGGCGGAATTTCAGGTGGCTTGATTACGGCTATTTTAACCGGTATTCCGGGTACACCCTCATCTATCGCCACTTGTTTCGACGGTTATCCGATGACCAAAAAAGGACAACCGTTCAAAGCATTAGGGGTTGGGGTAACGTTTTCATTTTTAGGGACGATTTTCTCCACTATCGTTTTGGTCTTTCTTTCTCCGTATTTAGCAAAAATTGCAATCAACTTCGGCGCTTATGAATATTTTGCTGTGGCCTTGTTTTCACTCAGTATGTTGGTGGGATTATCCGGTGATAATATTTGGAAAGGACTGATTTCCGGCTTAATGGGCTGTATGTTTGCCACTGTCGGTATGGATGCTATTTCATCTGTTGCCCGATTTACAATGGGATCAGAGGAAATTGCTTACGGCTTTGATGTATTGCCTGTTTTAATCGGTTTATTTGCCATTAATGAAATTATTGCTAAAGCAGATACGGTGAAAACCGAACATAATAACCTTGGGGTGATTACCGCAATTAAGATGGTGAAAGGATTAGGTTTTTCGGTTAAAGAATTCTTCGGTCAAACCAAGAACTTTATTATGTCATCATCTCTAGGTACGGCTATCGGTATTTTACCGGGCATTGGCGGCGGAGCAGCTAACGTCATGGCTTATACCGTATCAAAATCGACTTCTAAATATCCGGAAAAATACGGAACCGGGATTATTGACGGCGTTGTTGCCTCAGAAGCCTCAAATAATGCCGCGATTGGTGGCGCCTTAGTTCCGTTACTTGCTTTAGGGATTCCTGGCGATACCGTAACGGCGATTTTATTAGGCGGATTAACCTTGCATGGCATTATTCCCGGCCCGTTAATGTTCACTGAAAATGTCAGTACGGTTTACATCATTTTCTCTGCAATGTTTGTGGGGGCAATCGTGATGTTCTTAATGGAGTTTTACGGCTTACGTATTTTCACCAAGATCTTATCCATTCCGAAACATTTCTTATTACCGGCAATTTTCTTATTCTGCATTATTGGCGCATTTGGTGTAAGAAATAATTTCTTTGATGTATGGGCAACGGTTTTATTCGGTTTACTGGGTTTCACGTTCTTTAAACTCTCCATTCCTGCCGCGCCGTTTATTCTCGGTTTTATTATCGGACCATTAGCCGAATTGAATTTAAGACGCGGTTTAATGTTCTCAAAAGGTGATTTTACAGAGTTTTTCAGAGCACCGATTGCCGTAGTATTTTTTGTAATGACTGCAATCGTCATTTTATTTGCAGTACGTTCCCAATTAAAAAAACGTTCCAGTTAATTTATCGTTAAGGAGTTTATATGAAAAAGTATCTTTCTTATGTCGCAGCTGCAGTGCTAGGTTTATCTGTGATGGGGTGTAATGATAAATCCGACAATAAAAGTGCGGTCAAAAATTCGGAAAATTATCCTAATCAAACCATTACTATAGTCGTACCGTTTGGTGCCGGTGGTGACACGGATTTCCATGCCCGTAATTTAGCGGCTTATTTGGAAAAAGAACTGGGGACAAAAATTATTGTGAATAATGTGTCCGGTGCAAACGGAAATGCCGGAATGCGACAAGTCTTACGAGCAAAACCGGATGGTTACACCGCATTGTTTTTTCACGAATCCATGCTAACGAATAAAGTGGTGGGCATTTCTACTCAAGCTCATGAAGAACTCGCACCGGTTGCAGCAACAATCGTTGATAATTCTTATGTTATTGCCGTAAATGCAAAAAGTGGTATGAAAAATTTAACCGATCTCATTAATAAAGCCAAAGAAAACCCGGGTAATTTACTCTATGCTTCATCTGTTGGGGGATATTCCTACTATCTTGGTCGAGTGCTGGAGGAATTAGCCGGAATTGATTTTAATATTGTCGATGCCGGCGGTGGTACAGACCGAAATGCCGCCTTATTAGCCGGTAAAATTGATATTAACGTTAATCCTTACGGCGTAATGAAATCTTATTTTGATTCCAAAGATTTCTTGCCTTTAGCCGTGATCAACAAAAATCGTAACGCATTATTTCCAGATGTACCGACTGCAAAAGAACAAGGTATTGATTGGGAAGCGGAAAGATATTATTTCCTCAGTTTCCCGAAAGGCACAGATGAAGCGATTGTCAATAAAATGGCAAATGCAATGAAAGTGGTAACGGAAAATCCGGAATTTCGCAAAAAAACAGAGGAAGCGTATAGCGTGTCCCCAACTTTTGTCGGTACTCAAGCACTAAAAGAACATCTTGATAAAAGTTTGGCCGAGTTTGAGAAAAACAAAAATCTCGTGAATAACTAACCGATTTCAATCGAACTTACATTATTTATTAAGCCTTATCGTCTTTGACGATAAGGCTAGGGGATTATTTTGCGCTTATTTGTCAAACCTAATCTTTTTTCATTCATTCAATAGCATCACCATGGAGGCTATTTATGACAACTCAAATGATTATTGCATTAGCAATTACGGTATTCATGATTATTTTAATCATGAGAGATAAACTTCCTTTCGGCGTGCCACCGCTTATTGCTTGTCTTTTACTGGTAGTAACGGGTGTTGCTGATATCAAATTGGCTTTTGGCGGTTTTGCCAACTCAACCATTATGATGCTTGCTGCGTTTATGGCGATCATCGCAGCATTACAAAAGACAAGTTTTATCACGACATTTAAAGCGGCGATATTTAATATGGCTAAAAAAGGCGGTTTCAAAGCCTATACCCTTTTAATCGTCGTTGTGATGGTGGGAACGAGCTTTTTCGGTATGGGCTCAACGGCTTATTATGTGTTGGTTATCGGGCTTTTATCCGCTCTACCGGACAGCAAAGCACTTGCACCGTCTAAGGTGCTGATGCCGGCAGGTTTTGCCGCCAACCACCCGATTGCGCCCTTTAATACGGCATTGCAATATGGTGTGACCGTCGCGGTATTGGAAGCCGCAGGTGCTGCAACAAGTATTGATTTGGTCAGCTTCTCCATTGTTCAATTAATTGTTTCATTAGGTTTTCTTGCTTGGTGTTTGGCATCTTATAAAATGCTCCCGGAACATCCTATTGCTTCAGCAACAACTGATGACAATCCACTTGCCCAAACTGAATCGGCACTCACTAAGAATCAAGAGTTGGTGACATATCTGTCTTTTGCTCTTGCTGTTGCCGGTATGATTGCACAAAGCTATATTGGTGATGCCGGCTATGCGATTACCGGTCTTGCGGTGTTACCAATCTTTTTAGCTCGAGTGTTGGATTTTAATGAAATCAGAATGGCAATTAGTGCGCCGATTATTTTGATGTCGGCCGGTGTAATCGGAGTAGCCGATGCATTAGGCAGCACAGGATTGACCGAAATGGTAGGTAAATCTGTGGCTGAAATGCTCGGCTCTGATGTTAATCCGTTTTTGTTAGTTTTTACATTCTGCATTTTAACCAGTTTATTGGCAACCTTAACAGGTTCAACGATCGGTACCGTATATGTCTTTGCACCGCTCGCTATTGCAACCTGTTTACAACTTGGCTTCAATCCGATTGCAGCGGCAACCGCAATTGTTATTTCCGGCTGGTGCGGTCACTTCCTCCCGGTGGACGGTATGCCGGCGTTAATTATGGGGACGGGAAAATATACGATGATTGAGTTCTGGAAATTCACCGTCCCGCAATACTTTATTCGCTTACTTGCCCTGACCGCAGGCGCACTTATTCTATTCCCGGTTTAACAGGAGAAATAACATGACTGAAGAAACGATTAAATTAGACTTATCGGGCAAAGTTGTCATCAATCCCGATGATGCTACCCGCAAAGATGCCTATCTGCCGACAGAATGCGTACAAAATCACGCGGCGAATTTATTTCCTTTACCAAACGGAGATTTGCTTTGTACTTGGTTTGGCGGCACGCAGGAAGGGATCTCGGATATTTCGGCTTATTTCTCTCGTTTGAAAAAAGGCTCTGATACTTGGACTCCCGCGGTAAAACTTTCTGATGACCCGACCCGCTCGGAACAAAACCCGGTATTTTTCTTAGATCCGGATAATGTCTTGTGGATTTTATATACGGCTCAAATCTCGGGAAATCAAGACACCGCCATCGTGCGTTATCGAAAGTCAACCAATTTTGGCGAAACTTGGGGGCCGATTAAAGTCTTGCTTGAAGACCCGAATAAGGGGATCTTTATTCGTCAACCGATTGTGGTATTGGATAATGGCAATTGGTTGCTTCCGGTGTTCTACTGCATTGCCCGCCCGGGCGAAAAATGGGTTGGAAGTTATGATACCAGTGCGGTGATGATTTCAAGCGATAAAGGCAAAACATGGCGTTCTGTGGATGTGCCAAACAGTATCGGGTGTGTCCATATGAATATACTCAAACTAAAAGACGGTAGTTTGTATGCGCTTTATCGTAGCCGCTGGGCGGATTATATCTATGAAAGTCGTTCTACCGATAACGGTGAAACTTGGTCGGCACCTAAAGCACTCTCGTTGCCCAATAATAACGCCTCGATTCAAGCCGATGTGCTGGATAATGGTGATATTGCTTTAGTATTTAATCATTCAAGTGCAAAAGATGCTAAAGAACGTCGTCTTTCGCTTTATGATGAAATTGAAGATGAAAGCCAAGAACAGAAAAAAGAAGCGGAACTGGTTGAAGGACAACACAATGCGTTTTGGGGTGCGCCTAGAGCACCGATGTCGCTTGCAATTTCCACCGATAACGGTATGACTTGGCCTTATATTCGTAACTTAGATGAAGGTGACGGCTACTGTATGTCCAATAATTCAAGAGAACAGCTCAACCGCGAACTGTCTTACCCGAGCATTAAACAAGGGGTGGACGGTAAATTACATATTGCTTATACTTTCTATCGTATGGCAATTAAATATGTCTGCGTAGATGAATCTTGGGTTAAAAACGCTTAATGATAGAAATGCCATTCGCAAGGGTGGCATTCTCTTAGAGGAGAATATGATGATTGCCGGAAATATGAAACATTTAACCTTAGCGACATTGCCAAAATCGCTTTATGAAATCTTATCTCATCCTAAATTCAGTTTGGAAAAATTACAATCCTTATCGGACGGTAAATACCAAATTGAAGGGGCAAGCTGGTTTTGCAATGTCGGTGATTCTCAAACTTCACCCGCTGAAACCCGTCATACGGAATTTCACGAAGATTACTTGGATATTCAATTAATTTTGAAGGGGGAAGAAATTATCAACTACAGTTTAACCAATGCTATCGGACAAAGTGCGGTCGAAAAAAAGCCCGATTTATATATTTTGGACAATCCGATGCTGACCAACGGTATTTTGCTACGCGAGGGGGATTTTGTCACATTTTATCCCGGTGAGCCACATCAAGCGCTCTGTATGGTAAACGAACCCGCGGTGGTGAGAAAAGCCGTCTTTAAAGTACCCAAAGAAATCATATAACCGTTAAACGTCTGTTAATGGCTGACGTTTTATTTGTAATGCGATGAACAAACACCTCAATCAACGCATTTGTTTTATCAAAATACTTTAGAGGGATATAATGTTATTACCTGTTATTGCCGTCATTGGCGGTTTATTACTTTTAATTTGGGCCGCCGATCGCTTTGTAGACGGTGCGGCAGCGACGGCTCGTCATTTCGGTATGCCGCAGTTGTTAATCGGAATTGTGATTATCGGTTTTGGGACATCTGCACCGGAAATGATCGTGTCGGCTCTTTCTGCCATTAACGGCAATCCGGGCATTGCACTGGGTAATGCCTATGGCTCAAATATCACCAACATCGCTCTCATTTTGGGTTTAACCGCATTAATATTGCCGTTAGCGGTAAATTCACAGGTGTTAAAATTGGAATTACCTATTCTGATTTTAGTGACCGCACTTTCTGCTTTTTTGGTTTATGACGGCAATATTACTCGCCTAGATGCTTGGATTTTGCTTGGTGTATTTTTCGTTTATATGGCTTGGACGATTTGGACCGGCTTACATAATCGGGAGGATAGTCTGGCTGATGATGTAAAAGAAGAATTACAGGAGCAAGCCTATATGTCACTCGGCAAAGCACTGATGTGGGTTGTCATTGGCTTGGCGTTATTAATGGGAAGCTCGCAGTTACTGGTGTGGGGAGCAGTCGAAATCGCCCATTACTTCGGCGTAAGTGATTTAGTGGTCGGCTTAACCATCGTGGCAGTCGGTACATCATTACCTGAATTGGCTTCGTCAATTGCAGCTGCCCGCAAAAATGAAGTCGATTTGGCAGTGGGTAATATTATTGGTTCAAACCTATTTAATACGCTCGCCGTCGTTGGTATTGCAGGAGCTATCTCACCCATGCAGGCAGGACAGGAAATTTTTACCCGCGATATGCTTGTGATGTCGGTATTAACGGTATTATTGTTGATTTTTGGCTTAGGTAAAAAAGGGGAAATTAACCGCTTTAAAGGATTAATTTTCTTACTTGCCTATATCGGTTACAACTTCTATCTGTTTAAAACGGCGATTTTAGCTCCATAAAATTTGTCAAATATCCACCGCACTTTTAAAGCCGTTTGGGATGCCGAACGGCTTTTTATGTATTTCACAAATGATTATTTTGTCCGGTTTTTTATCATAAAAACTGGACAAAATAAACAATTCAGATATAGTACTAAAAAAGGGGAGGGAGCATGAATATAGCAAAACAAGTTAATCAGCTTGTCGAGAATTTAACACAGGGCATGGTATTTACCTTTCACGATGTTCTTACCGATGATCAGAAAATAGAAGCAACAATTAAAGCACTAAACAGAATGGTTCAAAAAGGACAGCTGGCAAAGTTATCTAAAGGTAAATATTACAAACCGGAAACTTCTATTTTTGGCAATTTATTACCAATGCAAGATGAAATTGTCAAAGATTTACTTTGGAAAAATAACGAGCCTATCGGTTATCTAACCGGATTGCAGCTCTACTTAAAGTTAGGTCTTACGACCCAGCTTAGCAATATAATTGAAATTGGAAGAAATCACTTTAAATCACCACTAAAAAGGAAAAACTATAGAATTTCATTTGTAATACAAAAAAATGCCATTACAAAAGAAAATATCTACTTATTACAATTACTTGATGTTATAAAAAATATAAAGAAAATACCTGATTCGGAATTAAATGATGTCATTAATCGGTTACTTGATCTTATGAGTCAGCTAAATAATGCGAAATATAAATGTTTGATTGAATTATCTGAAAAATATCCACCATCTACGAGAGCATTATTAGGTACTATACTGGAAACATTGAGGCCAAATTTAAAACTCATAGCATTAAAATCATCACTTAATCCAGCAACAAAATATCGCCTATCTGGTATAACTGAAATACTTCCTCTAGCAAAAAAATGGGGGTTTAAATTATGAACTTGCATGAAAATGATCAATTATTCAGAGAAGCTATTGTTTATACTGCAGAAAAATTAGATATCTCGCCTATTTATATTGAAAAAGATTATTGGGTGACTTTAATTCTCCATACTATTTTTAGTAACAGTGATGTTGCTCATTCGACAGTTTTCAAAGGAGGAACATCATTATTAAAATGCTATAACTATATTCAACGATTTTCTGAAGATATTGATCTAGTAATATTAAAAGATAGCTACGAAACCGATAATCAATTAAAAAATAAATTGAAGAAAATAACAAGATTAGCATCGGATAAACTGCAAGAACATGAGATCCCCCAAATTACAAATAAGAAAGGCAATATCCGAAAAACAGCACATATTTATCTGCATTTATTCGATGGCAATTATGAACAAGTAAGAGAACACATTATTCTTGAAGCCACTTGGCTAGGTTATTTTGAACCCTATACTAAACGCCCTATTATTTCATTTATCGGACAGATACTCTTAGATAACGGTCAGGAAAAATTAGCAGAGGAATATGATTTACTTCCTTTTGAAGTTAATGTACTAGAACCAATACGCACATTATGCGAAAAAATAATGAGCTTAGTCCGTTTTTCCTATACACCGAGATATATTGAAGATTTAAATCTCAAAGTCAGACATATTTATGATATTCATCAGCTGTTATCTTCGCCCAAAATCATGTCTTTTTTTGAATCAGAAGATTTTGAGAGCATGTTGCTTAAAGTCGCCAATGATGATATGTTAAGTTTTAAAAATAATAACAAATGGTTAAAACATCATCCCGCTGACTCTTTTATGTTTAAAGATATTCAAGATTCTTGGGCGGCAATTAAAAATACCTACCAAACCATATTTAAGCATATCGTTTTTGGTGAATTACCCAATAATGAAATAATTCTGCAAACATTACAAAATGTATCCGACAGATTAAGAAAAATTAACTGGGAAATTCACTCTCTTATACAGGAGTAAAATTTATGTCAGAAAACCGCCTGGAACAAATCCTTCTCTATCTTAAAAACCACTCTATTGCAACCGTTGAACAATTAGTGAAAGTGACCAATTCATCACCAGCAACAGTTCGGCGAGATTTAATTAAATTAGGGAAAGAGGGAACCATTTTACGAACCCATGGTGGAGTGAGTTTGAATCAGTTTATTCCCCATCAGCCAACTACTCATGAAAAATCTCATAAGCAGATCGCTGAAAAAGATCGCATTGCAGAGTATGCAGCTTCATTAGTATCACCTGGTAATTCTATTGTGTTAGATGCGGGTACAACAACCTTGATGATCGCTAAAAAAATTGCTCATATGTCGTTACGCGTGATTACAACCGATCTCCATATTGCGTTGTTGCTGTCGGAATATAAGCAAATTGATGTGATAATGACGGGTGGGCGTATTGATCATAGTAGTCAATCTTGTATTGGGGCGCATGGTGTGACGTTACTGCAAAATGTGAATCCTGATATCGCATTTGTGAGCTGTAATTCTTGGGATATAACAAGAGGGGTCACAGCACCTACGGAAGAAAAAGCTTATTTGAAAAATCGTTTATCAATTAATGCTCAACGTAAGGTTTTGGTTGCCGATAGCAGTAAATATGGCAAATACTCATTGTTCAATGTTTCTTCGTTAACGGACTTTTCTGATATTATTAGTGACAATGGATTATCTGATAAACAACGAAACGAAATATCAGATCATTCGTTTAATTTGGTGTTGGTGTGATTTTAAAGCGGGTGTAATAAAAAAGCGAACGGACGTTCGCTTTTTCAGATGTATAGATTACAAAATATTTTCAAACTCTTCCATTACGGCTTTCGGCCATACGCTTGATTGAACTTCTCCAATATGGCGTTTTTGTAATAACAACATTGTTAAACGTGATTGCCCTATTCCGCCACCAATTGATTGAGGCAAACGACCGTTGATTAAGTCTTGGTGCCAATCAAATTGCAAACGCTCTTCATCTCCTTTGATCGCTAATTGGCGACGTAATGCTGCTTCATCAACTCGGATTCCCATTGAAGAGAGTTCAAAAGCGCGCTCTAACACGGGGTTCCAAACTAAGATATCACCGTTTAGTCCTTTATATTCCCCTTCTGATGGCGTAGTCCAATCATCATAATCTGGTGCACGTGCATCATGTGGTTTTCCATCTGATAACTCTCCGCCAATCCCGATGAGGAAAACTGCGCCATATTCTTTACAAATCGCATTTTCACGCTCTTTATCGTTCATATTTGGATAACGTTTCACTAAATCTTCGCTATGTACAAAGGTAATCTCTTTTGGTAAAAATGCGTTTAAGCCAAATTGCTTTTCAAGGGCCATTTGAGTTTCTAAGATAGCGGAATAAATAGAATTCACGGTTTCTTTTAAATACGCTAAATTACGGCTTCCCTCTGGCATAACACGTTCCCAGTCCCATTGATCAACATAAACTGAATGTGTTTGATCTAACGAATCTTCGTCAGGGCGTAACGCTTTCATATGGACGAATAACCCTTCGCTCGGTTTAAATCCAAAACGCGCTAGGGTATGACGTTTCCATTTGGCTAAAGAATGTACGACCTCAAAGGTTGCATCTGTGATCTGCTTCACATTTACTTGCACCGCTTTCTCTGTACCAGAGAGATTATCTTGAATCCCGTTACCAACTTGGCTTAAGATTGGGCCTTGAACTTCAATAATACCTAAGTGTTTTATTAGCTGCTCAGTAAATGTGTTTTTAACAAAGCTAATTTCTTGTTGTTGTAAAATAAATGACTTTTTCATTTTGTTGCCTTTTCGTTCTTAAATAGCATGTACTTAGTACATTTTCGTCTTGCATATTATTTAATAACACTAGACAACAATTCAACTCTTTTATTAAAATTTAATGGACCTGATATAAAAAACATAATAATTAGGGTCATTTTTTAAATAAAAACTAAAACGGAGCGAAATATGTACCAAATTGATAACTTAGATCAACAAATTCTCCGTGTATTAACCAAAGATGCACGTACTCCTTATGCTGAAATGGCAAAGAATTTTGGTGTCAGTCCTGGAACTATTCATGTTCGGGTAGAAAAAATGCGCCAAGCAAAAATTATTGAAGGTACAAAGATTCGCATTAATGAGCGTAAGCTAGGTTATGATGTTTGTTGCTTTATCGGTATTATCTTAAAAAGTGCTAAAGATTATGAAAAAGTTATTAGCAAACTTGAAGCCTTTGATGAAGTAGTTGAGGCGTATTATACGACAGGTAACTATTCTATTTTTATTAAAGTGATGACTCGCACTATTGAAGAATTACATTCGGTTTTAGTCACTAAAATTCAATTAATTGATGAAATTCAGTCGACTGAAACGCTTATTTCCATGCAAAATCCTATTTTGCGTGACATTAAACCATAAAAATTAAAAGGAGATCATATGTCAGAAGTTTTTCATCTTGGGTTAACTCAATCCATGCTTGACGGGGCAAGCCTTGCTATTGTACCTGGCGCACCAGAACGGGTAGAGCGTATCGCTCGTTTATTAGATAACCCAAAATTTCTAGCCTCAACCCGTGAGTTTACTTCATGGCTTGGTTATATTAATCAACAAGCGGTGGTAGTATGTTCTACGGGTATTGGCGGCCCTTCGGTATCTATCGCGGTTGAAGAACTCGCTCAACTTGGCGTAAGAACTTTTTTACGAATCGGTACAACCGGTGCGATTCAACCACATATCAATGTAGGTGATCTTTTAATTACTACCGGTGCGGTGCGCCTTGACGGTGCAAGTTCACATTTCGCACCAATGGAATATCCTGCCGTTGCAGATTTTCAATGTACAACGGCACTTTATCAAGCAGCACAAGCTCATGCCAGTCAAGCTGTTCATGTTGGTATTACTGCGTCTTCTGATACCTTTTATCCTGGACAAGAACGTTATGACACTTATAGCGGTAAAATTTGGCGGAAGTTTCAAGGTTCACTAAAGCAATGGCAAGATCTCAATGTGATGAATTTTGAAATGGAATCTGCCACGTTATTTACGATGTGTTCGGCTTTAGGCTTACGAGCAGGTATGATTGCCGGTGCGATTGTTAACCGCACTCAACAAGAAATTCCAGATGAATCGCAGCTCAAACATATTGAACAAAATGCGGTTGAAGTGGTGGTTAAAGCGGCTGAAAAGCTTCTTGTCTAATCTAATTCGGGCCTCGTCCCGAATTATCCTTTCAACTCTTGTTTTAATTTATCTAACAAAGCCTCACAACAGCAATCCAATAAGCGATGGGTTTCCTCAAAACGATGAGTATACCAAGGATCAGGAATATGATCATAACCAAGATCCGGGCAAAGCGCGGTAATTTTAAATAATTTTTTTGGATGTTTGCCAAATATGCGCTCTAGATCACGCAAGTTACTGTTGTCCATTACAACAAGATAATCAAAATTCTCCCAATCTTTTAACCGCACTTTTCGACTCACAAAATCATTACTTCTAATTTTCAGACGATCCAGTACATCTGCTGTACCACAGTGCATACCATCACCATCATTTTCACCTGATGTGCCTGCACTTTCCACATAAATAGCATGAGATAAATTCGCTTTTTCAACTTTATCTCGCATTAAATACTCAGCCATCGGTGAACGACAAATATTACCTAAACAGACAAACAATACTTTTATTTGGCGCATATGCACATTCCTTTTCTTTCTCATTTTAAATACTCAATAAATATGACATCTTTTTGAAAAAAATCAATTTCCCTTATTCAATCCATTGAGACACTATCCATATTTCTTTACAATAACTTATTCACTAATCAGGAGAAAACACATGGATAGACGTCGATTTATTCAATTAAGTACCGGAGCAATGTTAATTCTCGGTATGCCCGCTTATAGCTTCTCAACAACAGCCACCACACAAGCTCAATTGCGTGTGATTGCCACCACAGATCTACATAGCTTTTTAACCGATTTCGACTATTACAAAGATGCGCCTACGGAAAAATTTGGTTTTACGCGCGCAGCAAGCCTAATAGAGCAAGCTCGGAAAGAAGTTAAAAATAGTGTATTAGTGGATAATGGTGACTTGATTCAAGGGAATCCCATCGCAGACTATCAAATGGCTGTAGGTATGAAAGCTGGAAACCCCAATCCGGCAATTCAAGCATTAAATGCATTACATTATGATGTCGGCACATTGGGCAATCATGAGTTTAATTATGGTCTCGACAACCTGCACAAAATTATCAAAGAAGCGACTTTCCCTATGATTAATGCAAACGTTGTCAAAGAGGGAACGGAAACCCCGCTTTTCCAGCCTTATTTTATTCAGGAAAAACAGATTGTTGATAATAATAATAATGAGCAAAAAACAATCAAAATTGGTTATATCGGTTTTGTTCCGCCACAAATCATGGTTTGGGATAAGGCACATTTGCAAGGCAAGGTCGAAACGCGTGATATTGTTAAAACTGCGCAAAAATACGTTCCGATACTTAAGGAACACGGTGCTGATATTATCATTGCCTTAGCCCACACTGGTCCTTCCCTCGCCCCTTACCAAGAAGGTGCTGAAAATGCAGCTTTTTATCTTGCTGACGTAGAGGGAATTGATGCGGTGATATTTGGTCATGCCCACGGCTTATTCCCTCATAAAGAATTTGAAAGCCGTCATATCAATTTAGATAAAGGCACAATCAATCAGGTTCCAGCGAGTATGGCAGGTTATTGGGGAAATCATATTAGCGTTATCGATCTGAATCTTGCGGCACAAGACGATAAATGGGTTGTGGTCAGTGGTGAGGCGGCATTACGTCCTATTTACGATGCTGCACAAAAGAAAGCGAATGTAAAAACTCACCCTGAACTTACCGCACTTTTACAGCCCGTACATGAAGCCACTCGCCAATTCGTCGCCCAACCCATTGGCAATGCCACAGCAGATATGTTCAGCTATTTGGCCTTAATACAAGACGATCCGACTATTCAAATTATTAATCAAGCGCAAAAAGCTTATGCTGAAAATATTGCACAATCCCTACCAGAACTGGCACACTTGCCCGTATTGAGCGCAGGCGCGCCATTTAAAACCGGTGGGCGTAAGAATGATCCATCAAGCTACACTGAAGTCCATAAAGGCCAACTCACTTTCCGTAATGCTGCGGATTTATATCTTTATCCAAATACTTTAGTGATGGTAAAAGTGACAGGTGAAGAATTAAAAGAATGGCTTGAATGTAGTGCAGGTATGTTTAATCAAATCAATCCTACGTTAGATAAACCACAAAGTTTACTGAATTGGGACGGGTTCCGTACCTATAATTTTGATGTGATTGATGGTGTAAAATATCAATTTGATGTTACCCAGCCGGCTCGTTATGATGGTGAATGCAATTTAATTAATCCAACCGCGCATCGTGTCATAAATCTTACATTTAATGACACTCCGGTCAAACCAAGCGATGAATTTATTATTGCAACCAATAATTATCGCGCCTATGGCAATAAATTTCCTGGCACGGGTGATGATCATATTGTCTTTGCTGCACCTGATGAAAACCGTCAGATTTTAGCTAATTTTATTGCAGAACAAAGTAAATTACATGGTCATATTAGCCCTGCTGCTGATCATAATTGGCGTATTGCGCCGATTAATTCTGAAGTGAAGTTAGATATTCGCGTGGAAACATCACCAACGGAAAAAGCAACAGCTTTTATTCAAGAAAATGCGCAATATCCAATGAAATTGATTGATAAAGATGAAACAGGCTTTGCTATCTATCAAGTAGATTTAAGTCAATAATCGGTAGTTTACTATTGCACAGAGTTCAGCCCTTTTAATTTGGGGCATTGTAAACACAAAAGGAAAGGTCAATGCCTTTCCTTTTAACTCACTTAAAGTGCGGTCAAAATTACAAAATTTCTTTCGCTTTTGCCACTACGTTTTCCACAGTGAAGCCGAACTCTTTGAATAATAAATCTGCAGGTGCGGATTCACCAAAGCTGTTCATGCCAACAACACGGCCATTTAAACCAACATATTTATACCAGAAATCAGAGATTTGCGCTTCAATGGCAACACGTTTGGTCACATTGCTTGGCAACACTTTTTCGCGGTATGCCGCATCTTGTTTGTCGAACACATTGGTGCTTGGCATTGATACGACACGTACTTTTTTGCCTTCTGCGGCTAACACATCAGCAGCTTTCATGGCTAATTCTACTTCAGAACCTGTCGCAATTAAGATGAGATCTGGGCAATCGCCTTTTTCACAGCATTCACGTAAGATATAACCCCCGCGTGCAATATTCGCCAACTGCTCAGAAGTGCGGTCTTGTTGCGCTAAGTTTTGACGAGTGAAAATTAATGCACTCGGACCATCTTTACGCTCTACTGCGGCTTTCCATGCAACTGCAGATTCCACTTGATCCGCTGGGCGCCAAGTTTCCAAATTCGGAATTAAGCGAAGTGCTGCGGTTTGCTCAACTGGTTGATGGGTTGGGCCATCTTCACCTAAGCCAATTGAATCGTGAGTATACACAAATAAAGCGCGCTGTTTCATTAAAGCAGCCATACGAACGGCATTGTGTGCATATTCCATGAACATTAAGAAAGTTGCACCATAAGGGATAAATCCACCATGTAATGCGATACCGTTCATAATCGCGCTCATACCAAATTCACGTACGCCATAGTTAATATAGTTACCATCTACATTTTCAGTTGCGCGAATCGGTTTAGAGCCTGACCATAAGGTTAAGTTAGAACTTGCTAAATCCGCAGAGCCACCTAAAAACTCAGGTAATAAATGGGCATAAGCTTCAATGGCATTTTGTGAGGCTTTACGGCTTGCAATGCTTGCTGGATTTGCTTGTAATTTTTCAATAAAGGCTTGGCTTTCTTGCGCCCAATTTACCGGCAAGTCGCCTGCTACACGACGTTTAAACTCTGCCGCTAATTCAGGGTGTGCTTTAGCATAAGCCGCAAATTTTTCTTCCCATGATTTTTCAGCCGCTTGGCCTTTGGTTTTAGCATCCCATTCAGCATAAATATTTTCAGGAATTTCAAAAGGTGCATAATCCCAGTTTAACGCTTTACGAGTTAATGCAATTTCTTCATCACCTAATGGCGCACCATGACAGTCATGAGAGTTTGATTTATTCGGAGAACCATAACCGATAATGGTTTTACAAATAATTAAAGTCGGTTTATTGGTTTCAGCTTGCGCCTGTTTAACTGCATTAGCAATGGCTTCGCTGTCATGTCCGTCAATTGCCGGAATCACTTGCCAACCATAAGATTCAAAGCGTTTTTGCGTATCGTCAGTAAACCAGCCTTCAACATGACCATCAATAGAAATGTTATTATCGTCGTAAAACGCAATTAATTTGCCTAAACCTAGCGTTCCAGCTAATGAACAAGCTTCGTGAGAAATCCCTTCCATTAAGCAACCATCACCCAAGAACACATAAGTATAGTGATCCACAATGTCATGACCCGGACGGTTAAATTGACCGGCTAAGGTTTTTTCCGCAATCGCCATACCCACAGCATTGGTAATACCTTGACCTAATGGACCTGTCGTAGTCTCTACGCCCGGTGCATAACCATATTCAGGGTGTCCGGGTGTTTTAGAATGTAATTGACGGAATTGTTTTAAGTCTTCAATAGAAAGATCATAACCAGAAAGGTGAAGTAGACTATAAATCAGCATTGAACCATGCCCGTTAGACAATACGAAACGGTCACGATCTGCCCAAGTTGGGTTGGTCGGGTTGTGTTTTAAGAAATCACGCCATAATACTTCCGCAATATCTGCCATGCCCATCGGTGCACCAGGATGTCCTGATTTGGCTTTTTGCACTGCATCCATACTTAAAAAACGGATAGCATTGGCTAACTCTCGACGATTTGTCATATTTGCTCCTAGTTTTAGTTTTCTTTAAATGATCTTGCTAGATTCTACACTACTTAATCTAAAAAGTAGCCATTTATTTGTGTATTTTTAAATAAAATACTTTAAGCATGTGATAACGCATCTTTTATGAGATGATAAAATGCATTAGCCTCCCACGCACTACGTCCAACAAATAGCCCGTCAATATGTGATTGTACAATCAATAAATTCGCATTTTGAGGGTTCACACTACCGCCATACAATACTGGAATTTTTTTACTTTCTTCTCCAAATAATTCCAATAAACATTGTTTAATCACCGCGTGTTTTTCATTGGCATATTCAGGCGATGCCGGAATACCGGCAGTGCCAATTGCCCAAACAGGCTCATAGGCAATACGCAATAATGGCAGTTGCTCTGCTGTTACCCCGTGCAAACCGATTTTTAATTGTGTACGGAGAACTTCATCTGAAATATTATAATTTTTCTGCTCAAGGGTTTCACCCACGCATAATAAGGTTTTAAACTGGTGTTTTAATGCTGAAAGTACTTTTTCATTTTCTTCCTGATCAGTCTCTTTCATGATATGACGACGTTCAGAATGCCCGATCATGACCAACTCGACCCCGAGTTCTTTTAACATTATTGGAGAAATTTCACCGGTAAATTGCCCATTATCATTTGGATTCATATTCTGTGCGCCAATGCAAATTCCATGATTTCCCCCATGAGATTTAACGGTCTCGATGGCATCTTTTAATGTGGTGTACGAGGGAATAACGAAAAACTCAAGGGAGTTTTCTGCGGGAAATGTATTCACTAAACAGCTAAGATCTGACAGGTAATTCACAACATCAGCATTACCTTTATACATTTTTAAATTCGTGCCAAAATAAATTTTTTTTGCTTTCATAACTGATATCCTTAAATAACAAAAGGTGGGCGATTTCCCCACCTATTTCATCGTTTCGCTCTAATTTTCATTTAATTGTGCTAGCAACGCGTTATACACTTTATTGACGACCCCAACACCAAAAATAATTTGGTATTGTCTAGTCATAGAAAATAACCCTTTGACACTCGCGATTTTCTCAATCTGTGCTTTATTAATCTTTTCTTCATCATTAGGTACAACGCGTATTCTTGTGGCACAATGGGTAAGTGCGGTAATATTTTCTTTGCCCCCTAAATGCTCAATCAAGGTTTTCGCAATCAGCGCATAATCCATTCCATCAGCATGATCTGGCTTGTTTTTAATAAGCACTCGACAAGGCGCCCCGTCAGTATTTTCAATGGCAATCGGGATCATCAATGCATCAATTTCCGAACTGATAATTTTATCGGTATTGCAAATATATTCCACTAATGTGACTCCCTTCATCAATAAATGATGATGTGTCACATGCTTACTTAACGGCTTTTCCATTGTACCGGTCAGCCAACCGCGAATTGGATAATCTTGCGGAAAATCGAACGCGATAATTTCAATATCTTTTGTGGCTAAATAGGCAGCGCCATCATCAGTAATATACGGTGAATTTCCCCAAAACGCTTTTGAGTTATAGCTGTAATGGCTATCCCAACAAGTTTTAAAGATAAATTTTCGGTACTTTTGCGTAGCTGGCCAAATGCCAGCTAGGACTTCAGCGGTGATGGCAAAATTATCGGTAATCATGTCAGCGAGATCTAAAACATGAAACTCACCGATAAAAACTTCAGGGGCGATATCTAATATATTATACGCGCCTTTTTGAATATGACTTAATGCATCCATATGAGTGAAAGCATGACAGGAGACTTGTAATTGCGTAGCCTCAAATAGATCACCTTGTTCAAAATTTCCTTTTTTTTCTACCGCACTTTGCCAACGGACATGATTGGTTGAAATCGGCATTGATAAATCAATCCATTTATTCATAGTTTATCCCTTACTGAAATAATAAATTTGGTAAAAATGTACTGAATTCAGGTACCATGATGAGCAAAATCAGTAACCCAAGTAAGGAAAGTAAATAAGGAATACTTTCTTTTAACACTTTTATCGGTTCGCATTCTGCGATATTTGCTGAAAGGAAGATCAAATATCCCACTGGCGGTGTGACTAAACCGATCATAAGATTTAAAATAACCACCAAACCAAAGTGAATAGGATCGATCCCAAATTGGTTCACAATCGGCATAAATACTGGCACAAGAATAGTCAACGCTGCTGTCGGATCCATTACCATACCGATAAACAATACAATCAAATTAATCAGTAATAACGCTTCAAGAGGGCTATCACATACAGAGGCAACCCAACTTGCCACTTGATGACTGATTTGAAGTCTAGCGATCATCCAAGCAAAAATAGACGAAGCACCCACAATTAACATCACCGTAATTGTTCCTTTCAATGAAGAAATAAGCGCTTTTTTCAATCGTTCAAAACTCAGTTCTTTATAAACGAATGTGCCAACCAAATACGCATAAACGACTGATACTGCTCCTGCTTCTGTCGCAGTAAAAATACCTGAGATAATACCGTAGAGAATAATAATTGGACAAAGTAATGCCCAGATAGCATCTTTAGCACTGTCCTTGACTTCACTCCATTTAAATTCTGTCGCTTGATTACCATACTTATAAATTTTACTTAGCACGAATGTGACGAGAATAAGTGTTAAGGCGATCATTAATCCCGGAATAATTCCCGACATAAACATTTTTCCAACAGAAACGCCAGCCCCAGCTAACGCAGCAAATACAATCATTGGAACACTTGGCGGAATAATCGGCCCAATAATTGAAGCGGATTGAGTAAGTGCCGCTGCAAAAGGCGCAGGATATCCGCTTTTCTTCATAGCAGGAATAAGTGAACTACCGATTGCAGCTGTTGATGCAACTGCAGAACCACTGATAGAACCGAAAAATAAACTGGAGAAAATATTGATATAGGCCAAAGAACCTTTCCAGCGCCCAATAATTGATGTGACAAAGCGAATAATACGACTGGTAATTCCCCCGACACTCATTAATTCTCCGGCTAGAAAGAAAAAGGCGAGCGCTTGTAATGCATTGGTATCAAGCCCTTGCATAACCTGTTGTGCCACAATTGTGACAGGCACATATGGCAAAAACCAAAATAATGTAACAATAGAGGCAAAAATAATACTATAAAAGAGCGGTAGTCCTAATACAGTTAGTACAAACATCACTCCAAGCAACACAATAAATGACATTATAATTCTCCTACCACTTTAGTTTTTGCCAATGATATAAATGCAATGACGATACGAACCATTTCTAAGGATAAGCACACAATAAACGGCACATACACCCAAGAAATAGAAATTTTAAACGCAGAATAATAGCTGTTGATATTCATCTCATATAATTTCAGTCCACCTTTTACTAATAAAAATAGACAGAACAACATCACAATATAAAGCAATGAAGAGAGCAACCAGCCGTATTTAAACCGCTCAAAAATCATAATGCGTAATAATGGCACTTGAATTTGTGTTGTCGTCAAAATACCGAATAAGATCATATAGGTATAACAAAACCGTAAGAACTCTTCGGCCCAAGGAAACGATACATTGATCACATAACGCGTAATGACTTGCACAAACGTCATCAATACAATAATGAGAAAAAAGAGGCTTCCTAATGATAGAAACGTCTTATTTATAAAATTCTCATACTTTTCAATCATAAAAGCAGCCCCTTTCTAGGTTTAAAATATATTATTTTGTTTCTGTCACTTGATTAATTAACTCATTACCAAATTTCTTGGCATAATCATTCCAAGCTTTTTTCGCTCCATCTTGGAAAGAAGCAATATCTGGTGAAGCTTCCACTTCCATACCTTGTTCTTTAAGCTTTTCAAGATAAATTTTATTTTCCTCAAGATTCAGTTTTTTCTCTAATTCAGCGCCCTCTCTCGCAGCCTGTAATAAAATTTCCTGATCTTCTTTGTCCAAATAATTGAAACGATCCAAATTCATCGCCATTGGCGCAGCCGTATAAGCATGATGAGTTAAAGAAAGATATTTTTGCACTTCCTGCAGATTGTTGTTATAGATGTGGTGAACGGGATTTTCTTGTCCATCAATCACACCGGTTTTTAATGAGAAATACACTTCATTAAACGGCATTGGTGTTGGATTCGCGCCCCATTCTTTAAAAGCAGCGATATGTGCAGGATTCGGGGTGGTGCGTAATTTTAATCCCGCTAAGTCAGAGGCATTTTTAATCGGCTTTTTGCTATTAGTAATATCTCGGAAGCCAATTTCATAAAACGCCAATCCTTTTAGACCTGATTTTTCAAGTGATTTCAATAAATTATCACCCACTTCACTATTCAATACTTTTTCTACATGGGCTTCGTCTCTAAATAAAAAAGGCAGGTCAAGTAAATTTAGCTCTTCATTAAACGTGGTGTAATACGGGTTTCCCACAACAACAATATCAATGGTTCCCATTCGAGTTCCGTCAATTTGTGTTCCAGAAGGACCTAATTCACTATTTGGGTGTAATTTAATGGTAATACGCCCGTTAGATAACTCATGAGCACGTTTCGCCATGAATTCCGTTGCTTTTGTTATGGTATCATTTGGTGAACCATAGTGGCTTAATGCTAGTGTATGTTCACCTGCAGCGAAAACCGATGCTGAAAACATTAATAATGCTGTTGCTGAAAGAATATTACGCTTTTTCATAATTACACCTTTGTATTTACTGTCAATCATAAAGAATGTTCAAAACATTAACGGCTATGATATTTCTTATCAATTTCATTAATTTTAGCGACTTTCGGGGCAGAACCTCCGCCAGCAAAATCACACTCTAACCATACTTTTAATAAGGATTTGGCCAATTCCACGCCGATAACTCGCTCACCAAAACAAATTACCTGCGCATCATTACTTTTTCTTGCTCGCTCTGCTGAAAAAACATCATGACAAACTGCTGCGCGCACGCCTGGTACTTTATTTGCCGTAATCGACATGCCGATACCCGTTCCACAAGTTAGAATTGCACGATCATATTTTCCATCTGCCACAGCCAATGCGACAGCCTCCGCCACATCAGGATATAGCACAACATCGCCAGCACCGGCACCAAAGTCATCATACTCAATACCTAATGTATCCAAATATTTCATCAGCTCCACTTTTAAGTTATAAGCTGCTTCATCACATCCAATTGCAATTTTCATTTTTTTCTCCTTAGCTATACTTTCGATAAATTCAAAATGGTATTCACGTTACTTGCACTCGTTGCAATAATATTGATAATGCCTGTTCTCAACGCACCTAAAATTGCCATCGCTTTTGTGCTTTCAGAAGCAATGCCGATAACACAGGGAATAGCACGCAGATCTTCCAAACTCAAACCAATCACACGATTATTCATGACGGTATCAATAGGTTCACCCTGTAAGTTAAAAAAGCCATAACCAGCAATATCACCGATTGCGCCTTGATGAATTTTGGCTTCTGTCACTTCCTGGGGCGTAAACCACCCTAACTGCACCATGTAACTGTTTTCATTCATATCACCAATACCCACCAACGCAATATCCGCTTTTCGAGCGCGATCAAGGGTTTCTTTAATTACACCGTTTTGCATAAATACATCACGGAATGATTTATCCTCTAAATACGCCGGCGCATAAAGTGTTTCATTGATACCATTAAACTTACGCGCTAAATTACGGCAAGTATGATCGGCATCAACTGGCTCACCATTACGCTGTACTCCGCCAATCCCACAAATAAACTTGCATTGCTTATCTGGGAAAATACCAACATGTTCCCCTACCGCAGCAACGTTACGCCCTTGCCCAATCGCAACTGTCATGCCATCTTTTAAGGTATTGGATAAATAACTGCTTACCAAAGCAGCCACTTGTTTTCGCTGATCATTTTCATTATGTTCATCAATCGCAATTAATGCCCGCTGAATCCCAAATTCATCGATTAATCTTTTTTCTAATTGCGAAGTAAAAACCGGATGATAGCGAACATTAATTTCAACAACACCTTCTTGCCTTGCTTTTCTTAATAAACGCCCGACTTTAATTCTGGAAATATTAAATTTCTGTGCAATTTCTTCTTGAGTTAATTCATGCTCATAATAAGCAATGGCAATTTCAGTCAATAAACTTTCTTCTTTTAAATCCACGTTCATTACCTCACAAACCTAAATCAAACTATCAATATATCCTTTGGATTGAATCAATGTTGCTTCAATCACAGATAAATCAACCGCTTGTTCAAACCGTTTAGGTGTAGAATCTAATTCACGATAAATTCTTAAAGGAATTTCAAAGCTACAAGGAATGGCTTTTTGTTTTAATGCAGAAATGACCTGCGTATAATCAATCATTCCTTCACCAAGCGGAACAAAGCGGAATTGATTCTCGAGAATGCTGACATCTTTAATATGAAAATGCTGGCAATATTCTAACGATGCTAAAGATTGTTGAACGACATCAAGTTGTTTATCGTAAGTAACCATATTGCCCGGATCGAAATTCATGGCGTAGCAATCCGTACCCACCTCATTAAGCAATTCAACACCATCTTCTAAGGTAACAAAAGCATTAAAGTTATAATCCCCTGCATTTTCCAAACATAAGATACAACCGGTTTCTTCTAAAGTAGATCTCAGTGATTTTAAGTTTTCAATTAACTTTGTTTTATTTTCGAGTTTAGTGGTACAGACATTAATATATTTTGCCCCAATGAGTTGAGCAAAACGTAAACGAGGTAAGAAAATGTCGGCTAATCCTTCCGTAGATAAATCCATCGTGCAACCTAAAGCCAATGTGGATAATGCATATTTTTCTTTCAATTGATTCACTAAATTCGCATTTTCAACACTGAATAGATCTTGATTTAGATTGCCAACATAGCCTTGGTTATAGGCCAATTCAAAATAATCAAAACCACATTTTTTGATTGATGCAAGTGTGGTATCCAAATCATATCCATCATAGATAGAAGTATTTACTGCTAACTTAAGGTTATTGCTCATTTTCTTCCCCATTATTTATTGATAAACGTTATATCTTCATTTTGTAATATTTTTTGGCATTAGCAAAAAATAATTTATGTTGATCTTCAGGGCTATAATCTTTTACCGCCTCTTTAAAACCGGTAAAAATGGTTTCTAAATCACCGCATAAACTATCCACAGGGAAATTACTCGCAAACATCGCTCGATCTGTACCAAAAATTTGAACAGTCTCTTGCACAATCCAGCGATTGTCATTGATATCCCATTTTTTATCCGGCAAACCAATACCAGAAATTTTAACCACAATATTAGGAATATCGGACAATAATGACATTGCCTTATGCCATTCTTTCAATCCTTCAGCAGAACGATCATAAGGAAGTCCCGTATGGTTTAAGATAATCAATGTATCAGGAAAATCTAATGCCAGTCGTTTTGCTTCATGCAAGTTCCACCAAGGCGTTTGCAAATCAAAATTCAGCCCAAATTTGGCCAAAAGCGCATAACCCTGGCGCCATTTTTCATCACTCATTAAGGTTCTAATGCCAGACTGCGCCTCTGCAGGAGATAATGCACCGGCTGGTTTATGTCGTACACTTCTGACTAAAGGATACTGTGATTGCGCCTTTAACACAGCCTCTACATCATCGGCGTGTAACCAAGCCTGCGCAACAACAGCATTCGGCATGCCATATTTTTCTGCCACCGTATGAATGTATTTGGTTTCCCCCATTGGATCTTTAGGATCCCATTCAGCATCCACATAAACCGTTGCAACGACATTATGTTTTGGTGTGGCATCTTTTAAATAATCCGGTGGCAAGTATTCCCGTTTAATAGCAGAATAATCACCGTATCTAAAAGGAATTAAAACATCTGGAGCCAACCAAGGGTGCGGATTAATTTGCGGCTGCCAAAAATGTTGATGCGCATCAATCATAGGTCCATCATATAATTTAGCTTCCATAATGCGTCTCCTATCTGTTTTGTTTGCTTAACTGAATACTTAACGTACCAAGAATATAAACAATCGAACAACCGGCAAAAAAGAATAGTACGTTATTGTAGTCATTAGTTTGTTGTAAAATAAACCCAACTAAGATCGGCACAACAATGCCACCAATACTACCTGCCATATTCATAATGCCGCCCACAATCCCAACTTTCTCTTTAGGAGCAAGTAATGCAGGGAAACTCCAATATAAACTTCCCCACATTAAGAAAAAGGCAGCAATTGATAAAATTGAAATCGCGACTATGGCATCATTCATTGTTGGTAATAAATAAAATGCAGCTAATGTACTCAATCCTGAAATAGTTAATACACTCTTAATGGCGATACGCTGCGCGAGACCACGTTTTACAAGAAAATCGGAAAAGAAACCGCCACAAAGGGAGCCCAAAGCACCACAGAGAAAAATAATGAATGTCGCACTACCTACACCTTTAATATCAAAACCACGTGCTTGCGCGAGATAACTTGGCCCCCAAGTGAGCAAGCCGAAAAACATCATCGCCCAAGCTGCCCGACCAAATAAAATAGCCGTTAATGAGATTTTTGAGATACCAATTCCACGAGAAACTTGCTCAGAATTGACCGCACTTTTTGGCTCTTCAGATCTACCTTCGGTAATCAGGTTAAGCTCAGCTGCATTAACGGAAGCATGTTCTTGGGGAATATCACGTAAATATTTCCAAGTCACAACGCCTAATAACATCGTGATAATACCAATAATGGCAAACACAATTCGCCAAGAACCAATTTCGGCAATCATATAAGCGATAATGATACCACCAAGCGCAGCGCCCAATGGGCCGCCACAGTCCATAATCACTGCGCCACGACCACGCTCTTTCGAAGAAAGCCAGGTTGCATTGAGTTTACCACCAGCCGGGAATAGCGGCGCTTCACCGGCGCCTAGCATAAAACGAGATAACAGTAAGGAAATCCCTCCGGTAGAAAATGCGGCTAACGTTTGAAATAATCCCCATAATACCGTTGAACCCGTTACAATTTTTCGTGGACCAAATTTATCAATTAGCCAGCCACCTGGAATTTGCAATAAGGCATAAGCCCAGAAAAAACTACTGAGAATAATTCCTTGCATAGTAGGAGATAAATCAAATTCTGCAGCAATAGTCGGCATCGCAATCGAAAGGGAAATTCGATCAATTAAATTCACCACTACCAACAAGAAAATGATACAGAATACTACCCAACGTACATTTGAAGCTTTAGTTTTCATCATCTTATTCCTCCATTAATACAGTAAATCCACCATGCCAACTGTAAGTGCAGGTATATAAGTCACTGCCATTAGCGTGATAAATAAGACGAAAATAAACCAGACATTATCTTTTGTAACACTCCAGATATCTTTTTTAGCAATTGATGAAGCTGTAATTAATACACTCGCAACTGGAGGGGTTTGCTGCCCAATCGCAATATTTAACGTTAAGATAATACCAAAGTGAATTGGATCGATACCTAACTGAGTAATAAGTGGCATCACAATCGGCACAACCAAAATAATAGCTGCAGCGCCATGTAAAAACATACCAATCACAAACAGCATCACATTCAACATCATTAGCACGATATATTTGTTATCAGATACCCCTAAAATTGCGGATGCCATTTGTTGTGGGACTTCTTGTTCCGTTAAAAAAAGACCCAACACTGCAGAAGTGGCAACCAATAACATCACTACAGAGGTGCCGTTTACGCTCTCTACTAACGCTTTATACAACGCAGAAAAACTTAACTCTTTATAAATAAAGAATCCAATTAACAAGGCAAGTAACACCGCTAACCCTGCTGCCTCTGTTGGCGTTGTAAACCCAGAAATAATGCCACCTAAAATAATCGCTGGTAATGTTAATGCCCAAAATGCTTCTTTAAATGATGAGCATAATTTACGTAAACTAAATGCTTCCTCTCTCGGTAAGTTATATTTGACTGCGTAGTAATAACACACAATAAACATTCCTATAGAAGCTATTCCTCCCGCTGCAAGGCCTGCAATAAAGAGCTTTGAAATAGACACATCCGCCATTGCACCATAAATAATCATTGGCAAAGATGGGGGAATAATAACGGCTAAAGAGGCGGACGATGAAGTGACCGCAGCAGAAAATGCCGCTGTATATTTACGTTTCTTCATCGCTGGAATTAAGATAGAACCAAGAGCTGCAACATCAGCAACCGAAGAGCCGGAAATTTCAGCAAATATCATAGACACGCCGACATTTACCATTGCTAACCCACCTCGTACAAAGCCAATTAATGCATTTACGAAGTTAATTAATCGAACGGAAATGCCTCCCGTATTCATTAACGCACCCGCTAAAATAAATAGTGGAATCGCTAATAATGAGAAGTTTGATGCACCATCAAACACCGATAATGCCATATTGTAAACTGAATCAAAGCTTCCTGTGGCTAACATTCCAAGTAGAGAAACCACCCCAATCGCGACAGCAATTGGCACATTAATCATGACAAGTAAAATTAATCCCACTAAAACTAAGAAAGCGATCATAGTAGTTTCTCCTTAGCCATTTGCATATCAGCATTTTCATTCACATCTTTTAAAGCCTGTTCAATCTCCTCATCATCTTGCGTTTTTCCATCTAAAACCGCTTTAAACGCTTTAGGCATAGACAGAATTTCTGCGATAATAAATAAGACACAGCCAATGGGTAATGCTGACTGACTGACGGCCAATGGAATAAAATCTAAACTCGTTAATGTTTCTTCCCCAAAGATAGCAAGGATATAAAAACCAGCCCATGCTAAGATAGCAAAGAAGCCAATGACTAAAACTTCATTACAAACAAACACGATCTTTTTTAAATGCAAAGGCAATGATGCGACTAAATTACCAAAACCCATATGGCTGCGATTTAACGCACATAATGCGGCACCATAAAATGTTAACCATGCGAGTAATATCGCTGATATTTCATCATACCAATACAATGACATACCCATAAAACGCGCAAAAATAGAAACAATAATAATTAATGTCAATGCGGATAAAATTAAAACGGATATAATAGTCAAAAGCTTTTTAACTATATTAAATAAGACATCCATAAGATGATCTCCATTCAGTCTTTTCTATTTAATTGCTGCTTGAGTTTTTTCTAATAACATCTTTCCATCTTTAACAGAGGAAACAAACTCATCATAAATTGGCTTACTTGCTTCAATAAATGCAGGAATATCTGCATGATTTAATTGCATACCACTTTCAACTAACTTTTTCTCTAATTCAAGCTCAGCTTTTTCTGCTTGTTGATATCCCCAAATTTGAGATTCTTTAGCTGATTGTTCTAAAATATCTTTCACTTCTTGTGGAAGTTTTTTATAAGATCTTAAGCCGACAGTTAAATAGGAAGGCGAATAGACATGATTTGTGATGCTAAGATATTTTTGCACCTCTTGTAATTTTGCCGCATAAATATTGGTTAATGGGTTCTCTTGTCCATCAATAACCCCTGTTCTTAAGCCAATAAAGACATCACCGAATGGAATTGGTGTTGGATTTGCTCCCCAAGCTTTAAACATTTTTAAACGCCAAGAACTATTTGGGGTGCGAATTTTTAAACCTTTGAGATCTTCTGGTTTGTTTATTGGACGTGTGCTATTAGTGATATTTCTGAAACCGTTTTCCCATAAGCTAATAATTTTATATCCTTTTTTCTCTGCTTCTGGCGCGATATAAGGATAGAATACTTCTGTTTCTACTTTTGCTAATTGTTGTCGATTTGTAATTAAAAATGGTAATTCAAAAATCGCTAGCTGTGGAATATTTGTCGCTAACGTAGAAGAAAGCAACGCAATATCAATAGTGCCTAATTTTAATTTTTGTTGTGTATCTTTATCAGAACCTAATTGACCAGAACCAAAAAATTTGAGTTGATAATCTAGTTGAGCTTTTTCTAATTTTTCATTGGCTGTATCAACAAAATGTTTAGTAGTGTCATATTGCAAAGATCCTAAACTTGCAGTTGTAGACACAATTAATTCTTTTGCTTGTAAAGAAGAACTCATAAAACCTAAAGAAAGTATTGATGCTATAAATAATTTTTTTAATCTCGCAGAGCTCATAATTAAATCTCCTTAAAGTTATTACTTATGAAATAATGATTTAAATTATTATTAGCCAGAATCTAATATAAAAATAACTCAGAAAATATTGACAACATGATTGTTTGGCATAAATAACGATTTTTAAAAGGCGTAAAAATGATCTGCACCCCAAAATTACGCCTTATTTATTTTAGTCAATTCTATTGATTTAAATATTCAGACATATATTTTAAAATCAATGACATAGACACAGCACCAGGATCAACATATCCCAAAGAACGCTCTCCTAAACTTTTAGCGCGTCCAAATACTGCGACTTGATTTCGAGTGCTTTCAGCCCCTTCTTCAGCAGCCTTTGCAATGCTCACAATAGCTTCTTTTAAAGGTAGGGCTTTTACTAATTCAGCTTGTTTCTCTGCGGCAACCAAGGCATCAATCATAGTTTTATCTCCAGGTTTCGCCCCGCCTCTTTCAAAAACAGCTTTAGAACCCGCAACTAGAAATACCGCCAATACATCTGCATTAAAACTCTCTTGACCTGCGATTGCTTTTCCGCCAGCGCGAAACAAAGTACCAAAAATAGCGCCAGATGCACCTCCCATACTGGACATCATTTTCGTACCTGAAGTTAAAAATAATTCTCCAACATCTTTTGGTTGAAATGTTTCTGTTTTCAATAAGTCACGTACTGCAGTAAAGCCACGCTGCATGCCTAAACCATGATCACCATCGCCAATTTTTAAATCCAACTCTGTTAAGTGCGGTTCACTTTCTATCATTTTTTCAGCGGTATAAAGTAGTAATGCTCTGGTTTCTGCTAAATTCATACTCATATTATTTTCTCCAAGCAAAGCTGTCACAAGGCATATCATATAGCCCTTGTAATTCATCATCTAAACGGAAAATGGTAATGGAATACCCTGCCATTTCCTGTGAAGTACAATAATTACCAATTAAAACATCATGAATTTGAATCCCTCTTCCTTGTAATTCTTGATGGACTTTACGATAGGCAATCAATAACTCTGTGTATGTTGAAGCACCTAAGTTATTCACTGTGACACACACTCGATCACCTGACTGTAACTCAATGTCTTCACATAAACGCTCAACAATCTCCCCATTAATTTCATCGGCCGATGTTAACTTCTGTCTTCTCACACCTGGCTCACCATGAATGCCCATACCTAATTCAAGTTCATCTTCCGCTAACTCAAAATTGAATTTGCCTGTTTGTGGAATAGAGCATGCACCAAGTGCAACACCCATTGTTCTGGTATTGAAATTAGCTTTTGCTGTCACCTCATGTACACGTTCTAAATCATAGCCAGAAGCAACTGCTGCCCCAGCAATTTTCAACACGTACATATCACCAGCTACACCACGACGATCACTCATTTTAGACAGAGGTGCGGCTGAAATATCATCTGTAACACGTACAGTTTTAACTTGAATGCCCTCTTCTTCTAATAATTCTGCAGCAATATCAAAGTTCATGTTATCGCCAGCATAATTACCGTAAACGAATAGCACGCCTTTACCTTTATGCATTGCCTTTGTCGTTTCAATAATAATATCAGGAGAAGGAGAAGCGAATATTTCACCTAACGCTGCCGCATCAGCTAAGCCTTGCCCAACATAACCAGCAAACATCGGTTCATGACCACTACCACCACCAGTCACGACTACCACTTGATCATTCGCAATATCATGGCGATATACACCACTATAACCATCGACCTTAATTAATTTGCCACCACTTGCATAAAGTAATCCTTCTAATTGTTCGGCTGGCACGTCGTTAGGGTTATTCAATAACTTCTTAGGTTTTCTACTCATCAATTTATCCTCTTATAATCATTGATTATTTAATACTCCAGTACCCATGCGCACCGCAATATCAAAAGCCGCTTCAAACGCAGTTGGAATCGCAACATTCTTGCCATATAGATCAAATGCTGTTCCATGATTTGCAGTAGTAATTGGAATAGGAATCCCCCCTTGAACCGTCACGCCACGCTCAAAACCAAGAATTTTTAATGCCGTTGAAAACTGATCGTGATACATAGATAACACACCATCAATTTTTAAACGTTCTACTTCACGCATTGTGGTATCGCCAGGGAAAGGTCCATATACATCAATCCCTTGTTCCCGTGCTTTTTCTATACCTGGTGTAATAATCGTAATTTCTTCATCACCAAATACACCGCCCTCACCACCATGAGGATTTAATGCTTGCACTGCAATTTTTGGATTTTGCACACCTGCTTGAATTAACGCTTTATGTAACAATAAAACCCCATCTTTAACCGCCTCAATAGAAAGATTTGGTACAATATCTTTGAATGGAATATGCGATGTCACGCGTCCAGCCCAAATATGATCAACAACATTTAATTCACAAACGAAACCATGATAATTTGTTTGATCTGCGAACCAATGTAATTCATCGCGATATTGCAATCCACCTTTATGCATAGCTTGCTTATTTAGTGGAGCAAAACAGATAGAATGCACATACCCTTCTTGAGCTAAATCAACAGCTTTTTTCAACGTTTCTAAAATATATACGCCACTTTGTTCTGTAGCTTTACCATACTCAAACGGCAAGGGATGAGAACATCTATGGTCAATTAGCGCCGGGATACCAGGCTTAAATGAATAGTTAGCTAAATCTTTTAAATCGACCTCATCATACTCAAACTGAATTTGAGCAATTTCCATTCCCTTATCTAATTCTCTTTTATCTGCGATAAGTAAAATATTCGCTTTTTGTCTTTGTTCATCTTGAATTAACAATTTTGCAACTAATTCAGGGCCAATTCCTGCTGGATCGCCTAATACCATAGCTACTGTTGGTTTTTGCATGATAAATTCCTCATTAACATTTAAGTGATCAAAAGTTAACATGTGTAACTTATGTTTGGTGGATTTAAGCATTTTTTCTAAGAAAAAAATGTGACCAAGATCACGGTTTAAAAAATTGTTAATAATTTTTTTCTATTCTGTGATCACTATCACAGTTATATGTATCTATATCAAAATTCAATTCCATAAAATTACAACCTACGAGTTAATTATTTAGGGGTAAAAAAATACCCTCACCACCTATTAGTTATGATGAGGGTATTTGAGTAGCTAATATATGATTAACTTCGCTGTTCGGCAGCAAGCTTTTGACCCGCCCAGCCTTCAGGTGAATAAATGCCTAATTTGTTTTTACGCATTTGTCTATCAAAAAAAGCGACAATAAATGGGCATAAGAATAAAGTGATAATAGACGCGGTTGCGCATTGTGCTGTTGCTAACGGAACATGTGGTGCAAATGTAGGATCTGCATCGGCTACTGCTGCTGGTGTCATAGCTGAATTTAATGCCGTAGTACCGATTGCGGCTCCCATTGCGTTACGTTCACGTTTCGGTAAAAAAATATTAAATATATAGAAAAACACTGCTGCTGTTAGGGTAGATAACAACCCTAAGATAATACCGGAAGCCCCTGCCACTAAGATAGTATCAATATTCGTATTTGAACCGATAGCAATAGTCATAATAAAAATAATCACTGGTTGAGCTTTGCTGCACAATTTGCGGAATGTGCTGTCCAGATTCCCCCAAATAAATCCGATTAATAGCGGAATTAAGGTCGCCACTACAGCCATGAATGGAACATTTGCTAGACCGCTGGCACCTAAAGCAACTAGTGTAAAAAATGGTCCATCATTTAACGATAAAATTGAAATAGCACCTGTGTCAGTTGAATTACCAAATTGAGAAGATAGAGAGATATATAATGAACTATTAGAATTTGTAATTGCTGCAATTAATACGATTGGAGATAAGCCCCATATGCCTTCTGGTCCAAAATACGTTCCAACAGCCAAACCAATTGCAACACCAAGAAAAAACTTCGAGCTTGTTAATACGACTCCTTTATATAGTGGCATACCAACTTGTCTTACATTAATAGATGCTCCGCATAGAATAAGAAAAAGCCCCATAAGTGCTGGCTGCCCATTTTTAAACAAGCCTGAAGTAAATCCGCCTATTTCAAAAAAAGAGGGGAAAAATGTCTTAATTCCAACGGCTAATAATAAGGGGATAATCACTAACCCACCTGGAATTTTCATCATTTTATCCATTAAACCGAGATCGATATGGCCATCTGTTGTGCGTTTAAATTTCATCATACATCTATCTCCACATAAAAATCCTAGTTACAAGCAATATCATTTTGGGTGATATTTTCATCAAAAATGCTTACTTAACCCTTTCTTTATTAATGGTTAACTTCACGACAAACTTCTAAAAATAACCTGTCCACTATTTTACATGCCGTGTTTTCATCTCCTGTTAACCCACCTTTTCCTATAATTGGCATTCCATCATAATTACCCACTAAACGCCCAACATCAGCTTGAGGAATCACATAATCAATTACTTCAATCGCTGCAACATTCAGTTGATTACACACATTAACCATCGTGTCTCCACCTGTTGCATAAATACCTGCAATATTTTCGGATCCAATCTGAGCAAAAATATCTGCCACAATCATGCCTAATCCAGCATTAATTCGCTCCGCACTTTCCCCATGAATGTAACCACGTTTTTCATCCTGTTCATTCAAATCTAATAAAGGGCCATGTAAAGCAGTTTCTAATAAAATCGCTCTAGGTCGAATTTTACGACTCATAAAATCTTTTACTCGATTAACTACACGCTTCGCTTCCTTATCGGCAATTTCTCCCCCCTGAATTAATAGTAATGGATCAACAGATATATGTTCGTTACGTTCATCTCGACATAACACATCCATTTGTAATTTAGTAATTGGTGTTGCACTACCAGCTATCACTAGAGCTGTTTTATTTTTGGCGCAATCATCATTCCCTCGAGGAACATTTGATTCTTCCTTGTGAATAATGCCTCTATGAAAGCCTAATGCTGCAGTAAAAGGACCTGGATCGACTGCTAATATATTGTTTTCCAATAATAAGCAGGCATGAGCAATATTAGATACATCTTCCAGAGTCACGGCATCAACCACGATAACTTGTTTTCCTTGCTTAATTTGCTCTAGAAGTGCAACTTTAATATCATAAATGCCTAGCATTACATCACCTAAACTAACCGTTCCGACCGCACGATGAGTTTGACTCTGTAACAATTTAGGAATATAAACCTCCTTAACTGGCGTTCTAACATCTTGTGCTACAGGGGTATTCGTTAACGCCACACCATCTATCATGGAATAACCTCCAACTAAAATACGCTTAGATTGTGGCATCGCAGGAACAACTATCGCTATTGTGTTTTCGGAGAGCTGATCAAGCATCGCGTCAATTTCTACACCAATCCCACCACGCATGGTTGTATCAATACGTTTAGTAAAATATTGCACTCCCATGCTTTTCAACGCCTTAGTCGCTTTTTCAACTTGACTATAAGCCTCATGTTTTAATAGTGGCCGGCTACTCGTACTAATTAATAAAGATTCAGAACTATTCTCTAATTCCAATTTTTGAGCAGCTTCAGTATGAAAACACACCGTCGTTTTTGAACCTGAGCGAGCCAATAACACTCCCATTGTGGTCGCTCCCGTTAAATCATCTGCAACAACTCCAATTAAAGGCATAGAATACCTCCTGATAATTACGCTTGCTTATTGACATATTTTGATGTGTACTCAGCTAATACTTTAGTTGATTCAATCATACTGATCCCATTGGCTAAATTTTTACCGGCTATATCAAATGCAGTTCCATGATCAACGGAGCCTCGCATAAATGGTAAACCAAAGGTGATTGTTACCGATTTTTCAAAATCATAAGTTTTACAAGCTATATGTCCTTGATCATGATATAGCGACAAAATAGCGTCATATTTACCTGATTTTCCTATATGAAATACTGAATCAGCTGGTACAGGGCCCGTCACATTAATACCCAAAGCTTTCGCGGCCTCCACAGCAGGAATTAACTCATCTATCTCTTCTCGACCAAATAATCCATTATCACCGCCATGTGGGTTCAATGCTGCAACTGCTATTAATGGATTTTCAATACCAATATTACGTAATTCACGATCAATATTTTTAACGTCTTCTAGCACCCGTTCTTTTGTAGCATATTTGCAGGCATCAATCACTGACATATGGCGGCTAACAAAAAACACCCGCAATTTATGACAATTAAACATTGTTAACCCATAAGGCGAATGGGTTTTATTCTGATAGATTTCAGTATGTCCCGGTTCTTGAACACCAATTAATTTGATTGCGCCTTTATGAATTGGTGCAGTAGAAACGGCATCTATTTTTTTAGCCATGCCCAATTCTATAGATTTAATAATCCAGTCATAAGCCATTTGTCCAGCTAATGCCTGAACCTCTCCCCATTGAATAGAGTCTGTATCATATTCATCGGTTTCAAGCACATCAATTACACCAAACTCATATCGAGCCTCAGCAGGATCCTCAATGCGATTAAATTTTGGGGAAACACCTCGAACCTTTGCTGCCCGTTCAAGAATTGCAATGCTTCCGATAACAAAGGGTTTACATATTTCATTAATTTCTTTTGACAACATTGTGTCAATTGTAATTTCAGGCCCAATACCTGCTGGATCACCTAGTGTTAAAGCAATGATAGGTTGTTTTCTCATAAAATAACCTTTCGTTTTTCTTCGTTTGAAATAAATCGAAATTAATAATATGAGTTTTATTTTGAATGTCTACATTAAATTTCTGATTATGAGAGAAAGATCACAAAATAATGATCATTTTCCATTAAGAAATAAAAGAACTTCTCTAAATTTGTATATAATATTTATACTATTCACCTAGAAATATGGATATGTATGAACTTCAATGAAAAAGAACAAAAAATTATTGATATGCTAAAAAAGCAAGATTATATCGATAATGTCACATTAAGCTCCTCACTCGGCTGCTCCTTAGTTACTGTCAGAAGTACGGTCACTAATTTAGAAAAGAAAGGCATGCTACTCAGAACTCACGGAGGAGTAAAAAATCCAACCAGTAGCATTAGCGTCATGCTGAAATCCGGCAATATTTTTAAAAGTCATAAAGATAAAATACGAATAGCTGAAAAAGCCTATAAAGAAATCGATGATAGAGATACTATTATTCTTGATGATTCTTCAAATAGTTTTTACCTTGCTACAATCATAAAAAAATATGATAAAAAAGACATCACTGTCATCACCACTTCTCTCGTTGCTGCAGCAGAATTAAGCCATTGCCATACCGTTACAGTCATTATGATTGGGGGGTTATTGAGTGGGTCACCTTCTTCGACAATGGGAGACTACGCAACAGAAATGCTAGCCAAGTTTAAAGCGAATAAAGCATTTATTGGTGTTCACGGCATCAATCCAGAAGTGGGGATTACTTCCATTGGCAATAGCCAAATGCAAATTAAAAAATTAATTTTTGAAATTACTCAAAAAGTATTTGTTCTAGCCTGTAGCAACAAATTTAGCCACAGCCATTTACTCGTTTCTACACCTATATCGAGTATCTATAAAGTTATTACAGATAAAAAACTACTTCCTGAATATAAAAGGGAACTACAAAATAAAACATTCATTGAGACAGTGTAAATGAAAATCTCAATCCTACAAAAACAAAAAAGCCCCGACCAAAGTCAGGGCTCCTAAATAATAACCTGGCGGTGACCTACTCTCACATGGGGAAACCCCACACTACCATCGGCAT
>NZ_PHHA01000033.1 GCF_002795425.1 Conservatibacter flavescens
ACCGCACTTCTTTCCAAAGTGCTTTTGGACTTAGCCAATTCCGAGACAAGATATTATTGCTTCAGGGCGTATGCAATACGCCCCTACCTGAAAAATAAATATCTATTAAATTTCAATGAGTTAAAAATATTTGCTGTAGGGGCGTATTGCATACGCCCCTTATCCTTGTTTATTCCGAATCTAAACAAAAACCCACCGCACTTCTTTCCAAAGCGCTTTTGGATTTAGCCAATTCCGAGACAACAATAAATTGTTGCTGGGATTGGCTGAAGATTAGGCGGTAGGTGTTTTTATTCATTTTCTATTAGGATACATTCTATGTAAAATGATTTGTACAAAAGTAACTCCTATAGCTGTAGATAAAGGAGATAAAAAATTTTGTTTAGACCACTTAAATACTCCGCTCTTATAAAAAATCATCAACTCCAATAGAACCTCAAACAATAATAGTAGAATGTAAAATACCAAAAATATTATACCTAACTTTTTGAATATCATGCTTATTCACCTTATCTAACTCTAATAATGGAGTTAACTTATTCTTAACTTCACTCTCTGAATAAGAACTTATTATCTCGGTATAATAGATAAGACAGCAACTCCTAACTTATTAACTCTAGTACAAATAAAAATAAAAAAAAAATTATCAATGATATAATTATTATTCCCAAAGAAACTAGCGACTTTCCTCATATATCTCACCTTTCTTTTTTAAGTGAAAAGAAAGATAAAAGATATTGAATCGCGACTCCTAATATAGAAATCCCTATAGGATCTAAAAAAATTTTCAAACTAATATCAAAATACCCACTTTTAAAATATTTATACATTAAGATTAATATATCTATTCCAATAAAAAAAAGATATGCATATAAGAATGCAGATATTATTGCTTTTTTCTTACTCACTTATCATCCTTAATTGTTTTCGATTCGTATTCATTTTTAACTTTACTTTCTACATAGTCACTTGCAATCAAAGAAAATATTTGTTTAGTAAAAGGAGATAACCCTGACTTATTTAATCTCGAATCAATAATTCCAGTGACACCAATCCCCGCATCTTTCGCTAAAACCTCTGCAGCAACTCCCTCAGGAGTTGAGCCTTTCTCATTGGCTTTTATAATACCTGTATATGCCGTCTCAAATGCCAGCTGTTGACTGCTCGATAAATGAGACTTCACCCCTGCAGTTCCATAATTCGATCCAACTTTTAATAGCGCATCTGATACGCTACCTTTCTCAAAGGAAATCTCTCCACTTTGAATATCTTTATATGTCGCATAACTACCAGCCACCACCGTTTCCGTTGTTTTAGGGTGGCTAAGTGCATACTCCGCTGCTTTCAGCCCAATATTTACTCCTGCACTTGTTCCACTCGCCAAAACAAATGGAGCTGCCTCTATCATAACCTCGTGCGTGAATTTTAATACCTCTCCTGACTGCAAACCAATGTAATAAATACCATCTGTTATATTCATTAATACGCTATGCTCTTTTCTCAATTTATCCATAATCTCTGGAGTAACCTGATTAATAACTGCATTGAGTTTTGCTTCTTTATCCGCATAAGCTACGTAATTATTCGCTGCATTCATAGCTTCTTTTAGATAAAAATTATTCTCCACAGCCCGCTTCCCAGTCTCCGCACCAGCTACCGCGTTTGTCGTGCTATCTCCTGTGATACCGGCCGCTAAACCACTTGCTAACTGACTGAGGAACACCACGTGTTGTTTCTCACTTTCAGTGAGTGTATCCGCTGGCTTATCGTAGAGTTTT
>NZ_PHHA01000034.1 GCF_002795425.1 Conservatibacter flavescens
ATCCTAGTACCCCAGCCATATTCTTTTCTTATTTAAGTCATAATATAAGTTATTTGGATAACTCAGTATTTATTTCAATACGCGGTCAGGCCCGAGAGGATTATTTGCACCTATTTTCTTTGTCTTGACATGAATTTGTGCTTTGATAATTTTAAAGCAAAATACTTCCTTTTATTCCACTAGACAACCCTAATTAAACATTCTAAAATCTGCTCAGTTTTGTGATTTAGATCAAATTTTAGGAATGATTATGAAAAATATTGTGATTGTCGGTGGAGGGGCTGGCGGGCTTGAGCTAGCGACATTTCTAGGGGATAAAATGGGCGTAAAGTCCCGAGCAAATGTGACCCTGATTGATAAAAACTCCACCCACCTTTGGAAGCCTTTATTACATGAAGTAGCAACGGGCGCATTAGATGATGGGAGTGATGCTTTAAGTTATCGAGCGCATGCGCGAAATCATGGATTTTATTTTGAACAAGGCGCGATTGTGCGTATCAATCGTGAGCAAAAATATGTAGAACTGGCGCCTGTTTATGGATTGGAAGGAGATATGATCGTGGTGGCACGTCGTATTCCTTATGATTATCTTGTATTGGCGATTGGAAGCAAATCTAATGATTTTGGCACCAAAGGCGTAGAGGAACATTGTATTTTTCTCGATAGCCAAGAACAAGCATTACGTTTTCATCATAAGATGTTGGAATTATTTTTAAAATTTTCCGAAAACAGCGCGCTTGATGAAATTGGAGAAGAAGAAAGTAAGCAAAAATTAGTGCAAGAAGGTAAAGTGAATATCGCTATTGTCGGTGGTGGCGCGACAGGTGTTGAGTTGTGCGCAGAGTTATATCATGCCGCACAAGATTTATCTTCTTATGGTTATGGAAAAATCGATAGCCATTGTTTACAAGTGACACTTGTGGAGGCGGGACCTCGTTTATTACCGGCATTGCCTGAACGCGTGTCCAGCTCAGTATTAGCCCACTTACAAGAACTCGGCGCTCAAGTAAAGCTGAATACACAGATTACAGAGGCTGAGGCGAATAAATTGCACACGAAAAACGGTGAGATTATTGAGGCGGATTTAATTGTTTGGGCGGCAGGTGTGCGTGCTTCTTCTGTTACCCAGCAGTTTGATGGTTTAGAGCTTAATCGAATTAATCAAATTCATGTGAAAGATACCTTACAAACTACCGTAGATGAGAGTATTTTTGCCTTAGGCGATTGTGCATTTTTATTGCAAGAAAATGGCAAGCCAGTGCCACCTCGTGCGCAAGCCGCGCATCAAATGGCCAAATTATGTTATAAAAATATCGTGGCATTATTTGATAATAAGCCATTAAAGAAATTTGTGTATAACGACAAAGGTTCATTAGTGTCATTGTCGAAATTTACTGCATTGGGGAATATCGGAAAAGATGATAAATCTATGGTGATTGAAGGGAAATTAGCGCGTATGGCTTATATTTCTCTATACCGAATGCATCATCACGCATTACATGGCTGTCTAAAAACCGGCGTGTTGATTTTGATTCGTCATATTAACCGTTTTATTAAACCAGCATTAAAATTACATTAACGTTACATAAAAAGTGCGGTAGACTTTACCGCACTTTTCGTTGATAATAATATCATTGCAATTCACGCAAACGATTACTTCTCTTAGCTTCAATAGGAATTATCATGTCAAATACAATCTTACAACACTTACCAAAAGGTCAAAAAGTCGGTATCGCTTTTTCAGGCGGTTTAGATACAAGTGCTGCGTTATTGTGGATGCGTCAAAAAGGCGCTGTACCTTATGCTTATACAGCTAACTTAGGCCAACCGGACGAAGACGATTATAATGCAATTCCTCGCAAAGCGATGGAATATGGGGCTGAGAAAGCTCGTTTGATTGACTGTCGCGCACAGTTAGCGCATGAAGGAATTGCGGCGATTCAATCAGGCGCATTCCATGTCTCTACTGGTGGGATTACTTATTTTAATACAACGCCACTAGGTCGAGCAGTAACCGGAACGATGTTAGTTGCGGCAATGAAAGAAGATGATGTACATATTTGGGGAGATGGCTCGACATTTAAAGGTAACGATATTGAGCGTTTCTATCGTTATGGTTTATTAACCAATCCAGCATTAAAAATTTATAAGCCTTGGCTAGATCAACAGTTTATTGATGAATTAGGTGGCCGTTTTGAAATGTCACAATTTCTGATTGCCAATGGTTTTGATTATAAAATGTCAGTGGAAAAAGCCTACTCAACAGATTCGAATATGTTGGGTGCGACTCATGAAGCTAAAGACTTAGAAGAATTAAGCACAGGAATCAAAATTGTAAAACCAATTATGGGTGTGGCATTTTGGGATGAAAATGTAGAGGTGAAACCTGAGGTTGTTACTGTACGTTTTGAAGAAGGTGTGCCGGTGGCTTTAAACGGAAAAACATTTAGCGATGCAGTTGAACTATTTTTAGAAGCGAATCGAATTGGTGGCCGTCATGGTTTAGGTATGTCGGATCAAATTGAAAACCGCATTATCGAAGCTAAATCAAGAGGGATCTATGAAGCGCCGGGAATGGCATTATTGCACATTGCTTATGAGCGTTTGGTGACAGGTATTCACAACGAAGATACTATCGAACAATACCGTATTAATGGTTTACGTTTAGGTCGATTGCTTTATCAAGGTCGCTGGTTTGATCCACAAGCTTTAATGTTGCGTGAAACTGCCCAACGCTGGGTTGCACGAGCAATTACCGGTGAGGTCACTCTTGAATTACGTCGTGGTAATGATTATTCATTATTGAATACTGAATCGCCAAACTTAACCTATGCAGCAGAACGTCTGAGTATGGAAAAAGTGGAAGATGCACCATTTGATCCAATCGATCGTATTGGTCAATTAACAATGCGTAATTTAGATATTGTCGATACTCGTGATAAATTGAGTGTGTATTCACAGGCTGGCTTGATTAGCGCAAGCAAGGATTCGGTATTGCCTCAACTTGGTAAAAAATCGGATTAATTTGGGTGAATAGGGGTAAGATCATCAAGGCTTACCCCTTTTTATTTATCTTTTTAATCGCCCACTATTTGACTTCACGGAATAAAATTTCTCCCGGAATAACCGAGCCTTGCCAATAAAGTTCACTGGCTACTTTCTCTGCTAATTGCAGGAAAGATTGCGTGATCTCGTCTTCTGGCGCCGCAACTACCGTTGGAGTACCCTTATCTAAATCCTCACGTAAACGAATATGTAATGGTTGTTGTCCTAAAATTTTAACCTGATACTTTTCAGCCAGTTTGGTTGCCCCTCCAGTACCAAATAAAGCCTCATGATGTCCACATTGACTACAAATATGCATAGACATGTTTTCAATCACGCCTAATACAGGGACCGATACTTTTTGGAACATAGTGATCCCTTTTATGGCATCAAGTAAAGCGATATCTTGTGGTGTAGTGACAACCACAGCACCGGTTACGGGGATTTGTTGTGATAAAGTGAGTTGGATATCCCCTGTACCAGGAGGCATATCAATCACTAAATAATCAAGATCTGGCCACAGCGTTTCGTTTAATAATTGGCTTAATGCACTACTTGCCATTGGACCACGCCAAATAGTTGCGTTATCAGCTTCCATCAAATAGCCAATAGAATTAGAAAATAAACCGTGTGCTTCAATTGGCACGATATGCTGATTATCTGGTGAGGTCGGGCGCTGATTTGCAGCACCTAACATATGCGGGATAGAGGGACCATAGATATCAGCATCTAGAATACCTACACGAGCGCCTTGCGCTTTTAGTGCAAGCGCGAGATTGACGGTGACGGTAGATTTACCCACCCCACCTTTACCAGAAGTAACCGCAATAATATTTTTTACGCCTTTTACCGCAGGGTGGTTATTAGCGCGTTTTAATGTGGCGATTTGGTATGTGAGCGCCCATTTTACTTCTTTACTCTCAGTTGCCTGCAATAAAGAAGCGGTTAGCGCTGATTGTAATTGGGTGAATCCCGTATTCCAAGCAAACGGCAAAGATAGCTCAATACGCAAAGTATCTACACCTTTTTCGATTTTTTTTATCGCACCTAATGTGACGAGATCTTTTTGTAATGTCTCATGTTGAAAACCTTGTAGCAGGGAAATGACTTGCTTTTCCTGAGCATCGGTTAAATTTGAAACTTGAATAGCCATACTATTTATCCTGTTATTATTTCCATAAGTGATTATTCACTCTTATTTAATCACGATCCCCTTAAACTGTTAAGCAGAAAATACAAAAGTACGGTTAAACTGGAAAAAATACCGCTAATCAGGTAATATTTTGAAAAATTTTTCATTATTTTAGGAAATAAAAAGAATGTCGAAAAGTCGTCAAATTTTAGTGACCTGTGCGTTGCCTTATGCCAATGGCCCTATTCATTTAGGTCATATGTTAGAACATATCCAAGCGGATATTTGGGTACGCTTTCAGCGTATGCGTGGTAATGAAGTGTATTTTGTTTGTGCAGATGATGCGCATGGCACGCCTATCATGCTTAAAGCAGATCAGATGGGAATTAGCCCTGAACAACTCATTGCAGATGTTCAGCAAAGCCATATGGCAGATTTTGCTGGATTTAACATTAGTTTTGATAATTATCACTCAACACATAGCGAAGAAAATAGAGTATTTTCAGAAAAGATTTACCGCCAATTAAAAGCTAATGGTTTTATTAAATCTCGCATTATTTCTCAGTTATTTGATCCGGAAAAGAATATGTTCTTACCTGATCGCTTTGTGAAAGGAACTTGCCCTAAATGTAAAGCGGAAGATCAGTATGGGGATAATTGTGAAGTGTGCTCTTCTACTTATAGCCCAACGGAGTTGATCAATCCGCGTTCAGCGGTTTCAGGCGCTACACCGGTTGTGAAAGAATCAGAACATTTTTTCTTTGATTTGCCAAGTTTTGAAAGCATGTTAAAGGCCTGGAACCGTTCAGGTGCATTACAACCGGAAGTGGCGAATAAAATGCAGGAGTGGTTTGATGCCGGGTTACAACAATGGGATATTTCCCGCGATGCGCCTTACTTTGGCTTTGAAATTCCTGACGCGCCAGGTAAATATTTTTATGTTTGGTTAGATGCGCCAATTGGCTATATGGCCTCATTTAAAAATTTATGTGAAAAGCGCGGGTTAAATTTTGATACTTTTTGGCAACAGGATAGTGATGCGGAGCTTTATCATTTTATTGGTAAAGATATTATGTATTTTCATAGCTTATTTTGGCCGGCCATGCTAGAAGGGGCTGGGTATCGTAAACCAACCAATATTTTTGCTCACGGTTATGTGACGGTAAATGGCGAAAAAATGTCAAAATCAAGAGGGACATTTATTCAAGCAGCAACATATCTAAAACATCTAGACCCAGAATATTTGCGTTATTATTATGCGGCAAAATTAAGTGGGCGCATTGATGATTTGGATTTGAATTTAGATGATTTTGTTCAACGAGTGAATACAGATGTCGTGAATAAGCTAGTGAACTTAGCTTCACGTAATGCAGGGTTTATTCAAAAGCGTTTTGATGGAAAACTTGCTGCACACATAGAAGATAACGCGCTTTGGCAGGAGTTTACTGCGCAAGCTGATATGATTGCATCATATTATGAAAGTCGCGAATATGGTAAAGCGATTCGTGAAATTATGGCGCTGTGTGACAAAGCAAATAAATATGTAGACGACAAAGCCCCTTGGGTGATTGCTAAAGACGCTGAAAGAGAGGCTGAATTACAAGCTGTTTGTTCTATGGGAATTCAGTTTTTCCGTATTTTAATGGGATATTTGAAGCCAGTATTACCAAAACTCGCAGAGCGTGCAGAAGCCTTTTTACAAACGGAATTAACGTGGGATAACTTAGCTTCTCCATTATTAAATCATCAAATCGCGCCATTTAAAGCCTTGTTTACGCGTTTAGAGATCAAACAAATTGAAGCGATGGTTGAGGCTTCAAAACAAGAAAATGCGGCAGTGAAAAGTGCGGTACAAAATACACAAGTTCTTGCTACAGACGTTGCGGTGGGTGACATAGAACCTATTGCTGAAACTATTAGTATTGATGATTTTGCGAAAATCGATTTACGTGTAGCAAAAGTCATACATTGTGAAGCCGTACCGGAATCTAAAAAATTGTTAAAATTCAGTTTGGATTTAGGCAATGAAACACGGCAGATTTTTTCAGGGATTAAAGCAGCTTATGATAAACCAGAAGAGTTAGTTGGACGTTTTGTTATCGTGGTCGCCAATCTTGCACCGCGTAAGATGAAATTTGGGGTATCAGAAGGTATGATTTTAACCGGCGCAACAGCAGATGATAGTGTATTGGCACTGCTATCAGTTGATAGTCATGCTTTGGCTGGTATGAAAGTGAGTTAATGATTAAAGCGAAAATAAGGTGATTTATTCACCTTATTTTCATTGAATTTTTTTATAAAACGCGTATGATAGCCGTCTAGATGTAAATACTTCTAAAGGTTTTAAGTAATGACAACTCATTTATTCACTTCTGAATCGGTGTCGGAAGGACATCCGGATAAAATTGCTGATCAGATTTCTGATGCAGTACTTGATGAAATTTTAAAACAAGATCCTAAAGCACGTGTTGCGTGTGAAACCTATGTTAAAACAGGTATGGCGCTTGTTGGTGGCGAAATCACGACATCGGCATGGGTCGATATTGAAAATTTAGCACGCCAAGTGATTTGTGATATTGGTTATACTTCCTCAGAAATGGGATTTGATGGTCAATCTTGTGCAGTATTAAATGCGATTGGAAAACAATCTTCTGATATTAATCAGGGGGTTGACCGCGAAAATCCATTAGATCAAGGCGCAGGCGATCAGGGTATTATGTTCGGCTATGCAACCAATGAAACACCGGTATTTATGCCTGCGGCAATCACTTATGCTCATCGTTTAATGGAGCGTCAGGCGCAAGTCCGTAAAAATGGTACATTAGATTGGTTACGTCCTGATGCAAAAAGTCAAGTCACGTTAAAATATGAAGATGGCAAAATTGTTGGTATTGATGCAGTCGTATTATCAACCCAACATGCAGAACATATTAGCCAAGCGCATCTACATGAAGCGGTCATGGAAGAAATTATTAAGCCTGTTTTGCCTAGTGAGTGGTTAAGCAAAGATACCAAATATTTTATTAACCCAACAGGGCGCTTTGTGATTGGTGGGCCAATGGGCGATTGTGGGTTAACAGGGCGTAAAATTATTGTGGACACTTATGGTGGCGCAGCTCGTCATGGAGGCGGTGCTTTTTCAGGCAAAGATCCATCGAAAGTTGATCGCTCAGCCGCTTATGCCGCTCGTTATGTTGCAAAAAATATTGTTGCAGCTGGATTAGCGGATCGTTGTGAGATTCAACTTTCTTATGCGATTGGTGTGGCTGAACCGACATCAATTATGATCGAAACATTTGGTACGGCAAAAGTCAGTGAAGATTTATTGGTGAAGTTAGTTCGAGAGTTTTTTGATCTTCGTCCTTATGGCTTGATTAAAATGTTAGATCTTATTCAACCAATTTATCGAGAAACCGCAGCATATGGTCATTTTGGTCGAGAACAGTTCCCTTGGGAAAAAATTGATCGTGCAGAAGACTTAAAAAGTGCGGCTGGATTGAAGTAAGTTTTTTTGAAAGCTATTGAGTGATGTCTATTGCAGATATCAAGTCCCTCAATAGCTTTTTTATTTTGTGTTATGAGTCATGATTTTCGCCTACTTAAATTACAAGTCCAACGTAAGCTTAAGACCTGTCTAGATTTGGCCGAGAGACATTTTAATCGAAGCTTCCCTATGCCGGTTGTGAGTTATGATGTACGAGGCGTAAAAGCGGGAGTGGCTTATTTACAGAAAAACTGTATCAAATTTAACCGCACTTTATTATTGGAGAACCCAGAGGCATTTATTAATCAAGTTGTTCCTCATGAGGTTGCCCATCTCATTGTCTATCAGATATTCGGGCAAGTTAAACCACACGGCAAAGAATGGCAATTTGTAATGGTCTCCCTTTTTCAAATACCTGCAGACACTTGTCATCAATTTGATGTCAGCAGTGTACAAGGGAAAACTTATCCATATCGCTGTGCTTGTCAGATTCATCAGTTAACCGTTCGACGTCATCAGAAAGTTCAACATGAAAGAGCGGTGTATATCTGCCGAAAATGCCAATCGCCGTTATCTTGGTTAGATGATTTTTTGTAAAATCAGTGATATACTCCTATAAAGTAACTCACTCTACTCATACACATGGAGATTTTATATTATGAAAAAAACATTATTCACGATTGCATTTGGTGCATTGGCTATGGCATCTACAGCATCAGCGAATTGGTATGTTCAAGGTGACTTAGGTTATTCAAAGGCTGAAGTTGACGCAAATGCTAAAATTAAGGATAGCGGTTTTGAGCCTCGAGTGAGTGTAGGTTATAAACTGCAAGATTTTCGCTTAGCCGTAGATTATACACATTATCAAGATGTGAAAGATTCTTATCAGAATGGCAGCGTGGTAGGCAATGCTAAAACCACCGTTCGTGGAGTGGGCTTATCTGCAATTTATGATATTCCTGTGCAGTCTGATTTGAAACCTTATGTTGGTGGGCGTTTAGCGGTGAATCAATTAAAATTATCTGATCGCTATGTTCATGATCGCACTTATGGTGAAGCGGATTATAAGGAAACATCTGTTGGTGTTGGTGCATTAGTGGGTGCCACTTATCCTTTGACGCCAAATGTGAAATTGAACGTTGGGGCGGAATATAATCGTTTAGGGAAAGTCGATGATGCAAGTGTGAATAACTATGGTGTCAAAGTCGGTTTACGTTACGATTTCTAATTTTATTTGAAGTGAGGCAGGTTAACCTGCCTCATTATTTTTGTCTTATTCTTCTAGATTCACAGAATAAAAAGACATATAGCCAAATGGGCTTTGTTCAAAGTTTTTCACGCGTTTGCTTAATGGGACATAGTTGATTGCATGTGCTAACGGTAAAAAAGGCACATTTTGTTGAAATAATTCGACGGCTTGTTGATAGAGTTTATCCCGTTCTGTGTTATCTGATGTAGAGGCTGCTTTCTGTAATAAACTTTCCATCTCTTCTGAACACCAACGGGCGTAATTCGTACCGGGAATATTCTCACAGCTTAATAACGGAAATAAGAAATTATCAGGATCGCCATTACGACTTGTCCAGCCATAAGTGCCAGTAAAAAATTCACCTTCTCGAGTGCGTTTATTAAAATCGGCCCATTCATGGGTAACGAGTTTTGCTTTTACACCAATTTTTTCCCAGTCAGATTGTAGTAATTCAGCGGTTCTGCGCGGATTAGGATTAGAGGGTCTGACAACAGGTTGTACCCAAATTTCTGTTTCAAAACCATTAGGGTAGCCGGCTTCAGCGAGTAATGCTTTGGCTTTTTCTATATCATATTCGTATTGCATAACCTTCGAGTTATAGCCTAATACTGCGCTAGGATAGGGATTAAGCGCAAGATGTCCAGCATCTTGAAAAACCGCAGCGATGATTGCTTTACGATCTGTGGCATAGCTTAAGGCTTGGCGAACTTTAACATTGTCTAAGATGGGTTTAGTTGTATTTAAGCCAATATAAGCGAGATTTAACCCTTCTCGTGATAAAAGTTGTATATTCGTATTGTTTTTCATATGGCCGATATCTGAAATATTGGGAAAATCCATACTATCACAATCACCGGCTTGCAGCTTAGCATAGCGAGTGCTTGCATCAGGTGTGACACTGAAAATTAAACGTTCAATATTGGGCTTGCCTTTCCAATAATCTGTATTTGCTTTATAGCGCACGGCATGATCGGTTTGATAAACTTGGAAAATAAAAGGACCGGTGCCGATCGGTATTTGATCGATGATATCCGGTTTGCCGGCAGCGAGTTGTTTTTGAGCATATTCTGCGGAATAAATGGATAAAAAGTCCATTGCAACGATGGTTAGAAATGGGGCATTTGGCTGTTTTAAATGGATTTGGACGGTATAGTCATCAAGTTTTTCTATTTTCTCTAAAATATTGGGTAAATTCATCCAGTTATAATAAAAATAAGTGCCAGCAGAGACATTATGATAAGGGTGAGATTTATCGGCCTGTCGCATAAAGGAGAAAATAACATCGTCCGCATTGAAATCACGCGTTGGTGTAAAGTGTTTATGGCTATGGAATTTTACGCCTTTGCGTAAATGAAAAGTATAAGTTAGCCCATCCTCGCTAATTTCCCATCGTTCTGCTAAAGCGGGTTCTACTTCTATTTTTCCAGGTTTAAACTCAACTAATCGATTATAGACTTGTTGTGAACTGGCGTTAAAATCGTTTGCATCATTGGTTATTGCAGGGCCGAGTTTCATGGGCGGCGTGGCGATACAGTGAATAAATGTATCAGAAGGCGCTTTGCCTTGAGTGGTGCCAATATAACTGAATGTGAGCGCGAGAGTTAGGAAAGATAATCGACCATAATGCATAATAGAACCCTTTGATAATGATAAAAATAGAAATGTTTAAATTACGTGAAAAATGGAAAAGTTTAAAGTATAAATTATTCTAATTTAGAATAAAAAGTGATAAAAGAATAAGGTTTAGCAGAGCAAAAAGTGGCTTTAGTTTTACATTATTTTGATAAGCACAATAAGGAAAAATGGAATTTAGGCAATGGAAATTACTTATCGTCAATTAAAAGCGTTCACGATTTTAGTGCAAGAACAAAGCATGATTAAGGCTGCTGAAAAATGTTTTGTTACGCAGTCCGCCTTAAGTCAATCTATAAAAAGATTAAGTGAGCAGTTAAATTGTATTTTATTTATTAGACAGGGGAATCGATTAATTTTAACGGAATCTGGTAAGCGTTTTTATCAATATGCATTAGATATTGTGAATAAATTAGAACAATTTCAAGCTTATAGTGGGCAATATCAATTTAAAATTTCTGGTTTATATTCCGTGTCAGCTTCATTAATTCCTATGACAATTTATGCTCTTAAACAAGAACATGATTCTGTTGAGTTTATTTTGCAAGAAAATAAAGTGAATAATATTACTCAATTGGTATTAACGGGGGCAGTTGATATAGGCGTGAATATTAAAGTGGAACAAAAAGATTTAGAATTCTTACCGCTCTTTAAAGACTATATGTGTTTTCTTTGTCCAGAAGATCATCCATTGGCTGATCGGGAGCTTGTTAGCTGGGAGAATATTCATTCTTTTGTGAATATTGGTGTAGAACAAAATACATCAATTCGTCATCTCGTTGAGCAAACTTATGAGCAGTTAAATCTTAATTATCAGCCGAGCTTTAATATACACCGCGCTGAAACGATAGTCGGTATGGTACAAAATAAATTGGGATGTTCAATTCTTTCTTCTATGTTTGCTTTTTTGAAAAAACATGAGCGTGTAAAATTTATTCCTATTGAAGATCCTAGAGCATACCGAGAAATAGGCTTAGTAAAAAGAAAGGATTATCACCACCCTATGATAACCCTTTTTTATCATCAAGCGCTAAATATCATTCACTCTTGGAGTGCAGTGAAAGAAAATTACATTGGTCCTATCGGTAGTCCAAATGAATAGTAAATTAAGAATAACGCTCCCCAGCCGAACAGCAAAATTAAAGCATATGGCAACATCATAGAAAGGAAGGTACCAAATTTCATTTTGCTATCATATTGAGCAATAATGGCTAGAATCATTGGAATATAGGCATTTGTAGGCGAAATTACATTGGTCGTTGAATCGCCTATACGGTACGCCATTTGAATTGCCTCTGGCTCAATACCTAATAGCACAAATAGCGGGATAAATACAGGAGCCATCATTGCCCATTGAGCAGAGCCACTATAAACAACAAGGTTAATTATGCCAGATAAGACAATCAGTGCACCAAGCATAAAAACAGGGGGTAAATTCATATCAGAGAAAAAATTTGCTCCGCTGACTGCAAGATAGGTCGAAAGATTGGTCCAGTTAAACCAAGCAATAAATTGTGAAATCACAAATACTAATACAATATAAGTACCTACCGAACGTAATGAATTTGCCATTAAGTTTGGAATATCATCAGGGTGCTTAATTTTTTTAGCAACAACACCAAACACAATCGAGCAAAGCAGAAAGAAAGCCACTAGAATTGGAATGATTCCGCTTAAAAAAGGTGAAGGAACTAAGCCACCCTTAGGGTTGCGTAGCGGTGAGGATTCAGGAAAAATTAAGGCGCATAAACCAAAGATAAATAATAGCGCAACGATTCCTGTGACTTTTAATGCTTTATATTCATCAGCAGAAATTTCCTGTAGATTTTTATCATTGGATTGCATATTGGCGTAATGTTCTCCGCTTGGAAAGCGTGGCTCTATAATTTTTTCAGTAATAAGTGTGCATACCACAACTAAAAAAGGTACAGATACCAACATAAAGTACCAATTAGCGGCGGGTGAAATTTGTACATTAGAAACGGATTTTATTGCTTCATTGGTAATACCCGAAAGAAGCAAATCTGTACCAGCAATAAAGATATTGGCTGTAAAACCAGCTGCAACTGCAACAAAGCCAGCAGCAACGCCAACAACAGGATTACGTTTGGTTGCAAGGAAAATAATACCTGCAATAGGTGGGACTAAAATAAAAGCTGCGTCAGAAGCTAAATTTCCTATAATACCCACAAAAAATATACATGCCGTTACTAGTTTCTTAGGTGCATTTAATAAAAGTGCTTTAATGGCAGCATTGGCTAATCCAACCTCTTGTAATAAACCAATAGCAATCATCATACATAACACTAGGCCGAGTGGTTTAAAGCCAATAAAATTATTTACAGTAGAATTAAGAATATAAATTAACCCCTCACTGCTTAATATACTTTTGATTGCTACCGTTTCTTTTGTTGCAGGATGCAAAATGGTGGTATCAAATGCATTTAAAATGCTAGAGATAATTGCAATCGCAATGCAAAGATAAATAAATAGGTAAAATGGGTGTGGAATTTTATTACCTATATGTTCGATTCTATCGGAAAATGTTGTCGGTTGTGTTTTCATAATTCACCTCTTATTGAATAGAGAATTAATTTTATGTGTATGATTTTACGACTTGAACGAAATAACTTGCGCCATATGGAATAATTTCATCATTAAAGTCATACTTTGTATTATGCAGAGCTGCACTATCACCATTACCAATAAAACCGTAACAGCCTGGTACTTCATTAAGAAAAATAGAAAAATCTTCACTTCCCATCAGTGGTAAAATATCGCAATCAACCTTGTCTATACCTACAATCTGTTGTGCTGCAGTGATTGCTCGTTCTGTTTCCTGTTGTGTATTCATCGTTACAGGATGAGAGATGGCACCAAATTTTATATGGGCTTCTAAATTAAATGCTTGAGCAATATGTGGCACAAGTTGTTCTAATTGCTCAATAACTTGTTGGCGTACTTGATTGTTTAATGTACGGAATGTGCCTGTTAACTCAGCTTTATCTGCAATAACATTAGTTGTTTCACCGCAATGGATTTGAGTGACAGACACGACAACAGAATCTAAAGGATTAAATGTTCTTGCGACAAAACTCTGTATACCTTGATAAATAAAGGTGGCACCTAGCAGAGGGTCTTTAGTGGTATGTGGCATTGCAGCGTGCCCACCGTTGCCTGTAACGGTAATATAAAAACGGTCGGAGCTTGCCATTATTGGACCGCTTTTAAATCCAAAAGTATGGCTTGGCATATTAGGCATATTGTGTAATGCGTAAATTGAAACAACAGGGTATTTCTTTAGTACGCCTTCGGTTATCATGGCTTTAGCTCCACCTAACCCTTCTTCGGCTGGCTGAAAAAATAATACAGCAGTACCCGCGAAATCACGATTTAAGCATAAGAATTTAGCTGCCATTAAAAGCATAGTTGTATGACCATCATGTCCACAAGCATGCATATAACCAGAGTGCTGTGAACGATATGAAAAAGCATTTGCTTCGTTGATCGGTAAGGCGTCAATATCTGCGCGTAGACCAATGAGAGGTCCATCAATATGACCTTTAATCGTGGCAACGACCCCTGTTTTTGCAAATGAGGTATCAATACTGTCAACGCCATACTTAGTCAGTAATTCAACGATGAAAGATTGTGTTTTTACCTCCGTAAAGCCAATCTCGGGATATTGGTGGAGGTGTTGACGAATTGAGCGGGCTTCTTGTTGCCAGCTGGAGATAGTATCAAAAATAGAATTTGTCGGTGACATAAGGCGCTCCTTTTATGTTAAATAATAGAAAACTACTTAAGTGTTAAAAAAATGTAAATAAAAAGATTTTAATAATAGTATTAGATAAGCTTATAGTATGGTATAAATAATTTTTAACTGATTGATTTTATTTCGGAAAGCAAGTCAGTTTGACAAGGAGGCTAGGGCAATGATGAGGAAAATGGTATGGATTATTTAGATAAATTAATTCGCCTTTCAAAAGTAGAAGGCGAAATTAATACTTTATGTCGTTTTCAGGGGAATTGGCAGGTTAAGCATGCACAAGAAGTCGAAGCAATGGGGATTTTCCACATTATTTCGCAAGGTTCTTGCGAAGTGATTTTGGACAATCAAGAACATTATCATTTAAAAACAGGAGATGTATTTTTCTTGCCTTATGGTTTGGCACATCACATAGGAAGTTGCGGGCTGCAACATTGTGAGGCATGTCTTGGGGGAATGAGTGCTTGCGAATATGGGGCATTTTCATTGAAAACAAATCAAATACAACAGTATGATTTTGAAATGTTCTGTGGCTATGTACGTTATTCAACCTATTCTCGTTCTTTCTTGAACTTACCCGATTTTTTGCATTTATCTGCTCAAACACACCCTCAACTGAATGCATTATTGCAGCTATTACAACATGAAGCTTCGTTAAAATTACCCAGTAAATCAATTATTGATTCATTGTGTAATGCAATGTTTACTTATTTAGTGCGAGATTATGCGGAAAAAAGTGATATTCGTTCAGGTATATTAGGTGCATTATTGGATAAACGGTTAGCCATAGCGGTGGAGAGTATGTTGCGACAGCCTGAGTATGAATGGAATATGGAGCGACTTGCCGAACTTTGTGCCATGTCTCGCGCAAGTTTTATTCGTTTATTTAAGCAAAAAACCGATATGCTGCCTGGTAAGTTTTTGATGGATTTACGCATGCAAAAAGCGGAAATGTTGTTGAGAGAAAGTCATAAGTCGATTTTAGCTATTGCATTGGGCGTAGGTTATAAATCTGAAGCGCATTTCAGTCAAGCATTTAAGGCGCGTTATGGCATGCCGCCAAGTCAATTTCGAGAAAAAATCAAACCCGGATATACCGGGTTTGATTAAGAAAGGGTTATAAGCCTAATGCTTTCATACCTACGGTCATGTGTGAACCATAAAATAGAATCCGCATCAAGCATTCAGCTATGAACACACAGCATACGCCAATTAGGGCAAGGAATGGAGTGTGTTTGCGATAGGCTAAAGTAGTAAGCAGTAAACCCACTAAGAGTAATACTAAGCGAATGATAGAAATACTCGCGAGTTCAGGCACTAAATCTAAAGCATTGACAACTGCAGAACTGACATTTTGTAAATAATGGTAGTAGCGATAGTTACTGATTATGGCAATAATAAAAGCCAACCAAAGGAGTGCCAAATATCCTTTTTGCTCTTTTTTAATGTCAGCGTATTGGCATAAACAAATCGTGAGAGTGAAGCCAACTAACAGGGCAGTTAAACCAAAAGCAATAGGGGTATAAACCGTATTCCATGTAGGGACAGTTGGTATAGCGTATAATGAGGACATCGTATAAACAAAGCCAATGCCTAATAAACTCACAACAATTAATAAAATAGGTTGCCAAAGTGCGGTCAAAAATCCTGAAATTTTATTTAACAAACGAATAATCCCGTTCTTTTGCCATGTTTCAGGTAACCAGCGTGCGATGCCGAAGAGCCAGTAAGCTACGCCGGTAGCAAAAAAGAGGGATCCTGTTGCAATTTCATTACTTAAGCCTGATTGCCCTACCCGATTGAGCGCATTAAATGCACGCTCTGGGGAACCTAAATGAGTGGTTGAGGCAATGAAAGCAATTGCCATAAGAACCCATAACACTGTCATGGCATAGTGTGCTTTGCGTTGAATATACACCTCTTTTTGTGTCAATAATAAAAAGCTTAACGCAATAAATGCACCCGCAACACCTTGTCCTAACACCGTAAAAATAACTAAAGGTAGTTCATGTAATCCTGCTTCCATGTTACACCTCCTTTGGATTAGCTAAGAAACCATCGCGATAATCCGCCGGCTTCGCATTTTTATTTAACCGTAATGCAATATTAGGCTGGGTATAATGAGATGGTGGCAATGGCGCAACATCTTTAATATCACCATATTTTGCTTTTAATTCGTCCATTGGTAATAAATCTAATGCACGTAATGGACAAGACTCAACACACATGGGTTTTTTACCTTGTTCTACACGCTCGAAGCAGCCATCACATTTTGTCATTCGACCTGTATTTTTATTGAATTGAGGCGCACCATAAGGGCAAGCCATGCTGCAATATTGACACCCAATACAAATATCTTGGTTCACCACGACAAAACCGTCTTCACGTTTATGCATTGCACCACTTGGGCATACACTTGCACAAGCTGGGTTATCGCAATGGTTACAGGAAATTGAGAGGTAATAGGAAAAGACATCTTGAGTCCATGCCTCGCCCTCTTGTTTCCAACCCCCCCCGCAGTACTCATAAATCCGGCGGTAACTCACATCAGGCGTGAGGTCTTTATAATCTTTACAGGCTAACTCGCAGGTTTTGCAACCGGTACAACGTTGAGTATCAATATAAAATCCGTATTGCTGTTTCATTATGCACCTCCTACCGCAGCAATTTGTACTAAATTGGTATGTTGTGGATTCCCTTTTGATAAAGGCGAAGGGCGCTGAGTGGTTAAGACATTGAAGCTGCCGTTATGATCGACTTTTTGACCATCAGGCTTGTACCATGCCCCCTCGCCCATAGCAACAACACCAGGTAAAATACGTGGAGTCACATTTGCCATAACACGAGTTTCACCGCGATCGTTAAAGATACGTACCATTTGATTATGTTTAATACCACGTTGGGCGGCATCAATTGGATTAATCCAAACGGATTGTAAGGAGGCTTGATCCAATACATCAACGTTTCCATAAGTGGAATGCACACGAGATTTATAATGAAAACCCACTAATTGCAATGGGTATTGCGCGCGTTTAGGGTCATCCCAACCCTCCACAGCAGGCGCATAAATAGGAAGTGGGCTAATGATATCCCCCTCTTGCAATTCCCAAGTTTCAGCAATTTTGGCTAAACGCTCAGAGTAGACTTCGATTTTGCCTGATGGCGTAGTTAATGGATTAGCAATAGGATCTTCTCGGAATTTTTTAAATGCCACCATATGTCCATTTGGATCTTTTTGCTTGATAATGCCACGTTCACGAAATTCTTCGAAGCTGATATCTTGGAAGAAAGGGTTTTTGCTTTGTGTTTGTTGATAGAGATGACGTAGCCACTCTTCTTGGGTTCGACCTTCAGTAAAAATCTCTTTTGCCCCCATTTTTTCGGCAATACCGCTGAGAATTTCATAAATTGGTTTGCATTCAAATTGTGGTTCAATGGCTTTATCTGCAAAGATGACGTATCCCATGTTACCCGCAGAACCGTCCATACAGAAATCCATTTGTTCAGAAGTTGTACAGTCTGGTAGCAGAATATCTGCACATTTAGCTGTAGAGGTCATATGGTTATCAATGACAACAAGCATTTCTAACTGACTTTCATCACTGAGAATATCTAATGTGCGGTTAATATCCGAATGCTGATTAATAATACAGTTGCCTGCATAATTCAGAATAAACTTGATATTCTTGTTTAATTTTTCCGCGCCTTTTAAACCATCTTTTAAGGCTGTCATTTCTGTTCCACGAGTGACTGCATCGGTCCACATAAAAATAGGAATTTTTGCTTTAATTGGATTATCCATTGCGGGCAAGCGGACAAACGGAATCGTATAGAAACCCTCGCGAGAGCCACTATTACCGCCACTAATACCAACATTCCCAGTCAAACATGCTAACATAGCAATTGCTCGTGATGTTTGTTCGCCGTTGGCATGGCGTTGTGGTCCCCAACCTTGACAAATATAGGCGGGTTTAGTGGTGGCGATTTCACGCGCTAAACGTACAATAGTTGCTTTAGGAATGGAGGTAATTTTTTCAGCCCATTCTGGTGTTTTCGCAATACCATCTTCGCCATCACCCAAAATATAGGCTTTATAATGGGCATTGGGTTTAGCAGAGGCTGGCAAGGTTTTTTCATCGTAACCAACACAATAGGTGTCTAAAAAAGCTTGGTCTACTAAATTTTCAGTGATCATGACATAAGCCATACCTTCGACAAATGCAGCATCAGTACCCGGACGAATAGGCACCCATTCGTCTTCACGTCCACCAGCAGTATCATTATAGCGAGGATCAATCATAATCATCTTAGCTTGAGAACGCTCCATCGCTTGTTGTGCTAAATAAGTCACTCCACCACCACTCATACGGGTTTCTGCCGGATTGTTACCGAAATAGACAACTAATTTAGAGTTCTCAATATCGGTCGGACTGTTTGCCGCGTTACTACCATACATGAACGGCATGGCTTCAAAGATTTGTGAATAACTATAAGTACCATGATGGCCAAGACAGCCTCCAATACTGTTCATAAAACGGCTTGCAATGCTACGAGGAGGAGGATAAGAAGCAGCTACGGTTGCGCCAATAGTGCCGGTGGCAAATGGCAAATATAAACTTTCATTGCCGTGTTCTTTAATAATGCGCTTTAAGTTGTTGGCGATTTCTTCAAAGGCTTCTTCCCAGCTAATGCGTTTAAATTTTCCTTCACCACGTTTTCCAATACGTTTCATTGGATACTTTAAGCGATCAGGGTTATATACGCGACGGCGCATAGATCGTCCACGTGCACAAGCTCGAACTTGATGAAAATCGCCATAAATATCTTCACCTAAATTGTCTGTTTCCACATAGGTAATTACACCGTCTTTCACATGCATACGTAATGGGCAACGGCTGTGGCAATTAACGGTGCAGGCGCTCCAAACAAGTTTTTCTTCTTGTAATGATGGTGGAGTAGTCTGGTTTTGTGCTTTGGCAATTGGAATGGATAAATTATTGGCAACCAATGCTGCACTACCTAAGACGACGCTATTTTTTAATAAATCACGACGTGGTAGTGAGGTTGGTTGATCTGAAACAAGCTTGTGCATAAAATCCCCCTAAATTTATTTAAAAAAGTAAAAGATGGGGACATAATATAGGGAGAGTAATGCTAACTATATTGAGTTAAATCAATTTTTGCCGGAGATGAGATTAAATCAAAAATAATTGAGATTTTTTCGCAAGAAAATCTAATAGTAATCAAATAAGATGAATGCACAGAATATTGACTGCCCCATTATACAAGGTAAAACTATGACCTCTACTACGATAAATTGGATTTCAATTAGTGGCCGCTTATTAGGCTCATTATTTTATTACGCGCCCGATGAGGAAAAAGTGCGGTCTGTTTTAGATTATTTTCAGCAAAATAACTGGCAGGCTGAATGGTTAGGATTAAAAAATCCAGAAAAAATAACCGCACTTTTAAACAATACCGCGCATTTATCTGTTCAGTATCAAACGATGTTTATTGGGCCTAATGCTTTGCCTGCACCGCCTTGGGGGTCTGTTTATTTAGATAAAGAATCGGTTATTTTTGGGGATTCATTATTGAAATTGCGCGATTTTTTGCGCCATCATCAAATTGAGTTTGTGCGCTTACAAGATGAACCAGAAGATCACATTGGATTGATGTTAATGTTAGCGGCATATTTGGCAGAAAGTCGACCGGAATTGCTGATAGAATTTCTGCGGGATCATTTTCTGATTTGGAGCAGCCGCTATTTGGCACTACTCAGCGCGCAACAAGACGCACCGTTTTATCAAGGCCTTGCATTATTAACGCAGGAGACGCTGGATTATTGGCAAACATGTTTGGCGATAGAGATTCCTAAAGTTCAGTTTTATCGTTAGTGGCCTGCTGTCATGAAAGATGAACGTTATTATCATGCTTATTTATCTCATCATCACGTTTCTCGACGTGGATTATTACGTGGTATTTTCGGGGCAGCAGAAAAAGCTGGCACAATAACGCATGACAAACGTCAAGAAAGTCGCCCGCCTTTTTGTGCGACAGAGTCTCTGTTTTTAGCTGCTTGTACAGGGTGTGGAGAGTGTGTAAAGGCTTGTCCTTTCGGTTTGATTCAAATTAAGCAGCATAAAGCACATTTAGAAATAGATTATGCAAGCTGTAACTTTTGTGGAGAATGTGCGAAAGCATGTTCGACTAATGCCTTAAATTTACATTTTCCTGCAGATACGGAGTTACGTCCAATATTTAATCAGCAATGCTTATCTTATGGAGGCCAATCCTGTACAACATGCGTTGAAGCTTGTCCAAAACAGGCTATTTATATCGACCATGAAATACAAGTAAGCAAGGATTGTAATGGCTGCGGGGAATGTAAAATTGCTTGTTTTATGCAAGCGATTACTTTGCAGTTAAGTTAATGTAGGCAATCGTTTGCTTTTGTGCATAACCGGACTATAATGACGAGATTTTTATTTTATTATAAGGAATATTATGAGTGCTGATAATTATAGTTTAAAGCCGGTGCCGCAACATGAACGCAAGGGTGTCATTGCCTTAACTTTCGTGATGTTAGGATTAACATTTTTCTCTGCAAGTATGTGGACCGGTGGGACACTTGGAACATCATTGACCTATGATGATTTTTGGCTGGCCGTGATCATAGGTAATCTGATGTTGGGTGTTTATACGGCACTACTCGGTTACATTGGCGCAAAAACTGGATTAACAACCCATATCCTCGCGCGCTATTCTTTTGGTATAAAAGGCTCTTGGTTACCTTCTTTATTACTCGGCGGCACTCAAGTCGGTTGGTTTGGTGTTGGGGTCGCTATGTTTGCGATTCCTGTGAATAAATTTACTGGCATAGATGTGAATATGCTGATTCTCGCCTCAGGTGCGTTGATGACAGCCACAGTATTTTTTGGTATTTCAGCATTGACAGTATTATCTGCTGTGGCTGTGCCGGCCATTGCGTTGTTAGGTGGCTATTCGGTCTATTTGGCTGTGGGAGAACTGGGCGGATTATCCGCTTTAAAAGCGATTGTGCCAGAAGAGAGTATGTCTTTATCTATGGCAATTACTTTGGTGGTGGGGTCGTTTATTAGTGCGGGTTCCTTGACGGCTGATTTTGTTCGTTTTGGTCGAAAGGCGAAGCAGGCTATTTTGATTGCAATGATTGCATTCTTTTTAGGTAATTCCCTAATGTTTGTGTTTGGTGCTGCGGGGGCTGCTGCTAAAGGAATGGCGGATATTTCCGATGTTATGGTTGCACAAGGTTTATTATTGCCAGCGATTATTGTGTTAGGACTGAATATTTGGACAACGAATGATAATGCACTTTATGCTTCAGGTTTAGGCTTTGCCAATATTACAGGAGTAAGCAGTCGCATTTTATCTGTAGTCAATGGTATTGTCGGCACCCTTTGTGCGCTTTGGTTATATAATAATTTTGTGGGTTGGTTAACCTTTTTATCTGCCGCTATTCCGCCTATAGGTGGTGTTATTATTGCCGATTACTTAACGCGTCGTCATGCTTACCAAGATTTTGAGCAAGCCCGTTTTGTGAATATTAACTGGGCGGCTATTGTTGCGGTAGGGATTGGTGTAGCGTGTGGTAAATATTTACCGGGCATTATTCCCGTCAATGCCGTATTAGGTGGGGCAGTTGCTTATTTGATTTTAAACCCAATTTTACGTAAGCCGTTTCAATAAGGAGTGAGAAATGTTAATCAAAAATGTACATTTACCCAATAGAGAGGGGCTTTGGCAGATTTTAATTGAAAACGGTAAAATTCAAAAAATTTGTGAAAATCAGACCGCACTTGATTACAGCGGCGAAATCGTAGATGGTGAACAGGGGATCGCTTACCCACCTTTTGTTGAACCACATATTCATTTAGATGCAACCCAAACGGCAGGGCAGCCAAATTGGAATCAATCGGGTACTTTATTTGAGGGGATTGAGCGCTGGGCGGAGAGAAAATCCTTACTGAGTCATGAAGACGTGAAAAGCCGAGCATGGAAAACCCTAAAATGGCAAATTGCCAATGGTGTGCAATATGTGCGAACCCATGTTGATGTATCGGATCCCACTTTGACCGCTTTAAAAGCGATGTTAGAGGTGAAAAAAGAAGTTGCGCCTTGGGTTGATGTTCAAATTGTAGCCTTTCCTCAAGAAGGTATTTTGTCTTACCCAAATGGTGAACAGTTACTTGATCAGGCTATGGCGATGGGGGCTGATGTTGTTGGAGGCATTCCACATTTTGAATTTACCCGTGAATATGGTGTGGAATCGATGCATATTGCTTTCCAAATTGCGCGCAAATATGGTAAACAAATTGATATTCATTGTGATGAAATTGATGATGAGCAATCTCGTTTTGTCGAAACCGTTGCGGCGTTAGCATTAAAATATGAGATGGGGGATAAGGTAACTGCTAGCCATACGACAGCTATGCATTCCTACAATAACGCTTATGCTTCACGTTTATTTCGTTTATTGAAGATGTCCGGTATTCATTTTGTGGCCAATCCACTCGTGAATATTCACTTACAAGGGCGTTTTGATAGCTACCCTAAACGACGTGGGGTTACGCGAGTGAAAGAAATGTTGAAAAATAATATTAATGTGTGTTTTGGGCATGATGATGTGTTTGATCCTTGGTATCCTCTAGGCACAGCAAATATGTTACAAGTATTACATATGGGGTTACATATTTGTCAGCTCATGGGGTATGGACAAATTAATGATGGCTTAAAATTAGTCACTGAAAACAGCGCCAAAGCGTTAGGACTAATGGATTATGGCATTGTGGAGGGGAATAGTGCAAATCTCGTGATCTTGCCGGCTGAAAATGGGTTTGATGCAGTGCGTCGCCAAGTTCCAACTCGCTATTCTATTCGTCAGGGTAAAATTATTGCCCAAACACAGCTTGCTAAAACGCAGATCTATTTGACTGAAACTGAAACAGTAAATTATCGCTAAAATAGACCGCACTTTTGCCCTGTTATGAATTTTATTCATAATGGGGCAAATTCTTTTCATCCTTGCTTAAACAGAATTTTTGTTAGAATACCTGACATCATTTGGATAAATAAAGGAAGTAGTTATGACAGCATTATTTGAACACGCAAAACCTCGCACTAAAGCGCCTTATCGTTTTGATATGGTAGGCAGTTTTTTACGTCCTGAGAATTTAAAGCAAGCTCGTGCCCAATGTGCGTGTGGTGATATTTCTTGTGCAGATTTAACGCAAGTGGAAGATAGTGAAATTGCAAAATTAGTTGCACAGCAAAAACGCGTGGGATTGAATGCCGTGAGTGATGGTGAGTTTCGCCGTACTTTTTGGCATTTGGATTTCCTTGCTGGGTTAGATGGTGTAGAAGAAGTCGATGCAGAAAAGTTTTCTGTACAGTTTAAAGCCCACAGTGTACGCCCAAAGACGTTAAAAATTGTGGATAAAGTAGATTTTTCACAAAACCACCCATTTGTCGCGCATTTTCGTTCGTTACAGCAAATTGCAGAGGGAACAGAAGTTAAATTGACGATTCCGTCTCCATCGATGTTGCATTTGATTACGAATGTGCGTGCTACAGATTATCAGCCTATCCCACGTTATGAAAATAACAATCAGCAGTTATTAGACGATATTGCCGCTGCCTATATTAAGGCGATGCAAATTTTTTATCAGCTAGGCTGTCGGAATTTACAATTAGACGATACCAGCTGGGGTGAGTTTTGCGCGGAAGATAAACGCGAGGCCTATCAAGCGAGAGGGTTCGATTTAGATCAAATTGCTAAAGATTATGTGTATATGTTGAATAAAATTGTAGAGGCAAAACCCGCACAGGATTTAGCGATTACAATGCATATTTGTCGTGGTAATTTCCGTTCAACCTGGTTTTCTTCTGGCGGCTATGAACCAGTGGCGGAAATTTTATTCGGCTCATGTCATGTAGATGGTTTCTTTTTAGAATATGATTCAGAACGAGCAGGGGATTTTAAACCGTTACGTTTTATTAAAGATCAGCAAGTGGTATTAGGCTTAGTTACATCAAAAGACGGTGCTTTAGAGAAGCGTGAAGACATTATTACACGTATCAAAGAGGCTGCGCAGTATGTGGATATTAACCAACTTTGTTTAAGTCCGCAATGTGGTTTTGCTTCCACAGAGGAAGGGAATATATTGACGGAAGAACAGCAGTGGGCAAAATTAGATTTTATCCGTGATATTGCAGAAGAAGTTTGGGGCAAATAGCTGGAGTCGACACTGGTTAGCTGTTTTATCAAATTTCAACCCGAATTGATTTGATGATAATATCAGTAAAAGAGCGGTAAAAATAACATAATTTTTTACCGCTCTTTTTTTATGCGCTTTTTATACTTGCTTTGTTTTGCGCCATGTTTCTATCATGCAACCGAGTACACATCCCGCTATTGCAAATGGAATCCACTCCATTGAATAGGATTTGAGAGGGAGGACTTGGGTAAAGGCTAGATCTGACACAGAAGCAATAGAAATCAGCGTAACAAATGCCATCGCAAGCCGTTGGGCGAGTAGAGGTAGTTTTATAATAATGTTCACGGATAACAAAAGAATCACTGTGATTGCGATAGGATAAAGGATAAGTAGCATAGGAACAGATTTACTGATGACAGCGCTCAATCCTTGATTAGATAAGACGAATCCAATTAAAGTACAAATGACCACATATGTTTTATAAGAGATTTTGTGATAGATTTCATTAAAATATTCACTCACAGAAGCGATTAACCCAATGGCTGTGGTTAAACAGGCTAATGAAACAATAATGCCTAATATTGTGCGCCCAAATTCCCCAAAGGCCATCACGGTGGCAAGGTTGAGAATGTAAGTGCCAACATCTTGTTCTTTATTCGCTAATTCTTGTAAGGTTTCGGCAGAAATCGGTAAATTACGCCCAATCCAAGCGAGAGCGATATAAATTAGCGCAAGAAAAGTCACAGAGATAAAGCTTGCGATAATGGTTTGTTTTCTTAATGATGATTGTTCTGTAGAAATACTGCGGTTTTTAATAGACATGATCACAATCACCGAAAATGCGATAGCGGCTAATGCATCCATAGTAAAATAACCGGCAAGTATGCCCTGAAAAAAAGGCGAGCCTGTTTGCGTGCTAGTTGGCTCCACATGAGGTTGCTCATCTAATAAGAAGAAAGCACGGATAATTAACGCAAAAATAGATAATAACAATACTGGAGTTAAAATGGCTCCAATGCGTTCTACCATTTTTGATGGGTTTAGTGCTAACCAAAGAGCAATAGCAAAATAAAGTGCGGTAAAAATAAGCAGAGAAATAGAGGAAGGTTCGTTTGTAAAGGGAACAATCGCGATTTCATAAGCCGTTGCTGCGGTGCGAGGAATTGCGAAAAACGGCCCAATGCTTAAATAAATGGCGGATAAAAATAAAATAGAAAACCAAGGGTGAATACGATCTAACGCTTTTTTATAGCCACCTTCATAGTAACTACTGACGATAATACCAATAATCGGTAAGCTCACTCCGGTTACTACAAACCCTAATACTGCCGGCCAAAAACCAACAGAATGTTCTAGCCCTAAACGTGGTGGAAAAATCAGATTTCCTGCTCCAAAAAACATAGCAAAGAGCATAAAGCCCACAACAAGTGTATTTTTATTCATATTTATTATTCTCGTATCGTTTGATTATAAAAATTAATATTTGAATTTTATCATAATTTTAAAATTGTGATTATGAGGATACGTTTTAATGTTTATAGCCTTTTATTTGATAATTTATTTGCCAAAATAAAAGCTTTTTATAAGCATTAATTTTCTCTATTTGCTCCTGAGGTACATCAATGGAATTATTAGTCAATAAATCGTCTTTCCATAAATATTTGGAATAATTTTCATAGTGACAAACTACTCCTGTGCTATCAGCCCAAACATTTTCATTATATGCAAAAGCATTAAAATTATTATCTGATGCTTTAAGTAAATTTCTTCCTCCTAGATTCCAATACTCAGCTTCAGACAGGCTGATTTCATAGAGTGTTGGAAATACATCTTTATGTGAACCGATCACATTTTGATCAAAATGCAATGATAATTTAGATTTTATGTTTTCAGGAATATGTATCAGAAAAGGGACTGCATTCATAAGAAAATATTCCTCAGGCAATCTGGCATTTACTCCTCTAAGGTGATGATCTCCAGTAGCAGCAATGATCGTGCTTGAGATGTTTGGATTGTTATCAATATTACTAATAAAATTTCCAAGTGCGTTTGTGGCATATTGATATGTTTTCAAAACCTTCTCGCGTTCCTGATCGCTGTTTCCTAATTTGTCCTTGAGACAATCTGGTTGAATATTTCGTGCATCATAATGTTTTGGTAATTGATAAGGTGGATGATTTGTAATGGTGAGTATGCTTACAAACAGTGGTTGAATACTTTCTTGTAAGAGTTTTTCTGCCAGAGAGAAAGCAAACTCATCAGCAATCCCCCAATAAGATAAGGTATTTCGTGCTTCTGGGTAGAGATCCAAAATAGAGTTTTGATCATAAATTTCGTCAACTCCTTGCAAAGGAAGATAATTTCCTAGGTTTCTCCACATAACATTACCAGATGTAATAAATATGGTTTTATAACCTTTTTTCTTATATATCTGAAATGGCGTATGAGATAACGCTGTTTTTTGGGCAACTGATTGACTTATATTTTGTATTGGACTATGAAAGAAAAGGCTGGCCAGAGTAGGAGCAGTTCCTCCAGAAATAGACAAAAAACGCTTAAAGAAAAAACTATTTTTAACATAAGGTCTGAGTTTTCCTAACAGATCATTAGTATCAGGCTCGTCTAAAACTAAAATATTCGTGCCAAAGCTTTCCATTAGTGCAAAAACAACATGGGGGGAATTTTGTTCTAAAAATGCATTTTTTTCTGTCGTGTCTAGAAGAGAATTTTTATTTAGTGCTAATTGCATTAATTTTAGTCCCTCTTCTTCTGATACAGCAGAAAAGGATATTTCACGCTTGCGATCTTTTAATGCCCATTCAATAGCAACTATGCCATTTGGAATCATTTTGTTAATGATATTAAGTGATGATACTTGTGCATGAGCTTTTCCAAGAGGTAAGGAAAATAAAGTTCCCCTGGCCAATGCAAGCATTGAGAGTATTGAAAATGAGGCTAAAATTGAAAAAGTAATAACACTTAAATTAGCGTGAAACCAATTATAATAAATTGCTTGATATACCAATAAACTTGGTAGGATAGATACGATTGATGTTAAAAAAAATAAAGAAATGACAGGCACTTCTTCATATATATTCTTTAGAACTGCCTGTGTTTGATCTTCTAATAGCCCAAATATGAATATGTCGTAATAATTATTATATGTTTTAAAATAAAAATAATTCCCTATTACTAGGGTTGTTGCTAGAAAAGATAGAATAAATATGAGCGAACTGAAAATGTAAGCAAGATTTTGATTGCTAATATTACATAGCACTAAAACATAGCCAATGATTAAAGAAAACAATAAAAGAATAGAAATATATTTTGCATCAAATCGAGCACCTAATAAACGGAGACGTTTAATATGTTTAATATATTCAATATTATTTAAAACTTCTTTTTCAATAAATTTTCTTAGCATGAATTCTCTGTGTAATAAAAACACAATAAGAAAATATCCAAACACAAAGTATAGTGAGAAAGTGATGCTTTCTAAATTAGCTTGTAACATATTTAACGTTCTATAAGATTATTTACCTTACTCAATTCTATCATTAAAACCAGATATAAAGAAATGCAGTGGTGGGCGATACCGGTCTCGAACCAGTGACCCCCTCCTTGTAAGGGAGGTGCTCTCCCAACTGAGCTAATCGCCCGAAAACTCTTATAGTTTACTTGGCTTGCGCTTTGTAAAATATCAAAATTTTGGTAGGTTTTAAGGATTTAAGTGGTGGGCGATACCGGTCTCGAACCAGTGACCCCCTCCTTGTAAGGGAGGTGCTCTCCCAACTGAGCTAATCGCCCACTTAAAAAAGCCTTAAAAAACTTGGGGTACAACGAAAGACACTTGTATGAAAGTGGTGGGCGATACCGGTCTCGAACCAGTGACCCCCTCCTTGTAAGGGAGGTGCTCTCCCAACTGAGCTAATCGCCCTCGTTGTGGTGTGGCATTATAGAGATAATAGAATTTCAGTCAACCAAATTTTTATGTTTTTGACTTAATTGGTGTAAAAATAAACATAAAATCGCAATTTTTATGGCGAAATAAAAAACTCGTAGTAAAATGACCGCACTTTTGGAATGAGAATAAATAAGGTTAATAGAATGAAACTTAAAGCGCTTTTTAATTTAGATCCGAATGTGAAAGTTCGTACGCGTTTTGCGCCTAGCCCAACGGGGTATTTACACGTTGGTGGGGCGCGTACTGCGCTTTACTCATGGTTATATGCTAAACATAATCAGGGTGAATTTGTATTACGTATAGAAGATACCGATTTAGAGCGTTCAACACCTGAAGCCACGGCTGCGATTTTGGAAGGTATGGAATGGTTAAATTTAGCTTGGGAGCACGGGCCTTATTACCAAACAAAACGTTTTGAGCGTTATAACCAAGTTATTGATGAGATGATTGAGCAAGGCTTGGCGTATCGTTGCTATTGTTCGAAAGAGCGTTTAGAAAATTTGCGTAAACAACAAGAAAATAACAAAGAAAAACCGCGTTACGATCGCCATTGTTTAGGGGATCATGGGCATTCCGAGAGTGAACCACATGTTGTGCGCTTTAAAAATCCGCAAGACGGTTCAGTGGTTTTTGACGATGCGGTGCGTGGTCGCATTGAAATAAGTAATGGTGAATTAGACGATTTAATTATTCGTCGTACTGATGGTTCTCCAACCTATAATTTCTGTGTGGTAGTAGATGATTGGGATATGGGGATTACCCACGTTGTGCGTGGAGAAGATCATATTAATAATACGCCTCGTCAAATTAATATTTTAAAAGCCCTTGAAGCACCGATTCCAACTTATGCTCATGTTTCGATGATTAATGGTGATGATGGGCAAAAATTATCAAAACGTCATGGCGCTGTCAGTGTGATGCAGTATCGTGATGATGGCTATTTACCAGAAGCTTTGGTCAATTATTTAGTTCGCTTAGGTTGGGGACATGGGGATCAAGAGATTTTTTCTCGCCAAGAGATGATCGAATTATTTGATATCCATTCTGTCAGTAAATCGGCTAGTGCATTTAATACAGAGAAATTACTTTGGTTAAATCATCACTATATTCGAGAATTACCTGTGGAAAATGTTGCAACTCATTTGGCTTGGCATTATCAAGAACAGGGGATTGATACTTCAAATGGCCCGTCTTTGATAGAAATCGTGGATATGCTCAAAGAACGTTGTAAAACCTTAAAAGAAATGGCCGCTTCTAGTCGTTATTTCTTTGAAGAATTTGAACAATATGAAGAAAGTGCGGTGAAAAAACATTTTAAAATGTCAGCGGTTGAACCATTAGAAAAAATACTCGAAAAATTAACCGCACTTTCAGATTGGAACTTAGAAAATACACACGCTGCAATTGAACAAACCGCAGCTGAGCTTGAGTTGGGTATGGGCAAAGTTGGAATGCCGTTACGAGTTGCGGTAACAGGAACGGGACAATCGCCGTCTATGGATGTGACTTTAGTAGGGATCGGTAAAGAACGTGTATTAAAACGCATTCAACGAGCGATTGATTTTATTAAGGCAAATAACTGATTTAAAATTAAGCAATTAGTTATAAATTGATTATTTCACATTGACATAAGAAGTGGCAGAACTTATTATTAGCGCCACTTCTTTTTAGAAGACCTTTCTGTATTGGGGATATAGCTCAGTTGGGAGAGCGCTTGCATGGCATGCAAGAGGTCGTCGGTTCGATCCCGATTATCTCCACCAAATTTTCAATCTTTATCAATAAGTTAAATCAAATCACATATTAGCTGATAAACATGTATTTTTCGTTTGTGTCAGTTTTGTAGCAGCGCATGCATGCTGTCTACGTGTCATTTTAAATGCTCAACTTATTTAAACAGCATAAAACTAAAGGGCATATCAGATATGCCCTCAGTAAGATAACTAACAGTTTTCAGCGCTTATTAGACGTTTTTTATCCTAATTAACGACTACGGAAAATAATGCGACCTTTATTTAAATCATAAGGTGTCATTTCAATCGTGACTTTATCACCGGTTAAAATACGAATGTAATTCTTACGCATTTTGCCTGAAATATGGGCAGTCACAACATGACCGTTTTCTAATTCAACACGAAACATTGTGTTTGGCAAGGTTTCTAAAATAGTGCCTTGCATCTCTATGCTATCTTCTTTAGCCATTGATTCCTCTAGTGTTATCAGGGTCTATTGACCTTTAATTGACATAATATTTGGGGAATTATACTCTTTTTGCGATAGGACTAAAAGAGAAAGAAGCAAGTTTTTGTATTTTCGTTAAGCAAAACTATTTTTTGATTATGTATTTCATTTGTTGCATTTAATTTGCTTGGGAACTAAAATGGTTTAATTTTATTGATTAATTTTGTGGAGACATTTATGATAAAAATACTTATCACTGGCGGAGCGGGTTTTATTGGTTCAGCGGTTGTGCGCCATATTATCAATCACACACAAGATCGTGTGATTAATGTGGATAAATTAACTTACGCAGGTAATCTTGAATCACTTGACAGCGTTTCAGATAATGAGCGTTATGTATTTGAACAAGTGGATATTTGTGATGCACAAGCATTAGCTCGTATTTTTACACAATATCAACCTGATGCGGTAATGCACCTCGCGGCAGAAAGTCATGTTGATCGTTCTATTGATAGTGCAGGTGCTTTTATTCACACCAATGTGGTGGGAACATTTACGCTATTAGAAGTGGCTCGTCATTATTGGAATGGTTTATCTGATGAGAAAAAATCAGCCTTCCGTTTCCATCATATCTCAACAGATGAAGTGTATGGTGATTTAGAAGGAACTGACGATCTCTTTACGGAAACCACACCTTATGCCCCATCTAGCCCTTATTCTGCTTCAAAAGCCTCTAGTGATCACCTTGTTCGTGCGTGGTTGCGTACCTATGGCTTGCCAACGATTGTAACCAACTGTTCAAATAACTATGGGCCATTCCACTTCCCTGAAAAGCTTATTCCTTTAATGATTTTAAATGCGTTAGAAGGTAAGCCGCTACCTGTTTACGGCAACGGACAACAAATTCGCGACTGGTTATTTGTGGAAGATCACGCTCGTGCATTATATAAAGTGGTAACGGAAGGTGCGGTGGGTGAAACCTATAATATCGGTGGACATAATGAGAAAGCCAACATTGAAGTGGTGAAAACAATCTGCTCACTACTTGAAGAGCTTGTACCGAATAAACCACAAGGGGTAGCAAAGTACGAAGATCTGATTACATATGTAAAAGATCGCCCTGGACACGATGTACGCTATGCCATTGATGCAAGTAAAATTGGACGTGAATTAGGTTGGAAACCGCAAGAGACTTTCGAGTCGGGCATTCGTAAAACGGTGGAATGGTATTTAACCAATTCAACATGGTGGAAGCATGTATTAGATGGTTCATACAGCCGTGAACGTTTAGGCACAAAAGCATAGGGGTAAAATATGAAAGGCATTATTCTTGCTGGCGGGTCTGGCACTCGTCTTTATCCAATTACGCGAGGCGTGTCAAAACAGCTTTTACCTGTTTATGATAAACCAATGATCTATTATCCGCTTTCTGTTTTGATGTTAGCGGGGATCCGTGAAATTTTAATTATTACCACACCAGAAGATAATGAAAGTTTTAAACGCTTATTAGGCGATGGCTCAGATTTCGGTATTCAACTCAGCTATGCAATTCAACCTAGCCCAGACGGGTTAGCTCAAGCATTTTTGATTGGTGAGGAATTTATTAACGGTGAAAGCTGTTGCTTAGTGCTAGGAGATAATATCTTCTATGGTCAGCATTTTAGCCAAATGTTAAAAGAGGCGGTAGCTCAAGAGAAAGGTGCAACGGTCTTTGGTTATTTGGTGAAAGATCCAGAACGTTTTGGGGTTGTTGAGTTTGATGACCAGTTTAAAGCAGTCTCTATTGAAGAAAAACCTGCCAATCCAAAATCAAACTATGCAGTAACAGGACTTTATTTCTATGATAGTCGTGTGGTGGAGTTTGCCAAACAAGTGAAGCCATCTGCCCGTGGCGAACTTGAAATTACCACATTAAATGAGATGTACCTAAAAGATGGTTCATTAAATGTACAATTATTAGGTCGAGGCTTTGCGTGGTTAGATACAGGTACACACGAAAGTTTACACGAAGCAGCGTCTTTTGTGCGTACACTTGAAAATGTACAAGGCTTACAAGTAGCGTGTTTAGAAGAAATTGCGTGGCGTAATGGCTGGTTATCAACAGAACAAGTTGAGCAATTAGCGAAGCCAATGGCGAAAAATGAATATGGACAATATTTATTACGTTTAATTAAGGAACAACGCTAATGGCTAAAATTTTAATTACAGGTTCAAATGGGCAAGTAGGATATTGCCTTGTGCAGCAATTACAAGGGCGACACGATATTCTTGCGGTGGATCGTAATAATCTAGATATTACTCAACAAACGGCTGTGTTTGATATGATCCGAGATTTCCGTCCAGATGTGGTGATCAATGCAGCAGCGCATACCGCAGTTGATAAAGCAGAAAGTGAAGTTGAATTGGCTACGGCAATTAATGTGGACGGTGTACGCTACCTTGCAAAAGCAAGCCATGAGGTTGGTGCAGCATTTTTACATATCTCAACGGATTATGTCTTTGATGGTCAGCGAGCGGGGCAGTATAGCGAAGATGATACAACAGCTCCCCAAGGTGTTTATGGCAAAACAAAATTAGCGGGTGAACAAGCAGCCTTTGCAGAGAATAGCAAAACTATTGTATTACGTACGGCTTGGGTATTTGGGGAACACGGCAATAACTTTGTCAAAACAATGTTAAGACTTGCTCAGCAACGTGATAGCTTAGGCGTTGTATCTGACCAAATCGGTGCACCTACCTATGCTGGAGATATTGCAGCAGCACTTATTCAGATTGCTGAGAAAATCGTTGCAGGGGAGCAAATAGAGTATGGTGTTTACCATTTTACGGGTAGCCCTTATGTGAGCTGGTATGACTTTGCACAAGCTATTTTTACCGAAACTGTGTCGCAAAAAATATTGGAAAAAGCACCGCTTGTTAATCCAATCGGCACTGCAGATTATCCAACATCCGCAAAACGCCCCGCGAATTCCTGCTTAAACTTAGCGAAAATTAACCGAGTATTTGGTATTAAGCCAAGTGATTGGCAAAAGGCGTTAAAAAATTTATCACTTTATATGTAAAGAGAAAATATGCTTGCAAAAATTGAACGTTTGATTAGTGAAATTAATAAATTACATTCAGCTTTTTCTCGTGATTATTTTGAAACAGGAAAGGTACAAAAAGTAAATTTAAAGCATACATTACCAAATGTTCCTATTGAGCATATTTTATCTTATCGTTTAAATTTGCATGAATCTATTAATGACTATTTGTATCGTGCAGATTTGTATGATATAGCCTATTTTTATCGGGTAAAAACTTCTGAGTCGATTTTAGCTAAAATAGAGCGATTTAAGCAACGAAGTGAAGGCTACCCAGTAAATAGTATATTAAATGATATTTTTGGTGTGAGAATCATTATTTCCAGTCAAGAGATTACTCAAGTAATGGAATGTCTTGATTTTTGGAAAGAAAAATATGGTTTAAAAAATTGGTACTTACGGGATAAAGATGAATATATTGGTATTCATATTTATTTTAAAAACTCCAGTAATTTTTATTATCCTTGGGAATTACAAATTTGGGATAAAAAAGATGCGGAACGTAATATCCAAAGCCATCAAAAATATAAACGTTATTTTGTATAAGATAATAGGATAAACAATGAAAATCATTGAAACAAAAATTCCTGATGTAAAATTATTAGAGCCACAGGTGTTTGGTGATGAGCGTGGCTTTTTTATGGAAACATTCCGAGATGAATGGTTTAAACAGAATGTCGCAAACCGCACGTTTGTACAGGAAAACCATTCTAAATCAGTGAAAGGCGTATTGCGAGGTTTACACTACCAAACGGAAAACACGCAAGGCAAACTCGTGCGTGTGGTTCAAGGGGCAGTATTTGATGTCGCTGTGGATATGCGTGAAAGCTCTCCGACATTTGGACAATGGGTTGGTGAAATTCTATCTGCTGAAAATAAGCGTCAGCTTTGGGTGCCAGAAGGATTTGCACACGGTTTCTATGTTTTAACCGACACGGCAGAATTTACGTATAAATGTACAGACTACTACAACCCAACAGCGGAACATTCATTAATTTGGAATGATCCAACTGTCGGGATTGACTGGCATTTAGACGGAGAACCTAGCTTATCGGCAAAAGATTTAGCGGGTAAAACATTGAGTCAAGCGGTTAAGTTTAAGTAAAATCTAGCAAAATGAAAACATCTAAGAAAGCAATTTCAGAATTTATTCAATATCGAGAATTGATAAAGCAACTCGTGCTAAAAGATATCAAACTGAAATATCGCCGTAGCTATTTGGGATATATTTGGAGTATTTTAAATCCCTTATTAATGATGACTGTATTAGTAATCGTTTTTTCTAATTTATTTAGATTTGATATTCCTAATTTTGCAGTGTATTTACTTGCTGGGCAGGTTATATTTGGTTTTATGAGTGAAGCAACATCTTTAGCTACAGGATCTATTATTATGAATGCCCCTTTACTAAAGAAAACTTATGTACCGAAATATATTTTTACGTTATCAAAAGTAACAAGTGCCTTAGTTAATTTATTATTTTCTCTGATTGCTCTCGCTCTTGTTATGCTAATCACCCAAGTTCCATTAACCTGGAATATTCTGTGGCTACCAATAGTACTATTTGAAGTTTATATTTTTAGCTTAGGATTGAGTCTATTGCTTGCTACAGCATCTGTATTTTTCAGAGATATACAATATCTTTGGGGAGTATTTACATCTATCTGGATGTATTTAACACCGATTATTTATCCTGTATCCATTATTTCTGAAGAATACCGCTGGTGGTATGATAATCTTAATCCTATGTATGGTTATATTCAGCAATTTAGAGAAATTGTTTTATATGGAACACCTCTTTCTTTAGAATTATTAGTACAAGGATCACTTACTGCCATTGTATTTCTAATAGTAGGTATGTGGTATTTTAATCGTAAGCAAGACCAATTTATTTTGTATATTTAGTTATGAATCATGACATTATTATCGATGTAAGAAATGCTACCGTTCGTTTTAATAAGGCTTCTGAAAATATCAGTGGTTTGAAAGAATATGTTATCAAAATGTTAAAGAGAGAGTTGATGTTTCAAGAGTTCTTAGCATTGCAAGATGTAACATTTCAAGTAAAACGTGGTGAATCTTGGGGGTTAATAGGTAAAAACGGTTCTGGCAAATCTACTTTATTGAAACTAATTTGTGGAATTTTGAAACCCTATAAGGGGACTGTAAAAGTGGCCGGTTCAATTTCTCCACTGATAGAGCTTGGTGCCGGATTTGATCCAGAACTTACTGCTCGTGAAAATATTTATCTCAATGGAGCAATTTTAGGTCATAGTAGGAAATTTATTGAAGAACATTTTAGTAGTATAGTCGAATTTGCAGAACTACAAGATTTCCTTGATACGCCTATCAAAAACTTTTCATCTGGTATGGCTGCTCGCTTAGGTTTTTCTATAGCGACAATAGCTAAGCCTGATATTTTAATTGTAGATGAAGTGCTTGCGGTCGGAGATTTTGCATTTCAGGAGAAATGTAAAAAAAGAATGGAAGAGTTATTACATGGTGGTACAACATTATTGTTTGTATCGCACTCTATTGAGCAGGTTAGGGCTCTATGCCAAAAGGCTATTTGGATAGAGAAAGGGAAAATAAAAGGTATTGGTGAAATAGATATTATTAGTAATCAATATATGCAAAGTATGCAATAAATTATTTAAGGAAGAGTTATGAGAAAATATATAGATATAGCTAAGGAAAAATTAAAATTTGGGACGATGCTTTCTCTGCTATCAATAGAACGCTATAAAATGTATAGAGTTTCAAAGAAGTATAGAAAAGAGAATCCTAATGGTACAATTAGACTGCTCGATGATTTTTTAAATTTTGATTTATCTGTTCTGAATAATGAAAAGATTATTCTTTTTGTTATTTATGCTCCTAAATCAATTTTAATGTATGAACGTTATTTTGAACTACTTGAAAAGTTAAATTATAAAATAATTACTATTTCTAATGGAAAGCTAGATAAATATTTTATAGACTCTTTTAAAGATCGGACTTTATTTATGGCGGAAAGGCATAATATTGGACGTGACTTTGGTACTTATAAAGAATTTATCCAGTTATTAAAAACTAATAATATCCAGCCAAAAGAGATTATTATTTGTAATGACTCTATTTTTGCTAATTTAATAAAATCAGATAATCGTTTTATTGAATTTATGCAGAAGAATGAGCAGGAGGATTTTATTGGTGTAGCAGAATATTTATGGCAACCAGGTTATCATGTGCAATCTTACTTTTTAAAGTTCTCTAACGATGTATTTAATGGTAAATATTTTTCTAAATTTTGGGAGGATTTTTTCATTAGTGATGATAGACGTGCAAACATCCATAATGGAGAAATTAAACTATCTGAATCTATTCTGAAAGATGGTTTTAAACCAACTATATTTTTAGATACAGCAAATTTAATAGATACTATTGTGGATGATGAAGTTTTATTGCAAAAGTTTCTAATAGAAGTGTCGGGTAATCGTCATTTAGATCAACATTTAGTGGGTTCCTTAAAAAATTTACATCTAGCATTTTATGATAAAAAAACAACAAAACAACAAACGACTTATTATAAAGCATCATTAAAACAAGAAATATCACGTTTGATTCAACGTTATGGAATTATCGTAGTTGCTCCATTTTTTATTATTGATGAATTCGGCTTTCCATTCTTAAAGAGAGATTTAGTATATCGTCAGATTACTGATTGGATGTTAATTACTAACTATGCAAAGAATTTTGATCAAGAGCTATTATCTGAATATTTAAAAGATCAGCGTATTAGAAAACGTCCTTGGAATTTCTCAAGTTTGAAAGAGAAATTGATGTATAGTACAGGAATGAATTAACTCATGCAAGAAAGTATATATAAAAAACTCAGTCTTTTAAAAGATCCATATTATATATTTATTATTCTTCTTATTTTTATTAGATTATATTTGGGAGAAATTACAGGCTTTTGGTTTCCGTCAGATCAAGCATATGATGATGCTTTAATGATCCAATATGCTTTACCTAGCCATTATCAAAATATAGATCATACATCGCTTTTAAAAACAATGTCTTTCCCGATATTTTTAGATTTTGTGTATATATCTCAACTAAATTATAGTTTAGTTCTTAGTATATTTTGGTGTATTTCTGCTTTAACTGTACTTAATCTTATACTTAAATTAAATCAGAATAAATTTATAGCTTTACTTGCTTTTATATATTTCTTGTTTTTACCAACGGCATTTGAAATATGGATGGGAACTAGGCTGTATAGAAACTCTATTATTGCTCCATTTACTATTATGAGTTTCTCTTTTATACTATGGAATGTTTTTTCTGCTATGTTGAACAGAAATCAAAAATTATTTTCAGTGGTCATATATAGCTTAGTTTTCTCATTTACATTCTATATAAAAGAAGATGGTGTTTGGCTATTAGCTTGTTTAGTAAGTTCTATAATATTATGCTTACTTATTTATATATATAAATATATAAAAGGATATTTTTCTAAAAAAATATTTTTTTCTAAATTAATATTGCTAATTATGCCTCTACTTGTATATCAAGTAATTACAGTTACTTATAAATCTGTAAACCAACATTTTTTTGGTGTATATGCAATTGAAACTAGAAATGGGGGTGAGCTTGGTAGATTCACAAAAAATATATATAAAATAAAATCTGATAATAGAACATCTATACATTGGGCCCCTGCTGACTCTATTGATAAAGCATTTAATGTCTCTCCTACATTCCAAAAACATTTAGAGCTTAGAAATAAAATTATTCATACTCCTTGGTTTGGCGGAGATGCATACGTAAACCCTATTAAAGGAGATTTTTTAACTTGGGTATTAAGAACTGCTCTGGTAGAGGCTAATGTATGGACTTCAGAAAAGGATGTGGATACATTATTTAAACAAATTAATTCTGAAGTTGAAAAGGCTTTTGAAGAAGGAATTCTAGAAAAAGAGACTAAATTCCAATTGGTATCCTCTACGGGAGGAAAGTCTATAGATGAAATCAAAAACCTTTGGAAGATAATGCGAAAAGGATATCAGGGAAGCATTTTACTTCACAATTATTCAGCTGGGAGTCAACCTGCTGGAAATATTTTAAATATGGAAATAGCCGATCTTGCGTCAAGACTTACTCATACAGAGTATTTAACTAATTATGAAATTATGCAAGATAGCTTTGTGAATAGTGAGCTAGCAAATAAATGGATAAATTTTATCTTTTCTATTTATAAGAAAATGAACGTTTTCTGTATATTGCTTTGTATAGCTGTCATATCGTATTGCTTTTTATCATTTATATTTAACTTTAATTTTATAAAAGATAATATAAAAAGAAATAAAATGGTATTTTTATACTGTGCAACAACATTAGCATTTATACTATTGAGTTTTGTATATACGTTTGCAATTGCTTGGTTCTCTGAGTTTATATTTACTGATGGAATCAATATGACGGTACTTAATTTTTATAATGTTGCAAACTCGGTATTATTAGGATTTGCATATATATTTGCAATGTTAACAGCAAAAGAATTATTTAGTTTAAATAAAACTTATAGGAGTTTATATGAAATATAGAGATAAAAAAGTAGCACTTATAGTACCTTGTTATAATGAGGAAGTTACTATTTACAATGTGGTGACATCTTTCAAGCAAGTAATGCCTGAAATTGAGGCTTATGTGTTTGATAATAATTCTAAAGATAATACTGTTACTGAGGCCATAAGAAGTGGAGCAAAAGTAATTAGTGTAAAACATAAAGGTAAAGGAAATGTAGTTCGTCGTATGTTTGCTGACGTTGATGCTGATATTTATGTAATGGTTGATGGGGATAATACTTATGAAGCAGAGGCTGTACATAAATTGGTTGATAAACTGATTGATGAAAATCTTGATATGGTAGTTGGCTGTCGTGAGGTAGATCCTGAAATTGCAAAATTAGCATATCGCCCAGGTCATCAATTTGGTAATAAGATGTTGACAGGTAGTGTTAGTCAAATTTTTGGAGGAGAGTTCACCGATATGCTTTCTGGATATCGAGCATTTTCTCGTCGCTATGCAAAATCTTTCCCTGCTCTAGCTCAAGGATTTGAAACAGAAACGGAATTGACAGTGCATGCTTTAGAGCTGCGTATGCCTTATGGTGAAGTCATGACTAAATATATTGATCGCCCAGAAGGTTCAGAAAGTAAATTATCTACCTATAAAGATGGTATTCGTATTCTTTATACAATTATTAAATTATTTATGCGCGAAAAACCATTAGCCTTTTTCAGTCTAATTGGTGGACTATGTGCGCTATTTTCTATTTTACTAGGAATCCCATTATTTAGTGAATATTTTGCAACTGGGCTTGTTCCACGTTTACCAACAGCAATTCTTTCCTCTGCTTTAATGATGATTGCAATATTTTCTATTTTTACAGGATTAATTTTAGATAGTACTACAATTACTCGTCATGAGATTAAGCGTTTATCTTATCTAAATATTAAAGATAATGAATAAAAGTACAATTAAACAGATTTTATTTTTTGGTTTTATTGGTGGTGTTGGCTTTGTGGTTGATACCACCATACTCTACTTATTAAAAGATAATTTTGGCTTATATATTTCTCGCCTAGTATCTTTTATATGTGCTGTTTTTGTAACTTGGATTTTAAATCGAAATATTACATTTAAAGCACAGCGGAGGACAAATAAATTTTATGAGTTCTTATATTATTTGTGGTGTATGATTTTTGGTGGTATGGCAAATTTATTAACTTATTATTTATTAGTAAGTTATGTGATAACTGTACTTAATTATCCGATAGTTGGCGTAGCTGCTGGTAGCATTGCTGGCATGGTAATTAACTTTATATCATCAAAATTCTTAGTATTTAATAATGAAAAAACTTAATTATGATGTAATTTTGTGTACATATAATGGCTCAAAATACGTTCAGCAGCAACTAGAAAGTATTTTAAAACAAAATATATTACCTAAAAAAATTATTATTTCAGATGATTTTTCGAAAGATAATACACTAGAACTGATAGAGAATATTTTCTTGTCGTATAGTTTTTCTTGTTATGAAATTGTTTCTGGATTACAAAAAGGTGCAAAATATAATTTTCTTTCTGCGTTAAAGTATGCTAAAGAAGATTATACTTTTTTCTCTGATCAAGACGATATTTGGCACCCAAATAAGATAGGGATATTTAGTCAATACTTACAATCTACGAAAACAGCATTACTAGTATTTAGTGATAGCCGAATAATTAATAATAAGAATTATGTGATTTCAGATAGTTTTTTTGATTATCAAGGCTTAACAGCTCGAGTGTTTGAAGATGATTCTATCCTATTTAAAAACTGTGTACAAGGAGCAGCAAGTTGTGTGAATCGTTCTATGAGAGAGCTTGTTCTAAAATCGCTTGATTTAGTAGATTGGGATCATCTTTATATGCATGATTGGTGGATTGCATTATTAGCAAAATATTATGGAGAAGCAATATTTATTCCACAGCCATTGATTGATTATCGTCAGCATTCTAATAATCAAATAGGTGCATTTGATAGAAAGAAGAGGTGGCTTGTCTACTTTACTAATTTGTCAGTGTTTATTCATAATTTTAGACTGGCAATTTTACAAAAAAAATCGCTAGATTCATTTGATTTATTAGTATGTGGAAATTTACCTAAGAATAAATTTAGACAGTATAAGTTCGTTTCTAAATTAAAGAGAATCTTAATAAGGTTGATGAGTCTTTAGGCTTTTTTATTTGATGATAAACTAGATTGTACAAATATAAGTGGATTATAAAGAATAATGCAATTAATTCAAACCATACTAATTATCCCCACCTACAATGCTGGAGAGTTAGGCAGAACGTGTTTTAAGCATATTTTAGCACAAAGCGTTAAGCCAAGTGTTGTTGTAATTGATTCTGGCTCAACAGATGATACGGTAATATGGGCAAAGCGATCGGGGTTTGATGTCTATTCAATTGATAAACAAACATTTAATCACGGTGGTACGCGTAATCAAGCGGTTAAGTTTGCAGGAAAAAGTGCAGAAATTCTTATCTTTATGACACAGGATGCAATTTTAGCGGATACTAATGCCATAGAAAAATTACTTAAACCCTTTGAAGATAAAGATGTTGCCGCCGTTTGTGGTCGCCAATTACCCCATAGTAATGCAACACCTTTAGCGGCTCATGCGCGTCTTTTTAATTATCCTGCAAAGTCGAGTGTGAAATCTCAACAGGATATTGCCGAGTTAGGCATAAAATGTGCTTTTATGTCGAACTCTTTTGCTGCATATCGCCGATCTGTGTTTGAAGAGTTAGGTGGTTTCCCTGATAATACTATTCTAGCAGAGGATATGTATCTAACGGCCAAAATGATTTTAGCGGGTTATAAGGTTGCTTATTGTGCTGAGGCTTGCGTTTACCATTCCCATAATTATACCTTGACGCAAGAATTTAAACGTTATTTTGATACAGGGGTTTTTCAATCTCAAAATTATTGGCTTCGACAAAAATTTGGTAGACTTAATGGAGAGGGCACACGTTTTGTTCTTTCAGAATGTAAATATTTGTGGAATAATAAGAGACTGTGGTTATTTCGAGCGGTCGGAATGACTTTTGCTAAATATTTTGGTTTTAAGTTGGGATTCTATTATCAATATTTCCCAATGAGTTTAAATAAAAAATTGAGTATGCATAAAACTTATTGGACCAAATTAAATGATAAATAATAAGATTATTACAAAATTTATTCTTATTTTTTCGGACTTGTTTGTCTTTAGTTTTTCGATTTTCTTTGCTTATTATATTTCTACACCTGATGATTTTTCATTAGATATTAATGAAATAACAAATTCCATTATTCGGTTAAGTTTATTTCTATTTTGTGTAGGAGTTGCTGTTTTATGGTTTTGGACGATAAAGAGGCATTATACTTATCGTAAACCCTTTTGGGACGAATTATATGATATTTATACGGTACTCATCAAAGTTGCATTATTAAATCTGTCTTTACTGGTATTAACCTACTCAAATTTATCAGTAGCAACGTGGTATTATGTTTGGGGGATTGTTATCTTTCTATCCCCTTTGGGGCGTATCTTTGCTAAGTATTTTTTAAATTACTTGGGGGTATGGGAGCTTGATTGCGTTATGATTGGTAAGTCTGATAATGCACGATCAGCTTTTCAGGCTTTAGCTACAGATAAAAGTTTAGGTTATAAAGTTAAGGTGTTTGTTGATCCTCGAGACGATATGGTCTTTATTGATCCTAAACAAGGATATGTTCCTATTGATGTTTTTTTAGAAAGTATTCATTGTTATCAAAAAGTTTTCATTGCATTAGAAAAAAATCAAGATGATATGCTAGAAGAATGGGTGATGAAATTGAATCGTTTAGGATACCGAGATATATCAGTTATACCTTCTTTAGGAGGGGTACCTCTATATGGAGCGGAGATTTCTCATATTTTTAGTCATGAGGCAATTTTATTACGTTTGCATAATAATCTTGCAAAACGCTCTTCTCGATTTGTTAAACGAACATTTGATATAGTGGTTTCTGGAATGTTACTGGTATTGTTTATGCCATTATTTATATATCTATCTTGGAAAATAAGGCGAGATGGTGGTAGTGCAACTTATAGTCAAGTACGTATTGGCCGTAATGGTAAACCTTTTTATTGTTACAAATTTAGAACCATGGTGATGAACTCTAACGAAATATTACAAAAATTACTGCAATCTGATGTGGATATACGTTATGAGTGGGAAAGAACATATAAATTAAAAAATGATCCTAGAGTTACACCAATTGGTTGTTTTTTACGTAAAACTAGCCTAGATGAATTACCTCAATTGTGGAACGTATTAAAGGGGGACATGAGTTTAATTGGCCCAAGACCAGTAGTTCGTTCTGAATTACGTTTTTATGAGGAAAATATTACCTATTATTATATGGTTAGGCCAGGACTATCAGGATTATGGCAAGTGAGTGGACGTAGTGATACTAGTTATGAAAAGAGAGTTTACCTTGACGCTTGGTACGTCAAAAATTGGTCACTATGGAATGATATAATTATTTTATATAAAACGGCTAAAGTTGTATTAATGCGAAAAGGAGCATATTAGTGAAACAAATTCAGTTAAATGGCATAGTGAATGCCTTAGTCGGTTTTTTTTTCTTATCTATTTTAGTTTTTCAGAAGGGTTATAATTATGCACCCTTTTTTTTATGTACTTTTGCATTAGGTTATGTAATTTTTGAATTAAGAAAAAAGACAATTTTTTCTTTTAGTTATGAAGAGAAGTTATTAGTATGGGGGTATTTTTTCTATTTTGTTACGTTTTTGTTGATATTTTTGATAAACAATGAAAAAGCAAGTTTATTAGATAATCCTTCAAAAGTTTTACTTTTCTTATTACTAATACCACTTTTTTCTCGTTTTTATCTTCAATTAACTTGGATATTTCATTTTATAGCTGTTGGCGCATTGATCTCTGGTATTGTAGCAATTTACCATCGTTTTATTTTAAATAAACCGCAAGCGTTCTTTGCCCAGATGCATATTCAAAGTGGTGGCATCGCCATGTCTATTGCAATGTTCTCGCTAATTGTGACATTCTACTTTTTCACGAAAAAACGCTATAAATTAACCGCACTTTACTTTGTTTTTTCTTTAATGGGGATCTTAGCAAGCTTTCTTTCGACTGCGCGGGGGGCTTGGATTGGATTACCTGTTATTCTTCTATTTATCTTGATTGTTTACCGTCAATATATTTCTAAAAAAGTATTAGGTGGCTTTCTTGCTGTTATGGTTTTGGCTGTAACAACAGCAACATTAGTGCCAAATACACAAATTGCTCACCGGTTTATTGAAGCTAAAAATGAAATTTCAGCTTATTTTGATAAGAATAATGGCTCGACTTCGGTAGGAGCCCGTTTTGATATGTGGAAAAGTGCTTGGTTACAAATTCAGGAAAAACCGATTTTAGGCTGGGGTTATAAAGGGGCTGTTGAAAATAGGAAAGAGCAGGGAGAGCAAAAATTAATTAGTAGCTATGCTTCTGGGTTTGCACACGTACATAATCAATACTTAGATGATTTTTCTAAACGTGGTATTGTTGGCCTATTTGCTTTGTTAGGTGTATTATGCATTCCTTTTGCTATTTTCTTTAAGCGATTAAATAAAGGTTCTATAGAGCAAACAACGGTTGCGATGCTAGGTTGTGTGCATATTATTTCGGTTGCTTTTTATTGTTTGAGTCAGGGATTTTTTGCCCATAATTCAGGCAATGTGTTTTACTTTTTCTTGGTTATTGTATTTTATGCTATGTTAAAAACAACAGAAAAAGCTTCTAATTTATGTAGTAAATATTAATTATAGTTATACTTGAGGTTATCAATAAAAAGAGCGGTAAAAAATTTCAATTTTTTGATCTGACCCCAAAAAG
>NZ_PHHA01000035.1 GCF_002795425.1 Conservatibacter flavescens
TACGTTGATTTGAAAAATGCCGAAAAACCAAAATGGGAACACGAACGAAAAATCAAGGAATGGGAAAAGAGCCTTGAAGATATAAAATCAAGTTATGCGAGCTATAAAGGCGATTTAAAACGCCTTGAGAGCGAGAAATGGGGAATGCTAGGGTTATATCAAACCAAAGAGCAAAAAGCCGAAATTGAGCGAATTAAGGGGATTTTAGGGGACTATTCAGAAAGATTTGATCGAGTGAAAGGCTATATTGCCGAAGAACAAGAGAAAATCGGGCAAATCAACAAGCAGAATAAACCGCTTTACGACCGCAAGGCGGAAATGTTGAGAGATAACCCCGAATTAGTCGAAAAGTCTATGAAGCAGTTGAGTTCGGAATTTATGAAACGATCTGCAGAACGTTGGGAAAGAGAGCAGAAAATCAAGCAACAAAGCCGATCATTAAGTCGTGATGACGGTTTAAGTTTGTAGCTAACGCCCTACGCCTAACGGCTACGGTTTTTGCCTAAAAACCCCATGTATCGTAGAACGCTCTAATTCGAGCTATAACATCGATATCTGGGACGATAGTTATACATCTCGCTTTGATATCGATGTCAATCTATCAAATTCGCTTAATACATTCCAAATAGCATCTTCTGAGAGTACGCTATAATTACCCCTTGTATCAATATTAAATTCCTCGGAACGGTCATACAACTCTAGCCATTCCGAACTTTGATAAAACTCATCTAATTGTTGAACCAGCTGTTTCGCCTCAGTCAATCGACTAGGATCTTTTATAAGCAACGGTAGTATTTTAAGTAACTTATCGTAGCTATCCTGCATACATTGAATCTTTAGTTGCATACTTTCCCAGCCGGAATTAATGGGTACAACTGAACCCGGAACTAATGACGTTATTTTGTTTATCCAAGCAAACTTCATAATAACCAATATAACCTTGTTTACCATAAGATAATTTTTTTCCTTTATCTTGTGGGCTAACATTATCTGGATTACCAAGTAATGCGATTACTTTTTTTTCTGACATACCTTGCTCAATAGCTGTTCTGGATGATGTCTCTGCTTGTTGTTTGAGTTCAGGTGCAATATCACTCGTACAAGCAAAAAGCATAAAGGCGGAGAATAAGATTAATGTCTTTTTCATCTTTCTATCTACTCACTTATACAATTAGCAAGGATAGGTTTGTTGTCTGCAAATAATTCAGCAAATTTTCCCTTTGTAACTAGTTCATAGGTATAATCTGGGTGAAGTGATTTGTAAACTGCCCCAGAGGCTGATTTGACATTCTCCATTGGTATCATTTCACCTACTTGATTGATAATAGCGTATGAACCTCGACTCGTATTAACATAAACCACGTCTAATATTGCATTATTTTTACAAGCATAAACAATTTTTGTTAATTCATCATATAAGCTGTCTTTTTGTTTTGCTTGAGAAATTAAGGGTACTAACAATATAGCAATCAAACCAAGCATAGAAAATTTATTTAGTTTCATATTAAGCTCCTTTATTATTTAACTTTCATTCATACAATGTTCTTTAATGTAGCTATCTAGAGTTTTTTCGCTTAATTCTATGTATTTTACCATTGCTTTTTTAGAAAAATTGCTAGAACATAGAATCTGATTATTTTCAGTATGTTTTTGTAACGTTACTCTAAGATTGCGGTATTCACTGGTTGCAACAACTACATAGGTTAAACAATCTTGTCTTAAGAATATTTCTACCCTATCCCGCCTTTTCTTTTTCACCTCTGAAATGTGATGTTGCATTTCAATTATATACTCTTTATCGAATAAAAAAACAGAATACATTTTGTTATTTTTTACAAAAAAAGGTGGTACATTACTACTCTCTTGAAAGCGTTTAATCACACTAAATTGATGGAGCATATTACATTCCTTAACAACATCCACGATCTTTAACTATTATACAGCGGCTTAAAAGGAGTTTCCAATTAAGTGATTCACTACAACCGCCTTATATCCTCGCTCTGAAGGACGAGGTTGCTGTTTCATCAATTTCAACAAGTCTCCATTCACAACCTCCAACAAGGATATACATAGTCGTGGTGCAAAAGTTCAACGCACTTACAGCGAAAAGTAAGCTCTGCCACCGTCTCACTGTACGATAACAGTACCTGATAAGGCAAAATTTAAGGATACAGCGGAATTGATTGTTCGAGGTCTGCAATTTGTGTTTTTCAGGTCTAGATAACAAAAAACCGCCATTCTAGGCGGTCAATATGATAATATTGCTCTTGGATAGCTTAGCTATCTAGGTGGGTCTGCTTGCAGTCCCACCAGTGGCTGCTAGTGGGGCTGTATTGCAGACCTTGTGATTAACATCAACAAGATCGGTCTGTTTTGGGTCAATTCCTACCAATTCACACAAAACGAGCTTATAACCACGTTTTTTCAATTCTACCAAAAAGTCGGCTTTTTTGCCTAATTTCGATTTATTGCTGTCATTGCCAGCCAAGAAAACCCAATAATTACGCAGATCTTCAAGTGTAACATCTGCCATTGCCGTGTAATGGTCTTCAAGGATTTTTAGGCAATCTCTCGCCCATAATCCGTACTCGTGGCTACTCATTTTCGGATTTTGTGGATCTAATTTAACGTAGTTACCATACTTGTTTTTATGAGGAAATTTCGGGCGTTTTGCAGATTTTTTCTCAATTTCGACCGCTTTGCTTTTGTCAAAAATTGTGAACTCAAGATCGGTAATTGTCCGCCCGGTGCGAATAGTTTTAACTGTGATATTTAGGTTGGTTTTAGCGTTGATTTCTTTAATCGCAGGTTTTAATGCCCATTGGTTAAAGTTATTCCAACGATTATATTTTTCTGTTGCTCCTAACAGATCTTTCAATTCTGATACGCTTATTTCAAATCTTCCTTTGAACACCCAACGGCTAAAAATCTCGTACAATTTCAATGAATATTCACTTTTCAATGCTCCGAACGTATCAAGCAAAATTGACGTGTAATTGCTTTTAATTTCAGCAAGGTATGGCATAGCTTTTTCGTGAAACTCCACCATAAACCGACCCTTTCCCTTTGAATACGACCTTTCTGTCAAAAGGCTGATCTCGGTTTTATCGTAACCTTCAAGGGTTTCTACTTCGACCCACGTCCGCCCAAGATTGATCACCGCATTTCGTACAGTGTCATAAATATCGGCATAGTTTGCGACACCTGAATTACAGTCTAGAAATTCTTTTACGGTAAATTCAAATCTACGGCTTTGTGTCAGCGGTCGCATTGGATTTAGGCGAGAAATAGCAAGATTTACGATCCGCATTTCCATACCGTTTAATTTTTTGAAAAATCCAGCATCTACAAGCTTATTGCTCTTTGTTGATACCAGTTTTTGAGATTGTTCAGCCATTTCTTCCCCCTTGATGATTAAAGGAAGTATAACATTTCTACAAATTAAAACTAGATAAATTAACAAACTACTACATAACTCTGTTTTTCTAGTTTTTAATGCTAGATTTGACTCTGTTTTCCTAGTCTTTAAAAGGGGGTTTACTCTGTTTTTCTAGTTTTTATTTTTTCAGAACCTTGTCGCACAAGGCTTAATGTAGCGTCTAAACAAGTTAAACAAGATAAATAGAGTAAACAAGATAAATAGAGCCTAACGGCTTTCTAGGGCTTTCAGCCCTATTTTTTCTTTTTTTGTTTGTTTTAAGGAAAGAAATTACCCAAGAACAACGCTATGAAGAATTAAAATCTCAAGGAATGGGCAGATTTGCGATTTTCAGACGTTTTTTCTTTTCGTTGCTCTACGTTCGTTTTAGAACGGTTTTCTTCCATTTGTTCCGAAAGAGCCTTAAATCGAGCTGAAAAGCCTTGCAAGGGTTCAGCAAGCGAAGCATGCTAGTTATAACAACCACTTCAATTTTTCTTTAACCCTACGCTTAATCGCTTTAATCGGGTGTTTACGGTCATATTCAGCCATTCGCTTTTGAAATTTTCTATCTGCAACAGGATCATAAAACTTCAAAAAATCAGCGTACATCTCAGCTAGTTTCTTATCATTCCTTTTCTTTTGTTGCCATTTCAACCAAACATGAAAGCAACCTGCAACAAGAAAAGCGATTAAGAGATTGTATAAAATAATCAAGATAAATTCAGACATCTCTACGATTTTCCTTTCTTGATTTCATCATCAATAAATGATTTCAGTTCATCAAATTTCTTGTCGTCATTGATGAATTTTCTAAGCTGTTCAGCAGAAACCAAAGGCAATTCACCACAATCAATAAAAGAACGTAATGCAAAAGAACCTAGCAATACTTTGTAATGCGTTGCTTTTTTGCGTTTTTCAGCCTGTTCTTTCGATTTGATAGCTCTAATTTTAGCTTTGATTTTATCTTGCTTGCGTTGTAATTCTGCTTGCTGTTGTTCAAGTTTAGTTAGTTTTTCGCTTGCCATAATAGCCCCTTTTGTATTGTTGATATTTTAAGTGGTTGGTGCTATTGTTGCAAGCGTTCCGTTCATTACTCAATTTATTGAGTAATGCCCACTTACACGTTTCTTTCAGAAACGTCGTGGACAAGCGTTCCGCTTGACCGTTTTCGCAAGCTCAAACATTATGGCAATCTATCATTTAAACATCAGACATTGCAGCCGAAACAGTGGACAATCCTCAACGGCTAAATTTGACTACATAAACCGCCTTGATAAGTACAGCAAAAAACTTGAAGATTTGCAGTATTCTCAAAGCGGTAATATGCCGACGTTTGCAAAAAATACCCCTGAATTATTTTGGCAATCTGCGGATAGATTTGAGCGAGCCAATGCGAGAATTTGTACTGAAATTGAATTTGCTTTACCTAGAGAGTTAAGCCTTAAGCAAAATCAAGAATTAGTGTATTCGTTCATCAAAAACACCATAGACAACGAGCAAAGAAAACTGCCGTATTCTTTCGCTATTCATAACGACAAGGACAACAATAACCCACATTGCCACCTTGTTTTTTCTGTTCGCCAAATTGACCATTTTGAACGAATAGCAGAGCAATTTTTTAAGCGAGCCAATAGCAAAAATCCCGAGTTAGGCGGAGCAAAAAAAGACCGTGAAATAATCCAAAAAGAATTCTTGCGAAACGTCCGTAGAACTTGGCGTGAGCAGGCTAATCAAGCTCTTGAAAAATACGGACACACCGCTCGAATTGACGAGCGGAGCTATGAAGAGCAGGGTATAGATAAAGTCCCTAGAGCTAGAATTGCTCGTGTTTCTTGGCAAGAATTAAGCCAGTTAGAGCGAGAAAATACCAATCTAGGGCAAGAAATAGCCCTTGTTGGGAAAGAAATTGACGTAGAACACCGTTACGAAGATTTAATATCGCAAGGAATAGGCAGTTTTAGCGCAAGACTTGCCGCTCATTCAGAGAAAGATTATCAGAAAGTCCTTAAAACGCGCGTAGAGCAACGAGAAGAAAAACCTAAACAATCTATCAAACAAACAGAAAAAACGCCTGAGAGCGTCAAAAAAGCGGTTTCTCAAGCAGATTTTGACCGTTTCATC
>NZ_PHHA01000036.1 GCF_002795425.1 Conservatibacter flavescens
AGAATCGAACTGGAAGTGGGTGAACAAACCAGTATTACAATGGATAACCAACAGATTTTACTGCGTTTCGGCAAATCCACAGTGTTGTTGAATGAAAGTGGTGTGTGGATTGATGGCAAGCATATTGGGTTGCAGGAGACGGAGGTGGAAAAGGACAACTTCCTTGCTCAAGGAATAAAACCTTATAGTCATTCCTTTGTGTTACAAGATAGGGCAGGCAATGTGTACAAAAATACACCTTATATTATGAGTTATGAAGACAAAACCATAAAAGGCATAAGTGATAAGGATGGCAGAACCCAAATGATTTATATTGATGATGTACAGAAGGTGAATATAGAAGTAGATTGGGATAAATATCTAGGGGAAAACCAATGACAGACAGAGTGATAACAACCGGAATAGCAGAGCCTATAGAGAATAATAGTTATACTATTCATGTGGAAGATGCCTATTTTTTAGTACTGGGATTTGAAGTCAATAAATCGCCGTTGACCAATCCGAATTTTGAAGAGGATATGAAAAAGAAACAGATAGAAATTAAAAGGAAAGCCAAACAGATTGAAGAAACCAATAAAAGAGAAGGGAGATCAGATCCTATCCCTACCTTTGATATGCCTAAAGGGGTTTATTCAAGTGTGACTTTCGTAGATGATCACGATAGCAATATTACTGCAGAGACAATGTTTCATCGAGCCCAAGAAGATCCAGGTCATACCTTTATGTATTTGGTTAAGGGGGAAAGAGCGACCACTTTCTTTAGTTTCGGTCCATTAGTTAGCGATCCACATAGGTTGGAAGAATATATAGAAAGTCAACCACCTCCAGACCCGATAAGTATATATATACAGACATCTGCCGTCGTCCCTTATCGGCCACAAGATATGTTTAAAGGCATAAATATGGGAGAAGCGAATAGAATCAGAGGGTTAGGGACACCGGATTACCGGATTCCGGAAAAAACTTTTCTATTTAAAAAGAAAATTAGTGAAGAAGCATATCATCAAATCAAAGCACAGGCGGAAAAAAACAGAGCAGAAATTATATCCGGTAGTAAATATTATAATGTGATTTTAAATAATACTTGTGCGGAAGAAGTGAGAAATGATGTGATAGGCGATGCAATTCCTGATTTACCCTATGGACGAAGCCGGGCAGTATTAACAGCGGTAGAGGCCATTAACCCTTATGCATTTTATGACCAAATGAAACAGTATGCCGCTAAAACCAGGTATATTGGGGAGTTTGT
>NZ_PHHA01000037.1 GCF_002795425.1 Conservatibacter flavescens
CGTTCGCAAACGCACCCTACGTTAAAACCGCACCTGTTTTTTTAATTGCTGCTGATATAACATCGCTGCTAACACAATCATCAATATACCAAAAGCAGATAATTTTATTAAATAATTTACAATTTGTGATAAATCATACTGATTTAACAATAGATTTTGGAAACCGCTCAACGCCCACCCCATCGGTGAAAACTCAGCGACAGTTTGCATTATTTCCGGCATTACGTAGGTCGGCACCATAATACCGCCGATTGCCGCCATAATGATAATACCACCGCCGCCTAATACAACTGCGTGTTCCGTTGTCCGAGCCACAACACTCACTAACAAACCGTAACCGAGTGCAGCAAGGCTAACTGTAGAGGATAAAACCGCATAAGAAAACCCATCTCCTACCAATTCAAAAGCGGGCATATTTAGCCTCGGTAATACAAAATAACCTAATGCAACCATTCCAGCAAATTGGAACTGATTGATAATAAAATAAGGAATAAGCTTAGCAATAATTAAGCTCAATGCTGATGCCCTAGCCATTCGCAAACGAGTAATCGTGTTAGTGTGCCGTTCCATCGCCATCACGTTGGAAAGCGGAATCATAATAAAAAACATCCCGAAAATCAGCCACGCCGGTACACTATGCTGTACCGAATTCGGCTTTGCCACCTCACTACCTTGCCGATTTAGGTAAACTTCCTGCCATAAATTTTTAGCAAGGTAATCGTTTATTTGGGCAAACTTCCGGTCAAGCTCTTTATTGACTTTATTTTCTATCTCTTTGATCTGCTTGCGTTTATTATTTTCAAGCGTAATATGATTATTATTCAGGTAGTGCTTAATTCGTTGCTCAGTATAATGCTTCTGTAAAACACCTTTCACCCCCAACAACCAGCCTCGATCGACACTCGGATTGAGCCAGAGTTGCAAGGGTTGGTCTTCGGAAAGTGCGGTCGTTTTTTCATTAAAATTTGCAATAACCAACTCAAATTTGCCCGCTTGTAACTCGTTTTGATAGCGATTTAATTCACTTAAATTAGCGTGATGAACCTGTAAGTTTTCCTTTTGTAAGGCTTGGAAAAAATCAACATTAAATGGATTTTCCATATCACTTAACAGCACAATATCTGATTTATGGGTAAGTTCATTATCATTGCTCAATGCCGCCGACATAATCAACATAAATAAAATCGGCATCATAAACAGTACCGCCACACCATGCAGATCACGACTTAATAAGCGAAGTTCTTTGAAGATAGAAGCAATTAACACGAATTTCCTACCTGTTTATCCAAAAAATCCAAATAAAACTTCTCAAGCGGTTGATTACCGATGATGTCTTGCAAATCACCTTGATAAATTAATCGCCCTTCATTTAATAGCACTAACTGCGAACACAGTTGCTCAATTTCCTGTAAATAATGAGAGGTATAAATAACCGTTACACCTTGCTTGGTCAGCTCCGCTACGCTATTTAAAATAAATTGGCGAGACTGTGGATCGATCCCGACTGTAATCTCATCTAAAAAAATCACTTTGGGACGATTGATCAAGCCAATCGCAAAATTCAAACGGCGTTTTAATCCACCAGACAAATGCTTGGCGAGCTTGGTTTTATGCGCCGTCAGACCCGTTTTTTCCAGCAATTCAACGAGCCAATTTTTATCGGTAACGTCATAAAGTGCGGCGAAAAATTTCAGATTTTCCCACACTGTTAAAAGCGGATAAAACGCAAAATCTTGTGGCACCAAAGAAATTTGATGGCGTTGCTTTTTCGTCAATTTCTCAAACGGCACACCCTCAAATAAAATCTCGCCTTGCTGCACGGATTGCAATCCAGTCAAAAGCGACATCAAGGTCGTTTTCCCTGCTCCATTTGGCCCGAGTAAGCCAACAGCAGCACCTTGTTTAATCTGCAAATTCACCCCATACAACGCAGACGTTTGTGCGTTGGGGTAGTGGTAGTTTAGGTTTGTTATTTTAATCATCAATCTTCCGTAGGGGCGGGTCCTGTGCCCGCCCGAAATTATCCAGCTATATATAATTTATCTAACACCCAATTTAACGGGTTATTATCAATATATTCCGCAATCATTAAATAATCTTTTTCATCTCGAATAATATGCTCATAATAACTTCGTTGCCATAATTTCTTATTAAATGGTTGCCAATTATTTTGTTTTACGTTTTTTATATATTCAACATTCGTTCGAGATTTAAAACGTTGCATGACATCAAATAATGAATAACGCACTGAATTTTCTTTATTTTCAAAATGAAGAATGAAATGGATATGATTAGGCATAATGACATAATCTAAACATTTTACCGTAGGAAAATACTGCTCCAATTCCAAATAGCACTCCTCAATCATTTTACCCGCAGCACTTAATTCCATTTTCTCATTTAAAATGTGACCAAATAAACATAAGCGATCTTGCACACAAATAGTAATGAAATATAACCCATTTTCGGCATAATCATAATGTTGTAAACGGATTATTTTGCGTTGTGGTAAAAGTTGCTTTTTCATATATTTTTATCATCATTCGGGCGGGCACAGGACCCGCCCCTACGGTTATTTCAACATCATCCAGAGTAATCGTTCCCTCTCCGCAATCCCCCTTAAAAATTCCGCCACCTCTTTATATCCTTCCACCGTAGGTTTTCGGCACTGTTTGACACAAAGTGTGGCAAATTCTCGCCATTGATCACCGATTATCGTCATTTGTTCGCTTGCCTGTTTGAATTTCGGTTCTTGACAGATTTCTGCCGCTTGTTCAAGGAAATAGGCGTATAGATAACGGAAACCTGCCCCACCTGTGCCGATCTCTTCCTGCATTCGCACGATATGCCCGAGATACAAGCGGTTATATTTTTCGCCTTTTTTGCAAGCGGTCAGATTTTCGATGGATTTTGCCACTGTGCGAATACCTTTCACACCGACAAAAAACAACGGTGCAAGCATCTGTTTTGCCTGTTTGCGAATCGCTTTACGCACCAAATTTGGTAGGTCGATTTGAGTAAAATCGGGCGTTTGCTCAAAATAGTACATCAAGCCTTTTGCCGCCAACGCACCTTTGGCAAAACGTGCTTTTTGCAAATCTTGCGTGGCACAGCGTTGCACCGTCTCAAACACAGGATCGCTGATTAAATAATCATCTTGCTCTTTGCCATACACCAGCAAATTATGTGCATTAAAATGAAAACGCATTTCAGGCGGAAAATAGGGCAGCCAAAACACCGACGTTTGCAAACCAACTAATCTGCCTTCGCTCAGCGCTTGATCCAACGCCGTTTGCCCCGCCTTTTCGTTGGAAAACTTCTGCATTTTCAACCGCACTTTCAGCATTTTCGACACAGTTTTGATAATGTGCTTGGGCGGCATACGATACGAAATCAACGGCATTCCGCTCACTTTAATCAGCGGCAGATACACAAACGTCAAGGCAGACGCCAAGCCGAAAACCATCGCTTCGTTAAAATCCAAACCTTGCGATTTTAATAATGTTGACATCACACCACTTTCGCAATGGGCAGTGTGTTGGTGGGGGAAGTTGTTATTCATTACTTATTAAAGGTTTTATATTACGTTTAATGACCACATTATCATCAATTAAAGAAACAGAGAAATAATGTTCATTCATAGCTCTTACAGAATTGGAAGAAAATAAAGTATAGTCAGTTTCATTAATCTGATTATAATACACATCAATTTTACTAATATTAAATTCTGATTTAAGCATAAAAAGATTGTTCTTTAATGAGCCTTCTTCACTCTTCTTATTATTATCTTGTAAATTAGAATCAAAATATGAAATAAAACATTTTTCTATTATTTTTCCTTCTTTGTCCGCATTAATTTCATTAATTAACCCATTTTCTGCTACAATATTTATCCCTAATGCACTCTCAATTTGCATAGCTCTTACACAAAAAGTATTAAAATAAATCAGAAAATCATTATCTTCATTTGATATTTTATAAAGTATATCCGCCAGTCCCGCATGAGACTTGTTTGTAGGTCGTCGACTTGGTTCATTTGTATATCCTACATATTCAACATTGCTACAAATACCTAAATTAATTTTAGCCAAATCTAAGAACTCATGAATAGGAACAGTTTCTGTATTGCCATTCTCATAAAAAATAAAAATAAACTTCTCATTTAGTTTTATTTTTGGTGATTTAGATGAGTTAGCATCAATAAATTTAACTTTTATACGTTTTTTTATTCTATCTCTTCCTATTAAAAGATGAATATATGTATACTTAGTTAATGGATTTGTCCACGGTTTCTTTTTTAAGTTAAAACGCACCTTTTTGCGAGAACATATGAAATATATGAAGCGTTTATCTAAATGGCTACGCACCTCCTCTTCTATGTTTCTTAATTTATTAACGATTAAGTCCTTAGTATTTATATCATCCCCAAGTTGTTTGTAATTTACTATTAAGTCAAACCAAAATTTATGATATTTATCTAAAGTAATAACCCATTTTTTATCTAACTTTTTATAAAAGTCATTAGATGTTATAAAAGAAAAAAGACCTCGATTCATTTTTTTACTCCGTCAATAACTAATATCCATCCTAAATGCCCTCTCACTCGACTTCGTAAAAAACCTCAGGTCTAAAATGTCGTTTAATTTGCCATTGCTAGAAACCTGTGGCTTGAACGAGAGTTTGGAGATAGCGTTTTTTGTACATTAGATAATAACTTGCAGATTTTTCTGCCGTTTTTTGACCGCTTGTAACACTTACTTAGTTTTATCTCAGCACCCTATTTTTTCAACTTTAACAAAGTTTCAATATAAACTTCGCCTTGTTTTTCTTTTTCTAATCTGCGTTGCTCTGCAAATTTATTGTATTCTAACAAAGCCTTTTCATCAGCTTGTTGCTTGCTAATTTTACCTTGATCTTTTAATACATTCCTATCATTAAAAGCGAGAAAACTATCGAGCTTTTCTTCCCAATCTTTTAGGAAAAATTGTTTTTTACGACTCGCCTGATCTTCGGCGAAATCCAGCCACATTGAGACAATCCGATTGAGTGCAGTAATTTCTTGTTCATTCAAATAGTTTTTTGCAACGGTAACATCTTTTCTGACGATTTCCGAACCATTGAAATTGGTTAAGCCCATATTGGGTAATTCTGCATTGGCTCGCTGAAAAATAAGTTCAGCCGCCGTTTTATCGGTGCAGGCGAAATGTAATTTATTCTGTATCTTTTGGAAAAATTGGGTCGTTTCTTTAAAACTTGGTTGATAATCGGCAGCAAGCGTAAAAATTTCTCGCACACGCAAATACATTCGGCGTTCGCTAGCACGAATATCTCGAATTTTTTCTAATAATAGATCGAAATAATCGTCCGCTTGATTTGCCCCAATCGGTGGATTTTTCAACCGCACTTCATCTAGCACAAAGCCTTTTTCGATATATTCACCTAACGTACGTGTCGCCCATTGGCGAAATTGCGTACCTCGCGTTGAACGCACTCGGTAGCCAATGGCTAAAATCATTGGTAACGGATAATAAGCAATTCTGCGCTTTATCTCACGCCCACCTTCATTCTGAGCTGTCAACTGAAAGTTGACGGTTGAATTTTCATCAAATTCGTTTTCTTCAAAAATCGCTTTAATATGTTTACTGATATTTTGCTTGGTGGTTTGATAAAGCTCAGCAATTTCTAACTGGCTTAGCCACAGCTGAGCTCCTAATTCACGGAGAGTGAATTGAGATAAACCGTCTTCGGTGGTGTAGATGATAATATCGTTGTCTGCCATTTTATATCTCCAATCCACCAAACGCCTCCCGATACTTCGCCAACTTTTTCTCCGATAACTTCGCAAAAACCTCTGGTCTAAAATGCCGTTTGATTTGCCATTGCCAGAAGCCTGTGGCTTGGGCGAGGGTTTGGAGGTCGTAGCGGTTTTTGTACATTAAGTAGTAAATGACCGATTTTTCACCGTTTTTGACCGCTTGTAAAGCTTGTTCGGTGAGTTGGTTGAGCTCATCCACCGCTTGTTCGGTGGCAAATTCTTCCGCTTGCCAACCTGTGGTGGTGCCTGCTTCAAATTTTCCATTGCGGGTGGCGTAGATCACCTTTTTCTGCCCTTGGAAAATTTTGCTGTCGTCTTGGGGAATATCATCAATTTCCATATATTGCTCGTAGAGGCGGATCCTGTGCCCGCCCGAATATCAGCGAAAGTTTACGGGCGGGCACAGGACCCGCCCCTACCAATAATTTATTGCGTTACAACTTCCAACAACATAAAACAGGAGGAAAATCGTCCGCTTTCTGGCACATAGCACAGCACTTTTTGCCCCGATTTGAGTGGGGAAGTGCGAACGAATTCTTCCAAGATAATGTAGATCGACGCCGATCCTGTGTTACCGCAATAAGTCAGGTTGGTGAACCATTTTTCCTGCGGAATTTCGAAATCGATATTGCGTAAGCCATCCAGCAGGCGATCACGGAAGAAACCTGATGAATAGTGCGGTAGGAAATAGTCGACTTTTTCCGCTTGCAAATGATATTTAGCAATCAATCGCTTAAGGGCATTTTCGACAGTGCAACGCACGATATTTTCGTTGAGCAATTTAACATCTTGTTTAATTGCCATAAAACTTTCGCTATCACGCTGTGCTTGAGAAACTGATTTCCAACTGACAAATTCGCCATTTTTAACATCGCCACCTGCATACATACACACAGGCATTTCATTGGCAAACGACACCAATTCGATCCATTCAATTTTAAAACTCACTCCACTGGCATTGGGTTTATTAGATAATGCTACCGCTCCTGCACCGTCAGAAAGCATCCAACGCAAGAAGTCTTTCTCGAAACCAATTTCAGGTCTAGCATTTTCAAGCAATTTACTGTCCGCTTCCGCCTTGAAATTTTCGCTCCGCATAATTGCCGAGGCACACTCGGAAGCCACCGCCACAGCCGTTTGATGTTCGCCCGTACGCACCGCATTGAATGCGTGCTTCATCGCTGCCATTCCTGCTGCACACACACCAGACATCGACATTACTTCCATTGGTGGAGCATTCTCCAACAAGCCGTGCACCATCACGCCTTGCCCTGGTAAAATTTGATCGGGGTATGATGTACCGACTGCCAACGAACTAAATTCATTTGCAGAAATCCCCAATTTTTTGACCGCTTGTGCTGCTAATTCGGTGCTAGTATGCGTTGCTTGGCGTGTTTTCGGATCAATCGCATAATAACGTTGCACAATACCATTGGAACGTAAAATCATCTTCCGCACACGAGAGGGCGTTTCCCCCACCATTCCCAACACGGCTTCCATTTCATCATTGGAAACAGGTTTGTTAGGTAAGAAAGCTGAAATTTTGTTGATATAGACGTTTTGCATAGTGTTAAATAGTTATAATTTAAGCATAAGAAGATGCTCATCAATAGGGGAAACACAAAATCCATACTGTAAATAAAATCGTTTGGCTGAATCATTCAAAGCATGTACCAACAAAGCTTTTACACCAATCTGTGCTGAAACGGCTTTAGCTCGCAATATGGCATCTTTGAGTAATGCAGCCCCCAGTTTTTGCCCTTGCATTGAGCGATCGACTGCCAACCGCCCTAATACAATAACAGGGATTGGATCTGGCATATTACGGCGGAAAGTACCGCTACTATATGTGTGAGTTACAGACCCTGCTGATAATGCATAAAAACCAACGACTTTCAGTTCATCACAGACAACAAAAGTACGGCTAGCTTGGTTTTGCTGATTTTTTAATGCGGTATTTTTCAACCACAAATCTAATACAGGCTCTCCGCATTGAAAATGTTTGGTGAGATGATTTGCTGTGAGTAATGTAGGTGCTGAAAGCATTTTATTTCGCCCAAGGTTCATCTGTTTGTAGCAATTTCTCTAAACCTTTAGCATTGATAATCGGCTGTTCCAAAGCAGTAGTAAACTGTTCAAATGTATTACCATCTAATTGAAACAACGAGCGATCCAAAATAACATTTTGTGCCGCATTGCAAGCCGAATCTAACATAAATTCCGAACGTGTTTTACCCAATAAATCAGCGGCATAATCGATTAAATCTCGTTGATCGGGCAATACACGCAAATTGATCGCTGCTGTTCGCATGTTGATTCTCCTTATATACAAAAGATATACAAATTTTAGTGTATATCTTTTGTGTAGTCAATTTTATTCCTCCCCACTCGGCTCGGCAAAATAACGTTTCTGCTTGTCCAGTTTTTTCTGAATCAGCGGTTTTAATAAGCGTTTAATTACGGCTGAAATAGGAACAACAGTTAAAATCATTGCGACTAAAAAGACGATGTAGAAACAAAGTACGAACTTGCGAAAACTTGGTGAAATTTGACCGCACTTTATCAGCAATTTGCCCCAAATATGAAAACTTCTCGCCCCTACTTTTTCGCTCATCATTAGTTTTTCATCGATTTTGACTGCTTTCATTCCTTGAAAAAGCGTAGAATCAAGCGGGCTATTTTGGGCAAGTGTTTGCAAAAGTTTTTCACCAAAACGAGCCATATCTTGAATTTCGCTTTCAGCAATGCCCGCACTGGGTAGCCACGAAGCGGCTTTTTTCTTGCCTGTTAGCATCCACATTGGGGTGGTAATAAAACTTGCCCAATCATTCGATTGATCCACTTTTACAATATTCCCAATGAGATTCGCACCACAATCTGCTAGCAGTTTTTTCATTTTTTCTTGAGCCTGCAACCACATATTACGGCAACCAATCAGTGTAATGACGGGTGTATCTTTTAAGATAGCTTTTGTTTGCGGTGATTGCATAAAAGCGGTGATCGGTTGGCTTGGGGAAAGAAACCAGACACTATAAGCAATAATAACTAAATCATAATGGGATTCAGTAAATTGTGGGGGAATAATTGGAGCTGGTTTTAAATGAACAGTTTCAGGAAAGCAATTAAAAAACGGCAAAAACCGCCAAGGAAAAGCATAGGCGGTTTGTGGTTGAAGTTGGCAATGTTCAACAGAAATAGTCGCTTGCTCTTGTAAAGGGGCGATAAAATGTTCTGCTAAACGTGTGAGCTGTCCAGTTTGGGAATAACTGACCAACAGAATTTTTTTCGTCATACTTACTCTGTCCAACGTTTAAAAATAAGCGAGGTATTCACGCCCCCAAAGGCAAAGTTATTGTTCATTACATAATCGGTCTGAATTTCACGTCCATCACCGCAAATATAATCCAATTTGCCACAACGCTCATCTACGTTTTCTAAATTCAGTGTTGGAGCAAACCAGCCATCTCTCATCATTTCAATTGAGAACCAAGATTCCAACGCACCGCACGCCCCAAGTGTATGCCCAAGGTAGCTTTTTTGTGAGCTGATAGGAATGTTGCCAAAGACGGCTTCGGTCGCTTGTGTTTCTGCTATATCACCTTTTTCTGTAGCAGTGCCGTGTCCATTCACATAGCCTATTTGAGTAGGTGAAATACCTGCATCTGCGATAGCCATTTCCATACAGCGTTGCATCGTCTCGGCTTGTGGTTGGGTAACGTGACTACCATCACTGTTTGCACCATAGCCCACCACTTCAGCGATAATATTCGCCCCACGAGCTAAGGCGTGTTCTAACTCTTCCAAGACAAAAATACCTGCTCCTTCGCCAATTACTAATCCATCTCGAGCTTGATCATAAGGGCGAGGCGTCAATTTAGGGTTTGCATTATTGCGGCTAGCAGCATAGAGACTATCAAAAACATAGACTTCGGAAGGGCAAAACTCTTCACCACCGCCTGCTAGCATCATTGGAATCATACCATATTTAATCGCTTCATAAGCATAACCAATGCCTTGGCTACCCGATGAGCAAGCACTTGATGTTGGAATAATGCGTCCTTGTAAGCCAAAGAAAATACCAATATTCGCCGCTGTCGTGTGTGGCATTGCTCGTACATAGGTGCTGGCATTGAAACTATTGGATTTCCCCGTCATCAATAACTCTGCCATATCACGCACATCGGCCGTTGAACCCGTACTAGAACCGCTTGCCACGCCCATTTTGCCCTTTAATACAAGCGGTGATATTTCGCCATTTTTTAGCAAGCCTGCTTGAGTGAGTGCTTGCTCTGCGGCATCTACACACAGCTGTGAAACTCGCCCCATACTGCGAAGTTGTTTACGATTCCAATGGCTTGGTGGTGCATAATTTGGCAAAGGAGCACCAAGCTGGGCTTCTAATTCGGGGTAGAGATCTTGCCAGCTCATATTTTGCACAGCATTTTGTTTGCGTTGGAAAGCCGTTTTTACCTCTTCCCACGTCCGCCCAAAAGCAGTTACCGCACCAATGCCAGTGATGACAACACGTTTTGTATTCATCTCATTATCTCGTCTGTAGGGGCGGGTCCTGTGCCCGCCCGAAAATCTCGTAATAAAGTGGACAGGCACAGAACCCGTCCCTACAACTTATCAACTAACACAACCCACCATTTACGCCAATCACTTGACGAGTAATGTAAGAGGCTTTTTCATCCATTAAGAAATCGACTGCGTGGGCAACTTCATCGGGGTTACCCATTCGCTCCATTGGGATCGCTTTTAAGATTTGATCAAGCGGTAGATTTTCGTCCAAAATTTCCGTATCAATTAAACCCGGAGCTACGCAATTAACAGTGATTTTACGTTTTGCCAGCTCCACCGCTAACGCTTTCGCTGCACCAATTAAACCTGCTTTAGATGCACTGTAATTAACTTGTCCACGATTACCAATAATACCCGATACCGATGTAATACAAATGATTCTACCTGCTTTACGGCGGCGGATCATTGGCATCATTACAGGGTGTAACACATTGTAGAAACCATCTAAATTTGTCCGTAATACATTATCCCAATCTTCATCGCTAAGTGCAGGAAAAGCATTATCACGCGTTAATCCTGCATTGAGTACCACACCGTAATATGCCCCATTTGCTTCTACATCAGCTTCCAATTTGGTACGGCATTCTTCACGGTTGCTCACATCAAATTGCAATACTCTTGCATTTTTACCTAAATTTCTAACCGCTTGTGCCACCTGTTCAGCCTCTTCAATACGGCTACGACAATGTACTACAATATCAAACCCCGATTGTGCCAATTTCAACGCAATTGCTTTACCAATGCCGCGGCTTGAGCCTGTGATGAGAACGGTTTTTGTCATATTATCCCTCTTTTTGAATTTTGCCGTCTTTAGGGCTAAATACGTTTAACGCACCTTCCAATAAGACTTGTTCAGTGGCTTTATCGATCAGCTTACAGTCAAATACACCAAATCCCGTGACATCTTGAATCGACATTTTTACGTCAATAATGATTTGACTCCCTACAGCAATCTCTTCTTGATAAAGCTGTAATTTGCGAGTGCCAAGCAAATAGCCTAAACGCACAGGTTCATTTCGCTGGCGAGCTTGAATCCCCGCCCACGCAGCCACGCCTTGTGCCATAATTTCAATGCCTGAGAATGTGGCGAGTTTACCTGCGTTAATCAAGATATGATCGGGGCGAATTTCTGCTTCGGCTTGCAAATAATCTTCACCGAAAGCAAGAATTTTATCAAGTAGCACCATTTCCCCGCTTTGTGGAATAAGAGGGGCAACTTGGGTAATCGGTAGAGAAAAATCCATTAACAAACCTCTCCTAAAATCAGCACCGCATTATTACCACCAAAGGCAAAAGAACTACTTGCTCCTATACGTCTCTCTGCTTGCCAGCTACTCGTTGTATCTGTAATCGCAATCTTTGGTAAATGATCATCTCGTACGCCGTCCCATAATTGAGGCGGTAATATTCCTGTTGGGTTGGTTTCTCGGTTAATCACCGCCCACAGAATTGCAGCCTCTAACGCACCAGCCGCCCCGAGTGTATGCCCTGTGTAAGGTTTTGTAGTGGTACAAGCGGTCTTATCTCCGAAAACTTTTGCCACTGCGAGACTTTCCATTTGATCATTATGTATTGTGCCTGTACCGTGTAAATTGATCCAACCAATTTCAGAGGGTGCCAATTTTGCTGATGCGAGTGCTTGTTCAAAAGCCTCAATAGCACCTCGTCCTTCTGGATGAGGTGAAGACATATGATACGCATCACTGCTTGATCCATATCCAAGTAATTCAACGGTTTGTGCAGTAAGTGGCTCTCTGCTCATAATAAATACCGCTGCGGCTTCCCCAATGTTAATCCCATTTCGATTAGCGGATAGCGGATTTGTGCGTTGAGAAGATAGAACATCTAATGAACTAAAACCACTGATTGTTAAAGGGGATAACGTATCTACACCACCACAAATCACCGCATCACACAAATTCGCTTTTAATAAACGAGCAGCAGAAATTAACGCCCTTGCCCCCGATGTACAAGCAGTGGAAATACCGTAGCTTAAATTTTGCACGCCATATTGATAGGCGACAAAATCTGCTGGTGCGGAGAAATATTGCTGTTGTTGCCAAAAAGGTTCGCCCGACCAATCATTATGCTCTGCTGCATATTTAAATACAGGAATATTTTCATCTACTCCCGTAGTTGATGTACCTATCACAACAGCAACACGAGAAGCACCAAACCGTGCGATGGCCTGCTCAATCTGTGGTTCAATTTGAGCGAGCGTATGCCAAAGAAGCTGATTATTACGGCTACGGTGTTCTGCTGGCAAGTCGCTCGGAAATTCTCTTAATGGAAAATGAATTTCCCCCAACATTTTCATTTCTCCCTCGATATTATTTAGGCTATAGGGAGAATCGGTTAATTGAATCGGAGAAAATTGCCCTTGGTTTAAGACCAACAAATGTGTTGAGACACCATCACCAATAGCACTGCTCATTGCTGGTTGAGATAAAAACAGTTTCATCATATTTTCTTTCTTTAACTTATAATTCCTCAACAAACCATACTGAATTATCTGGCAACGCAATCTCAAAGTGCGGTGCATTTTGACGAATTTTCCAATCTCCATTTAATTCAAATGGTGGCATTTCAGAATTTAATGCTACAGCTAAGGCACTAAAAAGCAACCTTGCTTGTCTATTAGGCATAACAAATCCATCATTTTCCCACCCCTGCTGGGTTAAAATAACCCTTGCAATAGGTGCTCCTAGTGGATCAGATTGTACCCAGCGCCATTGATTAGGTGTAAATTGGACTGTCAGTAAACTGCGTTGCCCACCATTTTCAACCTTAAATACACGCACAGATTGCGCTTGCTCTGGTAACTGGACTACTCTTGGTAAATTAACGCAAGCCGTTAAAAATAAAGTAAAAATAAGTGTAATGAATTTTAACATTATTTTTCTCAAAAATAAAAAAAGACCGTGTAGATTATAAATCTATACGGCCTTCAATTCTAATTAAAAATTATAGACTTGCTTGATCAACAGCAACACCCGCACCCATTGTTGTAGAGATGCTTACTTTCTTAATATAAACACCTTTCGCGGTCGTTGGTTTTGCTTTTACTAACGCTGCTAATAGCGCTTGCAAGTTTTCTTTTAATTGCTCAGGAGAGAAATCTGCCTTACCAATAGTGGTATGGATAATTCCATTTTTATCATTACGATAACGAACCTGACCTGATTTTGCATTTTTCACAGCTTCAGCAACGTTAGGGGTAACTGTTCCCACTTTAGGGTTAGGCATTAAACCACGCGGTCCTAAGATCTGACCTAATTGACCCACAACGCGCATTGCATCTGGAGAAGCAATAACAACATCAAAGTCCATTTCGCCTTTTTTCACTTTCTCAGCAAGATCTTCCATACCCACTAAATCTGCGCCGGCTTCTTTTGCCGCATCTACATTTGATGTGAACACAGCAACACGCACGCTACGACCTGTACCGTGTGGTAATACTGTTGCACCACGTACGTTTTGATCTGATTTACGAGCATCAATACCTAGATTAACCGCAACATCAACACTCTCAACAAATTTAGCTGTTGCAAATTGTTTTAATACTGCGATTGCTTCGTTGATTTCATAAGCTTTAGTAGAATCTACACCTGCTTTAATCGCTTTCATGCGTTTAGTTAGTTTAGCCATGTTATTAACCCTCCACCACCAAACCCATTGAACGAGCAGTACCTTCAATAGATTTCATCTTATTCTCAATAGAAGCACCCGTCATATCTGCTGCTTTTGTTTCAGCAATTTCACGAATTTGTGCACTCGTTACTTTACCCACTTTATCTTTGTTTGGTTTACCTGAACCAGACTTGATACCCGCTGCTTTTTTCAATAATACTGCAGCTGGTGGAGTTTTAGTAACGAAAGTGAATGAACGGTCTGCATATACTGTGATAACCACTGGAATTGGTAAACCTTTTTCTAAGCTCTCAGTGCGAGCGTTGAATGCTTTACAGAATTCCATAATGTTCACACCTTGTTGACCTAATGCTGGACCAACTGGTGGTGATGGGTTAGCCATACCTGCAGCTACTTGTAGCTTAACGTAGGCTTGTACTTTCTTTGCCATTTTATTTTCCTCTTAATGGGTAATAACGCCTTTAGGCTCCCCTGTTTTGTAAAGGGCGACATTTTATGCAAATATCACCTATTTTTCAAGTAAAACTTAAAATATTTTGATCGCACTTTAATTATAAAATTATAGTCACCACTAAAATTAATGTGCTTTTTCAACCTGACTAAATTCAAGCTCAACCGGCGTTGCTCGACCAAAAATAGATACAGATACTTTTAAGCGAGATTTTTCATAATCAACTTCTTCTACTGTACCATTAAAATCTGCAAATGGCCCTTCTGTCACACGGACTTCTTCACCTGGCTGGAAGACAGTCTTCGGTCTTGGCTTATCACTATTTTGCTCTAAACGGTTTAAAATAATATCTGCTTCGCGCTGACTAATTGGTGCTGGTTTATCAGCAGTCCCACCAATAAAGCCCATCACGCGAGGCACACTACGCACAAGCTGCCACGTATAATCATTCATTTCCATTTGAACAAGGACATAGCCTGGAAAGAACTTACGCTCACTTTTACGACGCTTACCCGCTACATTTTCCACGACTTCTTCCGTCGGTACCAACACTTCACCAAATTGTTCTTCCATTTGGTGCAATTTAATATACTCACGTAATGTTGCTGCTACACGACTTTCAAAACCGGAAAAGGCTTGCAATACATACCAACGTTTTTTTGCTGCATTTTCTGTTGTCATTCTTTAAAACCTCAAATCTGTTAAAAATGTAACGACAGACATAATAATTGAATCAAATCCCCAAAGAATTAGAGAAACAATCACCGTAACTCCCATTACAATAAACGTGGTCTGCATAGTTTCAGGACGAGTTGGCCACACAATTTTACGTAATTCAGTTTTTGATTCTTTTAGGAACGTAAGTGCCGTTTTCCCTTGATTAGTGAGTGCAGCAATACCTAATGCAATAGCTAATAAAACAACAATAGCAACAACACGAATCGGGGTCGAGAATTGATCTGCAAAATAGATATTACCTACCGCAGTTGCAATTACAACAGCTAATACAATAAACCACAAAAATAAATTGGCACCTTTAGATTTCTGCACCTCTTCTTCTTGTGGGTTTTTCTTTTTATTAATTTCTAAACTCATAATTAACCCATCAGTCATTCTAAAAATAGGCATTCGCTTACGAACGTGGGATTGTAGCATTTTATTTTAGGATTTCATATTAAATTCTCTGGTTATTTTAAAAAATTTGATATTTAACCCTGAACAAAATCTCAACATATAAAAAAGGGTATCTTCCGATACCCTTCCATTTCATCTTATTAAACAAGATA
>NZ_PHHA01000038.1 GCF_002795425.1 Conservatibacter flavescens
AAGAAGTGCGGTGGGTTTTTTGTTTAGATTCGGAATAAACAAGGACAAGGGGCGTATGCAATACGCCCCTACAGCAAATATTTGTAACTCATTGAAATTTAATAGATATTTATTTTTCAGGTAGGGGCGTATTGCATACGCCCCAAAGCAATAATATCTTGTCTCGGAATTGGCTAAATCCAAAAGCGCTTTGGAAAGAAGTGCGGTGGGTTTTTGTTTAGATTCGGAATAAACAAGGATAAGGGGCGTATGCAATACGCCCCTACAGCAAATATTTTTAACTCATTGAAATTTAATAGATATTTATTTTTCAGGTAGGGGCGTATTGCATACGCCCCAAAGAAATAATATCTTGTCTCGGAATTGGCTAAATCCAAAACTGTTTTGGAAAATGAGTGGGTTTATTTTGATCATGGTGAACTAAATTAGTTGCGTTATGAATTTGAATTTATGTTTTAAACGTTGGCAATCTTTTGTTGGTGTTATTTATTGGCGGGAATTTTTGTTATGTAGCCCTGCTATTTTATTGGTCATTGTGGTCAGTTTAGATATTGATCCATTGGTGGCTGTGATTATGGTTGGTGCGGCGTTTACTGTGGGATTTGGGGCTTCTCGGACGTTGGGGCCCTATCGCTGGGGGGCGGTTGCTATTGCGACCGTCGGGATGTCTATTTCTGCGTTTTTGGGCTCATTAGTTGGTCATGAAGCGTGGCTGTTGTTGATATTGGTTGGGATTCTTGCAGCTTGTTGTGCGTATTTAACTAGCCGTAATAATGATTTGTGGTGGGTCAGCTTACAGGTTGTTGTGGCGTTTTTGGTGGCAAGTTATTATCCTCGAAGTATAGAGGATGCGTTGTTGCGAGGCGGTTTGATTTTGATGGCTGGGTTTCTTCAGTTATTGGGTATGGTATGTTTGGCTAGGCTGTTTCCGAGCGTTTCAGCGAGTTTGCCTCCGATACCGGTGACTGCGATTGATCGTGATTTGCAGTGGCGGTTTGTATGGGCGATGGTATTGAGTGTGATGGGTTCTTTTGTTGTTGCGCAACATTGGGGGCTGGCAAATGATTATTGGGCACCGATGACCGCTTTGATGATTATGCGACCTTCTGGGCAGTTAACGTGGTCTAGGAGTATTGCGCGCCTCGTCGGTACATTAGTTGGCTGTAGTGTGGCGACGTTAATTATTTATCTATTTCATGAACAGTTGTTGATACTGATTTTAGCTTTAGTGATCAGTAGCGGGCTGGCGTTTTCCTTGCAAAAAGCGAATTATGGTGTGTTAAGCTGTGTGATGTCAGCAACGGTCGTGTTTTTAATTGCTTTAGGATTTGGTGATCCTATTTCAACGACAGAACATCGTTTAGTGGCAACGTTATTGGGAGGAGGCGTGGCGTTGGGCATGACGAAAATTTTTCGTCTTTAAGGGCGTGGGAAAGGGCGTTATAATAAGGTTGGATATTGGTGAAATAAATAGGACAAAAGATGCATATTTTATTAAGTAATGATGATGGTATTCATGCAGAAGGGATTCGAGTATTGGCCCATGAGTTACGTAAAATAGCAGATGTGACAGTTGTTGCACCTGATCGTAACCGTAGTGCGGCCTCCAGTTCGCTGACGTTGATAGAGCCTTTGCGACCACATAAATTGGATAGTGGTGATTATTGTGTGAATGGCACACCGGCAGATTGTGTGCATTTGGCGTTAAATGGCTTTTTATCGGGGCGTGTAGATTTGGTTGTGTCAGGGATCAATGCAGGTGCGAATTTAGGTGATGATACGCTTTATTCTGGCACATTGGCGGCAGCATTAGAAGGACGCCATTTGGGTTTGCCTGCGGTGGCGGTATCATTAGATGGTCGTCAACATTATGAAACAGCGGCTCGTGTGGTATGTGATCTGATCCCGAAATTACATGAAAATTTGCTCAAGAGCCGTGAAATTATCAATATTAATGTGCCAGATATTCCTTATGCGCAGTTGAAAGGCATAAAAGTGTGTCACTTGGGATATCGTGAGTCAGCAGCAGAAATTATTAAGCAGAAAGATCCGCGTAATGAGGCAATTTATTGGGTCGGGCCAAGCGGATTACCTGAATATGCGAGTGAGGGGACAGATTTTCATGCGGTGGCTAATGGTTATGTATCAATTACGCCAATTCAAGCGGATATGACGGCACATCATTCTTTGCAAGCGTTGCAACATTGGCTAGATAAGATGTAAAAGAAATGTAATACCAAGTAGGATCTATTGCTTTATGTTGAGAGTTGGCGCAAAATGAACACTTTTTAGTGTGATACTGTGCGTAGAAAAGGAGCTATTTTGAATATTTTTGGTGCAATGTATGATAAGACGATGATGTGGTCTAAGCATCGTTTTGCGACATTTTGGCTATCTTTTGTCAGTTTTATTGAGGCCATCTTTTTTCCGATTCCACCAGATGTTATGTTGATTCCTATGTCAATGTCGGCACCGCAAAAAGCTATGCGACTTGCGCTATATACTGCTATCGCATCAGCGATTGGTGGGATAGTGGGCTATGGTTTAGGGTATTATGCCTTTGATTGGATTTATCAATATATCGTACAGTGGGGCTATGAGGTACGTTGGAACACTGCGGTATCTTGGTTTGAAAAATGGGGCGTACTGGTGGTGTTTGTCGCGGGTTTTTCGCCTATTCCTTATAAAGTATTTACTATCTGTGCGGGTGTTATGCAAATGGCATTTCTTCCATTTGCTATTACTGCTTTTATTTCGCGGGCGGCGCGTTTTATTTTAGTGGCAAAATTGGCTGCTTGGGGTGGACAGCGTTTTGCTGCCCAATTGCGCCGTTATATTGAGGTGATTGGTTGGGCAGTTGTTGTGCTAGCAGTCATCGCTTATTTTGTTTTGAGATAGAATGTAATGAGAAAAATAGTATATATCGGGTTATTTATGATGGGTCTTGTTGCTTGTCGTTCAGCGCCGGAAGTTGTTGATGAAAATACGTTGTCACCAGGTATTATGCAGCCTGTTGAAGGTACTGGTGCGGTAGAAGGAACAGGATTGATCCCTGATATTCAGCAAGGTGCGATGCCTGCGGATATGCGTTAATTAGTTATTTTTAGAAAGGATTATTCGATGAAAAAATCATTTTTTCTTGTGCCGTTGGCAGCAGTTGTTTTAGCGGCGTGTTCAAGTAGTCAGCCTGCTCCGGTCGAATCGGCTAGTGATGATACGACTCTTTCTCCAGGTATTATGCAGCCGGTCACATCTACAGGGGCAGCGAATGGGGCTTGGGAACCGGAAATTCAGCAGCAAAGTATGCCGAATACGATGAATGTGCCTTCTGCGCAAGTGCCAACGGTTCAACCGGCAGCGCCTCAGCCTATGCCTCAACCTGTGCAACAAGCACAGCAGACGGTAGCGAGTTCGACAGCAAAGGCAAAGCAAGTGTCGCAGGATTTTACGATCCCTCGTAATGCACAAACCAATGCGCCAGATTATAGCAAAATAGATAAAGGTTTTTATAAAGGTGACACTTATACTGTGCGCAAGGGCGATACTATGTTCTTGATTGCTTATATTTCAGGTATGGATGTCAAAGAACTTGCAGCCTTAAATAATATGAGTGAGCCATATAATTTAAGTATTGGGCAAACCTTGCGTGTGTCGAATAATACTGCACCGGCAGCAGCGACGACTGCAGCTGTTACACAAGCACCTGCGCCAGTGCCGGCAAAACCAGTTGAACCGTCAGTCACTTATACACCGGCTGCAAATGGGACACAATATGGTTCCGATGGGACTGTGACGGGGCCAATTAAAGCGGGTGTCGGCACAGCTGCGACTGTAGGTGCGGCAACGGTTCCAGCGGTACGTGCAACAGCTGGCACACCGCCTGCAACAACAAGTGCGCCAACTGTGACAGCCACTGCGCCAGCAGCAACACAAACTGTGACTCAAGCGCCAGCGGCCTCTAATATTGCTTGGCGTTGGCCGGCAAGTGGTAAGATTATTCAAGGCTTTTCGAATACAGATGGCGGTAATAAAGGGATTGATATTGGCGGTTCACGTGGACAAGCAGTAAATGCTGCGGCCGCAGGAACAGTGGTGTATGCCGGTAATGCGCTACGTGGCTATGGTAATTTAATTATTATTAAGCATAATGATGATTATCTCAGTGCTTATGCGCACAATGAAAGTATCTTAGTCAAAGAGCAGCAACAAGTGAAATCAGGGCAACAAATTGCGAAAATGGGTAGCTCTGGTACAAACGGGGTGAAACTGCATTTTGAAATTCGCTACAAAGGGAAATCTGTGGATCCTATTCGTTATTTGCCAAGACGTTAAGGGATATTGGATATAATAAAAAAGAAGAAAGTGCGGTGCATTTTCTTCTTTTTTTTGCTTAATAATGGTGATTATATGGCTTTGAGCATAGGGAAAGCATCATAAATACCGTTAATAAACATTTGTGTTCCGATGACGGCTAGGATTAATCCCATCATTCGGGTAAGTACTCGCATTGCACTTCTGCCTAATAACTGAATTAAGCGTTTACCGTATAAAAATAAAATATATGTGATTAAGCAAAGCAAGCCAAACGCAAGGACGGTTGCAATTACACCGGTCATATTGGCGTCCGCTGATAAGTTCATGGAGGTTGCAATCGTTCCGGGTCCAGCTAGCATGGGCATGGCCAATGGCGACACGGCAACCCCTAGAATATCTTCGCGATTACGCACGGCATTTTGGGGGTTAATCGGGTGGTTAACCGTAGAGTTTTGTCCCCCTTGTAACATTTGTAAACCAATCATAAACACAATAAATCCACCGGCTAAGCGCAGTGCAGGCATTGTCATACCAAAGGTTTCAAAAATAATTTTCCCTCCCAAAGAGAAAACCGCAATAATCAGAAAAGCCACAAACACGCCTTTTCGCGCGATGAGTTTTGCGGTGTCATTATCTTCTTGTTCCGTAATAGAAAGATAAACAGGGAGGCTTGATATGGGGTTGGTGATTGCAAAGAATGCCATAAATGCAATACCAAATTGATCAAACGCAAACATAAAGAACCTTAATAATAAATAAAAACCCAAAAGGGGAGGCTATTGTAGCAAATGTGGTCGCTAGGGACAAATGAGAGAAAAATAAGGAAGATATTTTCATTTCTTCCTTATTTTGCTTCGGTGAATAATTAATCAACCAATTTCGGCTTGATCGAGGCGTAAACAATGCCTGTGATAATAGAACCGATAGCTATGGCAGCTAAATACATTAATGGTTGAGAAACAAATGGGATAACGAATAATCCTCCGTGTGGCGCCTGTAATAAGATACCTAAGCTCATCGAAATCGCGCCAGCAGTAGCGCCACCCAGAATAGAACTTATAATCACTCGGATTGGGTCTGCCGCGACAAAGGGTAGCGCACCTTCAGAAATAAAACATAATCCCAATACAAATGAGGCTTTACCGGCATTGCGTTGGTTTTGGTTAAATTTATTACGGGCAATCCAAGTAGCGATTGCCATACCGATTGGTGGAACCATACCGGCAGCCATCGCAGCAGCAATAGGAGCATATACGCCTGAAGCTATCATACCGACTGAGAATGTGTAGGCTGCTTTATTAACTGGTCCACCCATATCGGTACACATCATTGCACCGAGTATAATGCCTAAAATAATGGCATTGACTTCACCCATCGATTTTAACCACTCGGTTAAGGCATTCATGATTCCTGCTACAGGTGGGTTAATGACATAAATCATTCCTAAGCCGATAATCAATGATCCCAGTAATGGTAAAATTAAAATCGGTTTTAGCGCCGCGAGGCTCGGTGAAAGCTGGATTTTTTCATTCAGCCATTTCACAACATAGCCGGCGAAGAAACCAGCAATAATTCCGCCTAAAATTCCAGCTCCGGCGTTAGTGGCAAGCATACCTCCGACAAGTCCCGGCGCTAAACCCGGTCTATCTGCAATCGAAAATGCTACATAGCCGGCAAAAATTGCAATCATTAAATGGAACGCAGCGCCACCGCCAATATCCATTAATGCTTTTGGTAAACCGAAAGCAATATCCCCATCTTTGAATGCCTCGATCCCAAACATGAAAGACATGGCAATGGCTAAACCACCGGCTACGACTAACGGTAGCATATGAGAAACGCCGGTCATCAAATGTTTATACACGCCTTTTTTCTCGTTTTCTTCTGGGCTAGCGCTGGTCGATTGGGCCGAATTACCGTTGTAGGTTTTGGCTTCCGCAAAGGCTTTTTCGAATTCCTGTGCCGTTTTTTTCAGCGCTAAACCTGTCGAAGTACGATACATTTTTACCCGTAAATTTGCTTAAATCCACATCAATATCTGCCGCCACAAAGACTAAATCTGCCGCCGCGACTTCTTCTGGTGAAATTGGATTACCGGCCCCCACTTGCCCACGGGTTTCTACTTTGATATTCCAACCTTGTTTTTTGGCATAAGTTTCAATCGCTTCCGCTGACATAAATGTATGTGCAACCCCTGTCGGACAGGCGGTAACGGCGACAATGTTTTTAATGGAATGTTGTGCAAGATTAGCCGAGCTTTGGGCAGGCTCAACATAATCCGTTGCGGCGGTTATTGCTTGTTGTAATAACTGCTCGGGTTGTGTTAATTCGCTATCTACCGAAACTAAGGCAACTTTTTTACCTTGAAGAGCGGTTAAATTTGGCAAAGTTTTTCCGATAACAATAGCGAGATCTGCTTCTGTAATATCACTGAGTTGATGGCCTTGTTGGGTGGCAACTTGGCTTAAAACTTGGTGTAATAAAAAGCTTTTTGCTTTTCCTATATCATGGTTTTGTACGAGAAAAATATTCATAATTTACCCTTCAATCACGTTAATTTTTACTTGTGCCAAAATTGGCGCTAATAAAGCTTTATCAGAAATGCCTACATTGCTTTGCGATACGGCAAAGGCTGAGATTGCTGAGGCAAAAGCGAGAGTATCTTGCTGAGAAAGGTCTTGGCTTAGACCGTAGATTAATCCTGCCACCATCGAGTCACCCGCTCCAACAGTGCTGACAACGTTTTCACATTTTGGCGGTTGTGCGGCAATGATACTTTCATCGCTGAGCCATAAGGAGCCGTTAGCACCCATTGAGATAATCACGTTTGCGATCCCTTGTGCTTTCAGCTTTTTCGCCGCTTGAATAATTTCTGCTTGGTTATTGAGCTTATGGCCAATCCAGCTTTCAAGTTCTCGATGATTCGGTTTAACAAGCCAAGGATTCGCTTGCAAGCCAGCAGTTAAAGCCGCGTTACTACTATCTAACACAACTTTAACACCGCTTTCTTTTAGCGCTTGCAGCCATCGCGTGAACATTTCCGGGCTCACGCCACGTGGTAAGCTGCCACATACTGCAATAATGTCAAAGGACTGTGCATAATCTAAAGAAGCTTGGACGAAGTCTTGCCAATCTTGTGCGGAAATTTCATAGCCTAAAAAATTCAAATCTGTCACATCCGCTTCGGTTTCGGTGATTTTGACATTAATCCGTGTTTTGCCTGCTACTCGTTGGAATTTGTCTTCTAAACCAAGATTTTGAAACATTTGCACAAAATCGCCTTGATTGTCGGTACCAAGAAACCCACCAACGGCAACAGATACCCCAAGATCATTAAGCACTTTTGCAACATTAATCCCTTTGCCAGCGGGAAAAAGGCCTAACGTTTCTACCGTGTTTACCTCGCCGAGTTCAATGCGTGTTAAGCGGCCAACTAAATCATAGGCCGTATTGAGTGTAATGGTTGCGATTTTAGCCATATTATTCCCCTAACCCAGCAGCAATAGCATTGCCTATACCATCAATGGCTTGTTGGGCTTGTTCACCTGTAGCCACAAAGCGTAAACGGTGTCCTTTGGTCGCACCGAGTGCCACAATTTTCATTAAACTTTTCGCGCTCACGGGTTGAGTGTCACGATCTAAGTTTTGCACGGTAACAGAGGCGGTATATTTTTTTACTTCGTTCACTAACACAGCACTTGGACGAGCGTGTAAGCCATGTTCATTTTGGATCACAAACTCCCCAATAATCGCGTCATTATTTTGTGAAAGGGAATTGGTATCGACTGCTGGTGGCGGATTTGCCGTTTTAGTGGTGACATGAGCTTGTTCTTCTATGCTGTCCGCGATAGCTGGAGGCAAGGAGGAAACCCCTTCTCCTAATCCGTCTTGAATGGCTTTTTCAATGGCTTGAATAGCCTGGAGTGCATCATCACCCTCAGCCACAAAACGTAGACGATGTCCGTTCACAACCCCTAAGGCTACGACTTTCATCAAGCTTTTTGCACTGACTGGCGCGCTTTCGCGGTTAAGATTTTCTATGGTAATTTTGGATTCAAACTGTTTAACCACATTGACTAAGACCGCACTAGGGCGAGCATGTAACCCGTGTTCATTGCGTATAGTAAATGTTCCAATAACGGTATTTGTGGCTGGCGTTTCGGCATTACTTGCCGTATTTTCTGTAAACTCAACGCCGTTTAATGCTGCAATGATTTGAGCATTTCCGCCGGTTAATAATGTTTGTTGTACATCTTTATCAAGTAAACGAGCAAGTGTGTCGTTTAGTTCATCATTCACAGCCGCAATGGTTAACACACCGTGTATGGTTTTGCCATGATGGTTAAATGGCGTAGCTGCGCGGCTAAATGCAATGGCGTTTTTCAAGTTTCCGTTTACGCTATCGGTTAACCATAACCCATCACATAATGGCAGTGCAGCGCTAGAAATGACCTCAGAAACAAATTCAGAATTGACCGCACTTTGTGCTTGTAAGATATCTGCATTAATAGCAGTTAATGCTAATAGGCTAGTGGTATTAATATCAAGAGACAGGTGATCGGCTTGTAGCGAAAAACCGGTATTTTCGCCCATTAAAATAGCACGAAATTGTGTGGCATCCGTTAAAGTCGCTAGTTTTGCCGCAGTATCCTCATCACCTAAAACATGCGTTAATTGACGTAATAAAGCCAAATGTTCATCAGAACGTGCAGCAATGCCAATAACCACATAGGCTACATTGCCTTCTCCCCATTCAATCCCTTGTGGAAATTGAAAGACTTGTACACCGGTATTTTTCACCATATGACGCGTATCAAGCGTTCCATGGGGAATTGCAATACCATTTCCTAAAAATGTTGATGTTTGTTGCTCACGGGCAAGCATACCGGCTAGATAACCAGCTTCGACATAACCAGCTTGCTCAAGCGCCATCGCGACTTGCTCAATAGCTTGTTGTTTATTGTCGGCCTGTGCCGCCAAATGAATGTTATTTTCGGGTAAATTAAACATTCTGGTTTTCCCTCCATAATTATTAGAAAAAACGTTTCAGTTGAAGTCAGAAAGTAAAAAGGACAACCCTTAGGCTATCCTTCAAAAAACTATTTACAGATGTTTAATAATTGCTCGCTACCTTTGACTAAGTATTCATCGTCATTATCACGAACATCGCCTTTCTGCAAACCACGCATAGCATCATAAATGCCTTGAGTGATACTCGGACGATCAATTTTTTGCCAACAATCGGCGCTTAATCGGCTGAAATTATTTTGTAACTCAGCTGCAAAGACAACACCGCTATAATAGGCATAGACATTTGAATCATGCATGCCTTGATATAAATTTCCTCTAATTTGTTCAATAGGAACTAAAATACGTCCTAAAAACCAATCATTCACACCGCTAGTGAATGAATTAACATCATAATCTTTATTTACGCGATCAGTATAAGTTTGAATTGTCGCCTCATAAGCCACCGCATAAGATTTTTGATCAATAGCGCTCTTATCTAAATCAATCACCGCATTTTCTTTGCTAACAAACGGAATGTAAGACGACATAGAGCAGGCGGATAAGCAAAGTGCGGTTAATATTAGAGAGACTTTTTTTAGCATGGATCGTGAACTCTTCATATGTTTCTTGTAAAAAATATGGGCTATTGTACCACTGAGAAAGGTTTATCGTAAACTGTCGGGACTAATAAATCATTCTTCATTTCTTTTTCTTTTGATTTCTTTCATTGTTTTGTGATCTATATCTTAAATTTCGATTGTTTTTGTTTTATTTTTTATTTTTGTGTGTATTATTGATTCGAAATATATCGAAAGTTTGTTTTTATTTAGTGAGGAAACATAAATGTACACCTTAAAACAACAAAAACTGCAAAAACTCTGTGATCAACAGGGCATTATCGGGGCTCTTGCCATTGATCAGCGTGGGGCGTTACGTCGTATGTTAGGTGATGATATTCCGGCAAGCCAAGCGGAATTATTTAAATCTTTAGTATCGCTAAACTTAACATCTTATGCTTCATCAATTCTGTTAGATCCTGAATACGGTTGGGCTGCCGCTAGTCAGAAAGATAGGCATTGCGGTTTGATTATGGCCTATGAAAAAACTGGCTATGATAAAAATGTGCCGGGTCGTTATCCAGATTTGATTGATGAGGTATCCGTATTACGTTTAAAAGAAAAAGGGGCAGATGCAGTGAAATTGTTGCTGTATGTGGATGTGGACGAAAGCGATGCCGTCAATGATGTGAAAAAAGCCTTTGTGGAACGGGTAGGCGCTGAATGTAATGCACAAGGGTTGCCTTTCTTTTTAGAAATTCTCACCTATGATGCGAAAGTTTCGAATAAGAAAGAGTTCGCAAGTTTGAAACCACATAAAGTGATTGAGGCAATGAAGCAATATTCCGCTCCACGTTTTTCCGTTGATGTGTTGAAAGTGGAAGTGCCGGTGGATATGAATTTTGTGGAAGGCTATGGTTCGGAAATAGTACATACTGGTCAACAGGCTGCAGAATATTTTAAACAACAAAGTGAAGCGACGGATTTACCATTTATCTTTTTAAGTGCAGGTGTCACGCCAACATTGTTTCAAGATACGTTACGATTTGCTAAGCAAGCCGGTTCTCGCTTTAACGGTGTGTTGTGTGGCCGTGCTACTTGGGCAGGCGCTGCCGAACAATTTAAGGCTCAGGGCGAACAAGCCGCAAGTCAATGGTTGCAAACTGAAGGGGTGAAAAATATCACTGAACTGAATGCGGTATTAAAAGCCACTGCAACCCCGATTAAATTCTAGGAGCGACGTAATGAAAAGCATCGTTAATTTACATAAATCAGGTAGTGATATCGGCATTTGTTCTGTGTGTTCCGCCCATCCTTTAGTGATTGAAGCCGCGTTGCGTTTTGATTTACATACTAATAATCGAGTATTAATTGAGGCCACTTCAAATCAGGTAAATCAATTCGGCGGTTATACCGGTATGCAGCCAGCTGATTTTAGTGATTTTGTGTTAAACATAGCCAAACGAGTCGGTTTTCCGGCGGAACGATTAATTTTAGGTGGGGATCACCTGGGCCCTAATTGTTGGCAAAATGAGTCGGCAGCCGAAGCAATGGAAAAATCCAAAGTGTTGGTGGCGGAATATGCAAAAGCCGGTTTTACCAAAATTCATTTAGATGCCTCAATGTCTTGTGCCGATGATCCCATTCCCCTCGCGCCCAAAACTGTGGCAGAACGTGCCGCACTTTTGTGTCAAGCAGTAGAAAATGTATTAACACCGGCACAGCGGGAAAAAGTGAGCTACATTGTCGGTACAGAAGTACCAGTACCGGGCGGTGAAATGCATACCATTCAAACTGTGAATGTCACTACTTTAGATAGTGTTAAAGAAACCATAGAGACACACCGTCAAGCCTTTGCGGATTTAGGATTGAACGAAGCGTTCAAGCGTGTCGTAGGGGTGGTGGTACAACCGGGTGTGGAATTTGATCATTCTAACGTGATTTTATATCAACCAGAATTAGCGAAAGATATTGTTAATTTCATCGAAAATACACCTTATATTTTTGAAGCGCATTCTACGGATTACCAAACTCGTGAATGCTATCGCAATTTGGTGAAAGATCACTTCGCTATTTTGAAAGTGGGGCCGGCGTTGACATTTGCTTTACGCGAAGCCTTGTTTGCTTTAGCAAATATTGAGGATGTGCTGATTGCACCGGAAAATCGTAGCTATTTACTCAATGTGATCGACCAAGTCATGCAAGATGAACCGAAATACTGGCAGAAATATTATTCACCGCAGCATTCCAAAGCTATGGTGGATTTACATTTTAGCCTGTCTGATCGTATTCGTTACTATTGGCCGCATCCGCGTATTCAAAGTGCGGTGGAAAAATTAACTGAAAATTTAGCCAAAGTAGATATTCCTCTCGGCTTGCTTAGTCAATACCTTCCGGAACAATGCCAAAAAGTGTTGCAAGGTACAATTAAGTCTTCAGCTAATGCATTGATTTTAGATAAGATTCAGCAAGTGTTGGCGGATTATGCATACGGTTGCAATGGAGGAAAAAATGCAAACTGAAATCTTAATTAAAACTGACATTCATTTCGATAGTTTTGAACAGGTGCTGAATTTTTTAGCGGATGAACTGACGGCCAAAGGCATTGTGAAAGAAGGCTATCGTCAGGCGGTGTTTGAACGGGAGGAAAATTTCCCCACCGGGATTGCTTTAGAGCATTATGCGGTGGCTATTCCTCATTGTGAGGCGGAATACGCAAACAAACCCGCAATTTATTTTATTCGGCCTACGGATAAAGTGCGTTTTAACCGTGCCGATGAAGATGGGCAAATTGCGGTAGATTTGGTTATCGCCTTAGTAGTGACTGATCCGCAACAACAACTCAACCTGTTGCGAACGCTGTTCGGAACATTACAAGATAATGAATTTATTGAAAATTTACTGGCCGTCGGTGAGGACGAACTGCCCGCATTAATTAACCAACATCTGAATTTCAACTAAACGGAGTGTGAATTATGAAAAAGAAAGTCATTGTAGCCTGTGGCGGTGCTGTTGCAACTTCTACTTTAGCAGCAGAAGAAATCAAAGAATTATGTGCTGAAAACAACATTTCGTTGGAATTGGTGCAATGTCGTATTAGTGAAATTGAAAGTTATATTGATGATGCAGACCTCATTTGTGCTACCGCCAAAATCAGCCAAACTTATGGTGAGATACCCATTGTGCATGGCATGCCGTTTGTGTCTGGCGTAGGTATTGATGAGTTGAAAGAAAAAATATTAACTATTTTAAGAGGGTAAGACTATGTTTGCACAAGTAATGCAATATATTTTAGATCTCGGCCCAGCAGTCATGTTGCCGATTATTATCATCATTTTCTCTTTATTGTTGGGAATGAAATTCGGTGAATCCTTCAAAGCGGGTTTGCAAATTGGGATTGGTTTTGTGGGTATTGGTTTAGTGATTGGGTTGATGTTGGATTCTATCGGACCTGCGGCTAAGGCGATGGCTCACACTTTTGATATTAATCTGCATGTAGTCGATCTCGGTTGGCCGGGAGCGGCTCCAATCACGTGGGCATCACAAATTGCGTTAATTGCCATTCCTATTGCCATTGCGGTTAACGTATTGATGTTAGTGTTAAAAATGACCCGTGTTGTGAACGTGGATATTTGGAACATCTGGCATATGACGTTTACCGGTGCTTTGGTGCATATTGCCACCGGTTCGTATTGGTTGGGTATTTTAGGTGTGGTGGTACATGCGGCCTTTGCTTATAAATTAGGTGATTGGTTTGCTAAAGATACTAAAAATTTCTTTGAATTAGATGGTATTGCTATTCCGCATGGTACTTCGGCTTATCTTGGCCCTGTTGCTGTGTTGGTCGATACGGTGATCGAAAAAATTCCCGGTTTAAATAAAATTCACTTTTCTGCCGATGACTTACAAAAACGCTTTGGTGCGTTGGGTGAGCCGGTAACAGTCGGTTTTGTTATGGGGATTATAATTGGTTTGTTGGCCGGTTATGAAGTAAAAGATGTCCTTCAACTAGGCGTGAAAACCGCAGCTGTCATGCTATTAATGCCGCGTGTGATTAAACCGATTATGGACGGCTTAACACCAATCGCCAAACAAGCCCGTAAAAAATTACAGGCGAAATTTGGCGGTCAGGATTTTTTAATCGGCTTGGATCCGGCGTTATTACTCGGTCAAACAGCAGTGGTTTCGGCAAGCCTGATCTTTATTCCGGTGACAATTTTAATTGCGGTAGTCTTGCCGACCAATCAGATTTTACCTTTCGGCGACCTTGCTACGATTGGCTTCTTTGTGGCAATGGCGGTAGCGGTTCATCAAGGTAATTTGTTCAGGACCTTAATTTCCGGCAGCATTATTATGTCCATCACCTTGTGGATTGCTACGCAAACTATTCCGCTCGTTACACAACTTGCTGCCAACGCTGGCACATTAAAAGCCGGTGAAATGGTTGGAGCGATGGATCAAGGTGGCGCACCGATTACCTATTTACTGGTACAGTTACTTACTTTGGAAAATGTAATGGGCTTATCTGTGATCGGCGCAGTGTATGCCTTAGGTGTCTATCTCACTTGGGCGAGAGCCAGAGCCTACGCCAAACAAGTGTCGGAAAATGCTTAAACATAAAAATAATCACCTAGGGCATTTGCCCTAGGTATGAAAATATTTGGAGAGATAAAATGAAAGCGGTTGTTATCGAATCAAACAATAATCCTGTTGTAAGAGAGGTGGAAACACCAGCAATTATAGAGAGTGAAGATGTATTGGTGAAAGTGTTATATTCCGGCGTCTGTGGCTCAGACATTCCGCGTATTTTCCACAACGGTGCGCATAATTATCCGATTATTCTTGGTCATGAATTTAGCGGTGTAATAGTTGGTAAAGGAAGTGCGGTGCAAAATTTAGAAATTAATGATCTTGTAGTCTGTGCGCCCTTATTGCCTTGTTTTCATTGTCCCGAATGCGAAAAGGGATTCTATTCGCTATGTAAAAATTACACCTTTGTGGGCTCAAGACGAGCCGGTGGTAATGCGGAATATATTTGTGTAAATCAAAAAAACTTGGTCAAAATTGACCGCACTTCCGATCCCTTGTACAGCGCGTTTATTGAACCCATCACGGTAGGCTTACACGCTATCTATCTTGCCAACGGTTGCGAAAATAAAAATGTGATCGTCATTGGTGCTGGTACTATCGGTTTATTGGCTGCTCAAGCGGCAAAAGGCTTAGGGGCAAAAACGGTTAGCGTGATTGACATTAATGAAGAGAAATTAGCCCTTGCCAAAACTTTGGGGGCAGATTTTGTATTCAATTCTGGTCGGCAGTCAGCTGCGGAAATTGCTGAGCAACTAAATGATCTGCGTTTCGAACAACTGGTATTGGAAACCGCAGGTGTACCGCAAACAGTTAGTTTGTCCATTGAAATTGCCGGGCCTCGCTCACAGGTGGCGTTAGTGGGGACATTGCATCACGACCTTACGCTTAATCAAACAGTGTTCGGACTAATTCTACGTAAAGAATTGGCCATTTTAGGCTCTTGGATGAATTATTCCAAACCTTGGCCGGGAGGTGAATGGACACTCGCAATGGAGTTGATTAATACCGGTAAAATTAATATTCCGCCATTAATTGCTTCAGTGGATGAATTTGATGGTTATGTCCAAGCTGTAAAAAAACTTGAAGGAAAATCAATGAATGGTAAGATTGTGCTAAAAGCACATTAACCGCAAGCAAATAAAATGATATGAAATAGGGCGGCGGTGATAAAAGGAATGAAAATGAACACCTTTGAAAGACGAAATCACATTATTGAACTATTAAAACAAAAGGGTACAGTATTGGTTGCTGATTTGGCAAAACGTTTTGACACTTCAGAAGTCACCATTCGCACGGATTTGCGGGTGTTAGAGGAGCAACGCCGCCTAACCCGCTTCCACGGTGGAGCGGGCACTTTCCAATCTTTACCTGAAATAGGCAAGGAAACGGAAGAGCAAACAGAAAAAGAGTTGGAAGAACGATATACTTTATCGGCAGATCCTAAACAGCGTATTGCGGAGAAAGCAGCGGCTATGATCAAAGAAGGGGATACCGTAATTTTAGACAGCGGTAGTACCACAATGATGATTGCTTATGAGTTGCTGAAAATCAAAAACATCACCGTGATCACCAATAACTTGCCGGCAGCTTATATTCTCTCTGATTCCCCAGACATTACTCTTGTCATTTGCGGTGGCTATGTGCGCCACAAGACCCGCTCAATGCACGGTTCCATTACCGAAAACACCTTGCAAGGCATTAAAGCGGATATCATGTTTGTGGGCGCTGATGGCGTGGATCTCAATGCTGGTATTACAACCTTTAATGAAGGGTATCATGTGAGTTCGGTGATGGCTGAAGCTTCTGCAAAAGTGGTGGCAGTGGTGGATTCTACTAAATTTAATCGCAATGGGTTTAATTTAGTTTTGGCAATGGAACAGATTGATTTATTTATTACGGATAAGAAAATTCCTACAGCAACTCAGCAAGTTTTATTAGATAGTAATATTCATGTTTTAACCGTTTAATTTTCTGATAATGCTGTATTTTGAACTTGGTTAATTTATATTCTATAGTTTTGTGGTGCGTTTTACTAAATGAGACTCTACAATGATGGTCTTTTGGATATCATTATTTTGAATTTTATCTAACATTAATTGAAATGCGTTTAAAGCAAGTTGGGAATCATTTTGTTTAATTGACCAAACATTATTTGGTAGAAAGTCTAGTGATAAGGACTCATCAAAAGTGCCTATATTAATATCTTGTGGGATTTTGCCATAATATTGATGTACCACACTTAAAAGTCCATCTAAAATAGGCAAAGAGGATGCGATAAAATTGTGGGGATAGTTTTTATGGTGCGCAATATATTTTTCCATCATCAATTTTCCATCCATAACGGTATTATGTGCAGAATAGTGGATATAGATATCTGTTTGATAATCTTGTATTGCATCACTATACCCTTGTAATCGTTCTTTTATGGTCGGTAATAAGCGGTCTCCAGCAAAAAAGTAAATAGGTTCAGAAATCATACTGCGCATTGTTGTTGTTAAATAATAGCTGGATTGATAGTTATTACTCACGACATAAGAGGCGTTATCTATAGCAAAATTTCTATCTAAAAATACAATTGGTTTAGAACAGTATTTGATAGCATGTCGCTGGCAATCTTCAGTTGCAGAGACAATAAAAATACCGTCAACACTGTGTTCTTCCAGTGATTTTATAAGTTTTTTCTCATGTTCGGTATTATTATAGGTGCAACAAATCATGAGTTGATAGCCGGATTGGTGACAACGAGATTCAAGCTGCTCAGCTAAATTAGAGAAAAAGAAGTTAGTTAAGCGTGGAATAACAAGCGCAAATTGGTGGGTTTTATTTATTTTTAGGCTTTGGGCTATTCTATTAACAGAGTAACCATGCACCTCCACATATTTGTGAATACGCTCTTGAGTTTTTGGACTAATACGGTATTTATCAGCTTTACCATTTAATACTAAACGGACTGTTGTAATGGATAAATTTAAATTTTTTGCAATTTGTTCCGCGCTGTGTGCCATTATGTTTCGAAGTTTAAGGCTCTTTGTCAGAGCCTTTATCATTTAATGCTTCGCTTTCTTCCACCATTTTTTTAATATTGGTCCAATAATTGGAAGCAGTAGTGTAATTAATGAGATAACTAAAAATACTACACTTATTGGTCTTGTCAAGAAAATTGTTGGGTCGCCTTCGGACATTGTTAGTGCTCTTCGGAAATTAGATTCAGCCATTGGTCCAAGTATCATGCCAATGATGATTGGAGACATAGAAAAATTAAGCTTAATCATTATATAAGCTAAAATACCAGCTATCATCATGATAAATACATCAATAAAGTTATGATTCACGGAATAAGAGCCGATTGAGCATAAAATGAGAATAATCGGTACTAGAATTTTTCTTGGAATATCCATAACCCGAACAAAAAATTTCATACAAATAAACCCTAAAATAGCTAGGCAGATATTTGCTGTCATTAATCCAAGAAATATACTGTTAACTTCGGTAGGATTGTTGGTAAATAATTGTGGTCCTAAGGCTAATCCTTGAACCATAAAGGCACCCATAATAATCGCAGTTGCGCCATCACCTGGAATTCCTAATGTCATTAAAGGGACCATCGTGCCACCAGTAACCGCATTAGCCCCTGCTTCTGGGGCTGAAACGCCTTCGGGTGAACCATGACCAAATTCTTCAGGATGCTTTGACCAGCGTTTTGCTTCGTTGTATGAAATAAAAGAGGCAATATCACCTCCTGTGCCTGGCACTGCTCCGATCAATGTACCAATACTGGAAGAACGCAGGTAGGTTGGTAATACTCGTTTAATATCTTTCCATGACGGGAGTACTTTTTGAATTTTAGCCGAAGGTGTTTTGGTGGCAAATTTAGCATGTCTTTCTCTGTAATCTTCTTCAAAGCTAATTAATCCTTGAGAAAAAGCAAAAAGCCCAACAAGGATAGGGATAAATGAAATTCCGCCCATTAGATAAATAGAGTCAAAGGTGAAGCGCATATTACTTGTCATTGGATCAAGTCCAATTGTTGCAATAAATAGTCCTAATGCTCCGCCTATTAAGCCTTTAATAATAGATTGAGAAGATACGCTAGTAATAATGCTGATACCAAATACTGCAAGGGCAAAATATTCAGGGGCAGAAAAACCAGTTGCGATTTTAGCGAGTTGAGGGGCAATAATGATAAGTGCAAATGTACTAAATATTCCGCCAAATGCTGAAGCTAATGTAGATAAACCTAGCGCGCGCCCGGCTTCTCCTTTTTTTGCCATAGGATAGCCATCTAATACGGTTGCGGCGGAGGCGGGCGTGCCTGGTGTGCTAATTAAAATAGCTGTAATGGAACCTCCGTATACTGCGCCACAATAAACGGCAAGTAATAATAAAATACCTTCTATACCTTGGAATGAATAAGTTAGAGGTAACAGTAGAGCAATGCCCATGTTAACAGTTAATCCAGGTAATGCACCGATGATAATACCTGCGAAAACACCAAGAGAAATAATTCCCAATGTTTTTAAGTTAAAAACGATTAATAATGAATCCAGAAAATCCATAATATTTTCCTCAACTATTCAAATAATAATGCTGATGGCAGTGGTGAATTAAAAATGACTTCAAAAAATAGATAAATACAGAAGACTATTCCGAAGGCTGCGAGAATAAATGTATATGGTTTTTTCTCTCCCATCATTTTCATAATAATGGGAATTAAGAGTAAGGAGGAAACAATGAAGCCAATATAGATTAAACCTATACCATAAAATATCATGATAAGAAATAGAACATAAGCTCGCTTGACTGCGGGAGAAGTGAGGTTAATACTATGTTTCTTATGGCGGTGAATAATAGTTTCAATCCATTGGCATATTCCTAAGAAAATAAAAAGTATAGCCAAACAAAATGGCCAAAATCTCTCTCCGGGAATATTGTATTCATCGAACATATTCATATTTTGGGAGAAGTAGAGTATGAGTATGCCAAATAGAACAGATAAAAAACCGATAAAAATATTATTTTTTACCATGTATAACCTCCGTAATTTATAAAAAATGACCAACTATATTGTGCTATAGCTGGTCTTTTGCTTTATTTTTTCATAATGTCTTTAATTAATTTGCTATACATCTCATCATCTTCTTTCATCATTTTATATGCTTCTTCTCCTGTAATGACGACAGGCATAATTCCTTGTTTCTTTAATGCAGCTTGATAGTCAGGGTTTTGAATAATATCTGAAAATGAACTGACAAGCTGAGATTTAATGTCATTAGGTACATTAGCAGTAGTGGCTAATACCGCCCAGGCTCTAATTTTAATATCTTCATTTAAATCAAGTGATTCTTTGAATGTTGGGACCGTTGGAAATAATTCGAAACGTTTTTCATCCATTACACCGAGTATTTTTAAAATACCGGCATCAACTTGTGATTTTACTGAACCTGGCGTTGTGAGAACCGCATCTAAGTGACCACCAACTAATGCAGCAATAGCAGGGCCAGTCCCTTCATTATACGGAATATGATTAAATTTAATGCCTAGTTGCTTTTCTAAGTGAACCGCAGCTAAATGATAAATTGCCCCCATTCCTGAATTGCCCATTTTTAATTTGCCCTGTTTGGCTTTCGCATCATCGACAAACTCTTGTAAAGTTTGATAAGGTGAATTGGCATTAACTACTAAAGATACAGGATCTGCAATAGTAGTTATAATCGGCGTAAAATCTTTGTAAGTAACGGGAGATTTGCCTTGATGTGGAAACATGGCTAATTCGACAGTAGTCATTACTAATTTGTAACCGTCAGGTTTGGCTTTAGCAACCTCTATTAGCCCAGTAATTCCATTACCAGCAGGTTTATTGACTGGGATAAAAATTTTGCCATCTGGCATTTTATTTTTTGCAAATTCAATAACTGTTCTTGCCGATGTGTCTGTGCCGCCACCCGGATTTTTAGGAATGATTACCTCAATATTTTTAGTTGGGTAAGTCAATTGAGGATTGGCTTGAGCATTATTTATGATTCCGACTGCAAAAATCGAGGTTAATGCAGTTAAAATATATTTTTTCATAAAGAAGTCTCCTTTAGTTTAGTGAATGGTTTTGGTAAATAATTTTTTGATAGACAATATTTTTTCTATTCCAAGTATAAGTGAGATGAATAGCGCCTTGTGCATAATTAATAGCTGGATAAGAAAATTCTCCTTGTTTTTCCTCAATTGCCAAAGGTTCTGACCATGTGATTCCATTATCCTTTGATACGGAAATAGCAATGGGATAACGGATTCCCCAATTGGCAGTTATTGGGTTGTATGCTAGAACTAAATGGCCATTAGGCAGTTTGACTACATCAATTCCACTGTTATTATTTGGTAAGTTGGTGGGATAGCTATGACACCAAGTTTTACCATTATCATGAGAGTCACTACGATAAATTTTTCCTCTAGTACTTCTCATCAAAGCATGAATATGATCTTTTTTAGACTCCCATAACGTTGGTTGAATAACGCCATCCCATTTTGCAATTTTTGAAATGTCATTTTCCCATAATGTATTTTCTTTTAATCCGCTCCATAGCTCAGTGTGTATAGATTCATTTGGGTCGATATGCGTTAATGGGATAGGGTATTTCATCCAGTGTTTTCCTTGATCATAAGAAATATCAACGAAAGCATCCCAATATAGCTCGTTTTCAATGGAACCTGGTGCGATCCAAGCGCCATCTTGGGTAACAATTAATTTATTTTTTACGGGGCCACGAGGAGTATTATCGGATTCCACCAGCGTTTGAGGGAGGCTCCATGTTTTCCCTTGATCTTTTGAAATCACAAATTTTGTTATCCAAGAATGGACATCTGTCCCTACTTTATAAAATAATAAAATATGGCCGGTCTGACTATCTTGATGTAAAACGGGATTCCAGTGTGGCATATCACTTTGTGCAATTATTCTACGTGGCATTTCCCAAACGCCGTTGTGTTGAGAAACAATCCAAATAGCAGTATCGCCAGCTCCTTCTTTTTCGCCAGCAAAGAACGCGACTAATAAATCAGAAGAATTGGGAATAGCCAGAATTGTTGAGGCATGACAGTGTTGAAACAAGTTATGCTGTTGGTCTAATACAAACTCTTTTTGATATATTGCAAATGTCATATGATTGTCCTATTAAATTTCTAACCATGATTGAATGTTTGCGCCTAATTCGATCATGTCATCAACCGCAGCTGGAAAAAAGGTATTGTGAAAGAGCTGACTATTTCTTGAACGGCAAAAAATAGAATTAAAATTACCTATTTTGTATTGAAAATATTTTGCGCAAACAGGGTAATCTAAATTTTCTATTAATGCAGAAATAGAGAGATATTGTGATAATAATTTCGCTTTTTCAGGTGAGTGCTGAATATTTTTATATAGCCAGACATAGAGTTCAGGATGAAAATTAGCCATTACTCCGCTATATGCTTTGCAGCCTAGCTTCAAAGAGTCAAAGAATGTTTGACTATTTGCGTTAGCAAGGTTTAGGCGAGAATTTTTTGTTAAATTTAACCGCTCTTTTATGATGTCTAAATTGCAACAAGTATCTTTAATAAATGTAAATTGGTTTGTTGTAATACAATATTGAATAATTTCCTTAGAAAGCAGACGTTTATATGGATATGGACATTCATAGATACCGAGATCGATTGCTGTCGGCATATTATCGACTATTGTATTTAATCGTTGTAAGAAGACTTCGTCGCTTTCGGATTCTGCAGCTAAGCGGTTGCTAATCAGAATTACAGCATCTACGCCTAAGTCTGCGACGGCTTGTAATTGCTCTATTTGATGGTTTAAGTCATCAGCCGTATGGCCAGAAGCAACAATAGGAATGCGTTTGTCTGTGACATCTAATACAAATTTGATGAGTGCCTGTTTTTCCTGATCAGTTAAGAAAAACATTTCGCTAGACTGGCAAGCTGCGAATAATCCATGTACTCCTGAGGCGATATACCAGTTTATGAGACGTTCTAGAGATAGCCAGTCGATTTTTCCATTATGATCAAACGGTGTAAGCATAACGGGCCAAATACCAATATATTTATCTTGTTCCATCTGTTATCCCTCATATTCATTTAATAAATCAATAGCATTGCCAGCTACTTTGACGTGGATACCTTGAGTGAGTGCTTGTGATACGAAAGCTTTCATCACATCAGATAATTTATCTTCATCAACGTAAGCTATACTGATGTGATTACTTTGATGACCGCTCATGAGATCATCACGATTAACACCATCTAAGGTGCAGTTTAGTAATGGCCATTCAATATTTGTTGCATTATGTCTACGCTCGAACTCTTCTTTAGGTAATTCAACTGCTTGACCGGTGCCGATATGCATAATCACCTCATTATTTTGGTAGTGCGCTCGGGCCCAAATAAATCTCCCGGCTTTTCCTTGCCCTGCAATAGTTGAACCTCCGTTAGGGAAATACATAGCTGGTTGTCTATAGCCCGTAGCACCCTTTATTCCGCCTTTTAAATGTTCAAATGGAACGGCTCCAGAAATTTCAAAATCCCAATAAAATGTTCCATTATATTCACTTCCCCAACGAACATCATGTAATGTAGTCTCAGCGGGTAATCCTAAGGCACTTAATAATCGATATAGCATAATTTGAGGAATGGCTGAGCCCATGTCGACTTCATTAATACATGGGATGGGTTGATCCGCACAAATAATATCACCATTCTCGTCCGGTATAGGAAAGCGTAATGTTGAACCTATAGCCCCTTCCGCGAAATCAGAAGCCGCACAACTATCTTTAAGGCCTTGTTGGTATTGGACGCCGACAGCTGTTAAGCCAAATCGTTTTACAAAACGTGCCATTGCTATCATCATTGCGCATTGTTCAAGCACTTGTTCTCGAGTTAAATGGATTTTGGCATCGTTGCCAAAATGAAATGTCATTCCTTGATGCTCATACCATGCTAGGCATTGTTCTCGTAATTGTTGAGGGACTTTGGCCATTTCAACAAGCAATGCAGATTGCGAAAGGGATTCAAGAGGAATACCAATGTTAGCGAGTGCGCGTAGAGGAAAGACACCATTAATCATTCCCATGCAAAAGGTGTCAAATAACCCCATGATTTCTTTATTTTTTAAAATGTAATTTCCTACTTGAACGCCGACTTTCCCTGCCTTAGTATGTAAAACAGCATGGTTTTGAGGGATATTATGTAAATAATCCAATGGATATTGAATTTCTCCTTCTTGTAGCCATGTTTTTAATTTTGACAGAAAAAATGCATCATCAAAATTTTCTGACCACAGACGAGAATATTTCACCCCTAAACTAGTTAAGGATCCCGCCATACATAGCATGCCAACTAAACCGGGCCAGGTTCCATCAAAATTGGCTAATAATAAAATAGGTCCTTTATGGTGAACTAATGAGGGAGCAATATGGTGAGAATATTGCCAAGCGGTTAATAAAACAATAATTGGAGCGTTAGAGGGAATTTTGGCAAAGAGATCACTTCCTTCACGTTGGCTACTTATAAAACCATGTTTTCTTGCTTCTGAAAAAGCGTGTGCTCGCGTTAATTTATATCCTAAAGCATGTAATACCTCTTGCAGTTTTTGTTCAAATTTTTCTTGGACAGGCCAGCAGGTGATATTTGCACTTTCCCGTAAATCAGCATTGGTAACTAATAGAATTTCATTGGTTTGCACGTCTATAACTGTTTTTGCTGGAGGTAAGTTTATTTTTAACATGATGACTCCTATTCCAATTGATTGTTTGTGAGATGATTTTTATATAAACCTCATTGATATTACTTGCTAACTCGAGGTAGCCTTTTATATTTAATGAGGGTGGGAAAATTATTTCAAGTCATTTATATCTAATTTGTGACTTTCATCACAAACTTTATTTTATTTAGTAGCCATGTCATAGAATGATTATTATGTGATCTCATTAGCAAATTTGTTCTTTTTCGCTCACAAAATGTTTTTTTTAAGGTAAAATATGCTTATTTATTTCGTAATCGAATTTTGTGGGGAAGCATTATGCGATTGGCAACTGACTTTCAGATGAATGGCAGAGTGGAAACAGATGTCATTATTATTGGTGGTGGTGCAACTGGGGCTGGTGTGGCTCGAGATTGTGCGCTACGTGGGTTGCGTTGTGTTTTGTTGGAGCGACGTGATATTGCTACGGGGGCTACAGGCCGTAATCATGGGTTATTGCACAGCGGGGCGCGTTATGCGGTGAATGATCGTGAGTCGGCGCGAGAATGTATTGAGGAAAATATGATTCTCAAGCGTATTGCTCGTCATTGTATTGAAGACTCTAAAGGTTTATTTATTACTTTGCCTGAAGATGATATTCAGTATCAGAAAACCTTTCTTGAAGCTTGCTCTGAATCGGGTATTGAGGCCGTTGCTATTGAGCCTGCGTTGGCTAAGCGTTTGGAACCTTCTGTTAATCCGAATTTAATTGGTGCGGTGGTTGTGCCGGATGGGACTGTTGATCCATTCCGTTTAACCTCTGCGAATATGCTTGATGCCAAAGAAAATGGTACACAAATTTTTACATATTGTGAGGTAGTTGGTCTTATTCGCGAAGGGGCGCGGGTGATTGGTGTAAAAGCCTATGATCATAAATACAAAATGCACCGAGAATTTTTTGCCCCAGTGGTTGTGAATGCTGGTGGGATTTGGGGGCAGGGGATTGCGGAGTACGGTGATTTAAGTATTAAGATGTTCCCTGCTAAAGGTGCGTTGTTGATTATGGGGCACCGTATTAATAATTTGGTGATTAACCGTTGTCGTAAACCAGCTGATGCGGATATTTTAGTGCCGGGTGATACTATTTGTGTAATCGGTACAACTTCAAGCCGTATTCCTTATGATCAAATTGATAATATGGAGGTCACGCCGGAAGAGGTGGATATTTTATTCCGTGAAGGGGAGAAATTAGCACCAAGTTTGCGTCAAACGCGAGTGTTACGCGCTTATGCCGGTGTGCGCCCGTTAGTGGCTGCGGATAATGATCCGTCGGGACGGAATGTGAGTCGCGGTATTGTATTGTTAGATCATGCTAAACGCGATGGCTTAGATGGTTTTATTACGATTACGGGTGGTAAGCTTATGACTTATCGTTTGATGGCTGAATGGGCGACAGATTTGGTCTGTGAAAAATTAAACCATAATAGTACTTGTTCTACGGCACATCGTCCGCTGCCAGGTTCTAATGAAAGTGTTGAAGATACGCATCGTAAAGTCGTTTCCTTGCCTGCTCCAATTCGAATTTCCGCCGTTTATCGGCATGGTTCACGTGCGAGTCGTTTGCTCGAAACCGAGCGTTTAGATCGTAGTTTAGTGTGCGAATGTGAAGCGGTGACTGCGGGGGAAGTCCGTTATGCGGTGGATGAGTTAAATGTGAATAATTTAGTGGATTTGCGCCGTCGTACTCGCGTGGGTATGGGGACTTGTCAGGCTGAGCTTTGTGCTTGTCGTGCGGCTGGTTTGATGTCTCGTTTTAAGGTGGCAACGCCACGTCAATCCACTACCCAGCTAGCGGCTTTTATGGAAGAGCGTTGGCGTGGTATTGAACCGATTGCTTGGGGAGATGCTATGCGTGAAGCGGAATTTACCAGTTGGATTTATTATAGTTTATTAGGTTTAAATGATGTGCAACCGCTTGGCAGCCAAGCGCAGCAGGGGACGGATAGCAATGAATTTTGATACGGTGATTATTGGTGGTGGTTTAGCGGGTTTAGTGTGCGGCATTAAATTACAGGAAAAAGGACAGCGTTGCGCCATTATTAATAATGGGCAAGCTGCGATTGATTTTTCATCAGGCTCGTTAGATCTATTGAGCCGTTTGCCTGATGGTAAAAATGTACAAAATATTGACCGCACTTTTGCTCAATTGGTCGAACAAGCGCCCCAACATCCTTATAGCGTGTTGGGTCAGGAGGTTGTGTTGGCAAAAGCGCGAGAATTTGAGCAATTAGCGCAGTCATTAAATTTAGACTTATTAGGGACCCTTGCTCAAAATCATTATCGTGTTACTCCTTTAGGCGGGCTGCGTGCCTCCTGGTTGTCACCGAATAGTGTACCGACAGTGTTGGAGGGTGAGGCGTTTGCGCATGATCGTATCGCAATATTAGGCATTGAAGGCTACCATGATTTTCAGCCACAAATGTTGGCGGATAATTTATTGCAACAGGCGCCGTTTGCCCATTGTGAGGTGAGTACAGGATATTTGAATATTCCGGAATTAGATCAATTACGTCAAGCCGCACGAGAGTTTCGTAGTGTGAATATTGCACAGCTGTTGGAGCATAAATTATCGTTTCATAATTTGGTCAATGAGATTAAGGAAGCGGCAAAAGGGGCAAGCGCCGTTTTTTTACCTGCTTGTTTTGGTTTAGATACGCAAGTTTTTTTCACTCAATTGCGCGAGGCGACAGGTTTGGCACTATTTGAATTACCGACTTTGCCTCCGTCGTTATTGGGGATTCGCCAGCATAAACAATTACGTTATCGTTTTGAGAAATCGGGTGGTTTAATGATGAACGGTGATCGTGCTTTGCGAGCAGAGTTAGATGGGAATAGAGTGGTAAAAATTTATACGGAAATTCATCAGGATATTGCAATTAGTGCTCAACATTTTGTTTTGGCCTCTGGGAGTTTTTTTAGTAATGGGTTAGTTGCTGAATTTGATCGCATTTATGAGCCTGTGTTTGGTGCAGATATTTTGGAAATGGCGGATTTTGCTGCGGATAAGCGTTTGAGTTGGACCCATGCTCGTTTTAGTCAACCACAACCTTATCAATCAGCGGGTGTGATTATCAATTCCCATTGTCAAGTGCAAAAGAGCGGTCAATTTTTACAAAATTTGTTTGCCGCAGGTAATGTCATTGGTGGCTATAATGGTATTGAGTTAGGTTGTGGATCGGGAGTGGCGGTTGTGACTGCATTGTGGGCGGCAGAACAAATCGGAGGTGGAGATGAATATTAATCAGCTCATTGAGCAAGCCAAACAAGGCGGTGGGCCAAATATCGCACATCAATATGTTGATGAAAGTTTTGAAAGTTGTATCAAATGTACGGCTTGTACAGCAGTTTGTCCGGTTTCTCGTCAAAATCCTTTTTACCCTGGACCAAAGCAGTCAGGACCAGATGGTGAACGTTTGCGTTTGAAAAGTGCTGATTTGTATGATGAGGCATTGAAGTATTGCACTAATTGTAAACGTTGTGAAGTCGCTTGCCCATCTGATGTAAAAATCGGTGATATTATTGTGAGAGCGCGTAATAAGCATTTAGATCGTCAAAATAAACCACTTATGCATAAATTACGTGATGCGGTATTGAGTAATACGGATATTATGGGCAAGATAAATAGCCCATTTGCACCAATTGTCAATAAAATCACTGGGTTGAAAGCGACACGTTTTCTATTGGAAAAAACCTTGAATGTGAGCCGGCATCGTACCTTGCCAAAATATTCTTTTGGTTCGTTTCGCCATTGGTATAAAAAACATCAGTTGGCACGTCAATCGCTCTATCATGAAAAAATTGCTTATTATCACGGTTGTTATGTGAATTATAACAATCCTCAATTAGGCAAGGAGTTAATTGATGTGTTTAATGCGATGGATATCGGTGTTATGTTGTTGGAGAAAGAGAAATGCTGTGGGCTGCCATTAACGGTTAATGGTTTTCCTGAGCGGGCGAAATCTCAAGCTGAATTTAATATTCGACAATTGGAATACACGATTCATCAACGTGAATTAGATGTTGTTGGGACATCATCAAGTTGTACGATGAATTTGCGTGATGAATATCATCATGTTTTAGGAATGGATAACAGTCAGATTCGTGATAATGTGAATATTGTGACCCGTTACTTGTATCAATTGTTCCAACAGGGACGTCGGTTGCCGTTGCGTGAAATGCCGTTACGGGTTGCCTATCATACGGCATGTCATGTGGATAAAGCCGGTTGGGCGCCGTATACCTTAGATGTATTACGCCATATTCCCGGTTTAGAAATTGTGATGTTGCCGTCCCAGTGTTGTGGCATTGCGGGGACATATGGCTTCAAAGCAGAAAATTATGATGTATCACAGGCAATTGGTAAAAATTTGTTCGATCACATTAACGAAGGTGGCTTTGATTATGTGGTATCGGAATGTGAGACTTGTAAATGGCAAATTGATATGTCCACCAATTTACAATGTCTGCATCCGATAACATTGTTGTCTATGGCGCTTAAATAAGCGCCTTAAAATAAGATGAAAAATGACCGCACTTTGTTTTTCGGAATACGGTAAGATGTTTCCCCTGCGTTTGGCAGGGGAAAGATTATGCGCCGATTAAACGATATAACTCAGTATCTTTGCGATCTAAATAGTGGGTGGATAGAATTCGACGAATTGTTCGAGAACGTCCACGAATCACGAGGGTCTCTGTCGTCGCGAGGTTGCCTTTGCGTTGAATACCTTTTAGCAAATCGCCTGTTGTGATACCTGTTGCAGAGAAGACGAGGTTATCATCACGGACTAAATCCTCTAATTTCAACACCGTATTTACTTCAACGCCTAATGCCTGACAGCGACGAATTTCTTCTTCGGCAATAGCACGATTTTCTTCGGTATCGCCTTTGACTTGATGGCGAGGAATAAGGCGCGCTTGCATTTCGCCACCTAATGCCCGAATTGCTGCAGCGGCAACAACCCCTTCCGGCGCTCCGCCAATGCCATATAATAAATCAATATCTCCTTCAGGGAGGCAGCATAATACAGAACCAGCAACATCACCATCTGGAATGGCAAACACGCGTACGCCTAATGCATGCATTTTGGCAATAACATCGTCGTGGCGCGGTTTGGAGAGTACCATTACGTTCAGTTGAGAAAGTAATTTACCCATTTTTGAGGCCACTCGGCGCAAGTTCTGCTCTAATGAGAGATTTAAATCAATCATGCCTTTTGCTTGTGGGCCAACAACTAATTTTTCCATATACATGTCAGGGGCACGTAAAAAAGTATCTTTCCCCCCAGCGGCTAAAACCGACAGTGCGTTAGATTGTCCCATTGCGGTCATGCGAGTACCATCAATAGGATCAACTGCGATGCTGACTTCTTCGCCCCCACCTTTACCCAGTTTTTCACCGAGATATAACATCGGAGCTTGATCAATTTCACCTTCACCAATGACAACTTCCCCTTTCATATCAATCAGGTTTAGCATTAATCGCATGGCACTGACAGCGGCTTCATCGGCTGCATTTTTATTACCTCGCCCTAACCAAGCAAAGCTAGCTAATGCAGCAGCTTCGGTCACTCTTGAAAATTCAATCGCTAATGATCTGTTCATGATGTTGTCCTTTGTTGAATGAAAATTTTGGTTATTCTACCATTAAGAAAACGCTTGCGTTACAATCAAGCTCAAGAAAAGTAAAATTTTTATTTTCCATGAATTTATCCTTTAAAACACGGGCGAAAGTGCGGTAGAATAGGGCTTATATTTACCGACATATAATGAGGAAGGGTTATGTCTTTAGAAATTTTAGATCAACTAGAAGAAAAAATTAAACAGGCAGTAGAAACTATTCAGTTACTTCAATTGGAAATTGAAGAAAAAAATGAAAGTATCCAACAATTAGAGCAACAAAAATCTGATATGCAACAAGCTAATGATGCGTTGCGTCATGAAAATGATCAGTTGAAACATGAACATGCCAATTGGCAAGAGCGTTTACGTTCTTTATTGGGTAAAATTGATAACGTTTAAACATATTCCCAAACAAAACCCCATTATTTATGAAGATAATGGGGTTTTTATTTAGCCAAAGCTTAACTAAGCGTTAGTTAATCCTGCTTTATGTAAAAAATTCGCAATACCATGTTCTGCTACGCTGTCTGTAACATAGTTGGCGACTTTTTTGAGTTCGTCATGGCCATTCCCCATTGCCACCCCAACGCCAACACTACTCAACATTTCTAGATCATTCAAACCATCACCAAATGCCATCGCTTGATCCATTGAAAGATTAAGGCGTTGTAAGACAGCTTGAATACCTCTTGCTTTTGATCCTTTTTCGTCAAAGATATCCACCGAGTTTTCATGCCAACGTACTGTGCGAACATGTTGAAAAATACCCGCATTTTGTACAAAACGTTCTTTTTCTTCATCATAAAACGCCAATATTTGAAAAATGTCATTGTGTAAAATGAAATCGGGATCTTGGATAGTCGTATAGTTTGTTGTAATAGGGTCGAGAGCAAAGCGCACATGTTCATTGACTTCGGAGACTAAGACTCTATCAGCAGTAATTAAGGCGTATTCAATATTGTTAGCCTCAAAAAATGTGATCATGCGCGTTAGGTCTTGCGGATTAAGTGGAAATTTTTTGAGTACTTCGTTTTGATAGGTAACATATTGGCCGTTCATTGTCACAATTACGTCGATATTTTCTTCACAAATTATTTTTTCAATTTTAGCGGGAAAGGCGCAGCGTGTTCGGCCTGTCGCGATGGCGGGTATAATGCCATTGGCTTTAAGTTGACGTAATGCGGGTTGTACGCTGTCAGGAATGGTATCTTGTTTTTTCAAATATAAGGTGTCATCAATATCAAAAAAGACAATTTTAATTTGATCACGATAATTCATATTGCTGCTTTCCTTCTTCAAAGTAGTGTTAAAAATATTCTAACAGTTTTTGGCAGTATATTTGTTATTTTTACGATCAAGATCGCAGTTTTAAAGGGAAAATATATGATCTTCCTTGTTGTCAGGATATGTTGGAACGAATAAAAATGGATATGTTTTAAAAGTGCGGTCAAAAAATGAATATTTTAAGAGCGTGTTGTGTACAATGCCAACAAGTTTTGGCTATTGCGGCTCATGGGTTGTGTTGTCGCTGTTATCGAAATATTCCTCGTTATTCTTATTGTGGGCGGTGTGGTTCTCGGTTGCAGGAGAATGCGCCGATATGTGGGCGATGTCTAAGACAGAAACCAAACTGGGATCAAATCGTTGTGGCCAGTGAATACCGGAAGCCATTATCTGATTTGATTCATCGTTTTAAATTTCAAAATCAGTTTTGGCTCGATCGTACTTTGGCACGTTTATTATACCTTGCCATTCGACAAGCAAAGCGGACTCATGGTATTGCATTACCAGAAGCGGTTTTTTCTGTTCCTTTGTATCATACTCGACAATGGCAACGAAATTATAATCAAGCTGATCTATTAGCGCGTTATCTCGCCACTTATCTGCGATTACCGTATCATGCCGATGTGTTATGGCGTGTTAAAAATACCCCTAGCCAACGAGGTCTCAGCGCTAAGGCGCGTCGGCTAAATATGGAAAATGCGTTTACTATTTCAAATAAAATAACGCAATTTTCGTATGGCTCTGTTGCTTTGGTGGATGATGTCATTACGACGGGATCAACATTAAATGAAATAGCTAAGCAATTGCGCCAGCAGGGGATCGCGCATATTCAAGTGTGGGGATTATGCAAAACCTAATGGGGAATTTATTGCATAAAAGCCTTTCTAGGAGTATGATTCCTGACAAGAACAGTCAAGTATTTCATTTAAGTTTATAGAGTAGGATAAATTTATTATGCAACAAATTAGTATTTCTGCGGCGGCGCAAGCCCATTTCCGCAAACTTCTTGATAGCCAAGAAGAGGGGACAAATATTCGTATTTTTGTGGTTAATCCAGGTACGCCAAATGCGGAATGTGGTGTATCGTATTGTCCCCCGAACGCAGTTGAAGCGACTGATACGGAAATGAAATATGATACATTTTCAGCGTTTATTGATGAAATAAGTTTACCGTTTTTAGATGAAGCGGAAATTGATTATGTGACAGAGGAATTAGGCGCACAACTCACGTTAAAAGCGCCAAATGCAAAAATGCGCAAGGTGGCAGATGATGCGCCGTTAATTGAGCGTGTAGATTATGTGATTCAAACACAAATTAACCCTCAGTTAGCAAGTCATGGCGGGCATATTACGTTAATTGAAATTACAGATGATGGCGTGGCGGTATTGCAATTCGGCGGCGGATGTAATGGCTGTTCTATGATTGATGTCACGTTAAAAGACGGGGTTGAGAAACAGCTTGTGAGTCAATTTGCGGGTGAGTTAACGGGTGTGCGTGATGTGACAGAGCATCAGCGTGGCGAGCATTCTTATTATTAGCCCTCACTGTCCCATTTGATCCCTGCTTGAGGTCTTTTTTAACACCAAGACCATTTGTATATAGCATTGCTAGATAGAATTGAGAATATGGATCGCCTTGTTCAGCTGCTAATCGTAGCCATTTTGCTGCTTTTTCATGCCATATTCTTGCCTGTGTGTAATCTTGTGTTATTCCCTTGCCTAAAAAATAGTTTGGGCATCTAAGTCACCCTGTTCGGCTTTTTGGGTAAGGGTTGTTAGATCTGAAGCCCAAATAGCAAGCGAAAAAAGGTAGGTAAAAAGTGCGGTAATACATTTATATATTTTCATCTTATTTAGCCTAATTAAGGTGTAATTGTTGGTATAGTTTAGCAATAAATTTCTGTTTTAGCTGTTCAAGTTTAACTTTGTGAGCAAAAAGTTGAGTTAGATAGAGAGGATTATTCGGTTCAGGTAAGGGTAAACAGCTACTTTTGTGAAGTTGAATGTCTTGCTTTAACTTTTGGTAAGTTTCTATAACTTGATTAAGTCAATTTGATAACTTTCGGCATTCTGTTTGGGTATGTGGAAAAACTAACCCTTCATTAACTATATTCTGATAGTGTTCAAGATGTGTTTTTATTAAGTCCTCTTGGTTGTCGTCTAATTTCGTTTTGAGCTCTTGTAAAAACATATTCGGTAAGCTGTTAAAGGGAGCAGAAGCTTGGGTATGGATTTCATTTAACCGATAAATATACCTAATGTAAGCCAACAAAAGTTTTTCATTTAATGGTCTAGTTCTTTTAATTTACGATATTGATCACAGGCATATTGATGTCCCCCATTACAAGCTTCGCCATACAATTCTATTGCCTTATATTTATCTAGTCGAACAGCCCGGCCATATTGGTATAAATTCCCTAATATAGTGAAGCCAATGCGATTATGATTCTCGTTTACTATCTTCACAGCCCAATATTTGGCTTTCTTATAATCTTGTTCCGTGCCATAGCCATTTAAATAAGCAATAGCTAAATTAAAACGGTGTTCTGCTTGATAAGCATTAGCTATTAGGCGTATGTTATTTTCATCCTGTCCTCTGTTGTATATTCGCGTTTTTTCATACGCAATATAATCATCAATAGACTTATAAGATAGCTGTTGCCATAATGGAAAGGCTAAGGAGAATTTTTTCTGCTTTATATAAAGATGAGCAAGGTTTGATATTGCCCCTATATGTCCTTGCTCTGCGGCTTTTTTACACCACTCAATAGCTTCGTGTTCATTTTTTGTTACATCTGCCTGTTTGCTATCTGGTTCATAAGCTATACAGATAAAGTATTGTTCCTCCACATCCCCTTGCTGGGCTTTTTTTAATGTTTGTTGGGTAAGACTAGAATCAAACTCTGTCGCTAGGGCAGTTTGAGGCAGAGAAAAAAATGTTGCAGTGGTTAAAAGTAAGGGCAAAAGTCTAATTAATTTCATTTTTAATTTCCTTGATATTCCGTCCAAGCAACGCTTTATTATGGCGTTATGAATTGCGTCTTGCTGATTTCGGTCTGAAACTTTCGCAAATTTCAGCACGGATGTCGATATAAATTTCGCTTAAGAGCTGTAAGCAATAAGGGATAGCACTGAAAATGCCTTTTACCATCACGTTGCCTTGTTCGTCTTTAACCCTTTCGAGGGTTTCTTTAATTGCTTTCGGTTGCCCTGGTAAATTGAGAATGAGCGATTGCCCACGAATTGCCCCAACTTGGCGAGAGAGAATAGCCGTTGGGACAAAGTGTAAGCTCACTTGACGCATCTTCTCCCCAAAACCCGGCATTTCTCGGTCGGCAATCGCTAAATATTACTCAGCGCTGGGTAAACCTTGTGCGCAATCCGCGATTCGTGCGACTTTGCCATTTTGAATAGCAACAAACCCATCTTTGATTTCACCAAATGCTAAGACTAAATGGCCACGTATAACAGTTTGATATTGTTCCATGCATTTTTCCTTATTTATTGTGATTATAAAAAAGGCATACTGAATAGACTTCAATATGCCCTCTCGTCCTTAGCAATCTAACTGATTTTTTAGTGAAAAGCGAGTTAAATTCAATCAGTTGTTAATAATTTGTTATTTAAATATAGGGATATTAGATTTTTCAGCTGTTTAGCTTGCTGTGGATTGCTCAATCCTATAACTAGGGGTATACTTAGGCTCTATTTTATTATCTTATTTTTATCATCTATTGAGAGCAAAATGAACGAAGCAGAATTTATGCCAATGGCGATTGAATTTGCCAAGAATCATACGTTAATGGTAACGGCTTGGGTTGCCGTATTTGTTATGGTTATTTATACCTTTGTAAAAAGTGCCACCAGTAAAGTCAAAGTTGTCACCAATCCAGAAATGACCGCGTTGATTAATAAAGAAGATGCGGTGATTGTGGATTTACGTAGTGTAGATGAATTTAAACGTGGCCATGTGATTGGCAGTGTACAATTAACGCCAAGTGATATTAAAAAGAAAAACATTGGGCAAATAGAACAGCATAAATCTTCACCTGTTGTAGTCGTTGACGCTAATGGTTTAGGTGCGGCAAATATCGGTGAAGAATTATTTAAGCAAGGCTTTAGCCGCGTTTATGCTCTGAAAGAAGGCATTGCGGGTTGGAGAAGTGCAAACTTACCTTTAGTGAAATAATTGATTAAAAAGGAAAATACCATGTCTGAAGAAAATCAAGTGGCAGCAGAAGAACAAGAAGTTCAAGCGGTGTTGCAGATTCAACGTATTTATATTAAAGATGTTTCATTTGAAGCACCCAATTTACCAACCATTTTTCAGCAAGAATGGAAGCCACAGCTTAAATTTGATTTAAGTACAGAAACTACAGCGTTAGCAGAAGATTTATATGAAATCTGTTTAAATGTTTCTGTTGAAACCACGTTGGAAGACTCGGGTGATTTGGCATTTATTTGTGAAGTAAAACAGGCTGGTGTGTTTACGATTAGCGGTTTAGATGATATGCAAATGACTCATTGCTTAACATCAAAATGCCCAGAGATGCTATTCCCTTATGCACGTGAATTGGTATCAAGTTTAGTGAATCGTGGTACATTCCCGGCATTAAATCTTTCCCCTGTTAATTTTGATGCTTTGTTTATGGAATATTTGCAACGTCAGCAAGAACAAGCAGCAGAAGCAGAAAGCAACAACGAAGTTCATTAATCTTTGTTGGGGCAAGAATAGCTTGCCCCATTTCTTTCATTGGTAACTTTGTCATATTTGTATATCGAGGTGAACCATGTCGCATACTCATATCACAACATCACCCATTACTGTTTTAGGTGCAGGTTCTTATGGTTCAGCGCTGGCGATTGCTTTTTCACGTAATGGTTATCCTACTTATTTATGGGGACATGATCCGTTACATTGTGAACGGTTAAGTACCGAACGTCAGAATCGTCAATTTTTGCCAGATATTGCTTTTCCTGAATCTCTGAATATTGAGCCTGATTTAGGTAAAGCGATCCAATCAGCTCGTGATTTATTGATTGTTGTACCTAGCCATGTATTTGGTGAAATTATTGCTAAAATTAAACCGCACTTACGGCCAGAACATCGCATTGTGTGGGCCACGAAAGGATTAGAGCGAGATACAGGGCGCTTATTGCAAGAAGTGGTAGAGGAGCAACTGGGTAATCGTTATCCACTCGCGGTACTTTCAGGACCAACATTTGCAAAAGAACTCGCAGCCGGATTGCCAACCGCGATAGCGTTAGCTTCGCATAATGAGCAATTTGCGTTGGAATTACAAGCGCGTATTCATTGTAGCAAGCATTTTCGAGTTTATATTAATAATGATATGTTAGGTGTACAGCTTGGTGGCGCGATTAAGAATGTCATCGCTATTGGCGCAGGGATTTCTGATGGAATGGGGTTTGGCGCAAATGCAAGAACGGCTTTGATTACTCGAGGAATTGCGGAGATAACTCGGTTGGGCGTTGCTTTAGGTGCCAATCCAAATACGTTTATGGGGATGTCAGGTCTGGGCGATTTAGTATTGACATGTACAGATAATCAATCGCGGAATCGTCGTTTTGGCATGATGTTAGGACAGGGGATTACGGCACAAACTGCGATGGACAATATTGGGCAGGTAGTTGAGGGCTATCACAATACTCGAGAAGCATATTTGTTGGCACAACGATACGGGATTGAAATGCCTATAACAGAACAAATATATCAAGTATTATTTTGTGGTAAGAATGCAAAAGAAGCCGCGGTTGCTTTATTGGGGCGAGAGAAAAAAGAGGAGTAAATATGCCAGCACAATTAGATGAAGTATGGCTGAATATTCGTGCAGAGGCGAAGCAATTGGTAGATAACGAGCCGATGTTGGCAAGTTTCTTTCATTCCACGATTCTGAAACACCAAGATTTAGGTGGCGCTTTGAGCTATATTTTGGCGAATAAACTCGCGAATGCCATTATGCCGGCTATAGCATTGAAAGAAATTATTGAAGAAGCTTATGCGGCTAATCCTCAGATTATTGATAGTGCAGCCTGTGATATTAGTGCAGTTCGTTTACGTGATCCTGCAGTGGATTTGTGGTCAACAGCATTACTTTATCTTAAAGGATTTCATGCCTTGCAAAGCTATCGGGTTACGCATTATTTATGGCATCAAGGGCGTAGAGCGTTAGCGATTTATCTACAAAATGAAATTTCAGTCGCGTTTGATGTCGATATTCACCCTGCGGCTAAAATTGGTTGTGGCATTATGTTTGATCATGCGACGGGGATTGTCGTGGGAGAAACCTCTGTGATTGAAAATGATGTTTCGATTTTACAAGGTGTTACCTTAGGGGGAACAGGGAAAGAAAGCGGTGATCGCCACCCGAAGATCCGTGAAGGGGTAATGATTGGCGCTGGCGCCAAAATTTTAGGGAATATTGAAGTTGGTAAGTATGCTAAGATCGGGGCGAATTCCGTAGTATTACAAGCCGTACCAGAATATGCGACAGCGGCAGGTGTGCCTGCGCGGATAATTGGACATGATAAAGCAGCAAAACCTGCTTTTGATATGAATCAGTATTTTATTGAAACAGATGAAGCATTAAACATTTAGGAATATCAATGACAAATCAGCTATACGAAGCCGATAACGACAAATTATATCGTTACCTTTTTAAAAACCGTGCAGTACGTGGTGAATGGGTACGCTTAAATCAGAGTTTTTGTGAGACCTTAAATACGCATCAATACCCAATAGCGGTGCGCAATTTATTGGGGGAAATGCTGGTTGCAACCAGTTTATTAACCGCAACGTTAAAATTTGAAGGTAATATAACTGTTCAGATTCAGGGAGATGGGCCATTAAAATTAGCGTTAGTTAATGGATCAGATACTCAGCAAATGCGCGCATTGGCTCGTTTGCAAGGTGATATTCCTGATGATATGACACTTGCCGAGATGGTGGGGAAAGGTGTATTGGTGATTTCCATTATTCCAACAGAAGGTGAGCGTTATCAAGGGGTTATCGGATTAGATAAACCGACAGTAACAGAATGTTTGGAAGATTATTTTGTTCGTTCAGAGCAGTTACAAACACAATTATTAATCCGCACTGGAGAATATGAAGGCAAGCCTGTTGCAGCAGGTATGCTAGTGCAGATTATGCCAGATGGTTCAGGTTCTGCTGAAGATTTTGAGCATTTAGCAACCTTAACTTCAACCGTTAAGGATGAAGAAATTTTTGGCCTTAGTGCGGAAGAGTTATTATTTCGTTTATATCATGAAGAAACAGTGGAGATTTTTAGCCCTCAAACGGTGACTTTTCACTGTGGTTGTTCGAAAGAGCGGTCCGGTTCGGCATTATTATTGCTCTCGGAGCAAGAAATAGATGATATCTTAGCTGAACATAAAGGCAGCATAGATATGCAATGTGAGTGTTGTGGGACCCATTATTTTTTTGATAAAACCGCAATTAATCAATTAAAAACTGAATATCAGTCATTAAAATAAAGAGATAAATTATGTCAAATAAAGCCTTGAGTGTTGTTATCCTTGCCGCAGGGAAAGGAACTCGTATGTATTCAGACTTGCCAAAAGTACTACATCAAGTCGCAGGTAAGCCGATGGTTAAACATGTTATTGATACAGCAAAAAATTTGAATGCTGAAAACATTCATTTGATTTATGGGCATGGTGGCGATGTCATGCAGGCGCATTTGAAAGATGAGCCGGTTAATTGGATATATCAAGCTGAGCAGCTAGGTACGGGGCATGCAATGCAACAAGCTTCACCATTTTTTAATGATGACGAAAATATTGTGATGTTATATGGTGATACGCCACTGATTACTCAGGAAACATTGGAACAATTGATAGCGGCTAAACCGGATAATGGTATCGCATTGTTAACTGTCGTGCTTGATAACCCAACAGGTTACGGTCGAATTATCCGCGAAAATGGCTCTGTGGTGGCTATCGTGGAGCAGAAAGATGCTAACCCTGAACAATTACAAATTAATGAAGTGAATACTGGTGTCATGGTGTCTGATGGCGCGAGTTTCAAAAAATGGCTCGCTCGTTTAGATAATAATAATGCACAAGGCGAGTATTATATGACTGATGTCGTTGGTTTCGCGAATCAAGATGGCTGCCAAGTTGTTGCCGTACAAGCTTCGGATAGAATGGAAGTTGAAGGTGCAAATAATAGACTGCAATTAGCTGGATTAGAACGGTATTATCAACGTAAGCAGGCGAAAAATTTGTTGTTAGCAGGTGTGATGTTGCGTGATCCAGAGCGATTTGATCTGCGCGGTGAACTTGAGCATGGCAAAGATGTTGAAATCGATGTAAATGTTGTCATTGAGGGGAAAGTTTGCTTAGGTAATCACGTCAGCATTGGGGCGGGTTGTGTGTTGAAAAACTGTCAAATTGCGGATAATGTGGAAATTAAACCTTATTCCGTAATTGAAAATGCCGTAATTGGAGAGAAGGCTATTATTGGTCCTTTCTCACGCTTACGTCCAGGCGCAGAACTTGCAGCAGAAACCCATGTCGGGAACTTTGTCGAAATCAAAAAAGCGGTTATTGGTAAAGGTTCAAAAGTGAATCATTTAACTTATATTGGTGATGCTGAAGTGGGCGCTAATTGTAATATTGGTGCAGGCGTGATCACCTGTAATTATGATGGGGCGAATAAGTTTAAAACTATTGTGGGGGATAATGTGTTTGTCGGGTCCGATACGCAATTGATTGCACCTATTACCGTTGCAGATGGCGCAACAATTGGTGCTGGTACCACCTTGACCAAAGATGTGGAGGCAAATGAATTAGTCATAAGTCGAGTACCACAACGCCATATTCAAGATTGGCAACGTCCAACTAAAAAAGCTTAGTCACAGCATATAGGCATAGCGAACTTTGCTATGCCTATTGCGTTTAATTATGTGATATCAATCCATTCCATTTGAGGCATAATCCCTCTCCAAAGTTCAAATGCATGTGCCGCTTGACCGACAAGCATACCGAAACCGTCACTTAAATTGTGACAACCTAATTGTTTACAATGTGCAATAAAGGGTGTATCGCTTTGCTTGGCATACTGCATATCATAAAGTGCGGTAGCATTTTGTAAAATTTTATTTTCGATATTGATGACTTCACCTTGTAAACCCGTCGAAGTCGCATTAATGATTAAGTCAAACGACTTGTTTGGGATCTGATCTAGCGCGACCGCTTGAACGTTGCCGAACTGAACAAATTTTTGAGCTAAATCTTGGGCTTTGCTGAGTGTGCGGTTGGCAATCCAAATATTTTGTTCGGCTTGTAATAGAGGCAATAGTACGCCTTTCGTTGCACCGCCTGCGCCCAATATTAAAATAGATTGATTCGGGTGTAGATAGTTTAGGCGTTGTAGATCAGAAGTTAATCCCAAACCATCAGTATTGTCAGCATAAAGGGAACCATCATCAAGGCGCTTTAAAGTATTACATGCTTCGGCTGTTAATGCTCTTTCACTATGATGGTGAGCGAGTTTAAAGGCGCGCTCTTTGAAAGGTGCTGTGATATTGCACCCTTTCCCACCTTGCGTAAAGAAATCTTGTATTTGTTGCTCGAAATGCTCTAAGCTGCCCAGTATCGCGGTGTACACCATATTCTGTTGGGTATGTTGAGCGAAAATAGTATGAATTTGTGGTGATTTACTTTGTGCAATAGGGTTGCCCCAAACAGCATATTTATCCATATTATCCATTCCTAATGATGTGATCTGTAAAAATATCGCGAATTTCTGAAGGTTTTTGTGCATTGCCGACAGGCGCATCCAAAACAGGGAAATCCTCACCGAATTGTGACCGCACTTCGGCAGCGGTTTTACAGGGGGTTAAACCTGTGAGGTTCGCACTGGTGGAAGTCAGAGCAAAACCAGTTTGATGACAAAGCTGTTGTACTGCTGGATGTGAGCAAAGACGTATAGCGATTCCTTCGAATTGCCCCGTGAGCCACTTTGGAGTATTCGGCGCGGCTGGCACAATCCATGTTATTGGGCGATCATAAAGTGCGGTCAGTTTTTGCCATATTTTTTCATCTAGTTTTGTTGAGCGAATAAAGGGTTGCAAAAACTGTATTTCAGGCGCAATGAGAATTAGCCCTTTTTCTATTGGACGTTGTTTTAAAAAAAGTAATTTATTGACCGCACTTTCGCTCATAGGATTGCAACCTAATCCGAAAACCGCTTCTGTTGGATAGGCAACAACCTGTTCTTGTTGTAGTCTGTTTGCAATTTGAGTGATATTCATAGGTGATTGAAAAGATGCTTACACTGTTTGTTAACGCATTGATATACTGCCGCTTTTTTCTCAACGCAAACCGGACACTTGCATTGTGGACAGGTAATCGAGAAAGGCTGGCTAGGGAGTGTGAATTTACATTTGGGATAGTGATCGCAACCATAAAAGATTTTGCCCTGCCGTCCTCTACGGGGAACAAGCAGACCTTGGCGACAATCAGGACAGGTAATTTCTTTTGGGATTGCTTGTTCAGTTGGGGTGTCATGTACAATAAAGTGGCAATGAGGATAGCCCGAGCAACCAATAAACATACCGAAATGACCTTGTCGTAGCACCAGTAACTGTCCACATTCAGGGCATAATTCAGTTAATGGTTTAATAATTTTGCTTTCATGTGGTGTTTGTAGCGGTTGTAAATAATTACACTTAGGATAAGCAGAACAGCCGAAAAATAATCCTTTTTTGCCCTGCTTTAATTGCAATATTTCACCACACTGTGGGCAGTGTTTTTCATGCTTGGTTGGGGTAAAAAGGGTTTGGCTCATGATTTCCTCGTTGGCTTATTTTTATCATATTAACATCTTTTATATTTTCCCTCTACATTCATGATGAGATCTTGTAGTTCTAATGCTAATAACTGAATAAGGAGTTGATCTACAGGTAAACCGGAAAGGGTACTGAGTTCATCAATGTTGAGCCCTTCATGTCCAATATGGGCGAATAATTCAGGATAATCCGGGGTGATATCGGGAGGTCGGTGAGATGGAGCGGGTTGTGACTGTGACAAGTGACTTGATTTTACTGGTTGATAAGCAATGGGACTAAACCAGTAAGATTGAACATTAGAAAGATTTTCGATGATATCTTGAATATTTTCGACTAGCATTGCCCCTTCTTTGATCAGTTTATGGCAGCCTTGACTGAACTGATTTTGAATATTGCCAGGTAGAGCGAAAATATCGCGGTTTTGCTCAAGGGCATAGCGTGCAGTGATGAGTGAACCACTTTTCTCAGTGGCTTCAATGACCAGTGTCGCGAGAGACAACCCACTGATAATACGATTACGACGAGGAAAATTTTCTGCCACAGGTGGTTGTTCGGGGAAGAATTCTGAAACCAACGCCCCTTGATTCTCCAGTATTTTTTGTGCCAGTTGACGATGTCTAGCTGGATAGATTTTTTCTAATCCATTCCCTAAAACACCAATGGTTTGTCCTTGTATCTCGACAGTTGCTTGATGGGCAAAACCATCAATCCCAAGAGCTAACCCACTAGTAATTACAAAACCGGCGCCAGATAATTCTGAGGCGAAATATTTTGCCCAATATTCTCCATAGCTAGAACAATAACGGCTGCCAACAATCGCAATTTGCGGTTGTGATAATACTTGTGGGCTGCCTTTTACAAAAAGTAGAGGTGGCGCTCCATCAATTTGTTTGAGTAAATAAGGATATTCTTTTTGAAAATAATGAATTAGATGATTTCCCTCTTTACTTGCCCAATCAATAGCCGGATCAATATATTGCCAGTTGGGTGTAAACCAGGCTTGAATCTGTACATGATTCCAGCCTAATTGCTGTAATGCTTCGGCATCATAGTCTAATAAAATTTCGGGGGAAACATGTGTCAATAAGCGTTGAATTCTCTGGGCTCCGAATTTTGGAATTTGTTGTAAGCGTAGTAAAACCTCTAAATTTTTATCCATAAAGTCACCGCACTTTGGTCAAAATAATATAAAGCCTAAATGCTGTGATAGAAAAAAGCGAATAGGATAGTGAAAAATGATCGTATTTTGGAAAGTGGATCGCAAAATTAGAAAAAATATTGATGATTTTTGCATTTTTTGTAGGTGCTAGAAAAGTTGTGGAGAGCGTTTTTAAAGTGTTGTTCTTTCTATTTTTTAGCTGATAACTCGGTAATTTTAATTTTATGTGAATGTTTATGCTTGTTTTTAGCTATTGGTGTAGATAAAAATATTGTTGCGAGAATGTATTTTCATTATTTGACAAGATTTTATATTCGTTTATATTTCGAGATCTTTATTCTTTATTTTAACAGGAGCGTAACATGTCAGGTAAATCTGTCCGTGAAACGTTTGCAGGGCGTAAAGCCTTTATTATTGCCGCAATTGGTTCTGCGGTAGGATTGGGAAATATTTGGCGTTTTCCTTATACCACCTATGAAAATGGTGGTGGTGCATTTATTATTCCTTATATTGTGGCACTATTAACGGCAGGTATTCCATTGTTGTTTTTAGATTATGCTATAGGCCATCGTCATCGTGGTGGTGCGCCATTGTCTTATCGCCGTTTTAATAAACACTTTGAAGTGTTTGGCTGGTGGCAGGTTATGGTTAATGTCATTATCGGTGTCTATTACGCGGTTGTATTAGGTTGGGCAGCGACATATACCTATTTTTCATTTTCAAATGCTTGGGGTGATAAACCAATTGACTTCTTTGTCGGCGAATTTTTAAAAATGGGTGATATTGCTAATGGCGTAAGTTTTGAATTCGTTGGTATGGTTGTTGGACCGTTGATCGCGGTATGGCTTGTTGCTTTAGGGGTTCTCGCGCTAGGAATTCAAAAAGGTATTTCTAAATCATCTAATATATTAATGCCTGTGTTGGTAATAATGTTTGTTGTTTTGGTCGTATTTTCTTTGTTTTTACCAGGCGCAGCCAAAGGTTTAGATGCATTATTTACGCCTAACTGGGAAAAACTGGCGGATCCAAGTGTATGGATTGCAGCCTATGGACAGATTTTCTTCTCCCTTTCCATTTGTTTTGGGATTATGATTACTTATTCCTCTTATTTGAAAAAGGATTCTGATCTGACGGGTTCTGGCTTAGTTGTTGGATTTGCTAATAGCTCTTTTGAAGTGTTGGCGGGTATTGGTGTATTTGCCGCTTTAGGGTTTATGGCTGCAGCGGCAGGACAGGAAGTAAGTGAAGTTGCGAAAGGTGGAATAGGTTTAGCATTTTTTGCATTCCCAACAATTATCAATGAGGCGCCATTTGGTAATGTACTTGGTGTATTATTCTTTGGCTCACTCACTTTTGCAGCACTGACATCATTTATTTCTGTCATTGAAGTTATTATCTCAGCAGTTCAAGATAAATTAAGCATGGGACGTGTTCAGTCCACGTTGGTTGTTGGCGTTCCAATGATGGTTATCTCAGTCTTTTTATTCGGAACAACAACAGGTTTACCAATGCTTGATGTCATGGATAAATTCGTCAATTATTTTGGTATTGTTGCTGTGGCATTTGCTTCTTTAATTGTGATTGTTGCAAACGAAAAATTAGGCTTATTGGGCGATCATATTAATAAAACGTCTTCATTTAAAGTCGGTTTTATCTGGCGTTTTTGTATTGTGGTGACAACAGGTATTCTTGCTTTCATGCTATTTAGTGAAGGAGCAAAAGTCTTTAAAGAAGGCTATGAAGGTTATCCAAGTTGGTTTGTGAATACTTTCGGATGGGGAATGGCCATTGGACTAATTGTTGTGTCTATATTACTTTCTCGTTTGAAGTGGAAAAATGAGCCAGCAGATAGTATCGCGGAGGAAAAATAAATGAGTACAGTCGCAATTGTTATGATGGTGATTGCCTTAGTTATCATTTGGGGCGGATTAATTTATTCTATAAAACGTTTACCAAAAGAGTAATCACGCTACCGCATTTTGTTATGTAGAGCAAAGTGCGGTATTTTTTTGAGGATTTCTGCTGGGTATTGCTGATTAAATAGACATTTAATCAAAAAGCGGAAAAAATTTCAAAAAAGGGGTTGCATTGATTTTGTATTTATCTATAATACGCCCCACACAACGACGCGCTGTTGTGAATGAGATTAGCGGTGCGTCGTTTTATTTTCGCTTAAATTCTAGGGTTGTTTTATTTTAGGGTTAAGCAATGGTTCTTTAACAATTTATCAG
>NZ_PHHA01000039.1 GCF_002795425.1 Conservatibacter flavescens
AAAATGCACAATATCCAAATAAGTGGAACCGCTTAATTATTGAAAGATTAGACTAATATAAGTGAACGAAAATATATTTATTAGCTGACATTCTTAAGCGTTGTATTTAAAAAGAAAATTAGTGAAGAAGCATATCATCAAATCAAAGCGCGTGCTGAAAAAAAACAGAGCAGAGATTATATCCGGTAGTAAATATTATAATGTAATTTTTAATAATACTTGTGCGGAAGAAGTGAGAAATGATATGATGGGCGATTCAATTCCCGATTTACCTTATGGAGCAAGTCGAGCGGTATCAGAATTAATTTATGCAATTAACCCCTATGCATTTTATGAGCAAATGAAACAGTATGCCGCCAAAATATCATTGACGCAGAGCTTTGAATAGAAAAATCCAGGTGAAATGGATTAGAGGGTACTTGGCAGTTGTTTTTAAAGGATATAACCCTCCTTTTGGCTTTAACCATGCTGGATTAGCACATGTTAAACTACAAGGGGTAACTGGGGGGATTCATATTAATAAAGAGATTCATAGAACAATGGCATATGTAGCTGAGGCATATAATCCAAGTAAAGTAACATCTGGTATAATGGCAAAGACAGGATTAATTCTTGATGTGATAACCGATTAATAATACGTTGGGTGAACGCTCTCTTAATGAAGCAGATATGGATGATCTTGTTGAATTATTGGTAAGAGCAGGAATAAGTATCACTGCATCATGGATTACTTTAGGTACGATAGATCTTATACTAACGAGCATGATTAGTTCATTAATTTTGTTTGCTGGTGTTCATACTGCTGTAGTTATTGGAGTAGGTACAGTAGTGGTTGTTGTAACTGCTGCAGTAATTAGTAGTTTATCCACTTGGATAAAAGATGAAATTTTTGAGAAAGAATAATGGAAAATAGAATTATTTTTAGTAAGACAAAAGATAGTAATCCGTATCATATGTTTTCTATGTTATTAGTATGCATATTATTTCAATGTATTTACATTTTGTTATCTGATATTCCGGTGACTATAGGAACAAAAATAGAAATAATTGTTTTTTTCTCTCTATTACAAATATTTGTTTTTCTTGCTAGAAGAATCATACATAATAGATTAAATAAAAATGGTAATATAAAACTGCTGTTGTATCTCCAATCTACTTGTTTTTTTATGGGGTCAACTGTTGTACTATTAGCGTATCCATTCTTTGTCACTATCGCATTGAATTTTGAACTGTATGATAGAGTGTTTTATTTTTTTCTATTAGAACTTTCCCTAGTTTTTATTATAGCAGTTTTATATACATGTAAAATGGATCCCAAAAGGATTTTAGAGGATAGTCTAATTTATTATAAAAATAGCAAGGGTAGTAAATTTAATATAATATATTTTGTACCCGACACAGCCCCTAAAGGAATATCTCCAATAATTTATACTTATTATATATCGTTATTATATTTTTGTTTCATGGCAGCTATTAACAGAAATAATAATGACCAAGAAACTTACTATCTTCTATTGTCTGTGTTATCCTTATGTTCAATTCTTTTATATTCAGAGTTATGCTATTTGCTAATTATAATAAAAAGTTTTTTTCAAAAAAATAATTCTGAATGATATTAAGACCATAAATATATAAAATTTATAACCGAAGTCATATGTCGAGGCGAACAAGCTCAAGCTTTAGAGGAAGAAGCGCAACATACAAGCCAATCCACGGGCACTTATTTAACCACCTAATTTAAAGTAATACCGAAAAACCAAAACTACCGGGCCAATGTGCCGCAAAAGCCACAAATTTATGCACAGACGGCCACTGTCACTGGTCCGGCAGGAGAAGAAATCTACACCGATAACTACGGACGCGTCAAAGTGCAATTTCACTGGGACAGAGCGGGGAAACAAGATGACCACAGCAGCTGCTGGATACGCGTAGCCCACCCTTGGGCGGGCATGTTAGCGCTGCCGCTTATTGGTCAAGAAGTGGTGGTGGATTTTCTAGATGGCGACCCAGACCAACCGGTTATCACCCATCGGGTCTACAATGCCCTACAAATTCCCCCGGGCAACCTCCCGCATACCATGACCAAATGCATATCCGTTCAAAGACCTACAAAGGCAACGGCTACAACAGCATCATGTTTGACGATGCCACCAATGATGAACTGTTTCATCAACACGCAGAGCGGGATATGGTAAGGTCTAATGATAGTTGGAGTAATATAGCAAAAGAGCTGAATTTAACATCTAATAAATAATACTATTGCAATTTCATAATCAGATACCTTTAGATAATGATAATAACGAGCCTCCACCAGTGGGTTATGAATTAATGTATTTTCCAGGATAAAAAAGACAGTTTTTGAATGGTGCAAGTGATAAAGTCTATGCAAGAAGCTATCGAACTGAAAGACCAGAAATAATAATCACTAAAGAATTCCCAGATATTGTGTTTGATCGGTTTTACACCCCACTCGTAAAATTAATCTTATCAAAAGAATCGAAAGGATCATATAATACAGGGTGGCAATTTAATCCTAAAACTAAAAAAATATCCGATGGGTCTCTTCAAACTTTTTATGATGGAAATAAAATGAATAAGGCACATTATTCAGCAAGAAAAACTATTGAGACATTACAACAAACAAAAAGAATGATTGATGATGTAGGTGGATATGAAGTGGTTAGGTTAAAAACATTATTGAAATTGCAAGGGTGATACTGTGTATATTAAATTATTTATTTTTTTATTTACCTTCTTAAGTTTTAATACGGTTGCATATCAGTGCATTGATGAAAATGAGTATAATGATATAAAAAATTCAATAAAATTTTATAACACAGATAATGTAGAAAGTATTTTATTCTGTGATAAAAAAACTCCAGATTAGATCAATTGGCGTGTCAAGATTATAAAATAGTTGATGCTTTTAAATTACTGAATATATCTAGCATTTATGCCGAATATAATGCAACAGGGAACGAAGTTATAGATAACATTGAATATATAAGAAAATATAGATTATGGCTAAGTAAAATTATTGATAATAAATCTAATAATATCGCACTGGAGGAAATATGTTATAACATAAAATCTGATACTGTAAAATTTTTAGGTAATTACTCTCCCTACAAAGAAGTTTTTTTAATAAAAAAAGGTATTAACCAGAAAACATTTTTCCTTCAAAAGAATAATAACGGTTTTATCCTTCAAGGAGAAAAGGAGTTTTTTTACTTAGGTAAATCTTGCGATGTTTTAGATAAAAAAATGAAAAAGGGACTTGGAGGAATAATAAAGAATTATATACTTTAAATATGAATAATAAAATATATTACTTTAGAGATAGTTATAACCATATAAAAATAAATTGTCCATAAGTTTGGATTTGTTTACTCTATAAGCAAAAAATTGAATAAATCTTTAAGCCATTACATAGTTAAAAGCATACTCAAAAAAGAAAGTAAAATGAAAAAAATAACTTTTTTAATTATATTTTTATCAAGTAATACATCTATGTCAATGAATTTTGATGGATATTACAAATTGAGTGATTGTGATTCAGGTCGATTTTCTATTGTTATTAAAAAAATTAATGAACGTAGCTATTTTAATATATTTGATAAAAAAATAATAATAAAAAAAGGTTGGGTTAAATTCGAAAAAAACCTTATAAGAGAATCGAGAGTGATTAAATTAGGGAATATTGAGGGGGAGTTACATAATAAGAATATTGTTATTCAAAATTATGGAAATAGTATGAATGAATATATACATTTTACACAATGTGATAATAAATATTTAAATTTTATAAAGCAAGAAAATTGAACTCAGATTACCGGATTCCGGAAAAAACTTTTCTATTTAAAAAGAAAATTAGTGAAGAAGCATATCATCAAATCAAAGCACAGGCTGAAAAAAACAGAACAGAGATTATATCCGGTAGTAAATATTATAATGTAATTTTTAATAATACTTGTGCGGAAGAAGTGAGAAATGATGTGATAGGCGATGCAATTCCTGATTTACCCTATGGACGAAGCCGGGCAGTATTAACAGCGGTAGAGGCCATTAACCCTTATGCATTTTATGACCAAATGAAACAGTATGCTGCCAAAACAAGGTATATTGGGGAGTTTGTTGTGGATAAGGGCGATGAAGAAACAACAGAGGATTTTTGGCGAAAATTTATGGATGATATTCGTGCTGGAGAAAATCCTCGCGATGTGCTTTTGCCAGAGGAGAAAGAATGATGAAAATGCTTAAGTTTTTAGGAATCAATATACTGTCCCTATTTTTCAGTACACTATCTTTTGCAGACGTCTCTAAAGCTGAGGATGTTCAATCTGGCTACATAGATATTTATAGCATGACCGCCAAACAAGCCTACCAATTTACCCGCCAAGATGTGGAGGTGGTTAAAAAATTAATTTATAGCTCCTTAGCGATTTTAGAACAAAAATCAACCATTTATCGTGAACTGGCTAAATTAGGCAAGTCTTTTGAGGGGGGAGAAAATGTGCCGAAAAAATGGTCTGAACCAATAACAAGCGGTGGTATCAGAACGAG
>NZ_PHHA01000004.1 GCF_002795425.1 Conservatibacter flavescens
TGACTGACTGACTGACTGACATGGCGCATGTTTCATATTTGTAAAATAAAAGTAATGTAAAATATGAGCGTATTTTGCCTATAAATACGGCAGCCTGCAAGTCATTCGTATAGGAAAATGACTTATCCGATCTGTAGGTTGGAGGCTTTTTACAGAGCGTTTACGCTAGGCAACACTTTTTGGGATAGAATAGACAACATAATGTATAGGAGTGAAATATGAAAAAGAGAATTTTTGTCAGTGTGCTAATGCCATTAGCCCTAGCCGCTTGTTCTAATACTGTGCAACAACCCACAGCGCCATTAGATATGCGTAGTGTTGAGGCTTATAATCAAAAAGTCTACAGTGGTGATACTGTGCCGGCGCAACAAAAGAAATCACCCGTAGAGGTGGATACACCGTTGAATGCCAGTGATAATGCGCCGAAAGGTGTAGTTGTTCAACCTTATGCGCGCCCGCGTGTGATTATTGCCCCTACGGTTGGTTATGGTTATCATCGCCACCGTTATCATTGGTAAAAATGTTGCCATAATAGACCGCACTTTAGACGTTGGGGCGTAGATACGCCCCATGTTGTTATATTTAAGAATACATCGCATCAATTTGGCGACGGTAACGCTGCATGATCACTTTACGACGTAGCTTTAAAGTTGGCGTAATTTCTTCCATTTTGACAGTAAAAGCATGAGGAAGTAGCGTAAATTTTTTGATTTGTTCAAAACTCGCCAATTCTTGCTGCAAGTGATTAATACGTTTTTCAAAAAGTTTAATAATCTCTGAATGTTTTATTAGCTCGAGACGATCGTGATATTTAATATTGAGCTGTTTGGCGTATTCTTCGAGTGAAGCAAAACAAGGCACAATTAACGCCGAAACATATTTTTTGGCATCGGCTACGATAGCGATTTGTTCAATAAATTTATCTCTACCGATTTTGCCTTCAATATATTGCGGAGCAATATATTTCCCGTTAGACGTTTTCATTAGCTCTTTGATACGATCGGTAATATGGAGATGACCTTGGGCATCTAATTCGCCGGCATCACCTGTTTTTAGGAAGCCATCTTGAGTGAAAGCTTGTGCCGTTTCTTCTGGTTTTTTGTAATAGCCACGCATAACCAGATTTCCACGTACTAAAATTTCATTATTTTCACCAATTTTCACTTCTACATTTGGCATGATAGTGCCGATAGAATTTAGGTTAAATCCTTTATCTTCCCAGCAAGAAACGGTTGCTGTGGTTTCAGTCATGCCGTAGCCAAGTTTAATATTGATGCCAATACTATGAAAGAATAATCCTATACTCGGTTCTAATTTAGCACCACCACAAGGCATCATGCGAATACGTCCTCCGAGCAGATGACGTAATTTGGCCAATACGAGCTTATTGGCAAGGGCGTATTGCTTACGTAATAACCAAGAGGGGCGAGGGGTATTGAAATGTTGTTCACCGACTTTTAATGCCCATTTAAATAGCTGGCGGCGGATTGGGGAAGCTTGATTTACTTTATCCCAAATTGCATTGTAGATCTTTTCATAAAAACGCGGTACGGCACACATTAAGGTTGGACGAATTTCACTTAAAGCCTCGCGCACATGATCGGTGCTTTCCAAGTAACAATTGATCGCGCCACGATGTAATACATAAGCGACCCATGCACGTTCAAAAATATGGGAGAATGGTAAAAAAGAGAGAGAAATATCATTGTGATCAATAGGTTGTAAGGTTTGATCATGGGCTTTCAATTGATGAGCAAGATTGGCATAATCTAACATGACGCCTTTAGGTTCCCCGGTTGTGCCGGAAGTATAAATCAGCGTAAATAAATCGGTAAGTTGTTTTTGCTGTAAACGTTGTTCGAACTCGACTTGTTGCGTTGTTGAATCAACGGAAAGGAAATCTTGCCAGTGGCAAGCTAACGGGTGTTCACCCAATTGGATAGAGGATTTCATCGCCACAATCTTTTCTAACTGCGGACATTGCTCAACGATAGTGATAACTTGATCGTATTGTTCTTGATCACCCACAAATAAGATTTTAATATCAGCATCGTTTAGAATATAAGCAACTTGTTTGGCTGTATTGGTGGCATAAATTGGTACAGAGACAGCACGGATTTGTAAGGCGGCAATATCAGCAATAGTCCAACGTGGCATATTGTTGGCAAAAATCCCGATTTTTTCTTGCACTTGAATTGGGTGAGCCAGTAGGGCTGCAGAGAGTTGATCAAGTTGGGATTGAAAGTCAGACCATGTAATATCTTGCCAACTGCCATTTTCATGGTAGCGAAGTGCGGTGCGATTTGCCAGTTTTTTTGTTTGTTGACGAATGCGATTGATAAAATGAAAATCTAACTGACTCATTAGGTTCCTCTCACAAAAAACAATTAGCTTACAAGTGTACGCTAATATAATCTTTTCTAGTGAAAATTGCGAGATCTTTTTTCAGGCACAAATAGAAATATAGAACAGGATAGCCCTGTTCTATATTGTTTGTTAAATTCATGCCGATATCGTCAAACTCGGACTTGTATCAGTTTTGTTTCCTGAGTGTCGAAATGAATTTATGCTTCTTTTTCGTTAATCATGGGGAAAGGAAATCCCTGCTTGAATTCTTGCTCGCTCTAAGGTATCGGCTACTGTTAAAGCAAGGTCTAAGAGTTGATGGCAGCGAGTATAATCTTGTTGTTCAATGATTTCTTGAAATACTTCGAACTCATAGACCATGCGATTATTTTGTCCATGATTTGACCATGTTTGACATTGTCCATCACGTGTAAGCACTAAAGTGCGGCATTCATTTGGCGCATCTGCAATTTTGAGGGTGCCAAACGTGCCTTGAATGGTGAAATGGCTTTCACTATTCGTGTCTTTTGCTCCGATGCAAACGGCGATAAAAGTGGGGTAATGTAGGCACAATACGCCTGATGTATCAATGCCGTTATGCCCTTTACTATAATGGTAATAGACTTGTTCTGGGCGACCAAATAAAGCACAGACATTATAAACATTATATAAATTAATATCATACAGCGCACCGCCAGCAGCATGTGGATCAAAGGCGTAGTGAATATTGCCTTGTAGATAATCATTATAGCGGCTGGAAAACTGTGAATAGTTGGCTTGTAGAATTTTAATATCACCAATATGCGCTAATTCAGTGCGTAATTGCGCAAACATAGGGGTATGAATTGATGTGATCGCTTCAAATAAAAAACGGTTTTGTTGTTTTGCTAGATTAACCAGTTTTTGTAATTGCGCATAATTGACAGTAAAGGGTTTTTCACAAATAACATCTTTGCCAGCAAGTAAAGCTTGTTCTGTATATGTCGCGTGTAGATGATTGGGAAGCGCAATATAAATTTGTTCTATATTGGGATCTTGTAGAAATTGGTTATAGTCAGTATAAACGCGCTCGATATTATAATCACGACTTAATTCTTCGCCTTTAGATAAACTTGTAGGTCGAACACAAATACCATTTATGCTGATATTAGGAATTTGGGATAATGCATTAAGACAGGTATATACGATTTTGCCGGAGCCAACAATGCCTATTTTCATCAATAATCTCGCTTTGGGTAAAAATAAACCCCATCAAATTAGATGGGGTTAGGTATAAAATTAAATTTGGCTTAGCCTTTGTAGTTATGAACAAGAGAAACTAAGTCTAATACTTTGTTTGAATAACCAGTTTCGTTGTCATACCAAGAAACTAATTTCACGAAAGTATCAGTTAATGCGATACCTGCGTCTGCATCAAATACAGAAGTTAAAGCACAACCGTTGAAGTCAGTAGAAACAACAGCATCTTCTGTATAACCTAATACGCCTTTTAATTCGCCGTTGAAAGTTTTACCTTCAGCAGCATCTTTAATAGCTTGTTTGATTGCATCGTAAGAAGCTGGTTTTTCTAAATTTACAGTTAAATCAACAACAGATACGTTAGCAGTTGGTACACGGAAAGCCATACCTGTTAATTTGCCGTTTAGTGCAGGTAATACTTTACCTACAGCTTTAGCTGCACCTGTAGAAGATGGAATGATGTTTTGTGCCGCACCACGACCACCGCGCCAGTCTTTCGCTGAAGGACCATCTACGGTTTTTTGTGTTGCAGTGGTTGCGTGAACAGTTGTCATTAAACCATCTTTAATACCGAAAGTTTCGTGTACAACACGAGCTAATGGCGCTAAACAGTTGGTGGTACAAGACGCGTTAGAAACGATATCTTGGCCTGCGTAATCTTTGAAGTTTACGCCGTTTACGAACATAGGTGTATTATCTTTAGATGGACCAGTTAATACAACTTTCTTCGCGCCTGCAGTAATGTGTTTACGTGCAGTTGCGTCATCTAAGAACAAACCTGTTGCTTCAACAGCAACATCAACACCTAATTCAGCCCAGTTTAAGTTAGCTGGATCGCGTTCAGCGGTAACACGGATAGCTTTACCGTTTACAACTAATTTGCCGTCTTTAACTTCAACAGTTCCATCGAAACGACCGTGAGTTGAATCGTATTTTAACATATAAGCCATGTATTCAACGTCGATTAAGTCGTTGATACCAACTACTTCAATGTCATCACGTGCTTGTGCTGCACGGAATACGATACGGCCGATACGACCAAAACCATTGATACCAATTTTAATTGCCATAAGATTTTCACCTTTTTTAGTTAGTAAAGTTAAACAAAATGATTTCTATCGCTTATATTAATTTATAAAGCAAAATTAATCTAGGTTTTGTTGATTTTTGTTTTGTATGACCATAGGACATATGGTTTAAAAGTAAGATCAACAACCGTATTTTCTATATATGGTGACAAGTATAGCAGGTTTATATTCGTTCTGAAATGCTAAGTGATGATCTGTATCAAGATAGTGAGATTTATTTGAATATGAAAGAATTGCCACATAAAATAGAGATTGTGAACGTTGCGACGAGGGAGGCGCTATATGAAATCAAAATCAGAATTAACACCTTTGCAAGTTGAGATTTGTTTAAATCGTGGGACAGAACGTCCGTTTACAGGGAAATTACTTGGTCAAACTCATCAAGGCATTTATCGTTGTGTCGTTTGCCATGAAGCATTATTTCAGTCAGAGACCAAATTTGAATCTGGATGTGGCTGGCCGAGTTTTTTTGAGGCTATATCTAAAAGTGCGGTGCGTTATTTAGAAGATCATAGTCATGGTATGCATCGAGTTGAGATTCGGTGTGGGCATTGCGATTCACATCTTGGGCATGTATTTAATGATGGACCGACGCCAACGGGGCTTCGTTATTGTGTAAACTCGGTGTCTATGTGTTTTGAAGATCAAGAAACAGGGGAAATGATTGAAGGATAATAGACTGATCACGAATAAATCTGATCTTTCCCTTTACTTTTGATGATGAAATAGATTAAAATTGCGACCTTTATTGAATAAAGTCACCCATCCCTTTCGATTTGGGTGGCAACTTAAAATTATCAAATAGTTAAATTTCTATTGAGGTGAGTGGCTCATGCCTGTAATTAAAGTCCGTGAAAACGAATCATTTGACGTTGCGTTACGTCGTTTTAAACGCTCTTGTGAAAAAGCTGGTATTTTAGCAGAAGTTCGTAGTCGTGAATTCTATGAAAAACCAACAACCATTCGCAAGCGTGAAAACGCATCACGTGCTAAACGTCATGCAAAACGCGTTGCTCGCGAAAACGCGCGTAACACTCGTTTATACTAATTAATTTTAATTTATTCGAGTTTAAAAACCGTGAAACCAATTGGAATCACGGTTTTGTTGTTTTAATGCGTTTTCATTAAATTCAAATCAAAGCTATAATAGCGAGCCTAAATTCTTATTTTTATCGATAATAGATACTCTTTCTGTTGGTGAGGTTCGTTTCATGAAAGGCCAAATCCCTCGTACATTTATTGACGAGTTGTTATCAAAAACGGATATTGTAGATGTTGTTAATACTCGCGTAAAACTTAAAAAAGCAGGGCGTGATTACCAAGCTTGTTGTCCTTTTCATCACGAAAAAACACCATCTTTTACTGTTAGTGAAAAGAAACAATTCTACCATTGCTTTGGCTGTGGTGCCCATGGTAATGCCATTACTTTTTTAATGGAATATGACAAACTTGATTTTGTGGAAGCCATTGAAGAGTTGGCTGGCTTTTTAGGATTAGAAGTGCCCTATGAAAAGCGAATGGGGCAAGATAATACGCCACGAGTTAATTTTCAGACTAAACGTAACTTATATGAGTTGATGCAAGATATCGCACAATATTATCAACAGCAACTCAGTCAAGATATTACCGCACAAGCATATTTACAGAAGCGGGGCGTTTCCCCAGCAGTCATTGAACGTTTTCAAATTGGTTTTGTGCCAAATTCAATGAATGCGGTTTTACGCAAGTTTGGCGCACAATCTCAAGAACAGAAACGTTTATTTGACGTCGGCATGTTGTCACGCAATGATCGCGGGAATGTTTATGATCGTTTTCGACATCGTATTATGTTTCCTATCCGTGATCGACGTGGACGAACAGTGGCGTTTGGTGGTCGTGTATTAGGAGATGAAAAGCCTAAATATCTGAACTCTCCGGAGACCGCTATTTACCATAAAGGTAATGAATTATATGGGCTATATGAGGCCCTGCAAACGAATGATCAACCTGAGTTTTTATTAGTGGTTGAAGGATATATGGATGTGGTGGCGCTTGCGCAGTTTGATATTCATTATGCGGTGGCCGCGTTGGGAACGGCGACCACGCCTGAACAAATCCAACTGATTTTCCGCGCCACTGAACAAGTCATTTGTTGTTATGATGGGGATAGAGCTGGGCGAGATGCTGCTTGGCGAGCATTAAATAATGCATTGCCTCATTTACATGATGGTCGGCAACTTAAATTTGTATTTTTGCCAGAGGGAGAAGATCCAGATTCTTTTGTTCGCCAGCATGGAAAACAGGCATTTGAAGAGCATTTACAGCAAGCATTGTCATTGAGTGATTTTTTATTTTCCCATCTGACGGCACAAGTTGATTTGTCTAATAAAGAAGGGAAAAGCAAATTGGCTGCATTGGCTGTACCGCTGATAACACAAATTCCGGGCGAAATGCTAAGGCTTTATTTGCGCAATATATTGGCACAAAAATTAGGCATTCTTGATGAGTCTCAGTTGGAACGCTGGATTCCCGCTCAACAAAACCATGCGGAAAGTGCGGTTAAAAATACGGGAAAAATTAAGCGAACACCTATGCGTGTACTCATTGCGTTGTTATTACAAAATCCATCGCTATCACAATTTGTTCCCGATGATTTTTTAGTGTTACAAGCATTGGAAGAACCTGGTTTTGAACTTTTTTCTGCATTAGTGGAACAGTGCAGAGCGCGTCCGGATAGTAAAGTCGGGCATTTGTTGGAACATTGGCGTGATACTGAACATTTTAAACCCCTTGAAATTTTATCAAGTTGGAACCATTTAATAGAGGAAAGTCATATTGAAAAAACCTTTACTGATACCCTCGTGTTTTTATATGAGCAACTTGTGCAAAAACGCGTGGATTTCTTAATTGCAAAAGACAGAACCTCGAGTCTGACAGATGATGAAAAACAAGCATTAGCAACTTTGTTGCAAACCATTAAAAATAAACCTGAAGATTTAAGTGCTAGTTAATATGGCACAACAGTGATAAGATAGCTTATCTTTTTGTTAATCAACAAATGCGGATATCAAATATGGAGCAAAATCCACAATCTCAATTAAAATTGTTAATCGCCCAAGGTAAAGAACAAGGGTATTTAACCTATGCAGAAGTTAATGATGCGCTGCCTGAAGATTTGGTAGATACGGATCAAATTGATGATATTATCCAAATGATCAATGACATGGGGATCCAGGTGTTAGAAGTTGCGCCTGATGCAGATGATCTCATGTTAAATGAAGCAATTGCTGACGAAGATGTCGTTGAAGAGGCCACTCAGGTCCTGTCTAGCGTTGAAGCTGAATTGGGGCGGACAACCGATCCTGTTCGTATGTATATGCGTGAAATGGGGAGTGTTGAGCTTTTAACCCGTGAAGGTGAAATTGATATTGCTAAGCGTATAGAAGAGGGTATCAATGAAGTACAGTGCGCTGTGGCTGAATATCCTGAAGCCATTACTTACTTGTTAGAACAATATCAAGGTGTTGAAGAAGGGACAGTTCGTTTAGCGGATTTAATTACTGGCTTTGTTGATCCGAATGTGATTGAAGATACGGCTCTTGATGAATTAGATGAAACATTGTCTGACGAAGAGGAAGAGGGTGAGGTTGACTCGGCTGCCTTAGACGATGATGAAAATGAAGAAGATGATGAAGATACTAGCAGTAATGATGATGGCGATAGTGATAATAGTATCGATCCTGAGGTTGCGCGAGAGAAATTTACTGAATTAAAAGCGCAGTATGATCAAACTATGGCTGCCATTCAACAGCATGGCCGTACTCATAAAAAAACCAAAGAACAAATTCAATTATTATCCGATGTGTTCAAACAATTTCGTTTAGTGCCAAAGCAATTTGATACGTTGGTTATTTTCATGCGCAATATGATGAAAAGAGTGCGCGTGCAAGAACGCACAATTCAGCGCTATACAGTAGAATTTGCGAAAATACCAAAAGCGACATTTCAAAAGGCATTTATTGGACGGGAAACAACAGAAGAATGGCTAGAGAAATTAGCAAATGCGGGTAAACCATGGTCAGCAAAATTGGCAGATTATGATACTGAAATTCGCCAATCAGTGACACAATTGAGAATCATTGAAACGGAAACCAATCTGACGATCCAACAGATTCGTGATATTTGTGAGCGTATTTCGCAAGGGGAATTAAAAGCTCGTCGTGCGAAAAAAGAAATGGTTGAGGCAAATTTACGTTTGGTGATTTCTATTGCGAAAAAATATACCAATCGTGGATTACAATTCTTGGATTTAATTCAAGAAGGTAATATTGGTTTAATGAAAGCAGTAGATAAGTTCGAATATCGTCGTGGATATAAGTTCTCAACTTATGCAACATGGTGGATTCGTCAAGCTATTACGCGTTCTATTGCGGATCAAGCTCGCACTATTCGTATTCCTGTACATATGATCGAGACCATTAATAAACTGAATCGTATTTCGCGTCAAATGCTACAAGAAATGGGACGAGAGGCTTCACCAGAAGAGCTCGCAGAACGTATGGGAATGCCGGAAGATAAAATCCGTAAAGTGTTGAAAATTGCTAAAGAGCCTATTTCAATGGAAACACCTATTGGCGATGACGATGATTCACATTTGGGGGATTTCATTGAAGATTCGACTTTAGAATTGCCATTGGATTCTGCGACTGCACAAAGTTTACGAGCTGCAACCCATGAAGTGTTAGAGGGATTAACACCGCGTGAAGCGAAAGTTCTACGTATGCGTTTTGGGATTGATATGAATACCGATCATACGTTAGAAGAAGTAGGAAAACAGTTTGATGTTACTCGTGAGCGTATACGTCAGATTGAGGCAAAAGCATTACGCAAGTTGCGCCACCCAAGTCGCTCAGAAACGTTACGTAGTTTCCTAGACGAATAATGATAACATCAAGGCCAAGAGTTTTTCTCTTGGCTTTTTTCTTTAGGTTTAAATATGACGAAAGTATATGGTTTGACAATTGATGATGAAACTCGGTGTGTGCATTATCATGGCGAAAAAGATATTATTGCGCTGCAATGTGCGCAATGTTTGCGTTTTTATCCTTGCTATCAATGCCATGATGAGTGTGAAGATCATCATTTCTTTCCACAAACTGACCGCACTTTTCATGCGGTATTATGTGGACATTGTCAAACAACCTTAAGTATTGAGGAATATTTACAAGCAAAAAAATGCCCACATTGTGGGCATGATTTTAATCCTAACTGTGCAAAGCACTACGATATCTATTTTGGTTAATTCGCTAATAGAGCTTGTAAGGCTTGGTAAATAGCTTGTGCTTGCTCAGTATTTAATGGTTGCCCATCTTCATCGGAAATAACGAGCGCAGTTTGTTTACCGCTTACCGCAAGTTGCATTTGATAATCATCATTTTTCAACTCAGGTTGAGTCACACCTAATCGTTGCCATTCTTTTGCATCCAGTGCTTTGTACTCTAATAAACGATAGCCACGACCGATATTCTCTTCATCTGTTTTAAACCCTAGAGTAGGCAACACTTGAGCAAGCTTATGCCAAGTTTGTGTAAATGGAGCATCAATAAGCAAGGCTGTACGGCCGTTACGATCGGAAGCAATCGCCGATGTCATACTGCTGAGGCTATGATTTGCGAGATCGCGTTGTTGTTTTTGGTAAGCTTGATTGAGCTCACCAATTAATTGATTTAATCGATCTGAGGTATAACGTTGTTTGTCAGCAACACTTGGCGTAAAAACCACATTATCACGTTTTGCTTGTAAGATACTGACGGTTAATGCGCTGGCTTCTCGATTGCCAAGTTGTTCAAATTGATAACGCAATTGCACATCCCCGACATCATCAGCACGCCCTGTTGAAGCCCAGTCCGTTTGGATTTTACCTTGATTAACTGTGTGTTGAATCCCTTTTTCCGTGAGTAATCGAGAAATTTGTTCTGTATTATAAATTGCTTGTTTATCGGCTGAATAGACGATAGAAGCGCGCTCGCCATCAAATTGTGCTACAGAGTTATTAATAATCGCAAGGGGTTTTGAAGGCGGTCGAATATCAATAGCTTGTCCCGTTTTAGCGCTGACTTTTGAAGGAATGACAAAACGAGGATCTTGTTGAGGTAAATTTACACCACCACTTGATAAGGTTGAAAAGTTTGGAATTTCTTTGCCCTTCACAAAGGAATCATTCGCTTGTTGTTTGTCTGTATTATCAGTGGAGCAAGCTGAAAGCGTAGTGATTGCCGCTAAAGTGAGTAGCCATTTCTTCATCATGTTTTTTTATCCTTAAGTGACATAAATTTTTTGATTTTACGGTGCTTAGACTAATTTTTAAGAAAAAAGTTCAGATTTTGTAATTGGGGATAGGGCTGAGCATGTGTCGTGCTAGCCCTTAAAAACGCAGTTAAAACATTATAATAGATTTGCGTGTTTTAACGCAGCAATGACTTTTGGTTGTGCTTGTTCGCTTAGCGTTGTTAGTGGTAAGCGTAGCGAAGGGTTGCTAATTAAACCTAATTTGTAAGCGGCCCATTTCACCGGAATTGGATTTGATTCTACAAATAAATCGGTGTGCAGCGCCATAAGACGTTGGTTAATTTCTTCTGCTTCATCAAATTTTCCAGCAAGAGCGAATTGACACATTTTGGCCATATCAGCAGCGGCAATATTGTTGGTCACAGAAATGACACCGTGACCGCCTAATTTCATGCTTTCTAGGCCTGTTGGGTCGTCTCCGCTTAAGAAAATAAAATCTTCTCCTGCAAGTTCACGAATTTTCGCCACACGGCTAACATCTCCAGTTGCTTCTTTGATACCGACAATGTTGCTGATTTTAGCTAAGCGCGCCACTGTTTCTGGCAACATATCACAACCGGTACGGCCGGGTACATTATATAAAATTTGTGGTAAATCAGTGCTTTCTGCAATGGCTTTGAAGTGTTGATACATTCCTTCTTGAGTAGGTTTATTATAGTATGGTACAACAGATAGGCAACCAGCGACACCGCTGCCCGCAAGCAATTTGGTCATGGTAATCGCTTCACTCGTCGCGTTAGCGCCCGTTCCCGCAATTACAGGGATACGACCATCAGCAAACTCAACGGTTTTGAGGATAGTTTTCACATTTTCATCAATACTCAATGTAGCTGATTCACCGGTTGTACCAACGGAAACAATAGCGTCAGTGCCTGATTTAATATGATATTCAACTAAGTGGCGTAGTTCTTCAAAATTGATTTCACCGTATTGATCCATCGGGGTTATCAATGCGGTAATGCTACCTTGAAATAATCTGGTGTTTGACATTTAATCCTCCTGAGTATGTGGCTGTCATTATTTTTATTTGCAATATCTCTTAAGATCGCCAAAATAAAGAGAATTTGCAAGTAGTTTTTTTATTTTTATACTATTATTGTCGAACACGGGAGGAATTTATGACAAAACCATTAGAAAAAGGACAAATCGCACCATTATTTTCTTTACCAAATCAAGAGAATCAAGTCGTGTCATTGAGTGACTTTTTAGGCAAAAAAGTACTTGTGTATTTTTATCCTAAAGCATTAACACCGGGTTGTACCACTCAAGCTTGTGCTTTACGTGATAGTAAAAGTGAATTGGAAAAATTGAGTGTGGTTATTTTAGGAATTAGTCCAGATTCTCCGAAAAAATTAGCCAATTTTGTAGAGAAAAAAGCACTGAATTTCACACTATTATCTGATGAAGATCATAATGTCGCAGAACAATTTGGTGTGTGGGGCGAGAAAAAATTTATGGGGAAAACATATGATGGCATTCATCGTATAAGTTTTTTAATTGATGAACAAGGTAAAATAGAGAAAGTGTTTGATAAGTTTAAAACCGGAGAGCATCATCAAGTTGTGCTAGATTATTTAACCTCGAAGTAAAATAATTTGGGCGAGGAAAACCTCGCCCATTTGATGAAAAATCGGATACGATTAACCCATACCGTATTTTTTCAATTTTTTACGTAATGTACCACGATTGATACCTAACATGGTTGCTGCGCGAGTTTGATTACCGCGAGTATATTGCATAACCATATCTAACATTGGGTGTTCAACTTCCGCTAATACTAACTCATAAAGATCATTGACATCTTGACCATTTAATTGAGATAAATAATTTCTTAACGCCTGTTTTACTGAGTCACGAAGCGGTTTATTAGTGACTTGAGATTGAGCGTTTAATGTTGATACAGTGAGTGCATCAGAATTACTACGTTGTTGTTCTAACATTGTTTTTTTATCCATATTACTCGAAGCAATAAAATAACAAGATTTTATGCTTGAACTAAATTAAAAAATTCTTCTAACGCAAATAATTGTTCTTTGGGATCAGTTATTACGTTAAAAGTCTGTCTAAAAACGGAATCGGGCTGAATACCATTTAAATACCAAGCAACATGTTTGCGCGCAATACGACATCCTTTTTCTACGCCATAAAACTGATGTAGAGCTTGGACATGTTGTAAAATAACGGCAAACTTATTGTCTAAACTTGGTTCGGTTTCAATCGAATTTGATTCTAATGCGTTCTCAATTTCACGAAAAATCCAAGGATTTCCTAATGTGCCTCGTCCTATCATGATAGCGTCAGCACCCGTGTAATCAAGAACAAACTTCGCTTTTTGTGCGGAGTCAATATCACCGTTTGCAATAACAGGAATTGAAATTGCTTGTTTGACCGCCTTAATAGATTCGTATTCAGCATTGCCTTCAAACTTGCACGCTTTAGTACGTCCATGAATAGTCAGCGCTTGAATACCAGCCTGTTCAGCTATTTTGGCAATCTCTAAACAGTTTCGATTATCTTTGTCCCAGCCGGTTCTAATTTTTAGCGTGACTGGAACATTGACTGCACTTACGACAGCATTAAGGATTTGCTGCACTAAATCAGGATATTGCAATAACGCAGAACCTGCCATTTTTCGATTCACTTTTTTAGCAGGACAGCCCATATTAATATCAATGATTTCCGCACCGTATTTCACGTTGACCTGTGCAGCCTCTGCCATCTCTTTGGGATCGCAACCTGCTATTTGTACGGCATTAATGCCTACATCTTGGTGGTGAGCCAAGCGTAGCTTTGATTTTTCTGTGTGCCAAACTTGAGGATTAGTTGACATCATTTCCGATACTGTCAATCCTGCGCCATAATGTGCGCATAATCGACGAAATGGAAGATCGGTAATCCCTGCCATTGGCGCGAGAATAATGCGATTTTTTAATGAGTATGAACCGATTCGCATTATTTATGCTACCTATCTCTTAATAATATCTAAATGCCTAAGTTTGTCGCCACAGTTATCAACCGACAAGGTGCGCTATGATACGCACTTTTTTGTCATTTGAAAAGAGTATTTTTTATACAAATTGGTAAATTTTAAAGATTTCTTGATTTTGATTAAAATTTAATGTGATTTTGCATAAAAAACGCAATTTTCCTTAACAAAAATCAACCACCCTTTTGTTTTCCTGTAATTCGACACCACTCATCTTTTACTGCAATAGGGTCTAAATGAAATGTTTGGGCATAAGTTTCACAGACTGATTGTCCTTGCGTTTCTAGGATACCAGACAATCCAAGTTCGCCATTTTCGACGACTAATTCGCTGATAACGGGATATAATTCTTTAAGAGGGCCTGCGAGAATATTGGCAACAACGACATCCGCTTTAAGGGAGGCTGGTTTCTGATCGGATAAAAATAATTGTAAGCGATCGGCAACACCATTGGCTTCGGCATTATTACGGCTTGCAAGAATTGCTTGAGGATCAATATCAATACCAATCGCATGAGCCGCGCCAAGTTTTAATGCGGCAATGGCTAAAATGCCGGAACCGCAGCCAAAGTCAATCACGGTTTTTCCTTGCAAATTCAGACTATCTAACCATTCTAAGCATAGGGCTGTAGTCGGATGGGTACCTGTCCCAAAGGCTAAACCAGGATCAAGCATAACATTAACTGCATTCGGGTCTGGCACTTCGCGCCAACTTGGACAAATCCACAGACGTTCACCAAAGCGCATCGGGTGGAAATTATCCATCCATTCTCGTTCCCAATCTTTATCTTCAATTTGTTCAATTTTATATGCCATGCCATCAACGAGATAGTGTTGATTTTTTAATACGTCAACAATGGTTTGCATATCCGTTTCGGCATCAAATAAGGCAATAACATCAGTATTCCCCCATAAGCGGGTTTCACCAGGTAAAGGTTCAAAGATAGGGGTATCTCGGCTATCCATAAAGGTCACAGATAAAGCGCCTAATTTTTCTAGAAATTCACTGATTTCTTCTGCTTTTTCATTGGTGCTATTTAAACGAATTTGTACCCAAGCCATATTAATTCCTTAATCTAATCAAAAGTGCGGTCTATTTTACAAAACTTTTGTGAAATAAACCGCACTTTATTGGTATTTTTGTTTTTTGAAGCTTCTAGGTCGTTCAATAAATCATACTTTATCCTGTCATGTGTTTTATTGATGGCTTATTGACGGTATTCTCCCCATTTATTGCCAACTAAGAAAGCAATAAGCCCAAAGACTAAAGAAGGGACGATTTGGTGGAAGCCTAAGAGTTTTAGACCGAATACAGTGAGTAAAACATAACTTCCCAAGCCGATTATCATAGAGCTTATTGCGCCGTAAGCGTTAGCTTTGTCCCAGTATAGTCCTAGCACAATAACCCACAAGAATGCGGCTTCTAATCCTCCAAAGGCAAAAAGATTGAGCCAAATGATCATATCTGGTGGATTCAGTGCGGCAAGGATTAATAGCCCTGTTAATATCAACGTAATGATAGAAGAAAAGTAACTGATTTTCTTTTGGTTTTTGGCCATTTCGGGTCTAGCTGCGAGATACATATCTTTGACAAAGATAGATGACGATTGGATCAATTGAGCATCAATCGTAGACATAATCGCAGACATTGGCGCAGCAAGGAAAATACCTGCAACAATAGGCGGGAGCACTTGAAGCATTAAACTTGGAATCACCTGATCGGGAATGGTCAGATCGGGCATAATGACTCGTCCTAATGCCCCAGAAAGGTGCATACCTAACATGACTATGCTTAAAACAATCGTCCCGATTAACATGCCGTTATGTAATGCTTTGCTGTCTTTAAATGCCATACAGCGTACGGCGGTATGAGGTAAACCGACGACACCGAAACACACTAAGATCCAAAAAGACGTCATAAATTGGAAATCTAACATATCGTTAGGTCCGTAGGGACTGACTAAGTGCGGATCGATTTCTGTGAGTTTTTGCACCGCACTTTCCACACCTCCAGCGGCATAAATTACCCCCACTAAGAGGATAATCGTCCCTAAGATCATGACGGTTCCCTGAATAGTATCAGTGAGTACTACGGCTCTAAAACCGCCAATAAAGGTATATAAACCGACGGTTAAAGCGAAGATCAGTAAGGCCTGCGTATAGTTAATACCGATAGTTGTTTCTAATAAACGAGCGCCGCCAATAAACTGAACTGTCATGGCTGCGAAAAAAGCAAGTAATAAGGCGATACCAGCGATGGCGACTAAATATTTATTTTTATAACGATAAAGTAACAGATCATTGATCGTTAATGCATGGCTTTCACGGGATAATAAAGCAAATTTTTTTCCAAGCGCACCTAAAGCTAACCAAACGGCAGGGACTTGAATCATAGCAAGTAATACCCAGCCTAGACCATATTTGTATGCCGCGCCAGGCCCACCGATAAAAGAACTTGCGCTTGCATAGGTCGATGCGGTAGTCATGGCAAGGACAAAGCCGGTCATAGAGCGATTGCCCACATAATATTCGGTTAGGAAATCCCCTTTACTGCGTTTCACATAAGCATAAACAGCAGCACCAAAGACAAAAACAAGATAGATGACGAGAGGGAATACAATACCGAGATTCATTTGGTATCCTTATATTCTAAATCCATGTCTTGAAAAACGATTTTGATCACCCAATAGGCGACGACAATGAATAAAATCGGTAAGTAAATACAAGAGAGTTCAAACCAAAGAGGGAAACCGATTGGGCCAGGCGTTCCAGCTGGCAAGTATGCACAAAGACACCAACCACATACATAGAGCAATGTTAGCCATAATGACCAACGAGCCTCTTTAGAAGCTTGTTTATAGCGAGATTGTATGTTCATTTAAGTTGAATTCCTAAACAGAGGGCGGTGTAAACCGCCCTGTTAGATTAATCACGCATACCTAATTTCTTTTCAAGGTAATGGATATTGGTTCCACCTTGTTGGAAATTTTCGTCTGCTAAGATAAGTTCTTGTAATGGAATATTTGTCTTAATTCCATCAATAATGGTTTCACTTAATGCGTTTTGCATACGACGGATAGCCAGCTCGCGCGTTTCACCATAAGTGATTAATTTTGCAATCATTGAATCATAATGTGGTGGGACAGTATAACCGGCATAAATATGTGAATCCCAACGAACGCCTAAGCCACCTGGTGCGTGTAAATGCTGAACTTTACCTGGAGAAGGTAAGAAAGTTTTTGGATCTTCTGCATTAATACGACATTCAATGGCATGGCCTTTAACTTTGATGTCTTCCTGTTTAAAGGATAATGGCAGCCCTGCCGCAATGCGGAGTTGTTCTTTCACCAAATCCACACCTGTAATCATTTCAGTAACAGGGTGTTCTACTTGAATACGGGTATTCATCTCAATGAAATAAAACTCCCCATTCTCGTATAAAAATTCAAATGTACCTGCGCCACGATAACCAATTTCACGACATGCGTTGGCACAACGCTCACCAATATCGCGACGAACTTCTTCGCTGATACCTGGTGCAGGTGCTTCTTCTACCACTTTTTGATGGCGACGTTGCATGGAGCAATCACGCTCAGCTAAATAAATGGCATTGCCATGTGTATCAGCTAATACTTGAATTTCAACGTGGCGAGGGTTTTCTAAATATTTCTCCATGTACACCATGTCATTGTTAAATGCCGCTTTTGCTTCGGCTTTAGTCATGGCGATAGATTCTTCTAGTGCCTCTTCATTACGGACAACGCGCATACCACGTCCACCACCGCCACCAGAGGCTTTGATGATAATCGGATAACCAATTCGTTTCGCGATATCTTTATTTTTATTAATATCAGAACCTAACGGGCCATCTGAACCAGGTACACAAGGTACACCGGCTTTTTTCATTGCATTAATCGCAGAGACTTTATCACCCATAAGACGAATAACATCAGCAGTTGGACCGATAAAAATGAAGCCAGAGCGCTCAACTTGTTCCGCAAAGTCAGCGTTTTCTGATAAGAAACCATAGCCAGGATGAATAGCATCAGCACCACTTACTTCTGCTGCGGCAATGAGAGCGGGAATATTTAAATAGCTTTTTGTTGATGGCGCAGGCCCAATACAGATAGTCTCATCCGCTAGCAAAACGTGTTTTAACTCACGATCTGCTGTTGAATGAACGGCAACTGTCTTAATCCCTAGTTCTTTACAAGCACGTAAGATACGAAGCGCAATTTCGCCACGATTGGCAATAACGACTTTTTCTAACATAATGATTCCACTTTTGCATTTATTGACAAATAGCGAGCAAGGCGCTCGCTATCAGTAGGGTATTAACAGATTATTCAATAATGATTAACGCTTCGTCAAATTCAACAGGCGTACCGTCATTAATTAAAATTGCTTTTACCACACCTGCTTTGTCAGCTTCAATGCGGTTCATCATCTTCATCGCTTCAACAATACAAAGCGCATCACCCACTTTCACTGTTTGTCCTACTTCAACGAAGGCTGGCGCTTCAGGACTTGGGCTGCGGTAGAATGTACCTACCATTGGAGAACGAATAGCGTGTCCAGACACTTCCTCTGGTGCACTTTGAGCCGCTGGCGCAGTTGCAGGCGCAGTAGGTGCGACTGGTGCAGGGGAAGCAACAGCAGGCGCTGCAGCGGGTAATTGGTATTGAACCGCTGTCGGTGCAGCTTGGCCGCGACTAATGCGTACAGACTCTTCACCTTCAGAAATTTCCAATTCCATGATGCCTGATTCTTCAACGAGTTCGATAAGTTTTTTAATTTTACGAATATCCATAATTTGATTCCGTTTGTATGTTGTTCATTTAATGTGTAAAGAGATTAACCGCCAAAATAAAAGTCAATCATTTCTATTTTTTAATATTGTCAGTATAAGACAGATTAAAGTGCGGTACGTATAAATCATTTTTTCGCAAGAAGATTACCTGAAAATGAAAGAATTTGCGAATAAATTCTTCAAATTTTAGGCGATTTTCTCTGATTTTTTGTTAATTATGCCGTTTTTTATTAAAAAAGTGAGGGCAAATTGTAACGCGAATTCATATCCTTGAGCGCCAAACCCACAAATAACACCTTCTGCCACATCACTAAAATAGGAATGATGTCGGAAAGGTTCTCGTTTGTGAATATTTGATAAATGCACTTCAACAAAAGGAATAGATACCGCTAATAATGCATCACGTATTGCAACAGATGTATGGGTAAATGCAGCGGGATTGATAATAATAAAATCCACGTGCTGAAAACTTTGATGAATCTTATCAATGAGTTTTTCTTCACTATTCGCCTGAAAAAAATCCAATTGAACCGCGTGGGAGGCTGCGAGCTTATGTAAGTTTTGTTCAATCTGTTCGAGTGATAAGCTGCCATAATGTGTTGGCTCGCGTACACCCAGCATATTCAAATTAGGGCCATTTAGTACTAAAATCCGAGAAAATTGTGACATCATGTGCTCCTTTTATCAAAATTATCGCATTATAACCAGTTATGATGTGATTGTGGTCTTATCTGTCAATCGCCAATAGCGAGACCATTATATTTCAACTTTTTGTACAAATTCAGAGTTGAGATCAATCACTGGTAAATTGGAAGTCGGTAGAGTACGGATTAGCTGATAATCCATTAAATCTAACGTATCTAGCCCAGGTACGGTATTTGGCGTATATTGTTGTGCTATACGAGCTAATTGGCTCAAACCAAAACTTGATTCAATAGAAGAACTGATAACGGCCATTAAACCTTTAGCATGGGCTTGATGAATAAGTTCAATACAGCGTTCTAATGAGCCTACTAGTGTTGGTTTAATCACAATCGCAGTTAAATAAGGTTCATTTTCTACCACAAAACCGGCTTCGCGCACGGATTCATCCCAAGCAATCGCAATGGCCTGTTCTTGGGCGAACTGACGGCTTTCATCACGCGTTTTACAGGGTTCTTCGATAAACTGGATGCGTGTACGATGTTCTGGTTTGACATATTTAGCAAACATGGCCGCTTTTGCGCTTGTCCATTGTCGATTAGCATCAAGACGTAATTGTAAATCAGGGATAGCTTCTAATAGCATATCAGCAATAAGCCCATCTCGGTTGGCTTCATACATTCCAACTTTGACTTTAGCGACTTTTTGTCCTGGCATTTGTGCTAATTGATCATAGAGTTCATCCGGATCACCGTAGCATAATGGCGCAAATTGATAATTACCTTCTGTTGCGAGTTCGCCTTTCATTTCAGCAAGGGCGCAACTTAAACCAAAAGCGACGGAAGGGTATAAGCCCTCAAGAGATAATTTTTCATTACGCGCGCGGGCGCAATCCCAGTCTTGTAACCATTGAATAGTTTGTGCTTGAGCTTGTTCAAGGGTTTCATGACTAAATTCAGGCAAAGGTGCAATTTCTCCCCAACCTTCGTTATCTTTGCATTTAATATGGACTAATAATCCTTCGCGTCGCTTTAAAAAACGATTACGTAGCACTAATTGAGAGTCTACGGGAATAGAATAACGATAGAGTTCATAGTGTCGGGTAGTCATTATGCACCTCACAAAATTTATTTTGACAGCTTAAAGTGCTGTGTTGGAAATTCAATATTATTGATAAATACCTTGATGGCGTAGTCACCAATAGGATCATTTTTATCAAAATACCAGCACTGCTCAATGGTTTTTTCTCCATTGTTATGCGTAACTGCCGAGATTTTGCTGATCACTCGGTGCTGCTTCCCATCTTCTGAAGTTTGGGCATTTTCCCAAAAGGCTTTTGCTGGAGAAGTAATATCCTGTACAACATCTGCACTGTCACCTAAATTAGGGATATTGTGCGCCACCCAGCACAGATGACGATTTGGGTAACGATGATAAAATTGCGTAGAATTCGCTAAAAAACCACGCTCAGGTCTTTTGGCATCAATTGCACCCAAAAATAAACGCGGAGCCGTGTCAGGATCGGCATTTGGCTGAGACAATATAGGATTTGAAGCCGCACTGGCATTAAGGCTGACTAAGCTAAAAAGAGCGGTTAAAAATAGAGATTTTTTCATATTTCCTCTGCATTATGGATTGCGTTTGAATTTACTAAAATCTGGTGCGCGTTTTTCATTGAAAGCGTTGCGCCCTTCTTGTCCTTCTTCTGTCATATAAAAGAGCATAGTTGCATTACCGGCTAATTCTTGAAGGCCAGATTGTCCATCACAATCGGCATTAAGCGCCGCTTTTAAGCAACGTAAAGCGATTGGGCTATTACGTAACATTTCGCGACACCAGCGAACGGTTTCTTTTTCTAAATCAGCATAAGGCACAACAGTATTGACTAAGCCCATGTCAAGTGCTTCTTTGGCATCATATTGGCGACAAAGGAACCAAATTTCGCGCGCTTTTTTCTGTCCAACGATACGAGCCATATAAGAGGCGCCCCAACCACCATCAAAAGAACCCACTTTAGGGCCGGTTTGACCAAAAATAGCATTCTCAGCAGCAATGGTTAAATCGCAGATCATGTGCAATACATGCCCACCTCCAATTGCATAACCAGCTACCATCGCCACGACTGGTTTCGGGCAAGTGCGGATATCTCTTTGAAAATCAAGAACATTTAAATGATGTACACCGCTATCATCTTTATAACCACCGTAGTCACCACGTACTTTTTGATCACCACCAGAGCAAAATGCTTTTTCTCCTTGTCCCGTTAATACAATCACACCGATCTGATCGTCAAAACGTGCATCGGAAAATGCTTGGATCATTTCTTTTATTGTTTGTGGACGAAAAGCATTGCGCACTTCTGGTCGGTTAATCGTAATTTTGGCGATACCATCAGTAGATTTATGATATAAAATATCGGTGTAGCCTGCGCTATGATCTTGCCACTCAACTGGGGCATAAAGCACATCATCTTTTGGATTTTGCATGGTGTTTCCTTCTTTCATTATCATGAGGGCATATTGCCCAAACCTTGTGTTATTGGTGGTAATAAAGAGCAAAAAGGCTTTTATATCCACATGAAGATTACCGCATTATAACTGAATAATTACATTTTAACGAGGGGCAAAAATCTCAATCAGTTTTTCTGCAAACTGCGTGGGATTTTCTTGATGAGCGTTGTGTCCAGCTTGTTCAATGATTATCGGAGAATATTGATATTGCGTGGCTAATTGACGAAATTTGTGATCGTATTCGCCGCAAATATAAAAAATGGGTAATGAGGTTGTATGAATGGTGTGCGTAAAATCAGGTTGTTTGGCTAACGAGGTGGCAAGCAACATATTTGCGATATTTTCACCACAATTGTCAGCACGTTTTTGCACTAAGGCTCGGCGCTGCGTAGTATTGAGGTGAGCAAAAACAGGTTGTTGATACCAATCATCGAGCACTTTGGAAGCGGGCTCTTGGGTAAAGCGTTGCGCCCAATATTGGTCTTGTTGCCAACGAACCTGTTTTTCAGTCTCAAGATGAAGCCCCAAATTTGCCCCTTCAAGTATGAGGCCTTGTAAGCCGCTTTTATTCACATTGGCTTGTAACGCATAATAAAGGGCAAGGCGCCCTCCTAAAGAATAACCCACTAAAAAATAAGGGCGATGTTGCGCGGCTGCTTGAATTTTTTCAGCCAAATAATGACAGCTTGTTTCAAAATCTACAACATGCTTAACGCATTTCGCTTCACCGTGAAAAGGGAGATCAAGGGCAATACAACGAAAGTGCGGTAATTTTTCTATCACATTTTGCCAATCGGATTGACTTCCGAGTAAACCGTGTAGAAAGATTAACGTTGGCATGGGCATGTATTATGCCCCTATCACTGCATGGCTAATTTGTTCGATAAGTTTTTTGTATAAGTTCGATCCATCACTTGAATTGACTTTGATCTCAATTAGCGTTGTTTCTTTACGGCTATAGGCTTGTTTTAATACCGAACCCAAATCAGCCCAAGTGTAAGGACGTGCATATTTAATCTCGAACATCGATGCCGCTTGTGAAAACTCCAAGTTATGCGGCATACGATAGAATGCTGTTTTGACTTGCTCGTCTACCGGTAACATATCAAAAATCGCCCCGCCATTATTATTGATCACAAATAAAATGGTGGGTTGTGTCACGTATTTAAATAATGCTAAGGAATTAAGATCATGCAAAGCAGAAGTATCGCCGAGTATTGCGACGACAGGTTGATTGCTGCTCACGGCGATACCTGCAGTAGTCGCAAATAAACCATCAATACCACTCGCACCACGATTAGTATAAACTGGATAACCGTCAGGTAATTTACATAGCGCATCGACTAAGCGAACAAATAAGCTATTTCCTAAAAAGAGTACACCGTTACTCGGTAATACTCGCTCTAAATGGTGAGCGAGGGAAGCTTCATTTAACGTACCGCCAACTTGTTTTTCGATAAATGATGCACAGAAATTGGATAAAGCCAAAGGCTCCAATAACCAAGGTTTTTGGCGTAATGGCGGGTGGGCCCGTAACCAATGATGAATTTTGGCAACAAAACGGGTTTGAGCATGATGATAAGGATCAAGTCGTATGGATTTTTCATCAACCAACCAATATTCACCTTGAAAATCTTGTAGATATTGTTGAATACGTTTGCTAACGAAATGTGATCCCATTTGAATAACTAAGTCAGCTTGCAGTAACTTTTGGCGTACGGTTTGATTTGCAAGCCAAATATCCGCATAAGGCAGACTAGGTTCAACGCCGGATTGAATATCTGTTAATACTATCCAGCCCATTGTATCCGCCCAAGTTTTTATCCCCATACTTTGTTCAAGTGGCATTTTTCCAACGACAAGCACACCTCGTTTAGTGCGCCAAAAATCCCAATTTTCATGGATAAGTACTTCTTGCTGATGAGGTTGATAATCGCTCCATTTTTTTTGTTGAGATAACCAACGTTGAATAGGTTGTAGCCAAGCATGTTGCTCAATTTCTAATTCATTAGCTTGATATAAAGGTTCGGCAAAAGGCACATTAAGATGAATCACTCCAGCTTGTCTTTGTTGTTGATGACAGGCTTGATCAAGTGTTGAAATGAGCCAACTAGCAGGATAATCCGCACTTGGTCGAGGAAGATTAACTTGAGCGATAGGATAATCAGCAAACATATTTTGTTGCAAAATAGCTTGATTTGCGCCACATTCGAGTAGTTCAGGCGGGCGATCTGCGGTTAACAGAATTAAATTCGTGCCACTTTGACGAGCCTCAATAACTGCAGGATAAAGGTTAGCCGCAGCGGTACCAGATGTGACAATAATCGCCACAGGGGTTTTGCTCGATTTGGCTAAACCGAGTGCAAAAAAGCCTAACCCACGTTCATCAAAATGAGTATGACAACGGAGGTGTTTGTTATTTTGTAAGCGTACCGCTTCAAGGGTTAAAGGCGTTGAACGAGAACCCGGCGCGATGCAAACATGTTGTACACCATGACTAATAAGGGTTTGTAAAATAACTCTCGCCCAACAGCGATTAAAAATGCTAACTTGTGACATACCTTTTCCGCTTCCTATTGTTTTTGTTTATTATTGTGTTGTTGTCGATTGGAGTAGGGAAATTAATCCCATCGCTTTGCGTTCGATTTCTTGCCATTCTAACAAGGGATCAGAGCCTTCAACAATACCTGCCCCTGCAAAAACCCGGATTTTGTTGTGTTCAATAATTGCAGAACGGATAGTCACGCAAAATTCAGCGCGTTGTGGACTGATAAACCCGAGCGTACCGGCATACCAAGTGCGGTCAAATTTTTCCGTTTTTTGGATAAAATCTATCGCGATTTGTTGTGGTAAACCGGATATTGCAGCAGTTGGGTGAATAGCTTGCAGACAGCGGTCGTCACCGATATGCGGAGCTAGCTCCACAAAAATTTGCCGATATAAATGTTGTACTTGACGTAATTGTTTTATGCTCAATGGGCTGACATCAATATTTTGTGCATAATGCTTTAAATTTTGACAAATTCCCTCTACGACTAACCAATTTTCATATTGGTTTTTACTATCATGAAGTAGCCAATCTGCTTGTTGTTGATTTTGCTGTGTGTCATGGTGAACAAAAGCAGTGCCTGCTAAGGCTTCTGTAATCAGGTGATTGTCTTGGCGTTGATATAAACACTCTGGACTTGAGCCCACAAAACAACGTTCGGCATCCTGTGCAAATAAAAAATGATAGCAATGGGTATTAACTAGTTCGCTTTCACGCAAAAAATCTTTTGCATTAAGCGCGGGTATACATTGAAAATCGCTCGCATTAGCCAAGACCACTTTATTTAATTCCGTATGTTGTAGAGCTTGTAAGGCTGATTGCACCATGTTACACCATGCGGCTTGATTGTGTGCTTGATCAATTAATTGCAAACGATTGGAATGGATATCGTCAAAAGCCATATAGCGTGCGAGATTGTCCAGTAATGGTGCAATAGCGGCTTTTTCTTCAGAAAACGCAACTTGATTATCAATAAATACGCTTAGCGTGAGACGGTTTTGCTGTTGCTGAAATAATAATCGGGGTAAGTAAAAGCAAGAAGCACCATCAAAGGTCAAGCCACCGATTAAAGTGAACCCGGATTGTTGAACAAATTGATTCGCTGAAAATACCTCAGAAAATGACCGCACTTTACCAATAGCACAAAGCTTTTCAGCACTGTCTCGAAGGTTGAAATAAAATTGTGGATAAGTAGATTGCGCTTTGAGCCAACTCAACAAATGTCCATAGAAATCCACATGAAATTGATACATGCTGATAGTTTCCTGCGGATTAGGTTGATGAGTAAGCAAGCATTGCTCAACTTGCCGTTTTAACGATTGCAAATTATCCATGTGTCGTCAACGGGGCTATTTTGCCCATAGGTATTTTGATTAATAGTGAAAAGTTTTCTTTATTCTACCGCACTTTAAAATAAATTTTTACTAAATCTTTAAATTCGATGGAAATCGGGGTAAAGTATGAAAAAATCAAACAATAGACTTCCCTAGAATAAATAAGGTGCGCTATGGATATTTTTCCAAAATCAAATAAATTAGAACATGTTTGTTACGATATCCGTGGCAAGGTTCACAAAGAAGCTGTCCGTCTTGAAGAAGAAGGGCATAAGATCTTAAAACTGAATATCGGTAATACGGCGCCTTTTGGTTTTGATGCCCCAGATGAAGTATTAGTCGATATTATTCGTAATCTTCCTACGGCACAGGGTTATTGTGAATCTAAAGGTTTATACTCTGCGCGCAAAGCTGTTGTGCAATATTATCAGTCTAAAGGCATTAATGAATCAACGGTTAACGATGTGTATATCGGCAATGGTGGATCAGAGTTAATCACCATGTCTATGCAGGCATTGTTAAATGACGGTGATGAAGTGCTTGTCCCTATGCCGGATTACCCGTTATGGACGGCCGCCGTAACGCTTTCTGGTGGCAAAGCAGTACATTATGTGTGTGATGAACAAGCAGAATGGTTTCCGGATATTGATGATATTAAAAGCAAGATTAGCTCGCGGACAAAAGCTATCGTATTAATCAACCCAAATAATCCAACTGGCGCAGTATATAGTAAAGACGTGTTATTAGATATTGCTGAGGTTGCTCGTCAGCATAACTTGTTGATTTTCGCCGATGAGGTGTATGACAAGATTTTATATGATGGCGCAGTACATCATCATATCGCTGCTTTAGCACCGGATTTATTAACAATCACAATTAATAGTTTATCAAAATCTTATCGCAGTTGTGGTTTTCGACAAGGCTGGATGATTTTGAATGGGCCGAAAGATAAGGCAAAAGGCTATATTGAAGGGCTGGATATGATAGCGTCTATGCGTTTATGTGCCAATGTGCCAATGCAGCATGCTATTCAAACGGCTTTGGGAGGATATCAGAGTATCAATGAGTTAATTATGCCGAACGGCCGTTTGTTAGAACAACGCAATCGTGCTTATGAACTATTGACACAAATTGATGGACTAACTTGTGTGAAGCCGAAAGGGGCGTTGTATATGTTCCCGAAAATGGATGTCAAAAAATTCAATTTATACGATGATGAAAAAATGGTACTGGATTTGTTAAGACAAGAAAAAGTACTGCTTGTGCATGGGCGTGGATTTAACTGGCACCAGCCGGATCATTTTCGTATCGTGTTTTTACCTTATGTGAATCAATTAGAATTTGCCATGAACAAATTGTCCAGATTCTTTAGCAATTATCGTCAATAAGTTTTTTGCCATAAGCTAGCCCTTCTGTGATCAGCACAGAAGGGTATCTCATTATGTATTCATAAAAATTGAATACTGTCTTCAGTGACCGCTAATATTGAAGCAGTCTCTCCCCAATCACCTAATACAATACGCTGAAAGTGCGGTGGAATTTGGTGAATATTTTGTCGATGCGTATGCCCATGAATCATTTGTTGGACGTGAAAGTGTGTAAAAGCTTCTTGTACCGCATGGGCGTTCACGTCCATAATTTTGGGGGATTTATATTGTTTATCGGTTTTGCTTTTATGTCGGATTTTTTCGGCAATTTTTAACCGCACTTTTAGAGGTAAGTGCAAAAAGAACCATTGACGCCATTTTTGGTGTACTTTTTGGCGATAACGTTGATAAGCAATATCGTCAGTACAGAGGGTATCGCCATGACAAAGTAGAGTAGGCGTGCCATATAAATCAATAATATGATAGTCGGGGAGTAATTGTAAACCACAGGCTTTGGCAAAGGCATTGCCAAGCAGAAAATCCCGGTTGCCATGAATAAAATAACAAGGAATCCCTTGTTGGGTCAGTTGGCGAATTTGCGTTTTTACTTGTTCAATGAGTGGTGATGATTCATCATCGCCAATCCAAAAATCAAATAAATCTCCTAGAATATACAAGGCCTGTCCATTAGGTGCTTGTTGTTGCATAAAATCAATAAAGAGTTGGGTAAGGTGAGGTTGATTGTCACTAAGGTGCAAATCTGCAATAAAATAAGTTTTTTTCATCTTGTTATCGTTCATTTTATTGAATAAATTTCCGAGTACCTTATCACAATTTATACCCATTTAAACGGAATTTCGCTATACTTGCATAAATTTTATCGTAGGTAAAAAATGTATGTTGAAATTATTTAGAATCATCGCTGTTGTGATTTGCGCGACACTAATTTGTATCTTAGGAACCCTTTATTCTCTCATTCGTTTTCGTCATCCGAATAATGTGAGTGTAATGGCGCGTTGGTTTGGTCGTTTACATGGATTGGTGGGACTTGAAGTCGAACACCGTTTTCCAGCAAATGTAGATGAGGTAGGGCCTTGTATCTATATTGGTAATCACCAAAATAATTATGACATGGTGACGATTTCTTATATGGTGCGCCCGCGTACTGTGAGTGTGGGGAAAAAAAGCCTGATTTGGATCCCGTTTTTTGGGATCTTATATTGGGCTACGGGCAACATTTTTCTTGATCGTGATAACCGTAGCAAAGCTCACAGTACCATGACAGAGCTTGCCCGTCGTATTAATAATGAAAAATTGTCTATTTGGATGTTTCCGGAAGGAACGCGTAGTCGTGGTCGAGGATTATTACCTTTTAAAACAGGGGCATTTCATGCGGCTATTGCAGCTAATGTTCCTATTGTGCCGGTGATCTGTTCTGATACACACAATAAAGTAGATTTGAATCGTAAAGATAATGGAAAGGTGATTTGCGAAATTATGCAACCGATAGATGTATCGGGCTATACTCGCGAGAATGTGCGTGAATTAGCGGATTATTGTCATCAGGTTATGTCTAAACGCATTGCCGAATTAAATGCGGAAATTGCACAGAAACAGGAAGCATAATATGCAGCAAGTTACGCGTCGCCAATTGCTGAAAACCGCTGCGTTTTCTACCGCACTTTCCCTTTTGCCTGAAGAAGCGATCGCCGCAACACGGCAACCTTTATTTATTCCTCCCTTACTTGAGAATCGCCGAGGGAAGCCGATTTTTTTGAGTATGGAAAGTGTGACCAAATCGTTATTAGGAGATAAGCGAGTTGAACTGTGGGGATTTAATGGGCTGTATTTAGGGCCAACAGTTAAAGTCAAACAAGGCGATTTTGTCAAACTTAACTACCGTAATAACTTGGCTCAAGCCGTATCCTTGAATATTCAAGGTTTGCAAATTCCATCGGAGCTATTAGGTGGAATTGGACGTTCATTAAAACCGACTCAAAATTGGTCGCCAATCGTACAAATTACTCAGCCAGCCTCGACCTGTTGGTATCATGGTAATAGCTTAACGAATGCTGCTTACGAAACTTATCGTGGGCTAGTGGGTATGTGGCTAATAGAAGATAGTAGCCTTTCTCAAACAAAGCTACCACAACAATATGGTGTGAATGATATCCCATTAATTTTGCAAGATATGCGCCTAAATAGTCATGGTACTCAACTATTTCAACCTAACCAGTCTCATTTTTTTGGGGACCGTTTGTTTGTGAATGGACAAGAAGCGCCTTATTTGAATGTGGGACGTGGTTGGGTGCGTTTACGAATTTTAAATGCCTCTTTATCTCGAGGCTACGAATTACGCTGTGATGACGAACGAGAAATGCAACTGATCGCCACAGATTTAGGTTATCTGCCACAAATGAAAGCATTGACTTCTGTTTTTGTTGCGCCAGGAGAGCGTGTTGAATTATTGATTGATCTGAATGAAGGGGAGAATGTTTCGTTAATTGCAGGTAAAAAACGCGGTATCTTAGATAAATTGACATCTTGGTTTGCCTCTGATGATGAGTTAGTTGATAACACGGTATTAGAATTACGCCCTGAGGGGTTAGTATCAGTGTTTTCTGAATTAAGCCATACTCAATTTACAACCGATGCAACGCAACAAGTACCCGTCACGACCACTCGTGAATTCCATCTTGATACACGTAATGCGATGATAAATCAACGACGATTTGATCCCCGTCGTATTGATGTTATGGCGAAGCAAGGTAGTACAGAGCGCTGGATATTGACATCCAGTTCGCCTATTGGATTTCGCATTCAAGGCGCGAAGTTTGTGGTGGAAAGCCGAGCTGAACAACCAATACCAGATAATGAATTAAGTTGGAAAGATACCGTATTTATTCAAGGGAAAACGCAGATTTTAGTGCGTTTTGATAATCTTTCCTCACACAACTTTCCATTTATTTTTGGCACCTCTGATCTGATGTTATCGGATAAAGGTTGTATGGGGCTTATTGTGGTACAATAAGTGCGGTGAATTTTGGCAAATATTTTTGAAGGAATATGATGAAAAAAGCCTTTATATTTGATATGGACGGATTACTGATTGATTCAGAACCATTATGGCAACAAGTGGGCGTTGAGGTATTTAATCAATATGGTTTGCCGGTAACATTAAACGATATGGCGCAGTGGACAGGGTCTCCTGTACATATTATGACACAAAAAGCATGTATGCAATTTGGCATACAGCTTGACGATAAATCGGTAGCTGAACATTATTTAGCGCAAGCAATGGCGCGAATAATAGCCGAAAAACCGTTAATGCCCCATGTAAAAGAGACACTGGCATTTTTGGCAGAACAAAATATTAAAATGGCGATTGCCTCAGCCTCACCAAGAGTTATGCTAGAAAGCATTGTGAAAAGTTGTGGCATTGAACATTATTTTTCCTATATTGCCTCAGCCCATGAACTTTCATTTAACAAACCCCATCCAGAAGTGTATTTACATGCATGTCATCAGTTGAATTTATCGCCTATGGAATGTGTGGGAATTGAAGATTCCAAAGTCGGAATGACCGCAGTAAAAGCTGCAAATATGACGTGTATTGTGATCCCTCATCAAAACGATTTTCAACGAGGATACTGGGAGCTTGCAGATGTCAAATTAGGGAGTTTGGCAAACATTAATTCAGCGCTCCTTAGCCATTTATAGTTAACCCATTGGGCTGAAAGCAAGCATAACTACGCGGTATCAAGCCCAATGGCAAAAGGCTAAGCCACATCACATCAATAAATTGTCATGATATTATAGAACTTCGTTATTTTATGTACCATTTTCGTCTAAAAATTATTGTGTAGGTGTATTGATATTCTTGAAATTATCGTGTTAAATCTATTACTAATATTATGGTTATTTGACTTAGGTTTTATATGTGTCAGTTATTAGGAATGAATTGTAATACCCCTACAGATATTGTGTTTTCTTTTGAAGGCTTTCGCCGGCGGGCAGGCTTAACAGATAGCCATTCTGATGGCTTCGGGATAGCTTTTTTTGAGGGAAAAGGCGTGCGAGTTTTTCGTGATGATAAACCGGGACATAATTCGCCTATTGCTGATTGTGTAAAACAATATCATATTAAATCTTTGAATGTCATTGCACATATTCGCAAAGCCACTCAGGGCGAAGTGAATCTAGAAAATACTCACCCCTTTATCCGTGAAATTTGGGGCGAAAACTGGGTATTTGCACATAATGGCAATTTAAAAACATTACCAGATATGAGTGATAGCTTATGCCAGCCTATTGGCACAACAGATTCAGAAGCGGCATTTTGTTATATTGCGGAACAGTTAAAAAATCGCTACCGTAAAAAACCAACGGAAGAGCAAATTTTTGATACGATTCGCGAGATTACAGCAGAACTATCTCAGTATGGTACTTTCAACTTTATGTTATCTAATGGCGAATGGCTCCTTGCTCATTGCTCAACGAACTTGCATTATCTCACGCGCCAAGCGCCATTTGGCAAAGCACAACGCATTGACGATGATGGCGTAATTGATTTTAGTGATTATGCTAAAGATGGCGACAAAGTGACGATCATTTCGACTTTTCCACTGACTAAGAATGAAAAATGGATAAAAATGGAACATGGTGGTTTTGTTTTTTTCAAGGAAGGGGAGAAAATCCGAGAAATACTTGGGGAAGCAAAAGTCATGGAAGATGATGGAACATTAGGTAATCGTACTTATGTTGCTGCTTAACTGCATAAATACATAATTGATTCATTAAAATCTCCCCGTTATCGGAAACGGGGAGAAAATCAACAACATTAATCCCTACATGATTGACCATAACAAAATAGCCAGTAGTTGTGGTGAAATAATCCTTAAAAACATCACAAGAGGGTAGACGGTTGCATAAGCTAATGCAGCGGCACCACTATCTTCTTTAATGGCATTTGCAAAAGCGAGAGCTGGCGGATCGGTCATTGAACCTGCTAATAAGCCACATAAGCTCAGATAGTTAAGTTTGGCATAAAAACGCGCCACCAAACTGACGACAATAAGGGGAATCAGTGTAATAGCAAATCCGTATCCCATCCATTCTAATCCACTACCGTTGATAAGCGTTTCCACAAAATTCCCACCGGATTTTAAACCGACCACCGCTAAGAATAACACAATACCAATTTCTCTTAAGGCTAAGTTAGCGCTAGGAGGCATAAACCAATAGAGTTTACCTACACTACCAATTCTAGCCAAAATAAGGGCAACCACCAAAGGGCCACCGGCTAAACCTAATTTAAGATCAACAGGAAAGCCTGGAATATGGAATGGAACAGAGCCTAATAAAACCCCTAAGCCAATACCAATAAAAACAGGTAGCATTTGTACTTGTTGCAATTTTTGTTGTGCGTTACCAATCACATTAATCGCGGCATCAACAGATTCGACTTTACCCACTAAATGTAGCACATCACCAAATTGTAAGTGCGTATTGGCGGTTGGTACAAGTTCCACGCCAGCACGATTTAAGCGTGAAATCATCACACCGTATTTCTGATGGATACCAATGGCACGAATTTTTTTGCCTAATACATTTTCATTCGTGACAACAACACGTTCAGAGCGTAAATAATCGGTTGTCATTGAAATAGAAGCATCAACGACTTCTCCGATAATTAATTGCATTTTTTTCAAAACAGCATTTTCGCCCACCATACGTAATAAATCACCCACATGAATAATCGTATCGGCTTGTGGCACACTCACCACTTCATTACGTTTTAATCGTGAACAAACAACATCTTTTTGCTCAAAGCCCGGAATTTCCTTGAGGCGAAGACCGTCAAGATTGGGATTTGTTACCTTAAAATTCATACTAATAAGATGTTCATGATCGTGGTTATTTTCTTTTTCAAAACGCATGGCCTCTTCTTCAATTTTAATTTTGAAAAATAAACGCACCAACCACATGGTCAGTAAAATCCCACAAATCCCAAAAGGATAAGCCATCGCATAGGCCATACCCATTGTTTCGGTAATATCATGCATACCTAATTCAGATAAAATTTGCTGACCGGCTCCCAAAGAAGGGGTGTTGGTAACGGCGCCAGAGTAGATACCTAAAATAATATCTAAAGGCACATCGGCCAAATGATAGAACAACACCACGACTAGAGCACCAATCAGCACAATTAACGCAGCTAATGCATTTAACTTCAATCCAGCTTGGCGTAAAGAAGAAAAAAAACCGGGACCAACTTGAATACCAATCGTATACACAAATAAAATTAACCCAAATTCCTGAATAAAATGTAGAGTATGGGCGTCTAATTTTAAGCCATACTGATTGGTGAAATGGGCGACAATAATCCCCCCAAATAATACCCCTCCGATACCTAAACCTACACCACGAATCTTCCAATGTCCGATCCACAAGCCAATAACAGCGACCAGGGCAAGAAGACTAATAGTGATAGCAACATCACTCATAGCGACTCCTAATAACATTATAAAAATTAATCACTGATGAAATTATACCAAGCTTTAGGTAGTAAAAATCTGAGCTAGTTCAAATTTTAAGAAAATTTATGCTTGCATAATCCTGTAATTTTCAGAACAATATGCCATCTTTTTATTTACGGATAAATGTTTATGAATTGGTCAGAAGAACTACTTACCTCATTTTTTTGGATTCTACGTAATTTAATGATTACCGCTGTCGTTTTTTCTTTAGCAGTGTGGCTTTTAGTCAAGACAACTCGCTGGGGAAGACAGTTTTGGTCAATGGCCGGCGGTTATTTATCGCTAAAACGTAGTATTAAACCCTTATTATTTTTCTTTTTTATCGTAGGATTAACCTTGCTTGAAGTGCGTATAAGCTTAATCCATTCGAATTGGTATAATACTATGTATAGCTCGTTACAAGAGTTTGATCAGCCTGTATTTTGGCAACAAATGATCGTCTTTTGTTTTATCGCAGCAGCAGCAGTGACAAACTCACTGTTTAGCTATTACTGCGAACAGCGTTTTTGTATCAACTGGATAGAATGGTTAAACCAACACTTATTAGAAAAATGGATGGCGAATCAAGCCTATTACAAATCACAGCATGTATTTAACCAGTTAGATAACCCCGATCAACGTATTCAACAAGATGTGCAAGCTTATGTAAAAACCACACTTTCGCTTTCAACAGGAGTGATAAGTGCAGTCACTTCCATCATTTCTTTCACCATCTTACTATGGGGATTATCAGGTGCTATGACAATCTTAGGGGTTGAAATTCCGCATATGATGGTTTTCTTAGTATTTGGTTATGTACTCATTACCACCGTATTTGCATTCTGGTTAGGTAAACCTTTGATTAACTTGAGTTTTGCTAATGAACGTTTAAATGCGAATTATCGTTATTCCTTAATTCGAGTAAAAGAATATGCAGAAAGCATAGCCTTTTATGCCGGAGAAAAAGCTGAAAAAAGCTTACTGTATCGTCAATTTAGCCACGTGATCCAAAACATGTGGGGGATCGTATTTAGAACATTAAAATTCTCAGGCTTTAACTTAGTCGTATCACAAATTTCAGTGGTATTCCCACTATTAATTCAAGTCGGACGTTATTTTGAAAAGCAAATCAAATTAGGCGATCTTATGCAAACTATGCAAGTATTTGGCCGTTTACATGGAAATCTGTCTTATTTCCGTAATGTTTATGATAATTTTGCCGAGTATCAAGCCACATTGGATCGTCTCACAGGGTTTGAAAAAGCAATTAATATTGCAAATGAAGTTTCAAAAACCAGTATTGAACCTCATGAGAGTGAAGTCATTTTTGAAGACCTAACGGTAAAATCCCCAATGGGTGATGTCTTAATTAAAGATCTCAACTTACAATTACCACAGGGCTCAACCATGCTAATTCAAGGGCCATCAGGAGTGGGGAAAACAACGTTATTGCGTACAGTCGCAGGGCTATGGTCTTATTCAGAAGGACGCATACTGCGACCGAATAATGCGCTGTTTTTATCTCAAAAACCTTATATACCGCAAGGCCGCCTATTAGATGCGCTTTATTACCCCGAACTCGTACCACAGCATGTAGACATCACAGCAGCTTCGGATTTATTGCAACAAGTACAATTAGGCCATTTATCAGATAGATTGGAGCAAGAAAATGATTGGACTAGAGTGCTATCGCTAGGAGAACAACAACGTTTAGCCTTTGCTCGCTTATTATTGCATAAACCAACAGTTGCTTTTCTTGATGAAGCAAGTGCAAGTATGGATGAAGGGTTAGAAGATGCGATGTATCGCTTACTCAAACAAAGTTTGCCAATGACGACAATTATTAGCGTAGGGCATCGCTCAACATTACATGCATACCACGCGTTACGTTTAGAAATTAATAAAGAACAAGGTTGGCAGCTAAGTTTGAATAAATAACAAAGCGCATTGACAAAATCTCAACCAAAACCCACCGCGCTTTTTCTTTCCAAAGTACTTTTGGATTTAGCCAATTCCGAGACAAGATATTATTTTTTGGGGCGTATGCAATACGCCCCTACCTGAAAAATAAATATCTATTAAATTTCAATGGGTTATAAATATTTGCCGTAGGGGCGTATTGCATACGCCCCTTATCCTTGTTTATTCCGAATCTAAACAAAAACCCACCGCACTTCTTTCCAAAGTGCTTTTGGATTTAGCCAATTCCGAGACAAGATATTATTGCTTTGGGGCGTATGCAATACGCCCCTACCTGAAAAAATCAATATCTTTTAAATTTCAATGGGTTATGAATATTTGCTGTAGGGGCGTATCGCATACGCCCCTTATCCTTGTTTATTCCGAATCTAAACAAAAAACCACCGCACTTCTTTCCAAAGCGCTTTTGGACTTAGCCAATTCCGAGGCAACAATAAATTGTTGCTGGGATTGGCTGAATATAGTACAAAAAGTTATTGTTTTCATATATTCATGTATTATTTATGCGCATTTATGATTTTTCATTTTTGTTTCATGAAATAAATCCACATAAAAATAATCAGAACCTTTATCACCTTTGGTGCCAATGGCAAGACAGAGAGGTATGTAGTAATGCTCTTGCTTCATCAAGTTAGCTGCCATCTCCTCATCAGAAATACTTCCAAAAAAACTAATGAATTTTAAATCAACTTTCATAATTTCTTTACCCTATACAATTTTATGTTCTTCATATTCCCAAAAAAATACGTGTCTTAATTTTTTTAATACATCATTCCAAGTATAACCAGATATTTCATTAATTTTATTTCTGATGAAAATCTCTAGATCATTAAAATCCTCAAAATTATCAACAACAATTAAGCTTTCTTCTAATACACCCCTTTCTTTTTTTATTTCATTTATTAACCAATTTAAGTTTACAACAGTAGTATAAAAATAGTTTCCTCCATCCAGTCCTTTTTCACCTATATCTAGACATAAATTCAAGCAAAAGCTATGACTTGCCGACATAATCAATTGAGCGTGATTTTTATCTTTTATATCTCCATTAAAATATATATTTTTTAATTCAGCAGTTATCATTTATCATCCTTAACATTAATATGTAAATTGCTTTCTGGTATAAAAATGCCATTACTATTTTTATAACCGCGTTCAAAATTAGCTTGAATTCCTGTTGTAGCATAAGGAGAATTGTGTTTTATATGAGGCGGTCTATACCTCCTAGTTCCATCAGCACTAATAAAACCACCATCACTATTTTTAATGGCATTATCGCCAACCCATTCTTTAGCTAATCGTTCAATTTTATCTGTAGAAAGAGCACCACTTTGGGTTAAATTCCCCTTTCCAAAAGCCGCATGTTCTAAAATAGAATTATTTTTTACTATGTTGCTTAAGTTTTCGTGGGTTAGTTGTTCTTTTAACTTTGAATAGAGAGCAATATTTCTAGCATCCAATGAAAGAGTTGATACTTGATTTTCATATCCGTTAGTTTCCCCAACAACCGGTAATTTTTTATTAGCATCAATCTCATCAGGAACTTTTGTTGCAAAATTCCCCAGTGTTTTTCCGCTATAAATACCTCCAACAGCGGCAGCGACAGAATGCCCACGATTAATATAAGTTGCAATATCTCTCGCTGTTTCTACATCAATATCCCAGTTTTGAGCAATAATTCTGGCAGTTTTCTCAAATTCTATATGGTCTTGAGTTTTGCCAGTAAGTACAGCCTCAACATTTTTATAGTCATTTCCTAATAATCCTTTGAAAGTATGAATATAACTATTTCCGATATTTTGGTTATAGCTTGCCATCGCTCGGTTGGCATCTGAAATAGAAGATAAACATCCACTACTTAGTAGATTACCTGAGCAAGCGCTAAGTAATGCTTGATCTCGTTGTTTATCTAATTCATTTAATTCTTGTAGTCTGTTCTCTTCAGCTTCAGTTCGATTTTCCTTATGTAATAAGTCAAATTTTTCTTTCGCCTCATTCGCAAAAAGATAATTATTCTCCACCGCACTTTTCGCTGTATCAGAACTCAAATTAGACACTTATAAACACTCATCAGAAGGGGACGTATATATCGCCTCTGTTCTTTATTTGTTTATACAAAATTTTATCTCTTATAATAGGCTTATATCGGAGAATAAGCGAAATTATCTAAGAATATTTCTTCTTTAGAAAATAATTTTGATAGTAAATATTTAAATCTATCATACCTATCATAAATATCTAAGCTTTTTACTTCAAAATACCCCCAATTAGAAATCATCATTAATTCCACAATTCTCATAATTCCCATTAAAATATCTTGTTTCAACTCATCATTTTCCTGATATATCCTTGCTATTTTGAGCAAGGATTTTTCTAATTTAAAATATTCATGATCATTCCACTCTGAATAATCTAACCATCGTCCAATAAAAGAGTTCTCATCATACTCTTCAAAAAAAGTAATATTTCTATAAAAATCATTTAAATCACACAAATTTTAATCTCCAATTCTATTTAAATTAATATCAAAAGTTCCATTTCTTGTCTCTTTTTTATTTAGTTTCTCTGGGCTAGATGCTTCTTTCCATGCCCCCCCATTATGCCCGTCAACATCTCTCGTTATATAACTGTTTCCTTTTTTAAATATAACGGCATCAGATTTAGTCCGGTAATTAGTTCTTGTATATCCCAATTCCTTTGCAACTTTTGCTGCTTGGCTATCAGTCTGAAATACGGGTTTCGCTATATTTCTATTTGTTGATGAACTACTATCCGACTTTTTCTTCGCAAACCCAACCTTAGCATCTGAAAGCCCATTTTCTTTTTTCAACATCAAAGCAGCTTCAAATGCTAAGTCTAACGCTTTTTCTTTTCCTGTTTTTTGTTTTGCTAATTCTTCCCTTGTTAAATTATTTTCTTCCGTAACAAGCTCATAGAATCGCTGTTGTTGTGCCGGCGATAGCTTTGAAACCAATGCTGAAACAAAATTGGTATAGTCATCTGCTAATTCATCAGAACGGTTTAATACTCGCTCTACGGTTAGGCGACAATTTACATCACAATCATTGATTAACTTAGCACGCTCTTCCTCACTGATGGCTTGCCATTTATCGAAAACCTCTTCAACTGAATGATTTTCTTCTGTGGCGTGGTTTAAGTCCTGCCAAAATTGATGTGTATGTGTTGGAGAAAATAAATTATTCTCCACCGCACTTTTCGCTGTATCTGCTCCCAATGCTGCATTAGCTAGGGTAGTGACTGTGCTGCTGGTGTCGCCGGTATTAGCGGTTGCTGCAGAGAGTATTCCCCCCTGCGATACTGCTTAAGCCGACGATATGTTGTTTTTCGTCCATATAAAAACTAAGTTCTGTTATTTTATCCATAATCTCCAATTATTTCCCTTTTCTTTGTTCAAAGTACCTTTGGGTAATTTATAGTGGGAAAAATTATGCTATTCCTTGTTCTTGTTTTGGCATACCAAGTCTAAATAGCTAAAAGTGCCTGAGATTATTAATATAGGGTTAATATAAGAATTTAATTTATTTTCATTTAAGTAATCCTTACCTCTATCCGTATAAAATGTTACGGTTGGAGAATAGTTCTCATCATCTAGAGATAATATTAATTTAATCTTTCTATCAGGAAAATTAATTTTCCATTTTAATGTTAGTTCATAAGCATAAATAATAGCATAAATAAAAAAATCACCCTTAGCAAAGTCATCTATATGAATGGAGTTAAAAGAGCACTCAAATTCTACTTCATCATCAAAGCTACATAATTCCCCTCTATTTAATCTCTCAAATTTTTTTAACAAAGCACAATCATCTTTAATAAAAAAACCATTATCGATAATACTTTTCAGTTCATGATTTAGTTTTTTACTACTTATATCTTTTAATGATATCTTAGATAAAAAAGTACACATAGCTTCATTCATTAACATTTTTTTCTCCCAAGTATTTATTCATGCCTTTTTCTATCGCTTCAAAAAATTCTTTATTTTCTAATTTTTTATTAACTGACTTAGGAGCATCAGGAAATGTTTTAGAAATAGGATCATAATAAAATTTATTTCCGTTATTATCTTGGTAGTGTATTTGACCTGCTCTTTTACCTGGATTTGGGTTTTCAATATCAATACGCTCTTTGCCATTTCCTTTCCATACTGTTTTACTATGAACTTGAATTCCATTTTTACCCAATAATTCTCCTTTTTCATTTAAAGTATAACTTTTTGTTTTCTTCGCAAACCCAACCTTAGCATCTGAAAGCCCATTTTCTTTTTTCAACATCAAAGCAGCTTCAAATGCTAAGTCTAACGCTTTTTCTTTTCCTGTTTTTTGTTTTGCTAATTCTTCCCTTGTTAAGTTATTTTCTTCCGTAACAAGCTCATAGAATCGCTGTTGTTGTGCAGGCGATAGCTTTGAAACTAATGCTGAGACAAAATTGGTATAGTCATCTGCTAATTCATCAGAACGGTTTAATACTCGCTCTACAGTTAGGCGACAATTTACATCACAATCATTGATTAACTTAGTGCGTTCTTCCTCACTGATGGCTTGCTATTTATCGAAAACCTCTTCGACTGAATGATTTTCTTCTGTGGCGTGGTTTAAGTCCTGCCAAAATTGATGTGTATGCGTTGGAGAAAATAAATTATTCTCCACCGCACTTTTCGCTGTATCCGCTCCCAATGCTGCATTAGCTAGGGTAGTGACGGTGCTGCTGGTGTCGCCGGTATGGGCGGTGGCCGCAGAGAGTATTCCCCCTGCGATACTGCTTAATCCGACGATATGTTGTTTTTCCTCCTCAGTCAGCTGGGTGGCGGATTTGCCGTAGAGTTTTTCTGCTAAGATTGGCGCGAGGGCTTCTGCGCTGCCGCCGGCTACGGCACCGACCAGAGCGTTGCCGCCGCTTCTATCATTTATCTTTTTTATCAAACCAATCTTTTGAAAACCAATCTACAACGACTCCTATAGCACCGCATTTTAATGCGTAAATTGAGGCAGCATAATGAATCTTTAATATCAAATCTATATTCCAATGAATACCAAAATCTTTAAGATTAAGTATTAATGCCCCAATATTAAATGATATAAACGTAGTAAAAAATATAAGAAATATTCTTTTCATGTAATTACTATCATCGCTATTATTGCTACGAATAATTGAATCTCGTATATTTGGTAATTTTTGAATGGCCTCACCTGTTATTGTAGATAGAACCTTATTTGGAGCTTTACTCGAACCATAAGCAGCAACTCCAGACAACGCAGCTTCAGATAAACCATCACTACCATTTGCTAAGCCTGTAGCCATTCCAACTCCCATATTAAAACGCACAACTTCTGCCGATGTTTTAAATATTGGGCTTACTGCTCCTGACGTGACCGCTCCTGCAAATTCTGTCATATTAAATTCTTGTCCGCTTAATTGTTGAGCTGCAATACTCAATTTTATCTTA
>NZ_PHHA01000040.1 GCF_002795425.1 Conservatibacter flavescens
GGTGGTATCAGAACGAGGCATATATTTAGAGAGGCGACGGCTGAACAGCCAGAAATTTTTGGTAGATATAGCAGCTATCTCAAAAAACGATTAAGACAAAAGCGGTGGGATTATGCAAGTATTAGAATTTTTGTGGACGATTATGGACAAGCGACGGATTTTTTAGACAGTGATTTTGAGGAATTTGATTTAGTGTTTAAAGAAAAAATTGACCCGCAAAGTTTATCGGATTATGACCGACAAACATATACAAAGGGGCAATGTTATATGCTTTACCAGTTTGCTCGTTTTGTGGGTAAGGAAGAATACCACTTTTATTTTTGTGTGAATCAAGATAATTATGATGAAAATGCCAAATACCCTAATAAATGGGGCAGTTTGGTGATTGAATTATGGACAACCAACCGATTTTATAAACCCTAATTTTGAGGAATTTGCTTGATTGGCTTACGTAGCCGCCCATGAGAAGCAGCGTATGTATGGAAGAGGTACTTCAGATTACCGTATTCCGGAAAAAACGAAATTATTTAAATTTCCTATTAAACAAGAACAATATACTCAACTTTATGAAAGAACGCGACAATATAAAAATGATATTGAAAATGGTGTTAAATTTTATAATATTACCAATAATTTTACCTGTGCATCGGTTGTTAGAGAAATTATCGGTACAACTATTCCTGATTTTCCTTGGGGGCGTAGTGCAGTATTAAGTGGGCATATTCGTGCAATTAATCCATATGCGCTATATCAGGATGTAGAAAAATATGCATCAGAGAGAGGAATTTCTGAAGTTGAAATTAGCGAAAGTGTTGATGTTTGGAAGAAGTTTATAATAAATATAAGGGATTCTGTAGAACTTCCTATAGATAGAATTCTGGAGGAACCATAAATGAGAATTTTATTTTTTTTATTAGTCTCTTTACCTGCATTTGCTCAAAATAATTGTGCAATTGAAAATCAAAAATGGTTAGAAGATATAACTTCAAGCACACATCTTAAAAATGTTAAAGATTATGCGTTTTCTAGAAATGATGTTTCGGCTATAAAAGAACTTATTTATATTTCTATAGATCATTTATTAGATCAAAAAATATTTTATAAACAAAATTATTATATATATGATTGTCGGTTTAATAAAAATATTGATCTCCCTAAAAAAATATTTGAACCTATAAAAACTGCAACTATAAAAATGAGGCATTTATTTATAAAACCAACTCAAAAAGAAAAGGGGATTTATGATTACTATATTAGCTATTTAGAAAAGAGAAATAACAGTTCTCACTGGAATTATTCTGAGATAGTAGAATTAGGTAGTGTATTAGATGCTATAACTGACTTTTCAGAAAATGATTTTATGGAATTAGGCTTAGTCTTTAAGAAAAAACAATTGCTTAAAAATATTCCATTGAAAGAAATTACAAAATATTACAATGTTAAGTATGATATAGATAATATAAATGAAAAAATTTTCAAAAAGATAGAAAATAAAAGTTATGCTATTTATGAGTATGAGGCAATTATTAATAAAGTTAAATTTAAATTTATTTTTTGTGTTAGTAAATTTAACTATATGGAAAATGCACAATATCCAAATAAGTGGAACCGCTTAATTATTGAAAGATTAGACTAATATAAGTGAACGAAAATATATTTATTAGCTGACATTCTTAAGCGTTGTATTTAAAAAGAAAATTAGTGAAGAAGCATATCATCAAATCAAAGC
>NZ_PHHA01000041.1 GCF_002795425.1 Conservatibacter flavescens
TACCGGATTCCGGAAAAAACTTTTCTATTTAAAAAGAAAATTAGTGAAGAAGCATATCATCAAATCAAAGCACAGGCTGAAAAAAACAGAGCAGAGATTATATCCGGTAGTAAATATTATAATGTAATTTTTAATAATACTTGTGCGGAAGAAGTGAGAAATGATGTGATAGGCGATGCAATTCCCGATTTACCCTATGGACCAAGTCTAGCGGTATCAGAATTAATTTATGCAATTAACCCTTATGCATTTTATGAGCAAATGAAACAATATGCCGCCAAAACAAGATATATTGGGGAGTTTGTTGTGGATAAGGGCGATGAAGAAACAACAGAGAAATTCTGGAGAGAATTTATGGATAAGATTCGTGAAGGAAAAAATCCTCGCGATGTGCTTTTACCAGAGGAGAAAGAATGATGAAAATGCTTAAGTTTTTAGGAATCAATATACTGTCCCTATTTTTCAGTACGCTATCTTTTGCAGACGTCTCTAAAGCCGAGAATATTCAATCCGATTACATAGATATTGATAGAGTGACTGCCAAACAAGCTTATCAATTTACCCGCCAAGATGTGGAGGTGGTTAAAAAATTAATTTATAGCTCCTTAGCAATTCTAGAACAAAAATCAACCATTTATCGTGAACTGGCTAAATTAGGCAAGTCTTTTGAGGGGGGAGAAAATGTGCCGAAAAAATGGTCTGAACCAATAACAAGCGGTGGTATTAGAACGAGATATATATTTAGAGAGGCGACGGCTGAACAGCCAGAAATTTGGGGAATATATGGCAGCTATCTCAAAAAACGATTAAGACAAAAGCGGTGGGATTATGCCAGTATTGGTATTTTTGTGGACGACTATGGACAGGCGACGGATTTTTTAGACAGTGATTTTGAGGAGTTTGATTTAGTGTTTAAAGAAAAAGTCGACCCGCAAAGCTTATCGGATTATTACCGACAAACATATACAAAGGGGCAATGTTATATGCTTTACCAGTTTGCTCGTTTTGTGGGTAAGGAAGAATACCACTTTTATTTTTGTGTGAATCAAGATAATTATGATGAAAATGCCAAATACCCTAATAAATGGGGCAGTTTGGTGATTGAACTGTGGTAATCTCGGTATATTCTAAATAAGAGGGATAACGAGAAAACAATAGAGGATTTTTGGCGAAAATTTATGGATGATATTCGTGCTGGAAAAAATCCTCGCGATGTACTTTTACCAGAGGAGAAAAAGTAATGAAAGCGCTTAAATTTTTAGGGATGAGTATTATATTACCCTTATTTTTCAGTACCCTATCTGTTGCAGAAGTAACTAAAACTGATAATCTTCAATCCGATTATATCAAAATTGTTAAAATGACCGCCAAACAGGCCTATCAATTTACCCGTCAAGATGTGGAGGTGGTTAAAAAATTAATTTATAGCTCCTTAGCAATTCTGGAACAAAAATCAACTATTTATCGTGAGTTAGCCAAGCTAGGCAAACCTTTTGAGGGGGGGGAACATGTGCCGAAAAAATGGTTTGAACCAATAACCAGTGGTGATATTGCAATTAGATATATATTTAGAGAGGCGACGACAGAACAACCAGAAATTGCGGGGATGTATGGTAGTTATCTAAGAAAGCATTTAAGACAAAAGCGGTGGGATTATGCAAGTATTAGAATTTTTGTGGACGATTATGGACAGGCGACGGATTTTTTAGACAGTGATTTTGAGGAATTTGATTTGGTGTTTAAAGAAAAAATCGA
>NZ_PHHA01000042.1 GCF_002795425.1 Conservatibacter flavescens
AGCGGTGGTATCAGAACGAGACATATATTTAGAGAGGCGACGGCTGAACAAAAAAAAATTTTGGGAATATATGGCAGCTATCTCAAAAAACGATTAAGACAAAAGCGGTGGGATTATGCCAGTATTAAAATCTTAGTAGATAGTTATGGACAAGCGACGGATTTTTTAGACAGTGATTTTGAGGAATTTGATTTAGTGTTTAAAGAAAAAATCGACCCGCAAAGTTTATCGGATTATGACCGACAAACATATACAAAGGGGCAATGTTATATGCTTTACCAGTTTGCTCGTTTTGTGGGTAAGGAAGAATACCACTTTTATTTTTGTGTGAATCAAGATAACTATGATGAAAATGCCAAATACCCTAATAAATGGGGCAGTTTGGTGATTGAATTATGGACAACCAATCGATTTTATAAGCCTTAAAATAGGAAAATACTCAAAAGCATTCTGGCCAAAGAAGATATTTCAGTTTGCCAATGACAGAGTAAAACTGGAAGTGGGGGGGCAAAATAGCTGACCCTTTTGTTTTGGCGGCTTTTATTCGAACTGATCAACAATCTCTTTCAATAGTTTATAGGAGTAATGTTGTTTGGTTTCATCATAAATATAGGACACCGCCATAATTTCATCAAAATTGACCGCACTTTTCAGTGCACTGAGTTGGCTCGTGACACTTGTTGGGCTACCGATTAAGGAACAGGCGGTCATTTGCTCTACCATTGCACGTTCTTGATGGTATATTGGGATTTGTTTGAAATCCACAGGCCCAAAGTGCGGTGTGTTTTCTGTTGAAATGAGGTTTTGCCAAATAACATCTTCATTTTCGGTTGGTGGCTGTAGGTTTTGTTGTGCGTGAGTCACGACATTGAGAAAAAATTGAGTTTGTGACGTTGCGAGTTTACGTGCTTCTTCATCACTGTCCGCGACGATAGCATTAACACCGATAATTACATAAGGCTTGTTTAAGACCGCTGACGGTTTGAAATAGCGGCGGTAAATTTCTACCGCTTCTATCAGCATGCGTGGTGCAAAATGGGAAGCAAAGGCATAAGGTAGACCAAGTTCAGCAGCAAGATAGGCGCTTTCAGTGCTAGAACCTAAAATATACAACGGAATATCGAGACCTGTAGCGGGATAAGCTTTAACGTTATTGGTTCCAGCAAAATAGCTACGCAGCTCGGCAATATCTTCAGGAAATTCTGGATGGTTACTATGGCGACGAATCGCATAGGCCGTTTTCATGTCCGTACCTGGCGCTCGGCCTAATCCTAATTCGACTCGATTCGGGTAAAGGGTTTCTAGTGTGCCGTATTGTTCTGCTACAATATAAGGGCTATGGTTTGGGAGCATAACGCCACCTGAGCCAACGCGTAAGCTATGGGTTGCGGCTAATGTGTGCTGAATTAAAAGTTGAGTTGATGAACTGGCAAGATTGCGCATATTGTGATGTTCTGCGATCCAGTAACGTTCAATGCCTAAATTTTCTGCTTTCTTAGCAAGTTTTACCATTGAGTCAATGGCTTGTTGATAGTTTTGTCCTTCTCGTACAGGGACGAGGTTTAAAATTGATAATTTCATACTGTTCCTAAGGGGTAAAATAGAAAGAATAATGTTAATATGTGGACAAAAAGTCAGATTACAAGCTGAATGAATAAGAGCAATACATTAAATATTTGGAGAAAAATATGTCAGCCATTACAAAAGAACAAGTATTAGAAGCATTTCGCTTTCGTGCCGCTACACGTGCTTATGACCCGACTAAAAAAATATCAGAGGAAGATTTTGCTTATATTTTAGAATGTGGGCGACTATCGCCAAGTTCTGTCGGGTCAGAACCTTGGAAGTTTGTGGTGATTCAAAATATGGCGCTGCGCAAGAAGTTAATTCCGGTTAGTTGGGGAATGGCAACTCACGCGGAAGATGCAAGTCATTTGATGGTGATTTTGGCTAAGAAAAATGCGCGTTATGATTCGGATTTTTTCCGTATAGCATTAGAAAAACGTGGTTTGAATTCAGAACAAATGGCAAAAGTGATAGACATTTATAAAAAATTTCAAACAGAAGATATAAAAATTTTAGAAAATGACCGCGCTTTATTTGATTGGGCGTGTAAACAAACATATATTGCGTTGGGGAATATGATGACAAGCGCTGCGTTAATCGGCATCGACTCTTGTCCTGTCGAAGGGTTTGATTACGACGCAGTGAATCAAATATTGGTGGAAAATAAGATATTTGACCCTACTGAATGGGGCGTGTCTGTCATGGTCACATTTGGATATCGTGCAAAAGAAATTCGCCCAAAATCTCGTAAAGAGATTGAAGAGGTCGTTCAATGGGTACGTGAGGAGTAAATCAAGGAAAAAGCGAATTTTTCCTTGAGCCTTTGCAATAAAATGGGTATAATTTGCGACCTTTAATAGGTGTTACGGGTCGGGTAATATGCCTGACGAGGTAGTTGAGAAGAGTTGAGCCTTCAACGCCCGAACCGTAAAGCTCGAGCTTAATTAAATTTATTGGAGAATTAACATGTCTAGAGTCTGTCAAGTAACAGGCAAGCGTCCAGCGGTAGGTAACAACCGTTCGCACGCATTAAACGCGACTCGTCGTCGTTTTTTACCAAACCTTCACACTCATCGTTTTTGGGTTGAGAGTGAGAAACGTTTCGTAACTTTACGCTTAACAGCGAAAGGTATGCGTATTATCGATAAAAAAGGCATCGATGCAGTTTTAGCTGATATTCGTGCTCGTGGCGAGAAAATCTAAGGAGCTAAAAAATGGCAGCAAAAGGCGCTCGTGAGAAAATCCGTTTAGTTTCTACTGCTGAAACTGGTCATTTCTACACAACTGATAAAAACAAACGTAATATGCCAGAAAAAATGGAAATCAAAAAGTTTGATCCAGTTGTGCGTAAACACGTAATTTACAAAGAAGCAAAAATCAAATAATTTGCTTTGTTAAATAATTAAAACCCGACATTGTTCGGGTTTTTTTATGGATAAATTTGGCTTTTGATGGATATAGACTTTATGTTTGAAAAGAATATGAGAAAATAGGTTTCTCATAAGGAACGATGTTATTTTATGATCTGTCTCACATTTTTAATGGAAATAGATGAGCGTAACAGATTAAGAAGGATATAGAATGCCTGAATTACCTGAAGTAGAAACTGCGAAAAACGGAATTGAGCCTTATTTAAAAGGGTTTATTATTGAACGGATTGTGGTGCGTCAGCCTAAATTGCGTTGGCAAGTGAGTGAGAAATTAAGTGAAATTTCTCAGCAAAAAGTGACCGCACTTTCTCGTCGTGCGAAATACCTCATTATTCATATTGAGCAGGGCTATATTATTGGGCATTTAGGCATGTCGGGTTCAGTGCGGATTGTGCCCCATGATAGTCCTGTGGATAAACATGATCATGTGGATATCGTTATGAATAATGGTAAATTACTGCGTTATAACGACCCTCGTCGTTTTGGTGCATGGTTATGGACAGATAATTTGGCGCAGTTTCCATTGTTTGCGAAATTGGGGCCTGAACCCTTATCTGATGAGTTTAATGGGGCATATTTATTTGAAAAATCTCGCAAAAAAACGACCGCTCTTAAGACATTCATTATGGATAATAACATTGCGGTGGGCGTAGGGAATATTTATGCCAATGAAAGCTTGTTTTTGTGTGGTTTGCATCCATTGAAAATCGCGAACACACTTACGTTAACCCAGTGTGAATTATTGGTTGATACTATCAAACAGGTGCTTTCGACTGCTATTGCGCAAGGCGGGACGACATTGAAAGACTTTTTACAGCCGGATGGGCGACCAGGCTATTTTGCGCAAGAATTATTGGTATATGGGCGTAAAGCTCAACCTTGTTTAAAATGTGGGTATCCGATTGAAAGCTTAGTGATTGGGCAGCGTAATAGCTTTTGCTGCCCCCATTGCCAGATACGTTAAACAGATTATTCAAATTCAAGTTCAACTGCATTTTCGCCCAACATGGTAGCGAGTTCTGTTAAGAGTTCATCGGTTGGCCGAATTGACCATTGAACCCCGAGTTTTAGGAGCGCTCGTCCTCGTGGGCTTTGATAATAAATATTGATAGGCAGTGTGCCACCACTATAAGGTTGGATAACCCCTTTAAATTGTTTAATGAATTGAGGGGTAATTTGTTCCGCAGATAGGCTAATAGCTAGACTTTTAGCATATTGGCTACGCGCCTCATCTAAAGTCATTAGTTCGCGTACCGACATTTTTAAGCCTTGTGAAAACTCATCAAAGCTGACTTGTCCTGTGACGATAACTACGCTATCTTTTTGCAGTTTGTCCCCAAAGCGTTCTAAAGCTTCTGAGAATAAGGTGATATCTAAACGACCTGAACGATCATCGAGTGTGGCTATGCCTAGACGATTGCCTTTTTTAGTCACCGCAAAGCGCGAGTTGACAATTAAACCGCTCGCAGTGCTGACTTGGCCACGATAATTTGGAGCTAAGTCTTTTAAACGAGTGGGGCTATAATGGGACAGCTCCTTTAAGAAACGGCTGATAGGGTGGCTGCTTAAATACAGGCCTAAGGTTTCTCGTTCACCATCTAAAATAACTTTTTCTGACCATTTCGGAGTATTTGCATAGGCAATCTCTACTTCTTCAGGGGATTCTGTGAGTACCCCGAACATATCGGTTTGCCCGATAGCTTCATCTTTCGCATGTTGATCTGAAGCTTTGAGTGCATCTTCAAGATTTTTAGATAAAGCCGCTCGATGAGGGCCAAGTTTATCAAACGCCCCAGATAAAATGAGACTTTCGAAAGTACGGCGGTTAATTTTTTTCAAATCCACTCGAGCACAAAGATCGAACAAATCTTTAAATATTCCCCCTTGGTTGCGCGCAGAAATCAACGCTTCTATAGGCCCTTCACCTACCCCTTTTATCGCCCCAATGCCGTATACTATTTCGCCATTATCATTCACACTAAAATGATGTTTTCCCGTATTAATATCGGGAGGGACAACCGTTAACCCCATGCGTAAACATTCATCATAAAAACCAACAATTTTGTCCGTATTATCCATTTCAGAAGTCATTACAGCAGCCATAAATTCAGCGGGATAATGGGTTTTTAACCATAAGGTCTGATAAGAAACAAGTGCATAGGCTGCAGAGTGAGATTTATTAAATCCATAGCCCGCAAATTTTTCAACAAGATCAAAAATTTTCATCGCTAAGGCGCCATCTACCCCATTTTTGATAGATCCTTCTTCAAACACAGAACGCTGTTTGGCCATTTCTTCCGGTTTCTTTTTCCCCATTGCACGTCTTAACAAGTCTGCGCCACCTAATGTATAGCCCGCTAATACTTGAGCAATTTGCATGACTTGTTCTTGGTATAAAATAATGCCATAAGTGGGTTCTAAAATAGGTTTTAAGCTTTCATGTTGATATTGGGCATCAGGATAAGATACCTCTTCGCGACCATGTTTACGATCGATAAAGTTATCTACCATGCCTGATTGTAATGGACCTGGGCGGAAAAGTGCCACTAATGCGATAATGTCTTCAAAACAGTCCGGCTGTAAACGTTTGATAAGATCTTTCATGCCGCGGGATTCTAACTGGAAGACTGCGGTGGTTTCTGAGCGTTTTAATAAGTCAAATGAGGCCTCATCATCAAGAGGGATCGTATTGATATCGACTAATGGCTTGCCGTCTTTACTTAGACGTGCATTAATCATATCTAATGCCCATTTTATGATCGTTAGCGTTCGTAGCCCTAAGAAGTCAAATTTGACTAATCCTGCGTATTCGACGTCATTTTTATCAAAATGGGTGACGGGATGAAGCCCTTCAGAATCGCAATAAAGTGGCGAAAAATCAGTAATTTTGGTTGGGGAAATTACCACGCCTCCAGCATGTTTTCCCGCATTACGCGTCACCCCCTCTAGTTTGCGAGCCATGTCAATTAAGGCTTTGACTTCTTCATCTGAGTCATAAGCGGTTTGTAGCTGTGGTTCAGCATCAAAGGCTTTTGCCAGTGTCATGCCGGGATCGGGTGGAATTAGCTTAGAAATACGATCTACAAAGCCATAAGGGTGTCCTAATACCCGTCCCACATCACGAATAACCGCTTTAGCGGCCATCGTACCAAATGTGATGATTTGTGATACAGCATCGCGCCCATACATATCTGCAACATGATCAATCACACGATCACGCCCATCCATACAAAAATCAACATCGAAATCTGGCATGGAAACCCGTTCAGGATTGAGAAAGCGCTCAAAAAGTAAGTCAAATTCTAGTGGGTCAAGATCGGTGATTTTTAACGCATAAGCCACAAGGGAACCCGCGCCTGATCCTCGCCCAGGCCCGACAGGAATATCATTATCTTTAGACCATTGAATAAACTCCATCACGATCAAGAAATAACCAGGGAATCCCATTTGGTTGATTACATCAAGTTCTATTTGTAAGCGATCGTCATATTCTTTACGTCGCGCTGCCCGTTCTTGTTCGTCAGGGTAGAGGACTAGTAAGCGTTCTTCTAAGCCCTCACGGGAACGTTTAACCAAATAATCTTCAGTGGTTAAGTCGCCCGTTGGAAATTGTGGTAAAAAATACTCACCTAACCGGATAGTGACATTACATCGTTGTGCGATGAGTAGGGTATTTTCAATAGCAGAAGGAATGTCAGCGAAGAGTTCACACATCTCTTGTTCTGAGCGGAAATATTGTTGTTCGCTATAGAGTTTTGGCCGTTTAGGATCGTCCAGTGTAAAACCATCGTGGATAGCGACACGAATTTCATGGGCTTCAAAGTCTTCTGCCTGTAAAAAACAGACCTCATTTGTGGCTACAACGGGTAATTGATGTGTTTGAGCTAATTGTAGAGCTGCGGCAATATAATTTTCTTCTTCGTTTCGCCCTGTACGGCTAAGTGCGAGATAGTAGTGATTCGGAAAAAATTTTTGATAAAAACTGACCGCACTTTCAACATCTGCCATATTGTTTTTTAATAATTTCTTTCCGACATCACCTTTACGCCCACCCGATAAGATAATGATCCCCTCACTATGTTCAATTAACCATTCTTGATTGATATAAGGTAGATCGCTATAACCGCGTTGATAAGCTTTGGATAGTAACAAGGTTATATTTTTGTAGCCTTCGTTATTTTTGGCAAGTAAGGTGAGCTCAAATAATTCTTCCCCAAGCAAATCGCTTTTAACATGGACATCCGCGCCGATAATTGGCTTAATACCGGAGGATAAGGCTTCTCCATAAAAACGTACTAATCCACAAAAATTGCTGAAATCAGTAAGGGCCATGGCAACCATATTGTTTTGCACACATGCTTTGACTAACGGTTTGATTTTTGTAATACCGTCAATCATTGAGAAATCACTGTGTACACGGAGATGGACAAAACGTGGTTGCGACATGAAAAATCCTTGTTTATTGAAAGAAAAGTGCGGTCTATTTTAGCGGAGTTTTAGGCAAGATAAAAGTAAATAGGGTGGAAGCTCCACCCTATTAAAACACGATTACGAACGTTTCATGATTTCAAAAAATTCATCATTGGTTTTTGCCATCATGAGCTTATCGATTAAGAACTCCATCGCTTCCACTTCACCCATAGGATTAAGAATTTTACGTAAGATCCACATTTTTTGTAGCTCATCTGGCGTGGTGAGTAAGTCTTCTTTACGTGTACCTGAAGGATTAAAGTCAATTGCTGGGAAGACGCGTTTTTCGGCAATTTTACGAGAAAGATGTAATTCCATATTCCCCGTGCCTTTGAATTCTTCAAAGATCACTTCGTCCATTTTAGAACCGGTATCAACAAGCGCAGTCGCGATAATTGTTAGGCTACCACCTTCTTCCACATTACGGGCGGCACCAAAGAAACGTTTTGGACGATGCAACGCATTTGCATCCACACCACCTGATAGGATTTTTCCAGAAGCAGGGGTGACGGTATTGTAAGCGCGCGCGAGACGTGTAATCGAGTCTAGTAGAATGACCACATCTTTTTTATGTTCCACTAAACGTTTGGCTTTTTCTATTACCATTTCTGCGACTTGAACATGGCGAGCAGCAGGCTCGTCAAATGTTGAAGCAATGACTTCCCCTTTTACGGAGCGTTGCATTTCCGTTACTTCTTCCGGACGCTCGTCAATCAATAATACCATCAATACACATTCAGGGTAGTTATGCGTAATACTCTGTGCGATATTTTGGATAAGCATTGTTTTCCCGGCTTTTGGAGGCGCGACAATTAAGCCACGTTGGCCTTTTCCGATAGGGGAAGCTAAATCTAAAATACGCGCAGTGAGATCTTCAGTCGAACCATTACCACGCTCCATGCGTAAGCGATCGTTAGCATGTAGAGGGGTTAAGTTTTCAAAGAGAATTTTGCTACGGGAGACTTCTGGGCGATCATCATTAACGCGATCAACTTTAAGTAGAGCAAAATAACGCTCACCTTCTTTTGGTGGACGGATTTTTCCTTCAATGGTATCGCCCGTGCGTAAGTTAAAGCGACGAATTTGGCTTGGAGAGACGTAAATATCATCTGGACCAGCTAAATACGAGCTATCACCGGAACGTAAGAAACCAAAGCCGTCAGGTAAAATTTCCAACACGCCTTGACCGAATATATCTTCGCCACTTTGAGCATGTTGTTTGAGAATTGCAAAAATAATGTCTTGTTTACGTAAGCGAGCTAAGTTTTCTAAGCCCATTTGTTCTTCGCCAAGTTTCACAAGTTCAGATACTGGCGTATTTTTTAGTTCTGTAAGATTCATAAGAGGGTTAATTAGATTTGATTAAGAATTATAGAGTTGATTATTAGCTAACCGTTTGATGGAGTAAAGTTACCATTAAATCGAAAGCATGTCTAGTATTATTTGCACTTCTTAAAAGGCGGTGAACCACCGCCTATATCGTATTAATCTTCGCCCCAAACCTCTTTGGCGATTTCTTCAACTAAAGCAACTTTTGCCCATTGTTGCGCTTCGGTCATAATATTGCCTTCTTCTGTTGAGGCAAAACCACATTGAGGGCTTAAGCAAAGTTGTTCTAGTGGCACATATTTAGAGGCTTCGGTAATACGCGCTTTAATGGACGCTTTATCTTCTAATTCAGGGAATTTGGAGCTAATTAATCCTAATACGACTCGTCCAGGATTGCCGGCAAAGTGTTTGAGTGGTTCAAAACCGCCTGAGCGTTCGTCATCATATTCAAGAAAATAGCCATCATAACGGGTTTGTCCAAAGAGCGCATCAGCAACGGGATCATAAGCTCCGCTTAATAAATAGGTAGAGCGGAAGTTACCACGACATACATGGGTTGTAATGATCATATCAGCTGGTTTTGCGGCAAGTACCACTTGGATATTCTCAAGAGCTTGCGCTTTGTCTGCTTCAAACTCAGGTTTTTCATGGTTGTTACAGAGTGATCCCCAATATACGTCATCGAATTGTAAATAACGGCAACCGGCTTCATAGAAAGCGTGCATAGCGTCAATATAGGCTTGCTGCACATCTTTTGCAAATTCTGCGCGGTTAGCATAAATTCCTGTATCCCATTGTACTGGATACATTAATTGATTTGGGCTTGGAATAGTGTATTTGACAATTGCGCGTCCAGCGACAATTTTGTTGAGTTTTTTAAAATGCTCAATAAAAGGGTGATTTGGATTCCATGATACTTTACCGCAACAGCGGGTATTATACGCTTTTGTTTCAACACCATTAAATTTATAACCATGTTCAGGTTGATAGCCTTCAATGCCGTTAAGTTGCTCTAAAAAATCAATATGCCAAAATGCGCGGCGAAATTCGCCATCAGTGATGACTTGAATGCCGGCATCTAATTGCGCTTGTACTAATTTTTCAATTTCTTGATCTTCAATGTTGGTGAGTTCAGTTTGAGACAACTCACCTGCGATAAATTTTGCACGCGCTTGTTTTAACGGTTCTGTGCGTAAATAGCTGCCAACAGTATCAGCGTGTAAAGGTAAGGTTTTGCTTGTCATGATAGCTCCAGTGTTATTTTGTTAAAGTTTAATCCTAAGAGAATAATGAACTCGGTTCAAGTAAAATATGTTAGGATCTGCTATATTTGTTCGTTGTGCGTTAAAGCGCACTGAGTATTGCGTATATTTTTGAGGTGATTATGATTTCTCCAATCTTAGGTTTTCATCATGTTGCGATTATCGCTTCGGATTATGAGCGTTCTAAGCAATTTTATACCAACATTTTAGGCGCAAAAATTTTAGCAGAAACTTACCGCACTTCTCGTGATAGCTATAAGTTGGATTTAAGTTTTGCTGATGGTAGTCGCATTGAATTATTCTCCTTTCCAAATCCGCCAATGAGAATGACACAACCGGAGGCCTGTGGTTTACGCCATTTAGCTTTGAAAGTCGCAGATATAAAAAGTGCGGTGGATTATTTGCAAAAAAATGGCGTAATATGTGAGCCTATTCGTTTTGACGAAGTTGAAGGAAAATATTTTGCTTTCTTCCGTGATCCTGATGATTTGCCGTTAGAACTCTACGAGATAGCAGAATAGAAAAAGTTGAGCGGAATCGCCGCCCAACTTAGTCAATTAAGCTAAGAGTTTTTGCACTAATGACGTATAAATCTGGACCCCGGTGACTAATTGGCTTTCATCAAAATCAAATTCAGCTTGGTGGTGTTCAGCCGTGCGATTCGCGCCAATGATAAAATAAATGCTTTTGCCTCCATTGTCTTGTACTCGTCGTCCTAAAATAGTGGCATCTTCACTGGCATTGAATGGATATTCTGCATTCCCAACCTGAATTTGAGGGAGTTGGTTGGCAATATCTTCCACAAGCGCGATCATTTCCGGATCATTAATCATGTCGACAGCTTCGCCCATGATTTCTGTTTCATATTCAACATCAAAACTTAGCGCGACCCCTTTGGCAATTTGCAATACCTGTTGGTACATATAATCATTAATAGCCTTGTTCTCACCACGCACTTCAAGCTGAATTTCCGCTGATGTTGGAATAACATTCCGTCCTTCACCCGCTCGCAGCACACCGACATTAATACGTGTCATGCCTTCTCCGTGACGAGAAATGCCATGTAATTGTGTAACCGCATGGGCTGCCGCTAACACCGCATGACGGCCTAAATGAGGCGCAGCGCCGGCATGAGCAGGTTTACCTTGGTAGCGAATATCGACTTTGGTTGTTGAAAGAAAGTTTTTAGGGTTAGAGATAATCGTCCCACTACTCGCACAGAAGCTTAAATGAGAACCGGCAAAATAATCCACATCATCTAAAATGCCACTGGCTGCAATAGCTGCCGCTCCGCGTACGCCCTCTTCCGCCGGTTGGAACACGAGCTTGATTTTTCCGCGTAATTTGTCTTTATTCTGCATAATCCACTGTGCGGTGCCCAAGCCAATGGTAATATGACCATCATGCCCGCAGGCATGCATAAAACCAGGATTAATTGAGGAAAATCCTTCTTGGTGTGGGCGATGGGTTGCAGCAACACTTTCCGTCACGTTCACGCAGTCGATATCAAAGCGAAATGCGATGGTTTTTCCTGGTTTACCCGAATCGAAAACCGCCACACAACCGGTATAACCGTTCATACGTTCTAGCCACTGACTATTTGCGCCATAGGCTTGTGCGTTCGCAAGTCCTTGTTCGACAATAGTCAAATTACGTCCACGCACAAAATCAGGGTTAATAATTTGCTGGCCAAGCAATATTTCAAACCCCATTTCCTCAAGATAGTCTGCGATTTTACTGGTTGTCCAAAATTCGCTCCAACCGGTTTCAGGAAAACGGTGAAATTCCCGTCTCCATTGAATAAGCTGTTGTAAGTTAATATTCATAATCGTTCCTTTTATAGCATAAAGAGGGCTAAAAATAAGGTGGCTAAAATCATGCCCGGCGCAGTCCGTTTCACCATTTCAACAGGGTTTACCCCAGCCAGGCCGGCACAGACAATCGTGACTCCCGCGATGGGTGACATGGTCCGCCCAATGGCGCCAGAAATGGCAGCGGCCATACCTAAATTCACATGAGTATAACCGAGCTCGACGGCATGTGGCGTAACTGCGGTATTAAATGCAATAGCCGCAGCATCGCCTGAGCCGGTAATGATCCCCATTAGGAATGGACCAATTGTTGCTCCCCAGCGAACAAATTCGTTAGAGTGTTTTAAAAACTCAATTGCGGCATCAATGGCGCCAGTGGATTTTAATCCGGCAACAAAAACACTGGCTGCAATGATAATACCTAATACGTTTGCGTATGCACTTCCCATACCGTTAAAAAATTCGTTACTAATTTTAATTGGGGATTTCCGCGTGACCAAAATGCCATAAATTGCACCAATTAACATTGCTTGTGGAACGCCCATTTTTGTCCATTCTAGGCCTGGAGTGGCTTGTAGTGACGTACCGCCAATCACTAAGATAATTAAAGGAATTAATGGCGCAAGAGCATAAAGGACGTTTACCTTGGTGAAGTGATTTTCTGTTGCTTGATTTTCTTTGGCATACGCTTCGCGATGTTCTTTTCCATAATCTTTCAGGAACAGGGCGACAAGGGTAAGCATTACCGCACCGATTGCACCCGCAATAATGTTATAAGGTGCGTGAGATAAATTGACTTGGGTAATGGTTAAACCAGACATTTCGCTAATCATGGCGGAATGGGAGGAGCCAGGGCTCATCATGGAACCAAATGTACCAGCTAAAATAGCCGCACCTGCCATAGCTGGGCGTACTCCAGCAGATTTTAATACCGGAATGAGTGTTGCGCCAACAGCGGCCGCACAACCTGCTGCAGAGGGAATTGCAATGTTGATGAAGAAGGTAATGATTGTTGCAATGGGGATAAGAAAAAATTTTAATCCACTTAACGGCTTGGTCAGTAAATGTACTAAGTGAGTATCGCACTCAGTGTATTTCATGACATAAGCAAAGCCCATACTTGAACAAATCGCCATAATGAGCCCACTGCTGGTCATACTTTTGGCAAAGGCATCTAATGCACTCATCGGATTTAGGGTGATAATCGCCATGATTAAGCCCATACCAATTAATACAGTTCGAGTTTCATATTTTTTTATCAGTAAATAAATAGTGACAATAATGCCCACGATAGCCACAATTATCTTAAGTTGCTCCATAGTAGTTTCCTTAGTTAATATTGGAATGTTGAATTGGGTGCAAATGTGTGCATTTGCATATTTTTGCTAAATTGTAAAATATCAGATTGCCCTAATACTGTGGCATTATTGCCTTGAATATGTAATGCGGTTCCTTCAGGCAAGGCATAAACAGTGGCTTCAGGATTTATAATTAAAAACTCCGCAAGGCGCTCTTCACGGCTTTCCCCATTATGTCCAGCCATTTTACCCGAAATAAAATGTGGATTAATTTGATGAGGAAATAAGTTAAGGGCAGCAAACGAAGGCGGGTAAGTAATTGGCATGTCATTAGTGGTCATAATGGATGCCCCTGCGATATTTGCCCCTGCACTCCAACCGAAATAAGGCATTCCTGCCAATACTTTTTCACGAATGATGTCGAGTAATTGGTTTTCGTATAATAATTTTAGTAAACAATAAGTATTGCCACCACCAACAGCAATTGCATCGGCTTGTTCAATAATATCACTATGCTTTTTACTGCGATGCACTGAAATAATTTCGATATTGTTTAAGCCGCCTAATGCATTTTGTACTAATTGTTCGTAGGCATCAAAGGTGCGAGAAACGCCGGCATAGGGGATAAACGCCACTTTTATGTGAGCATTGCCCAAAAAATGTTTGAGCCAATCTTGAGTATGTTCTAAATAGGGAGTATTTTGATATTTAGAGCCGCTCATTAATAGCATATTTTTCATAGTAGCCTCGTTTTTAGCTGAGAAAATTGACACAAATGAGCATAACATTTTTAAGTTATTGAGGGGAAACTTATGTCAGTTAATATGATCAGAATCAAAACAATTATTGAACATTTGGCGACAATTTCATCAACGCCAGGAGAGTTAACACGCTTAGCTTTTAGCCGTGAAGATATTCTTGCAAGAGAGTATTTGTTAGATTTTGTTCGCCAACATGATCTTTCTATTCGTATTGATGAGATTGGTAATGTCATCATTCGTCGTAAAGGGGAAGAAGATAATCTACCGGCGGTTGCATTTGGTTCACATATTGATACGGTAGTCAATGCTGGAAAATTTGATGGGCCGTTGGGATCTGTTGCCGGCCTAGAGATTTTATTGCAATTATGTGAACAAAATATAAAAACGCGTTATCCTTTAGAACTCATTTGGTTTACTTGTGAGGAATCGAGCCGTTTTAATTACGCGACCTTAGGCAGTAAAGTGATGTGTGGTGTCACGGATAAGCAAAAATTAGCAGAATTACGGGACAAGCAAGGAAATGGGCTAAAAGAAGCATTAGCAGATATAGGTCTAAATTTTGATTTGGTTGAACAAGCTAAACGGGATAAGTCAGCTTTTAAATGTTTCTTTGAATTACATATTGAGCAAGGCCCACGTTTAGAAAATGAACATAAGACCATAGGTATCGTGACAGGGATTGCGGCACCCATTCGTTGTATTGTGAAGATAAAAGGGCAGGCCGATCATTCCGGCGCAACGGCCATGAATTACCGTCATGATGCCTTATTGGGGGGCGCGGAATTAGCCTTAACCCTAGAACAATTAGCCATTCAGGCTGGGCATTCAACTGTGGCGACGGTAGGAAATTTAATGGTTAAGCCAGGTGTTATGAATGTTGTACCGGGAGAAGCTCAGTTGTTAGTGGATATACGCGGCATTCATGAAGTGGCACGAGAATCGGTGTTTACAGGGTTACAACAAGCCATAGAGGAGGTTGGGCAAAAGCGTGGTCTAGATATTGAGCTACAACTTATCTCAAAAGACCCTCCTGTGTTACTGCCAGATAATCATATTCAGCAATTGATAAAAGTTTGTCAACATCTAGGCTATTCTTATGAAATTATGCCGAGTGGCGCAGGGCATGATGCTATGCACATGGCGAGTTTATGTCCAACCGCGATGATCTTTATTCCATCAAAATTGGGTATTAGCCATAATCCGCTAGAATTTAGTGCTTGGCAAGATATTGAAGCTGGGATTAACGTTTTACAAAACGCGGTATTAGAACAAGCGGAAGTTCTATAGCAAGTCTATTAATATTGCGGTTTGAGCGTGTTATCAAATAAAAATTTATAAAAAAAGACCGCACTTTGGAAAGGAAGTGCGGTGCTTATTTGCTAAGTTTTGAGTCACGGAGTTATCATCACGAGGGTGAGCCTAAAACCAGTCGGAAGGCCTCACGAATTTGTTCAATACAAGTAAAATATCCATTACGAAATGCCAGGCTAGCCGCCTCATAAAGTTGTATCGTTGTGAGCATATCAACGGTAATAGCATGATTAACTTGTTGTTTGGTTTCTTCACTATACTTTAAATAAAGTCGCTCAAATGTATCCATAAGAATATCAGCACCCATCATCATCACCGCAAAGCGAGAGGCGTGATTGAAATCATTTTGTAATGCATATTGCTGTACGGCGTTGAATGCGTTAAGTTGAGCGAAAAAAGCTTGTGGATTATTTGGGGTATTAACAGTGCTACCTTCGCGATTACGGTAAACATAGAATATTTCGCTTGTTTCCAACATCAAAAACTCTTGGCAAGTCAGTGCTTGTATCATAAAGAGAGAGTCTTCTGCATGGGTTAAATTTTCATTAAACTTAAGATTATTTTGGTGTAAATAATCAGCCCTGAAAAGGTATGCCCATAGCGTCGGGACGAATACTTGTTGACATAGGTAATAGAGATAATTACTGGAAGGGAGCCATTCCATATGATGTGGACGTTTGATTTGCTTTAGGTATATTTCAGAGGCCACTTTTTGCACTTCCGGTAGTTTTGGTATGGAAAATTTTTGTGTTTCTTCTCGGAATATCGAACCTTTGAGTATAGATATATTGTGTTGGTCCATGTACGTAATATAGTTTTGAAAGTTGATTTTTCCGAAAAAATAGTCATCAGAATCGACAAAATAAATATATCTACCACCAGCTTGTGATAAGCCTAAATTGCGTGCAGCTGACACACCTCGGTTTTTTTGTGTGATAACTTTGATAAACGGGAACCTTTCAGCGTAATCTGCTAAAATGATGTCACTGTTGTCTGTGGAACCATCGTTAATGACGATAATTTCTTTGTGGATGTCTTGTTGAATAATGCTATCTAAACACTGTGCGAGATATTCGGCTGTATTGTAGACTGGAACAATAAAGGTTATATCATA
>NZ_PHHA01000043.1 GCF_002795425.1 Conservatibacter flavescens
CTTTTTGGGGTCAGATCAAATATTCTTATTTTTTAACCGCACTTTTTTTTTAAGCCATCAGAGTTATCTCTGGCTTAACTCATAAACATTCCACCATTAACATGCAATGTCGTTCCGGTAATATACCCAGCATCATCTGAAGCTAAAAATGCGACCGCTTTCGCAATATCTTTTGGATCACCTAATCGACCCGCTGGCACATTAGCTAAAATACCCGCTTTTTGCTCATCGGTTAGTACGTCTGTCATATCCGTTGCAATAAAACCTGGCGCCACTACATTTACTGTAATCCCGCGCGAAGCCACTTCTTTTGCTAAGGCTTTACTAAAACCAACAACACCCGCTTTAGCGGCACAATAGTTTGTTTGTCCTGGGTTGCCCGTTGATCCAACTACTGAGCCAATAGTAATAATGCGACCCGCTCGTTTTTTCATCATGCTACGTAACATTGCTTTTGATAAATAAAATACTGAGGTGAGATTGGTTTGTAAAATATCAAACCATTCCTCATCTTTCATACGCATCAATAGATTATCACGGGTAATGCCTGCATTATTCACTAAAATATCAATATCACCGAATTCTGTTTTAATTTGTTCTAATACAGCATCAATACTCGCAATATCACTGACATTTAATACCATTCCTTTACCATTTCCACCTAAATAAGCAGAAATAGCTTCAGCGCCTTTATCCGAAGTCGCTGTACCAATCACTGTTGCGCCTTTTGCGCTCAATTCTTCCGCAATTGCGCGACCGATTCCACGTGTCGCGCCTGTGACTAATGCGATTTTTCCTTGCATATTTGTTATCCTTATTGTTTATTATGCCAATAGTTCTTCAACAGCATTTAATGATGCAGGATCATTAACGGCTGTCGCTTGTAAATTATCGCAAATTCGCTTCGTTAAGCCCATCAATACTTTACCAGGTCCAACTTCAACTAAATATTCAATGCCCTGTTTGTTCATTTTCTCAACACTCTCAGTCCAACGTACTGGATTATACAATTGGCGTACTAATGCCGAACGAATAGCTTCACTATCCTCTTCCATTTTTACATCGACATTATTAATCACGGATACTTGAGGTGCTTTAAAGGTAACGCGTTCTAATGAAACCGCTAATTGATCTGCTGCAGGTTTCATCAGTGCACAATGTGAAGGAACACTAACAGCCAATGGCAATGCGCGTTTCGCCCCCGCTTCCTTACACGCTATCGCGGCACGTTCTACCGCTGCTTTATTCCCTGCGATAACGACTTGACCTGGCGAATTAAAGTTTACTGCAGAAACAATTTCGCCTTGTGCATTATCTTCACAAGCTTTAATAATTGCGGCATTATCTAAACCAATAATCGCATACATTGCCCCAGCGCCTTCCGGCACAGCTTGTTGCATAAGCTTACCTCGTAATTCAACCAACTGGATTGCATCTTGGAAATCCAAACTACCAGAACAAACTAATGCTGAGTATTCACCCAAACTGTGCCCCGCCATTAATGCAGGTGTTAACTGTGGATATTTTTGTTGCCAGACTCGATAAAGGGCAACGGAAGCCGCAAGCAACGCAGGTTGCGTACGCCAAGTTTTATTAAGTTCTTCAGCCGGCCCTTGCTGAACAAGCTGCCAAAGATCATAACCTAGTACTTCTGAGGCTTGTTTAAATGTTTGCTCTACGACGGGGAATTCTGCGGCTAATTCTGATAACATACCAACAGACTGCGAGCCTTGACCCGGAAAAACCATTGCAAATTTTTTCATTTTTTATCCCAAATCTTATTTTATCAACTAAAAACGCACGAGGGCTGAACCCCAAGTCCAGCCACCACCAAACCCTTCTAATAGCAACAATTGTCCACGCTGAATTCGCCCATCGCGTATAGCCTCATCTAAAGCCATCGGAATTGTTGCGCCGCTAGTATTCCCATAACGATCAAGCGTGACAACAACTTGTGACATATCCATATCCAATTTTTTTGCTGTTGCGGCAATAATACGTAAATTTGCCTGATGAGGAACTAACCAATCAATCGCGGATTTATCTAACTGATTTACGCTTAAGGTTTCTTCTACTATGTTTGATAATTCACGCACAGCCAATTTAAAGGTCTCATTACCTTGCATGGTAATATAACCTGAATGTGGGTTATCACGCTCTACTTGTGGCATCATTAACATCTCTGCTTTTTCTGATGTGCCATGCAAATGAGTTGAAATGATACCTTGTTCTTCACTGGCTTGTAATATTACTGCTCCGGCTCCATCACCAAATAAAACAATGGTGCTACGATCATTCGGATCAAGGCGACGGGAATTTAAATCCGAGCCAATAACTAATGCATTTTTCACCTTACCTGTACGGATAAACTGATCCGCAACCGTTAAAGCATAAATAAACCCCGTACACGCTGCAGCAATATCAAATGCAATCGTGTCTTTAATATTCAAGGCACCTTGTACCTGACAAGCTGCGCTTGGATAAGCATGGGAATGGGTCGTTGTTGCCACAATAATCAGGTCAATATCATTTGGCTCAATGTTCGCCATTTCAAAACAATGCTTAGCGGCCTCAGTCGCCATCGTCGCTGAGGTCTCATGCGCAGCTGCTATACGGCGTTCTTTCATTCCTGTACGCTGAGTAATCCACTCATCGGAAGTATCAACCATTTTTTCTAAATCAGCATTTGTTCTGACCTGTGCTGGGGCATAGCTTCCCGTTGCCAAAATTCTACTGTACATAATTATCTCTTAAGCTTTTCTAAACCAATTAAAATTTTATTTGGAATATCCTGTCGAACTTGTAAAGCGGCATCTCTAATGGCATAAGTAAACGCATTGGCACTAGCCGCGCCATGACTTTTTACCACCACAGAATTTAAACCAATTAAAGAAGCACCATTATATAGCTCAGGATTCATGTTCGTTAAACGCTGATAACCCTGTTTGAATAAGCGTTTTACCAAACTACTCACAAGACGCTTCATCACACTTGTCCTCGCAGGATAAACATCACTTCCTTTCAATAACGACACAATATTTTTCGCTGCGCCTTCAAGGGTTTTTAACGCAATATTACCAGCAAACCCATCGCTAACAATGACATCTGCTTTGCCATTTAATAAAAAGTTACCCTCAATAAACCCGGTGTAATTAAGTGCGGTTTGTTTTTCAATTAAATTTGCCGCTTCCCGAATAGATTTATATCCTTTAACTTCTTCAATCCCTATATTTAATAATGCTACACGCGGATAAACCAATCCCAACATACTTTCTGCAAACACCGCACCCATTAACGCAAATTGATATAAATGCTCTGCACTGCATTCAAGATTGGCCCCCAAGTCCAACATCACTGTCCGCTCGCCATTCACCGTTGGAATCATAGATATTAATGCTGGGCGCTCAATCCCTTTCAATGGTTGTAAGAGTACCTTAGATAATCCCATTAATGCCGCCGTATTGCCAGCACTAACACAAGCTTGAGCCTCTCCTTTTTGTACAGACTCGATGGCTAAACGCATCGATGTGCCTTTACTGTGGCGTAATGCATAAACAATGCCTTGATTATTATCAATTTGACGTGGTGTATGTTGAATAAGCAAGCGATCTTTAAGATGAGTGGGTACATCAGCTAGTAGAGGTTCAATTTGTTCGCTATCCCCAAACAAAAGAAAAGTAAGCATTGGATCTTGTTCCAACGCAGAAACAGATGCAGGGATAGTAACACGGGGACCTATGTCCCCGCCCATCACATCTAACGCAAGGGTTAGACGACTCAAGTGATTACCCTATCTGAAACAATAAATACAATTATTTATTGATTACTTTACGACCACGATAGTAACCATCAGCAGTTACATGGTGACGTAAATGAGTTTCGCCACTCGCTTTATCTACAGATACAGCAGCAGTGGTTAAGGCATCATGTGAACGACGCATATCACGACGTGAACGAGATTTTTTATTTTGTTGAACAGCCATTGGCTATACTCCTAAATTTACTTTTGCTTTAAACTAGCTAATACAGCGAACGGGTTCGGTTTTTTTGCCAACTCTTCAGGCAATTCGCCAAAAACCTGTTCCGCCACGGACACTTCACAGTGTTCAGGTTCATGCATCGGAACTAAAGGAAGCTCAAGCATGAGTTCATCTTCAATCGTTCCAACCAAATCTATTTCACCAAATTCATTAAACTCAATTGGCTCATAAATTTCGGGTAATACGTCAACTTGATCCAAATGTGATACAGGGCTATAACAAAACTCACTATAAATGGTATGTTTGAATGGCTTATCGCAACGTTGGCAAATAAGCTCAACATCAATGCTTGCCACCCCTTTCATCACAACCAATTTTTGTGGATCAATGAAAAACGATAATGTCACCTGTGCATCGCTGAGCACTTGACTAACTGACTCAGTTAAACGCATAAGCTGATCCTGTGAGTAATAACCCACATAATCTAATCTCCGTTGTGCGTCTTTAACTGGGTCAACAGTTAAGGGTAGTTTTACCTTTTGCATAGGGTGCGAATATTACATTCATCTGGTCAAATAGTCAAAGGAAATTATACTTTTCCTGTGAATTATTCTACCTAAAGGTATCCTCTCATTCAAATAACAATTTGCTAGTCATTACTCACATATACTTGTTTTAAATTCCGCTACCAAAATGCTTGTTCTTAAATGCAAATACATTTCTTACCAAAAACTTGCTATAATCCCACCGCACTTTTGCGAAAATGATCTATTTACTGTGAGAATGTAATGAATAATTCAAATAAAATTAAACCATTAACCTACTGGCAAAGAGTGAAAATTGCTTTTCAATATATAATGCCACAGCTTTATTTAACTCAATTAGCCGGTTGGTTTGCTCAACAAAAATGGGGAGCTATAACACATTTTGCGATTAAAGCCTTTGTAAAAAAATATCAGGTAAACATGAATGAAGCGGCGAATCCTGATATTAAAAGCTATGGGAATTTTAATGAGTTTTTTATTCGTCCTTTAGCGGAAAATGCTCGCCCGATTAATCAGGATCCTAATGCTCTCTGTTTGCCCGCTGATGGGCGTATTAGTCAGTGTGGCCACATTGACAATACATTATTATTACAAGCCAAAGGACATTTTTATCGTTTAGATGATTTACTAGCCGGTGATGAAGAATTGATCGAAACATTTAAAAACGGCGAATTTGCAACAACGTATTTATCTCCGCGTGATTACCATCGTGTTCATATGCCTTGTAATGGTACTTTGCGTAAAATGATTTATGTGCCGGGTGAACTTTTTTCTGTTAATCCATTCTTAAATAGCCATGTGCCAAATCTATTAGCCCGTAATGAACGCCTTATCTGTGTCTTTGACACAGAGTTTGGGAAAGTCGTGCAAATTCTTGTCGGTGCAACCATCACAGCAAGTATGAGTACTGTTTGGTCTGGTGTGATTAATCCACCGCGTTCACAAGACATTAAGGTGTGGACTTATGAGGCAGAAGGAGAGAATGTTATCCGGTTGAACAAAGGCGAAGAAATGGGTGCATTCCAATTAGGTTCGACAGTCATTAATTTATTTGCACCAAATTCTGTGCGATTGGCTGACTATTTAGAAGTGGATATGCCCGTACGTGTTGGGGAAATTCTTGCCCATAAATTTAATTAATAAAAAGGAAAAACTATGACAGCTCAATTTTTTGAACAAGTTTCATTAGATGATGTATCGGCAAAAGGCAGCTACGGTATTGGTTTACAAATCGGCCAACAATTAGTCGATAGTCAATTAGATGTACGTGCTGAAGCCGTTGCAAAAGGCATTTATGATGCCTTACATCAACAGCCTCCAGCATTAGATTTAAATGAGATTAGTGCTGCGTTGCAACAATTACAACAAGAAGCAGTTGAAGCACAGCAAGCCCGCTTTAAACAAGTTGAAGAAGATGGTAAAGCTTATTTAGAAGCCAATAAACAAAACCCAGCAGTCAATACAACAGATAGCGGTTTACAATATGAAATCTTAACTGAAGGCACAGGACAAATTCCATCTAAGCAAGATACTGTGCGTGTACATTATACGGGTACATTAATTGATGGGACTATCTTTGATAGTTCAGTTAAGCGTGGCCAACCTGCCGAATTCCCATTAAATGGTGTTATTGCTGGTTGGACAGAAGCATTATCTTTAATGCCTGTTGGCTCAAAATGGAAACTGACGATCCCACACAATTTAGCTTATGGTGAACGCGGTGCCGGCGCCTCTATTCCACCGTTTAGTACGTTAATTTTTGAAGTAGAATTACTCGATATTTTGTCGTAACTCTGTCGTAAAAACTCTCCTTCGATCGTAGATTCAAGGAAAAAACATGACAAACACGCAAAGTTAGTGGTAAAATCAAGTCAGCTATGTAACTTTTAGTTATGTATGCTGACATCAAAGTGACAATGGTGGTTTAACCACATGGGACGAACCTTGAAACTTTGACGAATAATACATAAACTATTTATCTCATCGCAATGGCGAAACTACAATAGGAAAAAACAAATGAGCATTGAAGAACGCGTAAAAAAAATCATTGTTGAACAATTAGGCGTTAAAGAAGAAGAAGTTAAACCAGAAGCTTCTTTCGTTGAAGATCTTGGCGCAGACTCTTTAGATACTGTTGAGTTAGTAATGGCTTTAGAAGAAGAATTTGATATCGAAATTCCTGATGAAGAAGCAGAAAAAATTACTACAGTACAATCTGCAATTGATTATGTACAAAGCAATCAATAATTTCTGATTAAGGCGGTTTAAAACCGCCTTAATTTTTGCCTCAAAACCTACCACAAATAGACATCTAGCCTCAATCCAATTATTTTTGTCATAAAAATTGATTTAGATAAAACTTTTATCAAATAAACACATATTTTTTCAAAAAAACTTTGAACAAATATTTCCTTTCGTTATGATTGTTCTTAGTCAAATCTAACTATTTCGAGGTGTTTTCTATGCTTTATTTAGAGTTTATCTTTCTACTCATCATGCTGTATATTGGTAGCCGTTTTGGCGGCATTGGACTGGGAGTGGTCTCAGGAATTGGTCTTGTTATTGAAGTCTTTATCTTACGTATGCCACTAGGCAAAGCACCAATTGATGTCATGTTAATTATTCTTGCTGTTGTGACTTGTGCCTCAATTCTAGAAGCTGCTGGTGGATTAAAATATATGCTGCAAATTGCCGAACGTATTTTACGCAGTAATCCCAAGAGAGTCACTTTTTTAGGTCCTATTGTTACTTACTTGATGACGTTTATGTTGGGTACCGGACACTCTGTTTATTCTATTATGCCAATTATTGGTGATGTCGCCTTAAAAAATAAAATACGCCCTGAACGCCCAATGGCCGCAGCTTCCGTTGCATCTCAACTTGCCATTACGTCCAGCCCATTAGCAGCTGCTACTGCGTTTTATTTAACTCAAATCACACAAATGCCCGGCTATGAAAATGTGTCATTACTCAATATTATTTCCGTAACCATTCCTGCAACCTTTCTAGGAACATTAGCTATGTGTTTCTATAGCTTGCGCAGAGGAAAAGAGCTTGAAGATGATCCTGAATATCAACGACGCCTACAAGATCCTATCTGGCGTGAACGCATTCTGAATACAACCTCTACTTCACTCAATTCAACGCTACCAACAACTGCTAAATTATCTGTTTACTTATTTCTACTTGCATTAATTACCGTTGTTGTCATCGCGATGTTAACAGATATTCGAACTATAGGTGATAGTGCTAAACCAATTTCCATGTCATTAGTTATCCAAATGATGATGTTAGCTTTTGGTGGTGTTATTCTGATTTTAACCAAAACTAACCCACAAAATGTGCCAAATGGCGCCGTATTTAAATCAGGTATGGTTGCATGTATTGCTATTTTCGGAATTGCTTGGATGAGTGATACTTACTTCCAATATGCTATGCCAGAGTTTAAAGCAGCCGTGACACACATGGTAGAAAATTATCCTTGGACATTTGCTTTTGCCCTATTCGCGGTATCAGTGGTTATTAATAGCCAAGCGGTAACAGCTGCTATGATGCTACCTGTAGGTATCGGCTTAGGTCTACCCGCACCGCTACTAATAGGGCTTATTCCTGCTACCTATGCTTATTTCTTTATCCCAAATTATCCATCAGATATTGCCACAGTTAATTTTGACGTAACCGGCACAACAAAAATCGGTAAGTATTATTTTAACCACAGTTTTATGGTTCCAGGTTTAATCGGGGTCATAACAGCGTGTTTTGTTGGTTATTTTATTGCTCAGCTTGTTATTAAATAAGCCTCATATCCTATTATCATGCCAAAGTGCGGTAAAAATTTTAAAATTTTCACCGCACTTTTTATTACTTTTTAATAAAGTTTGTTAGAATGAAATTTTTTACACATTGAGAATCAAATATAATGAAAAATAAAATTTTAGGCAGTGCCTTAATGATTGCAGGAACCACTATTGGCGCAGGAATGCTCGCAATGCCGATCTCTACCGCAGGAATGGGGTTTATTGCAACATCATTACTCTTAATTGGATTATGGGCTGTATTTGCGTATAGCGGCCTACTTTTTGTGGAAGTCTATCAAACTGCAAAACAAAAAGACGATGGTGTCGCCACCCTTGCAGAGCAGTATTTTGGTATATTCGGGCGTATACTCTCTACTGGTACATTATTAATCTTACTCTACGGGCTATCTGTTGCTTATATGATGGGCGGAGGCTCACTACTTTCAGGTATTCTCCCAAGCTTTACTGAATCAGCAGACCTCAACAATAAAATCGCAATCGTTATTTTTACTTTTGTGCTCGGTGCATTTGTCGTTATTGGTACAAAAAGCGTTGATGGTATAACCCGTCTATTATTTATCGGAAAATTGATCGCTTTTGCTATAGTGTTACTTACTATGTTGCCAAAAAGCAGTCTAGACAACCTTATGGCACTCCCCCTAGACTACGCTTTAGTACTCAGTGCGATCCCCGTCTTTTTTACATCTTTCGGTTTCCATGTCATTATGGGAAGCATTAATGGCTATCTAGATGGCAATGTACATCATTTCCGCAAGGCTGTAATTATTGGCACAGCTATTCCGCTTGCAGCTTATTTACTCTGGCAATTAGCAACGCATGGGGTGCTTAGTCAAAGTGAATTTATGACTATAGTTCAAGAAGATCCTACGTTAAATGGCCTTGTTAATGCTACGCGCCAAATCACTGGAAGCCACCTATTAGGCGAGTTAATCCGTATTTTCTCTGCACTTGCGCTAATTACATCATTCTTAGGTGTCATGCTTGGTGTTTTCGAAGGACTTGGAGATCTCTTCAAGCGCTATCACTTACCGAATAATCGTTGGAGCATCTCACTTGTTGCATTTGTTCCACCGCTTTTATTAGCCTTATCAGAAAATAGCTTCTTAACCGTGTTAAGCTATGCTGGTTTAATGTGTGCATTTTACTGCCTTTTATTACCTGTCATTCTAGCTTGGCGTACTAGAGTAACCCACCCAAATCTTCCATATCGCGTATTTGGTGGTAATATTACTCTCGCTCTCGCATTTATCATCGCCATAGTAAGCTTTATTTATTACAGTTTTAATATTGGTTAAACCCATAAAAATACCGCACTTTTAAGTGCGGTATTTTTTTATAAACTATTGTCCCCATTAGTCTCTTCAGTAATCAAAAAGCTAACATAATAATTTCGCCTACTTGCTATTAGACTTTGACTTGGATACTGACAACATATTCAAATGAAACTGCTACCTGAATACACAATAGCACGACAAAATAAATCGGTGTAATGAGAGGAAGGAATACTGGAATGAAATAGAGTGTGATGGGTGTAATGAATAATCCCCCCCTCCCCAAAAACAAAAAAGCCCCGACCAAAGTCAGGGCTCCTAAATAATAACCTGGCGGTGACCTACTCTCACATGGGGAAACCCCACACTACCATCGGCATCTCTGCGTTTCACTTCTGAGTTCGGCATGGAATCAGGTGGGTCCACAGCATTATGACCGCCAAGATAATTCGTTATAAAACCAGAAACAAGCTATATACTAAAGTCTATCTTCTCAACAATATGAACCTACTTATCCATATCTCTCT
>NZ_PHHA01000044.1 GCF_002795425.1 Conservatibacter flavescens
TGACTGACTGACTGACTGACCTTCCATGTTTTTGGTATTCCATAATATTGAAGCCACTGGGTTGATGGACAAAATGATAATGGGCGGTATCATAACCTAAAAATGCGGTAAGCGTGAGACATTTATCAGGGAAATTCGTTATAATTTATGATATTTGTGGAAATATGGAAAGAATATGAAACTGAATTCTCAACAACAACATGCCGTTGAATATGTCTCTGGGCCTTGTTTGGTTTTGGCTGGCGCAGGGTCGGGTAAAACTCGGGTGATTATTAATAAAATCGCGTACTTGGTAGAAAAGTGCGGTTATTTACCGAAAAATATTGCTGCGGTTACGTTTACCAATAAAGCCGCTAGAGAGATGAAAGAACGGGTGGCACATTCCATTGGCAAAGCGCAAAGTAAGGGATTGATTGTTTCCACATTTCATACTTTAGGCTTTGATATTATTAAACGAGAATATAAGCATTTAGGGTTTAAAAGTAATATCACATTATTTGATGAGCATGATCAACTGGCTTTATTGAAAGAATTAACGGCAGATTTGTTATCAGAAGATAAGGATTTGTTACGGGCATTGATTGGGACAATATCGAATTGGAAAAACGATCTTATTATGCCTGAACAAGCTTTAGCGCAGGCGAGAGATGAGAGACAACGTACCTTTGCGCTATGTTATGGGCGTTATGCCGCACAAATTCGCGCTTATAATGCTTTAGATTTTGATGATCTGATTATGCTACCAACACTGTTATTTAAACAGCATGCAGAAGTGCGGTCGAAATGGCAGGAGAAAATTCGTTATTTGTTGGTCGATGAATATCAAGACACGAACACGAGCCAATATGAATTGATTAAATTGTTGGTGGGAGAACGTGAGCGTTTTACTGTGGTTGGTGATGATGATCAGTCCATTTACTCTTGGCGCGGGGCGCGTCCACAGAATATGATTCGCTTGCGTGATGATTTTCCTCGTTTACAAGTGATTAAATTAGAACAAAATTATCGTTCTACTCAGCGGATTTTACATTGTGCAAATATTCTGATTGATAATAATGAACATGTGTTTGATAAAAAATTGTTTTCCAATTTAGGTGAGGGCGAGAAGTTACATATTATTGAGGCGAAAAATGAAGATCATGAGGCTGAACGTGTCGTCGGAGAGCTGATCGCACACCGCTTTTCTCATAAAACAAAATATAAGGATTATGCCATTTTATATCGCGGCAATCATCAATCCCGATTGCTAGAGAAAATGCTTATGCAAAACCGTATTCCCTATAAAATTTCAGGCGGTACATCGTTTTTCTCTCGTGTGGAAATCAAAGACATGATGGCCTATTTGCGACTGGTCGTGAACCAAGATGATGACGCGGCATTTTTACGCATAGTGAACACACCGAGACGAGAAATTGGCACGGCAACGTTGCAAAAATTAGGGGAGTTGGCGCAAGAAAAACAGGTGAGCTTATTTGAGGCCATTTTTGATTTTGAACTGATTCAACGTTTAACACCGAGGGCTTATGAGGCCCTGCAAAAATTTGCTCGCTGGATTGTGGAATTAAGCGATGAGGCCTTACGCTCAGAGCCTGAAAACGCGGTGAAATCCATGTTAAATGGTGTGCAATACGAGGCATATTTGTATGAACATGCCAATAGTCCGAAAATCGCTGAAATGCAAACACGTAATGTGGCGACATTGTTTGAGTGGGTGGCTGACATGCTCAAAGGTAATGAAGTTGATGAACCGATGAGTTTAAACCAAGTTGTCACTCGTTTGACCTTACGCGATATGTTGGAGCGCGGGGAGGAAGATGATGAAAGCGATCAGGTGCAATTAATGACCTTGCATGCTTCCAAAGGGCTAGAATTTCCCCATGTGTTTTTAATCGGTATGGAGGAAGGTATCTTGCCTCATCAAACCAGTATTGATGAAGACAATGTGGAGGAGGAGAGGCGGTTAGCCTATGTGGGGATCACTCGCGCGCAACAAACGTTGCGATTTACGTTATGTAAAGAACGCCGCCAATTCGGTGAATTATTACGTCCGGAACCTAGTCGTTTTTTATTGGAATTGCCGCCTGATGATTTACAATGGGAGCGCGACAAACCGCCCATGACCGAAGAACAAAAGCAACAAAAAGCCGCCAGTGGCTTAGCAGGCCTACGGGCGGCATTGAAAAAGTAGGATAAACTATTGTCCCAGTGTCGCGACCATAACGGCTTTGATGGTGTGCATGCGGTTTTCAGCTTCATCAAATACGATAGAGGCATCGGATTCAAAGACTTCGTCTGTGACTTCTAAGCCATTCATACCGTATTTTTCGGCCATCGCTTTACCTACACTGGTATTTTCATCGTGAAATGACGGCAGACAATGCATAAATTTCACTTTAGGATTACCAGTGCGTTCAAGTAGGGCTTTATTTACTTGATAAGGCTTCATTAAATTAATGCGTTCTTCCCAAGCTGATTCAGGTTCGCCCATAGATACCCAAATGTCAGTATAAAGGAAATCAACGTCTTTTACGCCTTCATCTACATTTTCTGTGCAAGTGATTTTTGCCCCCGTTTTTTTCGCGATTTCAGCGACTTCATCGAGTAATGTTTGTTCTGGCCAATAGGCTTTTGGCGCAACTAGACGTAGATCCAATCCCATCAGTGCAGCACCTTCTACAAAGGAATTTCCCATGTTATTGCGTGCATCACCTAAATAAGCCATTTTTATTTGATTAAGGCGCTTGCCTTCACTGTGTTCAAGCATGGTGAGGAAGTCTGCTAAAATTTGGGTTGGGTGAAATTCATCGGTTAGACCGTTCCAAACAGGAACACCCGAATATTTTGCTAATGTTTCAACGAGTTCTTGTCCATAACCGCGATATTGAATACCATCATACATACGACCTAGCACACGAGCGGTATCTTTCATGGACTCTTTGTGGCCGATTTGTGAGCCACTTGGTCCGATATAAGAGACATTTGCCCCTTGATCAAACGCAGCGACTTCAAACGCACAGCGTGTTCTGGTTGAGGTTTTTTCAAAAATTAAAGCGATATTTTTACCCTTTAAGCGGGGTTGTTCAGTACCAGTATATTTCGCTTTTTTGAGTTCTGCGGATAAATCGAGTAAGAATTGAAATTCTTGAGGGGTGAAGTCCATAAGACGTAAGAAATGGCGATTACGAAGATTGACTGGCATGATAGTTTTCTCCTTAGATATGGTGAGTGTAAATTAATTATACTCGCTTGGCTAAAAAAAACTATCCCTTCAGAGACGAAGGGATAGTTGTGCGTTATGATATTTTTTGATGAATATCGAAACGATCTGATACAAAACCATATAATGTCCAGCCGATAAAGGTGGCAATGGCGCCATATGTCATTGCTTGTTCTCCCGCAGCATAAAGCGCATAGATGCTGTATAAGGAGCCAATAAAGGCGACAATGGTGGTCAATTTAGCTTTTGAGGCCGGCACATGTTCCGCTTTTTGTAATACGGCTAATGCTGCCATCGAAAGCAAATATGGAATAATATTAGTCACGACAGCTAAATCCACTAAGACATTAAATTGTTTGTTTAATGAAGGACTAATGGTCATCAACGAAAGTAGGGTTTGAATGGCGGTAATGGTAATCATACCTACTACAGGCGCATCTTTGCTGGTGACTTTTTTAAAGAATGCTGGGAAATAGCCTTCATCTGCAGAAGATTTGAATACTTGCGCAATGGTAAATTGCCAACCCAGTAAAGAACCAAAACAAGATAATACCATTAACCCCATAACGATTTTGCCCGTAGTTTCATCAAACATATGCGCAAAGGCTAAACCAAATGGGGCGGTAGAATTCGCTAATTCTAAATTAGGTACAATGCCCGCGATGACATTGGTTGAAATAATGTAAATCACAGCTGCCCCAATTGTTCCGCCTAAAACCGCAATAGGGACATTTTTTTCTGGGTTTTCGACCACATCAGTATTGGCACAAGCAGATTCCAAACCGAGAAATGCCCACAAAGTCATGGAAATGGAAACACCAATCGCTTCAAATGTGGGCACGTTGTGAGGGTTCCAAGAACGTACATACAGTTCGCCATCAAACCAATACCACCCAATGAAACATAAGCCGACTACGGGAATAATAACGCCCCATATAGTAAAGGAACTGATATTGCCGGTAATGCGAGCGCCACCGAAGTTTAATACTGTGGCAAGCCAGAGGGTAAAGATAGTCCACATGGCAATGGAAATAGGCGAAAGTGTGATTCCCATTAATTCTGAACCATAACCTACTGCAGAGATTGCGATAGCGGTGTTGGCAATAATTAAGGAAACCCCATAAGTGTAATTTGCCATAAAGTTTCCGGCTTTACCGAAAGAATATTCCGCATATCCTCCCATGCCGCCTGACTTACGGCTAAACATTCCACATTGTGCAAAAGCATAAGCCAGGGCAGTTGAGCCAACGGCTGTGACGAGCCAAGACACAATAGAGATTGTTCCTATTTCAGCTAATTTTGTTGGCAACATGATGATACCGGAACCCATCATATTTACCATCGTTAAAATGGTCAGCTGAACGACACCAATTTTATTACTTTTCGTACTCATAATTTTGTCTCCAAGTGCGGTTGTTTTGCGAAAACTTTTTTAAAACCTACCGCACTTTTGTTGTAATTAGTATTCAGTCAATACATAGCCATAAGCGCGTGTGCGTCCATCAGGATCATGTTGTAAATAGACCCCTTGAATTTCAGGTGCAAAACCTGGTAGCAAGTTAATCCCTTCTTCTAGTGCGAGGAAGTATTGTTGGGCTGTGCTACTCCATTTTTCACCGGGTACGACACAAAGCACGCCTGGAGGGTATGGCAAGGCGCCTTCCGCTGCGATACGCCCAACAATGTCAGTTAATGGCACGAGTTCCACTTTGTTGCGAATAAGTTGAATATTCGCTTCATGTGGATTCATGGCATAAGTTGGGAATGTTTCACGACGGAAGAGCGCGCGCTGTAATTGTTTGACATTACGGCTTACATAGAGATCGTGCATCTCTTGACACAATTGACGAATAGTATAACCACGATAACGTTCAGCATTATTTTCGTAAACTGTTGGTAATACGTCTTTTAATAAGGAGTTTTGTTTGATATGCTTCTCAAATAATGCGATTTGGGCGACTAAGGTTTGCATTTTTGTTAAGGTTTCAGCAGGCGTTAACAAAAATAAGATGGAGTTCAAATCGCATTTTTCTGGAATAATACCGTTTTCGCGTAAATAATTGGCTAAGATAGTTGCAGGCACGCCAAATGATTCATATTCACCGGTTTCAATATTAATACCTGGTGTTGTGAGTAAGAATTTACATGGATCAACAAAATATTGATCTTCTGCGTATCCTTCAAATTGATGCCATTTATCTTGAGCATGGAATTTAAAAAATTCTAAATTATTGGCGATTTCATCGGTGTCATAGTCTTGCCACTTTTTACCATTTACCTGAGTTGGGATAAACGGTTTGATGAGTTCACAAGAATTTAAAACGATTTTCCGTGCTTCGACACCAATTTTTACGCAGTCTTGCCATAACCGGCGACCCGCGGCACTGCCTTGAATTTTGGCATTGACATCTAGGGTAGCGAACATTGGGTAAAATGGACTGGTTGAGGCGTGTAGCATGAACGCGTTATTAAAGCGTTTATGGTTACAATATCTTTCTTGTCCTTTGATATGTTTATCTTTTTTATGAATTTGTGAGGCTTGTGAGAAACCGGCTTGTTGTTTGTGCACCGATTGGGTCACAATAATACCAGGATCGTTTTCATTTAATTCCAATAATAATGGTGTGCAGTCTTTCATCATTGGAATAAATTGCTCATAGCCTACCCAAGCAGAATCAAATAAGATATAGTCACAAAGATGACCAATTTTATCCACTACTTGACGAGCATTGTAAATGGTACCGTCATAGGTCCCTAATTGAATCACCGCTAAACGAAACGGACGAGCTAAATTTAATTTATCAGGAGCGGTTTCTTTGATGAGCCCTTTTAAATAATCTTCGTCGAAACAGTGGCTATCAATACCACCAATAAAACCGAATGGATTACGTGCGGTTTCGAGGTAAATTGGCGTCGCACCAGCTTGAATCAATGCGCCATGATGGATTGATTTATGGTTATTACGGTCAAAGAGTACTAAATCACCTGGGGCAAGTAATGCATTAGTGACGACTTTATTGGCTGAGGATGTGCCGTTGAGTACAAAATATGTTTTATCTGCATTGAACACTTGAGCTGCATGTTTTTGTGCATCGCAAGCGGCGCCTTCATGAATTAATAAATCACCAAGTTTTACGTCGGCATTACAGATATCGGAACGGAAAATATTTTCTCCATAAAAATCATATAAAAAACGCCCCGCAGGATGTTTGCGAAAATATTGACCACCTTGATGTCCTGGACAATCAAATGCCGAATTACCCATTTCCACATACTCACTTAGCATTTTAAAAAATGGTGGTAGTAGCTTTTCTTCATAAAGATGTGCAGCGGTCTCAATTTGGCGACTATATAAAGTAAGATCGTAATTATTGAGATCTTGAATATGATAAATTTGATCGAAATAGGTTTGATCGAGTTTATCGCCTTCACTGAGTACAACAAATATAGGGAGGTTAAACTCAGTTTGTTTAATGGAAGCAATATGCTCTTGAATTTCAACTGAGCTTAATACTACCGCTGCGACATCGGTGAAATCAGTCTCATGAATAGAGACTAATTCTCGATGAGATGTGAAGTATTTTTTCACGAGTGGACTATATGCTATTTTTAAATTTCGCATAATATTCTCCTTGATTTTAAATAAAGATAATTCACGCCATTATTTATAAGTAATAGCGTACGAATATAAATAATAAAAACGACTCTGTTATTTATCACTTAAACAGAAAGATGTTTATTTATTATTTATTTGGAATAGCTAAATAAAATTATTTTTCAATATAAAATATAATGAAATAAATAAAATTCATTTAGCAGGGGTTTGAAAGCACAGGCTTTAAATAAAGCTGTGGAACGGCGAGATTCTAGAGCCAAAGATAGAGTAAGAAAAGCACGAGCGATGGGAAGGCATCATAATATGTCTTGTTCTGCGAATATGAGCCATAAGAGAACGACCTTTAGTAGGATTATATTCTCTGTGAATATCTGATATCAACATAAGATTCTCCTAGTTTTATTTAAAACCGCCTTATATTTTATTTAAATTCAGATAGAGTTTAGTTTTATTATTTTAAAAGTCAACTTATTTAATCATATTTTTTATATTGTTTTATTTAAAGTAAAATAATATATTTTAGAAATGTTAACCCTGTTATTGAATATATTTAAATGTATTATTATTTGAAATAGTATGTGATAGATATATTACGCAAATGTGAGATGAAATGTTAAAAGTAAATGGGATATAAATCCCATTTACTTTGGTGATTAATTATAATTGTTGATGTAATTCTTGTACTGAATAAACATCATATTGTGATAAGCTTTTTATACTTTGGATAGCCGCCTCTGCACCTGCCATCGTTGTTTGATAGAACACTTTTTGTTGTAAAGCGCTACGACGGATAGAATGGCTGTCAGCCACCGATTCAGACAAATTACTTACTGTATTTATCACCATAACGATTTCATTATTTTTAATGGCATCAACAATATGTGGACGGCCTTCGCGTACTTTATTGACGGTTTGTACCGTTACTCCATGTTCGCGTAAATATTTTGCCGTACCGATGGTGGCACATAATCCATAACCTAATTCTTGTAAAGCATGTGCAATTGGTAACAAACGGGCTTTATCACGATTATCGACGGAGACAAAGACTTTACCTGTTTTTGGAATACGTTCACCTGCGCCTAATTGTGCTTTCAGGAATGCTTCAGAGAACGTTTTACCTACGCCCATGACTTCACCGGTTGAACGCATTTCAGGCCCTAAAATGACATCTACACCAGGGAATTTGATAAATGGGAACACCGCTTCTTTAACCGCATAAAAGTGCGGTGTGATTTCCTCGAGAATATTTTGTTCTTTCAGAGATATTCCCGCCATAACCCGTGCAGCAATTTTTGCTAATGGCAAGCTTGTCGCCTTGCTCACAAATGGAACGGTGCGACTTACACGCGGATTCACTTCTAATACATAAATGACGTTATCTTGAATCGCAAATTGTACATTCATGAGGCCCACGACATTTAAGGCATGCGCCATCGCTTTGGTTTGGCGACGAATTTCAGCTTGAATGTCTTGGTTGAGGGAATAAGGTGGTAAAGAACAGGCTGAATCACCACTGTGAATACCGGCTTGTTCAATATGTTGCATGATGCCACCGATTAAGACCTGTTCGCCATCACAGATACAATCTACATCGACTTCAATCGCGTTATTTAAGAAATGATCGAGTAAAATCGGACTATCGTTGGAGACAGATACCGCTTCACGCATATATTTTTTCAATTCGTCATCATTATATACGATTTGCATTGCACGGCCGCCCAATACATAAGAAGGACGTACAACTAATGGATATCCCACTTCGTTTGCCAATGTTACGGCTTCTTCACTATTGCGAGCAGTACGGTTTTCCGGCTGTTTTAAATTCAGATCTTTTAAGATTTGTTGGAAGCGTTCCCGATCTTCTGCCGCATCAATGCTTTCGGCGGAGGTACCGATGATATTTACACCATTGGCGTGTAAGTCATTCGCCAGTTTTAGTGGCGTTTGACCACCGTAATGCACGATGACCCCATAAGGTTTTTCCACATGAATGATTTCGAGTACATCTTCTAGTGTTAATGGTTCAAAATACAAACGATCTGAAGTATCGAAATCTGTAGAAACGGTTTCAGGATTACAGTTTACCATGATAGTTTCAAAGCCACTTTCACGTAAGGCTAATGCTGCGTGTACACAGCAATAATCAAACTCAATGCCTTGTCCTATACGGTTTGGCCCACCACCTAGAATCATGATTTTCTGCTTCTCTGATGGGCGGGCTTCACATTCTTCCTCATAGCTAGAATAGAGATAAGCAGTATCAGATTTGAATTCACCCGCACAAGTATCTACGCGCTTATAAACAGGGTGTAAGTTAAGAGAATGTCGTTTATTTCTTACCGCACTTTCGCTAGTTTGGGTAAGTTGTGCAATGCGTTTATCAGAGAAACCTTTGCGTTTTAAACGGCGTAATTCTGCATAATCTAATTCATCTAAGTGGCGTTTTTCTAATGCGAGTTCTTCTTGTACTAAATCTTGAATTTGAATTAAGAACCAAGGATCGATCTTACTGTAATGATGGACTTCTTCTAGGCTAAATCCAGCGCCAAATGCATCGGCAACGTAGAGGATACGAATTGGGCCAGGATTGCCGAGTTCTTGGCGGATTTTTTCTGGTTCTTCTGACATTAAATTGAATCCGCAAATACCGGTTTCTAGACCGCGTAAGGCTTTTTGTAGCGATTCTTGGAAAGTCCGTCCCATCGCCATCACTTCGCCAACGGATTTCATTTGGGTGGTTAAGCGATCATCGGCCTGTGGAAATTTTTCAAAGGCAAAGCGAGGCACTTTAGTGACGACATAATCAATTGATGGTTCAAAAGAGGCTGGAATTAAGCCACCTGTAATATCATTACGCAACTCGTTTAAGGTATAACCTACCGCCAGTTTTGCAGCCACTTTCGCGATAGGAAAACCGGTTGCTTTTGAAGCCAACGCAGAAGAGCGGCTCACACGAGGATTCATCTCAATTACGATCATTTCCCCGTTTTCTGGGTTTATCGCAAATTGAACATTTGAGCCACCTGTATCTACCCCGATCTCACGTAATACTGCCAAAGAAGCGTTACGCATAATTTGATATTCTTTGTCGGTTAGGGTTTGAGCAGGGGCGACAGTAATTGAGTCGCCGGTGTGAACACCCATTGGATCAAAGTTTTCGATGGAACATACGATAATGCAGTTATCCGCTTTATCACGTACCACTTCCATTTCATATTCTTTCCAACCCAATACGGATTGTTCAATTAATAATTCATGGGTGGGCGAGGCATCAAAACCACGCTCGCAAATTGCTTGAAATTCATCTCGATTATAGGCGATCCCTCCACCAGAACCCCCCATCGTGAATGATGGACGAATTAAGGTTGGAAAGCCAACTTCTGCTTGTGCGGTCCAAGCTTCTTCGAAGGTATGGCAGACAAAGGATTTTGGTGTGTTTAAGCCTATTTTAGCCATGGCTTCTTTAAAACGGCCACGGTCTTCAGCTTTATCAATGGCATCTTCAGTTGCACCAATTAATTCCACATTGTATTTTTTTAATATCCCTTCTTTGGATAGATCTAATGCACAATTGAGCGCCGTTTGCCCTCCCATTGTCGGTAAAATGGCATCAGGTCGTTCTTTTTCAATAATTTTTGCTACTGTTTCCCACGTGATTGGCTCTATATACGTGACATCCGCCATATCTGGGTCAGTCATAATGGTGGCAGGATTAGAGTTCACCAATACTACCTTATAGCCTTCTTCACGTAGCGCTTTACATGCTTGAGCGCCGGAATAATCGAATTCGCAAGCTTGCCCGATGACAATCGGGCCTGCTCCAATGATTAATATGGTATTTATGTCTGTACGTTTTGGCATCTTAGTATCTCTTTATCTTAAGTGGGTCCATAGCCCTTACTATTTGGATTAATAGGCGATCGCTTGAGTATGTGTATGTTTGATTTTACGCATTTCATCAGTAAATTTATCAAACAAATAGGCAATATCATGAGGACCTGGACTTGCCTCAGGATGACCTTGGAATGAAAATGCTACCTGATCCGTTAATTCAATGCCTTGCACAGAATGATCAAATAAAGAACGATGCGTGATTTTCACATTTTTTGGCAAGCTATGTTCATCAACTTCAAAGCCATGATTTTGGCTGGTAATCAAGACTTTTTGGCTGTCCAGATCTTGTACCGGATGATTACCACCATGATGACCAAATGCCATTTTTTTCGTTTTACCGCCAACGGCTAAGCCTAATAATTGATGGCCTAAACAAATACCAAAAATAGGTTTTTTGGTTGCTAATAATTCTTGAATCGCATTAATGGCATAATGACAAGGCTCAGGGTCTCCTGGGCCATTAGAAAGAAAAATACCATCAGGATTCAGGGCTAAGACGTCTTTGGCGGGGGTTGTGGCAGGCACAACAGTAATATGACAACCGCGCTCAGCCAGCATTCTTAAAATGTTGCGTTTGACACCAAAATCATACGCCACAATATGAAATTCAGGATGATTATTTGATACGAAGCCTTGTCCCAATTTCCATTCCCCTTCAATCCATTCATAACGTTCGGAAGTGGTCACTTCTTGAGCAAGATCTTTACCAGCCATCGAGCCAAAACTTTTGGCAAGAGATAAGGCTTTTTGTTCATCAATATCCCCAGCCATGATACAGCCCGCTTGTGCGCCTTTATCACGTAAAATCCGGGTTAGGCGACGGGTGTCTATATCTGCAATAGCCACGACGTTATTGGCTTTAAGATAATCGCTAAGACTTGCATTTGCACGGAAATTACTGTGTAGTAACGGAAGGTCACGAATAATTAAGCCACTGGCATAAACTGCATGAGATTCGGCATCTTCATCATTTGTCCCAGTATTGCCGATGTGGGGATAAGTGAGGGTTACAATTTGTTGAAAATAAGAAGGATCCGTTAGGATTTCTTGATAACCTGTCATTGAGGTATTAAATACGACCTCACCAATAGTATGACCGCTAGCACCGATTGCGGTACCATGGAAAATGGAACCGTCCGCGAGGACTAAAATTGCCGGTTCAGACATGAATTACTCCTAAATAATGTAATCTATTTGGGTTGAACACTTACGAATGTTCATTAACCACAACCTAGTAAAATTCGACAAAACTGACCGCACTTTTTTGTCACGGCAGTATTATAAATTAACCAAATCGTGTCTGAATGTTAATCAAGTTGACTAAGCGCTTTTATTTTAAATGAGCTAGTCTTTCCTTTCAAGCAGAATTCGCAAACGTTTAATTGATTATTTATTCATTTATTTTGCATAAATATCCAAATAAAAGCAAGTATCTCTTTTGCTATCATGCGCGTAAATTATTTGTAGTAAAGGGTTAAGTTGTTTACAATAGGTACATACTTTTAGGTTTGGAAGGCAGTTATGAAAAAGAAAAATATTCTTGCAACAGTATTATTAGGCAGTATCGTATTGACAGGTTGTGCGACAACGGATCCACAAACCGGTGAACGTAATGATCCCTTAGAAGGATTTAACCGTACAATGTGGGGCTTTAACTATAATGTAGTGGATCCTTACGTGTTAAAACCTGTCGCAACAGGTTGGAAAGAATATGTGCCGTCTCCTATTCGCACGGGCTTAGTAAATGTTGCGAATAATCTTGATGAGCCGGTCAGTTTTATTAACCGTTTACTGGAAGGCGAAGGGCAAAAAGCGATGGTGCATTTTAACCGCTTTTGGATTAATTCCGTGTTTGGTTTAGGCGGACTGATTGACTGGGCAAGTTATAGCGAACCGCTGAAAATTGATGGAAATCGTACTTTTGGTGATACGTTAGGAAGCTATAACGTCGAGCCGGGTGCTTATATTATGTTACCTCTCTATGGGCCAACCACGCCAAGACAAGCCGTAGGATCTGTGGTTGATTCTGCTTATACCTATCCTTTTTATGAGTGGGTAGGTGGGCCATGGGCATTAGTTAAGTGGGGTGTGCAAGGTATAGATGCTCGGGCAAAATTATTAGATCAAGATGCGTTATTACAACAAGCTCAGGATCCTTATATTACGTTTCGTGAAGCGTATTATCAAAATTTAGAATTTAGAGTAACAGATGGCAAAGGCTCAGAAAAGCAGGAAGTGCTCTCTGAAGATGAATTAAAAGAAATAGACTAAATTAAGGATATTGTTATGGAAATGACCTCGACCCAACGTCTTATTTTGACGAATCAATATAAACTCATGGCCTTATTAGAGCCACAAAATGCCGGAAAATACCAACGCTTAGAAGCTATTGTAAAGGGTGGCTTCCGCCGAGAATTAAAAGAGTTGGATAAAGAGTTTTGTGATTTATCAGAACAAGAATGCCAAATGGTGTTAGATACTTTGGAAATGTATAATGCGCTAAATGTGTCATATGAGCAACTAGCGGATAAATCTAGCATTAGTGAATTGCGTTTACAATTTCCTGGATATTGTGCTATCCGTGAGCGTAAATACCTTAATTATTTACGTTTTATTACGGGGATAGAGGGAAAATATCAGCATGTGATGGAGTGCGAGCATGGCTGTGATTCTCAAACACCAATGTGGGATAAATATAGCAAAATGTTAGATGTGTTACATAGCTGTCCACATGAGTATCATCTCAGCGCGAGTGAAATTGAACGTATTTTGAATGCTTAATTGTCAATTAGGGCGCATGATGCGCCCTAATTATTGAGTTGTAAAACGTAGCCTGTTTTATTGATGGAATTTGGGAAAATTAAATACCAAACTCGGCTTGATAAGCTTGCATAGCTGGCAAATATTGACGATATTTTTCATCTTTCTCAATAAATTGCATCAAGTCATCTAAATCAATAATCGAGAATACCTGACATTGATAATCCCGCTCAACCTCTTGAATGGCGGATAGCTCGCCTTTGCCGCGTTCTTGGCGGTTTAAAGCAATTAAAACCGCACTTAATGTGGCGCCATGTTCAGCAATAATATCCATCGCTTCTCGAATAGCTGTACCAGCTGTAATGACATCATCAACTAGCAAAACGTTGCCTTGTAGCGGACTACCGATTAAATTCCCTCCCTCACCATGATCTTTAGCTTCTTTACGGTTAAAGCAAACAGGTTTGTCAACGTTGAATTGATTTGCTAGGGCAATGGATACGGTGGTTCCGATGGGTATACCTTTATATGCAGGACCAAAAATCATATCAAAATTTACCGCACTTTGTTGAATGGCAGCGGCATAAAATTCCCCTAAACGAGCCAAATCAGCACCGGTATTAAACAACCCCGCATTGAAAAAATAAGGGCTGACACGTCCTGATTTAAGTGTGAAAGCACCGAAACGCAACACATTACGGCTAAGGGCAAATTCGATAAATTGCTGTTTGTAGTTTTGCATATTGACCTCAATTATTGTGCGAGTGCTTGATGTTGTACGGCAAAAATTTGTTGGCAACCTTGTTTGGCAAGATCAAGCAATTGTAATAATTCTTCATGGCTAAAAGGCTCACCCTCAGCCGTACCCTGTACTTCAATCATTCGACCATCTTCACACATCACAACATTCATATCTGTTTCTGCCGCAGAATCTTCGACATATTCCAAATCACAAACGGCCTCACCGTTGACAATGCCAACAGAAATTGCGGCGACTAATCCTTTGATGGGATTGGTTTTTAAGGTGCCATTTGCCATTAATTGATGGATAGCATCACAAAGCGCAACGCAGGCGCCGGTAATTGAAGCGGTACGTGTTCCACCGTCGGCTTGAATCACATCACAATCCAACGTAATTGAACGTTCTCCTAAGGCGGTTAAGTCAATCATGGCACGTAAAGAACGCGCGATTAAGCGTTGAATTTCCATCGTACGGCCGCTTTGTTTACCTTTGGCAGATTCCCGCTGCATACGACTATGGGTTGAACGTGGTAACATACCATATTCCGCCGTGACCCAACCTTGCCCTTGCCCTTTTAGAAAACGAGGTACATTCTCCTCAACAGAAGCGGTACAGAGCACTTTCGTATCTCCAAACTCGACGAGCACGGATCCTTCAGCGTGTTTTGTATAGTGGCGAGTAATTTTAATTGGGCGAGCTTGATTTAATGGACGGTTATCCGGACGCATGATATTTCCTCTTTTCTATTAAAAAATTGGGTTATTCTAGCACGCAGGGGGATTTATGGGTACAATGTGGAATAAATTTTCAATGTAAAGGAAGAAATTATGATCTATAGTATGACCGCATTTGCCCGTCGTGAAATAAAAAAAGAATGGGGCGATGCAGTTTGGGAAATTCGCTCGGTAAATCAGCGTTATTTGGAAAATTTTTTCCGCCTGCCAGAACAATTTCGAGGCCTAGAAAATACATTACGTGAAAAACTTCGTCAAAATCTGACGCGAGGCAAAATTGAGTGTAGTTTGCGTATTGATAGTAAAAAACAAACCGTACTTGAACTTAACTTAAATCAGGCATTAGCGAATTCGGTTATCCAATCTTTGAAATGGATTAAGCAGCAAGCCGGAGAAGGGGAAATCAATTTAACTGATGTGTTACGTTATCCTGGCGTGGTGGAGTTACCTGAACAAGATCTTGATGTCATGAGCCAAGATTTATTAGCGGGCTTTGATGAATTATTGGCAGAATTTATTGCAATGCGCGGGCGCGAGGGCGAAAAATTACAAGATATTATCCAGCAGCGTTTATCAGCAATTAGTATTGAAGCGGCAAAAGTGCGGTCAAAAATGCCGGAAATTTTACAATGGCAACGTGACAAACTGTTACAACGTTTTGAAGAGATTCAGCTACAACCAGATCCAACGCGTTTAGAGCAGGAACTCATTTTATTAGCACAACGTATTGATGTCGCCGAAGAGTTAGACCGCTTAGAAATGCATGTAAAAGAAACGCGTAATATTTTGCAAAAAGGCGGCGCGGTAGGGCGTAAATTAGATTTTATGATGCAAGAACTTAATCGTGAATCGAATACCTTAGCATCAAAATCCATTAACACGGATATCACGAATTCTGCAGTGGAATTGAAAGTGTTAATTGAGCAAATGCGTGAACAAATTCAGAATTTAGAATAAGGAAATAGGGATGAGTGGAACATTAATCACAGCGCATTTAACCCAGTATGCCTTGATTGAGGTGGCCGGCGAGGATGCGGAAAAATATTTGCAAGGGCAATTAACATGTGATGTGACGAAATTACCCGTAGGACAATCAACTTTAACAGCAAACTGTGATCCAAAGGGAAAAGTTGTCTCGCTTTTCCGTTTGATACGGGTGAAAGAGACGGTGTTTTATTTGCTTATGCGTAAACATTTCGTTGAAAATGGCTTGGCAAATTTAAAAAAATATGCGGTTTTTTCTAAAGTGACCTTTACGCCGATTGAAAAGGTTTGGTTGGTTGGGGTGGCTAATGATGACACGTTGTATTCGGATTATTTCAGTGTGCAATATGCGCCAAATCGCCGTATTATTATTGATACGGAACAAAGCAATGCATTGGGTTGGGCGATTGAGTTAGGCGATATTGGTGTTGCGCAAGAATGGGACAGACTTGAGATTCAAGATGGTATTCCTGTGCTTGCTCAGCAGGCATTCGAATTTATTCCACAAGCCTTGAATTTACAGCATATTGAGCAGGCGATCTCTTTTCAAAAAGGCTGCTATATTGGCCAAGAAACCGTCGCGCGAGCCAAATATCGTGGCGCAAACAAGCGGGCGATGTATACCTTAATCGGTAAAACAGAAACTATGCCTACAATCGGGTCTGAATTAGAGATGTTGCTTGAAACCAATTGGCGAAAAACAGGGAGCATAATTAGTGCGGTGAGCATGGATGGCGTGTTATATGTACAAGCTGTATTAAGCAATCAACTTGAGGCTAGCACACAATTTCGTCTGCCAGATGATCATACTGCGCTGTGTATTCAACCCTTGTCTTATGTTTTAGATTAAAAAATGATTGCGTTGAGCGCAAGCTAGTGATACAACTAAACATATTCATATGAGGGCGATTATCGCCCTTAGTCATTTTATTAAAATAATGGTTATCAGGAAGTCAAATGTCACAAGTATTTAATTTTAGCGCAGGCCCAGCTATGATGCCTGAGGCAGTATTAGCACAAGCTCAACAAGAATTGCTCAATTGGCAAAATCAGGGAACGTCGGTGATGGAGGTGAGCCATCGCGGTAAATATTTCATGGAGTTAGCGGCACAATCGGTACAAGATTTGCGCCAATTATATGGTGTTCCCGATAATTATGAAATTTTATTTATGCAAGGTGGCGCGCGTGGTCAGTTTGCCGCGATTCCGATGAATTTATTGGGTGAAAAAGGCAAGGCATTATATTTGACCAGTGGGCATTGGTCGGCAACAGCGGCTAAAGAGGCTCGCAATTTTGCTGAGATAGATGAAATTAATATTGTTGATGATAATTATAAAATCACCCGTTTAGATTTTAGTGATATCGCTTCGCAGTATGATTATGTGCATTATTGCCCGAATGAAACGATCAGCGGTGTGGAAATTTTTGATGTTCCTAATGTAGGCGATGCTGTGTTAGTGGCAGATATGTCCTCAAATATTTTGGCTCGCCAAATTGATATTAGCCAATTTGGTATGATTTATGCCGGCGCACAGAAAAATTTAGGGCCAGCCGGCATTACTATTGCGATTATTCGTAAAGATTTAATTGGCAAGGCACGTAAATCAACACCGTCCATTTGGGATTATGCGGTACAAAGTAAAGCGGACTCTATGATCAATACACCGCCTACTTTTGCTTGGTATTTGTGTGCATTAGTGTTTAAGCATATGTTGAATGAAGGCGGGTTACGTGAATATGAAAAACGTAACGCTATCAAAGCGCAAACGCTTTATGATTATATTGATAGTAGCGCATTATTCTCTAATGTGGTGGCAAAAGAAAACCGTTCAACGATGAACGTGACCTTTGTGACAGGTAATCCGGAATTAGATGCGAAATTTGTAGCAGAAGCTACCGCTGCAGGATTACATGCATTGAAAGGGCATAAGGTGTTAGGCGGCATGCGCGCTTCGATTTATAACGCAATGCCGTTAGCGGGTGTAGAAGCTTTAATTGCCTTTATGAAAAAATTTGAAACGGAAAATATCTAATACTATCGGGTGGCTGAAGTCGCCTGATTTCCCTAGAAGTGCGGTCAATAATATGAAATTTTTAACTATTGCAAATGCAGGTGTACAACACCTTTCGCCATACCAAGCAGGTAAACCCATTGAAGAGTTGGAACGAGAGCTTGGTATCTCCAATATCATTAAACTGGCTTCCAATGAAAACCCTTTCGGTTTTCCTGAAAGCGCCAAACAAGGGATTCGTGAGGCACTAGATGATCTTACGCGCTACCCAGATGCTAACGGATTTTATTTCAAACAAGCGGTGGCAAAAAAATTTGGGCTGGGTTCGGAGCAAATTACCTTAGGCAACGGCTCTAACGATTTGTTGGAATTGATTTTTCAAACTTTTGTGAGTGAGAAAGATGAAGTGATTTTCTCACAATATACTTTTATTGTTGCTCCGCTAGCTGCACAGGCGCGTAATGCGAAAGCACGTGTGATACCAGCGTTGGATTATGGCCATGATTTAAATGGCTTTTTGGCTGCGGTTAACGATAAAACCAAATTAATTTATATTGCTAATCCCAATAACCCTACAGGGACGTTTTTGACCCATCAGCAAATTGAGCAGTTTTTAACACAAGTGCCGAGTAATGTGCTAGTGGTGTTAGACGAAGCTTATACTGAATTTACTGCAGCGAGTGAGCGTGTAAATTCCTTTGAATTGCTGCAGCGCTACCCGAATTTAGTGGTATGCCGTACTTTGTCTAAAGCGTATGGGCTAGCGGGGTTACGCATTGGCTATGCCGTTTCAAATGAAGAGATTGCGGGATTGTTTAATCGAGTGCGTCAGCCTTTCAACTGTAATAGCCTTGCTTTAGCCGCAGGCATTGCGGTAATGAATGATGATAGTTTTATTCAAAAAGTTGCCGAGAATAATCGTCAAGGTGTTGAATTATTAGAACGTTTTTTTGCAGACAAAGGGTTAGCATATATCCCCTCTAAAGGCAATTTTGTCATGTTAGACTTAGGTCAACCCGCCTTGCCTATTTATGAGGCTTTATTACGCAAAGGAGTCATTGTGCGCCCTGTTGCGGGATATGGATTACCAAATCATCTTCGTATTTCCATCGGTTTACCGGAAGAAAATCAGCGTTTTTTAACCGCACTTTCAGAAGTATTAGGGCTATAGGATAGAACATTATGGATTCAATTACACTCAACCCGATTAGTCATATGGAAGGCACGGTCAATTTACCGGGTTCAAAAAGCTTATCTAATCGCGCTTTATTGTTAGCCGCTTTGGCGAAAGGGACGACCAAACTGACGAATTTATTAGATAGTGACGATGTACGCCATATGCTCAATGCTTTACAGCAATTAGGCGTATCTTACCAATTGTCTGATGATAAATCCGTCTGTGAGGTGCAAGGTTTAGGTAAGGCATTTAGCTGGCAAAGTGGGTTAGCATTATTTTTAGGAAATGCTGGTACGGCTATGCGCCCATTGACCGCTGCATTATGTTTGGCTAATGAGGGCGATGTTATACAAAGTGAAATTGTATTAACCGGTGAACCTCGTATGAAAGAGCGACCTATTCAGCATTTAGTCGATGCATTACGTCAAGCGGGCGCAGAAATTCAATACCTTGAACAAGAAGGTTATCCTCCGCTTTCTATTCGTAATACGGGGTTGCAAGGCGGAAAAGTGAAGATTGATGGCTCAGTTTCTTCACAGTTTTTGACCGCACTTTTAATGGCCGCGCCTATGGCCAGTGCGGATACGGAAATTGAAATTATGGGGGAATTAGTCTCAAAACCCTATATTGATATTACGTTGAATATGATGGCGATTTTTGGCGTTGAGGTAGAAAATCATCATTATCAGCATTTTGTGGTAAAAGGCCAGCAGCAATATAAATCACCTGGTGTGTTCTTGGTTGAAGGCGATGCTTCTTCTGCCTCTTATTTCTTAGCAGCAGGCGCGATTAAAGGAAAAGTGAAAGTAACAGGCGTGGGTAAAAACTCTATTCAGGGCGATCGTTTATTTGCAGATGTATTGGAAAAAATGGGCGCTAAAATTACATGGGGTGAGGATTTTATCCAAGCTGAACGAGGAGACTTGATCGGGATTGATATGGATATGAATCATATTCCCGATGCGGCGATGACCATTGCAACAACTGCATTATTTGCTCAAGGGGAAACGGTAATTCGTAATATTTATAATTGGCGAGTAAAAGAAACTGATCGCCTGACCGCGATGGCCACTGAGTTGCGTAAAGTCGGAGCTGAAGTTGAGGAAGGGGAGGATTTTATCCGCGTTCAACCTCTAGATTTAGGGCAGTTTAAACATGCGGAAATTGAAACCTATAACGATCATCGCATGGCAATGTGTTTTGCGTTGGTGGCTTTTTCTGATACACCAGTGACGATTTTAGATCCGAAATGTACTGCAAAAACGTTCCCGACATTTTTTGATGAGTTTTTGCGTATTGCTCAATAATGGCCTAATCGAGATAGGTTTTACTTAAATAATATAAAACAGAATGAAAAAACGGCATTTTTTTACCGCACTTTTAACGTCATTGATGTTATCTGCTTGTGCAACTAAAAATGAATTAGCTTGGTTGCCTTATCAAGAAATTGATGGTTCAACCCAAGCAATAAGTTTTATGCAGGTTGCTGAAGCATGGGGACAGAAAACCGCTAAGCAGGGTACGGCATTACAAAGAGAAAAGTTCGATAATATAGATACTTATCGAAAGTTAGGCGATATTTACTATATTTATGATGTTAATGAGCAGCCCATGCGTGTGATATTGTTGAATCATACACAATCAGTGGATCCTCATGATCCAGCTGGGGTAAATGCCCTCGGTCAAAGTAAGGTATTTGATTTCTATGAGTTTGGTAAAGGGCGTGTGGGTCATGCCCAATTTACGGCAAATACAGCCCTTTGTTCGGATTTTGCAAGCAAGCGGGGCGTTGATTTGCGCATGGTGACAAATTACTACGCGACTGAAAATCAATATTTTACTAGCTTGATTACAGGCACGCTTTTTCAGCAACAAAAGCCTCAAAATGTAGGTTATAAGGCAGCGTTTTTTTTGAGTGATAAGGCATTAGAAGAGAAAATTCGAGCCGAAGAACGTGAACATGGAAAACGCTTGGCGATTGCTAATTTGATGGAAAAAGTCGGCATATTGTCTAGTATTGTGTGTGGCAAGGAAAAAGTGCGGTAGAAAAGACCGCACTTTTTGTTATCACCAGTTAAAAGCGCATTTCTATAGAGGCTGCAAAATTGCGTCCAGGCGCTTGGAAGCGTGTTAGACCTATACCATCGCGATCGACGGCGTTAGTTGTGCTGTGGGCGTTGATTCCGCGAAGGGCGTCCCAAGTATGGTATTTGCGATTAAAGAGATTGTAAATACCGCCTCGTAATGTGATATTGGGGCTGGGTTTGTAAAATCCGAATAGATCAACGAGATAAGCAGATTTGTTCAGATATTTATATGTTGTGATGTTTTTCTCATAACCATAATCCGTACAAATGGTCGGTTGATCACTATAAAATGGATACCAAGGATTCACTGAGGTTTGTAAACATACTCGGCTATTTTCTGCGATTTTTGCGGCGTTATGGCGTTTGGCACCGAGATAAGTCAAACGTGAAAAAATCCCCCATGTTCCATTAGGTGCTTCAAAATCTAAACCGATGACCGTTTTGAGTGGTTGAATAGACAATAAGCTTTCACCATTCGACAGCTTGCCCTGACTATAACCGACTCCCCCCATCATTTTCCAGGCGTCTGAGACAGGAAGTAAAGCGCTAAGGTTTAATTTCCCTTTGATTTCGATACCTGAAATCTGCGCGCGGTTGATGTTGACCATTTGTTGCATTGGCGTAAGTACAGTATGACCATAGCCATCATCTTGTTTAATAATATTTTCTTGTTCTAATAAAAAATGGCGATAACGGGAATGATATACGCTAATATCCAATTGGCCTTTTGCATGTTGGCCTTGTAGCGATAGGGTATGGCTAAGACTACGTTCCGGTTTTAGGCTAGGGTTGGATTTCCATGTGCCATAAGCATTAGTAAAAGTAAAATACATTTCTGAGGCGGTGGGTGTACGATAAGCGGTGCTTAATTTATATCCCATCGACCAGGTGTCGTTGAGTTGCGCATTCAGGCCGAGAAATCCCGTCCAATTGCTAAAAGTATTTTGGTCTGGTTTACCTTCCGCAGTACAGGCTTTACTACAGAGGGCATTTAGTGATTGTGGAACAAGCTTTTCGTGATCATAACGTATGCCTGCTTGTCCCGTGAGCATTGAGAAGAGAGTTTTTGGATACCAATGGATATGATCTTGAAAGGCAAGGCTATATAAACGCGTTTTGACAGGATATTGGATAGTATAATAATAACCTGTGTGATATGGCGTATTGATACCGATGATGTCGTGGTTGATATTTTCAAACCGGCGTTCTGCAATAAAAGCCCGAAATCCTAAATGATGTTCCCCCCATAAATATAAGGGTTGGCTGTCTAATTGGAGTGAAAAACGGGTAAATTTTGTTTTCATACGACGGTCAAAAATTTCATCAAGTTGCTTCTCTTGAGTTTTCCAATGATGTCCACCTTTATAGCCTACTGCGGCAAGATTGGTGTGTTGGTAGTCAATATCGGCTTTAAATAAAGCAAGGTAAGGCGAGTTTGGCGTATAGGCATAATACACATTCCCATTAAGACGCTTATGTTGATCATCCGCTTCACGCCAAGCACCAGGATAAAGGGTATAGGAACGTTCATTGGTATAATTGCTCCCCGTTTGTCCGTTAATATTGATACCAATACGATGATTCGCGTTTATTTGGTAATTGAGTTTTCCTAAGTAGCTATGGAAACGGTGAGTTGAAGGATCGGGGTGTTGGCTCTGAGAAAAATCATAGTATGAGCCTCGTCCGCTACTGCGTAATTCGTGGCCGGTACGTTGTGAATAGATCAAAATAGCATCGAGTTTCTCGCCGACATAACCCACCCCCACAGTACGTACCCATTCTTTATTTTTACTGGCATAACCTCCGCGTAAAAGCATACCCCATTGACGACCGGGTTGTACAAGATTTTGGGCATCTAAGGTTCGATAATTCACATCTCCACCTAATGCGCCACTACCCGCGTTAAAGGAATTTGCGCCACGTGCAATTTCAATTTGTTGAACAAGTTCGGTATCAATGGATAGGCGTGAACTGTTAAAATTACCGTAACGAGCATAGAGGGAATTTTCTTCAAAGTCAGGTAAATTTACCCCATCAATGCTAATTCCAACGCGATTTCCTTCCACTCCGCGAATAGAGAATCCCTTTAAATGTCGGCCATTGTCGCTAATCCCTATATCACTGACATAGCGCACTAAATCACGCGTGTCTCGAATGAGCTCGTTTTGAATTTCTGTTTGTTGTTTTTTGAGTACTGCTGCTTTGGTGTCGATTGTGGTATCAGCAGATACCTCAATTGTGTCAAGAGTCAGTTCTTCAGCGAGACCATATAAGGGAAAGCTCAGTAAAGCTAGAGTAGATAAAACAGATATTGTTCGCTTATGCACTTTGTTGCACATGGGGTTATTCCTCTCTAATATGGCCTTGATCTAAGTGGATAACGCTGACTAAATCATGGCTGCTAACTTGAAAGGCTTGACCAAATCCTTTAACAAATAGCCCTGTTTCTGGTTTAAAAGCAAATAATTTAAAGTCTTCTAATCGCGATAATTCATCAATTAAATTGCCATGACGGGTTTTTAATGCCTCAATACTACGTAGCCATTCAGAACTATATCGAGTAAGTTCGCGAACAGTGGCATCAAAAGATAAGCGACGGCGAGCAAAAATTTGGCGGCAGCTATGTTCATCTTCAATTAGCATTAATGATACTTTAGGATTCTCGAGTAAATTTCGAGCATGACGAGCAATGGTTGAAATTAATACACGGTATTCCCCTTCTTCAATGACAAATGGCGCATAACTGACGTTGGGATTTCCTGTTTTGTCTACGGTCGCTAGCAAAATGGTTTGGCATTGCTGTTTGAGTGCTTCTATTTCAGGGCCAAGACGATTTTGTAATATTTCTTGTTTAGTTGTCATTTCGACTCCTTAATTTTCGTAATTGATAATTGTTATCAATAAATTATAGCTTATTTTAAGTAAAAATGGCAAATATAGGAGATGTTTTGTAAATATAACTGAGTTTTTGTGTTTTAAAGAGGGGAGAGGTGCGGTTTAAAAATGAAGAGTTTTATAGAAATATGCCCTCAAATGAGGGCATATGATTAAGGATTATTGACCATAATAAGCATTTTTACCATGCTTGCGTAGATAATGTTTGTCAAGTAGCACTTGTTGCATAGAAGATAAATTTGGATTTAACTGATATGAGAATAAATTCATATACGCAATTTCTTCAAGTACAACAGCATTATGTACCGCATTATGAGCATCAGTGCCCCAAGCAAATGGGCCATGGGAGTTAACTAATACGGCAGGGACATCTTTTGGATTAATTTCACGCTGACGGAATGTTTCAACAATGACTTTTCCGGTTTCTAATTCGTATTCGCCTTGAATTTCACTATCTGTCATTAGACGTGTGCATGGAATCGTGCCGTAAAAATAATCGGCATGTGTGGTGCCTAATGCTGGGAGATCACGTCCAGCTTGCGCCCATGTGGTTGCATGACGAGAATGGGTGTGGACAATGCCACCAATTTCAGAGAATTGACGATATAATTCTAAGTGTGTTGGGGTATCAGAAGAAGGTTTTTTTGTGCCTTCCACAACTTTACCTGTTGCTAAATCGACAACGACCATATCTTCAGCTTTCATTACGTCATATTCGACACCTGATGGTTTAATGACGACTAAACCTTTTTCGCGATCGATAGCGCTAACATTCCCCCAAGTAAATGTTACTAAGCCATATTTCGGTAATTCTAAATTGGCTTGTAATACTTCTTCTTTCAATTGTTCTAACATTGGAATCCTCCTTCTTTCATTTTTTGTTCAATCCAACGACGAGCGTTAATTATTTCTGCAATCGGTTCTTCGGCCTTTTCTGTCCACATTTCAATTAAAAATGCACCACGATAATTTAATTCAGCGAGTGTTTTAAAGCAGGCAGGGAAATCGACACACCCCTCACCAAACGGAACATCTCGGAATTGGCCCTTACAGGTTTCAGTCACTTTGTAAGTATCTTTTAAGTGAATGGCTGAAATTTTGTCAATGCCTAATTTAAGCTCTTCTGCGACATTGTCATTCCACGCTGAAAGATTGCCTAAATCAGGGTAAACGGTAAACCATGGAGATTGGATAATGTTATCCCATTTTTTCCAACGGCTAATTGAGCTCATAAATTGGGTATCCATGATTTCTACCGCAATAGTGACTTGATTGCTTGCTGCTAATTCAACGGCCCATTCCAAACCTTGTTGGAAGCGAGCGATGGTTTCTTCATCTTGTTCTTCATAATATACATCATAGCCGGCAAGTTGAATGGTACGGATACCGAGATCGACGGCAAGCTGGATAGCTTTTTCCATAATTTCATAAGCTTTCTGGCGAGTCGCTTCGTCACGGCTACCAAATGGGAAGCGGCGATGGCCAGATAAACACATTGATGGAATCGTCACGCCAGTGTTGATAATCGCTTGTACTAATTCAATGCGTTCTTGCTTAGTCCAATCTAAGCGAGCTAAACGCTCATCTGTTTCATCAACCGAAATTTCGACAAAATCGAAACCACAAGCTTTCGCAATGGATAGTCGATCTTGCCAACTTATATTTTTTGGTAATGCTTTTTCATAAATACCTAATTTATGTTTTCTCATGGATTACTCCGTATTGTGTTAATTGACTAAAATTGCATTTCATTAAATTGTTTTAAGCTGTTTACTAGGGCTTGATAGCGCGCGTATTTGGCTTGGTATTTTTTATGGTTTGTCATATCAGGTTGCACAGAAATAATTTGTTTTCCGACCGCACTTTGTGCTGCTTGGCAATCGGTATATTCGCCATTTCCAACCATTGCCATTAATGCCGCGCCTAAGCAGCCAGTTTCCTCAATTTGCGGGATTTCAATGGACAATCCGCTTAAATCTGCAAGCATTTGCATCCAAACTTCTGATTTTGCAGGCCCGCCAGTCACTCGTAAGATTTTTGTATCAGGAAAACGAATGCGCATACGATCTAAATGCGTCATTAAGCTAAAGAGAACGCCCTCATAAATAGCTTGTAGAAGATGTGCTTGAGTATGTAATGCCTGCATTCCATAAAAGCCCGCCTGCATGCCCAAACCCGCATTAGAACCGTATAAAAACGGAATAAAGAATACACTGCTTTCTGCTTTAGGTAAATCGGCCACAAGCTGATTAATTTGTTGATAGTTGAGCTGACTCCATTGCTTTGTAAACCACTCTAAGTTCCCTGCTGAAGTTGGGCTTGCCTCATGGACAATAAATTGCCCTTCTTGAGCATAACGGCCATATACGAAAGGCAGGGTTTGGTTTGGATCGATATGAGATGTAATCCCACTCACGACAGACCATGTGCCAAGAACCACATTGAGCTTACTTTCATCATCTAAACCGGCGCAAATGGCGGTAGAAACTACATCAAACAACCCTCCGACGACAGGCGTGCCTTCACGTAGGCCGGTTTTTTGTGCCGCTTCAGCAGTGATGTAACCTGCGACTTCTGAGGCGCCCACAACAGGGGGAAGTGCGGTCAATATTTCAGGAATTTCTAACAGTTGTGCCAATTTTTCGTCATATTGCCCAGTCGCCATATTGTATAAATTGGATTCTGAAATATTGGTTTCTTCACAATTGACATTCCCAGTTAAGCAAAAGCGTAAGTAGTCATGGGACATTAATACTGCGCCAATGTTGTGATAACGTTGTGGGTCATTATCTTTAATCCAACGTAAAATAGATACAGGGTGTCCCGTCCATAAGGTTTGGCGCGTTAAAGGATAGAGTTTACTTGGCATATCGTCTTTTTGCCATTGCTTGACAATACTCAGGGCCCGTTGATCCGAAGATAAAATGCCGCGCCCTAATGGACGATGATTTTTATCAAGTAAGAATAAACCTTTGCCTTGTGCAGAAATACCAAGCCCTTTAATGGCAGAACCATCAATTTGCGTTTGTTTGAGTACACCTTGAATGACACTTGCACAGGTTTCCCATAAAACATCTAAATCGCGCTCAGCCCAACCAGAATGCTCGCTAATGACATCTAGCCCCTGACGAAAAGAACCATATTCTTTGCCTTGACTATCATAAATACCGGCTTTAACGAAAGTGCCACCACAATCAATTCCTAAATAGTAATTCATTATCTCTTCCTATTCTATGTTTAAGCGATATACGCTATTGCTTGCTGTAATAAATAATTCTTTTTGATGTTGTCCAAAGGTGCAATTGGACGTCGTTTTGTCTAAAATAAAACGACCTAAGTAATCGCCTTGCGCAGTTAAAACAATCAATCCGTTTTCACAACTGCAAAAAATAATACCTTGTTGATCGATACAAAAACCATCAGGAATGCCTGGATTAATTTCCGCTATTTCCTGTCTATTGGTTAATTTCCGGCCTTCGACATCAAAGACAACGAGGTGATGTAAGCCTGTTTTTTCAAATTCAACGGCAGACATATCTGCCACAAATAATTGTTTTTCATCTGGTGAAAATGCTAAACCATTAGGGCGCATCACGTGAAAAGTGGCGATATTAATATCATTGGTTTTTGGATCATAACAATAAACATAACAACCAATGATTTCGCTTGGGGATTTTTTCCCTTCGGCATCGCTTAAAATGCCATAAGGGGGATCCGTGAACCAAATTGTGCCATCGGATTTTACCACAACATCATTGGGTGAATTTAGGCGTTTATGCTCCAGTTTGTCAACTAATATGCGAATATTTCCCTGTGAATCTGTTTGGCTGATCGCGCGTCTGCCATGCTCGCAGGTGATTAAATTACCGTGTTGATCAATGGCATTTCCATTGGCAAAGTGAGACGGAGAACGGAAAATTTGTATCCCCTGTTGTTCAGACCATGTATACATTTTATTGCCTTTTACATCGCTGAAAATAAGCGTTTGTTTTTCTTGATGCCAAACAGGACCTTCCGCCCAAATAGCCGATTGAAATAATTCGGTGAGGTGAAATTTTGTCCCCACTAAGGAATGAAAACGCTCGTCATAAACTTCAACTTGTAGTGCCATAGCCAACCCTCAATAAAAGATAAGTTCTATCGTCAAATATGCCCCCATGCATAGGGGACATGATGGCGAATTTATTGAACACCCCAAATGGTTTTGTAAGCTTCTTTATAACCGTTTTGTGGGTCATAAAGATTTTTATCTCCACCATCAAAAGCGACATTTTCTTTGATAACAAGATGAACGGGGGTGACATAACCTGATGGTTGTTCTTTAGCAAAAGCACGATTAAGTTCATCTACAAGCTGCCAACCATGTAGATTTAATGGTTCAGGGACGGTTGCAAACTGTTTATCTTGATTGCGAATACGTTGATAAGCGGTCACGGAGCCATCGCCGGCAGAGATGTTATATGGCATTTCGCCTTTATTTGCTGAACGCAAGGACGGTGCCATAAAATCAAAGTATAAGTCATTGATGGCGAGCGTATATTGTAAATTATCCCCATACTTTTGTAACAAGCTAAACGTTAGGCTTGGCATACGGCTAGAGGTATCTGCTAGTGGCGTATCAATAAACTCTAATACTTTGCACTCCTGACATTTTTCGATAGTGTCTTTCATCACATTGGCTTTGCGTAATGCAATTTCATAGAGTGAATCTGTTAAGATGACCACTTGCGCTTTCCCTTCTGATTTAACAATGGCTTGTAAGGCAGAAAGCCGCGCTATTTCGTCAGAGTCTGAGGTAACGTTATAGAAAATATTATATTTTTCATCCGGGCCGGGTTGTGGTGTGGCATGCCAAGCCACAAGCGTAATATTGTTCTGTACGGCTTTTTTCAGTGGAATTTTTGCCACATTTGGGTTCCAACCGCCGATAACAATCGCATCGGGTTTTTTCGCAATGGCTTGGTTAAGCGCGGCTAATTGATTGTTAACTGTGCCGGCGCCGTCTAATACATCGAGTTTCCACCCTGCGACAGAAGCGGCTTCTTTCATACCATCAATCACCCCTAACACACCACCATTTTTCATATCAGAGGCAATGAAAATCACCTTTTTGTCTGCTTGAAGTTTTGGGCCAGTTGTTGGGCCGTCCCAGTTTTCTTTTTTCGCAGTTGCGGCAGCTACCTGCTGTTTAGCTTCTTCAACAAAAGGGTCTGCTGCCAAGCTAGCACTGGAAAAAGACATGGCAATGAGCGCAGAAAGTGCGGTTAAAGTATGAGAAATATTTTTTTTCATAGTCTACTCCTTTTTGAGTGAAACAACGGATTAAGAAGATTTCTTCTGAATTGATTTTTGATTTAGTAAACGCTTACGTTGCGCATAACCGGCAATCGTAATGGACAAAAGTAATGTTGTCCCGTTAAATAAAGGTTCAACCCAGAATGCGCCTCCGAATTGCTGTATACCAGATATGCCAATGGCGAGGATCGCGATTCCAACAACGGTTCCCCACACATTAATACGACCCGGTCGAATTGTGGTACTGCCTAAGAATGCCCCGACTAAAGCGGGTAACAAATAATCCATACCAACACTCGCTTGCCCCACACCTTGTTGAGCAGAGATTAAAATGCCTGTAAAAGCAGTCAATACACTTGATACAACAAAAGGGACAATCGTATATTTTTTAATGTTGATACCATTTAAACGCGCAGCGGTTGGATTGCCTCCTACCGCATACATACAGCGTCCGGTAGGGGTGTGTTCAGTAATTAGCCACATAATGATCGCAACAATTAACACATAAAAAGCGGAAATGGGGAGGCCGAAGATTTCTGTACTATTTAATGCAATGAATTCATCGGGTAAATCGCCTACAATTTGACGGCCTCCTGAATGCCAAAGGGCGATAGCATATAATACCGTGCCGGATCCGAGTGTGGCGACAAAGCTGTCGATGTCAGCCAAAGCCACAAGAATGCCGTTTAATAAACCATATAGCGCGGCAATGGCGAGTACAATAAGAATTGACATTTGCCAAGAAAAACCAAATTGCACTTGTAAGGTAATCACCAAAATATGCCATAACACAATGCCAAAACCGACATTTAAGTCAATTTTTCCTACAATCATGGTTGTTGTGGCAGCAAGGGCAAGCAGCGCAATTTTAGATTTACTCTCTAAAATGGCATTTAGGGTTAACATTGAAGCGAAGGATTCAGTGGTAAGCGAGAATAATATGACCAATAGAATACATAGCCATAGCAATCCATAACGAGTTAGCATTTGAGAAAACCAAGGCAAAAAACCGTCTCTAGTAATAGAAACAGGCTGTTCAAGTGCGGTCGATTTTATGTTAGTTTGAGCCATAAATCCTCCTAGAAGGTGACAACGCTAGATTTTATCTAACTGCTCGAAATAATAGGTTAAGCCATTTTGGATTTTGCGTCAGAGGCAAGGGCAAGGAGGTTTGCAAAGGAAACGTCCTCGTTTCTTAATTCTCCGGCAATATCGCCTCGATTAAAGACTAATGCTCGATTACAAAGGTGAGCGATTTCTTCAAAGTCTGTGGAAATCACAATAATTGCAATTCCTTTATCTAAGGCTTTATTTAATAAATCATAAATTTCAGCTCTTGCACCAACATCAACACCGGCAGTGGGATCTTCCAAAATAAGTACGGGTGTATTCAAGTGCATCCAACGTGCTAAAACAATTTTCTGTTGATTTCCTCCCGATAGCGCACTGGCATCAATAAACAAATTCTTTGGACGAATATCAAATAGCTGATATTTAAACCAACTTTCACTGAGTTCTTGACGGCGGTGATACCATTTCAAAGGCGCATGCCCACTGAGAACAGGGTTGATAAATAAATTTTCAGTGGTGGTCATGGACATAAATACGCTTTCTTTTGTACGATCGCCTGCAACTAGGGCTATACCTTGCTGAATAGCCTCTTGTGGAGAATGAGCAAGATAAGGCTGATTGTTTAAGTGCATCGCCCCCTGATCTAACTGTCGTAAACCGAATAATAGACGACCGATTTCCTCTTGACCCGCGCCACGTAAACCCGCAAGGGCAATCATTTCGCCTTTATGTAATGTAAAGGATACTGGGCCGGTGTCACCGACAACCACATTGTCTAAACGTAGCATTTCATCACTATTTTGAGGCAAAGGATTGCGTTGTTTACCTCGTGTTTCTTCTCCCACAATGGCTTTAACAAGGCCTTTTACATCATAATGTTGGGTTTCGCCTTCTGCCACTGGAAAGCCATCACGCATGACCAAAATGCGATTGGAAATTGCAATAACTTCATCTAAGCGATGAGTGACATAAACCATGCCTACACCTTGTTCGCGTAAACGGTTAAGTACGGTAAACAAATGTTCTACATCACTTGCCGGGAGAGAAGCCGTTGGTTCATCAAGAATCAACACTTCTGCATTTATTGCGATTGCACGAGCAATGGCGAGTAACGCCTTTTCGGTGCGACTGAGATCAAATACGCGCGTGTCTGCAGATAATTTTATGCCGACATAATCTAATGCTTTTTGTGCTTGTTCACGGATTTTCGCCCAATCAATTAGACCGAAACGGCGAGGAAAGCCCATGACAAAGGCCATATTTTCCGCAATTGTCATCCATTCAATTAAGCCTAAATCTTGATGAATAAACGCAATCGGTTGTTTATTGTCCTTTTTTAAGGCATTTGCAGAATGAATTTTTTTATTGTGAAAGAAAATATCACCGCTATCACAATCATAAATGCCGGCTAATATCTTGATTAAGGTCGATTTGCCCGCCCCGTTTTCACCTAGCAAAGCAACGATTTCACCTTGATGGATATGCAAACTGACATTGTTAACCGCAATATTAGCGCCAAAACGTTTAACAATGTTTTGCATTTTGAGTATTGGCTGAGTGTTTGAATCCATTTTTTCCTCCATAATGTTGAGGAAGGGTCATGTGAATAGTGTGTAAAAACACACTATTCGTGTCGACAGATTATTTTGCAAGGGCATCAATCTGTTTAATCAAGGTATCACCATTTTTTTCGATAAAGGCTTTGCGAGTTTCGCCTTCTACAGCTGCTTTAAATGGTTTTGTATCTATTTCTTCTACAAATTCAACGCCCGCTTTTTTCATTTTTTCGATGATCGTTTGCTCATTATCAAAATTGAGTTGGCGTTGGAATTTGCCTGCTTCTTGTGCAGCTTCTATGATTGCTTGCTGCTGTTCTGCTGGCAAGGCATCAAATTTTGCCTTGTTCATTACGACTAACAATGGCGTGTAGCCGTGGTTAGTTGGGCTGAAATATTTTTGTACTTCATATAATTTTGCGGACCAAACAATGCCAATTGGGTGTTCTTGAGCATCCACTGCTTTTGTTTCTAATGCGGTATAGAGTTCAGATAATGGCATTGGCACTGGGTTTGCGCCTAAGATAGTAAAGGCTTGAATATACATAGGATTTTGATTCGTTCTAACTTTTAAGCCTTTTACATCTTCTACTTTGGTGACGGGATGTTTAGAATTGGTAAAGCCACGGAAACCCACCTCCCAAAAAGCCAATCCTTTCATGCCCTGTGCTTCAAGTTTTTGGAGTAAGCCTTGTCCGATTTCACCATCTAATACGGCATAGGCATGTTCACGATTTTGGAAAATAAATGGGATATCAATGACATTTAATTCGGGTACTAAACCTGTAAAGTTAGAAGAACTCGACATTTCTAAATCAACGGTTCCACCACGCACGGCACTGATCATGGTTTGTGCGTTGCCTAATGTACTGTCAGGGAAAAGGCTGAGTTTTAATTCTCCTTTCGTTTTTTCTTTCAATAACTCATCAAATTTTTTGGCGGCAACATGTTGGCTATCAGAGCGAGGGGCTTCGTAACCAAAGCGGAGTGAGGTGGCTGCTTGTGCCATGTTGATTGTCATGAAACCTGCAATGATGGCTGCGATTTTTTTGAGATGGGTAATTTTCATCATGATTTCTCCTCTTTAACAGGGTAAGTGCGGTAGAATTTTAAAAAGTTTTTTAGACTCTACCGCACTTTTGAGAATATTAATGAACGTGGTTCATTATTTAGCTAATGCATCAATTTTTTGAATTAATTCGTCACCATTCTTGTCAATAAATGCTTGACGAACTTGGGTTTCAATCACATCTTTAAACGGTTTGGTGTCGACTTCTTCAATGACTTCAATGCCGTTTTGTTTCATTTTGCTAATGATGTCTTGCTCATTTTGCTCATTTAATTGACGTTGATATGCACCCGCTTCTTTAGCTGACTCTAAAATAGCTTGTTGTAATTCAGGGCTTAAGCCATCAAATTTAGCTTTGTTCATCACGACGATTAATGGTGTGTAACCATGGTTCGTTAAACTTAAATGCTTTTGTACTTCGTATAATTTTGATGACCAAACAATACCGACTGGGTGTTCTTGCGCATCCACTGCACGTGTTTCTAGAGCAGTGTAAAGCTCAGATAACGGCATTGGCACTGGATTTGCACCTAATAAGGTAAAGGCTTGAATGTACATCGGATTTTGATTTGTACGTACTTTTAATCCTTTGATGTCATCTGGTGTTTTTACTGGGTGTTTTGAGTTTGTAAACGAACGGAAACCAACATCCCAGAAAGCTAAACCTTTCAATCCTTTATCTTCAAGAGATTGTAATAATTCTTGACCAACTTCGCCATCTAACACTTTATAAACATGCTCACGATTTTGGAAAATAAATGGAATATCAATTACATTTAATTTTGGCTCAAGGCCTGAAAAGTTAGGTGAACCAGACATTTCAATATCGATAGTTCCACCACGTACGCCAGCGATCATAGTTTGGGCATTCCCTAAGGTACTATCTGGGAAAAGGCTTAATTTGATTTCGCCGTTTGTTTTTTCTTTTAAGAGATCATTGAATTTTTTTGCGGCAGCATGTTGGGTATCAGTGCGAGGTGCTTCATAACCAAAACGTAATGTGGTTGCAGCGTTTGCACTGGCAGTAAATAGAACGGTGCTTGCAACAAGAGCAGCTAAAGTTTTAAGATTAAAAAGTTTCATGGATACTCCTTTTTTGTGGGTTAAACTCATTACTTTAAAGTGAAAGCGCGGTCAGTTTTGCAAAACTTTTTCCAAGCCAACCGCACTTTTGCTTGTCTGATTTATGACATCCAGCTCAATGGCACCAGGATTAAATCAGGGATAAATACAAAGGTAAATAATAACGCGATCATCATAAAGAGATAAGGTAAAATCCCTTTTGCTGCTTGATCAAATGGCAGTTTAGATACGCCAGTAATAACATTTAATACATTGCCGACAGGTGGGGTAATTAAACCTATCGATGTATTTAAGATGAATAAAACACCGAAATATACAGGGTCAATACCCGCTTCTTCGACCAATGGCATTAATACAGGGGTTAAGATTAATACTGTTGGCGTAAGATCCATTACCATACCGATAACAAAGACTAATAACATGATCACAATCAGTAATGTCGTTGGGCTGTCTAATAATGGCTCAAGTAGCTCGGTCATCATTTGTGGCAATTCAGCAATGGTAATTAACCAACCAGTGACTTGTGCTGCCGCTACGAGGAACATCACCACTGCGGTAGTTTTTGCTGCGGCCAATAGGACACCATATAATTGTGACCATTTTAGTTCTTTATAAACAAAAATTGACACTACTAAGGCATAAAACGCGGCAACAGCCCCAGCCTCAGTTGGGGTGAACATGCCTGAACGGAATCCACCAATGATAATGACTGGTAATAATAATGCCCAAATACTGTTTTTGAATGAAATACAAAGCTCTTCTTTGGACGCTTTAGAAAATGTCATGAGATCCAATTTTTTCGCTTGGAACCACCAAACAATGGCCAAACAAACGCCCATTAAGATTCCTGGGAAGATACCCGCTAGGAACAGCTTGGTAATTGAAACACCACTGGCGACACCGAAGATAATAAATGGAATAGACGGTGGGATAATTGGCGCAATAATACCCGCGGTACCAATCAGGCCTGCAGAACGATCGACAGGGTAGCCTGTCGTTTTCATCATCGGTAACAACATCGCTGCAACTGCGGCGGTATCCGCTACTGCTGAACCAGAAAGGCTTGCCATGATCATTGCTGCAAGGATCGCAACAAAACCTAATCCCCCTCGTTTGTGACCCACTAATTTCATGGGTAGATCAATAATACGCTTAGATAATCCACCTTGGTTCATGAGCTCACCTGCTAGCACGAAGAATGGAATGGCTAACAAAGAGAAACTATCTGCACCGCTCACTAATTGCTGAGCCATAATTTGCGGATCGAAGAGATCTAAGTGAAGCATTAATGCCACACCACACAATAAAAGGGCAAAGGCGACAGGAATACCGATTAAAATGGAGATCAGTAAGACACTTAGAAAAATTACAACAGTCATTATTTATCTCCTTTAGCAAGTGCGGTCAAATTGGCAAACATTCTTAATACGAGTAATAGGCCGATAGCGGCACTTGCGATAACGCTCGCTAAAAATGTAATACCAGTAGGAATACCTGAGATTGGCGCGATATTGTCCCAGTTTAATTGGAATTGTGTCATGCTGCCGTCAAAGACTAGATAACAGCAAAATAGCATTAAACCATCAGTGATAAGGCGTAATACGCGTCGTTTTAGTGGTGATAGCTTGTCGACTAAAACGTTGACACTAACATGTTGATTTTCATTAAACGCTAAAATTGCGCCTAAGAAAGATAGCCATACAAACAGATAGCGAGCTACCTCTTCTGTTACGCTAATACTGCTATTGAAGCCATAACGTAAAACGACATTGAGGAAGACTAAAGTGGACATTATCGCCAAGATAATGACAACCAGAGTTTCGAGGATTTTTGTTGAATAACGTGCAAGTGTATTCATGTATGCCCCCTGAGATTATTCATGAAGTTGAGAGACTGCGATTTTGACAACAACTTTACGGATTAAAGATGAGTCGCCATCGCAGCAAGCTGCTCTATGTATATCAGTAGGGAAAAAGACGGCAAAATTTCCCGGACGCATAACCAATGTGGTTTCATTTTGTACATCTTTATAGAACAGAATGTCACGTTCAGCATCGTAATCGTGTGCAATGTCATTTTGCCCATTGTCAATTGCGACACCAATGGTTTCTTTTCCACTATGCAAATATTGAACATCTAAATAATGACGGTGTACTTCGGGTTGATAATGGCTCTTTTCTTGAGTTTGCAAATCAAGAACTTGTACATACATATTTTTCCCGTCAAGTTCATAACGACCGACTTCTAATTCGTCGAAATTCGTTGTTTTTAGATAATTCAATGCTTTTTGTATCACTTTTGGATAAATATTTGCATCGATTTGGTTAATGTGCCCGAAAAACATAGCAGACTCCCTATTGTTATAATGCTTTTAATTTCGCCCAAACTGTATCGTCGACAGGGATACCATTGGCTTTGTTGTCTGCAAGTAAGGTGGTGAACTCATGTCCTGGTAAACGCACTGCGACATCTGGGTCCGCGCGTTCTGCTGTACGAACATAATCCATAATTTTTTGTAGTTTTTCGTCTTTTGTTTTGCCATCAATCAAGCGATCAACTTCAATCGCAATAAAGACTTGTGATACACAGTATTCATCATCTTTTTCTTCAGTGACTTCTGCGACTGATAAACCATTAGATAATAATGTTGCAATCATATCTAATACAATAGATAAGCCTGAGCCTTTCCAATAACCCATTGGTAATAAACGACGGTTTTTCTCTACTGTGCCTGGATCTTTCGTTAAATTGCCTTCATCATCAAAACCAGCATCAACAAAGGTTTGTCGGCCAGCAAGGCGATTGACTTCCAACATTCCATAAGAATACATAGAACAAGACATATCAACCATAGTAATTGGGTTTGATGGAATAGCAATAATTAATGGGTTGGTACCGATACGGCATTCTTTCGCTCCCCATGGTGGCATAACAGCGATAGAGTTAGTCCAACAAATACCGATATAACCTTTTTCAGCCGCTTGCCAGCCATAGCCACCACCACGCATCCAGTGATTTGCATTTTTCAGAGCAACCACACCGATACCGTGTTGATCTGCTATTTCCATTGCGCGATCCATCATTTTTTTCGCGGTTAAGTTACCGATAGCTTGATGGGCGTCCCATTGTTCAATTGCACCTAAAGAAAGTACTTTTGTTGGCTCTGCTTCAGGGTTAATATCGCCTTTTTCTAATTGTTGGATAAAACGAGGAAAGCGGTTTACACCATGAGAATATACGCCGGATTGAGTGGTATCAGCGAACATCGTTGCACATTCTTCAGCTGTAGCTTCTTTGACTCCACGAGCAAGTAAGACACGTTTAAATTCTGCTTTGAGTTCATCATAAGTCACTTTCATAAATAACCTCTTAAGTTTAATGTTTCATATTGTGAAATGCTATTTCATATATTATACTTAGCCATGATTTTAATCCTATTTAATATTGTCGTTTTTGTGATCTATATCTCATTTTAATTTGTATAGTATTGTATAGAAGGCAGGCTAGTTCTATTGTTATGTGAAATGAATTTGTTGATAAAAAGGATCAATACATGGAATTGGAAGTAAAAAAAACAACAAATCAGAGTTTAGTTAGAGCGCTCTCTTTAATTGATATTTTAAGTGATTATCCAAATGGCTGTTTGTTAGCCAAGTTAGCTGAGTTGGCAGAATTAAATAAGAGTACCACTCATCGCATGCTTCAAACATTGCAGTCATGTGGTTATGTTCAGCAAACACATATCAGTGGTTGTTACCGGCTGACAACAAAATGTCTAGCAATAGGCCAAAAAACATTGGCATCTATGGATATTTTAAGTATAGCAATCCCCTTGTTAAATAAGCTAAATCAGGAAACTGGAGAAACGGTTAATTTTTCAATGCGACAGCATGATCATGCGGTAATGATTTATAAATTGGATCCAAAAACCGGCTTGACTCGTACGCGTGCTTATGTGGGACAGCATTTACAATTATACTGCTCAGCGATGGGTAAGCTTTTTATGGCATATGATAAGCCAGAATATCTAGCCCATTATTGGCAGCAGGATCCTATGCGGATACAAAAATTAACTGACAATACCATTGTTGTGCTTGATGATATGACACAAGAATTAAGACACATAAAGGAAGTCGGTTATGCGATGGATAATGAAGAAAATGAAATCGGAACAACGTGCATTGCTTATCCTATTTTCAATTTTAATGGTGATGTTCTCTATGCACTTTCCGTTTCTTTATCTACGGCTAAATTAAGCCAATGGGATAAAACGGCGTTAATGGGGTGTATTAAGGATACCGCAAAGGCAATATCCTATGAATTAGGCGCATCAGCATATTGAACTTTTTAACAAGAACATAGTCTAACTATTACAAAAATCGTCATAACATAACGAATTTTCATTGATCTTAGGGAAGATTATGTTATAACTAACATAGTAATATGTTTATTTAAGAAGGAAAATAATGAATACAGAAACACAAACAATGATGCTTGTTCCTCAAGGTAGTCTCGAAGGTTATATCCGCGCGGCGAATGAATATCCAATGCTTAGCGCGGAGGAAGAAAAGAGTCTAGCTGAACGTTTGTATTACCATGAAGATGTGGAGGCAGCGAAACAGCTTATTCTCTCTCATCTTCGTTTTGTTATTCATGTAGCGCGTGGTTACTCGGGTTATGGTTTACCGCAAGCTGACTTGATCCAAGAAGGAAATATTGGTTTGATGAAAGCTGTGAAACGCTTTAACCCTGAAGTTGGCGTGCGACTCGTTTCTTTTGCAGTACACTGGATCAAAGCAGAAATTCATGAGTATGTTTTGCGTAATTGGCGTATTGTGAAAGTGGCAACAACTAAGGCACAACGTAAATTGTTCTTTAACTTGAGAAAGACAAAACAGCGCTTAGGTTGGTTTAATGAGAATGAAGTTAACCTTGTCGCTGAAGAACTAGGCGTTACAGCAAAAGACGTGATTGAAATGGAATCCCGTATGACGGGGTCAGATCTTGCTTTTGATCTTCCAAATGAAGAGGGTGAGGAAGATGTTTATTCGCCATCACTCTATTTGGAAGATAAAAGCTCAAATTTTGCGTCTGAATTAGAAAATGAAAATTACGAAAATCAAGCGACAGAGCAAGTTGCAGCAGCGCTTGCAAGCTTAGATGCGCGCAGCCAAGATATTATCAAAGCGCGTTGGTTAGATGATAACAATAAAGCGACTTTGCACGATTTAGCGGCAAAATATAATATTTCTGCAGAGCGTGTTAGACAGCTTGAAAACAATGCATTGAAAAAATTAAAAAATGCAGTGGTTTTTTAAGTTGTAAGCTAAAAGTCTCTCAATTGAGGACTATGTCTTGTATATTATCAGGGCGTAGTCCTTTTATTTTTGTGTCACTTTGTTGAAATAAAAAATAAAATTGTTAGCATAACCGAATAATTATGATCGTTTGAATAAGCCGTTATGAGTCAATATTTAATCCCTAAAAGTGCGGTTGTTTTTGAAGAAGAAATTAAAAAAAGTCGCTTTATTACCTATTTGAGTCATGTAGAGAACATTACGCAGGCGCGCAATTTTTGGCAGGAATTAAGAGTGTTGCACCCTGCCGCGAGGCATCATTGTTGGGCTGCAGTTGCGGGCGCTCCGGACGATAGTCAACAATATGGTTTTTCAGATGATGGAGAACCAGCAGGGACTGCCGGAAAACCCATGTTAAGTGCGTTACAGGGCAGTCGTATTGGGGAAATTAGTGCTGTTGTAGTCCGCTATTATGGGGGGATTCAGTTGGGAACTGGAGGCTTGGTACGCGCTTATGGAAATGGGGTTCAACAAGCCTTAAAGCAATTAGAAACAGACGTGAAAATTTTACGGCAGTCTTACAGCCTGGTTTGTGATTATGGGCAAATTAATTGGTTACAATTATTATATGAAAAATATAATATCGTGATAGAATCGCAGGACTTTACCGATAAAGTTTGGTTTCAGCTTGCCATCAGCGAAGACAATAGAGGCAAATTTGAGCGAGAAATTCAAGAACGTTCAGCAGGGCAATTAATCATTGAAAAAATAAGAAGGTAATTGTGCAAATATTATCTATTATTCGCATTATAGGCATTTTAGTCATGTGCTTTTCTATTACAATGCTTGTGCCTGCACTTGTTGCTTTATTATATGGAGATGGTGGCGGTAAAGCATTTGTTCAGACTTTTCTGATAAGTTCCATTATCGGATTATCCTTATGGTGGCCTTGTCATCACCATAAGGAAGAGTTACGGTCACGTGATGGCTTTTTGATTGTTGTCGCATTTTGGTTAGTGCTTGGCGGAATTGGTGCTATTCCTTTTATGCTGTTTGAAAAACCTAATTTATCTTTTTCCTCTGCAATTTTTGAATCTTTCTCTGGGTTAACAACAACTGGCGCGACGGTTGTCAAAAATTTAGACACTCTCCCCAAAGCTATTTTGTTTTACCGCCAATTTTTACAGTGGTTAGGTGGTATGGGGCTTATTGTTCTAGCTGTAGCCATCATTCCATTGCTAGGAATAGGTGGTGCGCAACTTTACCGAGCAGAATCATCTGGGCCACTAAAAGAACAAAAGTTAAGACCACGCATTGCAGAAGTGGCAAAATTATTGTGGGTACTATATTTCTCATTAACAATACTTTGTGCATTGTCTTATTGGTTGGCAGGCATGAGTGTATTTGATGCTATCGGACATAGTTTTTCAACGGTCTCTAATGGTGGGTTTTCGACACATGATGCGAGTATTAGTTATTTTAACAGTGCTACCATTTATACCATCACAACACTTTTTATGTTAATTGCTGGCGTAAACTTCAGCCTCCATATTTCAGCATTAAGTCATCTTGGCAAACAAAGCATTTGGCGAAATTATTGGCGAGATCCTGAATTTCGTTTCTTTTTGAGTGTACAAGTGAGTTTTATTTTGCTGTTTTCGTTCTCTTTATACTTTTATGATGTAGTAGAGTATCTTGATACCGCTTTAATTCAAGGAGCATTGCAGTTAACCTCTATGTCTATGACTGCAGGCTATACGATTTTTGATATTAATGATTTGCCGGCATTTGCAGCGATGTTATTAGTGATTGCGAGCTTGATTGGCGGATGTGGAGGTTCAACGACAGGAGGGTTGAAAACTATCCGAGTGTTGATTTTATGGTTACAAGTTAAGCGAGAGTTACGGAGTTTGGTTCACCCTAATTTAGTTCAACCGATCAAATTAGGTAATACTATTTTACCCATTCGGATGCTTGAAAGTATTTGGGCATTTTTAATGGTATTTATTTTGGTTTATTGGGGATGTGTATTTGGGGTTATTTTATGTGGAATGAGTGCATTTGATGCGATGGGCGCTGTTTTTGCTACCTTAACAAACGCAGGTCCTGGACTTGGTGCCGTTCATAATGATTTTTTTAATGTGCCTGAAAGCGCTAAGATAGTATTAACATTTGCAATGATTTGTGGTCGATTAGAAACGTTTTCATTGCTCGTTTTATTCACCCCTACTTTTTGGAAGTCATAGTTATATGAAAACGTTAATTTTATACTTAAGTCATGATGGGCAAACCATGAAAATAGCCCATGAGATTGCATGTAAAATGGGAGGGGTAGTAGAGGTCGCTCCTCTAAATCCAGAAAGTGCGGTCGATTTAAAACAATTTTCTCAAGTTGTTATCGGGGCCTCTATTCGCTATGGGCATTTTCATCGAAATCTGTATCAATTTATTGAAAAATATCATCTACAGCTGAACCAAATGCCTACAGCTTTCTTCTCTGTGAATCTTACTGCGCGAAAAGCAGATAAAAACACGCCAGAAACCAATGGCTATACGCGAAAGTTTTTACAAAAAAGCAAATGGAAACCCACAATCACGCAAGTATTCGCAGGTGGTTTATATTATCCTAGATACCGCTTTATCGATAGAGTGATGATCCAACTGATTATGAGAATAACTGGTGGAGAAACGGATACCACAAAAGAAATAGAATATACTAATTGGAATGATGTCTATCAGTTCGCTGATCGGTTAAAACATCAGGTTAACCGCGCATAAGCGTAATAAATTGTTCATAAAGAAAACAAGTAATTTCTTTTGTGAAAAAAAATACTTGCATAGTTTTGAAAGCTCACTATAATACGCCTCCGCTGCTGTAAGGTAGTGGGAATTAAAGGAATATTAAAATAAAATTTTTTATTCGACTATTGACTAGCGTTTTTAAAACAACTAAAATAGTACCCCTTGCTTGATAGCAACTGTTCTTTAACAATTTATCAG
>NZ_PHHA01000045.1 GCF_002795425.1 Conservatibacter flavescens
ACAGCACAGCACAGCACAGCCTGCTAAAATTTTGCCTTTTGGATTAAGCCATTTTTTATTTCTCTCCGCTTTTGCTTCTTTCTCTTTTTACCCATTTTTATTCAATTCTTTTGCATTTTTTACCGCACTTTATAACCCATTTCCCTATGGTGACCTATTCTTATTGATTTCCGCCTCCCTTTTTCTGTTTGTCAGACCCTAAACCCAGAAAAAACTTAAGCCCGAGCTGAGTTTTTTCTTCCTGAGTTCAGCCTTAAGTTTTTTTGTTTTTTATCCACTGGGCGTTCTTCGCCCAATTTGTTATTTATTTTCACTTAAGGACTCAATATGAACAAAATCTATCGTATTATCTGGAGTGTCGCACAGCAGGCTTTTGTCGTGGTCTCAGAATTGACAAAAACCAAAGGAAAAAGCAAAGCTGAGCAGAATACGCTTGTCACAAGCCGTGGCCGCACCCATACACACCCTGCCAAGTTTAAGCCGACTGTACTCGCCTTAACCCTGTTGGCTTTCTACGCGCCTCAGCCGCTATTGGCGGCGGGCGTAGCCATATCACGGGCAGAGGATACCACGCCAGGCACTTATAACGACCAAATAACCCTTTCCGATGGAAGAATTATAGAAATAAAAAATAGAAAAATAGCCGCTACGGCAGATAACGAGGGCATTGCCATTGGGCGAGGCGCGGTGGCAACGTCTGCGAAAATGGACGGAGACAAGATTAATCCGTCGATAGCAATCGGTATGACCGCTCAAGCAACGGGGATGGGCAGTATTGCCCTTGGTCGCACCACAGATTCACAAGGGAATGCCTCCGTGTCTATCGGGGTATTCACACAAGCAAAAAGCGATAATGCTATTGCCATCGGAGCGGGAACCCAAGTAACGGGGTCTGAAAGCGTGGCTATCGGTATTCTCACCAAAAGTCAGGGAACAAGCGCTGCAGCCATCGGTAGGGAGGCAAATGCTGAAGGCGAAGCGTCATTATCAATGGGGAAGCTGTCTCATGCACAAGGGAAAAATAGTATTGTATTGGGACGAGAGGCGAAGTCTTTGGCGGTGGCTGAAAACGGGATTGCCATCGGTACACTAGCGAAGTCGGAAAAAACCTATGGCGCGGCAATTGGGGTGAATTCCAAAGCGGCCGGGGATTATAGTACCGCAGTAGGGTTTGATGCACAAACCACCGGCCATAGCTCAAGCGCATTCGGTTTACGCGCACAAGCAGCAGGCAACAGCGCATTAGCCTTAGGACGTCAAGCCATAGCCTCTAACATAAACAGTTTAGCTCAAGGCTTTCAAGCCAAAGCCTCAGGGCAAAATGCCACTGCCATTGGCTCAAATAGTGTATCAACCGGCACGTCATCTATTGCCATGGGCCTTAACGCCCAAGTAACAGGGAATCAGAGTATCGCCATTGGTACGAATAATAAAGTCAGCGCCTTAGGAACCGTGGCCATAGGGAATAGCATTACAGGCAATGTAGCAAACTCTGTTTATCTCGGCGCGGCCTCTAGTGTAACCCAAGCCGCAAACACTCTAACAGGCGGCGCCACAGGCAAAGTTAATAACGCAAACAGCTCAACCGACTACGCAGGACATACGGCCAAAGGCGCAGTAACCGTCGGCAGCGCGGGCAATGAACGCCGTATTCAAAATGTGGCTGCGGGCTTAGTCTTGCCGACCTCTACGGATGCGGTGAACGGTTCACAGCTCTATGCGGTGCAAACGGTGGCGCAACAAAGTCAAGCGACTGCCAATAAAGGCGTGAAATTTGGCGGCACAACCGGCAATACCAACACCTTTGCCTTAGGCAGCGAGATTCGAGTAAAAGGGGATAGCAATATCACCAGCACCACCCAAACCGCAGGGGTTCAATTAGCCTTAAATCCTAATCTCAACCTTACCTCAGTCAGAACCGGCAACACCACCTTGAATACTAACGGTCTGACCATTAGCAATGGCCCAAGCGTACTCACCACAGGGATTAACGCCGGAAATAAAAAAATCACCAATGTGGCCAACGGCATTGTAAACGCCACCTCTAAGGACGCCGTCAATGGCGCGCAACTGCACGGCCTAAATACCAGTATTACCAACCTCACCAATCAAATTAATAACCTTTCAACAGCGACAAACACCGGCACAGGCTCAAATATCCATTATGTCAGTATTAACAATAAAGATAGTACCGCCCCTAACTATAATAACGATGGTGCTATCAATATAGTAGGGAAGGACAGTAGTGAAAATGCGATAGCCATTGGGGTAGGGGCTCAGGCCTTGGCAACAGGAGCGGTGGCGTTGGGGAGTCGCTATACTATAATTAACAGCAAAATTGATTCCCCTTTTGGCCCAAAAGCTTTAGGAGCGGCTTCTATTGCAATTGGGGCTAATTCAGTTGCAGGAGAGGGGCTGAGCGGGCAAACTATAGCAATAGGATTCGGAGCGCAGGCTAACGATAATCTGAGTATTGCTTTGGGTGCTCATGCTAAGGCTGATCTCTCTTCTGGAATAGCTATTGGACGAAGTCACGTTTTAGGTCACCAGAGTATTGCTATGGGGAATTTAGCCCGTGTTAAAAGTTATGACTCAGTAGGGATAGGTTCTAGTGCTTTGGTTGTTGGGGAAGTAGGAGTTTCAATCGGTAGGTGGTCATCTACTTTGGGGAATTATTCAACGAGTATTGGCTCTGCGATAAGCGCCGGTGATCATGCTATTGCAATGGGTTTGCATTCAATCGCAGGAAAAGGAAAATGGGTTGATGCTCAAGGCCAAGAAAGGTTTGGTTACTCTGAGATAGTTAACGCTAAGTGGATCCCTGAAACTGAAAAAAGTATCGCAATTGGTGTTAGGTCCCAAGCATTTGGTAACCAATCCACCGCAATCGGTAGTGATAGTAGCGTTAATAGCGATAAGGCCTATTCTTTAGGAAATAACAACACCTTATCCGACAACGCGACGAATACCTTTGTTATGGGAAATGCCGTTCAAGCCACAGCTGCAAATAGCCAAGTATTCGGTAACGATATTCAGGCAACGGTCGCCAATTCCGTCTATTTGGGCGATAAAGCCAGTGTAAGCGCGGTAGCCAACCAAAATACAGGGGGCGCGACCGCTAAAGTCACCAACGCCTATAGCGCAACAGACTACGCAGGGCATACCGCAAACGGCGCGGTAGCCGTCGGCAGTGTAGGCAATGAACGCCGTATTCAAAATGTGGCCGCAGGCCTTGTTTCCGCTACCTCAACGGATGCGATAAACGGTTCTCAGCTTTATCTTGTTAATCAAGCCGCTCAAGAACAATTGCCCGTGGTCTATACCAATGCCGCAGGGGAACGTTTAATTAAAATAGGGGATAAATTCTATAAACGTAACCCACAAACCGGCGAAGCGGATAAGTCTCAAGAAGTGCCTGCTAACCAAGTCATTGCTTCTATGCGCAACGGATCCGGCCTCACTACCAGCCCAATGCGCTTAACCAATGTAGCTAATGGAACCGGCACTTATACCGCAAAAAGTGGCAATTTACCGACCGCACTTTTAGCCAACACCGGCACCACAGGCAGCAACGCCATTAATAACGCCTATAACGGCTTAGCGGATTTATACGCCAGCAATATTAAAGAAAGCCAAGCGGTAACCGTCGGCGACTTACGTAAACTAGGGTGGGTGGTTTCAGCCAATGGTAATAATTATGCCGACGATGTACGCAACGCCAACCAAGTTAACTTTACCGGCATTCACGGCGCCAAAGTCACCGGCAGCACAGACGCAAACGGTGTACGCCAAATTACCATTAGCGCCTCTAAAACGACGGTAACGAACAATAAAGACGGTTCCTATTCCATCAAGTTCACCGATGAAAATGGCGTAACCACCACAACCGTATTACGCAATCCAACTGCAGAAGTGGTAAACAATAATAACGGCACTCACACCATTCGAATTGGGGTAGATAAAAACGGTGATGGCGTAATCAGCGCTAACGAAATCACCACCACAACCATTAAAGACGGCGCCACCGGCCCTCAAGGCCCGAAAGGCAACACAGGCGCAACTGGCGCAGCTGGTCCGCAAGGTCCGAAAGGCGACACCGGTGCAACTGGCGTAGCTGGTCCACAAGGAGACAAAGGCGACACAGGTGCAACCGGCGCAACTGGCGCAGCAGGACCACAAGGAGACAAAGGCGATACTGGTGCAACTGGTGCTGCTGGCCCACAAGGCGAGAAAGGCGATACCGGTGCAACTGGCGCAGCAGGACCTCAAGGGGAGAAAGGCGATACCGGTGCAACTGGCGCAGCCGGCCCACAAGGCGAGAAAGGCGATACCGGCGCAACCGGTGCAGCTGGACCTCAAGGGGAGAAAGGTGATACCGGTGCAACTGGCGCTGCCGGCCCGCAAGGCGAGAAAGGCGACACCGGTGCAACCGGTGCAGCTGGACCTCAAGGGGAGAAAGGTGATACCGGTGCAACTGGTGCAGCCGGCCCACAAGGCGAGAAAGGCGATACCGGTGCCACTGGTGCAGCTGGCCCACAAGGAGACAAAGGCGATACTGGCGCAGCCGGCCCGCAAGGCGAGAAAGGTGACACAGGTGCAACCGGCGCGGCAGGTCCACAAGGTCCGAAAGGTGATCAGGGCGATCAAGGTCCTAAGGGCGATACTGGTGCAACTGGTGCTGCTGGCCCGCAAGGAGACAAAGGCGACACAGGTGCAACCGGTGCAACTGGTGCAGCCGGCCCGCAAGGGGGTAAAGGCGATACCGGCGCAACTGGCGCAGCTGGACCACAAGGAGACAAAGGCGATACTGGTGCAACTGGCGCAGCTGGCCCACAAGGTGAGAAAGGTGATACCGGTGCAACTGGTGCTGCAGGTCCGCAAGGAGACAAAGGCGATACCGGTGCAACTGGCGCAGCCGGCCCGCAAGGTGAGAAAGGTGACACCGGTGCAACTGGCGCAGCTGGACCTCAAGGTGAGAAAGGCGATACTGGTGCAACTGGCGCAGCCGGCCCACAAGGCGAGAAAGGCGATACCGGCGCAACCGGCGCAGCAGGACCTCAAGGGGAGAAAGGTGACACCGGTGCGACTGGCGCAGCAGGCCCTCAAGGTGAGAAAGGAGACACCGGTGCAACTGGCGCTGCAGGTCCGCAAGGAGACAAAGGCGATACCGGTGCAACTGGCGCAGCCGGCCCTCAAGGCGATACCGGTGCTACTGGCGCTGCTGGCCCGCAAGGCGAGAAAGG
>NZ_PHHA01000046.1 GCF_002795425.1 Conservatibacter flavescens
CCTCAGCCACAACCTGAGCCGCCTCAGCCACAACCTGAGCCGCCTCAACCACAACCTGAGCCGCCTCAGCCACAACCTGAACCGCCTCAGCCACAACCTGAGCCGCCTCAACCACAACCTGAGCCGCCTCAACCACAACCTGAGCCGCCAATCTATAATCCGACAGTTCCGGGTTATGTACAAACTGCACAGGCAAATATGGAGCAGGGCTTTGCTGTATTGCGTACATTACATGAGCGCCGTGGTGAAAACCAAACCTTAGCTTGGGATAATTGTGGCACTTGTGGAGAGCATGCAGATGGACAAACATGGGGGCGTCTCATTGGTAGCCATTTAGATGTACAGGGTAAAACGCGTTTAGGCTTTGATTTAGATGTCTACGGTGTACAAATCGGGCATGATTTTGCCATTAAACGCACAGATGAAGGCGGTCATCGTTTAACAGGAATTTATGGTGCTTATTCACGTGGTAACACTAAATTCTTTGATCAATATCGTGCAGAAAATGGTGTGGTGTCAGGAGACAAATACACGGGTAAAGTGAAAACAGATATGTGGAGTTTAGGACTTACGCATACCCGCTATGCACCAAATGGTAGTTATGTAGATTTGGTGGGACAACTTTCTCATATTCATAATAAATACCAAGCACGTAATAGTGTAGCGCAAAGCCAAAATGGCATGAGCTTAGTTTTATCAGCCGAAGTTGGACGTCCGTATGCGCTAGATGATCATACTAAACATGAAAGTGGTTGGTTGCTTGAACCACAAGCACAACTTATTTACCAAATGGTGAATTTAAAAGACTTCCAAGATAGCCAAGGTAGAAAAATTGAACAACCTACATTACACGGCCTGCGTGGGCGTATTGGATTAAGATTGGCACATAATAGCCAGCATTCTGAACAAAAATTACGCACCAATACTTATTATGCGGTTGCAAATATCTGGCATGATTTTACTGATAGCAAAGCAGTAAATATTGGCTCAGATAGTGTACGTGAGCTCTATAACCGTACTTGGGGTGAAATTGGTTTAGGCTTGCAATTACCTGTAGGTAAACAAGGATATATTTATGCAGATACGCGTTATGAGCGTAATCTATCAGGCAGTAAGCGTGAGGGTTATCGTGGGGATATCGGCTATAAATATACATGGAAGTAATTGATTTTACTTAAATGTGATCAAAGTGCGGTGAAAAAATACCAATTTTTTACCGCACTTTATACATATTATTTAACTATGCTTTAATTTAACTTTAAATAAGGGAACATTATGTCAATGAAAAAAGCTTTTGTTATTAGTGGCCTTGCGCTAGCGTTATCCGCTTGTTCAGCAAGTTTTAAAGATGTGGATCACGCTTGGTGTCCACCTGAAGAAGCACAAGTGGAACACGTGAATATCGCAGCAGATGCTTTATTCCAATTTGATAAATCTGCGCCAAGTGATTTATTAGAAAAAGGTAAACGTAGTTTAGATGAATTAATTGCACGCGTGACTGGCGATTATGTGCAAATTGAACGTATTGATTTAGTTGGACATACAGATCGTTTAGGCTCAGAAGCGTACAATCAGCGTTTAGGCCTAGCTCGCGCAGAAACCGTTCGTGCTTATTTACAAAGTCGTGGTATTACAGTACCAATCACTGCTTCAAGCGCAGGGGAAAGCCAACCTGTGACAACCGATTGTGTAGGCGAGAAAGCGACTCCAGCATTAACCGCTTGTTTACAGCCAGATCGTCGTGTAACGGTCTCAATTACTGGAATTCGTAAAGGAAATAAAACACAAAAATAATATTAGTCTAAGCGATGGTTGTCGCTTATGTAGGATTTTTTTTACATGAATAAAATTTTTAAAGTGAAGTTCAATGTTCAAACAGGAACGTGGACTGCGACTTCAGAACTTTCCAAAAATAAAGGAAAAACAAAATCTGTTGTGAATGCTGGCTTATTAGCCGTAGGGTTGGCCTTGGCAACCCCTGTACTTGCATTGCAAGGAGATATGGCGAGTAATGATAGAGTATCTAGTGATTTAGGCCGTAAAAATGACACCCAGATTGATGGGGCATTACAAGCTTTTCGTGCAGATCCAATGGCACTAAACGGTAGTTTATATCATCTCAACGCTGGTGCAGATACTGTAGGAAACCCAAGCTATTATGCGCTGCTATTTAATACTCATCGCGCACGTTTTGAAGCAGTAGGGTTATCTGCTGCCTGTATTAATAGTTTTAACATGGTCGATGCGAATTGTACGCGTGATGAACAAGCGAGAGCATTTGAATTAATCCAAGATTATGCGATTGAAGCTATTAATGTACGCCCAAGCGAGCTTGCTCAATTAAAAAGCTGGGGGACAGTTGGCAGTGATAATATCGCGGCATATACCGGTGTAGATTATACGCCCGGCGGCCCGAATAATAAGCCTGTATCAACGCTTTCGGGCGGTAATTGGGAAGCTATAAACTTTTCACGTACCAATGCTAATGGACAAGGTTCTCGCTTGGCTATTCCAAGCAGTGCATCATTAGGAATTGCAGATGCAGGTCGTGGCCTGAATTCAGGATTATATCGTGATGTCTATGTGGATAATGCGATCTTAAATGTAGAAGGTAATGCGGCTTTTATTTCTCGTCCGACTAGCCATCGTGCTATTGTTTATGTACAAGATAGTGGAGAGCTGAATCTTAAAGGTGAGCATAGTTATGTTGTCAATACTCAGCACTATATTTCTACCGATAGCGTGCGAGTGGGGACCAATGATGAACGTGGTACAGCTAATCCGATTAAAGGGACGATGAATGCTAATAATTTGACGGTCTTGCATGGTGATGGACATGCAGCAGCACCTGTTGAAGGAACGAGAGCGATTCATATTGGTGTAGGCGCGGAAGATTATGACCACAATGTTTCTCAACTGAATGTAAGCAAAAATCTCCATGCGAGTACACGTGCTTCTTATAATGGTAATACTTATCAAGCGCCTGTAGTTGATATTCATCGCAGTGGGCGTATTGAAGTAGGTGGAAATACTGAAATTATTGCGGATATTCGTAAAGATGGCAATTGGAATGTTGTTGGTGAAAATGGGTCAGGCATGCGTTTATCACAAGGTGAGTTTTATGGTAAAGGGAATGTCCGTGTGCAAGCTGGACGTGATCCTGCCAATGCTTACTATATTCAGGGCATGCAAGGGATCATCAACTCCGGTGGGCGATACTACAATGATGGTAATACAACCATTGATGTATTTAGTTCCACATGGGGATCAGAAAATAATGCGCAAACAACCGGTTTGAGCATTTTATCCTCAACTCACAAAGGGGCGCCTTATGCCAGTACAACGGATATTAAAGGTAGCTTAAATGTCAATGTGTGCTCAACCGCTTCACTTGGCAGCCAAGATAGCGTGGATGTACATGGTGTTACCGTAAATGGCGGTGATCTACGTGTTGGCGAAAATATGAATCTGAATTTCTCTCGGGTTCGTGGTAGTGCTGCAGATAAGCAATCTATTGGCCTAAATTTACGTGATGGTAATGTATATGTTGAGAAAGGTTTAAATTTTATTCAAACTTCAACAAATAATGCCAATACCACCGGTTTATTGATTAATGGCGAAGGTGCTAATTTAGCGGTAGGCGGAAGAACGGATATTGACAGCGTACAAGCGAGTAACACTGGGATCCATATGATCCAAGGTAACGCTGAACTTGGGGGCGCGGATGTGTCAAGTAGTGATGCGCTACGTGGATTAACGCCGGGTACTCGCAGCGCAACGAATCCTGAAGAAAACGCGGTGTTAGCCTTCAATCAAGGGACAGTGATTACCTCAGGGAATAATTCTACAAGCGTTAAGATCACGCCGGTAGCTGGCAAAACGGCAGACTATGATCAAGGGGTGAATGGGGAAATTGTTGCGGCAGGAAATAATTCTGATGCCTTATTAATTGATACCGATAGCAGCTTTACTGCCGATATTGACGGCACTATCGCTCAAACAGGCGACGCAGCATTAGACGGAAACCAAAGTGGTTCAGCACAACATCAGTTTGCAGCGGTTAATTTAAAAGGTGACGGAAAGTTGAACATTGGGGAAAGCGCAAGCATTTCTACTAAAAACTCTGCGGGCGCAGCCGTGCTGAAAAAAGATGATCGTAATATTGTTGCGAATTCAGAGGGAACAATTAATGGAAGTTTGTTGTTCACTGGTAAAGGTGTTAATACCCTAAGCCTCAGCAAAAACTCAGGCAGCAATAATTCAGTTATGCCGGTGATTGATGGTGGCGAGGGCGGTGGTAAATCTACCTTGAATTTAAATGGAGATAATTACCTACTGAACGCCTATACGAATTTGACCGAAAATCGTTCAAAAGTGACCGCACTTCCAAGTGGCCAAAGCCAATCTAATGTTATTCATTGGGATATGGGGACTGTGGGAACTGGCGCAACGCTAAATTTAACTGGAGACACAGAATTTAGCGACAGTTTGACTATTGCAAATGGCGCTTTCTTGACTAAACGTCAAGCTGAGCAAATAACCTTAAAAACAGCTACGCTATTTAATAACGGTACTATTGATGTGCGTAATGTGGGGAATAGCGTTAGCCTCAATGATGGTATCCCGTTTAGTAGTAACAACAGTTTTGCTAATGTATTAACCGTTGATGGAAATTATCAAGGTGGAAATGGCTCCACGTTATTAATGCGTACACAATGGAATGCGCCTGGTGATGCAGCCGTGACAGGTGGAGCGGATTCGGTTTCTGATCTTTTACATATTACTGGCACAGCAAATGGTATCACGACAGTGGTTCCTGTTAAAGCAGATGGCACACGCGCTTATATTGAAGGCGATATTGGTAAAGATCTCGATATCAGAACACATTCTGATACTCTAATGACTTATTCAATTAATACAGGTGAAAGAGTTGAGGGTAACCGCCTTATTCAGTGGGCTGAGATTACCACTAAGTATGATCTTGTTCTCAATACCCTTCCCGTTGTGATCGTTGATAAAGATGATGGCGGTGGAAAATTTGTCGGTGAAGCCAACACCGATAGTGCAGGTAAAGTGTTGTTAACAAGCCATGTAGACAATGCACGTAGAGAATATTTCTGGACACGAGAGTTTACTGATACAGATAGAATCTATACGGAGCTAGAGGATATTATTCCACCTGTAGAGCCAATGCCTCCAGTAGAACCAGGTGAGCCGACTGACCCAGGCGAGCCAACAGACCCTGGTGAGCCAATTTATCCGATAAGCCCAACTGAGCCGACAGAGCCAACTCAGCCGAC
>NZ_PHHA01000047.1 GCF_002795425.1 Conservatibacter flavescens
TTGATCTGACCCCAAAAAGTTAGACACTAATCACAGGACTGATTTCGGTATTGTACTGGACTCAGTCCTTTTAATTTTATCTGAATACGCTCATAATTGTAATAACGAATATAGTCATGGAGAGTTTGTTCAAGCTCCGCGTAAGTTTTAAAACGCTTTCCTGCATAGCATTCCGTCTTCAAACGACCAAAAAAACTTTCCATTGCACTATTATCTAAACAGTTGCCTTTTCTCGACATACTTTGAATAATTCCATACTTTTCTAACCGCTTTCGATAACCACGCATTTGATATTGCCAGCCTTGGTCTGAATGCAATATCGGCGTTTTTCCTTTCGGCAGTCTGGCTATCGCCTGATTGAGCATTCGTATCGTTTGTTCAAAATTTGGGGTTCGACTTAAGTCATAGCTGATAATTTCGTTGTTAAATAAGTCTTTAATCGGTGAAAGATAGAGTTTCCCTTCATCGCATTTAAATTCGGTTACATCAGTAAGCCATTTCTCATTTGGTTTCATTGCTTTAAAGTTACGCTCAAGCACGTTTGGAGCGATTTTGCCCACTTCTCCACGGTAAGAACGGTATTTTTTCGCCTTGCATTTTCCTTTTAAACTCAGCTGTTGCATTAGACGTTGCACTTTTTTGTGGTTGACATGATGACCTCTCGCTTTTAAGACCATCGTAATGCGACGATAACCGTACCTTCCGTGATGTTCGTGAAAAAGAGCGGTGATTTCCTCACAAAATTTTGCATCGCGAGGTTTATCTTGCTTCAAATAATAAAAGAAACTACTACGAGGTAACTTGGCAATGCGAAGGAGTATTGGCAAAGGATATTTAACCCTTAACGCTTGGATAACTTCCGCTGCCTTTGCTCTTCCGCCCGTATCAGCTCGTCCAACTTTTTTAGATAAGCATTCTCCGCCTCAAGCTCTAAAATTCGCAGCTTCAAGCGTTCTTCTTCTGTCTTGGGTTTGGGGGGCATTTTGGCGTATTTCGGTTTCATTGACGGTCTTCCTTTCGGTTTGGGTTCTAAGCCCTTTATACCTTCTTTCTTAAAGGCTTTCAACCATTGGCTGATGAGAGCTGAACTGCGTATGCCAAACTGAAGCGCGGCTTTTTCTGCAGAGTAGTCGCCCTTTATAACAGATAGGATGACTTGGTATTTGAACTCGACAGAATATTTTTTCTTGGTATGTGACACGGCAAGCCCATCATAGCCTGAATATTGATATTGCCCTATCCAACGGCTAAGAGTTTTCTCGGGAAGTTGAAAGTGTTGTCGAGTCAATAATAAGCTATGACGATTTTCAAGATAAAAGTCAATGACTTGTTGTTTGAATGTTTGGGTATATTTAGTCATAAAAATCTGCACCTTACTAAGTTGGAAATATCGTCCAACTTTTGGGGTGCAGATCA
>NZ_PHHA01000048.1 GCF_002795425.1 Conservatibacter flavescens
TCAAGTGGTAATTCTTGATTATTTCTTATATCTGTTATAAATTGATCCCAAATATCTACACTTTCGCTAATTTCCACTTCAGAAATTCCTCTGTCTGATGCATATGTTACTACATCCTGATATAGCGCATATGGATTAATTGCACGAATATGCCCAATTAATACTGCACTACGCCCCCAAGGAAAATCAGGAATAGTTGTACCGATAATTTCTCTAACAACCGATGCGCAGGTAAAATTATTGGTAATATTATAAAATTTAACGCCATTTTCAATATCATTTTTATATTGTCGCGTTCTTTCATAAAGTTGACTATATTGTTCTTGTTTAATAGGAAATTTAAATAATTTCGTTTTTTCCGGAATACGGTAATCTGAAGTGCCTCTTCCATACATACGCTGCTTTGCATTGGCGGCTACGTAAGCCAATGTTGTTGCAATAGGATTATGTCGAAATAATGCATTAACCACTTTAGTTGGTACTCTTTGCTCAGTATTTATTTCTAACAAACGTTCACTATCATTTATTATAGGACCAAGACTAAAGAAAATTGTTGCAGACTTATTTTTAACTAAATACATGAAGGCATGACCAGGATCAGAAAGAACATCATGCATATTAACTGTTATTTTTACGCTACTATCATAGTCATCTTCTAATATTAGCTCATTGTAAACTTCCGGCTTATTCACTTCAAATCCAATCACTAAATAGTATCGATCTTGAATATGAACACTGCTACTATTTAATTCTATTTTTTGCGTTTTACTTATGGTGGCTACCATTTTATATCCTTAGGATTATAATTCATCCAAATCTATTTCTACTTTAATATCTTTTTCATTATCACTATAGATAGTTTGCGTTTTCCCATCATTATCTGTAATACCTTTAATTACCTTATCACCAATAGTCATTTTATAGGGTACTTTTTTATGAATATTTCCCTCACTATCTTTTAAGACAAAAAAGTGACTATAAGGTTTTATTCCTTGAGCAAGAAAGTTGTCCTTTTCTACCTCCGTCTCCTGCAACCCAATATGCTTACCATCAATCCACACACCACTTTCATTCAACAACACTGTGGATTTGCCAAAACGCAGTAAAATCTGTTGGTTATCCATTGTAATACTGGTTTGTTCCCCCACTTCCAGTTCGATTCT
>NZ_PHHA01000049.1 GCF_002795425.1 Conservatibacter flavescens
AACTATTTATAAGTTATCGTTATAAAAATACAATTTATCTACGAAATTTAGCAAGCTATAATAGCTAATCTTAATTGGTTATGGTTAGTAAATATAATAAATATATTTTATTGATTTTGGTAATATTATTTTTTAAGATAAATAAAAAATAATATAATAATTTTCTCATTTTTAACTAAATATAAATGTCTAGGAGGGTAAATAACCAAATATGAAAGAATGGAACAACCCTAAAAGCTATACACAATCTACAATAACAAATAGCAATGATTTTATATGTGTGCAACGTATTACTCGTCCCAAAGATTATATTATTATTGTTGCATCTGCTCTTATGACTACTAAAGATAAAATAGGGAAATTAGTTAAGCAACAGCGTGATATTATAAATGATAATCTTATAGGAGATTATGAAGGTAATGCTTATATGTTTATTAATCAAGGAATTAGAGCTATAAAAAAATATAATGATAAAATTAAAAGTGATAGAGATAGTGTTATTCTGATTGTATTTGAAGAAGGATATACATTTAATGATAAAAAGATTATAGAATTTTCGGCAAAATCTAAAAATACGTCACTATTTTTTGTAAAAAATGTTGATGAACTTATTAATATTCTTAATGCTAGAAAAAATACTTGTAGAGAAATACAAGAAATGGAAATTTACTCTCATGGGTTACCTGGAGGTATCGAATTTCACTATGATATCGCTTATTATTATAATGAACATATTTGGATTAAAATAATGAAGAAAGATGGAACATTAAATAAAACAATGATTGACAAACTTGATAAAAAGATCTTTTCTAAGTCTGCTCGCGTTAGATCTTATGCTTGCCGAACCGGTATATCTGAGTGGAATGAATCATTTACAAATAGTAACGAAGCAAAGCCTGAGAATAGTTTGGCTCAATATATTGCTGATAAATTACAAGTAACAGTTGAAGCATATGAAAAGCGTTCTTTATATGATCAAACATATAATGTTGAAGATGAAGAGGATGAAGATATCCTAATATTAGAAAGAGAAAAGAATGATCGTAATAATGGTGGTCCTATAATGTCAGATGGAGCTATAAAACCACCAATTTCAGGTGATACACCTAGAGGGTTAAAAGATGATTTGCAAACATATTTCCCTAACAATTAAATTAATTTTGGGTATATTATTGGTTTTAGTATTTATGAGAATATTGTTTACTATTAAAAATAATATTAGTTCTAAAGATATATATCGCATATGTTATTATACTTACAAGGACACATCAAATCCAAATGAAACAGAATGTTTTTCTGCAAAAAAATTATTATCAAATAAACGTTATATTAGAGAAGGTAAAAACAAAATAATTGATTTGGACTATTCATATAACCCTATAGAAAAAATAAGGGAAAAAATACCAGATTTAAAAAAAGAATTAGAAATATTATTTAATCCTAATCTGAAAGATCCTGATAAGGAATTAGAAAGAATAAAAAATACATTTACCTATGAATATAGGTATCATAAGTTTATTAAAGAAGACGATTTTCCACAAGTTGCATTTTTTATGGTTTATTTCACATATAATGATATTAATTATCAAGTGTCTTTCTCAATAAATAACGAAAGTGATAATGCTCATTGGGGAATTATACATAAAAAAAATAACTAGCCAGATTCGACTAATTAATATGGTTAAGAATAGATAATAAATATATACCCAATATCTAAATAATAGGAAGATGGTAACTTCTAATTAGTTAACATTGATTCAGATAGAAAAAATATATACTTCTATATAGAAAAAGATAACCAATGCCCTAATTTTGATAAATTAAATTATAAAACTTGATGTTCAGCAATTAAAACTAAACAAAACTGATCCCAAAATATATTAACCTTGCAATTGCCCCCTTATGCATTCTATAATCAAATGAAATAAACAAGTATATGAAGATGACAAAGGTTGGGATAACAGATATAAGAAAGAATCAAGAATTACCACTTGA
>NZ_PHHA01000005.1 GCF_002795425.1 Conservatibacter flavescens
TGAGGTGGCTCAGGTTGTGGTTGAGGTGGCTCAGGTTGTGGCTGAGGTGGTAAGGCTGCTAATGTCCAAAAATATTCATCTTTACCATTCACCGTACGTTTTGCGAGCTGCACTTCACCTGCACCCGTAGTTTGTGCTGTTCCGGTAAAAGCAGTATCGCCCGCTTCTCCCACATTCACCACAGGAATGGTATTCACGATTTGTGCTGCTTTAACAATATTCCCTTCAATGATATTTTCCGTACCGTCGGCTTTCACCGGAATCACTTTGGTGCTGCCTGTGGCTTTGCCACTGATATTTAATACGTCAGAAGTAGAGTTTGCCCCGTTAGCATCGCCTGGCGCATTCCACACAGTGTTCATTTTCACCACACCATTATCGCCGGTATAATCGCCATTGATATTCAGGGTTTGCCCCGTGCTGCTGTTATTTTTGTGTAAATCAATAGTGCCACTGTTTTTCACATGACCGACTATGGTACTGGCAGTGCCTGTTACACCTAGCACAGAATCCGTACTGATAGTTAAGCCGTGAGCCGTTGAAGCGCTGGTGGTTAATGTGCCGGCTAAATCAAGCTGAGTATTATTCAGATTAATCACTTCCCAGTTGATGATTTTATCGCCGTTGGCTGACACTTTAATACCGTTTAGATTTAGGGTATCGATCATATCATCGGCAATCTCTGCATCATCGCCGCCGTCCAACAACTGCGTGCCGTCATACTTACTAGAACTAACCGTTGCAGTATCGCTGCCATCGCCACCGTCAATGCCGTTAATAGCGGAATCGCCCGTCCAAGTAATGCTGTCGTCACCCTGTTGACCGAAAACTGTGCCAGAAACCACCGCACTTCCTTCAATCAGGATGCTATCGTTACCGTCTTTGGCAGCACTGTTATCTACGCCGGCATTGCCGCCGTACACATCACCATTCACTTTACCTCTGATAATAATGGTGTCCGCTCCGCCTGCGCCTTCCACTTTCGCTACTTCACCGTCCGCTTCAATGGTAATAGTATCGTCGGTAATACAGCCCAGACCGTCATATTTTGTGCTAATTGCACCGCCGCCTACCGTGTGCGTACCGTCAGTACAACTACTACGCAAATACCAGTCATTCGAGTCAATGCCCGTAATATCTGCGTTTTCTGGAATGCCATTTGTGCCTAAAGCATCATTATTCGTGCCTTGATATAAACGATAAGTAAATTGATGTTTTTGTGGTGCTTTCACTGAAATACTGTCATTAGATACCACATCATCACCAATTAAACGGAAATTATCTGCGGGTGAATCGCCATCTACTTGTACAACTTTGATCCCCTGTTGTGTAAGACCACCATGACTACCCTCTACAGGCGTAATTTGAATATTGGTTTGGCCTGCTGAATTGCCTACGATATGCAGCACGTCAGAAACAGAATTGCCCTTATTATTTCCATCATCTTCTAATAATAACGTATCTAGCTGTAAACGCGCCTCGTTTTTACCTTCATAGTGGGCCTCTAAATGCAGCACATCACCCGCTTTTTTGTCATGGCTAAGGTTAATCACCCCTTTATCACTGCGGACGTTTCCTCTATCTGCTCCAATTGTGGCACTAATGGTGTAATTATTCGTTCCTGTACTTTCATAAGCCCCATTTAATACCGCGCCATTACTTAAGTTTAAATTATCTAGGCTTGCTGTAGTGTCAGTATCTTTTTTATTTAAATGCCAAGTAAATTGATTATTTAAATTCACATTAAGCTGTGCAACAGGATTGGAGGTTTTATAAGAAAGGCCGGTCATCTCACCCGCATCTTCCCCATTAACAACTAAATCATTTGTACCTTCCGCAGAAATTAGCCACCCTTTATCCGCTGCCCTAACAGAGGTATCATCTCCTGAAAATGTAAGGGTAGAATTTCTCATGCCTAAGCGATTAACAATTAATGAGGCCGTTTCTGACGTTGTTGAAATATCGGTATTTCTTAAGGCAATACTTTGTCCCGTTGCCGCAGCTGCTTGCAAATAGTCCTGATTATCAAATTGTAACGCGGTACCACCTGAAATAATCTTGCTTGAACTGGTATCAAAATCCGCTTTTAATGAAGAATTGTTACCTAATAAACGAACCGTTGGCGCACGACTTTCTGCTGTAGAATCTAAAATCATATGCCCTTTCGACTCAATACTTGCGCCACCTGCGCCAACAGCACGAGTCTTACCGATTTTTAAAGCTGAAGAATGTTGACCAGAACGGCCTAAAGTAATTTCAGAATCATTGAGGAGCACTTTATTATTTTCACCAGAAACATAAACCCCGACAATATAATCACCACTACCATTCGTACTGCTATCAAAGGCATTAATCGTCGTTTTGCCCGTTGATTCATAAATGGCGTTAGAACCGGCATTGTCGTCTGCTCGAATCACACGAATACCGGATAAAAGATAAGGTGTTGCAAAGCCAAAGAAGCCATTACCTGTTGCAGCAGAATTTGTTACCGTAATATCTGCATTATTCACTGTAATTTTTGAGGTTGTCCCCGCACGACGGTCTTCACCTGTAATCCCTGTACCGACTTGAATCCCATAACTTTCAGCTTGTCCTCTATCACCAAAAGCATTACTTTCTCCTGAATACACAACATTGGCCGTTAAATCATTTGCAGTCACAGAAGAACCGCCCCACGCAGTTACCCCTCTCACAGTAACTGTTTTGCCTGGCTCACCTGAGCGGATAGCTAAATTTAAATTATTGGCATTGAGGTGGCTATTATTCACCAATGAAATCACCGTTGAATCATAACGTGTGTATCTAGCACTATTCGTTGTGGCATCAATACCCAAGTCGCCATTGATACTCACATTCGCATCGCTTCGCACCCCAAGTCTGAGCACACTTGTCCAACCCACCTGAGTTGACAGATTTTGGCCACTTATTTCGCATGAACCATTAGGCACATCCCAACCCGTATTCCCTGCTCTAGCCACACATTCTGCTGCATAAGCGTTCGTTGATAAAATACTCCCTTGTAGGGCTGTAGCAGCTATACCTAGTGCAGCAACGCCAAGCATTGTTTTTACACTACTTTTCACTTTACCTGCATTTTTGGCAAGCTCAGAAACCGCAACATAAATACCCATTTCCTTGCAAAATTTTACTTTATATATTTTGTTCATACGAAGCTCCAAATGATAAAAGATAGACCACTTACTACAACTTCTCTTAATTTAACACCAATTGTCAATATAGCAATGTATTTTGCAAAAAAAAAAAGTAAACCTAAGAAATTAAATGTAAATTTAACAACTTGATAAATTCTAAAAGCACATAAGCCCCCACCTTTAGACACAATTCGACTACAGGAGGTATCATGAAATACGGTTTTGCTACGTGGGCTTCTGCGGTGATGATTTATTGATGAACTTAAGTACGATGATTTTAGCTCATGAATATAGATAATAAGATTAGATGTCGGATTATGCAACCAAAGTCGCTAACCCGACCATAGAAAGCAAATGGAAATGATTAATGCCCTTCAAAATCAACGAGGACAAAAGGTTCAACACCTAAATTACGTAAACGCTGTGCGCCCCCCAAATCAGGTAAATTGATAACAAAAGCCGCGTGATTGACTTTGCCACCTAAACGCTCAACTAACTTTACACAGGCCTCAAGGGTGCCACCTGTAGCAAGCAAATCATCAATAATTAATACATTATCTTCTGCTTGAATTGCATCAGTATGAATTTCAAGTGTATCTTCGCCATATTCTAGCTGATAACTCTGTGAAATCGTTGCTCGAGGTAATTTGCGAGGTTTACGCACCAAAATAAAAGGTAAATTTAGCGCCAATGCCACTGGTGCGCCAAAAATAAACCCACGAGACTCAGTGCCAATAATTTTATCAATCCCTTTATCTTTATATTGCGCGACAATTAAATCCACAGTGGCTTTAAAGGCTTCAGGCACTTCAAGTAAGCTAGTAATATCCCGAAAAATAATCCCATCTTTTGGATAATTTGGAATAGATTTAATAGTATTCTTAATTAAAGTCAGTTGTTCATTCATTGTTTATACCTAAAAAAGTGCGGTCAAAAAATAGATTTTTTTCCTTCTATTAAAAAAGGAAAAGTATGTTTTCTCTTTTATTACACAATATAACATAATCGCTCTGTAATAAATAATGAAATTATTTTTTAATAAATATCTTCATTATCGCGACGGGTTTTTAATAATTTTAACACCCAAACATATTGTTCTGGTGTCGGCGTAACAAAATATTCAATTTCAGCATTCATTGCACGCGCGGATTGCGCCGGCTCTTCTGTCAATGACATGGCTGGGCGAATTTCCATTTCATATAAACCACGTTCTGCGTTATAGCGAGGGAACATTGGAATAACCACCGCTTTTGCCAATTTCGCCATTTTGTTCAAACCTGGCAATGTCGCCTTATATGTGGCAAAAAAATCCACAAACTCACTGGCTTCCGCCCCATAATCTTCATCTGGCAAATAATAGCCCATATTTCCTTGCTTAATAGACTGCAAAAAAGGTTTAATGCCATTTTGTCGGGCATACATTTTGCCGCCAAAACGTTCACGCGTCGCGTTCCAAAGCCAATCAACCAAAGGATTACGATGAGGATTATACATGGCAGTCATAGGCATACCATGAGTATGCAAAATGATTCCGGAGGCATCAATTGCCCAACCATGAGGAATCATCAGAATAATATTTTTACCTTCCTCACGGGCTTTTTGAATATGCTCTAAACCGATAAATGCACTGCGTTTCTGCAAATGTGCCTTTGAACGTATTGCGATTTCCCCAATGCCTAACATGACTTGGGCTGCGGTTACAAACATCTCGTCGATCACTTGTTCTCGTTGTTGCTCCGTCCAATGGGGAAAACAAAGTGTCAAATTTACTCTCGCTTTATGGCGAGGTTTATGGGCTTTGCGGGCGATTAATAGTCCTAATTTACGCGCAAATTTATCACGCCAACGAAAAGGCACAAAAGCCAATCCCGCCAACACAACAATACCTAACCAAACACCCCAATATTTAGGGTGTAAAAATGCCCACAAAAAACGAGGTTCATACCCTACGCGAGCGGTTAAACGAACGTGTTCTTGTTTGCTCATTATCCAAACCAACCTTGATCGTAAATCATTTTACTCGCCATAATAAATGACATAATCACAACCATTGGACGAATTAAGACTTTCCCTTTAGTTAATACCATTTTAGCGCCTAAATTCGCACCAATAAATTGCCCTAACATCATAATTAACCCCACGCTCCACATCACATGTCCGCCAATTAAAAAGAATAATAAGGAGGCAACATTTGAGGTAAAATTCAAAACTTTTGCATGTGCTGTCGCTTTGGCAAGATTGAATCCTAATAGCATGACAAAAGCAAGGCTAAAAAAAGACCCTGTACCTGGTCCAAAGAAACCATCATAAAATCCAACCCCTAATCCAATCGTCAACGCAAATCCCCAGTAAGAAATACGTTGTTGGCGATCTTCTTCACCCAGTTTAGGCGTAAATAAAAAATATAAACCAATGGCGATAATCAAGATTGGCAATATGCCTTTTAACACCGAAGAGTCAATTTGTTGAATTAATACCGTACCAATCACTGCACCAATAAAAGTGAGCAAAATTAAATGCCAAACTTCTGATAATTTAACCGCTCTTTGTCGAATAAAATATAAGCTAGCCGAAAATGAGCCGCCACAAGCTTGTAACTTGTTTGTTCCCAATGCTAAGGCGGGTGGCATACCTGTTGCAAGCAGGGCGGGAATAGTAATTAATCCACCTCCACCAGCGATAGCATCAATAAATCCGGCTATCAGTGCAACAGCAAATAATATCCCTAAAATCTCAATACTTAGCTCCATCAGTTATCCTTATTTTATTCTAACCATGTATTTCTATCAGGAGAGTTTAACACCTGCTGACATAAAAATGGCGCAGGAGGTGGCGTTTTCGCTTTTGCGACAGTATTCGATGGGGGCGCGGGTTCAAACCAAGAATAAAGCTCATCGCCACACCCTTCCCCAGCCGGTATTGGCGCTTGATTTTCACAATATTGCGCCCCTTTCGGACATGTTAAACGCACATGAAAATGGGAGTCATGACCAAACCAAGGACGAATTTTTTGTAGCCAATGACGATCACCTTTTACCGTCTGACATAATTTGACTTTAATCGCTGGATTAACAAAAATACGTGACACTTGCGGATCTTGCGCAGCCAGACGAATTAAATTTGCATGATTATCTGTCCAAACTCTGTCATCAACCCGTTGCGCTTTTCGATTCACAACTAACAAGCCCTTGCCATCTGAATTAAGAGCATCTTTAGCCGACATTCTTCCCATTCGTAACCAAATATCTGCATCTAATCCCATTTGATGACTGGCATGACCGGTTAAAAAACGACCGCCACCAGGCATAGCAATATCACCAATTAACATATCGGGCATACCGGCCGCTTTCACCTTTTTCCCCAAACGTTGCAAATAGCTAATCATATCAGGATGTCCATAAAAGCGGTTACGATTTAAACGAATAACTTGATAGCCATCACCTTCTGACGGTAAAGCCTGTGCGCCGATGATACACCCATTCGAATAGCCCCCTATCGGTTGAGGCTCTCCTGGAATCGGGCGTTTTACTCGCTGCCATTCCTGAGGCGAGGCCACGACCTCACCTGCCAATAAAACTGTTCCAAAAATAACCGCACTTAGTGTTTTAAATATTGCTGTTTTCATATATATCGTCAAATCCTTGTTAAATCATGTCCGCACGATGAAACTATTTTTTCCACCACACGCACAACTCCAATCGTTGATTAATCTACTTATTACACTGTGCTTTAAAACGTAATAAATGATCCATCAAAACAATAGCCATCATTGCTTCCGCAATAGGTACTGCACGAATGCCTACACAAGGATCATGGCGACCTTTTGTGACAACCTCAACCGGTTCGCCTTGTAAATTCACTGTTTTACCCGGTATGGTAATGCTTGAAGTCGGTTTTAACGCGATTGTGGCGATAATGGGTTGACCTGAGCTAATTCCGCCTAAAATTCCGCCAGCATGATTAGAAACAAATCCATTTGGTATCATTTCATCACGGTGTTGGCTCCCTTTTTGTTCTACCACCGCAAAGCCATCACCGATTTCCACGCCTTTTACCGCATTAATTCCCATCAACGCATGAGCCAGATCCGCATCTAAACGATCAAATACCGGCTCACCGAGACCTACAGGCACATTTTGCGCAACCACTGTTAATTTTGCCCCAATAGAATCCCCTTCTTTTTTCAAAGTGCGGATCAATTCATCAAACTTTTCTACCGCCTGTTCATCTGGGCAAAAAAATGGATTGCTATTCACCTGTTGCCAATCAATATTTTCAATAGTTTGTGGCGCAATTTTTATTTCACCCATTTGTGACAAAAAACCACGCACTTCAATACCAAATTGCTCACGTAAATATTTTTTTGCAATCGCACCGGCCGCAACTCGCATAGCGGTTTCACGCGCCGAAGAACGACCGCCACCGCGGTAATCACGTATGCCATATTTTTGTTGATACGTAAAATCCGCATGGCCTGGACGGAAACGGTCTTTAATCTCACTATAATCCTGAGATCGCTGATCCCCATTTTTAATAATCATACCGATACTTGTGCCCGTGGTTTTTCCTTCGAACACACCGGATAAAATTTGCACTTCATCATCTTCTCGACGTGGTGTCGTATAACGAGAGGTTCCCGGTTTACGTCGGTCTAAATCAGGTTGAATATCTGCCTCACTTAATACCATATTCGGTGGTACACCATCGACAATACAACCCAATGCAATGCCATGGGATTCACCAAATGTGGTGACACGAAAAAGTTGTCCAATACTATTACCTGACATATTAAGTTCCTACTGTTTGTTCTGTTGATGCATTTTGGATATTCACGTCTAAACGTTCAATCGCAATTTTCACACCATGCTGTTTGAAAAGTTGATTAATTCGATAATTAATAAAATTAGTTGCTGGCACGCGATCATCAAGATCAGCCACATGCACTTGTAATTCATACTCCAACGCATTTTTGCCGAAAGCCAAGAAGTTTACATTAATTGCCTGATCTTGCAAGACCCTTGGCGCTTCTGCCGCTGCTTGATGGAGTAATTTCGCCACCAAATCCAAATCTGTTCCATAGTCAATATTAACCGGAATCACCACACGAGTCATTGTATTATGTAATGTCCAGTTAATAAAACGATCTGTCACAAAGGCCTGATTTGGCAACACTACATCTTTGTTATCTGCATCAACCAATGTCGTCGAACGTAATCGGATTTGTGTCACCACTCCCGTATATTGTCCTACGGTTACTTTATCGCCCACGCGCACTGGTCGATCAAATAATAAGATCAAACCTGAAATAAAACTACCAAATATCTCGCGAACCCCAAAACCAAGCCCCACCGAAAGTGCGGTAAAAATCCACTGAATTTTTGTCCAAGATAACCCAAGATTAGAAAACGCCCAAATACTGCCGATTACAATGACAATATAACGCAAGATAGCCGTTGTTGTATGAGCAATACCTCGTGAAAGCCGGGTACGAGAAAAAATTAAAACCTCTAAAATTCCATCTAAGTTACGAATTAACGCAAAGGTGATTAACAAGACAAAAAGCGTTCGCATTAAATTCAATAAAGTGATGGTTTCAATATGATTGCCTTCACCGCTCTCCCACAAGATAAAACCATCTAAATAATACGCAACGCTAATTAAATCAGACCAAATGAGATAAAAACAAACTAATAAAATAATCCACCCGACAAAATCGGCAATTTGAAATAATTGTCGGTTCACCGTAGAAATTTTAATGGCGTTCTTTTCTTCCAGTTCTAAATTATCTTTCGTTTTTTCATCACTATTTTCCTGCTGGCGAATTTGTTGACGTTTTTCTTGTAAACGACGATAGGCCATACGGCGTGATGATACCGTAAAAATACGGTAAACCAATTGACGGGCAAAAAACCAAGCAATAACAAGTAGATAACTATTTAGCAAATGTTTAATAAGTACATTTGCCGTATAATAGTAGCCTAAAAAAATCAATACCATTAACGAAATCGGCACGATAACTAAAATCGCTCGTGATAATTTTAACCAACGAGTATTTGCCACTTCCCCAACCTCTTCCGCATCATGTTCATAACGCTTAATCGCCTTATTAAAGAGAGGAAAAATAACAAACTGACACATAACTAAAGCAACAAGGCTCATGGCTTCGCCTAATACGTCATCAGAATAATCCACACTTTCAATATAAGAAAAACCAAACGCGACGACAAATAATACGTACATTGTGATAGATTTTTTTATCGCATAACGGAAAGACTCATTACTTCTTGGTGACATACCAAAGTGTAAATAAGCAATACCATGAGGACGTAATAACGACAATACTGTTGCAAAGAATAACCAATGGGCTGATAAAATGAGCGATAAAATCCACAGTAATGACTTATTTGTAAAAACGATATTGCCTAAAAAAGACACAATACCAAAGAAGATAAAAGTACTTGGCAACGCCAAAATCACCGTCCAAAATAATGCTTCCGGTGTATGCCAGTGACTATCTTTTTTCAAGGTGTTCACATTGGCCGCTAGCGTATTTAAGCGCTCTTTAATGGCTGATTTTTTCCATGTAATCACAAAATAGCTCAATAATAACGCTATCCCGATGGCGATAATGATCCCTAAATGCGCGGAAATTTGGCTTAAATCCACTGTTTTGGATAGTTCTGTCAACTCCCATAATGCCCGGTTAGGGAATTGTTTAAACCATTCCAAATCCATCACGCTATTACTCGGCACCCAAAAACTTTGTTGTTGGAGTTGTTGTTGCAGTGAGTCGCTAATCGACATGACTTGCTGTTGATAAAGTTCAATATTCACTGCCAAATTCAGCTGATTATTCAATGAATTAATCAAATCAGATAGGAGCTTATAACGATCTTGGAAAATCTTTTCTAGTTCTAACCGCTCTTTTTCACTCAATACCAAATTTTGTTCTTTTGCCAATGCCTCAATCGCACTTTTAGGTTCACTCAAACGGCTACGTACTTCGGTATAATTAAAAATTTGCACCCTTAAATCCGTAATAAACTTCGGTAAACCTTTGATGATCTGGTCTCTTGGCAAATCTTGGCGCTGTTTATTAATTACTCGCGACAGAATTAATGTGCCTTGCAATACATTAATTTGATTTTCAATATATTGTTGTGTTTGTTTCAAATTATCTAATACGGTTTTAATGTAAAGATTATTCTGCGACAGCTCATTCATTTGTTTTGTCTGCTGTAATAAATCTTCACTCAATCGGGTATTGATCGCAAGCTGAGATGCTATCGTTGGGTTACTCACATTTTGCTGCTCGGATTGTGTTGCTTGAGTAACCTGATCTTGCGATGCTTGCAAATTTCGGTCATTAATGGCTTCGATTAATGCGACGATCTGCACCTGTAATGCCTGTTGCTGCGATGTTTTCTCTTCAACTTTTGCTTCATGCAATGTGCGTAATTTATCATTTTCACGCAATAACGTTTGGTGATAGGCTTCTCTTAAGGCAATTAACGCTAATTCAGTTTTATAACGATTGCGTTGAATATCATCACTCGCATTGACAAATAAACGCTCTAACTCTTGCGTACGCGTTAGATTTTCTTTTAATGTCGTTTGTACCCAGCTCACGACATTGCTTTGCCCGCCCCCTTGATTATTCAGCTCAATCAGTTCTTCTTGTACTTTTTCCAATTCAGCCTGTCGAGCATTTAAACGTGACTGCAATTCATTTAATGTTAAATCGGCAAAACTTTTCTCAAAGTTAGTTGCCATCTCTTCGCGATATTTCTCACTGTTTTTGTGACTAAGCTGCAAAGAGGTATTCGCCTCTGCCACCTCTTTATTTAATGCTTCGTTTAAACGCTTTTGTTCATCAATTTTATGTAACAAACTCTGCGTTTCATCCAGTAAGCGAATTTCCGTTTTATCCGCTCCTGCATTTGTTGCAGCTTCAAGCTGCGAAGTAATCGCTGATAAATTAGGCAAATCTTGCAAACGATTATCTTCAGCATATGCCGACCAAATCATCAACCAAGAACAACAAAAAATAAGCCACTTTTTCATTTCTTTTTCAATCCTAACTATCTAAAACGATGGGTTAATTATTTAATACCAACGGTTTTTCCACAACCTTAACTTCGTCACCTGTTGTTTGATTTTTGATAAACACATCAAGTTGATTAAAGGCTATGTCTATATTATTTTCATTAAATAATTGGTTAATCCGACGATTTAAAAAGTCTATCGTCACAGTACGATCACCAATTTGTCCCACATATACCCGCATTTCATGATCTAAGGTGCTATCACCAAAGTTTAAAAAATAAGCCTTTGGTGCGGGTTCTTTTAAAACTTTCTCTGATTCACTTGCCGCTTGCAGCAATAATTGTCTTGTCAATTCTAAATCAGAACCGTAAGCTACCCCAATTTTAATCACGATACGTGTTACTGAATTGGACAACGCCCAGTTTGTTAAACGTTCCGTCACGAAAGCTTTATTTGGTACAATCACTTCTTTTCCATCAAAATCAACAAGGGTTGTCGCTCGCATACGAATTCGCGATACGGTTCCTGAATATTGTCCAATTGTAATCACATCACCAATTCGAGCAGGACGTTCAAACAAAATAATAATTCCTGACACAAAGTTAGCAAAAATTTCTTGTAAACCAAACCCTAATCCAACAGATAATGCCGCAAATAACCACTGTAACTTACTCCAAGAGACACCTAATGTCGAAAAAGCCAAAGCTGCGCCAATTGCAATGACAAAATATGAAGAAAGAGTGGTGATAGTATAAGGCGTACCTTGAGATAAAGTGAAACGTGAAAATATCGCCACCTCAAGGATCCCCGCAATATTGCGTACTATCGCGTAAGTTACCACTAAAATCACAATCGCTTTTAACAAATTGAGTAAGGTAATGGATTCTACGACCGTTCCCGATTCCGTTGTGACATTTTGTTGCCACAAGGTGAAGCCATCAAGATAATTTGCAACGGTAATTAAATCCGCCCATACCCAAAACAGCATGATGCCTAATCCAACCCATAGCACAAAATCCACCATGCTGAGCACTTGTGTCCTGACTTGAGTAATTTCTAATTCATCTTCTTCTAAACTGGCCAGTTCGCCCTGTCCTTCTTCTGTTTCCGCTTTAATTTGTGTTTGAGCGCGTTTTTCTTGTAAACGACGATACGCGAGACGGCGGGCAGAAACCGCAAATGCACGGTATACCACTTCACGTAACAATATCCAAGTGACAAGGACAAAATAAGAAGCCATTAAATGTTTAATTAAAGTCAACGCCGTATAATAATATCCCACAACAATCAGACTAATTAACATCACCGGAGAGAGAATTAAAACAAGACGAGCAATCACAAATAAATACCGGCGCGAGTCCGTTTGTTTCATATGTGTATTGCTTTCATAGGTAGAAATCGCATGTCTAAAACGAGGACCGACAATGAACAGAGAGATAATCAGTGCCGTCACTGTCACCACTTCTCCAATGGCATCATTAGTTACGCCAGTACTGTCTAAATGTGTCAACACTGAGGTGTTAAGTAACAAAATAACTAACCAAATAGAACGTTTTAATACCTGACGAAACATTTCTGCACTTTGTTGCGAAAGTGCAAAATGACGAAATGCTAAACCGTTCGGGCGTAATATGGCCAACATAAAGGCAAAAAACAACCAATATCCCGCCATTTGACAACACCACAACAACATCGGTGTAGGTGTCTCAAAAATGATATAAACAGCAAGCAATAACACCACCAAAAACAACATTGTACTTGGTAAGCATAAAATAAAGGTCCAAAAAATGCCGGCTGGCGTATGCCACTGACTATCTGCACTTAATGTATTAATTTGTCCATCAATCAATTTAATCCGTCTTTTAATCTTCTCTTTTTGCGAATAAATGCCCGCAGACAATATCAACAATAAAAGAATAAAACTGCCGACAAGTAAGACATGATCTTTCCAATTAAAGAAATTAATTAACTTATTTATTTCTTTTAATTGCCATGTGGCTGTTGGTAAAAAATTTTTTACCCAATCTACATCAATTGGCGCATTGCTTTTTACCCAAAAGCTCTGTTGTTGAAGCTTGTTATGTAAATCATCACTGATGGCAATCACTTGTTGTTGGTTTAAGTCAATATTGATTGAAGCATTTAACTGATTATTTAGCACTCTAATTAAATTAGACACAATATCTAGACGTTCAGCCACAATACTTTCTAGTTCAACTTTGTCTTGTGTATCAAGTATCAATTTATTCTCTGTCGCCAACGTCTGAATATAACGTTCACTATCCGTTAACTTATCGCGCATTTCTGCTAAGTCGAATAATTTAACGCGCAAATCCGAAATACGTTTTGCTAACCCTTTCACCATTTCATCTTGTGGTAAGGCTTGTTTTTGTTTATTAATAATGCGAGAAAGCGCGAGCGTGCCTTGTAATGCACTAATCTGTTCATCAATATTCCGTTGCGTTTGTTGCAAATTATCCAACATATTTTTAATACGCAGATTATCTTGTGACAAGATATTCATCTGCGTTGTTTCTGCAACTAAGTCTTTGCTCAATGTCGCATTAATTTGTAACTCTGACAATACAATTGGGCTTGTATCTTTTGTAAAAGTTTCTTGCTGATTTTTAGCAACTTGCTCAACTTGTGCTTGTGAGGCTTGTAAATATTTTGCATTAATGGCTTCTTGTAAATTTGTGCTTTCTGCCTGTAACTGCTGTTGTTGCCAATTTTGCTCTTCTCGCTGCGCTTCATATACTTGAGTTAAAATATCATTAGAATATAACAGGCTTTGAGCATAGTTATTTTTTAAATCAATTAACACTAATTCCGTTTCTAATTTATTGCGTAACGGTTGATTGATTTCGCCTAAAAGTTGGCTATTGATTTCTTGTGTTCTTTGCGCTCCCGCCGTTAAAATACTTTGAGCCCGCTCCGGTACTGCATTTTGCGTAATGACTTGCGCATTAATTTTCGTTAATGCTGTCTGTATTTGCTGCAGTCGCTCAATAATTGCACTTTGTTCTACTTGCAATTGGTTCAACGATAATTTTTCTAAATCTGCTACAGATTTAACCGCACTTTTCTGCTTTGCCGCCACTAAGTTTTTTTTACTCGCCTCTAGTTCCGATGGTGCATTTTGAATCTCGGTTTCTAATTGCTGATTCTGTATTTTCTGTTTTTCAATCTCGGCCAATAAACTGAGATTTTGTTCTAAATCCTTAACCAAGACTTTTGTCTCAGAGCTTTCTGACGACGATTCTTGCGCTGCTTTAAGTTGTGCATTAAGCTCTTTTTCTGTAGGGAGCGCCAATACAAATTGACTTTGCAACAACAAGCCAATACTTATCAATAAATATGCAATATATTTTTTCGTTTTCATCATTCGTCTTTTCTTAATAATTGTACTAATGCTTGTTTTAACATTACCCGTGATATTTTAATACCATGCTGAGCCTGTATTGGCAATGGATAATATGCGATGGGTTGTTTGAATTTTTCTATTTTTTCTGCTATCCAACTACGTAATTCTGTCACCTGTGCCGTAGAAAAATCACCAGAAAATTGCACCATTGCCACAGGGCGTTGGCCAAACTCAACATCATCAACAGGCAACACAAAAGCTTGTTTAACTGTTGGATACTGTTGTAATAGAGCTTCAATCTCTTCCGGTTGAATATTTTCTCCTCCCGAGATAAATTGATTATCTAAGCGCCCAATAATCACTAATTCACCATTCACCCAGATTCCTTTATCTCTCGTTTGCAACCACCCTTCGGAGTTTGTAAAAGGTACAACCGCCCCATTTTGCCAATATCCTAAGCCTAAACCTGCGCCTTTTAACCAAATTTCCTCATCGACTAATCGTAATTCACGTCCTAATAATGGTTGCCCTACGCCAACATGCTCATCACTTTTTTTCGCACAAACTGTAGACGCCATTTCCGTCATACCATATCCAGAATAACTTTGAATATTCAATTGACTGAGCTTTTGAGTTAAGGCAATGGGAATATGCGTGCCACCTAAAAGAATATGCTGAGTGCGCCAAGAAAGACATTGTTGCATTTCTATATAAGCGAACATTCGCTGTAATTGAGTGGGAACGAGAGAAACATGTGTGGCTTCTAACACCGACCCATAAAAATCCTCTCCAGGTAACATTAATATGCCATGACAAGATAACCAACGCCACAGGATACCTTGCCCTGAAACATGAAATAACGGCAAAGATAATAACCATGTATCTTGCTCATTAAACGCCATTAATCTGCACACGCCCTGTGCATTATCTAGATGTGCTTTTATATTATGCACAACAGCTTTCGGATTGCCTGAAGATCCCGATGTTAATGTCAAGGTAAGAGAATGAAAAAGAGGACTACATGTTTTTCCCTCTCCTGTCGGCACCAAACCAGTTTCTTCATGAAATAAGAAAGCAATTTGGTTATCTTGACAAATGCGTTGAATTTTCTCAGGGGAAAAAGCGGGATTAATCCCTAACACACGTCCTTGTAATTGCAGAACCGCCAAATAAGCTAACACGAATTCAAGGCTATTTTTCCCACACAAACCAACGCCAGTCCCCATGCCAACACCTTGTTGTCGAAATAATACAGCTCGCGCATTAATCTCTGCAGCAAGCGCTTGCCAAGACAAATTGCCCTGCGTTGACCGCAAGGCAATTTGATGTTGCAAGCTAGAATCTCGACCATATTGTTGCCAAAGAGAAGTTGTCATCATGAATTAATTAGCAATAAAAAACGACCGCACTTCATCAATTAAATCTTGTGGCAAATGCATGGATTGCATCGCGCCTTCCAACATCAACATCTTACGCCCACTATTGGTATTGGTAATCACCCAATATGGCGTATCAGGGATTTGTTTTGGTTTCGTATGATTACCTGCGGCTAATAATGTCGCTTCATCTCGCGCAAAATAAACCCGCGTTCTGCCCTGTAAAGATTCTGTGGCTTGTGCAAAACTTTCTGGATTAGTGCGGTATAATACTTTTAACAATTCAAGAAAACGAACAACTGCCTTGCTCTCTTGTAAGAAATCTTCCGAAGCTAATAATTGGCGCACTTTCCCCACCACTTTTTCAATCGCTTCTTCTGGCTGTTTTTTCGTGATCACTTTGATAGGTTCTTCTTCCACTTGAGACGAACTCGCTACTTTTTCATTTTGTCCCGCTGTAGGAGCTGCTTCTTTAGGGGGAACCGCTGCCACTGGCGCCTCATCAGGTTGCCGAGATAACAGCGTAGAAGAAGACAAATTTAACAATCGGCGCAAAATATCTGAGGCACTTTCACCGATAGATTGTGTTTGGCTTGCAATATACTGATACAGCTCTTCATCAACTTCAATGATTTTCATTATTTCTTCCTCTTTTTATTCTCTGCTATAATGGGCATGTCCCTATTATAACTGCTTCCAAAACAATAGACTACGATAAAATGAATTTATTAAATTATCAATTTACACCACCAGCCTTTCCAAGTTCATCACCAACATTGGTTTTTATTCATGGTTTATTCGGTGATATGAATAATCTTGGCGTAATCGCTCGCGCCTTTAGTGAAAACTACCCTATTTTACGTGTTGATTTACGCAATCACGGTGAGAGTTTTCATACCCCTGATATGAACTACTCCTTAATGGCTGACGATCTCTATCGTCTTATTCAGCATCTCAAGTTAAACAAGCTAATTCTTATTGGACACTCTATGGGGGGCAAAACAGCCATGACATTTGCCGCCCGTTATCCTGAATTAGTCGAAAAATTAATTGTGATTGATATTGCTCCCGTATCTTATCAAGAAAAATGGCATACTCGCGTTTTCGAAGGGCTATTTGCCGTCAAACAAGCCGCGCCTGAAACACGACAACAAGCGAGACCTATTCTCGCGCAACATATTCAGGAAGAAAGCATTATCCAATTCATGCTCAAATCTTTTGACAATCAAACCACAGAAAAATTTCGCTTTAATGTGACCGCACTTTTTCAAAACTATAATACATTGATGGATTGGCAATCGGTCTCCCCTTGCTTAGTGCCAACACTATTTATCAAAGGAGGCGATTCGCCTTACATTCTCCCGGAATATCGCACGACTATTTTAGCGCAATTCCCACACTCAACCGCCTTTACTATCAGTGGTTCTGGACACTGGGTGCATGCGGAAAAACCCACTCACGTTGTACGTGCCATTGAAAAATTTTTAGAAAAATAGAGGAAAAAATGACCGCACTTTGGCAAGCCGTAACTGCTGCATTGGCAGAACAAAATCCTTATCAAAAAGTCATGCTTGTGCATCAACTCTACCATGAGTTACTTCCTAATGCCCAACTAGATGATGAACTTGATTTTCCCGATGTCTCTGCACAACAAGAAATAGCAGGTTTTCCAAACACACCACGCTTAGTTGCACCTAAAGACGTTCCAAAACGTTCATTTGCCACATCGGAAGGCTATGCAGCCACTTTTCATGCCATTGCCCATATTGAGTTTAACGCCATTAATCTCGGTTTAGATGCGGCTTGGCGTTTTGGTCGAAAAGCCCAACAAGAGTTAGGGGAAGGAAAACAATTTGTACAAGACTGGCTGCGTGTTGCGGAAGAAGAAGCTACGCATTTTACCCTAGTCAATGATCACTTAAATACGCTCGGCTTTCAATATGGTGATTTTGAAGCCCATGCCGGGTTATGGGAAATGGCACAAGCTACGGCCCATGACATTTGGGAACGTATGGCCTTAGTCCCTCGCGTACTTGAAGCGAGAGGATTAGATGCCACCCCTGTATTGCAAGAAAAAATTGCACAACGCAAAGATTTTGATGGTGTACGTATTTTAGATATTATCTTACGTGATGAAATCGGCCACGTCTCTATTGGTAATCACTGGTATCATGCCTTATCCACAAAACGGGGGCTTGATGCCATGCAATGTTTCGGGGAACTGTTACGCAAATACCGTATTGTCATCTTTAAAGGAGTGATTAACACCGATGCGCGTATTCAAGCCGGTTTTACCCAGTTTGAATTAGACTGGATTAAAGAAATTGAAGACTCTTTAAAAATAAAGGCTTAGGGTTTGTTGCGCTTTGTTTATTTTCATTTTTCTTTATTTGTGCTATAGTGCGCCCAAATCTAAAGTGGCTTCTCATTCGCATTGAGCCACCTCATTTATTTCAGTGGTTAAACGATGGCAAAACAAGATGCAGACTGCGTGACATTGGATCTATTTGCTAATGTACCTAAAGTTGGTCGCCCTAAAACTAACCCTTTAACCCGGGAACAACAACTACGCATCAATAAGCGTAATCAACTTAAACGCGATAAATCCAGTGGACTTAAGCGGGTTGAGTTAAAATTACACCAAGATCTCGTGATGGAGTTAGAAAAACGCGCTACTGATCTTGGAATAAGCCGATCAGAGCTTATTGAAACTATTTTACAAGATTATTTAAATATTCAGAAAGCAAGGAATTAACATGGCTATTGTTGGTCTATTTTACGGTAGTGACACAGGCAATACAGAAAATATTGCCAAAATGATTCAAAAACAACTCGGTAGCGATCTCGTAGATATTCGCGACATTGCGAAAAGTAGCAAAGAAGATATTGAAGCCTACGATTTTATCATGATTGGTATTCCTACATGGTATTATGGTGAAGCTCAAGCAGATTGGGATGATTTTTTCCCTACATTAGAAGACATTGATTTTACAGATAAATTAGTCGCAATTTTCGGTTGTGGCGACCAAGAGGACTATGCCGAATATTTCTGTGATGCTATGGGAACCGTTCGCAATATTATTGAACCACATGGTGCCACCATCGTCGGTTATTGGCCGACAGAAGGCTATAATTTTGAAGTCTCTCAAGCACTCGTAGATGAAAACACATTTGTCGGCTTGTGTATTGACGAAGATCGTCAACCTGAATTAACTAGCCAACGTGTTGAAACTTGGGTGAAGCAAGTGTATGAGGAAATGTGTTTGGCAGAGCTTGCTGATTAATCATTTTTTAACATTTTCCATTTAAACGTTGCAATTGATAAGCATTAGCCTTAATATAACTAAGGTTATCATACATTATTTAGGAACTAATAGGTATTCTTATGTCTGAAGAAAACATCAAACTGCTAAAAAAGGCTGGGTTAAAAATCACTGAGCCACGCTTAACGATTTTAGCCTTAATGCAAAAAAATAAAATCCAGCATTTTTCAGCCGAAGATATTTACAAAATGTTGCTCGAACAAGGCGAAGAAATCGGCTTAGCAACAGTGTATCGTGTTCTTAATCAGTTTGATGAAGCCAATATTCTGATTAGACATAACTTTGAAGGAAATAAATCTGTTTTTGAACTCGCGCCAACTGAACACCATGACCATATTATTTGCGTAGATTGTGGTAAAGTATTTGAGTTCAATGATGATATTATTGAGAAACGTCAACGTGAAATCAGCCAAGAACACGGTATTCAGCTTGAAAATCATAGCTTATATCTATATGGTAAATGTAATGATATTGAAAAATGTGATAAATAATTTTTAATATCTGTTATTTGATGATCTGCACTCTAAAAGTTGAATAATAAATCAACCCATTAAAGTGCGGATTTTTTTGGTGAAATATAACGGATTTTTTAAACCAATCTTTTAAATCTGAATTTTCTCTTTACCCATTATGCCCTATAAACTTCCAGTAAAATGTTTTATACAGCATCTTCACTGTCTAAACCCATCGCTTGGCCCTGTTCTATTTTGATGATCCGATCGACTCTCCCGATTAATTCATTAGGTTGATGAGTAACGATCACAACAGTTAATTGCTTTTCCAGCCATAATTGTTGTAATAAATTTAACATCTCTAGCCGTAACGCTGGATCTAACGCTGAGAAAGGTTCATCTAATAACAAAATCGGTTTATCCCGTAATAGGCAACGCGCCAAAGCTACCCGTTGTTTTTGTCCGCCTGATAATTCCGTAGGTAAGCGAAATAACAACTCTTTCAATCCAACCGCATTAGCCACCTCTTCAACTTGTCTTAACTCAGCCCCATCAAGTTTCAAATTCGGCTTCAATCCTAGCGCAATATTTTGTTGAACATTTAAATGCGTAAATAAATTATTCTCTTGAAAAAGCATTGATACTGGCCGTAAGTGCGGTGCGGTTTGCGTGTGTTTTTCATTGTTCAGCCAAATGTCGCCACTGTCTGCGAATTCAAATCCGGCAATTAAATTGAGCAACGTACTTTTTCCAGCACCACTTGGGCCAACAATCGCAACGCGTTCTTGTTGGTTAATATGTAGGTCAAATGCCATTGGCATTTCTGGATAATCAAACTTAAGTTTATTTAATCGAATCATGTCTATTTTTTTCAACCATTTGGAAAATACCCAAACAAATTACCAATAAAATCAATGCGGTTACTGCGGCTTCATCTCCCCGATAACTGCCTAATTGTTGATATAATAAATGCGGTAATGACGTAAATTGATGATTACCAAACATGGCTATCGCGGTAAAATCACCTAAAGACAACGCACAAGCTAGGGCAAATGCATATTTCATTGGTTGAGCTAATTGCGCCCATTCAACCCAACGTAAGCGTGCCCAACCTTGAATGCCTAAAGATTGACACAGTTTTTCATAATAGATCATATTATTGTTCATCGGCACCGCTAAAATACGGATCACAAAAGGCATAGCAGCTAACGCATTACAAAATACGACAATGATAAATAAATGATATGTCGCAAACTCAACTTGTTGTGACCATAAAAAAAGACCGATGGCTAATAATAATGTCGGTACCGCGAGAATTAACATCCCCGTATTCAGTAACATATGCGCTGTTTTGTACCAGTGTAACCAATATAAACGACGTGATAATAGCAATAATGCACTTGCCATTAAGAGCGAACATAGCGCGGATAAAGGTGCGATCGATAACGAATAACCTAATGCGCGCCATAATTGTGGACGAGACCAAATTGTCCATAATGCTTCAGAAAAGAGCCCCTGAACAACAGTGTTTAAGAGGGGTAACACCAGGAATAAGCTAACACATACAATCACAAAAAATTGCCAAATTTTAACCGCTCTTCCTTGCGTTGCTTGCCATTGTTTTCGCTGATGTAACGTGGTCTGTGACATTGGCGAGATTACACTGTTTATGCCAAATAATACAAAACAAAACACAAATTGTAACAACGCATACATTCCCGCTTTGGATAAGTCAAAATCAAACACTATTGCCTGATAAATGGCGACTTCTAATGTAGTATACTGTGGCCCTCCTCCCAGTGTCAGCACAATCGTGAAGCTGGTAAAACATAACATGAAAATCAAAGCAAACGCAGGAAATATTTGCTGTTTGATATAGGGCCATTCTAAAAGACGTATAAAATACCAACTGCGAAGATTAAGCTGTGCGGCGAGTTGATGGCTTTGCACAGGAATGGTCTGTAACGCCTGTAAAAACATACGGGCCGCAAGAGGAATATTAAAAAACAAGTGGGTAATCAGAATACCTGTTAGACCATAAATATGAGGTTGAAAATCTATGCCGAAAAGCACCGCACTTCGTGCTAACCAGCCTTGATTACCATAAATCCCAATCACCCCAAAAATCGCCACCAATGCAGGTAATACAAAGGTTAAAGAAAATAATTTAAGTAAAAACCTTTTGCCATAAAAAGATTGATAAAAAAGTGCACGAGCAAAAATGACACCGATAATGACCGAGAGTAAAGCCGATAAAAATGCCTGTCCAAAACTAAACTTGATGACATGGCGCACATAAACATCCTGCCATATATCTTGCCATGAATAGCTTTCCCCACTCCAAAATACCATTTGTAGTGCATTAAAATATACCCACAGCAAACACAACAAGACCGCCACGCCACCTAGATAATGTTGTGGCCGAAGTTGCGGATTGTTCAGTAAACGCCACATCATTACTTAATCAAAGCACTTTGCCAAACATCTATCCACTGCTTTAACTGTTCTGAAGAAGGAAAATCCGTCCCCAAAATGCGAGTACCTGCCTGCTGGGTTCTTAACGCATCAAAATGTGGTTCTATCTCGCCGGCAATCACTGGCAGCATAACGTTTTTTATACTGATTTCTTTTTGTGCTGCGGGTGTTAATAAAAATGATAAAAATAACTCAGCGCATTCATTTTCTTCACTTTTCGCTAATTTTGCTGCGGTTTCAATTTGTAGCACACTTCCCTCTTCAAACATCGTTGCGGCATACTGAGATTTTTGCTCCTGCAGCAAGTGATATAATGGCGAAGTCGTATAACTCAATACCAAATCCGCCTCGCCTTTAAGAAATGCGCCGTAGCTTTCTGTCCAACCCTTCCCAACAGTGACGGTATGCTGCGCTAATGTTTTCCATGCATTCGGTACTTGCTCAACCTCATACACCTGATTTAACCACACTAACAATCCACGCCCCACACTACTGGTACGTGGATCTTGATAAATCACTTTCAAATCCTGTCGCTCAACGAGTTCTTTTAAGCTTTTTGGTGGGTTATCTAGTTTAGTTTTATCATAGACAAACGCATACTGCCCAAAATCATAGGGTAAAAAAGTATCGCTATCCCATGTTATCGGCAACGCCAATTGGGTTAAATCGACTTGATTGGGTGCAAACAAACCTGATTTTTTAGCGGCTTCTAATTGATAGTTATCCAAGCCCAATACTAAATCTGCTTTTGTTTTCTTTCCCTCTAAACGAAGTCGGTTTAACATAGTTGTACGACTATCGAAGGGGATTAAATTCAAATGGCATTGAGAATATGTTTGTTCAAACATTTTTTTGATTTCAGGGCCCGGCCCCCAATCTGCAGAGAAAAACTCTTCTGTATAAACATTAAGTGGTGTGATATTAGCCGATACTGCAGAAGAAAAAGAAAGTGCGGTACAAAAAGCAAATATTTTTAATTTAGACATAAAAATCCTTTAATCTAACAATGAATTAAAGGAATTTAAGTGTGGTCAGACAATGTTTTGACCTAACTCAAATCCCTACGCAGATACTAATCAGTTCAGGTTCTATGGGTATTTTCTCAGCACGTTGGCACCCCATTGAGCATTAGTCGAGTTTATGACGTTCAATCAAATAATGCAACTACTTTAAATGGGAAAATACCCCCATATAATTTGCACTCACATCTTGATTTAACCAAAATCTTCCGGTTAATGGATTGTAATGATAGCCAGTCAAATTTTGACATTGCAACTCGACATCATCACACCATGCTAATAATTCAGCCGGTTTAATAAATTTCTCATAATCGTGAGTCCCTTTCGGCAGCATTTTCAGCACATATTCCGCCCCAATAATCACCAATGCCCAAGCTTTGAAAGTACGGTTTATTGTTGAAAAAAACAATACGCCATCGGGTTTCAATAAGGCCTTACAACTGGCAATTATCGAACTTGGTTCAGGAACATGTTCCAACATTTCCATACACGTAATGACATCAAATTTTTCTGCAGAAAGTGCGGTTTGTTTTTGCAAAAATTCTTCAATTGTAATTTGTTGATAATCAATCTCTAAACCTTGCTCTGTTGCATGATTACGCGCAACTTGTAGCGGTTCAACCGACATATCAATCCCTGTCACTATCGCACCTTGCTTTGCCATGCTTTCTGACAAAATACCGCCCCCACAGCCCACATCAAGTACGGTTTTTCCGACCAAACCATTACTATGGGATAAGATATAGTCTAAACGCTTAGGATTCAGTTGATGAATGGGTTTAAAATCGCCTTCAGGATCCCACCAACTTGCCGCCATTTTTTCAAATTTGTCTAGTTCTTGCTGATCGATATTTTGCATAATACCCTTATTATATAATCATTTATCAGAACAAACGGTTATCTACTGTTCTAAAATAAAACAGTATAATACTGTATTTTTAATAATTCTGTTAACTTTATCAATAATACGCGTATTTAAGCACATTTTATGCTATAATTCCCCACAATTTTTTCCAAAACTCAATTGATGACAAACTAGGATTTTTCAATGAGCGATTTAGCCCAAGATATTACCCCTGTCAGTGTTGAAGAAGAACTGAAATCTTCTTATCTCGATTATGCCATGTCTGTTATTGTAGGACGTGCGTTACCTGATGTCCGCGATGGTTTAAAACCGGTACATCGCCGTGTGCTATATGCCATGCACGAAGGTGGCAATGCCTATAATCGCCCTTACCGTAAATCAGCACGTATTGTCGGGGATGTAATCGGTAAATATCACCCGCATGGTGACAGTGCAGTATATGACACCATTGTACGTATGGCACAGCCTTTCTCACTACGTTATACCTTAGTAGATGGACAAGGTAACTTTGGTTCTGTAGATGGTGACTCGCCGGCTGCAATGCGTTATACCGAAGCTCGAATGACCAAAATTGCTCATGAACTACTGGCAGATTTAGATAAAGAAACCGTTGATTTCTCACCAAACTATGATGGTACAGAAATGATCCCTGATGTGTTGCCAACAAAAGTGCCTGCATTACTGGTAAACGGCTCCTCAGGAATTGCGGTCGGTATGGCGACCAACATCCCCCCTCACAATCTTGGTGAAGTATTAGATGGCTGTCTCGCTTATATCGATAATAATGACATCACTATTGATGAGTTAATGCAACATATTCCAGGTCCAGACTTCCCTACTGCTGCGTTAATAAACGGTCGCAAGGGGATCGAAGAGGGTTATAAAACCGGACGTGGTAAAATTTATGTGCGCGCGAAAGCGGAAATCGAAACTGATGATCGTGGTCGAGAAACCATTATCGTTAATGAAATCCCTTATCAAGTGAATAAAGCTAAGTTAATTGAGAAAATCTCTGATTTAGTGAAAGAGAAAAAAATCGAGGGGATCAGCGCGTTACGTGATGAATCTGATAAAGATGGTATGCGCATCGTGATTGAAGTGAAACGTGACGCGGTGGGTGAGGTACTATTAAATCAACTTTATGCACTCACGCAATTACAAGTCACTTTCGGGATCAACATTGTCGCATTAGACCATGGTCAACCAAAGTTATTAAATTTAAAACAACTGATTGAAGCTTTCGTATTACACCGTCGCGAAGTCGTCACGCGTCGTACTATTTTTGAATTACGCAAAGCCCGTGAAAGAGCGCATATTTTAGAAGGTTTAGCCATTGCCCTTGCCAATGTTGATCCTATCATTGAATTAATTCGCAACGCACCAAACCCAGAAGCGGCAAGAAAAGGTTTAATCTCTCAAGGTTGGGCCCTTGGTCATGTCGAAGAAATGTTGGCTGCGGCAGGGGTTGATGCAGCACGTCCTGAAGAATTATCTGCAGAATATGGTTTCCGCGACGGATTGTATTACCTTACCGAAGTTCAAGCCCAAGCGATTTTAGATTTACGTCTACAAAAGCTCACGAACTTAGGAAAAGACGAAATTCTAGATGAATACAAAAAACTCATTGAGGTGATCGGGGAATTACTCTACATTTTACGTAGTCCTGAACGCTTAATGGAAGTTATCCGCGAAGAATTAGAACAAATTCGTAACCAGTTTAATGACCCACGCAGAACTGAAATCACTGCGGCTTCAGGTGATATTGATCTTGAAGATTTAATTGCTCGTGAAGATGTGGTTGTTACCCTTTCTCATGAAGGATATGTAAAATATCAACCTCTTACAGACTACGAAGCACAACGTCGTGGTGGTAAAGGTAAATCAGCGACTAAAATGAAAGATGAAGATTTCATTGAGAAATTATTAGTGGCGAATACTCATGATACCATTCTATGTTTCTCTAGTCGTGGTCGCTTGTATTGGTTAAAAGTTTATCAATTACCACAGGCGAGTCGCGGCGCTCGTGGTCGTCCAATCGTCAATATTCTTCCACTAGAAGAAAATGAACGTATTACCGCGATCTTACCAATTTCTGAATACGCTGAAGATCAATTTGTCGTGATGGCTACAGCTGGCGGTATCGTCAAGAAAACAGCTTTAACCGAATTTAGCCGCCCACGTGCTAACGGGATTATTGCAGTAAACCTACGTGATGAAGATGAACTCATTGGCGTGGATATTACTAACGGTAGTAATGAAATCATGCTCTTCTCCTCACAAGGCCGTGTTGTACGCTTTGCGGAATCTGCTGTTCGAGCAATGGGACGTACCGCTACTGGTGTACGAGGCATTAAACTTGCCTTAACTAATGATTTATCTGAAGATGAAAATGCAGTAGACATTGAAGAAACGTCAGATGACAGCGCAGAAGACATTCTAGACTTGAATATTGATAAAGTCGTTTCTTTGGTTATTCCAAAACATAGCGGAGAAATTCTCACTGCCACCCAAAACGGTTACGGTAAACGCACTAAATTAGATGAATATCCTGCAAAATCCCGTAATACAAAAGGCGTGATCTCAATTAAAGTGAGTGAACGTAACGGTAAGGTTGTTGCCGCTGCTCAAGTTGAAGAAAACGATCAAATCATGTTGATTACCGATGCAGGTACATTAGTCCGAACCCGTGTTAGCGAAGTCAGTATTGTTGGACGTAATACACAGGGTGTGCGTTTAATTCGTACGGCTGATGACGAACATGTTGTGAGTTTAGAACGACTTGCCGAAGCAGATGAAGACGAGTTTGAGGAAGAGTTAGAAACCGCAGTGTCTCAAACAGAAAGCGCGACAGAATAGTATTTCAGCTTTCAAAACTAAAGGTGAACTCAATTATGATGTTCACCTTTATTTTATTTAATTCTAATACCGCGAAAGGCATTATTTCTCTTATTCAATAATTGGGACAATCTTGGTAGCATGGGAACCTTTTTCGCCGTGGACAGCTTCAAAATTCACTTTTTGTCCTGCTTTCAACGAACGATATCCTTCCATTTCAATTGCAGAATAATGAGCGAAAATATCCGCATCATTCCCTTCCATAGAAATAAAACCAAATCCCTTTGCATTATTAAACCACTTTACTACACCTACTTCCATAATTAACCTCTATATATCCATCTTTTTATAAAAGATTATCACTCAATAAAACTACAGGTTTATTTTCCAATAATGCCCTTCGTCCTATACTAATACTACCGCGACATATTCAACTAATTTACAAAATGGAGCAACTAAAAAAATGCAAAAATTTGGCCTAGATCACAAAATTTTCTATAAAAATTAAGCTGATACGATTACAACACATTTTTAACAATATGCTGACATAAAAAAAGAAGCGCCAACCGCGCTTCTTTTGTAAACCCAATTAAAGTTATTTCTTTCTTTCAATCCAATGTCCATCAACAAAATCCACCACCCATTTTGTAGCTTTGCCATTTTTTTCTGATGTGACATATTGGCGTTTCTCTTTGCGACTAAAACGAATAATCGCTTCATTCCCCTCAGGATCTTGCTGAGGCGCATCGGCTAAATATTGTAGTTTTTCCGGTAAACGCTCACGATATGTTGCCAATTCAGCCACTTTAGGCGCTCTTGTTTCCCGTGATTTCGGGAAGTTATGAGCAGACATAAACACACCACTTGCACCATCTCTTAAAACAAAATAAGCATCAGACTTCTCACATTTTAATTCAGGGAAATGAACTGGATCTTCTTTTGGCGGTGCAACCTCACCATTTTTTAAAATCTTACGTGTGTTATCACAATGTGTACATCCCATGTATTTACCAAAGCGACCCAGTTTTAAGTGCATATCTGCGCCACACTTATCACATTCCACCACCGGTCCATCATAGCCTTTGATTTTAAATGTGCCTTGTTCTACCACATAACCATCACAGTTTGGATTATTCCCACAAACATGTAATTTGCGATGAGCATCAATCAAATAGCTATCCATAGCCGATCCGCATTTAGGACAACGCTTACGCGCCATCAATGCTTTCGTTTCTGAAGCTTCATCTAACACATTTAATAACTCCGCTTCCGGAATCAAATTTATTGTCGTTTTGCACCGCTCTTTTGGTGGTAAAGCATAACCGGTACAACCTAAAAACACCCCTGTACTCGCAGTTCGAATCGCCATTTTTCGCCCACAAGTCGGACAGTCTATATCCGTTGGCACTAAGCTATTTGGCTTCATCCCCCCTTCAAGTTCATCCAGTTCCGCTTGCGTTAATTGAGTCGAGAAATCCTTAAAAAATTGATTAAGTTCTTCTTTCCAATTTTTCTGCCCATTTGCAATCTTATCCAAATCAGCTTCCATATTGGCCGTAAAATCATAACTCATCAATTCACTAAAAGATTGATTTAACCTATCCGTCACGATCTCACCCATTTTCTCCGCATAAAAACGACGGTTTTCAGTGCGCACATAACCACGCTCCTGAATCGTTGAAATAATCGTTGCATAGGTAGACGGACGGCCGATTCCCCGTTTTTCTAATTCTTTGACTAACGCGGCTTCTGTAAAACGTGCGGGCGGCTTAGTGAATAATTGTTTTGGCTCCACCGACTTTAATTGCAATACATCGTTGATCGACACAGCAGGCAAAACTTGATCTTCTGCAGACTTACCTAGCGGAGGCAGCACTTTTGTCCACCCATCAAAGCGTAAAATACGTCCTTTTGTTTTAAGTTCATAATCACCCGCTTTTACCGTTAATGTCGAGCTATCATATTGAGCAGCAGGCATTTGACAAGCAACAAACTGGCGCCAAATTAAATCATATAAACGTACCGCATCTTTATCCATTCCTGATAAATTATCTGCCAACACATTCACATCCGACGGTCGAATTGCCTCATGTGCCTCTTGAGCATTATCTTTACTCGAATAAAAATTCGGTTTCTCGGGCAAATACGCGCCCCCAAAGTGTTTATCAATATATCCACGCGCCATAACTAATGCATCTTGGCTTAAATTGGTGGAATCCGTACGCATATAAGTGATATAGCCAGCTTCATACAAACGCTGTGCTAACATCATGGTTTTTTTCACACCAAACCCCAAACGAGTGCTTGCTGTTTGTTGCAAAGTAGAGGTAATAAAAGGCGCTCTCGGGCGTGAACTTGTGGGTTTCGTTTCTAAATCGGTCACAATATAATCAGAAACTTGTAGAAAATCGACCGCACTTTGAGCTTGTTCCGCATTTTTAGGATCAAATTTTTTCCCTTTATACTCCACAACATCTAACGCCAATGGCTGTTTAGTCGCGGTATTTGTCAGAACAGAAACTTCCCAATACTCTTCGGGATTAAAGGCTTTTATTTCACGCTCACGCTCTACCAATAATTTTACCGCAACAGACTGTACTCGCCCGGCGGATAAACCTCTCGCAACTTTTTTCCATAATAACGGAGACACCATAAAACCCACTACACGATCAAGAAAGCGGCGGGTCTGTTGTGCATTCACACGATCTAAATTAAGCTGCTCTGGTTTTTCAAATGCTTGTTTAATCGCATTCTTCGTAATTTCATTAAATACCACACGACTAAAACGGCTGTCATCTCCTCCTATGACTTCACGTAAATGCCATGCGATTGCTTCCCCTTCTCTATCCAAATCGGTAGCAAGATAAATATGATCCGCCTTTTTCGCTAAGGATTTCAGTTCAGCAACGACCTTTTCTTTACCAGGCAAAATCTGATAGTTCGCCTGCCAGTCATGATAAGGATCAATCCCCATGCGTTTAACAAGTGCATTTCGATCTTTTTCTTCTTTAATTTGCTTTTTCTCTTCTGCACTCAATCCTTTAGTCGAAATCGGCTTCGCTTTCTCCCCCATTGAACTCCCTGCTGTAGGTAAGTCACGGATATGCCCCACACTAGATTTGACCGTATAATTACTGCCTAAATATTTGTTAATTGTCTTCGCCTTAGCCGGCGACTCAACAATCACCAAGGATTTGCTCATTTCTTATCTCAACTTTTTTTAATCGGTTAAACATTTAATTAATACTATAATTGGGCTGAACAATAGCAAGCTTTGTTATGAATTACAATACTCTATAACGATAATTACAAAAAACCCTTGATAAATACTACAGATTTTTACTCACAAATTTAGTATAATAACGCGGTGAATTATCTAACCCATACTCAAACTATGACAACATTGCACGAACTACTGACCGAACACCTCCCCCAAATCCAAGCCCAATACAAACAGCAGCACAGCAGCCAAGCGCTAAAAGACATTTTGCTCATCAGCCTTGGCAGCGGCGAGAAGCGCGCCAAATCTGCCAGCTTGTTCTTTGACGATGGCGAGCTGCTTGCGGACGATTGGCAAGCGGTGGGCGAAAAAATTTTGGCAAAACTGACCGCGCTTTCTCGGCATTTTGAGGCGCCTGTGCGCTGGTTGAAGGTAGAATGGGTTATCAGCGAACAAGCGACCACTTGGGGCGCGCTGCCTGCCGAGCTTGCCAAGTATAAGCGCAATTATTATCGCTCAGGGCTTGCATTCGGTGGCGTTACTTCGCCGTATTTGATGGCGACCGAGATGGAGCTCAACAGCCACGCCGCCTTATATCAAGGCGCGGACAAGCCTGTGGCTGGCATTAACCAAGCCAATTTAGAAAAATACATCAAATCGCGCTTTTCGTCCAAGCAAATGCCAAGCTTTAGCGCGGATATGCCCGTCATCGGCTTTATCACCGCTGGCGTGTTTTTAAACACCGACACCGCGTCTTGTGTGTCGCTGTCCACCTTGCAGCGTCAGCACGCGCGCCGCCAGCTGCCTGATTTGACCGCGCCTCAAACCGCAGAATTTGTCGCGCTGGGCACGCAGTATTTGAGCCGCCAAATCAAAGACGATGGCTTGTTTGACTATGGGCATTTTCCTTGTTTTGGCAGAGCCATTCCCACTTATAACACGCTGCGCCACGCCAGCAGCTTGTACGCGCTGCTTGAGGGCTTGGAGCTGTGCCAAGCGCTACAAGACACGCCTGACGCCACCCTACACACCATCAGCAATACGCGCTTGCAGGCGGCGGATTTGGCGCACATTCGCCAAAAAATTGACAAATCGCTGGATTATTTCATTGCCAACTTCACCAAAGATTATGACGGCGGCAAGTCTTATGTGATTGAAATCAATAACGAAATTAAGCTTGGCGCCAATGCAGTGGCGATTTTGGCGATGGTAAAATACGTCCAAATCTTTGGCAAATCTGACCGCGCTTCTCGCCTGCTTGCGTTGTGTGAGCGCTTGGCGTGCGGCATTGTAGCAATGCAAGAAGCGGACGGCAGTTTTGTGCATATTTTGGACGCCGATACCCTTGCGGTTACTGCCAAAACACGCACGATTTATTATGACGGCGAAGCGGCGTTTGGACTGATGCGCCTGTATGGTGAGACCCAAGATCCGCGCTGGCTTGCGTGCGTGGAGCGTGCCTTTGACTTTTTTATCGCCAATCATCACGAAAAAGCCCACGACCACTGGCTATCTTATTGCTCAAACGAGCTGATTCGCTACAAGCCAGAGCGCCGCTATTTTCAGTTCGCGGTAGATAATGTCAAGGGCTATTTAAACTTTATCCAAAACCGCCTGACCACATTCCCAACGCTGCTTGAGCTGTGCATGGCGTTTCATAAAATGCTGCTTGCGCTTGATAAGCACCCCGAATACCAAGACGTGCTGCGCGATTTTGATGTGGCGGCGTTTTATCGCGCCTTGCACGCACGCGCCAACTATCTGGTGAACGGCTTTTTCTTCCCAGAAATGGCAATGCACTTTGCCAAGCCAAACGAGATTTTGCACGGATTTTTTATCCGCCATCATGCGTTCCGCGTGCGTATTGACGATGTGGAGCATTATTTGTCAGGCTTTGTGCATTATCACGAATTGCTCAAATCAGGCAAATATCCAAAAAGCCTGACGGCGAAGGCTTATGAGGCTGACAGTTTGACGGTTGATACTCATAAAGCAAGTCGCAAAGTCTCAGGCAAACAGCACTATTTTTTCTTAAATGAAGACATCGGACAAAAATTAACTGGCATTGAGAGCTCGGCATTTTTACGTGCAAAAGTATTTTTGGAACAACTGGGTATCACGCCAACATTTGTAACTCAGCGATTTAATAGCTCAATACAAGAAAATCGCGACAAATACATTAACAGTGGCGCATTGCCTGCTGATATGCAATTATTAACCATGATTGACTTTTTCCGTGAAGCGCGTGCGGATGCCCCTGCCAATCCTTATTCTGACACTCACCAAGACACGCTACAATACACAATTTCCCAAGATAAGCGCACCGTCAGAGTTCATCAAGGCAATAAACGCATCATGGTAAAATACTACCGTGCCGATTGTCAAACAGTGCACTTTGTGCGCTATCATGATGACGATGGCGTTTATCGCTTTGACTATTACGATTATCAGGGCTATTTGTCATCTGTCAGAATCAAGAACCCTAAAACCCAACAAATTATCAGCGAAGCATTTTATCGCCAAGATGGTAGTTTATGCTTAAGTTTTCACTATCGTGGCGACGACAAAAATACATTGCGCAGCATTCTTGTAAGCGACCAACATGGCATGACCACTCATCATTTTAACAACCTGGATGATTTGATTGCTTTATTTTTAAATAGATTGGCTGCCCAATACCCATCGGAAGACACGTTATATTTTATCGTAGACCGCAATTTACGATACTACAAAGCAACTCAGCAAGTAAACCGCCTAAACGTGAAAGTTATCCCAGTTGTGCACAGCACTCATACTATTGGTGCGCCAGATTTGCCAGACTCTCCCTTAAAACGCCATTATCGCGAAATACTCAAGGATTTAACCAAGCCTAACGCAGTTGTTATCCTGACAGAACGACAAAAACATGACATCACTGCACGTTTCGGCTCATACGATAACTTACACGTGATTCCGCACGCTATTGAGCAACTCCCTACGCCTCGTGCTTTTAGTCAGCGCATCCCTCAAAAAGTTGTTACAATCGCGCGCTACGCCCCTGAAAAACGACTTGATCTCATGATTGAAATCTTTGCTGATGTAGTTAAAGCCTTGCCAAATGCCACCTTAGACATCTATGGTTATGGCAGCGAACAAGCTAAAATGCAAGCACAGATTGAGCGTTTCGGCTTGCACAACAATGTTTTTTTAAAGGGTTTTACTACCGATCCACATGCCGCCTTTAGCACCGCTTGTTTATCGTTATCTACCAGTGCAATGGAGGGATTTTCCCTAACCATACTGGAAAGCTTGTCTTGTGGCTGCCCTGTTATTTCCTTTGATATTGCGTACGGCCCATCAGCCATGATTGAATCAGACAAAAACGGCTACCTCATTTCTTTTGATGATCGCCAAGCTTATGCTCAGCATATTATTCACTTGCTTCAAGACCCTGTTATTAACGCACTGTTCTGCCAAAATGCCTATCAAAGCGCAGCGTCATTCACCGCTCAAGCTGTTGCCGAAAAATGGACAGAGTTATTTAAAAAAGTTTGATAAAACACCAACATACACCGATTGTTAAATTCATTTTGAGATATGTCGGGCAGCCTGTTAGCTGCCACGTCTATGCATAAGCTCAAAATGAATTTATTTGGTTATAAACTATTTAAGACACTATAAGCTGTTTTTTCTCCTCTAACTCTTCCCAGCGTAAGAAAGCGGATTCTAACTCTGCTTCTGTGTCAGCAAGTGCTTGTAATTTAGCGGAAGTATACTCATGAGGCTGTTGAAAAAACGCGGATTCACCCACTTCAGCCTGAAGAGCGGTCAGTTTTTGCTCTAATTCTTCTAATAATTGTGGAAGCTGTTCTAGTTCTCGCTGTTCTTTATAAGACAACTTCGCCGGTTTTTGGTTTTCTACAAAAACTTTTTCCGTTTTAACCGCACTTTCTTGTGAAGATTGCGGGGCTTTTTTTATGTTGGCGGCCTGCTGCTCCGCGCGTTGTGCAAACACATTTGCCTGTTGTTGTTTTGCATCATAAAATCCGCCTACATATTTATTTAAAACACCCTTGCCTTCAAAGAAATAACATTCCGTCGCCGTGTTATCAATAAATTGACGATCATGGCTAACAATGAGCAACGTTCCTTGATAATCCATTAAAATTTCTTCTAACAGTTCCAAAGTTTCTACATCCAGGTCGTTAGTAGGTTCGTCCAAAATTAATAAATTGTTCGGTTTTAATAACAACTTTGCTAATAGAAGCCGATTTCGCTCACCGCCTGATAACGCTTTTACCGGTGTCATCGCGCGTTTTGGCGGAAATAAAAAATCTTGTAAATAGCCCAAAACATGTCGTTTTACCCCGTTGACTTCAATATCTTGTTTGCCGTCTGCGACATTATCCATTACTGTTTTTTCTGGATCTAATTCGCTACGATATTGATCAAAATAAGCGATATCTAACTTTGTACCACAGCGTACTGTCCCTGTGGTTGGCTGAATTTCTCCAAGTAATAATTTGATAAAGGTTGTTTTACCGCAGCCATTTGGCCCGACTAATGCGATTTTATCGCCACGCAAAATTGTGGTACTGAAATCACGTAATAATGTTTTGCCTGCAACTTCATAGCTCACATTTTCCATTTCAAATACGATCTTACCTGAGCGGCTCGACTGGTCGATCTGAATTTTGGCACTTCCCATTAATTCTCGACGTTGACGACGTTCTTCTCTCATTGCTTTTAACGCTCGAACACGCCCTTCATTGCGGGTGCGGCGTGCCTTGATGCCTTGACGGATCCAGACTTCTTCTTGCGCGAGTTTTTTATCAAACAATTCATTCTGCAACGCTTCTACACGCAGATTTTCTTCTTTGGTACTCAAATAGAGATCATAATTTCCCGGATAAGACACTAACTTGCCTCTATCTAAATCCACAATACGCGTGGCCATCTTTCGGATAAAAGAGCGGTCGTGAGAAATGAAAATAATGGAGCCTTCAAAGTCAAGTAAAAACGTTTCTAGCCACTCAATTGCTTCCACATCTAGATGGTTAGTCGGTTCGTCTAATAATAATACGTTAGGGCTACATACCAATGCGCGTGCTAAAGCCGCTTTACGCAACCAACCACCTGACAAGTCCGATAATAAGGTATCTGCTGATAACTCTAATGTTGCTAATACTTCGTTGATCTTATTCTCAAACTGCCAACCATTCATATGCTCTAATTTGGCTTGAACTTCTGATAATTGATTTAAAATCTGTTCACTATAATCGGTTTCTAATTGACGGGAAATTTGATGATATTCTTTTAATAAATCAGCAAGATGAACAATGCCTTCGGCGACATAATCAAATACATTACCTTCGGCATAACGTGGCGGATCTTGTTCCAAACGAGCAATCACAATTTCTTTTTCATATTGAATTCGACCATCATCTAACGCAACGTCACCGGATAAAATTTTCATCAACGTAGATTTACCCGCGCCATTACGCCCAACTAAACATACTCGTTCTCCTGCTTCAATATGCATTTCTGCATGATCAAGTAAAGGGTGGTCTCCAAAAGAAAGATAGCCATTGGTTAAACTGATTAATGCCATGAAAATCAACTGCCTTATAAATTTATAAAAATTGGGGGAATTTTAGCAGTTTTGTGGGTAAGAGCAAATGAGAAATGCGCCTCCTAAACAATGGTGACGGATTTCATTTTATTCATTAAGACATTTATCCTTTACGACAACACAGACACCGCTTTAATCTGTACATATACCGGCTGCCCTTCAATCAGTTGCAAATCCTGCAAGGACCATTTACTAATCGTCGCCCACAAACGATAATTGGCGACTTCGACTTGTACATCAACTCGATTATCTTGTATTTCAATCGCCGTTACAATGCCGTTAAGAATATTGCGGATACTACTTTTTTCGGGGTAACTTAGCGCTAAAGAAACATCTGTGCTACGAATACACAAGCGCACAAGCGAACCAATGTCCGCAGGTATGGCGTTAACCCACAACTTTTGTTCATTGCTGAGTTGCAGCGCGGTCATATTATAAACGGGATGGTGATAAAAAATTGGTAAAGAAATGACCGCACTTTGTTCGTTTTCTTGTTGTTTCCACGTCGCAAATAGCGGGCTATTCCACATGTTTTCTAGTGTGTCATAAGCTTTGACTTTCCCATTCTCCATCAATACGACATTCTCAGCTAAACGTAAGAGTTCATCAATACTGTGAGTCACGTATAAAATAGGAATATCAATTTCTTTTGTGAGTTTTTCTAAGTAATTTAATAACTCGCGTTTGCGTGGTAAATCCAGTGCTGACAACGGTTCGTCCATTAATAAGATTTCAGGCTCACTTAATAAAGCCCGCCCAATGGCAACCCGTTGTTTTTCTCCGCCAGATAAGGTTAAAGGATAACGATGTAATAAATCTTTAATCCCTAATAATTCAACGACATGATCAAATTTTGTTTGGCTGCTATTTTTCATGCCATAACGCAAATTTCCCTTAACAGAGTAATGGGGAAACAGGCGCGCATCTTGAAACACATACCCTATATTACGCCGATTCGATGGCACAAAGCTTTGTTCATCTACAAGTACGCGATTATTCAAATAAATTACGCCTGAATCGGGTTTTGTTAAGCCGCTGACTAAATTAATTAGTGATGATTTTCCAGAACCTGATAAGCCAAAAATTGCGGTAATTCCGCGCGAAGGCAAAGTTAAATCAGCCTCTAATAACAAATTTCCTAAGCGTTGTTTTACATTAATTCGCAACATGCTGTTGTCCCAGTCGTTTCTGCATACGTCTTGCTAGCCATTCGGATAGTAATAAAGAAATTAAAGAAAGTATAATCGCTAAGATACACAAGCGTGCAGCCTGAGATTCAGCACCTGGCGTTTGAATAAAAGAATACATCGCAAGGGGAATAGTTTGCGTTTCTCCCGCAATATTTGAGACAAAGGCGATCGTCGCCCCAAACTCTCCCAACGAGCGCGCAAAACCTAATACGACTCCGGCTAATACTCCGGGTAGCGCAAGGGGTAAAGTTATGGTAAAAAATACTCGCCAAGCTGAAGCGCCTAAAGTGCGAGCTGCCTGCTCTAATTTTATATCAATACTTTCAAGAGAAAGCCGAATAGCCCGAACAACCAAAGGAAATGCAACGACTGCCGCCGCTAGTACAGCGCCTTTCCAGCTAAAAGCAAAACTTATCCCAAACCACTCAAACAAATATTTCCCAATGAATCCGTTCCGCCCCATTGCAACGAGCAATAAATACCCGATGACCACGGGTGGCAATACCAATGGCAAATGAATTATGCCACTCACTAATGCTTTGCCGTAAAAATTTTTACGGGCTAAAATCCACGCCATTAAAATGGCCAAAGGTAAGCTCCAAAGCATCGCATTGAGTGAAACGGATAAACTGAGTTTTACCGCACTCATTTCGAGCGGACTAAGATTAAAAAAAGAGAGAAATTGAGTTAACAAACACGCCCCGATAATCAATATAAAATGGGCGAATCTTGTCCGCCCGTTGAAGATGATATAAACATTATTTTACTGAAAAACCATAGTTTACAAAAATGTTTTTCGCCCGCTCTGAAGACAGGTAATTTAAAAAATCTTGCACTTCTGCATTATCACGTCCTTTTAATGCGGCAACAGGATATTCTACAGCGGTATAACTGCCCTCAGGAAATATCCCCACAACTTTCACTTTCTGACTAACTTTAGCATCAGTCGCATACACAACCCCAAGGGGTACTTCGCTTTGTTCCACTAGCGCAAGGGCTGCACGTACATCTTTTCCTCTTGCTAAACGAGGTTCAACCTGTTCCCATAGGCCTAACTTAATGAGAGACTCTTTCATATATTGACCAGCTGGTACATGATCAGGATCGCCTACTGATAAAAACTGCCCTTTTAATTGTTCAATCCATGTTCCTTGAGAAATATCGACATTTTCAACCGCACTTTTTTTAGGGGCAATCATGACTAAATCATTTCCTAATAAGACTTTTTCCGTATTTTTTGCAGTAAGATTTTTCTCTGATAAATATTTCATCCATTTATTATTGGCTGAAATAAAAATATCAGCTGGCGCGCCCTCCTCAATTTGCTTGGCCAGTGTGGAAGAAGAAGCAAAGGAAAATACGATATCTTCTGTCGGCTTGTCTTTTTTATATTCAGCAGCCACATCTTGCAAGGCGTTAGTTAAAGAGGCTGCTGCATAGATAGTAAGTTTAGCCTGAACTACAGAACTGCAAGCCAATAATATTGCCGCAAGGCCCAGTGTTAATTTTTTGATTGTTTTCATGATTAGTTACACTCCTTTGGTTATATATATAACTATATATGTAACAAATTATATAACAAATAAAAAAAGAAAAGCTACTGTGGAGTAAAAATTTCTTTTAAAATAAACAAAACAAGGTAGGGAACAATGCTTAACACTGAAATTTTACTAACCATTAAATTACAACAACAACTCTTTGTTGATCCGAAACGAATCCGTTTACTCAAAGAAATTCAACAATGTGGGTCAATAAATCAAGCGGCGAAAAATGCGCGTGTCAGTTATAAAAGTGCATGGGATCATTTACAAGCCATGAATGAAATCAGCCCAAGTCCATTACTTGAGCGCAATACAGGTGGAAAAAATGGCGGAGGTACTTTGCTTACGCCCTATGCCGTCCGTTTGCTACAACTATATGATCTCCTTGAACAAACTCAAGAAAAAGCCTTTAGTATTTTACAGGATGAAAATGTGCCGCTAGATAGTTTGCTTTCTGCCACCGCTCGTTTTTCATTACAAAGTAGCGCACGCAACCAACTATTTGGCCGAGTACACAATTTAACTTTTGATCATGCGACTAGTTTGGTAGAAATTAAGATTCCCACACTGCCCCATCCTGTTTATGCTGCGATTACAGAGAAAAGTGCGGTACGTTTAGGGCTAAAAACGCATCAAGAAGTTATGTTAATGTTTAAAGCCCCTTGGGTCAAAATCTCGCAAGAGATGCCGTCAGAAAATAATAAAAATATTTTTCAAGGAAAAGTTATCTCAGTAACAAGTAAAGGGGAAGATAAAGAGGTTATGATCCGTATTACACAGGAGATAGCCCTTTGCGCCCGATTATCCGCACAACAACACATTGTTCAAGATGATGTCGTTTGGGCACAAATTGATCCCGAGCAAATTATTTTAGCCACATTATTTTAGACGATTAACAAGGTATGATTTGTTTTGGGGCGTATGGCATACGCCCCTGTTTGAACATTATAAGTTATTTAAATCTAACACATCTGTCATATCAAATAACCCTTGTTTACGCTGTGCGATCCATTTTGCAGCGCGCACGGCACCATTCGCAAAAGTCATTCGACTAGACGCTTTATGAGAAATTTCTACTCGTTCACCAATATCCGCAAACCAAACCGTATGTTCCCCAACAACATCTGCAGCGCGAATTGTGGCAAAACCGATTTCATCACGTTTGCGCTCGCCTGTAATACCTTCTCTAGCAAACACGCCATGAGTTTTTAAATCACGCCCTAAGGTTTTTGCAATATGCTCTCCCATAGACAATGCCGTACCAGACGGTGCGTCAACTTTATGGCGGTGATGTGCTTCAATCACTTCAATATCACAATAATCCCCCATAACTTTAGCCGCTTTTTCTAACAGTTTAAAAACTAAATTAACGCCAACGCTATAATTAGAAGCAAATACAATAGCAATTTTTTCTGCTGCTTGTTGAATCGCTTGTTTACCCGCTTCATCAAAGCCTGTTGTTCCAATAATCATGGCTTTTTGGTTTGCAATACAAAAATCAAGATGTGCAAGCGTTCCCTCAGGACGAGTAAAATCAATTAATACATCAAAATTTGCGCTTTCAAGCGCCAAATCATCTGTCACTTTAATTCCTAAATGCCCAATACCGGCTAGTTCACCAGCATCAGCGCCCACTAAAGAAGAGCCTTTTCGCTCAAATGCCGCACCTAATTTAACGCCCTCACTCGCTTCAACCGCTTGAATAAGTTGGCGTCCCATGCGGCCACCCGCACCGACTATTGCGATTTTTAATGTCATGTTTTATCCTTTATCACTGTCAATTTTCAATAGACCCTACTGAATTTCAGGTTCTGTCCATAATTCTTACATGTACTGTAATCTCTTCACGATCATGATACAAATGCTTGGCTTGAAGATCAAATTGAATCCCTTTTTTACTCAATGCATTTTCCAGTTGTTGTAAACATTGTTGTACTTCTAGATAACGCTTTTTCATGGGGAGTTTCAAATTAAAGATGGTTTCTGTACACCAACCTAAGGTTAACCACTTAGCGATCAACATAATGACACGGCTAGGCTGTTCAACCATATCACACACTAACCATTGAATTTTCTTACGTTTTGGAGGCTGAAATCTAAAACCATCTTCTGCGCAATGCTCAATACGTCCGGTGTCGTGTAGGCTGGCCGCCATTTTTCCATGATCCACCGCATAAACAAATAGCCCTCGTTTGACTAATTGATAAGTCCAACCGCCAGGACAAGCACCAAGATCGACCCCAAGCATCGTATCATTCAGGCGTTTCTGCTCTTGCTCACGCGGGATAAAAGTATTAATTGCCTCTTCTAATTTCAAGGTGGAACGACTTGGCGCATCAGAAGGAAATTTTAGACGTGGAATCCCCATAAAATAAGCAGAATGATTGCGATTATAAGAATAGCCTACATAGCATGCGTTAGATTTAATGAAAAAAATATGCAATGTTATCCCGCTCTTTTGACTTTCCTGAAAATTCAGCCAACCTTGCTTTTTCATTCTTTGGCGCAAAGGCACAGTAAACTTACGACAAAAGGTTAATAATGCCTTAGCTTCATTTGTATCCGCAGTTTCCACCCACAACTCTGTACTTTGCTTTAAAGAAAGTGTTGTCATCTGTTGATATTGCTCGATGATTGGACTAATTCGATCCTCTAATGATAAATCGGATAACAAATCTGATACCACAATCATTTGGCGTGCAAAAATCAACTGATTAAATGGGATTTCTTGTGCCAAACGATCCGCTTCGTTTGGTTGGTAACATTCAAAAATAACATACCCTTGATTTTCTTGTACTCGAGCAAAGCCAAAAACACCTAATCCGCTAGCCTTTTCTGAAATCTCTGCAGCGACTTCTTTTTCAAATCCGTTGCGGCAATATAAAACTAATTTATTCCACATCAATTCCATATTATTTCTTCACACTCAAAGATTAATCAACCCTACGCAGACTAACATAAAGCAAGGCTGCCCACCCAATTAAAAATGCAACACCCCCTAATGGCACAAACATCACAAACGCTGTCGTATTCAATAATGCCATTACATATAATCCGCCACTAAAACAAACGATGCCTAATAACCAAAAAAATCCGATAATATTGACCGCTCTTTTTCGCTGAACCCACACGGACTGCGCTTGTGTGGCTGCCATAAAGCAACCTATAATCAATAAACTGACTGTATGAAGCGCTTGGTAACGCCAACCTTTTTCAATCCATAACAAGGCTGCTGGAGATAAATGCCCTTCCAAACTATGTGCAGCAAATGCCCCAAAGCCAACTAAAAAAAAGCCGCTCAACGCGGCGCAAACTAAAAAACGATTTCCCATTTATCTTTCTCCACCATTCATCGCTTGTTTGATCCAATGACGAAAAGCCACTATTTTTGCCTCTTCCACATTATTTAAATGGTTCACGACATAAAATGACTTTGAATCTTCCATTTGACAATCCAAAGCCGGCTTCAGATTACCATGTTCAATTTCCTGTTTAGCCAATAATTCATTTGCTAACACAACGCCTTGTCCATGAATAGCTGATTGCAGGGCCATAAAAGTATGACTAAATAACGGCCCATGCTGAATATTCACATTTTCAACCTGTAAATAATCTAACATATTTTTCCAATTATCTCGTGTATGCACATGAATTAATACATGATTTCTCAAATCTTCGGGTTGATGTATAGGCATTTTTTGTAATAATTTCGGTGAAGCTAAAATTTGTAACTTCTCTTTCGCCAAACTCTCCACATGAAGATTTGTCCAATTGCCACGACCATAATAAATTCCTACATCAATATCTTCACTCAGAATGCCTTCATCTTGATCCACCCCTTTAATGCGTACTTCAATATCAGGATATAAGGCATTGAACTCACTTAATCGAGGTACTAACCAATGAATACCAAAACTCTGCGGCACACTTATGGTTAAATGTTGTACATCTTTCTGTTGTAATAATTTATCTGTCACATCAGATAATTTACGTAGGATACTTTTAACGTCAAGATAATAGCTCATACCGAGTTCGGTTAATTCTAATGCCCGATTTTTACGCTTAAAGAGCGTGATCCCTAAAAAGTCCTCGAGTAATTTAATCTGATGACTAATTGCAGCTTGTGTCACAAATAATTCTTCAGCTGCTTTAGTAAAGCTTAAATGCCGTGCAGCCGATTCAAAAGATTTCAATGAATTCAAAGGAGGCAAACGTTTACTCATAAATTTTTCTCATCTGAACAACGTATTTTTATTATTCGGATTAGATTTTTTTATCCTTCAAATAAAAAAATCTCGCTTGTCCGACCACAATATTCTACATAAAATAGCGGACATACTTAATTAAGTACGAATTACTTCCTTACTGGTTGAGCGTTTCATATTTAAGTATGATGTTGTGTTTGCATGTCTGTTCAGGAAACTGAACAAAAAAGTAACATTATGTTACTTTAACTTCCTGTATTTTAAACCTATTATTGGGTTGTATATAACGCCGTTCTATTTGAACGGCGTTTTTTTATGTCCACTATTCTACCACAATTCCTTAAGCAAATATGCATAATATTTTTGTTCTTGTTTCAAATGAGTTGACTCTATACAAAGGGCAGAGAATGGTGTAGATTAAAAACAATTGATGTCAAAAAAGAGCTTAAGGATACAAGATGACAAAAAATATTGACTGGGCCAATTTAGGTTTCGGCTATACAAAAACCGATTATCGCTACATCGCCTATTGGAAAAATGGTGAATGGTCAAAAGGTGAACTTACACAAGATAATATTCTACATATCAGTGAGGGCTCAACGGCATTACATTATGGCCAACAATGTTTTGAGGGACTCAAAGCTTATCGCTGTAAAGACGGTTCCATTAATCTTTTCCGCCCGGATGAAAATGCTAAACGTATGCAACGCAGCGCCGATCGTTTATTAATGCCTAGAGTGCCTGTTGAAATGTTTATTGATGCCTGTAAACAAGTCGTAAAAGCAAACGAAGAATGGGTCGCACCCTATGGTACGGGAGCCACATTATACCTACGTCCATTCTTAATTGGTGTAGGAGACAATGTCGGGGTGAATCCTGCGAAAGAATACATTTTTTCTATTTTCTGCTGCCCTGTGGGAGCTTACTTTAAAGGCGGTCTCAAGCCGACTAATTTCTTAATTTCTCGCGAATTCGATCGTGCGGCGCCACATGGTACAGGTGCAGCAAAAGTAGGCGGAAACTATGCAGCTAGCTTGCTTGCTGGCAAAGTAGCTAAAGAGCGTAATTTTGCAGATTGTATTTACCTCGATCCCGCTACCCATACAAAAATTGAGGAAGTAGGATCAGCTAACTTTTTTGGTATTACCCACGATGATAAATTTATCACGCCTTTTTCTCCATCTATTTTAGGCAGTATTACAAAATATTCCCTGCTTTATTTGGCAGAACACCGCTTGGGGTTAAAAGTGGAAGAAGGGGATGTTTATGTCAATCAATTAGATAACTTTAAAGAAGCTGGAGCCTGTGGTACTGCCGCAGTCATCACACCGATTGGCGGTATTCAAGATGAAGACAATTTTCATGTTTTTTATTCTGAAACAGAAGTTGGCCCTATCACTAAACGTCTCTACGATGAATTAACCGGTATTCAATTCGGTGATATCGAAGCCCCAGCCGGGTGGATTGTCAAAGTTGACTAAACACAAAATTCTTTCAATACCTACCGCACTTTTCTCATGATGAGTGCGGTAAGTATTTGTAAAAAATCGTTCATGACTTTACTAAATGCATTGAAGCCCGTAAAATAAAGACCTAGTTCAACAGCTTTTGACCCATTATGTTAAAATTACGTGGCTTACTTTCTGTTATCATCATAAGCGTATTTATTTCCGCTTGTACAACCAATCTTGAACGACCGACAGATGTCAGTTATATTGAGAAAACCGATCTCACCTGGCAGCAACATCTTCAACAATTAAAACAAATTCGCTCTTACGCCAGCAATGGACAACTTGGTTATATTAGCCCTTCTGAACGCTTTTCTACCCGTTTTGAATGGCACTACAAAAATCCGCGTGCTTATACCTTACGACTTTCCTCCACAATCAGCAGCGCAAGCCTATTGATCGAAATGCACGAACAAGGCATGACAATATCTGATCATAAAGGAAGACAGCGTTCAGAGCGTGATGCCCAAATGTTACTCAGAGAAGTGATTGGTATGGATTTTCCATTAAATCAATTTACTTACTGGCTAAAAGGCCAACCGGACGAAAATGAAGATTACAAAGTAGGCACTAATCATCTATTAGCCACATTCAGTTATCCGATAGAGGGGCAAATATGGACTGCGGATTATCTTAGCTATCATGAGGAGCGACAGCCAGCCTTACCCAAAGATATTCTACTAAAAAATCAAAATCAAACTTTAAAAATTCGGGTAGATAGTTGGACATACTGATGAAAACTGTGTCATTTTCCACCACACTTTCGCAACAAATTGCTAAGGGAAACCCTAAAAATCGTTTCCCTAGCCCTGCAAAACTCAATTTATTTCTATATATTAATAATAAGCGACCTGATGGTTATCATGAGTTACAAACCTTATTTCAATTTTTAGATTATGGTGATTGGCTAACCATTGATGTCATCGATACCCCAGAGATTATCCTCACGCCATTCATTCCGAATTTAGCCGTCGAAGATAACTTAATTTATCGCGCCGCCAAACTCTTACAACAAAAAAGCGGGGTGAAAAAAGGCGCTAAAATTCATTTAGATAAAATCCTCCCAATGGGCGGTGGAATCGGTGGGGGTTCATCAAATGCCGCGACAACCCTGATTGCGCTCAATAAATTATGGCAAACAGGATTTTCACTTCAGGCATTATCGGATTTAGGATTACAACTCGGTGCGGATGTGCCTATTTTTGTACATGGTAAAGCGGCATTTGCGGAAGGCGTTGGTGAAAAAATGACTGATTGCTACCCGAAAGAAAAATGGTATATCGTCATGAAACCTGATGTTTCTATTGCGACAGCAAAAATCTTTGCCGATCCGCATTTACCACGTAATACCCCCAAAAGAGTACTTTCTCAACTATTAACAGAAAAATACGAAAACGATTGCGAAAAAGTTGTTTTAAATCATTATCCAGAGGTTGAAGAAATCCTATTGTGGTTGTTACAATATGCACCAACTAGATTAACAGGTACAGGAGCTTGTGTTTTTGCTGAATTTGACAGTGAATCAGCAGCACGAACAGTATTCCAAATGAAACCTGAACATTTTGAGGGTTTTGTTGCAAAAGGCGCAAATATCTCCCCTTTGCACCAATTACTTAATGATTAACCGTTTTATAATTCCGATTGCATAGCAATCCTAACTTTACTTTCAAACCTGAGGTTTAACACTATGCCTGACATTAAGCTTTTCGCTGGTAACGCAACACCAGAGCTAGCCAAACGAATTTCTGAACGCCTTTACACCTCTTTAGGTGATGCTACGGTTGGTCGCTTTAGCGATGGAGAAATTCAAGTTCAGATTAATGAAAACGTTCGTGGTGCAGATGTTTTTATTATCCAATCTACTTGCGCTCCAACTAATGACAACCTCATGGAATTAATTGTCATGGTCGATGCCTTACGCCGTGCTTCTGCGGGCAGAATTACGGCTGTCATTCCTTACTTTGGGTATGCTCGTCAAGATCGTCGAGTGCGTTCTGCCCGTGTTCCGATTACAGCAAAAGTAGTCGCAGATTTCTTATCTAGCGTAGGGGTTGATCGCGTGTTAACCTGTGATTTACATGCTGAGCAGATTCAAGGCTTCTTTGATGTTCCTGTAGACAATGTCTTTGGCTCGCCGGTGTTAATTCATGATATGTTGAAAAAAACCGACTTGGATAACCCAATTGTGGTTTCGCCTGATATTGGTGGTGTGGTACGTGCCCGTGCCATTGCAAAATTATTAAATGATGCCGATATGGCTATTATTGATAAACGCCGCCCACGCGCAAATGTTTCACAAGTCATGCATATTATTGGTGATGTAGCGGGTCGCGATTGTATTCTTGTCGATGACATGATCGACACTGGTGGCACATTATGCAAAGCTGCTGAAGCACTAAAAGAACGCGGTGCAAAACGTGTTTTTGCTTATGCGACACATGCTGTATTTTCAGGTTCTGCGGCTAAAAATCTTGCCAGTGATGCATTAGATGAAGTCGTCGTAACAGACACGATTCCGCTTTCTCCTGAAATCAAAGCACTAAACAAAGTACGTACATTAACGCTATCAGGCATGTTAGCTGAAGCTATTCGTCGCATTAGCAACGAAGAATCAATTTCAGCAATGTTTAACTAAATCAATATGGGTGAACAGCTTGTTCACCCTTACTTAACTTTTTAACGCCTCAAAAATCTTTTCGGCTAGCGCTTTTGAAATACCAGGCACAGATGCAATTTCATCTAATCCCGCATTTTTAACCCCTTGCATACCCCCTAAATATTTTAATAAGGCTTGGCGACGTTTTGCCCCTACACCTTCAATTGACTCAAGACTACTATGTGTAAAAGCTTTTTGCCGTTTTTTACGGTGTCCTGTAATTGCATGGTGATGGCTTTCATCTCGAATATGCTGAATCAAATGTAATGCCAAGCTATCTGCGGGTAAATTCATTTCTCTATCTTGCCCACTGATAATCAACGTTTCTAAACCTGCTTTGCGATCAACCCCTTTCGCTACCCCAATCAACATCGGTTGGTGTTTATCCCATTTGACATCAAGCCCATTGAATACTTCCAGCGCTCGATTAAGCTGCCCCTTGCCTCCATCAATAAAAATAACATCGGGGATTTTATCTGGTTCAAGATCTCTGTCATAACGTTTTTTCAGTGCTTGCTCCATCGCAGCATAATCATCTCCCCCCGTAATTCCGTCAATATTAAAACGACGATAATCCGATTTTATTGGCCCCGCTTCGCCAAATACGACACAAGAAGCAATGGTTTGATTCCCCATTGTATGACTAATATCAAAACATTCCATACGTCGAATTTTTGCGATATTCAATAAGGATTGTAATTCATGATAACGCTCCTCAATTAATGAAGCTTGTTTTAACCGAGTAACAAGGGTTGCTTGCGCATTTTTTTTCGCAAGTTCTAGATATTTCGTTTTATCCCCTTTAGTTTGCGCTTGGATAGTCACTTTGCGGCCGGCTTGCTCACTTAATAACTGCTCCAGTTCGACTCTTTCTGCCAGTTTATGATCAACAACAATCGTATTCGGAATACTACGTCCCTGATGTGCTTGTAAATAGAATTGGCCAACAAAGGTTGCTGTAATTTCTGCAAGATCCGTATTAGCCGGTACTTTGGGAAAATAACTACGATTCCCTAAAATCTTGCCTTGTCGAATAAATAACACTTGTACACAAGCCAAACCATGTTGGTAAACTATCGCAACAATATCCATATCGTCTAAACGTTCATTAGACACAAATTGTTTTTCAATAACCGATCGTACAGCTTGAATCTGATCTCGAATTCGTGCAGCCTCTTCAAAATTTAATGCTTGGCTAGCCGCTTCCATTTTGCTAATTAAATACTCTAATACTTGTTGATCTTTCCCCTGCAAAAACAAACGTGCAAACTGTACTTGTTGAGCATATTCTTCATCTGTCACATAACCACTCACACAAGGCGCAGAACAACGTCCAATTTGATATTGTAAACAAGGGCGAGAACGATTGGCATAGACTGAATTTTCACATTGTCGAACAGGAAAAAGTTTTTGCAGCAAAGATAAGGTTTCACGTACTGCACCGGCATGGGGATAAGGCCCAAAATATTCACCTTGAATTTTTTTTATCCCGCGATATGCGGTCATTCTAGGATGGCGTTCTTGAGTGAGTAAAATATAAGGATAAGATTTATCATCACGTAATAAAACATTATAACGAGGTTGGTAGGTTTTTATAAAATTATGCTCTAATAATAGGGCTTCAGTTTCTGATGACGTAATCGTTGTATCAATATGATGAATTGCTGCCACTAACGCTTCTGTTTTACGACTACCTAAATTCGCCCGAAAGTAACTGGATAATCGCTTCTTCAAATTCTTTGCTTTACCCACATAAATCACTTGATGTTTATCGTCATACATACGATAAACACCAGGTTCATGAGTGACCGTTGCAAGAAACGTTTTCGCATCAAACATAATAAAATTATTTTACTAAAATCGACCGCACTTTTTCTAAATCTTCTGGAGTATCAACCCCCACAGCCGGCACTTCTTTAGCCAACTCTACATGAATTTTTTCGCCATACCACAAAACACGGAGCTGTTCTAAAGACTCAATTTGCTCTAATGCGGTAGGCTGCCATTGCACATAATGCTTAATAAAACCTGCTCGATAAGCATAAATCCCAATATGACGTAAATAGACGGAGCCAATATTTAATTGAGACACATCAAACTGATTTTGGCTGAGTGTTGCAAATTCATCACGATGCCATGGAATCACTGCACGAGAAAAATAAAGCGCATATCCCTCTTTATCGGTTAATACTTTCACCGCATTAGGATTAAACAACTCTTCCGCTGAGTGGATTTGTACCGCAAGCGTTGCCATATTCACGCCGCTATTCGCCAAGTTTGTTGCCACTTGGTTGACAATGACAGGTGGAATCAAAGGTTCATCACCTTGAATATTCACGATAATCTCTTCATCTGCGATCGCTAATTTTTCGACTACTTCGGCGAGACGTTCAGTACCGGAGGAATGCTTATCTGAGGTCATACAAACTTCCGCGATGTTTTCCACCGCCTGTCTAACCTGCTCATGATCTGTTGCAACAATGACTCGGCTAGCACCTGATAATTTAGCGCGTTCTACGACATGAGCAATCATGGGTTTTCCAGCAATGTCTGCTAATGGTTTACCGGGTAAGCGACTTGAAGCGTAACGAGCGGGAATAATTACGGTAAAAGCAGTCATATATTTATTCCTTCTCTTCCTGTGAAAAAATAGGCTCTGCTCGCTCAGCTAATAACACAGGAATCCCTTGTTCGATAGCATAAGCGACATGATCAAAATGACAAATTAAACGCTCATTCCCTTTATCATATTCCAGTCGCCCTTGACACATAGGACAAGCCACAATCTCTAATAATTTATGATTCATGTTTACTCGCTTTTATTGATTCAATTAATGTAAATAATTTAGCGGTATCACCTACTATCTCTGTTTGTACAGGCACATACCACCAGTTTTCTTGCGCAAAGCCTCGACATTTTACCGCATCTTTCTCTGTCATAAAGAGCGGTCTATTTTGGGAAAATTTTTTAAAATCTCCCGCAGTATATTCTTGGTGATCCTGAAAGGCTTGAGTAACAATTAATGCTAAACCTAACTCTTGTCGCAACATATTAAAAAAGCGTGTTGGATTGCCAATACCTGCAATGGCATTAATCTGCTCAAATTCATCAAATGTTTTTTGTTCTTGAGTCAGTAAATTCACTGCATACAGCGGAACCAAACGCATAAAAACATCGGCTTCATTGGTTAATGCGCCATTTGTTACAACAAAATCAACCTCTCGTAAACGAGACGGCAACTCGCGTAGTGGCCCAGCCGGTAATAAAAAACCATTGCCTAATCCAAATACCGCATCCATGACCACAATTTCTATATCTCGCTGTAATTTGTAGTGCTGCAAACCATCATCACTAATAATGATATCGAGATCATAGTGTCGTTGTAATAATTCAATACTGTGTTGACGATTGGGTGAAATACAGACCGGTACGCCTGTGCGATGCGCTAATAATACAGGTTCATCTCCTGCTAGTTTTGGATCGGATTGCGCTGTAACAAGCAGGGGAAATGTTTTAGACTTTGCGCCATAGCCTCGAGAGATAATCCCCACTTTCATATCACGCGCACGCAATTGTTGTACTAGCCAAAGTGTAAAAGGGGTTTTACCATTTCCCCCCACAGATAAATTGCCAACCACGATAACCGGAAGTGTTGCTTTATAGCTTTTAAGCAATCCCCAAGCAAAAAGCTGGCGCCGTACCTGACTGACTAGCCAAAATAACGCTGAAAAAGGCAATAAAATATAACTAAGTATTATACGTTTATACCAAAATTTCATACTATTGCCTCATATGTCGACACTTTACTCACCAAATTGCATTTGGTGCAACTGACGATAAATACCATTATGCGCCAATAAAGTTTGATGATCTCCCCGCTCTTTTACTTCACCATGCTCAATAACCAAAATTTCATCTGCTTTTTCGATGGTAGATAAACGATGAGCGATCACTAAAACTGTACGATCTTTTTGAATTTCTTCAAGGGCAGCTTGAATAGCGCGTTCTGATTCCGTATCTAGCGCTGATGTTGCTTCGTCTAAAATCAACACTGGCGCATTACGCAATAAAGCACGAGCAATGGCTAAACGTTGGCGTTGGCCTCCCGATAAACTCGCGCCATTTTCGCCAACTATTGTGTCTAAACCATGTTCAAGGCCATCAATAAATTCCATCGCATGCGCAGCTTTTGCCGCTTTGATAATCTCCTCTCGGCTATATTTATCAGTTGCCGCATAAGCAATATTATTCGCTATCGTGTCATTAAATAAATAAACTTGCTGCGATACAATGGCACAATTCTCACGCAAATCAGCTAACTTATATTCTTTGATATTGACACCATCTAATAAAATTTCGCCTTGTTCAATATCATAAAAACGCGGTAATAAACTAGCGATTGTTGATTTTCCTGACCCCGAACGTCCAACTAAAGCAACGGTTTTACCCGATTCAATCTGAAAAGACACGTTACGTAGTGCTGCTTGTTCTTTGCCTTGATAGCTAAAAGTGACATTCTTAAATACAACATCGCCTTTTACTTCTTTGCTTTCATATTGGCCTGTATCTTTTTCAGTTTCTAAATCCAAAATAGCAAATAAGGTTTGACATGCTGCCATTCCTCGTTGGAATTGTGCGTTCACATTGGTTAAGGATTTTAATGGGCGCATCATAGCAAGCATAGATGAAAACACGACCGTAAAAGAACCCGCTGTCAAATTTTGGCTCATAATAGAAGGCATTGTGGCCAAATAAAGTACGGCAGCTAAGGCAAACGAAGCGATAACTTGCACAACAGGATCGGCAATCGCATCGGCCATCATCACTTTCATTCCCTTGCGACGCATATCATTACTCACATGATTAAAACGTTCTTCTTCGATCTTCTGTCCACCAAAAGCCAAAATTTCACGGTGTCCTTTTAACATTTGTTCCGTCGTGGCCGTTAAATTCCCCATAGAATTTTGCATATTTTTGCCTAAACGACGAAAATGTTTCGAAACCACGCGAATTAACACCGCAATAATCGGGCCAATCACAAACAATACAATAGATAATTGCCAGCTCGTATAAATCATTACACCTAGCAAAGAGAGAATATAAGCACCTTCACGCACAATCGTCACAAGAGCACCAGAAGAAGAATTGGCTATCTGTTCTGAATCATAAGTGATTCGAGATAATAAATTTCCCGCTGGGTTTTTATCAAAAAAACTCATTGACATATACATTAAATGCTTAAATACTCGGCGGCGCATCACCATCACAACTTTGCCCGAGACCCATGCCAAACAATAAGTAGAGATAAAGCTTGATACCCCGCGTAATAATATCAATAACACAACAACCACAGACATCATCTTCAAAAATGAGGCATCGGCTTTGCCAAAACCATCATCAAGCAACGGTTTTAGCATTGAAATTAAACTCGCATCGGTTAAAGCATTAAGTACGAGAGCTATCGCAGCAGCTATTAATCCTATTTTAAACGGTGAAATCAATGGCCATAAACGTTTGAACGTTTGCCATGTGGAAAAATCCTTATCTTGCATAATCACTCTTCTTTAAGGTCATTTATCATTACTTCTCATATTAATTATGGGTGCATTGTACCTTTATTTCCCCCTTTCTCCAATTATTCTACGATACCATGGTGAAAATTTGTGCCTTGCCGTTGTGACTTTCAGTTGTTCTTGTTGAAAAATGAGGGAAACTTGTCCAAAAAATGCCGAATTATACACCGCACTTTTATGCTGATGTAATCGCTCAATCACCTCAAAATGTGGCATTCCCCAAGCATTCCAACGGCCACTAGAAATCAACGCGATATCAGGCTGTGTTTCCGCCAATAATAATGCACTTGTCGAGGTTTTACTGCCATGATGTCCAACCTGTAACACATCTATTTTTCCCACTTGAGGCGCAAATTTTCGCTCCGTTGCAATATCCGCATCACCAGTCAACAGCACTCGGTAATAAGCATCTTCAATCAATACCACACAAGAGTCCTCATTCCCTGCCCGTTCCACAGGCTTGTTAGGAGATACGGCAGTAAATAGCAGCCCTCGCCATTCCCATTGCTTACCGGTGTAACATAAAGTGCGGTCAGTTTTCTCATAATTTTTATAAGATGACTGAAATAAAGCTGCATGAGGGTAATGCAGTAACAGCTCATCAACCCCACCTGCATGATCATTATCATCGTGGCTAATTATGATTTGTTCTAATACAATGCCTTGACGACGTAAATAAGGCAGAATCTCCAATTGCGCCATATTGCCTCCTGCCCATGCCCCCCCCGTATCATACAATACCGCATGCCCATTTTTGACGATTAATGTTGCTAATCCTTGCCCCACATCAAGGCTTTCTAACCGCCATTGCCTCTGATTTTCCCATCGACTGATACTCCAAAAAATCAAACACGTAATGGCAATAACTCCCGTTAAAAAATAGATCCAATAAAGCAGTCTTTTAGGTAATGAACGTTCGAGTTTTAAAGAAAAGGGAAAGGGGCTTCTCGCCAATAATTGCGCTAAAGCCATTTGTTTTTGCTGCGGTTTTTGATAAATAAAATAGCACGTAAGGCTAAATAACCCCGCTAATAAAAAGGTGAGTACTGCTATTTGTTGCCCAGAAAAATATACCCAGCTATCCGAAAAGACATTCAGCCATTCAGTACACCAAACGGCAATATTATTTGCCCATGACCATGAGCCTAGCGCGCCTGCTGTAAAAGTAGCGAACAGCACAATCGGCACTAATAATAGACTAAATATCGGTACAATAATAAGGTTTGCCCAAAAACTATGTAATGACATACCATAAAACATCAGCAATTGAATCGGGGTAAATAACCACAATAAACCCAACTGCAAATGCAATAACCCTAAGATATATCGCCCCTTACTTAAGGGAGAATATTGCAATGGCACGCCACGCCATTCCAATAAAGACAAAGGAAAGACTTGATACCATACAATTAAACATCCTACCGCGCCAACAGATAACCAAAAACTATCCGACAACATCATAAAAGGATCCCAAAGCAATAACACAGCCAATGTGCGTACAAACAATTGCCATACGGTAAAATATACGCGACCTAAACGGCATATCAGTACCACTCCCAACGCGATTATCGCCCGAAAAGTGGGGATTGAAAACCCAGCCAGTTCACTATACATTCCAGCCAAAAGGAGACCACCCAATAACGGCCAATAAGGGGATATGCGATATGTGGGCAGCCTCCATTGCAATAATCGTATTAAACCAAAACCCAAGCTCATGGCTAAACCGATATGTAATCCTGAAATGGCAATTAAATGTGCTGTATTGGTTTGTTGATAAACAAGCCACGTAGCCGGTTTAAACCATGCTCGTTCTCCGAATGCCAAGGCTAATAGCAGCCCTTGCTGCTCTAAGTTAGCGGTATGTTGCAAAGCTTGATTTAATCGTTGCTGTCTCCATGAAAAATCTTCTCCTATTTTGACCGCACTTTTAATCACTGCCTGTCCTGTAATTCCCTTAGCAAACGCCCATTTTTGTCGGTCAAAACCACCTTGATTAAGACGAGATGATAAGGGGCGCAATCGAAGTTCTCCTTGCCAAATTTCGCCCAATTTGGGTTGTGAGGGCGCTTGCCAAGTAGTGTATATCCTCGATGTCTGATTAGGCAATAACTCCGCTTCAATTACTAAGGTTTGGTAAGCCTGTTGATGTAAAATTTCGACAATAGTAAATGTCGCCTCTTGTTTTTTGGGTAAATAGGCAATCTGCTCTGCCTGCTGCACTAACTGTAAGGCTTGCCAATGAAACCAGCATAGCACTATCCCAATCATAACAGCTGTCCAATATTGTCGTGTTATCCATACAAACAATACCAAAGGCACCATCAGCCACCATGCTAATAAGCCTTCTATAGGCAATATAAGGAGCGTTCCCCCTATCAGCACAATGCTTATAGCAAGCACATCTAAATTAAAATATTTCATTTTTATACCGCACTTTTTACTTCACTGTGCCAATAAATCACAACGCTCACAACAACCTGTTGTTTTTTTAAACTCAATTTGGAAAATAGATCACAAAAATAAAATAAAAAATCGAAAAAATGCTAAATAATCTCCAATATCATATTTTTCTATTTGCTAAATAGAAAAAATTCTGATATTTATAGCCCCTTTGAAAACGGGGCGTATTTTTTGCGTTAAACCACAACTTTAGAATAGGAATGCAGTGATCAATAAGGCTCCGCCTAACATGGACACGTTTTCTATCAGGAGATAAACATGACAACGACAAAATCTTCTTTAAGCCTTTTAGCCTTGGCCGGCGTAGAGCCTTATCAAGAAAAAAAAGATGAAGAATATATGAATGAAGATCAAATACTTCATTTCAGAAAAATTCTAGAAGCCTGGCATGAACAAATCATGGGCGAAGCAGAACGCACTGTTGCACATATGCAAGATGAAGCCGCTAACTTTCCGGATCCGGCTGATCGCGCAACCCAGGAAGAAGAATTTAGTTTAGAGTTACGTAATCGTGATCGTGAACGCAAACTACTCAAAAAAATCGAACGTACTCTTAAGAAATTAGAAACAGATGATTTCGGTTATTGCGATTCTTGTGGGGTTGAAATCGGCATTCGTCGCCTAGAAGCTCGCCCTACCGCAGATTTATGTATAGACTGCAAAACCTTAGCTGAAATCCGTGAAAAACAAATGGTTGGCTAAATATTCAACCGTGATCACATTGAGGGCAGACCATTCTGTCCTCAATACTTCTCACCTTTTCCTTTCTGACGAAGCTGTTGACCCTAAATAAAAATCAGACTAAAATTCTGCCCATATTATCTGTATTAGGTTTAACCTTATTCTATTATTTTGGAGTGCATTATTTTAACTTATATTAAAAAATGGTTTGGCAATAAAAAATCATCTAGCCACCCTGTGTCTACCCAAACGCAGCAACATCAAGACAATAACAGCAAAGTTCATTCAGAACACAAAAACACTCATCACACAAAATCTATTAAACCTCATCGTTTTGATAAGCATATTATAAAAGCGTCCACTCATGGGGTCAGCCCTCGCTTAATTAGCAAACATGCTTTAACGGTTGTTGAAAAGTTACATCGGCATGGTTATGAAGCTTATGTTGTAGGCGGATGTTTACGAGATATTTTATTGGGAAAAAAACCCAAAGACTTCGATATCGCCACAAATGCACGCCCTGATCAAATACAAAATATTTTTCAACGCCAATGCCGCTTAGTCGGACGTCGCTTTCGTTTAGCTCATATCATGTTTGGGCGCGATATCATTGAAGTCGCCACATTTCGCGCTAATCATGACGAAATTAAAAATAATCATCAAGCGCGCCAAAGTGCGGAAGGCATGTTACTACGTGATAATGTATACGGCACGCTAGAACAAGATGCTGCCCGACGGGATTTTACTGTTAATGCACTCTATTATGATCCCCAACGCAATGAGTTACATGATTATTATAATGGTATTGACGATCTCAAAGCCGGTAAGCTACGTCTAATTGGTGATCCTGTTGTTCGCTATCAGGAAGATCCTGTTCGTATGTTACGCGCCATTCGTTTTATGGCAAAACTGGATATGTTTCTCGATCAAGCAAGTCGTCAACCCATTAAACAGCTTGCGCCTTTATTAAAAAATATTCCGCCAGCACGTTTATTTGATGAATCACTGAAGTTACTACAAAATGGTTATGGGGTAAAAACCTATGGATTATTACGTGAATACGGGCTATTTGACCCCCTTTTCCCTACGTTAATTCCCTATTTTACCGAAAAAGAAGACAGCTTGGCAGAACGTATGATTTTAACTGCGCTCAACTCAACAGATGAGCGTATCGCTGATAATTTACGGATTAATCCAGCCTTTTTATTTGCTGCCTTTTTTTGGTATCCCTTACGTGAAAAAGTCGATATATTAAAAAACGAAGGTGGACTCAATAATCACGATGCTTATGCCCTTGCAGGTAACGATATTATTGCGCTGTTTTGTCGTTCTCTTGCCGCGCCACGCCGTCATACAGCTGTGATCCGCGATATTTGGTCTTTACAATTACAATTAATTAAACGTACCGGTCAATATCCAGTACGCACAATGACACACCCCAAATTCCGCGCAGCATTCGATTTATTAGCGATGCGTGCTGAAGTTGAAGGAGGGGAAACGATTGAATTAGCAACCTGGTGGCATGAGTATCAATTAAGCAATCCTCAACAACGGGAAAATCTCGTTGATGCGCAACAAAAACGGCAACCAAAACCCCGTAAAAAATATTACCGTCGTTCAAATCAATCTCGTTCTCGCAAGAGGTAGCCACAATGAATTGTGTTTACATTGCTTTAGGCAGTAATTTAGATTCACCATCGGCACAATTAACGCAGGCTTTGCAACGTCTTGATCATTTACCGATGAGCAAACTCGTAAAATACAGTTCATTTTATCGCAGCCAACCCCTTGGACCACAAGATCAGCCAGATTATATTAATGCCGTTGCCTGTTTACATACGGCATTGTCGCCCTTGGTACTGCTTGATGCATTACAAAATATCGAAAATGAACAAGGCCGGATTCGCGCACGCCGTTGGGGTGAGCGCACCCTCGATCTCGATATTCTATTATATAATAATGATATTATGGATTCAGAACGTTTGACCGTGCCTCATTATGATATGTATAACCGCGAATTTGTCATTGTGCCACTCTACGAAATCGCACCTAATTTAGTGTTTCCAGATGGGAAAAAAATTGCTGATTTAATACCGCACTTCGCCCATCATACCATGCAAAAGTGCGGTGAATTTTAAACCTTTATTTTTGACGATAGAGATCTTTACTATATATAATTTGGGTAGGATTTTGTAACTTATAGCCTCCTACACTCGGATCAATATAGACGGGCAAGCGATATTGAAAAATCGGCAAAAAGACATAATCATTTTGTACCAATTGTTCAAGCTGCTGATAAACATTCATTCGCTGCTCCGACGTGAGGTTTGCTTCAAGGCTTTGTTCTAATAATTTATCTGCAATATCATTTTGATAACCCATTTTATTATCTGGGCTACGTGAATAAAGTAGATTCAAAAATGCAGAAGGATCATTATAATCCGCACACCAACCTGAACGAATAACCTGAAAATCGCCTTTATTTCGCTTTTCTTGTAGCTGTTGCCAGCTTACTGGTTCGGCGTTGACACGAATCATATCTGATTGTGACCACATACGAATAATACGCTGAGCAATATTACTATGCATGCCTTGAGTATCATAGGTTAAGCGCAATTGTAATGGTTTGGTTTCACTCACGCCTTGTTGTTGTAATAGCTGTTCTACGACAGTAGGATTCCAACTTTCTTCATTTTCTTGTTGTAAGTTATAGGGTAAAAAATGTCCATCTGCTCGCCCATTGATGCCTTCATTTTGCACAATAGCCGAAGGCGAAATGAGTGAAACTAACGCGTTTCGAACCCCTCTTTCTTTTAACATGGGATCACGAAAGTTAAACTCATAATAATAGGTGCATAGTTGGGGGAAATACTGCGTATTTTCACTGTCTTGAGAAGGAGAAAACAGTAAATCAATCTCTGTGAATAAACTATTCAAGGCCAATTTCTGATAAAAAACCTGCTCAAAATGCACCGCACTTTTTGCCCAATAGTAGGGATTTTGCTGTAATAGAATCTGAGCACCTTCCTGATGTTCGACCCTATAAGCCCCATTACTGATAAAAGCGCCCTCAGAATTATCCAAGTACTGAGGCAATAACGCAACATGGGCCAACATATCGGGTAAATATGGCACTGCTTTATCCAGCTCTATTTGTAAAGTGCGGTCATTTTTTGCTGAAATTCCAAGCTGCTCCACAGGCAATTCATGGGCAATAACCGCTTGGGCATTACGCAAATTGATAAAAGGCAAATAGGCTTTTAACGGACTATCGGATAATGCTAACTGCTGCCAACTGCGTACAAAATCATGTGCAGTTACCGCCTCACCATTTGACCATTTTGCCTCTTGACGTAAAGTAAAAAACCATGTTTTTTTATCTGTACTTTGCCATGCTTCAGCTACGCCAGCCTGAACCTTACCTTCAGTATCCACAATGACCAAGCCTTCAAACAAATCGCGTAAAAACTGAAATTGAGCTTGGCTCTTCGCTTGATATAAATTTGTCGTTAAATCATCGTACACACCACGTGTTAACTTCGTTTCATTCGGTGTTGATGTATCAGCATCAAGGGTAGGTGACGGTGTATGAGGTATAGGTTGAGCCATCTCACTTTGAGGCTCACACCCTGTCAACCCTAACCAAATGGCAGCAAATATCACCGCACTTTTCTTTTTTACTCCCATGAACAGATTAGCCTTATATTATTCGATATTTGTTTATTCTTTATCAATTATACCAATTTCTCACAAAAACAGATAAAATTTCCTAAAATTGATGTACTCATCACGAGGCTATATGAAATTATTAATCTCAAATCAACATGGGGCTATTGTCATGGCTCTCATGCCATTTTTATATGGCATGCTCTCTACAACATTCGTTTGGCAACATATTGCGTTATTATTTGCTTGGTTCTCTCTTTATCTCATGACCTACCCTTTTTTTAATTTATTCAAGGGACGAAACTTGGCTTTATACCAAAAATGGACATGGATATATGGTGTCGCAGCCTTTGTTTTTTCACTTCCAGCCTTATTCTATAACTGGACAATATTATATTTTTTAGTGGCAATGCTTCCTTTTGCCCTTATGCATATTTATTATACGAAAAAGAAAAATGAGCGAGCGCTTCTCAACGATTTTGCAGCCATCGCGATTTTCTCTCTAGCCGGTATGGCCGCCTATTATTTCTCTGCGCAACGCTTTGATCAACAAATTTGGCTTGTTGCTATCTATCCTGCTCTCTTTTTTATTGGCACAACACTCTATGTCAAATCCGTGTTAAGAGAGCGTAAAAATAAGTGGTATTTACGTATTTCCCTTATTTTTCACCTAACCTGCGTGATAGTATTAGTTGCCATATCCCAATATGGATTAGCCGCTACCTTTTTCCCTGCTCTACTGCGTGCATTTTTTATTCCACAACAAAAACTGTCGGCAAAACAAATCGGTTTTATTGAAATTGGGATTTCATTATTATTTTTTATTATGCTGGTTTACTTTTCGGTCTAATCAAATTAAATTGAAAAGATGATAAAAAAGGTGGGCATTGCCCACCTGTATATTGACTTACAGCGCTTTCAAAATACTGTCCACGCTCTCTTTAGCATCACCGAGTAACATCTGAGTATTCTCTTTAAAGAATAACGGATTTTGTACCCCAGCATAACCTACCCCCATAGAGCGTTTAAACACAATCACATTTTGAGCTTTCCACACTTCTAGTACAGGCATACCTGCAATTGGGCTGCTAGGATCTTCCATTGCGGCAGGGTTAACCGTGTCATTTGCACCAATTACCAAGACCACATCCGTATCCGCAAAATCATCATTGATTTCGTCCATTTCCAATACCACATCATACGGCACTTTTGCTTCCGCAAGTAATACATTCATATGACCCGGCAAACGTCCTGCTACTGGATGAATACCAAAACGAACATTCACACCACGCTCACGTAATTTTTGCGTAATTTCTGCAACTGGATATTGAGCTTGTGCCACAGCCATGCCATATCCAGGCGTAATAATCACTGAGCTCGCATTTTTCAACATTTCTGCCGTTTCTTCTGCGGTTGTCTCACGGTGTTCGCCATAATCTAGATCACTTGAAGCCTGTACATCATTACCAAAACCACCCGCAATCACACTAATAAATGAGCGGTTCATCGCTTTACACATGATGTAAGATAAGATTGCCCCTGATGAACCTACCAGCGCGCCTGTTACGATTAATAAACTATTATTAAGCATAAAGCCCGCAGCCGCAGCCGCCCAGCCTGAATAAGAGTTCAACATAGAAACCACTACCGGCATATCCGCTCCACCGATAGAAGCAACTAAGTGCCAACCAAACGCAAGGGCAATGGCCGTCATCACCAACACTGGGAAAATATTGTCAGGATTACGCATAAAAGCAATCATTAATAAAGCCGAAATCACTAATGCAGCCAAATTCAACTTATGGCGATGTGGCAACATTAAGGCTTTTGAATTAATAATCCCACGTAATTTACCAAATGCCACAACTGAACCGGTAAATGTGACAGCACCAATAAAGATCCCTAAAAAGACCTCTGCATTATGAATATTGGCTAATACATTTTGCTCTGCCACAAAAGCGGCTTGTGCAGCTGCATCAAGATGTTCAGGTACAGCAACTGCATGATGTAGGCCATAACTGTTAAAACCCACTAATACAGCCGCAAGACCAACAAAGCTATGCAAAATGGCCACAAGCTCCGGCATTTCAGTCATTTCAACTTTTAATGCACGATGAATACCAATTGCACCACCAATTATCATCGCTAAAATAATCCAAAATGTCCCGTTTGATTCTGGGCCAAAAATAGTCGCGACTAATGCAATTGCCATACCGACAATACCGTAAAGGCAGCCAGCCTTAGCCGTTTCATGTTTAGAAAGCCCTGCTAAACTCATAATAAAAAGTAATGCAGCAATAATATACGCAGCATTAACTAGACTCATAGACATCGCTTTCTCTCCTTACCCTTTCTTAAACATTGCTAACATACGCTGCGTTACTTTAAAGCCACCAAAAATATTGATGCTCGCAACTAAAATCGCAATAAATGCTAATACACTAATAAAGAAGTTATCTTTACCAATTTGGACTAATGCCCCAACAACAATAATCCCTGAAATCGCATTCGTAACCGCCATAAGTGGGGTATGTAATGCATGGCTGACATTCCAAACCACATAGTAACCAATGACACACGATAATACGAATACGGTGAATAGAGACAAGAAAGAAGCCGGAGCCACAGACGCTAACCACAAGAAAGCTAAACCGCCTGCTGTCATTAATCCATATTTCACTTTCGGATTCACAGGTTTTTCTTCTTTTTTGACCGCACTTTCTACTTTAGGAGCGGCTTTAGGCTGGGCAGATACTTGAATTGGTGGTGCAGGCCATGTCACTTCACCCTCTTTGATTACCGTCACACCGCGTAAAACCACATCGTCAAAATCAATATTGATATTGCCGTCTTTTTCTTTACATAACAATTTCAATAAATTCACCAAGTTTGTGCCGTAAAGTTGAGAAGACTGGGTTGGTAAACGGCTTGGCAAATCCGTATAGCCAATAATTTTGACTTGGTTATCTGTAGTGACCACTTCGCCTGCTTTGGATAATTCACAGTTACCGCCGGTTGCCGCAGCTAAATCCACAATAACTGAGCCAGGTTTCATGCTGTCTACCATTTCTTTGGTAATTAAACGCGGCGCAGGTTTGCCTGGAATTAATGCTGTGGTAATAATAATATCCACTTCTTTCGCTTGTTCAGCATAAAGCTCTAAAGCTTTACGGTTAAATTCGTCGGACATGACTTTAGCATAGCCATCGCCACTTCCACCTTCCTCTTTAAAATCAATTTCAAGGAAAGAAGCGCCCATAGATTCCACCTGCTCTTTAACTTCAGGGCGAGAATCAAACGCACGCACAATTGCACCAAGACTATTTGCCGCACCAATTGCCGCCAAACCCGCCACCCCAGCACCGATAATAAGCACTTTTGCTGGTGGTACTTTACCTGCTGCCGTAATTTGTCCGGTAAAAAAGCTGCCAAATTCATGAGCCGCTTCAACGACCGCACGATAACCGGCAATATTCGCCATTGAGGATAATGCATCTAAAGCTTGAGCACGAGAAATTCGCGGAACCGCATCCATTGCCAAAACATTAATTTTTTTGGCAGACAATTTCGCCATTAATTCTGGATTTTGCGCAGGCCAAATAAAACTCACAAGGGTTGCGCCCTCTTTGATCAACGCAATTTCATCTTCTGTCGGCGCATTAACTTTGAAAATAATATCCGATTGCCACACTTCTTGAGTTGAGACGACCTGTGCGCCAGCTTGCACAAATGCCTGATCTTCAAAACTGGCTTTAAATCCTGCACCTTGTTCAACACTAACATCAAAACCTAATTTCAAAATCTGCTGAACAGTCTTAGGCGTTGCCGCCACTCGACATTCGTTATCCAGCAGTTCCTTAGGGATACCAATTCGCATAATGAGAATTCCTTATAGACTTGTTGGTGAATAATTGAGGTTTGCCCTCGTCCTAGAGAATCTAAATTAAGACCAAGTTCAATTTACCACTAAATTTATGAAAATAAAAAAGGTATTTTCGATTAATTAAACAGTTAGCATCTTGGATCAATTTTTTGCAAAAGCGCGGTCACTTTTTGGAAAACTTTACATCACCATATGAAATCTTCTAACATAATCGTTTTTATTTATGACAAGGAAATACTATGCAACTGCCAGCATTACAATCCGCCAAATTAATTCGACGTTATAAACGTTTTATGGCTGACGTAGAATTATCTGATCATTCTCTTCTCACTCTGCATTGTGCCAATACTGGCGCAATGACTGGTTGTGGAGAACAAGGGGATACCGTTTGGTACTCTGACTCAAAAAGTACAACACGTAAATACCCTCATTCTTGGGAACTCACGCAACTTGCCAATGGGCAGTTAGTTTGTATTAATACACAGCGCTCTAACCAGCTAACCCTTGAAGCTTTACAACAAAAAAAGATTGTAGAACTTGCCGACTATGATGATATTCAGGCAGAGGTAAAATATGGTGAAGAAAATAGCCGCATTGATTTCTTGCTGAAAGGCCCAAATTTACCGGATTGTTATGTAGAAGTGAAATCCGTCACCTTAGTAAAAGCCAATATGGGGATGTTTCCTGATGCGGTAACAACACGGGGACAAAAACATTTGCGCGAATTAATCGCCATGAAAAAGCAAGGCCATAGAGCAGTTATTTTTTTTGCGGGCTTACACAATGGTTTTAATCATTTTAAAGTAGCTGAATATATCGATCCTGAATATGCCAAACTCCTTACTTTAGCGCAACAAGAAGGGGTTGAAGTCTATTGTTATGGCTGTGAATTTCAATATCAAGATGGCGTACCGATTACCCTCACGTTAACACATAGCATCGAGATTCAGTCTTAATGTAAATAAGTGTAAATAAATTTGCATACATTAATGATAATAATTATCATCTTCAACACAAAAATAAACATAAATAGATAATCACTCCAACATTTAGCGCCTCTTTCCCCCACAAACAGAGGCGCTTTTTTTTATCTACTCTCCAGTCAACATAAAACGTTCACGTAATTCATGTAATTGATCGCGTAATTTCGCTGCCAATTCAAATTCCAAATCCTGTGCAGCTTTATACATTTGTTGTTCCAATTGTTTAATCTGTTTTTGGTACTCTTTCGGCGTTTGTGGTGCGTGATAAGCTGCTGGCGACTCAGCCACGCTTTTGCCACGTTGTTTACTTTTAGCTTTATAATTCGCGCCTTGTCCAATATCTAGCAGTTCACCTACCTTTTTATTCAACGCCTGTGGCACAATGCCATGTTCTGCATTATAGGCCATTTGTTTTTCTCTGCGACGTTGAGTTTCATTGATCGCTTTTTCCATTGATTTTGTGATGGTATCGCCGTATAAAATCGCCTTACCATGCAAATTTCGTGCTGCACGCCCAATCGTTTGAATTAACGAACGTTCAGAACGTAAAAAACCTTCTTTATCCGCATCTAAAATCGCCACCAACGACACTTCTGGCATGTCTAAACCTTCTCTCAACAAGTTAATTCCCACCAGAACATCAAACTCGCCTAAACGCAAATCACGAATAATTTCCACTCGCTCCACAGTATCAATATCTGAATGTAAATAGCGCACTCGCACGCCATGTTCATTAAGATAATCCGTTAAGTCTTCGGCCATACGCTTCGTTAAGGTAGTCACTAAAACTCGCTCATTTTTGACCGCTCTTTGGCGAATTTCTGACAATAAATCATCAACTTGTGTCATAACCGGGCGGACTTCAATTTCAGGATCCAGTAACCCAGTCGGGCGCACAACCTGATCAATGACTTCTTCCCCTGATTTTTCCAATTCATAAGGACCTGGTGTTGCCGATACATAAATCGTTTGTGGCGCTAAGCGTTCAAATTCCTCAAAACGTAACGGACGATTATCTAAAGCTGATGGCAAGCGAAAACCATATTCAACTAAGGTTTCTTTACGCGAACGGTCACCACGATACATACCTCCGATTTGCGGCACGGTGACATGGCTTTCATCAATAATCAATAGCGCATCTGACGGCATATAATCAAAAAGTGTTGGTGGTGGCTCTCCCTCATTACGACCAGATAAGTAGCGAGAATAATTTTCAATCCCTGAGCAATATCCTAGCTCGTTCATCATTTCGATATCAAATTGGGTACGCTGCGTAATACGCTGTTCTTCCAATAATTTATTATTGGCTAATAAATATTGTTTTCGTTCTGCCAATTCCGCTTTAATTTTTTCAATGGCATCTAAGATCCGTTCTCGTGGAGTAACATAGTGAGTTTTCGGATAAACCGTATAGCGTGGCACAGTCCCAAAATTCGCACCAGTCAGGGGATCAAATAAACTGAGGCGTTCAACTTCTTCATCAAATAACTCAACACGTAAAGCGCGATCATCGGATTCCGCAGGGAAAATATCAATCACTTCCCCACGTACGCGAAACGTACCACGCTGAAAAGCTTGATCATTGCGAGTATATTGCAACTCAGCTAATTGCGCCAAAATTTGGCGTTGATTAATAATCGCCCCTTGCTGCAAATGCAACATCATTTTGAGGTAAGAATCAGGATCACCCAAACCATAAATGGCTGATACTGAAGCAACCACAATAGTGTCTCGTCGCTCTAAAAATGATTTAGTCGCAGATAAACGCATTTGTTCAATTTGATCGTTAATTGATGCGTCTTTCTCTATAAAGGTATCGCTTGATGGTACATAAGCTTCAGGTTGATAATAATCATAATAAGAAACGAAATATTCCACCGCATTTTCAGGAAAAAATGTTTTCATTTCTGCATAGAGCTGCGCGGCAAGGGTTTTATTTGGCGCTAATAACATCGCTGGGCGATTTAATTTCGCCACGACATTCGCCATAGTAAAGGTTTTTCCTGAACCAGTTACCCCAAGCAGCGTTTGATGTGCCAAACCATCATTCAAATTTTCGATAATCTTAGCAATCGCTTGTGGCTGATCGCCTGAAGGCTGAAATTCAGAATGTAGAATAAAAGGCTTTGAATGTTTTTCGTTCATAAGAGATAGGCATTTATTTAAAAATTTTAAATTATTTTAGCACAAAAAGTGCGGTGAATTTTGATAAAAAATTTTAAGTTTTACACAGACTTATCATTGTCAAGATTTTCACTTCACATTTTCGAAAAAAAAAAATTAAAAAATTTACTGGAAAAATATTAACTTATTGATAAATAAGGAAATGTCATTTTACAACCAAATACATATGGATCGCCTCTCAAGCCTTTTAGGATCAGGCTTTATCACTTTGTAAAAAAAATTAATTCACAGAGTTATCCACAGGCATTGTGGATAGAAAATATTTTAAAATTTTTTTTCATGAAGAGTTGACAAATATCATGAAGATCACTATTATGCGCACCTCACTTAAATGATTAACGAATTTATTCCTCCTTAGTTCAGTCGGTAGAACGGCGGACTGTTAATCCGTATGTCGCTGGTTCAAGTCCAGCAGGAGGAGCCAATTTCTTTATTTTTCTTTTAGTGAGTTTTTATTTGTCTCCTTTTATAAAAACTCTAAGTGACTAAAAGATTTTAGCCCATGGCCTGAAATATGGCTATGGGCTTTGTTTTATAAAAACAGTAAGGAATTCCATATGCTTGAAGCCGTTCTTGCCATTGTTGGTGGACTTATTTTATTAATTTGGAGCGCTGATCGTTTTATTGATGGTGCCGCTATTACCGCAAAACACTTCGGTATGCCACAATTACTTATCGGTATCGTCATCATTGGCTTCGGTACATCAGCCCCTGAAATCATCGTATCTACCATTTCAGCCCTAAATGGTAATCCCGGTATCGCGTTGGGTAATGCTTATGGCTCGAATATCACCAATATTGCATTAATTCTAGGATTAACGGCTCTGATTAGCCCGATTATTGTTCATTCACAAGTGCTAAAAAAAGAACTACCGGTTCTTGCCGTAATCACTTTATTATCCGCTGGTTTATTGTATGATGCCACAGTCTCACGCCTTGATGCGACTATCTTATTAGCGCTTTTTACTGTTTATATGATTTGGACGATTTATTCTGGCATGCGTCATCAAAATGACGACTTAGCTCATGATGTGCAAGATGAATTAGCTCAAAAGAAAATGTCGCTCAAAATGGCGATTTTTTGGATTTTTATTGGCTTAGCCTTATTAATCGTGAGTTCACAATTACTGGTGTGGGGAGCTGTCGAAGTTGCCCAATATTTTGGAGTCAGTGATTTAATTATTGGTTTAACCATTGTTGCGGTTGGGACATCTTTGCCCGAACTCGCTTCGTCTTTAATTGCAGCTAAAAAAGGTGAACATGATCTTGCGGTGGGTAACATCATCGGTTCTAACTTATTTAATACTCTCGCTGTTGTCGGTTTGGCAGGTGTCATTCAGCCAATGGAAGTGGATCATGCTATCTTTAATCGTGATATGTTAACGATGACGGCACTGACATTCTCGCTTTTTCTCTTTGGCTACGGGTTTAAAAAGCGTCAAGGACGAATTAACCGTATTGAAGGCGCAATCCTCCTCTTGGCTTATATCGCCTATAACAGTTATTTATTCTACACCGCTATTTAGTCATTATTTATGTCAGATGATGGCAGACAACTGTCTCATCTGACTTCTTCCATTGTTAGTCATCTTAGTATCACGATTTGATCATCTTTAAAAAATCTATCACACGATTTAAATCGCGTGTGCGCTTCGCTGAGGGGAGGCTTTTAAGAAAAGTTTCGCCATAATTGCGCATCACTAAACGATTATCACAAATAATCACCACACCGCGATCTGTGACATCACGGATTAAACGACCGACACCTTGTTTTAAGGTAATAACCGCTTCCGGAATTTGAATATCATTAAACGGCTCCCCACCCTGTAATTTACAATCTTCAATCCGTGCTTTTAATAAGGGTTCATCTGGTGCGGTAAATGGTAATTTATCAATAATAACTAATGATAAGGCCTCGCCTCTTACATCCACCCCTTCCCAAAAACTTGAAGTCGCAACTAAGACACTATTATTTTCACTAATAAATTGCTCTAATAATTTTGTTTTCGCTGTTTCGCCTTGCAATAAAATCGTCAACTCGCTATGCTCACGAAAATATTCTGCCAATCCTCGCATCATGGCATATGATGTACATAACACAAAACAGCGCCCTTGATTTGCTTCAATGACTGGCAATAACAGTTTTCCTAATTGCATTGCCGTTGACTGTTGATTTAAAGACGGCAAATAACGTGGCACACATAAAAGTGCCTGTTCTCCATAATTAAATGGGCTATGTAAAATTTTCTCCTCTGCTCGCTCAATCCCTAAACGCTGAGAAAAATGCTGAAATGTTCCGCCTACCTCCAAAGTAGCAGAGGTAAAAATCCATGCAGCCTCATGGGTTTTAAGTTGTTCACCAAACTTGTCTGCTACAGTCAATGGCGTAATATGTAAACCAAATTGTCTTCCTATGGCTTCATACCAGTAACAATAACCTGTCACATATGTCTCACACAAACGCTGTAACAAGGCTTTTATCACTACAATACGCTCAAAAATACTATCCAAACTCTGTGAACGGCCAAGCACCAATTTAATGACTTCTGAAACAAATTCTAAGCGTTGTTGCAAATTTTCTACGCCTTTTTTAACCGCACTTTGCTGCAACAACTCACGCCAATTTCCCCGCACATTTCCGTCCCCTAATAGCAGTCGGAAATCCTGTACGGCTTTCAGCAAATGATCTGAGGCTGCGCCTAACTGCGCCATATCTTTGACTTCTGTGCGATAAACTATGGTGATATCTTTACAAATATCGGTCAGTTGGCGACCCGTTAAAGATTGACCAAAATACTGACTTGCTATATCGGGTAATTGATGAGCCTCATCAAAAATAATGACTTCAGCCTCAGGAATTAACTCACCAAACCCACTTTCCTTGACCGCCATATCTGCAAAAAATAAGTGATGATTCACAACGACTAAATCTGCTGCCAATGCGCGTTTGCGAGCCAATGCTACATAACAATCGCCATAATTCGGACAATCAGACCCAAGACAACTTTCTGTTGTGCTAGTTAATTGTGGCAAAATCGGACTATCTTCCGCCAATTCAACACATTCACTCAAATCCCCTGTTTTAGTTCCATTATTCCATTTACGCACTTTAGAAAGATCCGCCAAAACACTACGATCCCCTAACACTCCCTGCGCAATTAATTGTTCTAAACGCTCCAAGCACAAATAATTGGCTCGCCCTTTTAATAAAGCAATTTTGCCCGTATAGTTCAGTGCATTTTTAATGGTTGGTAAATCGCGATTAAATAATTGATCTTGAAGATTTTTTGAACCGGTAGAAACAATGGTTTTCTTTTTAGCGATTAATGCTGGAGCAAGATAAGCAAAGGTTTTCCCCGTCCCAGTTCCGGCTTCAACGATCAATTTTCCTTTCGTTTCAATCGCATTTTCTACCGCACAAGCCATTTCGATTTGTTCGTTTCGAGGGTGAAATCCTTTGATATTTGCGCTTAATGCACCATTAGCTGAAAAAATTGTGCGAATGTGATTTGTCATATTAATAATACGCTAATGGGCGGTTAAACGCCGCCCATTGATTTAGAAGATAATTTATTTTGTGCCTACTTGCTGTTGAATTCGGTCAGCAAACATACCGATACTCACAGCAAAATAATTGGAACGATTCCAGTTCAATAAAGTACGATAATTGTTAGAAACCAAGAACGCGCGCCCCGCTTCTTTATCTGGACGTACTAGCCATAGATCCGCATTTTGGGAAGAAAGAGCGGTTAATTTTTCCAATTCTTTTGCACTATTATGTTTCAGTGCTACTCCTTTATTTTGCCAATCTCGCCATTTGCGTTTTTTATTATTTTCAATGCCTGATTCATTTAGATCCATAGGCTGAATTAAAGTGACTTCGACTCCCCAAGGAAGTTTATCGTCCCAGCCAACAGTGGACAAATAGGTCGCAATAGAGGCGAACACATCATAATGGTTTTTCCAAATATCTTTTTCTCCATCATTATTACCATCAGCAGCATAAGTGAGATATGACGTTGGCATAAATTGCGTTTGTCCCATTGCGCCAGCCCATGAACCTAACATTTTTTCGCGTTGAATATGGTCTCGCTCTAGCATTTTCATAGCATTGATAAATTCTTTACTAAATAGCGCCTCACGACGACCATCAAAAGCTAAGGTAGCCAATACCGATAACACATCATAATTACCTTGATAATAGCCAAAACTACTTTCCATGCCCCACAAGGCCATTAGGTAAGATTTTTGTACACCTAATTTTTTACTCGCATTTTCTAAAGCGGGTAATTGTTCCCAATAACGTCGTTCTGCAACATCCACCTTATTTTGAGTCAACACCCGATTGAGGTAATTCGTTACCCCATTTGGATTGATAACCGGTGGTTTACTTGGGTCACGTCGTGCCGCTCGTCCAGCTTGTTGACGATCCAAATCCACCGCTTTTTGAATATAGCGAATATTATTTTGACGATTTAAAGTACTTGCCGATACGCCTTGCCCAGCCGCTTTAGCCTTAAGAAATTGTACATAATCGTCAAAATTATGTAATTGACGAGGTTTATCATAAGTGGCATTTTCATTTAATGCGAATTGTTGTGTCGATGAACAGCCTGCTAATATCATGCAAGCCAATAAAACTGCTTTATTCATCATTAATTTCCCATACTCCCTAAACTCATCATTAACACAAATAACATCATTTGTAATTCACTATCACTCAAAGTGCGGTCATTAATTTGCAATTTATTCTCTTTAACTTGCACATTCAAGGCTAATTGATTCCCTTTATCTTGCACAATAGACTGTGACACCAGCCCTTTTAGCACATCTTCTGAACCCTCAACATACAGTTGTCTTGCTTGCTCTTGTGGCATATTGCCAAATTGCATCATCATTTTGGTGACCAATCGTTCCAATATGTTTTTGTCCGATTCAATATTGATATCCAAATGTTTAAAAATACTCAACGGCTGTTTTTCAACTTGAGCCATATCACCAATCTGCAGATCAAAATTCAATTTTGCTGATGCATTCTCTTTGTTATCGAGATCCATTTTAATCACAAAGTGCGGTTGATTTTGCAAAAGTTTTTGCGTTGCCGCCTCTGCTTCGGCTTCCATTGGATTATGCCCATTTTCGTCCATTAAGGTCGCAGCTGTAATTAACGTATTCAAGGCGGCCATATCAATATGTTGAAAATGCACCAAAGACTTCACTAGCGCATCAAAAGCCATATTATGTGCGTTATCATCCATTTTTAACGCCAATAAGCCGTCTTTTTCACTCACTCGATAGTCAAACTTCCAATCTTTATAAGTCGATTTATCCTGATACTGATCCGTTTCATAATTTAGCCAATATTCATCAGCTGTGCCATTTAATTGGCCTAACTTAATATATTGATATGGCGTATCCTGCCATTGTAATTTTGCTTTGAACTGATTAAAACCCAAATCCACAGCTTTCAATTCAGCATCCATGTTCCAATCTACATTTTGTAATTTCAACGATAGCTGATTTAAATCCCAATCCAGATACTTTTGTGTACCATCAAGCTCATAGGTTAATGAGCCTTTGTCCCACGCGAGTACAGCATTATCTTCCTCAATCTTCGCAGGATTAAAGGTTAATTTTACCTTTGTATTTCCACTGTAGCTCACCGTAGTATCACTATTTAATGGCACTTTCCCCTGCGCATAATCAAACCATTTTTGTGTATTTTCATTTTTCGCAACATCCATCACTTTAGAAAATACGGCAGGAGAAAAATCAAAACTCGCCAAGTGGTTCAATGGTAATGGGCCATGATATAATTTACCGACAAAAGGGATTGCAGTATCGTCAAAGATTAGGGAATAGCTTACATCAGAACTAAACACACCTCGTTCAAATGTTGCATTCTCAATTTGAATTTCATAAGGCTTTAATTGCTCATTAACTTGCGCCAAATAAGTTTGGTATTCTGCTTCGGCTTTTTTACCGGTATACCATGCACCACCAGACCAAACAGCCCCCAATACCACAATAACACTTAATGCAAGCGTTGATTTTTTCATAAAATCTCCATTACCATAACCAAAAATTTCGCCATAAATTAACATAAAGTCCTTTTTTTAACAAAAAATTTTCAATTCCCCCCTTGAACTTCATTGTCTTGACCTTATTTACAAAAACAAGCACGGATTTGACCGCACTTTTTAAGTATCAACAGGAAAGAGGCAAACAAAAATTTTTGTTCTTCCCTTGAAAATAAAAATCAAATCCTCATCTTAGAAACATAACAGAATTTACTTAGGAGAATAAAAAATGGGAAAAATTATTGGTATTGACTTAGGTACAACAAACTCATGTGTTGCTGTAATGGATGGTGATAAACCACGTGTCATTGAAAACGCAGAAGGCGATCGCACCACTCCGTCAATTATTGCTTACACAAATGATGGCGAAACCCTAGTCGGCCAACCAGCAAAACGTCAAGCCGTAACGAACCCGAAAAATACGTTATTTGCAATTAAACGTTTAATCGGTCGTCGTTATGAAGATCAAGAAGTTCAGCGTGATATCGGCATTATGCCATTTGAAATCACTAAAGCGGACAATGGCGATGCGTGGGTGTCAGTAAAAGGTGACAAATTAGCTCCGCCACAAATTTCTGCAGAAGTGTTGAAGAAAATGAAGAAAACGGCTGAGGATTTCTTGGGCGAAACCGTCACAGAAGCGGTTATTACTGTGCCAGCATACTTCAACGATGCACAACGCCAAGCAACTAAAGATGCGGGTCGTATCGCTGGTCTTGATGTAAAACGTATTATCAACGAACCAACCGCTGCAGCATTAGCTTACGGTTTAGACAAAGGCACTGGTAATAATACTATCGCAGTATATGACTTGGGTGGTGGTACATTCGACTTATCAATTATTGAAATTGATGAAGTGAGCGGTGAAAAAACCTTTGAAGTATTAGCGACTAACGGAGATACTCACTTAGGTGGTGAAGACTTTGATAACCGTGTAATTAACTACTTGGTAGATGAGTTCAAAAAAGAACAAGGCGTCGATTTACGTAATGACCCACTTGCAATGCAACGTTTAAAAGAAGCGGGTGAAAAAGCGAAGATTGAACTTTCTTCTGCGCAACAAACTGATGTGAATTTGCCATATATTACGGCTGATGCAACGGGGCCAAAACACTTAAACATTAAATTAACTCGTGCAAAATTAGAATCATTAGTTGAAGATTTAGTGGCGCGTTCATTAGAACCAGTAAAAGTTGCTTTACAAGATGCTGGCTTAAGTGTGTCTGAAATTGACGATGTGATTTTAGTCGGTGGTCAAACTCGTATGCCATTAGTTCAGAAGAAAGTGGCTGAATTCTTTGGTAAAGAAGCGCGTAAAGATGTGAACCCTGACGAAGCTGTTGCTATTGGTGCTGCGGTACAAGGTGGTGTTTTAGCGGGTGATGTAACCGATGTGTTATTATTAGATGTTACCCCACTTTCTTTGGGTATCGAAACAATGGGTGGCGTGATGACAACGTTGATCGAGAAAAATACCACGATCCCAACGAAAAAATCACAGGTTTTCTCGACAGCGGAAGACAACCAAAGTGCAGTAACTATCCATGTGTTACAAGGTGAGCGTAAACAAGCTTCATTAAATAAATCATTGGGTCAATTCAACTTAGAGGGCATTAATCCTGCACCACGCGGTATGCCACAAATTGAAGTAACCTTTGATATCGATGCAAATGGTATTATTAATGTTTCGGCTAAAGATAAAAATACCGGCAAAGAACAACAAATTAAGATTCAAGCATCATCTGGTTTAAGTGATGAAGAAATCGAAAAAATGGTACGTGATGCAGAAGCGAATGCTGAAGCAGACCGTAAATTTGAAGAATTAGTGCAAGCGCGTAACCAAGCGGATCACTTAGTTCACTCTACTCGTAAGCAGTTAGAAGAAGTAGGAGATAAATTATCTGCTGAAGATAAAGCGCCTATTGAAGCAGCAGTGAATGAACTAGAAACCGCTGCGAAAGGCGAAGATAAAGCAGAAATTGATGCCAAAGTTCAAGTATTAATTCAAGTATCTGAAAAGTTAATGCAAGCGGCTCAACCACAAGCAGATAACGCTCAACAAGCTCAAAGCGGAAAACCAAATGATGACGTGGTTGATGCTGAGTTTGAAGAAGTAAAAGATAAATAATCTTGGCTAAAGTGCGGTAAAAATATTGAAAAATTTGACCGCACTTCATTCTAAAGGGCGTTATCGCCCTTTTGGCGTATTAAATAAATAGAGAATGTTGGAATAATAATGGCAAAACGTGATTATTATGAAGTGCTAGGGATCTCTCGCAATGCCGATGAAAAGGAAATTAAAAAAGCCTATAAACGTCTTGCGATGAAATATCACCCTGACCGCACTAAAGGCGATAAAGAGAGCGAAGAAAAATTCAAAGAAGTCAATGAAGCCTATGAAATTCTAGCCGATAAAGAAAAACGAGCCAATTATGACCAATATGGTCATGCCGCCTTTGAACAAGGTGGGGCCGGTGGATTTGGTGGTGGCTTTGGCGGCTTCGGTGGATTTGAAGATATTTTCAGTGAAATGTTCGGTGGCGGTCGTGGCCGTCAACGTGTGGTGCGAGGCGAAGATCTGCGCTATGATTTAGAGATTAGCCTAGAAGAAGCTGTGCGTGGAACAACTAAAGATATTCAAATCAATACATTAGCACAATGTGAAAGCTGTCATGGTTCTGGCGCGGAAAAAGATAGCAAGGTAGAAACCTGCCCAACCTGTCATGGTTCTGGTCGTATTCGTCGCCAACAAGGTTTCTTCATGACAGAACAAGCCTGTCCACACTGTCACGGAAGTGGTAAAAAAATCGAAAAACCATGTCATAGCTGCCATGGCGATGGACGTGTACACAAAAAGAAAAATTTATCAGTCAAAATTCCACCAGGTGTCGATACTGGCAACCAACTGCGTTTATCAGGTGAAGGCGCGGCAGGAGAAAATAACGCCCCTCCAGGCGATTTATATGTTGTGATTCATGTCAAAGATCACCATATTTTTGAACGTGATGGTTCGACTTTATATTGTGAAGTACCAATTAGCTTCACGATGGCGGCTCTCGGGGGCGAAATTGAAGTACCTACTTTAGATGGTAGAGTTAAACTGAAAATTCCAGAAGGGACACAAACTGGCAAACTATTCCGCATGCGCGGTAAAGGCGTTCAAGCAAGAAATGGTTATGCGGGCGATTTAATTTGCAAAGTCATTGTGGAAACACCGGTTCATCTCAATAGTGAGCAAAAAGAATTATTGAGCAAATTAGAAGAAAGTTTGGAAGGACAAAGCAAACAGCGTCCAAAATCCTCTAGCTTCTTTGATGGTGTAAAAAAATTCTTTGATGATTTAACAAAATAAAATTTTTATATTATTCAGTATGGGCGTAAATGCGCTGCCTTAAAAGTTGATAAACTCAACATCAACTTAATTAGATGCAGAACATTTCACGCCCTTTTTACTGGGTATAATGGCCAAAACAAAAGGATTGATTCCCAACGAAGAATCAATCCTTTATTTTTAATCAGCTGCCCATTTTGATAGAAGCAGCTTAATTTATTATCTAATCTAACAATTAGATTACTGTGATACCATCTTGGATGTAGACAGTGGAAGTGCCGCCCGTCCAAATGTTATAGCTAACGCCATCTTCTGTGGTTGAGCCTGTATTGGTGAACGAACCAGTATTTTCTCCTAGCAAGTTCTGAGGACCCAAGTTCACACGATCACCTGCATTACCTTTGATGTGCAAGTTGTTATTGTTAGCTAGGTTCTCACTGGTTACATTAGTCAGGGTGTTGTTACCAGCCGTTAGGTCAATCACATCCATATTTTTCAATCGTTCCAGACTAATAGTTCGATTGCTGTTACCAGTCAGCTCAAGGATGTCTGTGCCAGCACCGCCAACAATTTGCCCCGACGTCATTGCACCAGCCAGTTTTACCGTATTGACATCGCTAGCTGTGTCGGTATTGTTGTCGTTACCTAGGCTAGTGCCTGTCTGATACGTATCAAGATACTCATCAGGTCTTACGCCACTACCTAAATCAATCAGACCGTCAAAGCCACTATTTAGGGTTACTGTGTCGCTGCCGCTGCCAGTATAGATTTTAGCAGCGCTAGAAACAAGGCCACCAACAGTAATCTCATCATTGCCTGCTTCGCCATAGATGTTACCATCAAGTCCTCCACTCAGTCTGTATATATCATTACCTTCACCTAGATACACAGAAGCATTGATACCCTGATAGCCTTTAACCCATAACACATCATCGCCTTGAGCCAAGTCAACCGTTGTGCGGTTGTTGTTATCATCAGTCAAGCGACCGTTTGCGCCATTGCTGATATAAAGCAGCGAAGATATATTACCCGCACCAGAGCTCTCTGTACCACTTTGATAATAGCCCAGATAAACCACATCATCATAATTGGTGAGGAACACTGGCGCCTGACCATTAAATATGACACCCGCTGGGAACTGACCCGCGTTAGTTGGGTTGGTCATAGCCATAATTGCTTCGGTTGGACCAACTTCTAGCGACCAGTCAAGCGTCAATTGGTTCAATGCTTTTGGATCATTATCAATGATAGTTCCCTGCGCAATGCTAGCACCTGTCGCTGGCGTATAACCGTTAGTTGCAGCAGTAATTGTCGCATGTACAGTTTCATCTGGCTCGCCACCAAATGTATCGCTCAGCCCATTAATAGACTCTTCTGTAAACGGATTCACCTTGAATGTCGCAGAAGTCTGACCCGCAGGGATCGTGATTGTCAACGTATTACCAGAAAGCGTGATATTATCCGTAGTTGATAACACATAATCGCCGTTTGTTGGTTGCGCCTGATTGATTGCGCTTGGTACGCTAGCATCATGTACAGTATCATCTTCAGTTTGGCGCAACACGACAGTGACTACTGTATCTGTTGTTGCCACTTTATTTAGCGTGACAGTGAAATCCATGGTCTCGTTACCTTTTTCTTGAACCACTGGATTGGTTACAGAGATAGAAACTGTTGGTGGCACGTCTGTTCCTGCATTGACCGGAGTCGCATCAGCAGTTGCTTTTTGATCGTCAGTACCTTTGGCATTGACAGGCGAGCCGTCTTTCACTGCGTCTTGTGGAATGGTTACCACACCAGTGTCTTTATCAACGGTTGCACCAGTGCCATCTGCATCAGTGATTTCCCATTCGCCAGTTGTCGGATTTTTGGTAACCGTTACAGTCTTAGGCTGCTCATCTTCACCTGTGAAAGTAATGTCTACTTTCTCGTTATCATCACCTGGCTTCACAGTTACAGAGCCGTCGGTATCGCTTGCAGTGATAACTGGTTTGTCAGCTGTGTTTGTTGCAGGTGGTGTTGGCGTGCTGTCAGTCCCCGCATTGACCGGAGTCGCATCAGCAATTGCACCTTGATCGTCCGTACCTTTAGCGTTGACAGGCGAGCCGTCTTTTACGTCATCTTGTGGAATAGTTACCACACCAGTGTCTTTATCAACGGTTGCTCCTGTACCACCTGCATCAGTAATTGTCCATTCGCCAGTTGTCGGATTTTTGGTAACCGTTACAGTCTTAGGCTGATCATCTTCACCTGTGAAAGTAATGTCTACTTTCTCGTTATCATCACCTGGCTTCACTGCTACCGAACCATCAGTCGTGCTTGCAGTGATTTCTGGTTTGTCAGCTGTGTTAGGAGTAGGTGGTGTAGACGCTCCGTCAGTTCCTGCATTTTTCGGATCTGCATCAGCCGTTGCACCTTGTTCGTCCGTACCTGTCGCGTTCACTTCAGAACCGTCTTTTACTGAATTTTCAGGAATGGTAACAACCCCTGTCGTATGATCAACCGTTGCACCACTGTTATCAGGGTCATTGATAACCCATAAATTTGAAGTTGGATCTTTAAAGATAGTAACAGTCTTAGGCTGATCATCCTCACCGATGAACTTAATTTCTACTGTTTCATTATCAGTACCTGGAGTCACCTTAACAGACCCATCAGTCGTACTCGGCGTAATGATTGGTTTGTCTGCAGTATTCGCAGGTGGTGTAGGTGTACTGTCAGTACCAGCATTTACCGGAGTCGCCTCTGCGGTATTGTCAACGTCGTCAGTACCCGTCGCAGTCACTGGAGAACCATCTTTCACGTCATCTTGTGGAATAGTTACCACACCAGTGTCTTTATCAACGGTTGCACCAGTGCCATCTGCATTAGTGATTTCCCATTCGCCAGTTGTCGGATTTTTGGTAACCGTTACAGTCTTAGGCTGATCGTTTTCATCAGTGAACGTGATGTCTACTTTTTCGTTATCATCACCTGGCTTCACAGTTACAGAGCCGTCAGTATCGCTTGCAGTGATGACTGGTTTGTCAGCAAACTTGATTGTTGTGTCATCAGAACCTGATACTGATGTGTTATCTGGCTTAGTAGTGATGGTTGCAGTTACGGTTGCAGGGCCATCAGTCGCTTCTGGCGTCCATGGTACGGTAATTGAACCATTGTCAATATCAGCTTGAGTTAAAGGACGATCTAGTAATACGTTGCCTTTGTCATCAACGATCTTAATGGTATCACCCGCTTCATAACCAGCATCTTTAGGGAAGTCAACAGTAACATTTACCTCACCTTTTGGCATATCATTAGCAGTGATTGTACCATCACCGCCATCATTAATTGTAACGATTGGCGCTTTTAATGACGGGGTTGGTGTTGGAGTTGGCGTAACTGGTGCCGTAGATGTATCATTAATCGTCGCTTCATTACCCGCAACACCGCCAACGGTGTATTTCACGGTTTCCGCACCTTCAGTGACCGTATCTGCTTTTACTGGTGTCGTAATAGTAAAGCTCGTTACACCGACTGGGACGTTCAATGTACCATCTGCATTGCGCGTTACTCCATCTGAGTAGGTAGTCGCAGTGTCATCAAAATCATCATTATTTGCACTGTCTGTAGAGCGAAGAACTGGTAAGTTATTCACACCGTTATTATTGGTGAGTTTCACTGTAGTTACGATGTTTTCGCCTTCATTCACGGACGGTGTGGTACTCACTCCACCATTCGGATCGACTGCTGCAGGAGCGGTATTAAGGGTATTCGCGCTATCATCAGTTGCTTTTACCTTGCCGTCGTTTGCCGTAGCTTCGACACTAATTGGGCCATCTGCTAATTCAGACAAATCCGCAGTTGTTTCATAAGTTCCATCAGACTTAATGGTTGCTGTTTTTTGTACTTCCTTACCATCTTTATCTTTAATGGTAATGGTTATCACCGTACCTTCTGGTAACTGAGTGCTAGTTCCGTTGATTGGAGCATTACTAACATTGGTTTTATCAATGTTATCGACCAAATCCACAGTCAACGTGGCAGGATCCATCAAATCTGCAATGCCGTCGCCGTCTTTATCGGTGATTGTGCCTGAGTTTTCGTCAGATTCGTCGCCATCGGTGATGCCGTCGCCGTCGCTGTCTTCGTCGCCATCAGGCGTGCCATCACCATCGCTGTCTGTATTTTTCGGATCAGTACCGTTGGCTTTTTCGTCTTCATTGTTAACGCCGTCATTGTCATCATCAGTATCCAATTCGGTGCCTGGTGGTACTTTTGTTGGATCTGAGTCATGATCAGGTTTACCATCACCATCAAAATCATCATAATCAGGCGTGGTGACAGTGGCCGGTGTAGAATCCGGTTTACCATCTTATTTACCCACGACACTCACTTCCTCTCCGTCAGCTAAAGCATCAGGTGTAAATGTAACAGTACCCGTCGTTGGATCAATGCTAACACCATCTGGTGTATTATCTAATGTCCAGTTACCATTAGCATCTTTGGTCGCAGTGATAGTATGCTCAACACCCTTTTCGTCCTTAAAGGTGATAGTCACTGCGTTATTACCTGCTGCAGGAGTAACTTGCGCACCACCTGTTTGATTACCATTAACTGCGGTCAACTCGACTGTCGGTTGATTAGCCGCTGTTGCTGGAGTTGGTGTAGGTGTTGGAGTAGGCGTAGGTGCAGGCGTATTATTGTCGCCACCACCACTGCTGCCACCGGCTAAAAGTGCAGCAGCACCCGCGATTGGAATTAATGCTAATAACCACCATGGGCTAAATACCCATAATCCACTAATTTCATCACCACCTAATGCTTGTGGAGCAGCATCACCGGCATCTAACATACTCACAGCATCCGGTACTTGACCTGATTCTGGAACATAAGCGTATATTTTGCCGTTTTCGTGCTGACCAACTAATAAGTTAGTGACATCTTCTGGTTTCTCAGCTGAACCATAATAGTTTTTGATGATAATATCCGGTAAAGTATCACCATCTTCTAAAATCACTTGGAGATTATTGCCATCACGTTTTGCAATAATATTTTGTGGACCTAAGCCTGTACTATTATCTACAAGCTGATAATTAACTTTATCTTGCGCATCAATAATTAATGCTTGCCCCTTCTGAACTTGATAACTTGCGATTTCAGTTTTCGCATCTAACACTTTTAAAGTTGCACTCATTCTCTTTTTCCTATGTATCTTAAATTAACGAACAAATTATTTACCATAAAGTGTAATTTCTACACGGCGGTTTGGTAAATTACATTCTGTCTTGGCCGCGACATTATGTGGATGTAATGCTTCGCAGTTTGAAACCACTAATTCTCTTTTACCTAAACCAACAGCCTTAATCGGCAGTGTCACACCTTCTTGTTCAAGCGCATGTTTTACAGTTTCAGCACGCTTTTGTGACAATACTTGGTTATAAGCATCAGAGGCGACCGGATCCGTATGCCCACTAACTGTGATGCTACCGAGTTTACTTTTATCCATCGCATTAACTCTCTGTGCAAACTCTGCGATTTCAGCACGACCTTGTGGCAAAATATCGTTATAATCCGATTTATTAATCGCAAACAAGGCGTTAGCTGAAAGAGACTCGCTTTCTAACACCGGTGTACCACAATTTTCTGCCGGTTTTACGCGGGATAAATTTTGTGTTGCGGTAGCTAAACCGGCAATCTCTTGCTCTGCAATCGCCGGTTCTACACGAGTGAGCATGGTTTTACCTGTATTATCTTGCGCAACCTTGATATAGGTAATTTGTTTTGCAGGTAATGTAAATTTAGCCCCCCCATGACGTTGGCCAAATTCAGTATTTGAAACAAAGGAAGAACTAAATTGATGTCTATCTGCACATAAGGTAACAGGACTAATTGAACTAGGGAAAAGGGCGGCATGATAATCGCCATCAACAAAGATTTCGACATTTGGCCCAGCCACATCGCCTTGACGATAAAATACGGTAAGTGCCTGATTGTCTTTTAATGTGTTTACGTTAACAGATGATGACGCAAAATTGGTCCAATGTTCATGAGTTCCCGTTGTACAAGCAGCTAGACCTAATACTAACGATAAGCTCAATAAAGTTTTTTTCATAAATCAGCTCTCCTGACATAAAGCTTAACTAAGAATGATTCATAAAACGATTTGATTTAACTGCCACTCCTTGTACAACCATCAAACAGCTTTACAAAATAATGCATTAGCTATTTATCCATAGCTAAAGTTGCATTTTGATAGGCCAATATTTTTACTATAACTGGTCTATCCTGCTGCCTCATTATAACTTAGTACATTTTTTTGCCAACTATCAAAAATTTAACATCATGTTAAATTATCTTTTAAAATAAACATATGAAAATTATTGTAAGCAAAGCTTCATTTGGTCATTCAACAACACTTATTTCTCCACGCAAAAAAAAAAAGCATTTCAATGACTTAATCACAAGTCAATAACTTAATTTATAATAAAAAAATGAAACAGGAGAGAGAAAAAAAAAAAGATAAAATACATAAATGTAAAATAATGAAAATATTTTAACGAAAATGCAATTCAGTAGAAATAAATTGTTAACGAAATGTTAGAACTAGATGAGAAATATCTAGCTCACTACAGCGTGTAATGCTGTTTGAATTTGAGGATGTTGAAATTGAAAACCGGCTTCTTGCAATCCAGTAGGTAGGATTTTTTGACTATCTAAAACTAATTGCGCCCGCTCCCCCAATACCCATTTTAATGCAAATGCTGGTACAGTAAAAACAGTAGGACGTTTTAATACTTGCCCTAAAGTGCGGTTAAATTCTTGGTTTTTTATAGGAGTCGGCGCGACCAAATTAAACGCACCTTGACAGTGATGGTTATGCAACAAAAAAAGCAATCCATTTACCATATCTTCAAGATGAATCCATGCCCAATATTGCTGCCCATTTCCAATCTTTCCACCTAATCCTAAACGATAAAGAGGTAATATTTTTTGCATCGCGCCTCCCAAATGGGACAGAACAATACCTGTACGCGACACACAAACACGGGTATTCGCAGCAAAAGCAGCCTGTTCCCATTGTAAACAAAGCTGCGCAGGAAATTGAGAACCTGCTGGATGCGTTTCATGGATTTCTTGTTCTCCGCAGTCTCCATAATATCCGGTTGCAGAACCTGAAATAAAAGTATGAGGGGGATGGCTACTCTGATTAATCAACGTTGTGAGTGTTTTGGTTATCTGTAAACGGCTTTGAATGAGTTTCTGTTTTTGCTCTACGCTCCATGCATGATCAAAAATAGGCTCTCCTGCCAAATTAATTACCGCATCAAATTCATTGAAATCTGTTAACATCTCTAAGGAAGGAATAATATTCACTGCAAACGGTAAACGTTCCCTTGCTTTTTCAGGAAAGCGACTTAACACAGTAACCTCATGTGATTGTGCTAACAATGCTTGTGTTAATGCCGAACCGATTAGCCCTGTTGCACCGGTGATAAAAATCTTCATCGCTCCTCCTGTCGCCACATTGAAATCTACTATTCGAAATAAAAAATCTTATAATGATGTTTCAAAGAGTTGCTGAATATTTTTCATCAGCTGCTCTATTTCTACTCCTTTGGTTGGGGTGATAAAAATTGTATCATCTCCTGCTATTGTACCTAAAATACCATCACTTTTACCCAACGAATCCAGCAAACGAGCGATTAACTGTGCAGCGCCCGGACTCGTTCGAATCACAATCAACATGGCATTATGATCAATATCCAGTACCAAATTTTTTACAGGGCTAGCGGTATTCGGCACACTGAACTCATTAGGCAAACAATAAACCATTTCCATACGTGTATTACGTGTACGCACCGCCCCAAATTTACTCAGCATACGTGAAACTTTTGATTGATTAACTTGAGTAAATCCTAATTCTTGCAAAGCCGTGACGATTTCACTTTGGGAACCAAATCGTTCTTGCGCAAGTAATTCCTTAAATGCACTATATAAATTATCTGGTGTCATAGTATCCTTGAGTTTACCTTTATTATTTTTGAATAAATTCTGCATAAAAATTCAATTAAAATCAATTATTATTTAATTATCTAGAAACTTAACCGCACTTTATGTCAGATTTTTTCTAAAAAAATTTGCTCTAGATCTCAATATTGAATTTATCTCATTGAATTTATTTTGCTAAAAGCATACACTCTACCCCATTAATGTTAATTGATTAATTAAGGAGTATTCCATGAAAGTTGCAGTTTTAGGTGCCGCTGGTGGTATTGGTCAAGCATTAGCCTTGTTATTAAAATTACAGCTACCCGCAGGTTCAGAATTATCTCTATATGATATCGCGCCTGTCACACCAGGTGTTGCTGCTGACGTCAGCCATATCCCAACGGCCGTTAAAGTACAAGGATTTGGAGGAGAAGACCCAACCCCTGCTTTAGAAGGTGCGGATGTAGTATTAATCTCTGCCGGTGTAGCGCGTAAGCCTGGCATGGATCGCTCCGACTTATTTAATATTAATGCGGGTATTGTTCGCAATTTAATTGAAAAAGTTGCTGCAACCTGCCCAACAGCCTGTATTGGTATTATTACCAATCCTGTCAACACCACTGTGGCTATTGCTGCTGAAGTGCTGAAAAAAGCAGGTGTATACGACAAGCGTAAATTATTTGGGGTAACAACCTTAGATGTATTACGTTCTGAAACATTCGTAGCTGAATTAAAAGGTTTAGATATTGATAGTATCAATGTGCCTGTTATTGGTGGGCATTCTGGTGTCACAATTTTACCATTATTATCACAAGTTAATTATGCTGATTGGAAAGCGGACGAAATCGCGCCATTAACTAAACGTATCCAAAATGCCGGTACTGAAGTCGTTGAAGCTAAAGCCGGTGGCGGTTCTGCAACTCTATCTATGGCGCAAGCTGCAGCGCGTTTCGCTCGCGCTCTTGTAAAAGGATTAAGTGGAGAATCCGTTATTGAGTGTACCTATGTAGAAGGCGATGGTAAATATGCTCGATTCTTTGCACAACCTGTCCGTTTAGGCCCTGAAGGTGTAGAGGAAATTTTACCAATTGGTCAATTAAGTGACTTTGAACAAAACGCGTTAGAATCAATGTTAGAAACATTACGTGCAGACATTGAATTAGGTGAGAAGTTTGTCAATCAATAATGCTTCAACCTTTAGTAGGGCGTATACTCACGCCCTACTGTTATCCTAACTCTATCGACTTTCTAATACGAATCGACACCCCTCTGGCAACCATAATGATTTTCCCAATTCAATCCATCCACATGGGAAATGAAAATCAGATCCCATAGAAGCCATTAGCCCATATTCATTTGCCCAACGGGCTAATACTTGACGCTGATCTTTCGTCTGGCCACAGCCTGCAACTTCCATTGCATCTCCTCCCCATGACTTAAAATCTGCAATTAATTTTTTAATCCAACGATTTGTCATTGTGTAACGTAAAGGGTGAGCTAACACAGCCAACCCACCAGCTTGATGAATCACATCTATAGCTGTTTTAATATCACACCATTGTGATTTAACATAAGCTGGTTTGCCTTGTGATAAGTATTTTTTAAATGCCTGCTGTTCATTAGACACCTTACCAATTTGCACTAAGTAACGAGCATAATGCGCTCTTGTTACCTCCCCGGTGGCTAAACTCTTCGCGCCTTCAAATGCGCCAACCAAGCCCATAGCTGCTAATTTTTCACCTATTTGTAAAGCTCTTTGATAGCGTAACTCTGCTTGCTCTGCTAAAAGTGCGGTCATTTTTGGCGAAGTTTCATCAAAATCCAACCCTACAATATGAATACCCCGATTCTCCCATTGCGTTGAGATTTCAACCCCGTTAATCAGTCGAATTCCTGCAGCTTGAGCCGCTAGTTTCGCTTCTTCAAGTCCTGCGATACTATCATGATCTGTCAAAGCTAAAACATCGACACCATTTTCTAAAGCTCTGTTGATCAATGCGGTAGGAGATAATACCCCATCTGAAGCAGTACTATGGCAGTGAAGATCATATTTTAAAGGCGGGATTATATTCATTGTATGCTCAATCTTTATTTTATACTCTAGACTTAGCGCGTATCACCAATCTAAAACAGAAAATTTCATTTTTCAGCTCAAGATAACATTTTTAGTACATATGAAAAAGGGAGCCTAAGCTCCCATTTTCACACTCTAACAATTAAAGTGCAGATTTTGCTTTTTCAACTAAGGCCGCAAAAGCTACCTTGTCAAATACTGCAATATCAGCAAGAATCTTACGATCGATCTCAACTGATGCTTTTTTCAAGCCGTTGATGAACTTGCTGTATGATAAACCGTTTTGACGGGCTGCTGCGTTAATACGAGCAATCCATAATTGACGGAATTGACGTTTACGTTGACGACGGTCACGGTAAGCATATTGACCAGCTTTAATTACCGCTTGGAAAGCAACGCGATACACGCGTGAACGCGCACCATAATAACCTTTAGCAGCCTTAAGAACTTTCTTATGGCGTGCTCTTGCAATAACACCACGTTTTACACGAGCCATTATCTAATCTCCTATTGATATCTTAAACTAAAATTGAACTAATCGTACGACTCATGCTTACGCGTATGGTAAACATGCTACAACTAAAACTTGGTCAGCTTTTGCCACCATAGATTTATGACGTAAATGACGTTTACGTTTAGTTGTTTTTTTAGTCAAAATATGACGTAAGTGAGATTGTTTACGTTTGAAACCGCCAGAAGCCGTCTTTTTAAAACGCTTAGCAGCACCACGTACTGTTTTAATTTTAGGCATTGTTTAATAACTCCGCATTGTTTAAGTTAATACATAATAATTAGGCGAATTAATATAGACAAAACGTGTTCTGTCCGTATAAATTACTTGCTAGCGCTAATTATTTCTTTTTCGGGGCGAGTACCATAACTGCTTGGCGACCTTCCAGTTTACCCGGTGCTGATTCAACAACGGAAATATCTGCAAGGTCATTCTTTACACGCTCTAACACGTCTAGACCAATGTCTTGGTGGGCCATTTCACGTCCGCGAAAACGAACAGTGATTTTGGCTTTATCCCCATCTTCTAAGAAGCGAATCAGGCTGCGTAGTTTTACCTGATAGTCGCCTTCATCTGTACCAGGACGGAATTTAATTTCCTTCACTTGCACAACTTTTTGCTTTTTCTTCTGCTCTTTTGCTGCTTTATCTTTTTCATAAAGGAATTTACCGTAGTTCATAATACGACATACGGGTGGCTCCGCATTTGGGCTAATTTCAACAAGATCCAAATCAGCATCTTCTGCTTTTTGTAATGCTTCCTGAATAGATACGATACCTGCTTGATCACCATTTTGGTCAATTAAGCGGACTTCTTTCACTCGAATTTCTTCATTAATACGATTCGGGCGATTAGTAACTGGGGCACGTTTTGCGGTTTTAATAGTCTTTTCCTCTATAATGATTATAAGCTATGCCAGAACACAATAAAGTCTAAAATAGGCTCTCGGTTTCAAGCAGTCGAAAATGTTGCCTTTCTATATGACAAAACGCATGAATTTTAAAGAAAAATATGCCACTTGGCAAGGATATTTTTTCATCTATTGGCTGATATGACTAAATTTGACGAAATTAATTTTCAAATTAAAATAGTCAGTATCATTTTTTATTATTAAAGGCTTACTATGTGCAATAAAGGATTTCTTTTTATTACGCTATTATCTCTAACGGCTTGTACTTTTTCAGATAATTCTCAATCCCCTATCCCTGCACAATTTGCAGGCGCAGATTATCAATTATCCGATCAAGATGCTAAGCGTTGGGTAATTGCCGGTAATCAAGTAGAACAATGTGTTTATCCCAATTTAACCCGTATTCAACAAGAACATTTTTCTCAAGAAGACTCATTTATCTACTCCCAATATGTTTTTTTCTATCCTCTAGAAGACATTGTTGGTCGAGATAATTTACAGATCATTAAGAACGATCAAAAGTCGATGGATTACGTTACTTACCAACGTAAAAAATTCAAAGATATAAAAGCGAAACCATTAGATGAAGAAAAATGTGCCATACTCCAAAAACAAGCACGAGATGATCTTGCGGTTGTAAAAGGTGAGTATCGTAATGCGATGGTTGAAGAAGATAAGCATGAAAATAAAACCGATAATGGTAAAAACCTTGAAAAAAGTCGCTTCTCTTTTGATATTTTAAAATGGGGAATCGGCTTAATGCTATTGTGATAATAACAAAAATGACATAAGGGCGAATATGCCCCTATATTAATTAACGTTCTTGTAACGCTTGTTTCATTCGCGTAATAGGTTTAATTAAATATTCAAACACGGTTTTTTCACCGGTTTTAATATCAACAGAAGCAATCATACCCGGAATAATCGGCATAGAATTACCGTTCTTATCCACTAGAGTATTATTATCTGTGCGAACAAGTACACGATAATAAGCTTCACTTGGGTCAAGTTTTAAATCACTCGGACGCTTTTGATCTTGCAAGGTATCTGGGCTCAGCAAAGTAACAATCCCATCTAATCCACCATATATAGCATAATCATAAGCCGTCAATTTTACCACTGCAGGCATACCCGGTCGAACATAAGCTACGTCACTTGGGCTAATATAAGCTTCAACGAGAAGATTATCTTCGATTGGTACAATTTCCATAATGTCTTGTCCTGCACTAATTACCCCGCCGATAGTATTAATACGAATATTTTTAATAATACCTTTAAGTGGCGCGCGAATGAGTGAACGTTCAACAGGATCTGCTCGGGCGGCCATATTTTCCCTTGCCTGGGACAATTCTGTTTCAACTTTCGTTAATTCGGTACTTGCTTCAGTAATATAGCGATTTTGGCGTTCAATAATCTGAAGTTGCAAATCACTCGCCTCTCGCTTCATACGCAATAATTCTACTTCTGACATTGCACCGCGAGCAACCATCGGCGTGGTCATTCTGATTTCACGTTCAAGTAACGCTTTACTATTTTCTAAAGTTTTTACCGCTTGCTCTAAAGACTCACGCCGTGATTTATAAATAGACGTTTCTTGTTCTTTCAGTTTAGTTGGTATATTTTCAGGAAAACTCAAAGTTTGTCCATAAGCTTCGGCCTTTAATCGAGCAGATAGCGCCTCTAAACTTTCCACTTTTGCTTGGCTTTCACGTAACACAGCCGAGCTTCGCGTATCATCTAGCTTTAATAATACTTGTCCTTTCTCTACGGTATCCCCTTCTTTTACCAACATCTCGCTAATAATGCCGGGATCCAAACTTTGAATCACTTGTTCACGGCTATTTGGGATAATACTGCCCTGCCCTCTTGTCACCTCTTCAACAGGGCTATTATATGCCCATACAACAAACGTCACTAAAAAAACAAATAACGCAATAATCCCAATAAAAGCGCCTTTATGGTTTTCCTGCTGTAAAGCTGCATTTAAATCCGTTAATAACTGAATATCTTTTTGACTAAGTTGCTTTTTACTCATGGTCTTTATCCACCTGTTGAGTCTCTGGTGCGGAATCTTGTTCTGCTGTTTGATTGTTTTTGTTATTCATTTCTTCTAACTGTTTTTTTCTCGCCAGTTGTTGCGCCTCTTGAAATTTCGCTTCATTTTGTGCTAATTGTTTTAATACCTCATCACGAGGTCCGTCCATCAACACTTTACCTTCCTCAACAACAATAATACGATTCACGATCTGTAATACTTGAGGACGATGAGTCACAACAAGTAAAGTACGATGTCTCGCCCAATCAGCAATAGCACGTAATGCCTGAATTTCAGAGCCTTGATCTAAGCCTGTTGTAGGCTCATCTAAAAGCACAACTTTCGGATTTCGAATGGTCATTCTCGCCAACGCGATCACTTGTTTTTGCCCTCCGGACAAGCCAAGCCCACCCTCACCAATTTGCATATCAAGCCCTTTCGGGTGATTGCGAATCATTTTATCTAATCCAAAGCGTGACAATGCTCTAATTAAATCTTGATCATTAGAAAAACCATCTTGGCGAGCTAAATCGAGATTTTCTCGTAATGTGCCTAAAAATAAGCGAGGATTTTGTTCTAATAGAAGCATTTGATTACGCACAAAATGCGGATCAATTTGACGAATATCAACATCATCAAGGGTCACACTTCCTTTTTTGGGCTCATAAAGTCCCATCGCCAATTTTAATGCTGTCGATTTACCACTACCGATACGTCCTAAAATCCCGACTTTTTCTCCTGGATTAATGGTCAAGGATAAATCCTGTATCACCGAAGCGCTATCTTTTTGATAGGCAAATTCTGCATGATTGAACTGAATTTTCCCTGCCACTTGCTTCAGCGTAATGTATTTTCGGGTTGACTCTCGGTCGACATTACGTTCGATAATTCCGTTCACGCCTTTTAACGCAAGCCATGCCTGCTGAAAACGCACAGCAAGCCCTGCTATTTGTCCCAGTGGAGAAAGCGCACGTCCAGAAAGGATAACTGATGCAATTAATGCCCCCATCGTAATTTTGCTAGCGGGATCATCACTATGGATCAAATACGTTCCTACCACAACAAGAAAAACGGTATTTAACTGCTGCATCATGGTTGCGAAACTGACAACAAAATTACTCGTATCTTTTACTTTAATAGAAGAAGCCGCCGCTTTTGCGGTATAAAAATCCCAACGTTTTTGCGCCCAATTCATTGCGTTATTGGTTTTTAAGGTTTCAATCCCCTCCAAAGCTTCCACTACAAGGCCTTGTCTTTGCGAAGATTCTTTCATTGATTCATTAATTGAACGAGAAAGCGGAATCTGTGCTAATAACCCAACTATAATCACAATTGGAATAATGACCATTGGCACTAATGCTAATTTACCCGCAATCAGCCACATCACACCTAAGAATAAAAATAGGAAAGGGATATCAACTAAGGTCAATAGACTGGCACTGGTCATAAATTCACGCACTGATTCAAATTCACGTAAATTATTTGCATAAGAACCTGATGAAACCGGACGTTCAGAGAGTTTTAATCCTAACACTCGACGAAATAGCGCCGAACTAATAATTAAATCTGCCTTTTTGCCTGCAATATCAGTCAATCGCCCTCGAATTAACTTTGCAATAAACTCAAAACTGATCGCCAAAAATACCCCAATACTTAACACCCATAAGGTTTGATAAGATTTATTTGGAATCACCCGGTCATATACATTCATCACATAAAGCGAACTTACTAGAGCAAGGAAATTGATAATAAAGGTGGCTACAATCACTTGATAATAATAACGTTTAAAACGCCAGATTACTTTGAAAAACCACGCTTTTGGCATTTCATATTCTGGTAATTCTGAACGTACATCAGCCTGTTCTTTTGCTTTAATAAACCAACAATAGCCTAAATATTTAGAGGCTAATTCCTCCTCGGGTACCCATTGTGACAATCCATCAAATTGCTGAATCTTATATTGGCGTACACCCTCAGCATCTTCTTGAATTTCAGTCACCACTGCGCCTTCTTGATTCTGTAAAATCAAGACCACAGGCATTGCCAAAGAAGGAATATCGGATAAATCTCGCTGTGAAATGGTGTTTTCAAAACCTTCTGTTTTTAAATATTCCACCAATGAACCAAGATCCACCCCCATATTTTGAGTGCGAATTGTGTGTGCCATTAAGGAAGCTGTCGACAGTTCTGAGCCTAATAATTGTGTAGCTAACGACACACTTTCGATAATTAACTTCATATTTATTCCTAAAACGTTACTTTATTTTCTACACCAGCCCATGTCGCTAACATGCCTTGTGATTGTAAAAAATCTAATGTTGCCAAACGAAGATCATATTGTGTTCTCGCATAAGCTAATTCAACTGCAGATAAATCTCTTTCCGCGTTTAATACGTCAAGTAAACTACGTCGAGCAATTTCAAATTGTAATTGATAAAAATCCACCACTTTTTTTGACGCACTAATTTGAGATTTCAATGTTTTCAGCTGTACATTACTTTCTTCAATACCCACAATGGCCAATCGAGCTTGTTCATCTAAATCACGATTGATACGGTCTAATCGTTCGTAAGCTGCAGCCATATTACTTGCTTTCTCACGAACGGAATAACTAGACGCCACATTTAAAATATCCCAAGTCACACCTACACCAATTTCACGATCTTCGGTCGTGGCTGAACCTGTTAAATTAATACGAGGAAGGCGTTTTCTTTCTTCTGCTTTAAGTTCTAATTGACGAGCTTCAAGCTCCGCTTTACTTGCAAGATATGCCGCATTTTGGCCTTTATCTTGCGCAGTATATTTTTTATATAATGTATCTGCAGGTAAATTTATAAATGGATTCACCAAATCTTTCTCTGTAACCGGCTTTTTCGTGTATTTAGATAAGGTACTCAGTGTTAATTCCATTTGTCGACGATAGGTATTAATCTCTTGCTCTACCATTAAACGACGTGACTGTGCTTGTACATATTCTGACTCACGCCCTTCATCACTACTCACAATTGTCGTTAAATTTCTTAAAATACGATCATGGCGAGCAAGGCTATTTTTAGCCACCGCAATAGATTCTTTCGCTGCTAACGCTTTCAAATAAAGATCTGCTACAGTATAAGCTACAGTGTCTCTTGTTTGATTATAACGATGGGTATATTGCTCTTGTTCTTTACGACTTTTTTCAACATCCGCTTCAATCGCCCCAAAGGAATATAAATTCACTTCGCCTCTCACACCCGGCACTATTTTTTGGGTTTTGTAGTTACTTTGATTTTCATGATATTGGCTTAATGTACGATTTCCAATCACACTCACAATCGGCCAATGTTGTGCTTTTGCCTGTTCTGTTCGATTCACAGATGATTCAATATCCGCACTCGCTTCTTTCATCTCTGGTGCATTAGTTAATGAATATTGAATAATTGATTTCAAGTCTTGTGCTTGTGCCGCACTTATCGTCAATAATAATGCAGAAAACACCGTGCTATGCTTCACAAGATACTTAAACATACTTTAATCCTCTATCTAACACTGTCATTTACGGTGATAACAATCTAAAAATTTTCATTTTTTTCACCGCTCTTTTTTTTAAAATCGCAAAATTATATAACAAAATTGAGGCTATCACAGCAAAATTCTGCTTGCCTCTTCTTGATTTAAGTTAAAAATATTTTATTTTTTAAACAAATTCTAGATTTTTTTTTGATACACCTCTCACAATTAAACAAAATTATTATCCTTTTTTACAAAAAATTAATAAAATAATGGCAATTTAGGGGCATGACATCGTTATCTACCATACCCGCAATAACATATCTTATGTCTCCTATATTTAGTCAACACTCCGTTTTTATTGAGGAATTATCATGGCTTTTATTTTAAGTGTTTTTCCAATTATCTTGTTAATTTACTTAATGGTAAAACGTAATGCTCTCCCCTCCTATGTTGCATTACCTTGGATCGCTGCTTTAGTATTATCCATTCAACTTTTCTATTTTGGTACAGATATTTCAACGATTAGTGCCAACATCGCAGCAGCGATTGTCGATGTTCAAACCCCTATTACCGTTATTTTTGGTGCGATTTTGTTTAATCGTTTTTCCGAAATCTCAGGCGTCACCGATGTATTACGTAAATGGTTAGGTAACATAAACCCTAACCCTGTGGCACAATTAATGATTATTGGTTGGGCATTTGCCTTTATGATTGAAGGTGCTAGTGGCTTCGGAACACCTGCAGCTATCGCCGCGCCAATTCTAGTGGGCTTAGGTTTTAATCCTATTAAAGTCGCTATTCTTGCACTTATTATGAACTCTGTTCCAGTCTCATTTGGTGCAGTTGGAACACCGACTTGGTTCGGTTTTGGCCCATTACAACTTGCTGAAGATCAAATCTTACAAATTGGCGCAATCACCGCTTTTATCCATAGTATCGCGGCATTAATTATTCCCGTCCTTGCCCTACGTGTGCTTGTCAGCTGGAATGATATTCGCAAAAATCTGCTCTTCATTTATATCAGTATTTTTGCTTGCGTGATACCTTATTTCTTATTAGCTCAAGTTAACTATGAATTCCCATCATTAGTTGGTGGCGCCATTGGTCTACTTGCTTCTATTTTTGTTGCAAACCGTAACATTGGTTTAGAAAAGGTTGAAAATAACCTAGATAAGAATGCGGTAACTAAAGGTCAAGTCATCAAAGCATTATTCCCAACAGGTATGTTAATTGCCATTTTGATTGTGACCCGTATTCACCAATTAGGCTTAAAACAACTCATGAACGATGCAACAACATGGTTTTCTACCCAATTAGGTTCTCTTGGGCAATTTGAAATTAGCTACGGGCTAATCTTCAGCTTAAAAGAAATTTTTGGCACCAATGTTAGTGCAAGTTATAAATTATTATATGTCCCCGCTCTAATCCCATTTGTGATTACTGTATTAATTGCTATCCCAATTTTTGCGCTGTCAGCAAACAAAGTGAAAGATATTTTTAGCGGTAGCTTTAAACAAAGTAAAAATCCATTTTTCGCTTTAGTTGGCGCATTGATCATGGTTAAACTCATGCTGGTTGGGGGCGATCATTCTATGGTAAAAATCATTGGCCAAAACTTTGCACAAGCTACCGGTGAATATTGGACCTTCTTCTCTTCTTATTTAGGTGCGGTAGGTTCATTCTTTTCTGGTTCAAATACCGTATCCAACTTAACTTTTGGTAGTGTTCAGCTTTCCACTGCGGAAACAACCGGTTTATCCGTTTCTCTCATTCTTGCACTCCAATCCGTTGGTGGGGCTATGGGGAATATGGTCTGTATTAATAATATCGTTGCGGTTAACTCGGTGTTAAATATAGCCAATAAAGAGGGTGAAATTATCAAAACAACCATCGTACCAATGATTATTTATGGCATTATTGCTGCACTCTGTGCAATCTTCCTTGTTCCGTTGTTCTTTACCCTTTAAAATGAGACTACAAAATGTAGGGCGAATCTGCTCGCCCTACAAAAGAGGTTTAGAGTAAATCCAATATGATTTACTCAAACAACTATAATGAATGTCGTTCTATCTTTGGGAGTGATTATGAACGTAAATATTTATGTCACTTGTATTGCTGATGTTGTAAAAAGCGGAGTTGCTAAAAATACTGTGCTTTTACTGGAAAAATTAGGCTGCAATGTGATTTTTCTTGAAAAACAAGGTTGTTGTGGGCAACCTGCACTAAACAGCGGCTACACTAAACAGGCTCTTGCTGGAATGAAAAACTTAGTAGAAACCTTTGAGGCCAATGACTATCCTATCGTTGCGCCAGCAGGCTCTTGTGTCTACGCAATTAAAAATTATGCTGAAGTATTCCAGCGTGAAGGTGAAAGCCAATGGGCTGCACGAGCTGAAAAAGTCGCAAATCGTTTCCATGATCTTACTGATTTTATTGTGAATGTACTGGGTGTCACGAATGTTGGCGCCGCACTACCTGGTCGTGCTGTTTATCACCCATCATGCAGCCTCTTCCGCAAACTAGGTATTGTTAATGAACCTATCACTTTGCTTGAAAATGTTAAAGGCTTACAACTTTTACCTATTCACAATCAACAAACTTGTTGTGGATTTGGCGGCACATTTTCCGTAAAAATGGCGGAAATCTCTGGCGAAATGGTCAAAGAAAAAGTCGAGCATATTAACGAAGCTGAACCTGAATATTTAATTGGTGCGGATGTAAGTTGCTTAATCAATATCGGTGGACGTCTCCATCGTGAGGGAAGCAAAATTAAAGTCATGCACATTGCCGAAGTCTTGATGCAGGGGGAATAAGCGATGTCATTAAAAACAAGTAACCTGTCTTTTAAAGATCGCGTAGACCATGAGGTCAATAATGATATTATGCGCAAAGCTGTCATCAAGGCACAAGAAACCATCGGTACCAACCGTCAAAAAATGGTCGATGAGCTTGGTCATTGGGAAGAATGGCGCGATTTAGCTAAACAAATCCGTAACCATGTATTACAAAATATTGATGCATACTTATATCAATTAAGTGAAAAAGTCACAGAAAATGGTGGTCATGTCTACTTTGCTGAAACCGCAGAACAAGCGACCGAATATATCCGCAAAGTCGCATTAGACAAAAATGCCAAAAAAATTGTCAAATCGAAATCTATGGTGACTGAAGAAATCGGCCTCAATCATGTTCTTGAACAAGAAGGCATGCAGGTAATTGAAACCGATTTAGGAGAATATTTATTACAAGTTTCAGGAGATAAACCTTCTCATATCGTTGTACCCGCTATTCACAAAGATCGTCATCAAATTCGTAAAGACTTACATGAAAAACTCGGTTACGATGGCCCGGAAACACCTGAAGATATCACGTTATTTGTACGCAAAAAAATTCGTCAAGATTTTTTAGAAGCTGATATTGGTATTAGTGGTTGTAATTTTGCCGTTGCTGAAACTGGTAGTGTCTGTTTAGTGACCAATGAGGGGAATTTACGTTTAGCCACGACAGTCCCAAAAACGCATATTGCGGTGATGGGCATGGAGCGCCTTGCTCCAACCTTTGAAGAAGTCGATGTGTTAATTACCATGTTAGCGCGCAGCGCGGTTGGTGCCAAATTAACCAGTTATAATACTTGGTTAACTGGCCCACGCCTCGAAGGGGAAACTGACGGGCCAGAAGAATTTCACTTAGTTATCGTTGATAACGGTCGGTCTGATATCATAGCCTCCGAGTTTAAAGAAGTGTTACGCTGTATTCGTTGTGGTGCTTGTTTAAATACTTGTCCTGCTTATCGCCAAATTGGGGGACATGGCTATGGTTCTATTTATCCAGGCCCAATTGGCTCTGTTATTTCACCATTATTAGGTGGCTATGATGAATTTAAAGAACTCCCTTATGCATGTTCTTTATGTACCGCATGTAATTCAGTGTGCCCGGTAAAAATTCCTCTCGCACAACTTATTCTAAAACACCGAGAAGTGATGGCTCAAACAGGCAAAACACCCGCTATTGAACGTTTATCAATCTTCGGTTTTGGCCTGGCTAACTCGAATCCAGCATTATGGAAAATTGGAGTGAATGTTGGAGCAAAAGTCGCGAGTAAATTTATCAAAAATGGGAAAGCGCCTATTTCCATTGGTGCATTAGGAGAATGGACAAAAGCACGTGATTTACCACAACCTGATGGCGAAAGCTTCCGTCAATGGTTTAAAAATCGGGAGGCAAAATAATGAATCAACAAAATCGCGAAGACTTTTTAAATAAACTGGCTCAAAAGATGGGAAAAACGCGCTCTACAGTGCCAGAACCATTGACCGATCTTGTCAATCACTATCCAGCAGAACGACTGACTCATCTCAGTCCTGCAGAGCTTTGCGAACAATTCGTAAACTCAGCGAAGACTGTTGGTGTCGACGTATTAGAAGCAACGGAACAAAATGTTGCTGAGAAATTACTTGAGTTATGTGAGAAGTACGGTGGAGGCGATATTATAATCAATCAGGACTCTCGCCTAGATGCGCTCGGTTTAACTCAAGCAGTCCAAAACCAGTACACCTGCTATATTTGGTCCCCACAAGCAGGTTACGCCAATATACAAGCGGCTGAAAAAGCAAATATTGGCATTGTACATGCTGAATATGGATTAACGGAGTCAGGAGGTTTTGTTCTATTCTCCCAAAAAGAATATGGCCGTTCTGTTAGCTTGCTACCAGAAAAATCTATTGTAATTCTGCGGAAAAGCCAAGTTGTTCCTCGTGTGGCTCAGGTAGCAAAAGTTCTACATGACAAAGCACAACAAGGTGAGCGCATGCCGTCCTGTATAAATATCATCTCAGGGCCAAGTTCTACTGCTGACATTGAATTAATTAAAGTCGTTGGAGTACATGGTCCTGTGGCACAAATTTATTTATTGATCGACGATCTATAATCTTACATACGGGTACATAGCCACATAGATTCATTTTGAGACAAAAGCAACGAACTTGAAAATGTCACAAAATGAATTTAACGGCATATTACCCGTATCTTTTTAAACGTCATTTATCATTTTTCAACATCAATGACAAATTCAAACCAATCAATAACCTCTTTTTCATGAATACCGTTAGAAATCATGATATTGGCTTGCTTTACAGAATGTGTATTATGCGTGATTAAGGGGTGCCATTCAGGTAATGGTTTCCCTTCATATAATAGACGATAAGCGCAAGTAGTCGGTAACCAGCGAAAATCGGGCAAATTCTTTTTCGTTAATTTGGTACAATCCGGCTCAAGTTGAAAACGTTTCGAATATTGACCGCACTTTCCTGTTTCTAAATCCAATAAATTACAGGCAATACGCGTATAATATAATTTTTGCCGCTTTCCTCGCCCCTCTATATATTTACGATAACAGCATTTTCCACAACCGTCACAAAGCGCTTCCCACTCTGCCTCGTTCATCTCTAACAAGGATTTATGTTGCCAAAAATAAGGTTCTAAATCTGCCATAAAATAAAATGGGCGTATACACGCCCGCCTTAAAATAAAAATTGAGATTAAAAGCCCTCTTTCAGGCTCACTGTCAAGTTAAAGACCAAATGCTCAGGTCGGCTATCACGATTATCCGCGCAATAATATCCCTCTCTCTCAAACTGATAAGCTTGTTCAGGCTGAGCATTTGCCAAACTCTGCTCCACTATCCCATGCTTCACAATTAAAGATTCTGGATTAATCGCTGCCAAAATATCGTCTTCCGCGCCAGGATTTGCCATATTAAACAGACGGCTGTAAATACGGAATTCCGCTGGTAAATTGTCTGACGCTGATACCCATTGAATCACGCCTTTGACCTTACGGCCATCGGCAGGATTCTTGCCTAATGTATCCGGATCGTAAGTACAATATACACATACGATATTTCCATCTTGATCTTTTTCCACTCGCTCAGCCTTAATCACATAAGCATTACGCAAACGCACTTCTTTGCCTAAGACTAAACGTTTATATTGTTTATTCGCTTCTTCACGGAAATCAGCCTGATCAATAAAAATTTCGCGGCTAAACGGTAATTGTCGCTCACCTAACTCAGGGCGATTTGGGTGATTTGGCGCAGTAAGTATTTCCTTGTCACCAAAATTTTCAATCACGACTTTCAATGGGTTTAACACGGCCATCGCACGTGGCGCATTCTGATTTAAATCATCACGTATACAAGATTCTAACGCACTAAACTCCACGACATTATCTTGTTTAGTCACGCCAATACGACGACAAAACTCACGTAAGGAAGCCGGAGTATAGCCACGGCGACGTAAACCTGAAATCGTTGGCATACGCGGATCGTTCCAACCATCTACAACGCCCTCTTCGACTAACTTCAACAACTTACGCTTAGATGTCAGAGTGCCTTCTAAGTTTAAACGTGAAAACTCATATTGATGTGGAAGTGGTCGTTCAATAGAAATATTATCTAACACCCAATCGTATAAACGGCGATTATCTTGGAATTCCAAAGTACATAAAGAATGAGTGATTCGCTCAATGGCATCAGAAATACAATGGGTAAAGTCATACATTGGATAAATGCACCATTTATCCCCCGTTTGATGGTGGCTCGCAAATTTAATACGATAAATGACAGGATCTCGCATAACCATAAACGGCGAAGCCATATCAATCTTCGCGCGTAGGCTCATTTTCCCTTCTTCCACTTCACCATTTTTCATTTTCTCAAATAAGGCTAAGTTTTCTTCTATGGAACGATCACGATATGGGCTGTTTTTACCTGGTTCCGTTAATGTGCCACGATATTCCCGCATTTGCTCAGGAGATAACTCATCAACATAAGCCAAACCTTTCTCAATTAATTCAATGGCATAGCCATATAGTTGGTCGAAGTAATCAGAGGCATAACGCGGCTCCCCCTCCCATTTAAAACCTAACCATTCCACATCGGCTTTAATTGAATCTACATATTCCACATCTTCTTTTACAGGATTCGTATCATCAAAGCGTAAATTACATTTGCCCTCATAATCTTGAGCAATCCCAAAATTCAAGCAAATAGATTTAGCATGACCAATATGTAAATAGCCGTTTGGCTCAGGCGGGAAACGAGTATAGACATTTTGATGCTTGCCAGAGACAAGATCTTCATCAATAATTTGGCGAATAAAATTTGTCGGTTTATGCTCAATTTCAACAGATTCAGTAGTCATTTTTCTTTTCATCTCTTATTTTAATTTATTTTTCTCATTCTACACTGTTTGGGCTAATAACAAAAGTGCGGTCAGTTTTATCCATTAATTTCGTACAACTTTGGCCTCTTTGACGAATAAATGACAAATAGCCGCAAAAAAGGCGAGAACACAATCTAAGTACCACATATAAGTATAATCTCCTGTTTCTACCATACTTAAACCACCCCAATAAGCACCAAAGAAAGCGCCAATTTGATGGCTCAACAAAGTCAGTCCAAACAAAGTACCAAGATAACGTACACCAAAAGATTTAGCAATTAATGCAGCGGTTGGGGGGACTGTTGCTAACCAACTCAAGCCTAAACCAATAGCAAATAAATAAAATGTCAATTCTGTTTTAGGCATGAGTAAATACACAATATTTAATATTCCCCGTGAAGCATACATCCAAAATAAGATATAAGTACTACGCCAACGACCGACACACCACCCCACCACTAAACTGCCAATGACATTTGCGATCCCTATAATCGCTAACGTCCATGCAGCGACCTCAGCTGTTAATCCCTGTAAAGACACTTCCATAGGTAAATGAGTAACTAAAAATGCCACATGGAAACCGCAAGTTGCAAAACTCAAATGTAACAAAATATAAGTACGGGAACGAAAAGCCATCAATATTGTTTGTTTAAAGCTTTGTTCTCCTGACATTGACGTGTCAAAGTGCGGTTGAAATTTCACATTTTTTGTCAGATATTTCCCCAAAGGCAAAGTAGCAAATGCTGTCAATGCCAGCATATATAATGCACCTATCCAGCCAAACATGGGGGAATGGATAAATGCCTGAGTAAAAGGAGAAAAAATAAATTGGCCAAATGATCCGCCTGCGTTTAAAATTCCAGAAGCCGTGCCGCGTTGTTGTAAACTAGTTTGCTGGGCGACCTGTCCCATTAATACAGAAAAACTCCCAGCTCCAGCCCCAAAAGCGACCATCAGCCCCAGTGTTAAAATAATCCCCCATGAGCTCAGTAAAAACGGCGTTATGACTAACCCGATAACTAATAACATACCTCCCCAACAAATAACTTTCCATGCACCATAACGATCGGCTATAGCTCCTGTAATGGGCTGTGACACGCCCCACATTAACTGCATAGTTGCCATGGCCAAACTGACATCTACAATATTTAATCCAGCTTCTGTCAAAGGCGAAACAAATAATCCCATCGACATTCGAATACCTGATGTAATCATTAAAATAAGGGCTGCGGCAAATACAATGCTCCAAACCTTACGCTGAATTAGTCCCATACTTTCTTTATTTCCCGATAAAAATTTTGTAAAAATGACCGCTCTTTAGAGCGATTAAAAGCTTGCTCACTCTTATCCTTATCTTAATGTAAGAAAATGAAAAGATGAATGTTTAAAGTAGTATTTTTCCTATTTAATGCTAAAATCACCGCAAAATGAACGTTCATTCATTTTTCATGATATATCATTAATATTTTATTAAGGAAAGCAATATAATCTCGTCAGCATTCAGCATGACGGAATTTCGGGGATTTTATGAAGAAAAAAGGTTTATTACTCTTGGTTGCACTCATCGTGTTAATCGGTGGTGGCTTTTACTATTTCAACCAAAATAATGACCAAACACCCACATTTTTAACTGAAGATGTGTTACGTGGTGATGTAGAAAAATCAGTTATCGCCACAGGTTCTATAGAAAGCTCTAATAAAGTTGATGTTGGCGCACAAGTCTCTGGTAAAATTACCAAACTCTATGTCAAGCTTGGACAAGAAGTTAAAGCGGGCGATATGATCGCTGAAATTGACTCAACCACACAAACCAACAATTTAAACACAGCTAAAGCTACGCTTGCCAGCTATCAGGCGCAATTAAAAGCGAAACAAACCGCATATAATATTGCTCAATCAAGCTACAATCGTTTAAATCAACTCTACAAACAACGGGCGACCACACTCGATAGCCTCAATTCTGCTAAAAATACCCTAGATTCAGCTAAGGCGGAAATGGATGCGTTAACAGAAGACATTAAACGCGCAGAAATTGAAGTCAACACCGCTGAGACTAATGTCAATTATACTAAAATCACCTCGCCAATCGACGGGACAATTATCTCTACCCCAATTTCAGAAGGGCAAACGGTCAATTCTAACCAAACTTCACCGACAATTGTCACAGTGGCTAATTTAGATAAAATGCTAATTAAACCGGAAATATCTGAGGGCGATATTACTAAAGTACAAGCGGGACAAGCCGTAAGCTTTACGATTTTATCTGACAACTCAACCCGCTATGAAGCGATTATTGATAGTGTGGATCCAGCAACAACGAGTATTACCGATGGCACAACAACGAGTTCAAGCAACACTTCCTCCCCGACTAACGCGGTTTATTATTATGCCAATATGTATGTCGATAATCCAAAACGCGTGTTACGTATTGGCATGACGACTGAAAACACCATCAAAATAGCACAAGCGAAAGATGTATTAACCGTCTCGAATATGGCCTTACAACAACGTGATGGTCAGTATTTTGTCAATGTGCTTAATGCAAAGAATCAAGTTGAATATCGCCCCGTTGAAATTGGGGTCCAAGATGATTTTAAAACAGAGATCAAATCAGGCTTAGTTGAAGGCGAAAAAGCAATTCTTTCACAAGTGGCACAAGGCGAACGCGTTGGCACTCAAATGCGTGGTCCAAGAATTCTCTAAAAGTGCGGTGAATTTTGATGAATATTATTGAAATAAAGAACCTTAACCGCTACTTTGGCGAAGGGCAAAATCAAGTTCATATTTTAAAAGATATTTCATTAAATATCGAAAAAGGCGATTTCGTTGCCATTATTGGTGCTTCTGGCTCCGGAAAATCGACGTTAATGAATATTATCGGCTGCCTAGATACGGCAAGTAGTGGCTCCTATAAAATAGATGGTCGCGAAACCATTGAACTCAATACCGATCAATTATCCGATTTACGCAGCCAAAAATTTGGTTTCATTTTTCAACGTTATAATTTACTGGCTTCACTTAGCGCCGAAGAAAATGTGGCATTACCTGCTATTTATGCTGGAAAAAACCAAAAAGAGCGGTTAGAAAGAGCAAATATTTTACTGAGTAAACTCGGTTTAGCCGATAAAGCTCGAAATAAACCTAATGAACTTTCTGGCGGTCAACAACAGCGTGTTAGTATTGCGCGAGCATTAATGAATGGTGGGGACATTATTCTAGCAGATGAACCGACAGGCGCCCTTGATTCCCACAGTGGTGAAAATGTAATGGAAATTTTACGCCAATTACACCAAGAAGGACACACCATTATCATGGTAACTCATGATAAAGACATTGCAGCCAGTGCTAACCGAGTTATCGAAATAAAAGATGGAGAAATTATCGGAGATACACAAAAAACTGCCGTATCTCCGGTTAATTCCCGCCCAACAGAGAAAAAGTCTCGATTTGGATTTAGCAAGGACCAACTATTTGAAGCCTTTAAAATGTCAGTCAGTGCCATTGTTGCTCATAAAATGCGTTCGCTATTGACCATGTTAGGGATCATTATTGGTATTACATCTGTGGTTTCTGTCGTGGCGTTGGGTAATGGTTCACAACAAAAAATCCTATCCAATATCAATGGATTAGGCACAAACACCATGACCATTTTTAATGGTACTGGCTTTGGAGATCGCCGGGCCGCTCAAATGCAGAACTTAACCGTAGGCGATGCCAATGCCCTCGCTCGACAAAGCTATGTGCAAAGTGTTACACCGAATAGTGCAAGTAGTGGGCTTCTCGTTTATGGCAATCAATCTTTTAGCTCCACCAACTTACGTGGTGTAGGTGAACAATATTTTGATGTGGAAGGACTCAAATTACAACAAGGACGACTAATTAGCGCCCAAGAAGTTGCAGATAGCGCAGCTGTAGCCGTTTTAGACGAAAGTGCGAAAAAAGCGATTTTTGCTGATGAAGATCCCATTGGTAAAGTTGTGATGTTCGCTAAACGCCCATTACGTATTATCGGTGTTGTATCCGATCGTCAAATGGGTAGCGCAAGTAGCTCATTAAACCTCTACGCACCTTATACCACAGTGATGAATAAAGTGACGGGAGGGAATAAAATTAGCTCCATTACCGTAAAAATTACGGATAATGTTAACACAACTGTCGCAGAAAAAAGTATCACAGAATATTTAACCATGCGACATGGTAAAAAAGACTTTTTTATCATGAACAGTGACACCATAAAACAAACCATTGAAAGTACAACCGGGACAATGAAATTGCTCATCTCTTCGATTGCATTTATCTCCCTGATTGTGGGTGGTATTGGCGTTATGAATATTATGTTAGTATCTGTCACCGAACGGACAAAAGAAATTGGTGTGCGTATGGCGATTGGGGCGCGCAAGAACAATATTTTGCAACAATTTCTCATTGAAGCCATTTTAATTTGTGTGATTGGAGGCGTTTCAGGCATTTTATTATCCTTAACCATCGGGGCAATATTCAATCTCTTTATCAGCGATTTTCCGATGTCCTTTTCGACATTTTCTATCGTTGCCGCCGTGATGTGTTCAACCTTAATTGGGGTAATATTTGGTTATATGCCAGCTAAAAATGCCGCGCAACTAAACCCAATCACAGCGTTAGCACGTGAATAATTTTATGAAAAATGAGATTTTGTTATAATTTAAACAAATTAGTCGTATAAAAGTGCAATAAATTCTTAATCATTGACCGCACTTTTATACCTGTAATGATTTATCCACTAAAAAAATAGAGAATAATTTATGAACTTAAATAAAATTACCGTAGCAGTATTGCTCTCTGTTGCCCTTGTAGGTTGTGCAAATATTGATGACTCCTACCGAACAACAGAAGAAAACTTCCAACAATATGAAGCGATTACCAAACAATATAATGTTAATGAAGATTGGTGGACACTCTATCGTGATCCAACTCTTAACCGCCTTGTTGAGCAAGCTTTATTAAATAACAAAGATCTTGCAAAAGCTGCCATTGCTGTTAATCGTGCCTTATATAACGCTAATTTACTTGGCGCCAATTTAGTACCAGCTTTTAATGGTTCTACTCGTTCCTCTGCAAGTAAAAATCTGAATGATAATGGCACATCGCCAGGCAGTTCACAGGGCACATCAACCATTTCTCATTCTGCGACTTTAGGAGTTAGCTATACTTTAGATCTCTGGCGCCGTCTAGCCGATGCCGCAAACGCAGGAGCATGGGAACATAAAGCCACATTAGAAGATTTATCTGCCGCGCGTTTATCATTAATTAACAGCGTAATCACCACATATTATCAGCTGGCTTATTTGAATGATGCTATCAAAGCAACTCAAGACAGCATTAAATACTACAGTGATATTAACAATGTTATGCAAAATAAATTACGCTATGGCGTAGCAGATGCAGCAAGTACAGATCAAGCTCAACAGGCTGTTCTTTCTGCTCGTAATAATTTAATCAGCTTACAAACACAACAAAAAACCGCTGAACAAACGTTACGTGATTTATTAAATTTAAAACCTAATGATGCATTAGCGGTGACATATCCAAATATTTTGAATGTCAAACCGGCAGGGGTAAATTTAAATGTTCCAGTATCGACGATTGCTAACCGACCAGATGTAAAAGCCTATGAATATCGTTTAAGAAGTGCATTTAAAGATGCCAAAGCCATGCAAAAAAGCTGGTTCCCAAGCATTACACTTGGCGGCTCGTTAAGCTCAGCAGGCAATAAGGTCAGCAATGCATTTAACACCCCTATTATGGGAGGAACCATTGATATTTCATTACCATTCTTAAACTGGAATACCGTAAAATGGAATGTCAAAATTTCTGAAGCGGCTTATGAAACTGCAAAATTAAACTTTGAGCAATCAATCACAAAATCCCTAAACGAGATTGATACGAATTATTTTGCTTATACGCAAGCAGAACAAAACTTTGCTAACCTACAACAGAAATATAACTATGACAGACGTATTAGCCAATACTACAAAAATCGCTATGATGCGGGGGTCTCTGAACTAAGAGAATGGTTAACTGCGCTTAATACGGAAAAAACATCACAGCTGTCGATTTTAAATGCCAAATATAATCTTATTCAGGCTGAAAATGCGGTATATAGTGCAATGGGTGGATATCACTCCGCTATCACTCGTTAATTAAATAATTTGGGGCGTATACTACGCCCCAATAGCCTGCTTTGCTCATTTGAATCTTATGATATTTCCACAGGTTTCACAATCTCACTAGGATAACACCCTAATACTTTCAAAAATGTACTATATTCTTTTAATTCCGCTAGAACCTGTTGCGTATCTGGATCATTAGTATTCGCTTCAATTTCTAAATAGAACATTTCTTCCCAAGGTTTACCATAAATAGGACGAGACTCAAGTTTAGTCATAATAACATTATGCTTCTTAAACACGGTCAAAGCATCGACTAACGCCCCTGCTTGCTGAGTTGTTTTCATGAGTAATAAGGTTTTAGTATGAATCTGTGGCGAAACAGCAACCGCATTTTTGGCAACCACAATAAAGCGAGTAATATTATTTTCCTGATTGGCGATACCGCTTTTCAATACGCGTAAACCATATAAATTCCCCCCATCTTCATTCCCTAATGCTGCAATATTTGGCTTGTTCAAGCCCGCAACCAACTGCATAGCATGAGAACTGCTTTCACAATATTCAATATGTACGCGATCAAGGGTCTGAATAAACTGACTACATTGCTGAATAACTTGTGGGTGGCTATATAAGGTATCAATCTTACTTAAATCTTCTTGCTCGGACACTAATACACAATGTTTAATCGGATAGGCCAGTTCTCCAACAATAAATAAATCCGTATGCTGTAATAAATCATATACTTCATTAATCGAACCAGATGTCGTGTTTTCTAGTGGCAAAACACCATAATCCGCTTCTCCGTTTTGAACGCGCTCAAAAACTTGTTGAAATGATTCACAACTTAATTCCACTAATTGTTCTTGATAACGTGTCGCATAATTACGGGAGGCTAAGTGAGAATAAGATCCTCTTTTACCTAAAAAAGCAATATGAATATTCTGTTCTCGTTCGGCATTTAATTTTTTTTGTAAATAAACTTGTTGAGTTAAAACCGAATCTTCAATAATTTTTTGAAAAATTTGGGTAATATATTGGGCTTCTAGTTGATAATTCTCATTTTCCGCAAACTGAACCAATTCTTGTAATAATTGTTGTTCACGCTCAACATCGCGCAGTGGTTTTTGTGTGAGCTCTTTACTACGAACCACATCAAAAGCCAAACGATGTCTCTCCGACAATAATTTTAATAAACTACGATCAATCTGTGTAATTTGTTGGCGTATTTCGATCAAATCCAAAGACATAGTGTTTTCCTAAAAATAAATCTATAATCGCATTGTAGGGGCTTCAATCAAAATACTCAAGCAGAAAAAAGCCCGAATAATCGGGCTTAATCTAATAATAATCTATTATTATTCAAAAGAATCCTTTAAACGCTCATTAGCGCGACGAGACTCACCTTTATGCTGTAATTTATTGAGTTGTCGCTCTAACTTATCTTCAACATCGTTGATCGCTTTATACATATCTTCGCCCTCTGCGCTGGCAAATAAATCACCTAATGGTGTACCTATTGCAGCCTCTACTGCGAAACCTTTTGGCGTTTTATTCAAAATAAAATGGGGATTAATTAGTTGAGTTTGCCATTTCTCCAATTTGGCTAGACGCTCCTCAATATGAGTGCGGATTGCTGGGGTAATATCCATTTGTTTACTTGTAATATTTAGAGTCATAGTATTTACCTCTTAAGTTAGTGAACAGCTATATCACTGTTCTATTTAATCCTTAATTACAACATAGTCATCTGAATCCAACTTTTCAACCCCTTTTTATGAAAAATTTAATAAATATGATCTATCTTCCAGAATTTAAAAAAAGCCCTTTTCTTCTTATTTAAACATGTTATATTTGAAAGGATATCAACCGCCACACAATGACATAATCAGATACAATAATCTTCAAATTCCACCGCTTTCGTCTGCATCAAAAACTGCTTTGTACGTTCCTGCTGAGGCCGATCAAAAAAATCTTTTGCATTATTTTTTTCAACCACAACCCCACCATCCATAAACACTATCGTATCCGCAACATCTTTCGCAAACTGCATTTCATGAGTAACAATAATCATTGTCCACCCTTCTGCAGCCAACATTTTCAATACCTGCAACACCTCACCAACCCATTCAGGATCTAAGGCAGAAGTTGGCTCATCTAATAAAATCAAATCCGGTTCAACGGCTAATGCTCGCGCAATTCCTACGCGCTGCTGCTGACCGCCAGATAGCTGTGAAGGATATAAATCGGCTTTATCTTGTAATCCAACTTTGGCCAATAATTTTAATGCACGCTCACGAACCTCCGCAACGCTCTTCTTCTGTACCACAACCGGGCCTTCCATGACATTTTCTAACGCAGTGCGATGAGGAAACAGATTATATTGCTGGAATACCATAGAAGAGCGACGGCGTAATTGAAGCTCTTTAGCTTTAGTTATTTTTTCCGCAAAATTAATATCCAAACTCCCATCCGTAAAATGTAGCGCGCCTTGATCAGGTTGCTCCAATAAATTTAAACAGCGCAAAAAAGTGGTTTTGCCAGAACCAGACGGACCTAAAATCGCGACAACCTCGCCTTTTTCAATCGATAAATCAATCCCTTTAAGTACTTCATTACCTTTAAAATGCTTATGAATATTTTTAATGTCTAACATAATACAATCCTAAATATGGCGAGATAAACGCACTTCTAAACGTTCTTGCAACAAGGACAATACAAAGCATACAATCCAATAAATTAAAGCGGCTTCACCATATACCAAAATAAATTCATAACTGGTCGCAGAAATATTTTGTGCCACCCGAAATAAATCCGTCACCAACACCAATGAAGCCAACGAAGTATCTTTAACGGTACTAATAAAACTGTTTGCTAATGGAGGAACAGAAACACGCATTGCTTGCGGCATAATAGTCCGTACAAATGCTTGACGATAATTCATACCTATCGCATAAGAGGCTTCCCATTGCCCTTTCGGAATAGACAAAATTGCCGCACGAATTGTTTCTGAAGCATATGCCCCGATATTTAATGAAAACGCAATAATCGCTGTTGGGAAAGAATCGAGGGTTAGCCCCAAACTTGGCAAGCCATAAAATATAATAAAGATTTGAACTAAAAGTGGCGTGCCTCGAATAATGGACACATAAACGCGACAAAATCCCACCAAAACTCGGTGCAAAAACGATTTCGACGGCATGGTTCGAACCAGCGCTACTAAGGTCGCAATCACCAATCCTCCCATAAAAGACAATACCGCCAACGGAATAGTGTTAACGATAGTCGCCTCCAACATAGGCCAAAACGAGCTGATCGCTAGATCAGCTCGCTCTTCGGTCATAAAAGGGAGTTGTGCCAATAAATTATTGAGTGATGTCATCGCCAAACCACTTAATAGAAAGAGCTTTTAAAGTACCGTCAGCACGCATATCGGCAAGGGCTTTGCTAAATTGCTCAGCAACATCTTCATTACCTTGTAAGAAAGTGAAAACTGAACCGATGGTCTCATCATTTTTCACTGCAATTTTTAACCCTGCATTCGGATGCTTTTTGAAATAATCTAAAACCGCAATTTGTTCATTTACAGTTGCCTCTACTCGGCCTTGTTTAACTAATTCTAAGTTCTGCGCAAGACTATCAACAATCACTAATTCTGCACCATTTTTCTTAGCCAATTCTGTATAGTTACTCGTCGCTGACTGAGCAGATTTTACCCCTTTTAAATCAGCAAAGGTGTTAATTTTATTATTATCTTCACGAGTAACAATGACCGCGCGTGATACATTGTATGGTTCAGAAAAGGTATATTTTTTAGCACGCTCAGGTGTTGCACTCACTTGATTTGCAATCACATCAAAACGTTTCGCATTCAAACCAGCAAACATACCGTCCCACAAGGTTTCCTGATATACCACCGTTAAACCTAAACGTTTTGCCACTTCATTAGTCACATCAATATCATATCCTGTTAATTTTCCACTCTCATCATGAAAAGTAAAAGGCGCATAAGTGCCTTCCGTCCCCACACGAATTGTCTTTGTTTTTGCTAAACTATCAGCCAAAGCAGAAGCGTGGGCTGCCTGCGCGCCAAATACCACTGCCGCGCTTAATAATAATGTTTTTAATAATTTCATAGTCGTTCCTTTTGTTAAAATCATGTAAAAGTGCGGTCATTATAAGAGGATTTTTTCATAATAGGCAATAATAATCCGACATGATTTATAACCTTTTATTATAACCTCTTGAAATCACATACAATCGCCCCAAAATACCGTTAGACTTACATTAAGATTTTGTTTAAACTCTGTAACAAACTGTCTTTAATCAATGGAGAACAATATGTCAGATCAAGATCCTTGGGGCAAGCCGGGACAAAGTGGTGGGCACTCGCCAAACTCAAATAACAATAACAACGATTCAAATCGCGATTCGGGTAAACAAAATACCCAAGATAGTTGGGGAAATAACAACCAAAATAACCAACAAAATCGCAATGAACAAAATCCACCTGATTTAGAAGAAGTCTTTAGTAGCTTATTAAAAAAATTAGGTGGCAACAATAACAATGGCAATAAAAAAGGCAGTACTCCGGTAGGGTTTAAAAAATTATTACCTATTGCTGCCGTCATTGGTGCAATCGTTTGGGGTGTGAGTGGACTTTATACGGTAAAAGAAGCCGAGCGTGGTGTCGTCATGCGTTTTGGTGATTTACACTCTATTGTTCAACCCGGCTTAAACTGGAAACCAACCTTTATTGACACGGTAATCCCCGTTAACGTCGAACAAGTCAAAGAGTTAAGAACACAAGGCGCAATGTTGACACAAGATGAAAACATGGTGAAAGTGGAAATGACCGTACAATACCGTGTTAACGATCCGGCGAAATATCTATTTAGTGTCACCAATGCCGACGACAGCTTAAACCAAGCAACAGACAGTGCGTTGCGCTATGTCATTGGTCACATGTCTATGGATGATATTTTAACAACAGGACGTTCCGTCGTGCGTGAAGATACCTGGAAAGCACTCAATCAAATTATAGAACCTTATGATATGGGACTTGAAGTGATTGATGTAAACTTCCAATCAGCCCGCCCGCCTGAAGAAGTGAAAGACGCTTTTGATGATGCTATTAAAGCACAAGAAGACGAACAACGTTATATCCGTGAAGCAGAAGCCTATGCTCGTGAGCGTGAGCCTATCGCACGTGGTGAAGCACAACGTATGATTGAACAAGCAACTGCTTATAAAGATCAAGTTGTCCTAGATGCTCAAGGGGAAGTAGAACGTTTCCAACGTATACTACCAGAATTCCGTGCAGCGCCAGAAATAACCCGTGAACGTTTGTATATTCAAACGATGGAAAAAGTCATGGCAAATACACCAAAAGTCATGATGGATTCAGGTAATGGCAATAATTTAACTGTTTTACCGTTAGAGCAAATTTTACGTGGTAAAACACCTGCGCCACAAACAGAACCAGAATCAACACCACAACCACCGAAAACCATAGAACGGAAAACGGAGGCTTCTACTTATCAACCACACACCACTGAAAATAATACAAGCAATGGTCGTCAAGGGAGATTTAACTAATGCGTAAATTTTTATTCCCAGTTATTTTAGTTATTATCGCTATTTTATATTCCAGTATCGTGGTGGTTTATGAAGGATCACGTGGTATCATGCTTCGTTTTGGCAAAGTTCATCGTGATGCGGATAACAAAGTCGTTGTTTATGAACCGGGTTTACACTTTAAAATTCCATTTATTGACGGTATAAAAGTATTAGATGCGCGTATCCGCACCCTTGACGGACAAGCCGATCGCTTTGTAACTGTTGAGAAAAAAGATCTCTTAGTGGATTCTTATGTCAAATGGCGTATTAGCGATTTTGGCCGTTTCTATACCGCAACTGGCGGCGGCGATTATACCCAAGCTTCCAATCTATTACGCCGTAAAGTCAACGATCGCCTACGTTCTGAAATTGGTTCGAGAACCATTAAAGATATCGTATCTGGTACGCGTGGCGAATTAATGGCGGGCGCAAGACGTGCTTTAAATACCGGACAAGACAGCACATCGGAATTAGGTATTGAGGTAATTGATGTTCGCGTGAAACAAATCAACTTACCAGATGAAGTTTCATCATCTATTTACCAACGTATGCGTGCGGAACGTGATGCGGTAGCACGTGAACATCGCTCACAAGGTAAAGAAAAAGCCGCCTTTATTCAAGCTGATGTTGACCGTAAAGTCACCCTTATTCTTGCTAATGCAAATAAAACCTCACAAGAACTACGAGGTACAGGTGATGCTGCTGCGGCGAAGGTTTATGCAGATGCATTTAGTCAAGAGCCTGAATTCTATAGCTTCATTCGTAGCCTAAAAGCTTATGAGAATAGCTTTGCCAACGGTGATAATATGATGCTATTAAAGCCAAACAGCGAATTCTTCCGCTTTATGCAAGCACCGAAGAACTAAATAAGAGGCATTAGGGGCGTATGCAATACGCCCCTACACCATATAACCAATTGATTTTAAACGGAATTTTTAATTTCCTTGTAGGGGCGTATTGCATACGCCCCCCAATCCAAATACGGCAAACCTGCCTACGATCCAAATACCACCAATTTTCCCACGATCCGAATATGGCAAACCTCTCCCTGTCGTCCGGGCACGATAAGCCGTACCTGGTTACGTATAGAAATTAGGGGCGTATGCAATACGCCCCAATCCAAATATGGCAAACCTCTCCCTATCGTCCGGGCACGGCAAGCCGTACCCGGTTACGCATGGTTCAGCCGCTTTGCGGCTGGGGTTAGGGAGGGAAATTAGGGGCGTATTGCATACGTCCCACAATCCAAATATGGCAAACCTGCCCTACAAGATTTTCTACTTAAATTACAATACTGACAACGCAACACGGCGATTTGGGCGTAAACAATCTTTTAGCGCTTGTCCTTGCTGATGTTCACAGGCAATAACTTGTTTTTCCTTGCCACGCCCTACTGCTATGATTTGTGAGTCTTTCATGCCTTTTTGCATAAAATACATTTTCACCGCATCTGCTCGGCGCTGGGATAAACGTCGATTATATGCATCGCTGCCTAAACGGTCTGTAAATCCTTCTACCATCACCGTTTTATCCTGTAAATGTAAATTATTCACCATACTATCTAGCACCATTCGCCCTTGTTCACTCAAACTTGCCGAATTAAAATCAAATAAAAAATCGCCAGATAGTTCATAGCGCCCTACTCCCGTGTTATCACCTGACTGACGACAGCCGGCCGGTTTCCAATAAAAACTTTGTGCATTCATATCATGGTCAAATAACACTTTAAACTGACAAATTTTATGTTCGCCTTTCTCACGATAATTAAACACATAATTCCATTCTCGTACGGCAAACATTCCCTCGTTATAATGTGGCTCACCCAGTAAATAATAAAGTTGGGCTTTATTCATACCTTTTTCAATTTGATTCACATTATCCCAATTTGGCCAAATCCCTTCTTGAGTACCACTCTGATTAATCCCCGCCGATTCAATTGTCGGCCAAACCGGATTATCCGTTGTGCCATCTTGCTTCACTTGACTTAAATTTCCACAGCCTGTTAATACAATGGCAAAAAGTGCGGTCAATATATTTATTTTTTTCATAAGTTTGTCCTTAGTTAATTAATTTCATTCATCACATCATTCAAGATATTGACTAAAATAGTTCAGCAACAACTGCTGGCTTGTCGAAGGATTAGGTGGCAATACCCGCTGTATATTAGCAAGTAACTGTTGTACATTTTCCCGACTATCTTCGGCAGCATGCTGTTTATAAAATTTCAAATTACTGATTGTGGTCTGGGCAATATTATTAGGTGGATTATTCGCCAATACATGCTTACAACATTGATAGCCTAAGGCAAAATCCTGCACATAATACGCGCAAATCGATAATTCATAATCGATCCAAAAATGATAAATACGGCTTTTGACAAATAATACGTCCTCCTCAGGATAAGGTGTCGCTTTGGCTAACTTAGCAAGCTGATAGCCCAAGCGGCAGTGTCCATGCTGTCTTAAGTGTTTTACAGCAAAATACAAACACTCTATCCGCGTTGGGTCGTAGTCATAACCTTTTAGCCAGGTCATCAAGGCTTTATCTTCCAGATTTAAATCCGCATAACATTGGCCAAGGTTTTCATAAGCACAAGTGACTTCCTCACGCCATTGTCCCAATTGAATTCGTGTTAAATACCATTTGGCTGCCTGCTCATAATGCCCTGCATCTCGATAAGATTGCGCACAATAAAAGGCATAGCGTGGTTTTAAATCTTCATCATCCGGCCCCTCAAAGGCTTTTTTCAAAATATGGGCATCTTGCAAATATTTATTCGCCTGTTGGCTACGGGCACCAAACCGTCCCGACACCACCACATAATCCCCTTTGATATAACCGATATTCATATCCCCTGATTGGCGGAGAGCTAAAAATTCATGCAGCACCCCGCGCCAATACCATTGCCCATGATTTTTCACTAACAACGCGCGATAATAAGTCACATGCCCACCACCGCCATTACTCAACTGTAAATAATACATATCATGGCTTAATGTCGGTAACTCCATATGCCCTTCGAAACGGTCATCAGCATCAAATATCAATACATAATCGCTCTTTCCCACGCAACGCTGCAAAGCCAAATTACGATTATGGGCAAAATCCTGCCAATCATCTTGATGTAATTCACCCGGAATTTGCCGTGCTGTAAAAAAATCGACGATTTCTTCTCTCGTATTATCTGTTGAACCCGTATCACAAATGACCCAATAATCCAGAGGGATATGCGCAAGTATATTGTTCAGCGTTTCGCGAATAATCCCCCCTTCATTCTTAACTATCATATTTAAACAAATACGCGTCATAACACACTCCTTAGCATTTAGCGTGTTTTAGTAATCAGTTGTTTTTGTTTATCTGGCGTAATCACCGTAATCACTGCGGGCGGTTGTTGCTGGCGATGTAAGATCGCCACTAAATTATCCAGTTTGGCAATTTTTTGGAAACGACCATCAAACTCATATTGGTTCACATCCACGCCTTGTTCAAACACTAAAAACGTACTGATTTTCGTACTTTTTATGGCTTCTAACCGTAATGCTTTCTTGTCTGGCACAACATAAATAGGCTGCGCGCGTCGGGTATATTGCGCAATCAATTTGGCATCTTGGCTCACTTTTAGAATGTCCTCGATCCCTTTTTGCTCCTTAGCCCGTTGTTCTGGGCTTAGGTTAGACACAGGGATAGCAGATTCGCTAATCTCTTGGGCATCAAATGGCGTATCCTCGCCAGCAGCAGATCCCGTATCCTTTGCCTCTGAAACGTCAGGCTTGGTTGAAGCCTCATCTGCTGCCACCTCTGTAGAAATTATCCCTCTTTCCTGCGTTGAATCAGCGGACTGTGTTGAGCTAGTTTGTTCAATAGGCTCAAGCTGTTTCGGTACGGACGGTATCGCATTATCTGGCGCAGATACCCCACCCTGCGCATCAAACACCGGATTACCAAAGTAACTTTTCTTCTCTGGTACCCATAAATGGGTCACATTTACCGCCTTATCGGTTAAAGTTAAGAATACCCGTTGATTAATCACTGCTAAGCCTAATTGCTGGGATTCTAACTGCGGGTTGACCTGTTGTAATAAATGCGCAATATTTTGAGAGTCCGCTTGTTCTAACACAATCTCTTCATCAGGGGAAAACTGATAGGCTAAATACCCCACCTGTAGTTTATCCGCCAAACGTTGCGCAAAATCAGAGATCGTTCCCTCAAATTTAATCGCAATTTTGGCTTGTTGATAATTGGTCAATAACGCTGCATTTTGATCCATCTGCCTCTGTGTCAGGCTACTTTTATTTGAGGTTTCCCCTTCCTTGCCAACGGCTGTGGCCTGTGCCATAAAAACTGTGCTAAAAAGCACCGCACTTATGCCTACAAAACGGCGCAATAAAATCCGATTTTTTGTTTTCATTATTGTCTCCTGTTATTCGCCTCCTATGCGCGACAGCAAACCACCACGCATAAGAGGCAGACATTAACTCATTACCATGCAAAGCCTACGCCAGCACCTACCGTCACATCACCATTTTGTGATGCACCGCCGTTAAGTTTTAGGATAACTTTGCCATTATCACTTACGCGGCTTACGCCGATGGCAATTGAGGATTGTCCTTTATAATGCCCCACACCCGCAGCCACTAAACTTTGACCCGGTTTATAGGCTTGTGGCATGCTGGCGATGGCGACCGCACTGGCTACGCCCCCTTTCATTTCTTTATCGAGCTTGTCAATACGTTTATTCGCAGCGCCTAATGCACGGTCAAGCTGACCTTTATTCACCGCATCATTTGGTGCTACGCCATCTGCCACCCCACTTATACGACGGTTTTCGCCGTCTTTATTGGTAATGTTGATTTGCGTACCACCCGTATCTTTACCAATCGAAATCGGGTTATTGCCGCCGCCGTTGGTCGGGTTAGCCTGTTGTACAAGACCTGCCGTACCATTTTTAATCGCTGAGGCTAAGGCGTGTAACTGGCTACCATTGACCGCATCCGTACTGTCTTTGCTCACTTTCCCTGCGGCGACATTTTGGATACGGCGCTCTTTGCCCACATCGCCCACTGACACCACGCCAGAAGCTTCTGCGCCGGCAAGTTGCGCAATGCCGTTATTCAGCTCTTTCAATATGTCATTACCCTCATAACGGCCAGCTCCTGCGGTTTGATCAGTCGCCGTGCTTTGGGTAGTTGAGTTAGCACCTAATGCGACTGAATTTGCACTGGCTTTGGCGTTGTGTCCTAAGGCCACGCTATTTGCGCCTTCAGCATCGGCAAACTGTCCGATAGCCACCGCAAACGCACCCGTCGCTTTAGCGCCATTGCCCACTGCCACAGTACTTTCTCCTGTGCCTTTAGCATTTACACCAATCGCAATGGCTTTCACACCTGTTGCGCCACCTTTGCTATCTATTGGACCTAGATTGCTATTCGGATTACCCGCTGCCTGACTTACGTCGCCGGTATTCACATGGAAATAGGTTTCCACTGAAGTCCCAGCCACACCTTGTGGCCCTTGAGGTCCAGCCGCACCAGTATCTCCCTTAGGACCTTGATCGCCCTGATCACCTTTCGGGCCAGCAGCGCCGGTTGCACCTGTGTCGCCTTTCTCACCTTGCGGACCTGCAGCACCAGTTGCGCCGGTATCGCCTTTCTCGCCTTGCGGACCTGCTGCGCCAGTTGCGCCGGTGTCGCCCTTAGGTCCTTGATCGCCCTGATCGCCTTTCGGACCTTGTGGACCTGCCGCGCCAGTTGCGCCTGTATCGCCTTTCTCACCTTGCGGGCCAGCAGCACCAGTTGCACCAGTATCGCCCTTAGGACCTTGATCGCCCTGATCACCTTTCGGACCTTGCGGGCCGGCAGCACCAGTTGCGCCAGTATCGCCTTTGTCTCCTTTCGGGCCGGCAGCACCAGTTGCACCGGTATCACCTTTCTCACCTTGAGGTCCAGCTGCGCCGGTGTCGCCTTTCTCACCTTGTGGTCCAGCTGCGCCTGTTGCGCCAGTATCGCCTTTCTCACCTTGCGGGCCAGCTACGCCAGTTGCACCGGTATCGCCTTTGTCTCCTTGCGGGCCGGCAGCGCCAGTTGCACCGGTGTCGCCTTTCTCACCTTGTGGACCAGCTGCGCCAGTTGCACCTGTGTCGCCTTTTTCGCCTTGCGGGCCGGCTGCACCCGTTGCGCCTGTATCACCTTTCTCGCCTTGTGGACCTGCCGCGCCAGTTGCACCGGTATCACCTTTCTCACCTTGCGGGCCTGCTGCACCTGTTGCACCGGTATCGCCTTTCTCGCCTTGCGGGCCGGCTGCACCCGTTGCGCCTGTGTCGCCTTTGTCTCCTTGTGGACCTGCAGCGCCAGTTGCACCAGTATCGCCTTTTTCGCCTTGCGGGCCGGCTGCGCCAGTTGCACCCGTTGCGCCTGTATCGCCTTTTTCGCCTTGTGGGCCGGCTGCGCCAGTTGCACCGGTATCGCCTTTGTCTCCTTGCGGACCTGCAGCGCCAGTTGCGCCGGTGTCGCCTTTCTCACCTTGTGGGCCGGCTGCACCCGTTGCACCGGTGTCGCCTTTCTCACCTTGCGGGCCGGCTGCGCCAGTCGCGCCGGTGTCGCCTTTTTCGCCTTGCGGGCCTGCTGCACCGGTTGCACCTGTGTCGCCTTTCTCGCCTTGCGGGCCTGCTGCACCGGTTGCACCTGTGTCGCCTTTCTCGCCTTGTGGACCAACTGCGCCAGTTGCGCCGGTATCGCCTTTTTCGCCTTGCGGGCCTGCTGCACCAGTCGCGCCTGTGTCGCCTTTCTCACCTTGAGGGCCAGCAGCGCCTGTTGCACCGGTATCGCCTTT
>NZ_PHHA01000006.1 GCF_002795425.1 Conservatibacter flavescens
TAGGATCATCCCGCTACAGAATAGGGAGTTAATTTTAATTTCTGTCTAAAAATGTTAGAGGCTTGCATGATGTGATCCAGTAATGCTTCTACTGCCCAATATTTTGTAAGTAGCTCTTCTTGCATCACGCGGGAATGATAATATTTAAATGTGCCGATTTTGGTGTGCATTAATTTCGCGATATTTGGATAGCCAAAACTTTCTGCGGCGCCGCAAATGGCTAAAAAATGGGCGAGTTCTTGTACCATCGGATCTTTGCTGTGTTTATGTTTATACAAATACGCATAAAGATCGGGATGAATATTATTGAATACCCCTGAGAATCCTTCCGATCCGGCTTTCATGGCTTCAAATGCGATAGCGGCATTGGCGTTGACGATGGTTAAGTTGCTATTTTGGGTCAATGCGACACGACGTTTTATGGTCTCTAAATCGCAAGAGACGTCTTTTAACACGAGCATATTATCAAATTCGGCAAAATAGCGGATTTCTTCATCAGTTAATAAGCGACGATAAGGCGCGGGGCATTCGTATAATCCCAATTTGATATTACTTGGTAGGCGCGCGAGCAGTTGTTCAAAATGTGTTTTTAAGGCTTTTGTGCCTTGATTATGGCAATCTAATCGGTTGGTAATTAAAATCACTGCATTTACGCCGGTTTGATAAATCGCGCTGAGTTCTTCCACTTGTTCATCTAAACTTTGGCCAACATGTGCCGAAGCCACAACCGGTATTCGCCCTGCTGTTTGCGCAAGTACGGTTTCGGTTATTTTGATCCTTTCTTCTAAGCTTAAAAATTGGATTTCGCTAGATTGGCATGCGGCAAATAAGGTATCTGCACCATTGTGGATATACCAATCGGTTAAGTCGCGTAATCCATCATAGTCAATTTCATGGTTAGCCTGAAATGGGGTCAACATAACTGGGATAATGCCTTGAATTGTTTTCATATTGTCACCTATATATTAATGTTGTGCTTTAAAGTTTTTGATTATGCCCCATACTTGTAGCATCACAATCAGTAAGAAGAATATCGCTAATCCTGCAGACACCGGACGCTCGACAAAGGCCATTAAGTTGCCATCTGATTTTGTGAGTGAGGCTAATACATTTCGTTCTAGCATTGGACCTAAGATCATACCGAGAATAATCGGTGAAATTGGGTAATGATTTTTTTGTAAAAAATACCCTAAAACGCCCATAACTAGCATAACAACAACCGCTTCCATTGAGTTGTTAATGGCGTAAGCGCCAACGATGCTAAATATGATCACAATGGGGTAGAGAATATCTTTGTTAATTTGAATTATCTTTTTTAAGAAATTCACCACAATGAGGGCTAAGGGGATAAGAGCAAGGTTTGCCAATAAGAAGATAATAAAGACTGCATATAATTTCTCAGGCTGAAATAAAAATAATGATGGCCCTGGTTGCATGTCTTTCATATACAGTACGCCGATAATAATCGCGGCCGCTGAGTCGCCCGGAATGCCAAACACTAATGATGGGATCCAACTTCCGGCTAAACTGGCGTTGTTGCTACTTGAGGCATCAATAATACCTTCTTCGGATCCTTTTCCATATTTTTCAGGTGTTTTGGAGAATTTTTTAGAAATGGCGTAGGAGATCCATGCTGCAATATCTGCCCCCGCTCCCGGTAACGCCCCAATTAATGTGCCAATAATGCTACTGCGCGCCACGCTGCCTTTGCGTTTATTTAGTGCTGAACCCACGCCTTTAAAAATATTTAATCCGGCTTTTTCTTGTAGCGCTGGAATTGTCGAGAGATTCTCGGTTTTATTGCGATTAGCATAATATTCTATGGCCCCTGAAATGGCGAATAACCCAATCATAGCCGGGATAAAACTGACTCCCTCATACAGTGAAACCAAGCCAAAGGTAAAGCGCGGTTGTCCTGTAAACTCATCAAAGCCAATGGTTGAAATGAGAATACCAAATAATAGGGTTAATAGGCTTTTTATAATAAATTTGCCTGCGATTAAGGTTGCGCAACTTAGTCCTAATAAGGATAACCACATATATTCAAATGAACTAAATTTTAGGGCAAATTGAGCCAACATCGGCGCGGCTAACCCCAAGATTAGCGTGCCTATCACGCCGCCAATCACAGAACTGGTTAAGCCTAATCCCAATACGCGATTGACTTTACCTTGTTTGACTAATAAATAAGAATCGTCGACATAAGCTGCGGATGCTGGTGTACCGGGAATACGCAATAACGCACCGGGAATATCGCCCGCATAAATGGAAGACGCGCCAACAGAAATCATTAAGGCTAATGCGGGTATGGGTTCCATAAAAAAGGTAAAAGGTACCATTAACGCAACAGCCATAGTTGCTGTTAGACCCGGAATTGCGCCGACAAATAAACCAAATAATCCGGCCAGCATAATGGCGATGATCGCGTTTAGATCAATATAAGCTAGCGCATTGACTAAAATATCCATAATCCATTCCTATTCAAATAATGCGCCCGTTGGCAGTGCGACTTGTAATACTTGTGCAAATACGCCGTAGATAGCCGCGCTTACCAACATTAAGAAAAGTGCGGTCAATATTTTATTTTTTTTCACCCATGGCAAGGCCATCAATATTAATATCAAGCCGGTTGTAAGAATAAAACCGATACGTTCGGAGAAAACGATATAAAATACAATGGCGAAACACACAAATCCCACTGCTTTTAACTGGTGATTTAGGTTGATGGATTGCACCACATAAGCATGTCTGATTTTTAATTCCATCACAAAATCCATTAGCGAAAATAACGCAACCAAACACCCGATAATGGTGGGATAAAATGCAGCGCCGTAGGCTGAAAAATCGGCATAGGTTATATAGCTATAACTCGCGATAAATAGGCCAAAGATACATAAAATTAAAGGGGTAAATAATCTAACCATCTTGTTATACCCGTTGTTAGCAACGGGTATCCTCACGTCAATAAATCATCAAATATTATTGAGAAGACAATAACTCTCCAAACTTCGCCTCCTCACTCGCCATAAATTGTTCTAGGGGCTGGCCATATAACTCCCCTACGCCAAATCCTTGTTTGTTGGCAAATGTTTGTAATTCGCCTTTGGCATAGACTTTTTTCATGGCATTCACAAGAGTTTCTTGCACATCCTGTGGCAAGCCTTTGGGCGCACTTAATACATTCCAACCGTATAATGCCCATTTATATGGCGTGACCTCTTGGTAGACCGGAACATCCGGATATAAAGGATCGTTTACTTCTGAGGTGATAGCCAGATGTTTTACCATGCCGGCATCTGTCATACTTTTGGCTTCCCCTGGTGAAGAGGTGATAAGATCCACGCCGCCTGATACCAGTTCTTGTAGTGCCGCACTTGCGCCTTGAGCAGGGACAAATTTGATTGCATCATTGGGTAAACCCGCACTTTTTAATATGCCTAATAAGTTTAAATGCCAAATGGAATTTAAACCGCTACCGGAGGCTTTTAGCTTGCCTGGATTGTCTTTCGCATACTGTAATAAATCGTTAATGTGATTAAATGACGAATTTTTAGCAACTTGTACACCGCCATTTACCACTGCTAAACGTACGATCGGGGTATAATCCTGATAACCGAGATCCGCCATTTTTTGATGACGCATTAACGCAATTTCTGCGGTTAGCACACCTAAGGTATAGCCATCTGGTTTGGCAACTTTGATGGCATTATGCCCAACTACGCCACTTCCTCCCGTACGATTAACCACGTTGACATTGGTTCCTAATTCTTCTTGTAATCCTTTCGCGACTAAGCGCGCAATCGTATCGGTGTTACCGCCCGCTCCCCAAGGCACAATAAGGGTGATTGGTTTTTCAGGATAAGCCGCCATTACCACAGAAGATGCAAAGATTGTGCTGATTAATAGTGTTTTACTGATGCGTTTTTTCATCGTTCACCTCATTTATGTAGGAAGGAATACTCAATCTATGATTTCGCTATAGATTGTTGCTGTTTAAGCTTGACCAAATGCCCTTTAGGCATATTAGAAGCCCCAAATCGTTCTACGCATAATGCCGCATATGCGGCGGCATAATCCGTCGCTGTAAATAAATCATCGCCCAATGCTAAACGTGCTAATAATGCACCATTAAACGCATCTCCCACGCCTGATTTATCATTCACTACCGCCTTATAAGCATTCACTTTCTGCACGCGCCCATTTGTAGAAGCCATTGCTCCTTGTGCACCCAACGTTAGCACAACATTAGGAACGCCCATTTCATGCAATATATTAATCGCCCGTAATGCCGAGTTTTCATCGCTAATGGCTATCCCCGTTAATTGCTCTGCCTCATATTGGTTGGGCGTGAGTAAATAAAGTGCGGTCAATATATCTAAAATTTCTGGTACAAATGGCGTGGGATCCAATACGATTTTTCGCTGATATTGCTGTGCGATTTGGACGACGGCTAAAATTGCCTCTAAATTATTTTCCATTTGTAACGAAATCAGTTCAGCTTGTTTAATCTCTTCTTCAATAGCATAAATATCTTCTAAATGAATTTTTTTATTGGCACCGCTATTGACGATAATTTGTTTTTCGCCATCATCTCTCACCAATACAATCGCTAGCCCTGTTGGTGATTCTGACGATTCAAAAATAATATCTTTGATCAGACGGTGGCTGTTTAAATATTTTTTTGCATATTGATAAAACTGGTCTTGCCCAATTTTTCCAACATAGGTTACCGGCATATTATTTGCCGCAATGGCAAGGGCTTGGTTAATCCCTTTTCCACCAATCATATAATTACTGCTTTGGCTTGAAATTGTTTCGCCCAATTTAGGGAAATCCGAAATTTTGACGGCAATATCAATGTTAAATGAGCCTAAAATTAAAACTGTATTCTTGCTTAATAAGTTTTTATGGATATGTTCCCGGTAAATATTTGCCACATCGGGATCGAAATCCTGAAAAAATAAAGATTGAATCTCGTGGAAATCTAGATTCATACCTGATTTTTTGATAATTCCGCCACGTACACGGGTTAATAATCCTTGTTGTTCTAATTTGTGAATATCTTGTCTGATCGTCTTTGCCGTTACGTCAAACTTTTTCGCCATGTATTCCGTAGGAATCACATGTGTCGTTTCCATTAAGAGCTTTAAAATAAAAAGTTGCCGTTCGTTTTGTGTAATATTTTTCATCACAAGCACTATACTGGCTTTTAGAGAGGAATAATGTGACGGAACAATAATTTTTAGGTGGGAAATGAACATTTAGGTTCATTTAAATGTTCATTAAAAAAGAAATCAAATAACTGGCTCAATTAAACATCTAGCAATACCAAAATCGCAGCTTCTCCTCCCCATTCTTTTGGCGCTTGATGTAATGCTCTTACTTTGGGGTGTTGAACTAACCAGCGAGGGATTTGGCGCTTGAGTGTATAGGTTCCGTAGCCGGTCATAATACTTGCACAATAGACATGTTCGCTTTCACAAGCTTGAATTAATGCGGCAAGTTCTTGTTTTGCCTGTTCGCGAGTTAGACCATGTAAATCTAAAAATAACTCTGGTGAAAAATCACCTCGTCGTAACTGTTTTAAAATATAAGAATCTTCACCTTCTCTTAAATATTTGACCGCACTTTCATCATTTAGAAGTGGCTCATATTCATCTGAAAAATAAAACAATGTGTCTTGTTTTTCTCGAATTTCTCGAATCTCTGCTTTTTTCTTTACATTCACGGTTCTCGGTGGCACAAAGGTATTTTGTGTTAGTTTTTTAGTGCCTTTAATCGACTCTCGAAATAATGCAATATCTTCCGCATCTAGCATAGTGTTTTCTCAATTAGATAATAGATAATTTAGTCTATGCCTCACTATAACATGCTAACACTCATTGACTCAAATATGTTATAAATAGCATCTTATGTTAAGATCACTGGATCTTATTTAGAGGAATAATTATGTCTGAATATGTGGATGTCGATTTAGTCGACAAAGATCTCCATACCATTAAAGATTACTTACGCTGGACTTATAGCAATTTTAACCATGCCGATATATTTTACGGACATGGGCAAGATAATGCTTGGAGCGAGGCGATGCAATTAGTATTAACAGCCCTACGTTTACCTTTAGATACGCCTTCCGATTTATTCGATGCGCGCCTGACACAAACGGAAAAAGAACGATTGATTGATTTGGTGATTAAACGTATTGAAGATCGAACGCCCGTTCCTTATTTAACACAATCGGCTTGGTTTTGCGGATTGGAATTTTATGTTGATGAACGTGTTTTAATTCCACGTTCGCCAATTGGGGAATTAATCCAATCGGGGTTTGCCGGTTTAATCAAATCTGAACCTAAACGCATTTTAGATATGTGTACAGGCAGTGGGTGTATAGCTATCGCTTGTGCAGATCGTTTTCCAGAAGCCGAAGTTGATGCGGTGGATCTCTCTGTTGATGCCTTAAATGTGGCAGAAATGAATATTGAACGTTACGGCTTAACCCATCGCGTTATTCCATTACAATCGGATCTTTTCCAGCAGTTGCCACAAGATCAATATGATTTAATTGTGACGAATCCGCCTTATGTGGATGCGGAAGATATTGACGATATGCCCGATGAATTCCGTCATGAACCGCTAATGGCACTCGAAGCCGGTGAAGATGGTTTAATACTGGTTAAACGTATCTTGGCCCAAGCGGCTGATTATCTCAGTGATGATGGGGTGTTAATCTGCGAGGTAGGAAATAGTATGGTGCATTTAATTGAACAATACCCTGATGTTCCCTTTAATTGGTTGCAATTTGAACATGGGGGAGATGGTGTATTTGCAATTGATAAAGCCACGCTGTTGCAGTATAAAACGCGATTTAGCCACTCTTTAGCATAAGAGGGGAACAATGGATACACAACAGGAAATCCAAGAGATGCAAGATCAGTATGGTCATTTGATGGCTTTGCTTCCTGCCCTTGAAAATAGTGTGGAACTCTGGCGTGAGGCGACTCAAAGAATGCAAACTCTTTGTGATTTTTATTTTAATCCAAAGTGGCTAGAATATTATGATGCTGCGGATCATTTTCAAATTGACACAAAGGGCAATTATAGTGTGTTGTCACAAGATGCAATTTGGAATCTTCTCGCTGAATATCAAACATTAACTGAACAGATAAAGCCTTTATTAGAACGTCTTGATTAGGTGAGCAAAACGTTATTTCTTTTAGGGCGTGCAATACGCCCTTATCCTTAACTGGGTTTGCCAGCGGTCTGAGACACCGTTATTTATTAAATAGCTTTTCAATCACTTTTAACACCAAATTACATTTAGGCACAACAGAATCTACAACTAAATATTCTGTTTTCGCATGCATATTACCGCCTGTAGGCCCTAAGCCATCAATGGTTGGACAACCTGCAGAAGCGGCAATATTTCCATCACTCATTCCCCCTGCATCAACCCAACTGATTTTACAGTCGAGCTCTTTTCCAGCTTCATCAAATAACAATTTTAATTTTGGTAAATACTCTTCATCTATCATTGGCGCTTCATCATTGACCAATCTTTTTTTCGCTGTCACCCCATCCACCAGCGGATTTTCCAATATGGATTTCAGCTGTTGTTCAAAAAACTCAACAGACGATGGTTTACGATAACGCATTTCAATGGTCAGTGAGGCAAAATCCGCAATCACATTGTGTGCCGTGCCACCATTGGTCATCACACAATTAAAGGTATGTCCGGCTTCAAAATCATTAAGTTTAGAAAATGCGACAATAAAATTTGCGGCTTCAACTAACGCTGATCGTCCTCGCTCTGGGTTATTCCCTGCATGTGCGGCAACGCCATGAAACTCAATATCATAAGTGACCATGCCTTTACGGGTGGCAACCATTGAACCATCTTCGCGAGCCGGCTCCATCACAAAGCAATAGCGCGACTTTTTAGCATATTCTCGAATACTCTCTTTCGCATACAGCGATCCGATTTCCTCATGAGAATTCAAATAAATGGCGATATTATATTTGCTCAAATCTAGCTCTTGCGCTATATAAAACGCCAATAAAGCACCGGCCTTGTCATCAATAATGCCTAAAGCATTAATGTGATTTCCTTGTCGAGTAAATGGCACATCTTTTCCTGAACCCACTGGAAATACCGTATCCATATGAGCGACAAATAAAATATCATACTGTTCAGCGGCTAAATTATTACTCACTAGCAAACAATCGGTGACTTTATCGGTTGCCATAGGGATTTTTTGATGAGATAGGCCAAGTTTTTCCGCTTTTTGAATAAACCAATCAGCAACTTGATTCACCCCTTCTAAAGCATAACTCGGACTTTCGATTTCCGTTAATTCTTTGAGTTCTGCTAAAAAAATATCTAATTGTTCATTGCGCATGCTCTTCTCCTATACCAAAAACTGCATAACAAACATAGCAAGATAAGCATTCACAATACAAATGCCAAATAAAACCGGATAATGTCTACCGGGTACGCCTAATACGCCTAAAATACGTCCCATATATTGCACGGTTGATCCCACAAGGGCCATACCAGGTAATAAAATGGCGATATGTTGTGCGTTTAATGTGCCTTCCTGTACTAAAGCCACCAACACACCAGCTGCCCCACCCCAACTTAAAAATGCCGCTAAAAAGACAGCAATAGATTCACCTGGCAAACCCAATGGGGTCATGATAAATCCAACATATTCTCCTAATAATTTTAACAGGCCTGAGGCATTTAAAATGTAAATAATGACAAATGCCATTAACACATTAGGAATGGTGCTATGAACCGCAATATTCCAACCTTTTCTTGCGCCTTCCACAAAAATATCAGTAATTAATTTTTTCTCTTTTATTTGTTCACTCATACTTCTGCCTCATCCTCTTTTACAAATTTTTTCACATATAAACGCATTAAATTTGCGCCAAAAATCTTAAATATAAAAATCACGCCCAAACACATCGCGATAGAAACAGGTGCGACATTCCCAAACTGATCACTCACTTGTAAAAGCGGCGCAAAAGATGAAAGAAAATTGGTTAACAATGCCCCTGCACTAAATTGAAAGGCCGAGAAAATTAACAATTCTTTATGCGTAATTTTGTCTTCATTACGCAAAAATTTAGTCGTTGAGCTACCTGCATCCGTACTTTGTGTGCTCGCAATCAGAGAAATGGAGCATACTCCGGGAATCCCCATTAATGGTTTTAAAATCGGACTGAGCCATTTTGAAGCCGCAGCTAAGGCCCCGTAATGTTCAAAAATAGCCACAAAACCCAACGCTAACATCACACTTGGCACAAGGGTGAGCGCAAATAAGAATCCACCTTTTGCACTCATTCCCCCTGATGTTTTCAACCAGTCGGGAAATTGCCCCGTGAGTTTACTAAAATCAAAAATGCCTCCCCATAAATCTTTGGCAAAACCGCCAAAGAAAATGACTGCACAAACCAAAGAGACGGTTCCAGCAATCAACATCTTAGGGCTTATTTCTTCTCTCATATTTCCTCCATTAGATAAAATTTCTCATCATACTATAATCGAAAAACCCTTCATAAACTGTGAACTATTTCACGAAATCACATTTCTGAAAAAGGATAAATTTATGCTAAACTGTTTATTATTTATTGTCTAACCATGAGCTATGTTGCATAAAATTAAACGCTTGATTAACCATTGTTTCCGCCATAGGATCAATTCGTCCAATAAACAACGCTTGAATAATCAAGACATGAGCTTGCTCGCCAGTAATTGTAATGGAGCGTTGATCTTGCATGATTTAGGGCAAAAATTTCATTCTCCTTTTGTGAATCTATATCTCACACCTAAAGACTTTATTCGTTATTTACAAAATATCCCATATTATCAAAATGTTAAATTAAATTTTGAGCAAGAAAGCCCTTATCCCATCGCCAAACTAGAGGATATTTCCATACATTTTATGCATTACCATTCTATTCAAGAAGCCGAAGAGAAATGGTATACGCGTAGCGCTCGGATCAATGACGACAATTTATTTATTATGATGACAGATCGCGACGGTTGTACTTACCAAGATTTACAAGCTTTTGATCAACTGCCTTTTCCAAACAAAGTTGTCTTCACTCATCAAGCCTATCCTGAGTTTTCTTCCGCTTTTTATATAAAAGGATTTGAGGCGCAAGGACAAGTAGGAGACTTATTTGAATACGCTGGCTGGTTTGGCCAAAAATATTACGATCAGTTTGATTATGTAAACTGGTTTAATCAGACTGCTGTCGCAAGGAAAATTCATCAAAAAGCCTGATTTTTTGTGAAAAAAGCCGTAAAATACCCGATGAAGTTTGCCCCTAAAGCAAAATCTTGCTAAAGTGCGGTAAGAAAATAAATTTTTTATTAGGAAAAAAGAATGAGCCAAGAATATTTAGATTTTGAACTTCCTATTGCAGAGCTTGAAGCGAAGATTGAATCTTTGCGCTCTGTAGCAAGCCAAGATGATAAAATCAATTTAGATGATGAAATCGCACGCTTGCAGAAAAAAAGCGAGGAATTAACGAAAAAAACCTTTGCTGATTTAGATGCTTGGCAGGTTTCACGCATGGCACGCCACCCAAATCGACCTTATACCCTTGATTATATTGAGCGTATCTTTACTGAATTCGAAGAATTAGCCGGTGATCGTGCATTTGCTGATGATAAAGCGATTGTTGGAGGATTAGCCCGTCTAGACGGCCGTCCAGTGATGGTTATTGGACACCAAAAAGGCCGTACGGTAAAAGATAAAGTCAAACGTAATTTTGGTATGCCTGCTCCAGAGGGCTATCGCAAAGCCTTACGTTTAATGCAAATGGCTGAACGTTTTAAACTGCCAATTATTACTTTTATTGATACACCTGGCGCATATCCTGGTGTCGGTGCGGAAGAACGTGGTCAATCGGAAGCGATTGCGCGAAATCTACGAGAAATGTCAACATTGACCGTGCCTGTTATTTGTACTGTCATTGGCGAAGGTGGATCTGGCGGTGCGTTAGCTATTGGCGTGGGTGACAAAGTCAATATGTTACAATACAGCACCTACTCTGTTATCTCGCCTGAGGGTTGTGCCTCGATCTTATGGAAAAGCGCAGAAAAAGCTTCAACAGCCGCTGAAGTGATGGGACTCACCGCCACGCGCTTAAAAGAGTTGAGCTTAATTGATAATATTGTCAAAGAACCATTAGGCGGTGCACACCGTAATTTTGATGAGATGGCGGCGAATTTAAAACAACGCTTACTCGAAGATTTGGCAGATTTAGATGTATTAGATCAAGAAAATTTACTCGATCGTCGCTACGAACGTTTAATGAGTTACGGCTATTGTTAAATTTTGTCGTTCTCAAAAAAGTGCGGTCAAAACGACCGCACTTTTCTGTTTTATATAACAACAATAATAAGGAATAAATATGAAAAACGTACTCTCTATTCAATCCCATGTTGTCTATGGTTATGCCGGAAATAAATCCGCAATTTTCCCTATGCAACTACTTGGTGTAGACGCGTGGGCGCTGAATACCGTGCAATTCTCTAATCACACTCAATATGGTAAGTGGACCGGTATGGTCATTCCTAAAGAGCAAATTGGTGAAATTGTACGTGGTATTGATGAAATCGGTGCGTTAAAGTCTTGTGATGCGGTTTTATCGGGTTATATCGGTTCTTCCGACCAAGTGCAAGAAATTATTAATACGGTTCAAAAAATTAAAAAAATTAACCCAAATGCGATCTATCTTTGCGACCCTGTAATGGGACATCCTGATAAAGGCTGTATTGTGGCTGATGGTGTAAAAGAAGGATTAATTGATATTGCCCTGCCAGCCGCTGATCTTGCTACGCCAAATTTAGTGGAATTACGTGAGCTTTCGGGATTAACTGTCGAAAATTTTGAACAAGCGTTAGCCGCCGTAGAAGCTATTCGTGCTAAAGGGCCAAAAACCGTTGTAGTAAAACATTTGAGCAAGGTTGGCAAAGATCCAAAACAATTTGAAATGTTATTGGCTAACGAACAAGGTATGTGGCATTTAAGTCGTCCATTACATGATTTTTCTCGCGATCCTGTTGGTGTTGGTGATTTAACCGCGAGCGTATTTTTAGCGAATTTACTCAATGGCAAATCAGATTTAGAGGCTTTTGAACATACGGCGAATGCGGTAAATGATGTCATGCAAATTACCCATGATATTGGCTCCTATGAGTTACAACTGATAGAAGCTCGCCATGTCATTGCTAATCCAATCAGCCAATATCGTGCAGAAAAAATTGCTTAATCAGTTGACCCCTTATCAGAAAACAAAAAATATTTTGCCTAGCATGGTGTTGCGTGCTAGGCAGATGTCTATACCCATGAATGAATAAATAATATTTCCTCTTGAATTTAGTCAATTCAGACCACATGTTGTTTTCATTACAGGCGTGAACGATACGCCAACCCTATTCGCATTAAGTTTATAAGGAAAAATCATGTCAAATCCATTACTTACCGAAACCCATTTACCCCAATTTTCGAAAATTGAGCCACAACATATCCAACCCGCTATTGAGCAATTAATCCAAGAATGTCGTGAAACTACAGAAAAACTCTTAAAAAATACACCGCACTTTACTTGGGAAAATTTTTGCCAACCTTTAGCCGAAGTTAATGATCGCTTAAATAAAGCCTGGTCACCGGTGGGACATCTCAATGCGGTGAAAAATAGCCCTGAACTACGTGAAGCTTACCAAGCTTGTTTACCCCTTTTATCCGAATACGGAACATGGGTGGGACAACATCAGGGGCTGTATAATGCTTATGTGCAACTAAAAAATAGCCCTGAGTTTGAGCATTACTCTGTGGCACAGAAAAAAGCCATTGAAAATAGTCTGCGTGATTTTAAATTGTCAGGAATTTCTTTACCGACAGAAAAACAACAGCGTTATGGCGAAATTGTCAGTCGCCTTTCCGAGCTCAATTCCCAGTTCAGCAATAATGTTTTAGATGCAACAATGGGTTGGGAAAAAATTATTGAAGATGAAAATGAATTAGTCGGTTTACCTGAATCAGCGCTTGCCGCAGCCAAATTGTCTGCAGAGAGCAAAGGTTTAAACGGTTATCGCTTCACCCTCGAGATTCCAAGCTATTTGCCTGTAATGACTTATTGTGAAAACCGCGCATTACGTGAAGAAATGTATCGCGCATTTGTAACCCGTGCTTCTGAACAAGGCCCTAATGCCGGCAAGTGGGATAATACGTCCATTATGGAAGAAATCCTAAACTTACGAGTAGAATTAGCAAAATTACTGGATTTTAACACTTATACGGAATTATCCCTTGCTACCAAAATGGCTGAAACACCGCAACAAGTTTTAGATTTCCTTGAGAATTTAGCCACACGCTCTAAAGCTCAAGGTGAAAAAGAGTTAGCTGAATTAACTGAGTTTTGCAAAAATTTTGAAAATGTGACCGCACTTGAGGCTTGGGATATTAGCTTTTATAGCGAAAAACAAAAGCAGCATCTATTTGCGATAAATGATGAAGAGCTTCGTCCTTATTTTCCTGAAGATCGGGTGCTTGCTGGATTATTCGAATTAGTCAAACGCATTTTTAATATTCATGCTGTCGAACGTTTTGATGTGGATACTTACCACAAAGATGTGCGTTTCTTTGATTTGCTTGATGAGACAAATACGCTACGTGGTAGTTTCTACTTAGATTTATATGCACGCGAAAATAAACGTGGTGGCGCGTGGATGGACGATTGCGTTGGACGCAAACGAAAAACAGATGGTTCTATTCAAACCCCAGTAGCTTATTTAACCTGTAACTTTAACAAGCCTATTGGCGATAAACCTGCTTTATTTACTCATGATGAAGTCACTACTCTATTCCATGAGTTTGGGCATGGTATTCATCATATGTTGACACAAATTGATGTGGGAGAAGTTGCTGGTATTAATGGTGTTGCTTGGGATGCGGTTGAGCTACCAAGCCAATTTATGGAGAACTGGTGTTGGGAAGAAGAAGCTCTCGCTTTTATTTCAGGGCATTATGAAACAGGCGAGCCACTACCAAAAGAAAAATTAGCTCAATTACTCAAAGCCAAAAATTTCCAAGCTGCGATGTTTGTATTACGTCAATTAGAATTCGGCCTATTTGATTTCCGCTTACATCATCATTATGAACCAGGAAAAGCCAATCAAATTTTAGATACCTTACGTAATGTAAAAACACAAGTATCGGTGATTAAAGGTGTAGACTGGGCAAGAACACCGCACAACTTTAGCCATATTTTTGCTGGTGGCTATGCTGCTGGATACTATAGTTATTTGTGGGCAGAAGTCTTATCTGCGGATGCTTACTCTCGCTTTGAAGAAGAAGGCATTTTTAATCAAACCACAGGTAAATCATTCTTAGATGAGATTCTTACACGCGGTGGTAGTGAAGAACCTATGGTATTATTTGAACGCTTTAGAGGGCGTAAACCGACTTTAGATGCCTTATTAAGACACAAAGGAATCGCATAATTGAAAAAGAGATGAATTTGACGTTCATCTCTTTTTTTTCTATTTATTTGACCCTTCTGGGTGTAAACCAATCCCTTGGTGGCGTTCCTGTAATTTTGCCATCACATCTGCCCATTCTAAATTACTGTCGTGTAATAAAACCGTGAGATGATAAAGCAGATCAGCGGTTTCAGAGACTAATTCTTCCTTGTCTTTTGAGATGGCGGCAATCACTGTTTCTACCGCTTCTTCCCCGACTTTTTGTGCAATTTTTTTCGTGCCTTTAGCATAGAGTTTTGCGGTATAAGAACTTTCTGGATCAGCTTTTTTACGCTCTGCCAACATACGTTCTAATTTGGCAAAAAATATGCCATTTTGAACTGCTTGTTGTTCAAATTGGTGAAAACAACTCTCCGCCCCAGTATGGCAAGTTTCACCAATGGGATCAGCGAAAATCAGTAAGGTGTCGTTATCGCAATCCAAACTCATATCCACCACATTGAGAAAATGCCCTGACGTTTCGCCCTTTGTCCATAAACGGTTTTTAGTGCGAGAAAAAAACGTTACTCGTCTTTCTTCAAGGGTTTTAGCAAGTGCGTCTTGGTTCATATAACCAAGCATTAACACCTCAGCTGTATGGATATTTTGTACAATAACGGGAAGTAAGTTATCGACTTTTTGCCAGTTGATTTTTGTTTGCATATTTTTCCTAAAATTTGACCGCTTGTTAAATCTTGTAGGGGCGGGTCCTGTGCCCGCCCATAAACATACTTTTATTCGGGCGGGCACAGGACCCGCCCCTACAATTATCTACGAACTTCCGTACCTTCTTTTGCGAGATATTCCTTCAACTCGCTGATATTGATAATCTGCTTATGAAACACACTTGCCGCTAATGCCCCATCTACACCAAGCTCAAAAGCCTCTTTAAAATGTAGCATTTCCCCTGCACCGCCTGAAGCAATTAACGGTACGTTGCACACTTCACGCACTGCTTTTAATTGGGCAAGATCGTAGCCATTACGCACTCCGTCTTGGTTCATCATATTTAACACGATTTCCCCTGCACCACGTTTTTGTACTTCTTGTACCCAATCAAGGGTTTGCCAGTTGGTTTGACGAGTGCGTTTTTCATCGCCTGTGTATTGGTTTACCCAGTATTTGCCCGTAGTTTGCTCAAACCAGCTATCAATCCCAACCACAACCGCTTGCACACCAAAACGATCTGCAAGACGAGAAATTAAGTCGGGATCGGCAAGGGCAGGTGAATTGATCGAAATTTTATCCGCACCAAACGCAAAAATCTGTTCTGCATCGGCAACCGTTTTGATCCCACCTGCCACACAGAAAGGAATATCAATCACTTCTGCCACGCGTTGTACCCAGCTTTTATCGACCGTACGCCCATCGCTCGAAGCGGTAATATCGTAAAAAACCAGCTCGTCCGCCCCTTCATCCGCATAGCGTTTTGCAAGCGGTACAATATCGCCGATAATTTCGTGATTGCGAAACTGCACTCCCTTGACCACCTGCCCGTCTTTTACATCCAAGCACGGAATTATCCGTTTTGCCAACATTCGATTGCCTCCGTTACACTAAATTTACCTTCTAACAAAGCTCGCCCAACGATTACTCCTGCCACGCCTGTGCCTTTTAATGCTTCAATATCGGCAAGCGAGCCAATCCCCCCTGATGATTGGAATTGGATTTCAGGGTATTTGGCACAGATTTCACGGTAGAGATCCACATTTGAGCCAGCTAATGTGCCATCACGGGAAATATCGGTGCAAAGGACGTGTTGTAATCCAACTGCTTGATATTCTTCAATTAACGCTTCAAGCGACACGCCACTTGCCTCTTGCCAACCGCTAATTGCAATGATTTTTTGACCGCTTGCGTCAATGTTTACGTCCAACGCTAGCACGAATTTTTCCGCACCGTACTTCTCAAACCAGCCTTTGACCATTGCTCGCTCTTTCACTGCTGTTGAGCCAATCACCACACGATTTGCTCCCACCGCTAATAGATCTGCTACATCTTGCTCGGTGCGAATACCACCGCCCACTTGAATAGGGCAATCAATCGCCTGAATAATCTCACCAATCAATTTGGTTTGACGTTTTGCTGGATCTTTTGCTCCAGTGAGATCGACTAAATGTAATTGCTCCGCCTCCTGTGCCACATAATCGGCAAAAAGTGCGGTCGGATTAGAAGAATAATTGGTTTGCTTGCCATAGTCCCCCTGATGCAAACGAACCACTTGTCCATCAATTAAATCAAGGGCTGGAATAATGATTGAGTGTTTCATTGTTGTGTTTCCTATTGTGTATTCTTATTTCTATTTTTTCGTTTTTTGATTTACCGCCTGAATAAGCTGTGCAAAATCAATCGCATTTTTTTGGGTAATAACTGATTGCCCTGTTTCTTGCTCTAAACTTTGGCGAGCAATCTTCGCAACATTTCCACCTCGTTGAGCCACTTTGCGATTTTCGTCTAGACCTTGAGGGTGGCTAATTTGAGTAATATCTTTTGTTGCCGTTTCTGCCAACATATTTAAGACTAATTCCGTTGTGGACATATTATCTCGCAAGTTTTCTTTTGTTAATCCCTTAAAATTTTTATATTCTCTGGTTTTCATTCCGCTCCAAGCTTGGGTGATTTCATCTGTTAAAATAGCATATTCTCTCCCTGCTTTTACACCGTGATCTTGCCAAGCATCAGTCAATTCCTTACGCACTTGAATTGCCTGTAAACGTTGGTTAATCCATTCTCGTGAATAGCCTTTTTGTAAATAGGTTTGTAATGCTCGATCAATAATTAATTCAGGATCGACTACTTCATCTAATCGCTCTTTACCCACTTCAGCTAGCCACATTTTAAACGGCTCGGCTTTAGGGCTTGGAATAGATTGGATAATACGGAAAATGCCTTGCATATCTGCTACATCAGTTTTATAGAATTTACCGTCTGTCGAACGTAATTTCAGTTGTCGACAAATTGTCGACAACTCAGCAAGTTCTTCTTCTGACATCCGTTTCTTAACACGATACCAATAATCACGTGGTTTTGTACTGTCAGTAAGAATTGCGACAACATCAATGATGCTGAATAACCACTCCTCTTGGCTTTCGTCCCAGATAGATCTTACCTGCTGATTTTCAAATAATTTTACTTCATTCATAAATACCTCAATGTGTCTGTTTAAATCAATCTATCTTATTATTCTCTATAAATTAAACTAAACAGAGAGTTGAGAGCTTGCGATCAGTATCACAAAATTAAATATTTTCCATAAAATTACGCAGCAATTGCGAACCTGCTTTACCAGAACGTTCAGGGTGAAATTGCACACCGTAGAAATTACTGTGTTGTAATGCAGCAGAGAATGGCACACCGTAATCACAGGTGGCAATAGTATGCTTATTTGGCAACACGGCATAGCTATGTACAAAATAGAAATGGCTGTCTTGCTCGATCCCTGCGAAAAGCGGGTGATCTTGCTCGTAATGTACCTTATTCCAGCCCATATGTGGCAATGGCAAGCCTGTATTTGGAAGCGGTTGCGTATTGCCTTGCATGAGGTTTAAGGTCGGTACATTTCCCTCACTGGAAAATTCAGTCATAAGCTGCATACCTAAACAGATCCCAAGTATGGGTTGAGTAACATTTTGGATTGTTTCAATCAAGTTACGATCATGCAAAATCTTCATCGCTGCCGCCGCTGTCCCCACACCGGGGAGCAATAGCTTGTCTGCCGATTTGATTTTGTCTAAATCACGACTAATTTCCGCCTGAATACCCAAACGGTCGAATGCAAATTTTACAGATGACAGGTTTGCACAGCCTGTGTCGATGATGGTAAGATTGGTCATTTTTTATCCTACAATGAAGTTAATCTATCACTAATCTTTTGCTCTAATTCGTAAACAAAAAGAGTTAAATCAGTTTTTAACTCTACTATTTCTTCTTTAGTTAAAGGCATTTCATACCCATCAATATTCATACCAAATCTATGAACGATATTATGTCTTTTATCTAAATGTTTTTGAATATTTCCAAAATCAGGTAATGGATCTATCACAAATCCTTTAGCCAAAATGGGAGTTAATGATTTAATGTTATGCCATACAATTTTATTATCTAACAAATCATACAACTCTTTTTTTACATCAATTCTTTTAAAATAAATATCGGCTAATGACATTTTTTTCTCAAATGCTTCTAAATTATTAATTAAATGACTTTCTAAATTTAATTTATCATTACTCAAATACTCCTTGGTTATTTCCCATAAATAGGTTTCAAAAGCAGTAATTAACAAACTGAATACAGAAGCTTTAATTAAAAAATCATCTTTTATATTCAGCAAATCAAAAGCTCTTGCTATTCTTAACTCAAACCTATCAAGTGCAGTTTCTTTAATCTCATAAAAGTCATCAATAGATGGAACAGGAGACCATTTATTACCAGCTATATCATATAGCTCTTGCGCTACATTATTTATAATTTCATCTGAAACAATATCACCAAATTCCCAGAATTCATCAAATGGATCAACTAGTGCACCATGTATGGGAATATATCCCCCTTCTTGAGATACATAGGGCAAAGATTCTGCTGGATCTTCATATTGGTTTGTGAACCATTGATACAAAGCTTCATATTGTTCTTCTGGAGTTGCTGTTTTTAACCAATCCATATCAATTTGATTTCCTTGAACAGCGTTCTCCGGTAATTCAATTCTATCTCTTTCAAAATACATTTTATAGCCCTCATACAAGCGGTCAAATATCCCAAAAACTTTGCAAACTCTAACCTTACTTTTTTTCCTAGCACTTGCGTGCTAGGTTACGCATAATGCTGTCGCTCTGCGACAAGTTAGTTATATTGGTTGCGGAGCAACCGCACTATGCATAACCCTATACATCAGTGTAGGGTTACAACACTCCTTTACTACTCGGCAACTCATTCCCCTCTACCCGAATACACTGTCTTAATGTACGTCCAAAGGCTTTAAACAGGCTTTCGATTTGGTGGTGAGCGTTGTCGCCTTTCACTTTTAAATGCAGGGTTGCCATCATTGCAAATGCGAGAGATTGGAAGAAATGTTCGGTCATTTCGGTGCTGAAATCGCCTACTTTATCCCGTTTAAATTTCGCTTTAAATTTCAGGTAAGGGCGTCCCGAGAGATCCATTGTGCATTCTGCTTTACATTCATCCATAGGCAACACAAAGCCAAAGCGTTGAATACCGCGTTTATCGCCAATCGCTTGTTTGAGTGCCGCCCCGAGTGCGAGGGCGGTATCTTCAACGGTGTGATGTTCATCAATATGCAAATCTCCTTTGCAAGAGACATTCATTCTAAATCCACCGTGGGTGGCGATTTGATCGAGCATATGGTCGAAAAAACCGACACCTGTGTGAATTTGGTTTACGCCAGCTTCATCTAACCAGACTTGTACCTTAATATCCGTTTCTTTGGTCGTACGCACGACTTCTCCATAGCGGGGGGCATTGTGATTATTGGCAACAGGCAGAGCGAGCAATTTTTCGGTGATTAGATCCCAATTTAATTTTTCGGGGTGATATTGTAATGCTTGAATGCCAAGGTTTTCTGCCAGTTGTACATCGGTTGCACGGTCGCCAATCACAAAAGAGCGGTCGGGATCGAATAAGTTTTTATCGATATAATTTTTCAATAATTTCGTTTTAGGTTTACGGCATTGGCAATTATCTTCAGGCTTATGTGGGCAAATCAAAACATCATCAAATTCAATGCCTTGCGAGCGGAAAATCTCCATCATCGCATTATGTGGCTTGTCAAAATCTTCCTGTGGAAACGAAGCTGTGCCTAAGCCGTCTTGGTTACTTACCATCACCAAGCGGTAGATTTTTTGTAATTTTAGCAAGGCTGGGATAACATTTTTCTCTAGCTTGAGTTTTTCAAGACTGTCGATTTGAAAGTCGGTTTTCGGTTCATCAATCAACGTACCATCACGGTCGATAAATAAGGTTGGTTGCATATTTGGTTCTCCTGTGTAATGTCAGATGCTGTATCGCTATAAGTCTTTTTCAAAAAATTCTTCGTTAATTTCAATTCCTGCTTCGGTTAGTAGGAATTTGGCTTCATCAATAAAATTCTGTGTTTTATGATGTTCTTTTTGATTTTTGATGTAATTGATGATTTTTTCTTTATCTCGTTCGCAATAAGTCAAAGAGCAATATCCCCGTGACCAAGCATAAAATTCAGGAAATAAATGTTTATTTTCATCAATCCATTTATGGGTTGTCGTTTTTAATTTCTGCACAAATTCAGCAACGCTAAGCGTAGAGTGAAGCTCTACCAAAAGATGAAGATGATCGGGCATTCCATTCACTCGATAAAGTACCGATTGATGCTCTCTCACAAAGCCCCAAATGTAGCGATAAAGATATGCTTCATTTTCTTCCACAATACTCGGCACGCCATATTTTGTACGGAAAATAATGTGGTAGATATTTCTAGTGTAGCTCATCGTTGCTCCTTAGGTGTCGCAGAGCGACATTACTATGCGTAACCACGCATGCTAGTGCGTGGTATTTGCTCATATCCTAGCACTTCGTACTAGGTTACGCATAGTGCTGATGCTCTGCATCAGACTGTTTTTATAGCATTCATCGTTTTTTCCATTTCGTCTTTCGTGCCTATCGTAATCCGAATACAATTCGCAAGCCCCAATGCTTTATGCTGATCGCGTAAGATAATGCCTTGATCCCATAGGGTTTGAAAAACCTTTTGACCATCGGTAAATTTCACTAAAATATAGTTAGCTTCGCTATCGAAAATCTGTACCACATTTGATAATTTGCTTAATTCCTCAATCAGCCACTGGCGATTGGTTAATACTTCCGTAATACGAGATTGTACCTGCTCTATCCCTTCTGATGATAAGGCTTGGGTGGCAATATCAGCGACAGGAACAGGTAATGGATAAGGGGCGATCACTTTTTGTAGTACGCTAATCAGCTCTTCATTGGCAAGCGTGAAACCGCAACGTAAGCCTGCTAAGGCAAAGGCTTTGGAAAGGGTACGAATAATGGCGAGATGAGGATAATTTTTCAGTTCTGTTACAAGGCTTGCTTCTGGGCAGAAATCGATATAGGCCTCATCCACCACCACAATGGCTCGACCTTGGGTCATTTGCAAAAGTTTGAGCAAATCAGACCGCTTAAGCAGATTACCTGTTGGGTTATTTGGGCTACAAACAAATACGACTTTTACGCCCTCAAGATTTTTCTCAATTTCCGTTAAGTCTAATTGAAAATCGGCAGTGAGGGGGACGGTTTTTGCGGAAATACCGCACGTTTCGCTACTGACCGCATACATTCCATAAGTCGGTGGGCAATATAATACGAAATCATCTGCCTCACAGAACGCTCGAATAATTAACTCAATACTTTCATCACCGCCTCGGCTGACCAACACATTTTCTGGTTGCACGCCTGCGTAACGAGCATAGCCTTCAATCACAGCTTGAGGTTGCGGATCGGGGTAGCGGTTAAAAGTGCGGTCAGATAAATCAAAATTTGGCGAGGTCGGGTATTCATTGGCATTTAGCCACACATCGCCCTTACCTCCAAGTCGGCGAGCGGATTGATAGGGCGTTAAGGCTTGAACATTTTTTCGAGAGAGTTGTGAGATTTGCATATTTATTATCCTTGTAGGGGCGGGTCCTGTGCCCGCCCGTAAGCATATCGAATATTCGGGCGGGCACAGGACCCGCCCCTACAGATTATTTTTCAATTTTTTCTAACCGAATACTCACCGCCTGTTTGTGGGCTTCTAGCTGTTCAGCAGCAGCCATGAGTTCAACCGTTCTTGCGAGATCTTTAAACCCTTGTGGGGTTAATTCTTGTACAGTCATTCGTTTGCTGAAATCGGCTAAGCCCAAACTTGAGCTTGTGCGAGAGTAGCCGTAAGTTGGCAATACGTGGTTAGTGCCACTCGCATAGTCGCCCATACTTTCTGGTGAATAAGCCCCTAAGAAAATTGAGCCTGCATTGTCCAATAATGGCAATAGTTGGCGTGGGTTTTCGGTTTGTACAATAAGGTGTTCTGGTGCATAAGCATTACTGATTTCGACACATTGCGGTAAGTTATCAGCGATGATAATTCGGCTATGTTCAAGGGCTTTGCAAGCAGTCTCTTTTCTCGGTAATGTTGCAAGTTGGCGTTCAATTGCTTGCTCGGTCGCCTCTGCTAAGGTTGGGCTGTCTGTTACCAATATAACTTGGCTGTCTGCTCCGTGTTCTGCTTGAGAAAGCAGATCGCTGGCGACAAAATCAGGATCGGCAAATTTATCCGCAATCACTAAGACTTCTGATGGCCCAGCTTGCATATCAATCGCCGTACCAAATTGGCTAACTTGGCGTTTTGCCTCAGTAACAAAGGCGTTACCCGGCCCAAAAATTTTATCCACTTTTGTTACCGTTTCTGTACCAAATGACATGGCAAAAACCGCTTGTGCACCGCCTACGGCATAAATCGTATCAATACCACACAGGTTAGCGGTGTAGAGAATTTCATCGGCAATTGGTGGTGGCGTGCAAAGTACCACTTTTTGACAGCCTGCAATTTTGGCGGGTATTGCCAACATTAACACTGTTGAAAAGAGAGGGGCAGAACCACCCGGGATATATAAGCCCACTTTGTTGATTGGGCGAGTAACAACTTCGCATTTCACACCGGCTTGGGTTTCCACTTCAATAGGCTGTGGTTTTTGAGCAGCGTGGAAGGTCTCAATATTGCGATAGGCATTTTGAATAGCCTGTTTTAGCTCTGCTGAAATACGATTGGCAGCTTGCTCAATATCTTCTTTTGTAACAATAAGGCTGGATAATTTCACCTTGTCAAATTTTTCGGTTAGTTCAAATAACGCCTTGTCGCCATTCGCCAATACATTTTCTCGAATCGTCTCTACTACTTGCTGGATATTTACTGATGAGCTAATCGCAGGGCGAGTCAGCACTTCTTTACGTTGTTGTTCTGTCAGATTTTTCCAAATGAGGGTTTGCATATTTTTTCCTTTTTTGACCACTTGTAGGGGCGGGTCCTGTGCCCGCCCGTTTATTATTTGGTTTGCGAGCTGGCACAGGGCCTGCCCTACATATTGATTACCCCAACATTTTCTCAATCGGTAGGACTAAGATCGAACTTGCCCCAATTTCTTTGAGTTGTTCCATTGTTTCCCAAAACAGGGTTTCTTGGCTTACAACGTGCATTGCAACACGGGTGTCGTCCTGTGCTAAAGGTAGAATGGTTGGGTTCTCTGCTCCAGGTAGTAAAGCGGTAATTTGTGCCAATTTATCTTTTGGAGCGTGCAACATAATATATTTGGATTCGCGTGCTTGGGAAACGCCTTGCATACGGGTGAGCAGTTTATCAACGAGTGCCTGTTTTTCGGCTTCCAAAGGCTCGGTACGTTGAATTAAGCAGGCTTTCGAGCGATAAATTACCTCAACTTCTTTTAAGCCATTTGCTTCTAATGTTGCCCCTGATGAAACTAAATCACAAATCGCATCAGCTAAGCCTGCACTCGGGGCGACCTCTACCGAACCGTTTAGTAAGGTGCTTTTGCAAGGGACATTTTGCGTTTTCATATAGCGTTTAAGCAAGTTTGGATAAGAGGTGGCAATGCGTGCGTTTGCAAAATCTTGTATGCCGTTGTAAGGACGATCACGATCAATCGCAAGGGATAAACGACAGCCACCAAAGTCTAATTGACGTAATTTTTGATAGCTAGCAGTCTCACCTGCAGCAATACGGCCGAGTTCTTCCTCTTCTAATACATTTTCCCCGATAATCCCAAGATCGACTACACCGTCAAATACTAAACCGGGAATATCATCATCACGCACGCGTAAAATCTCAATCGGCATATTCTCCGAATAAGCGATAAGGCGTTGCTCATTCCAATTGATTTTTACACCGCATTGGCTAAGCAACTCAGTACACTCTTTACTTAAACGGCCTTTTTTCTGTAGTGCGATTCTTAAACGATCTGTCATATTATGTCCCCTATTTCCTGTATATTTGTTATAAAAAAAATCTCCCGAAATTGCTTCCGAGAGATTTTTCTGTGTGGCTTTTATATCGCATTCACTCACTCGGAAGGTTTATCTTCCAAGCAACACCAAACGCCCGAAAGATAATCAGGTATCATGGTGATGATGGTGAGAAGTGCGGTATAAATTCATGTTTTTTCCTTAAAAAATAGACTGAATTCAAAATACTAAATCAAGCAAATGATTGCAAGCGTTTTTTATAAAATTTAATAAAATTTTTCTAACCCAATTTTGCTTTTACAAAAAACAATACCGGTCGATGTTGTAAATCTTTAAACTCGTTATGCCATTGAGGTTGTTCAGCAAGCATGGGTTCGGCGATTTGTTCGATTTGAAAACCAGTTTGAACAAGATTATTTATGATAGTAGCAACCGTGCGATGATAAGTTTTAAACGGTTGCTTAAACCAATTTCGCTCGCGCGCTCCCTCGTCTCGGTAATGATTAAGTCGATACGCAGTTTGTTGTTTATTTTCATCTTTTTCCCAACGACTTCCCTGTTTATGTGCTGTCGCAATCGGGTGTTCTTGTGAGAAAATCAATATGCCGTTAGGCTTCAATTTGCTTTTGATATCCGCTAATAATTTCGGAAAATCCTGCACATAATGAAAGGCAAAAGAACTTGTGATGACATCAAACTCCCCTGCGTCAAGTTGAGCTAAATCGCCCATATCCAACTGTTGCAACAAAAAGTGCGGTGGATTTTGAGAAAACTTTTCTAAATTCGACCGCGCTTTAGCTAACATCGCCGCCGATAAATCAATCCCCGCCACAAACATGGCTCCATGCTGCAAATAAAGGCTTAAATGCTCACCAGTACCACAACCAAGATCGAGCAATTTTTTGCCGTGCAAATCCGGCAACAAGCTCAACATCGTGGGCTTTTCAACAATTTCATTCAAGCTGATGGGGTTAGCACGTAATTTTTGATATAAATCGAAAAAGCCATCGCTATCGTAAATACTCTGTGTCATGTATTACCCTGTAAATACTGGCACGATACCTAATTTCATTCCCACTTGAGCAGCAATATTGATTACCCCAAATAGAATAATAAAATAAATCATAAAATTACCGCCATAGACCTGATATTGGCTTTGTGCAAATTTTTCACGGCTCGCTTTAACCAATAAAGCCGGCACAATCGCGGCCCAAATCGTAGCGGCCAATCCTGCATAACCAATAGCGCTCACAAATCCATAAGGGAATATTAAACTTAAAATTAAAGGAGGTAAAAATGTCACGATAACCGTTTTAGTACGGCCTAATGCACTATCATCAAATTTAAATAAATCGGCAATATAATCTGCCAATCCGAGCGTGACTCCCAAGAAAGAACTGGCTATTGCAAAATAAGTAAAGAAATTCAACGCGACTTGAATATAATCTGTTTGCACATATTGCCCTAGCGCTTGTACCAATGTTGCGACATCACCATCTTTCGCGATCACGGGCGCGAATGCTGAACGTGGTAAGTTCCCCTGTACCGCAAATTGCCAAAGAATATAAATGGCCAGTGCCAAACCTGATCCAATGAAAATAGCCTGCATAACACGCTTACCATTACGATGATAATATTTAACTAAGCCAGACACATTTCCATGAAAACCAAATGAGACCAAACATACTGGAAAAGCGACCAAAGCATAACGTAAATATTCCTGTTCACCTTGCGCAATGGTATTCAATAATACGTCTATTTTGATAGCGCCTAATAATCCTGTAGTCGAAAACAAAAAAGCAATGATCATGCCAACAATCAAGATAACAGATAAGCGCCCAACCATTTTTGTAGAAAACCATACAAAAGCAGCAATAATTAAACAAAAAATCAATGAGGCAGAAACTCTTCCGATTTCGACCGCACTTTGTTCATTACTCAATAAACTGTTGATAAACCCTTCTGTTAATCCCCCACCAGAAGTAATATAGGCATAGGTTAAAATATATAGCACAAAAGCGACGGACAATCCGTTAATAGCATTCCATCCCTGACCAAGCAAATCTTTCACAATCGTATCAAAACCAGCCCCTGTCGGGTAATGTAGATTAGCTTCAAGGATCATTAATCCTGAAGTCGTCATACAAAACCAGGTATAAATCAAAATAGCGATAGAACCTAAAAACCATACACCGGACATCGACGTAGGATTGGCCAGCATACCGGCACCGATTACTGTTCCAGCAATAATCATTGCACCATTTAAAAGGGAAGGTTGCTTAATAGGTTGAGCCATAACTTACTCCATATAAAATTTACTTTTGCACTATTATAGTAGTGCAACAATAAAAGTAAAGGTAATATACAAAGCAAATTATAATTTTATGACACGTAGCACAATTTCAACGATCCAACCAATACATAATGCAAAAATCAACGTTGAGATCCCGACTGTGCCTCCGAGTAGATAGCCAAGTAAACACACAAGTACTTCTAGACTGGTGCGTACAATACCGACTTTTAATTGAAACCGATGACATAATCCGACCATCAATCCATCACGGGGCCCTGCTCCCATATGGCAAGTCAAATACAACGCGGTACCGACACCAAAGGCAATTAAACCACATAAAATATATGTCCCTTTTCCCCAATATGTCGTCGGCGCGGGTAAAAATGCCACAGTCAATCCAAGTGCGAATGCGATCAAAATAATATTTAAAATAGTTCCTAGCCCGACTTTTAAGCGCAAAGGGAACCAAAGTAACATCACGATGACACTGATTAAAAATGATGCCCACCCAATACTCATGCCTGTTTGCACCGAAATTCCCTGTGATAATACCGTCCAAGGAGATGAGCCTAAATTCGCAAGCACCAATAAACCGTCACCAAATCCAGCCAAACAAAGAGAAAACAGCAACATCTGCAATGAATTCCATTCTAGGCTCCATTGATGTGCGGCTGTCCATTTGGTTTGTGGTAATACACCTTGTTTTGCTGTCATATTTTATCGTGGTTTAAGATTGAGTATAAATAAAGAGGTCATGTTGTTTTATCCTATGCTCATCATAGATAAAAATCAACCTGTATCCCTAATAGATTTCCTTTATAATCCATATCATTTTCGCATAAAAACGATTGCGTTCACAATTTTGACATTTAATAAAGATTTTTTGCAAAAAAAGCGGTAAACTTGCGAAAAAATTTTATTTCCAATTTTATCCCATATTGAGGTGTCTATGGATATATTAATGAGCCTACTCGGCATTGTTATTTTGTTAATCATTGCTTTACTCCTGTCTAATAATTGCAAAGCCATCAGTATTCGAGCCGTTGGCGGTGCATTATTAATTCAAATTTTAATCGGCGCATTTATTTTATATGTACCTGCTGGCCGTGATGCTTTATTAGCGATGGCAAATGGTGTAAGTAATGTCATTTCCTATGGTAATGAAGGGGTGAAATTCTTATTTGGTGGCTTAGCTTCCGACAAAGTGTTTGAGGTATTTGGTGGTGAAGGGTTTATCTTTGCGGTTCGCGTACTCCCTATCATCGTCTTTTTCTCTGCTCTTATTTCCCTGCTTTACTATATTGGTATTATGCAATGGATTATTCGTATTATTGGCGGCGCATTACAAAAAGCGTTAGGGACATCAAAAGCAGAGTCAATGTCTGCGGCTGCGAATATATTCGTTGGACAAACAGAAGCGCCTCTAGTCGTCAAACCTTATATTAGCAAAATGACCGAGTCTGAATTATTTGCAGTCATGTGTGGTGGATTAGCTTCTATTGCTGGATCTGTTATGGCTGGTTATGCCGGTATGGGGGTTCCGTTAACCTATTTAATTGCCGCTTCTTTTATGGCTGCACCTGCTGGGTTGTTATTTGCTAAAATTATGTACCCACAAACTGAGGTATTTAATGACGATATTGAAAAAGTCGATTTAGAAAAGCCAGCTAATATCCTTGATGCGGCAGCAGCTGGAGCGAGTTCTGGTATGCAATTAGCTTTAAATGTTGGTGCTATGTTAATCGCCTTTGTTGCGCTTATTGCATTATTAAATGGCATTTTAGGGGGCGTTGGTGCATGGTTTAATTACCCTGAATTATCCTTAGGATTAATTCTTGGTTGGATCTTTAAACCATTAGCTTGGGTCATTGGTGTGCCTTGGGAAGAAGCTGCAATAGCAGGACAAATGTTCGGAATTAAACTTGCTGTGAATGAGTTTGTCGGATATTTGGAATTTTCAAAATATCTTAGCCCTGAAAGTGCGGTACAATTAAGTGATAAAACCAAAGCCATTATTACCTTTGCGCTATGTGGTTTTGCTAACTTTAGCTCTATCGCGATTCTCATTGGAGGATTAGGCGGTATGGCTCCTAATCGTCGTGGAGATATTGCACGTTTAGGGATAAAAGCCGTCATCGCTGGTTCATTAGCCAACTTAATGAGCGCAACTATTGCAGGTTTATTTATCGGTTTAAGTGGTGCTATATTAGCGTAATCGAGGAAATATTGAACTTTTCAAAACACCATGGCTTGCCATGGTGTTGTTGTATTAGGCCAACGGAAACGTTTGCCTATAAAAATCGCTTAAGGAGAAATTAAGATGAAACGTGTATTTATTATGATGTTAGACTCTTTCGGTATTGGTTATTCAGATGATGCTGAAAAATTTGGTGATAAAGGCGCAAATACCTTAGGCCATATCGCACAACGCTGCGCTGAAGGCAAAGCGAATGAAAAAGGCCGAAGTGGCAAACTAAATTTACCAAATCTTTCCAAACTGGGATTAGGTTTGGCAGCCAAAGAATCCTGCGGTGAATTACCCGCCGGTTTTGAGCCTCAACCTGAACTCATTGGGGGCTATGCTTATGCGAAAGAAATTTCTTCTGGTAAAGATACCCCATCAGGACATTGGGAGATTGCAGGAGTACCTGTTTTATTTGATTGGGGCTATTTTCCTGAACATGAAAACAGTTTTCCCGCTGATCTTTTAGAACGTATTGTACAAAAAGCTGGCATTCCTGGTTATTTAGGTAATTGCCATTCTTCAGGGACAGTGATTCTTGATGAGCTAGGTGAAGAACATATGAAAACCGGCAAACCGATTTTTTATACATCTGTTGATTCTGTATTTCAAATTGCTTGCCATGAAGAGACTTACGGCTTAGAAAAACTCTATGAATTGTGCCAAATTGTACGTGAAGAATTAGAGGGATATAATATCGGTCGCGTTATCGCGCGTCCTTTTATAGGCAACAAAGCGGGTGAGTTTCAGCGCACAGGTAATCGTAAAGATTATTCTATTGAACCACCATCAGCCACCGTATTACAAAAATTAGTTGAAGAAAAGCAAGGAGAAGTCGTCTCTATTGGAAAAATCGCTGATATTTATGCTCATACGGGTATCACACATAAAGTCAAAGCTACAGGATTAGAAGAATTATTTGATAAAACACTTGTTGAAATACAACGTGCTGGACAAAACACTATCGTTTTCACTAACTTTGTTAACTTTGATTCCGATTTTGGGCATCGTAGAGATGTAGCGGGTTATGCGGCTGCATTAGAATATTTTGACCGCCGCCTACCGGAATTACTGAAGTTAATTCAAGGTGAAGATTTATTAATTATCGTCGCAGACCATGGTTGTGATCCTACATGGACTGGCACAGACCATACGCGTGAACACGTTCCTGTGTTATTATACGGGGCCAATGTGCCAAAAACTTTTTTAGGCCGTCGTGAAACCTTTGCAGATGTTGGACAAACTATCGCAAATTATTTGGATTTATCACCAATGGATTACGGCAAAACGATTATTTAAATGTTAAAGACACAAATAAAGAGGAAAAAATATGACTCCACATATTAACGCACCTGTCGGTGCATTCGCTGATGTTGTTTTGATGCCAGGGGATCCATTACGTGCAAAATATATCGCTGAAACATTTTTAGAAAATGTCGAGGAAGTTACCAACGTACGTAATATGCTAGGCTATACGGGTACTTACAAAGGGCGTAAAATTTCTGTTATGGGACATGGCATGGGCATTCCTTCTTGTTCTATTTACACCAAAGAATTAATTACGGAGTACGGTGTAAAAAAAATTATCCGTGTAGGCTCTTGTGGTGCCGTTCGTCAAGATGTCAAAGTACGTGATGTTATTATTGGTATGGGGGCATGTACGGATTCAAAAGTGAACCGAATTCGCTTCAAAGACAATGACTTTGCGGCTATCGCAGATTTTGATATGACCGCCGCTGCAGTAGAAGCCGCCAAAGCACAAGGTATCGCTGTACGTGTAGGTAATTTATTTTCTGCAGATTTATTCTATACACCAGATGTGGAAATGTTTGATATTATGGAAAAATACGGTATCTTAGGTGTAGAAATGGAAGCGGCCGGAATATACGGTGTTGCAGCTGAATTTGGTGCAAAAGCACTAAGTATTTGCACAGTATCCGATCATATCCGTACAGGTGAACAAACTTCCCCTGAAGAACGTCAAGTCACCTTTAATGAAATGATTACCATTGCGTTAGAATCCGTATTGATTGGCGATCGCTAACCTCACGCCCAACAAAGGTTGCATAAAATCAGAGGGGGGGTAATCTCCCCTTAATTATATACTCGGAGAACAATATGAATTTTATCGGAAAGCTATTAGGTGTCATCATTGGTTATCGCTTTGGTGGCTTTTTTGGCGCGATTGCTGGCGCATTCTTAGGTCATTTATTAGATAAAAAAATTTATACTTTAGGTAGTGTCACTTCAAGCTTCTTTAAAAAAACACTGACTCGCCAAGACTTATTTTTGCAAACAACCTTTGCCGTATTAGGGCATTTAAGTAAATCGAAAGGGCGTGTGACGGAAGGGGATATCCAACTAGCGACCAATTTAATGCAACAAATGCGCCTTGATGATGCAAGTCGTCAATTAGCGCAAGCGGCATTTAATCGAGGTAAACAGCCAGATTTCCCTATTCGCCAAGTGATCCGAGAATTTCGCCAAGGTTGTGGACAACGTAGTGACTTATTACGTATGTTTCTTGAAATTCAAGTACAAGCAGCCTTTGCTGATGCGCATTTGCATGAAAATGAAAAAGAGGTGCTATTTGTTGTTGCTGAAGAATTAGGACTATCACGCATGCAATTTGAGCAAATGCTTGCTATGGTTTACGCCTCACAGCAATTTACCCGTGGTGGTTATTACCAACAACAAGGTGGCTATCAACAACACAGACAGCAAGGCTATCAACAAAATAGCTATCGCCAAAGCCAATCATCCGGCCCAACTATCCATGATGCATATAAAGTATTAGGTGTTAATGACAGCGACGATCAAAAAACTGTAAAACGTGCTTATCGTCGTTTAATGAATGAACATCACCCAGATAAATTAGTTTCTAAAGGATTACCTGAAGAAATGATGGAAATGGCAAAAGAAAAAGCCCAACAAATTCAAGCCGCTTACGATTTAATTTGTAAAATTAAAGGTTGGAAATAATGATCACTTCTTGGGTTAAATAGCCATTATGCGTGTTATTCTAGCGCCAATGCAAGGGGTTCTCGATCCCCTTGTTCGCCAATTACTTACCGATGTTAATGACTATGATTTATGCATTTCCGAATTTGTACGAGTAGTCGATCAACTCTTACCTCACAAAGTGTTTTATCGTCTTTGCCCTGAACTTTATCAGGGCGGTTTCACCCCATCAGGCACACCCGTTCGCGTACAATTGCTCGGACAGCATCCCCAATGGCTAGGGGAAAATGCACAACGCGCCATAGAACTGGGCTCACAGGGTATTGATCTAAACTGTGGCTGCCCATCTAAAACCGTAAATGGTAGCCATGGCGGTGCAAGTTTACTCAAACAACCTGAACTCATTTATCAAGCAACAAAAGCCTTACGCCAAGCAGTCCCTCAAGACAAAACGGTCAGTGTTAAAGTTCGGCTAGGTTGGGATAGCGCTGATTTTGCCTTTGAGATAGCCGATGCAGTACAACAAGGTGGCGCTAATGAAATCACTATTCACGGACGTACCAAACTAGACGGCTATCGCGCTGATCGCATTAATTGGGCAAAAATTAATGAAATACGACAAAAACTGACGATTCCTGTTATTGCAAATGGCGAAATTTGGCATTGGCAAGATGGACAAAACTGCCTAGCCGTGACAGGTTGTTCAGATTTAATGATTGGTCGTGGAGCCCTTAACATTCCTAATTTAAGTTTAGTCATTAAACATAATCAGGCTAAAATGGCTTGGGAAGACGTCATGGCAATGCTACGCCGATATGCGGAAATGGAAAATATTCATGATACCGGCTTTTACCATGTTGCTCGAATTAAACAATGGCTACATTATTTACAAAAAGAATATGAAAAAGCCACCGCACTTTTTCAGCATATCAAAACCTGCCATGACGGTGAAGAATTAAAAGCGCGCATTGCACAATTCTAATTACCTTTTTTCTTCGCTCTAGGATGGGCAGAATCATAGACTTCTGCTAAATGCTGGAAGTTCAGATGAGTATAAATTTGTGTAGTCGATAAATTCGCATGCCCAAGCAATTCCTGCACAGCACGTAAATCAGAACTTGCCTCTAACATATGCGTTGCAAAAGAATGGCGTAACTTATGCGGATTTAAATGGCTGTTTAAACCTTGCTTAACGCCCCATATTTCCATGCGTTTTTGAATTGCTCGATGGGTAATACGATTACCTAATTGACTGACAAACAACGCATCATCTTTTGGATTAAACAATAATCGTACTTTTAACCATTCTTGCACGGCATGAGAAGCATGGCGCCCAAAGGGCAAAATACGTTCTTTATTTCCTTTTCCCAATACGCGCACTTCACGCGTACGTAGATTCAAACTTTGTAAATCTAAGCCTTGTAATTCTGATAAACGCAAGCCAGCACTATACATCAATTCCATCATAGCACGATCGCGAATATCAATCGGTTCCTTACTATTATTATTCAACAGTTGTTGTACTTGTTCTGTATCAATATTTTTTGGCAAATGCTTACCTGGTTTAGGCGCGGAAATCCCCACTGCTGGGTTAACACTTAATTCTCCTTGCGCCACTAAATACGCTAAAAACTGGCGCAATGCGGATAAACGCAAAGCTAAACTTTTCGCTTTAAGGCCTTCTTTATGACTTTGTGCCAATAAAAAACGCACTACACTTGGCGTTAACTGCTGCCAACTATTAATGCCATGTGGCTGCAATAATCCAACAACTTTATTTAATTGACGCTGGTAATTCGTCAAAGTATGTGGACTCACTTGGCGTTCAATGCGCAAATAAGCCCAGTATTTTTGCAACCACGTCTGCATCATATATCCTATGTTATAGCTTAATAACACCATCATAAATATGTGTCGCCTCCCCTGTCATATACAAGGGATGCCCTTCACCAGACCACTGGATAATTAAACTTCCTCCAGGCAAATCTACTTGGACTTTATTATCCAAAACCCCTTGCATAATCCCAACAGCCGCCGCAGCACAAGCCCCGCTTCCACACGCTTGAGTTTCTCCTGCCCCACGTTCATATACTCGTAATTTAATATGATTACGATTCAATACCTGCATAAATCCAACATTGACTCGCTCAGGAAAACGCTCATGCTTTTCTAACAATGGCCCCAAATCTGCCACATTCGCAGTTTCTACATTTTCTACTTGTAACACAAAATGAGGATTCCCCATAGATACAGCCCCGCCCAATACAGTTTGAAGTGCGGTACGAATAATATAATTTTTTTCAAATTTATTCGCAGTAAAAGGAATTTTAGCCGGCTCCCAAATTGGCTCCCCCATATTGACACGTATGCTATTATCCTCGTTTACGGTTAAGATCATTTTGCCATTTTGGGTACTGACCGCAATGTCTTTTTTATTCGTTAAACCTTTTAAGGTGACAAAACGCGCAAAACAACGCGCACCATTACCACATTGTGCCACTTCACTACCATCAGCATTAAAAATACGGTAATGGAAATCCAAATCGGGATCATAAGGTGGCTCAACCACCAGCAGCTGATCAAAGCCAATTCCTCGATGACGATCGGCTAAACGACGAATCATGTCTTCTGGAAAAAAAATATTTTGTGTCACGGCATCCACCACCACAAAATCATTTCCCAATCCATGCATTTTAGAAAATTGCATTAATATACCTCAAAAAAATTCATTATAATTAAAGGCATTATAATCATATCCCTAATACTTGTCTAACAGTTAACCGACCACAAATCCCCTTCCCCATAAAGCCACATAAAACGGTATAATGAGAGAAACTATACTGAGTTTTATGTTAAAATTGACCACAATATCACGACATATTTAAGGAAACTGATGGCTAAACTTTATTTTTATTACTCAACCATGAATGCAGGAAAATCCACCACATTACTGCAATCATCTTATAATTATCAAGAAAGAAACATGAATACCCTCGTGTATACTGCAGCCATTGATGATCGCTTTGGTGTTGGAAAAATTACTTCTCGTATTGGAATCAGTCAATCCGCCAATTTATTCAGCCCAAACACCGACTTATTTCAAGAAATCCAAACCCATTTACAAACAGAAAAACTCCATTGCATTTTGGTTGATGAAGCCCAATTTCTCACTAAAGCACAAGTCTATCAACTCAGCAATGTCGTAGATAAGCTTAATATTCCCGTACTCTGCTATGGTTTACGTACAGATTTTCAAGCGGAATTATTCGAAGGCAGCCGTTATCTATTGGCTTGGGCAGATCAATTAGAAGAACTCAAAACCATTTGTTATTGTGGGCGCAAAGCTAATTTTGTCCTACGTTTAGATGAGCAAGGTCAAGTCGTCACAGATGGAGAACAAGTTAAAATTGGCGGAAATGATCGTTATTTATCCGTTTGCCGGCAACATTATAAAGAAAAAACCGGCCATTTATAAACCGCAAGTTATCCCCTATTTTTATATTTATTAGTGATAAAAACACATTAATATCGCGTATTAATTAATCAGATTTATCACTAAATCTCAATTTTGTGATCTCAGTCAATAACATTTTATTAACATCACTTGATCTCAACCTGAAGCCACTCTAAAGTAGTAGAGACATTTAAAATTGGTAATAATGGCTGACTGCAGTATCGTCGCCTCTATTCTTTGGAGGATTACAATGCAACACGACACCCTTATTTTTAAACCATCTGATGAATTTCGTCGCCAAGCAAACCTCTCCGGTTTAGAAAACTATCAGGCATTATGGGAAAACGCTGATAACAATTATTTACAATATTGGAGCGATTTGGCTCGTGAATTGATCACTTGGAAAAAGCCATTTATGCAAATTTTTGATGATAGCAACCCGCCTTTTTATAAATGGTTTGCCGATGGGACATTGAATGTATCTTATAACTGTCTTGATCGTCATCTACCGGACAAAGGAGACAAAATTGCCTTAACCTTTGAATCGGATTTTGGGCAAGTCTCGCAATTTACGTATGCACAACTCCATAATCGAGTATGCCGCTTTGCCAACGCACTACGTGAATTAGGTATACAAAAAGGCGATCGTGTCATTATTTACTTACCTATGATCGTTGAAGCCATTATCGCAATGCAAGCATGCGCAAGAATTGGCGCAATTCATTCCGTTGTATTTGGTGGCTTCTCTGCGGGAGCATTACGTGATCGTATTGAGGATGCCCAAGCTAAAATAGTAATTACTGCAAATGCGGGCTTGCGGGGAGGAAAAATTATCCCACTAAAAGAAACCGTAGATGAGGCTTTAGAACTGGGCTGTAAAAGTGTTGAAAATGTGATTGTCTACCACCGCGTTAATATTGACACACCTTGGAAAAAAGGACGTGATTTATGGTGGAACGAATTATCAAAACATCAACCTGCTTTTTGCGAACCGGAATGGATGAACGCAGAAGATCCATTATTTATTCTTTATACCTCCGGCTCAACCGGCAAACCTAAGGGTGTCGTACATAGCACCGCTGGCTATTTATTGGGTGCCATGAATTCTTTTTATACTGTATTTGATCATAAGGCTGATGATATTTATTGGTGTACAGCTGACGTAGGTTGGATTACAGGACATTCCTATATTTGCTACGGTCCTCTTGCCAATGGAGCAAGCCAAATTATTTACGAAGGCGTACCAAGCTATCCTGATGCAGGGCGCATTTGGCGTATGATTCAGCGCCATAAAGTCAGTGTTTTTTACACTTCACCAACCTTAATTCGTTCTCTTACAAGACTTGGTGATCACATTCCTAAAAAATATGATTTATCGAGTTTACGCCTATTAGGTAGTGTGGGCGAACCGATTAACCCTGCCGCATGGTTATGGTTTTACGAAATTGTCGGGGGTGGACGTTGTCCTATTGTTGATACTTGGTGGCAGACTGAAACAGGTTCATTAATGTTATCTCCCGTTCCAGGCATTAATGCCATGAAACCAGGTTCTTGTACGCTACCATTACCAGGAATTATGGCAGATGTTGTTGATGAGCAAGGCAACAAATGTGAGACAGAAGAAGCGGGTGCATTAGTGATTAAACGCCCATTTCCATCTATGCTACGTAATGTTTGGGGCGATCCTGAACGTTATAAATCTAATTATTTTCCACAAGAATATGGTGGTGGAAAATATTATGTTGCCGGAGACTCCGCACACCGTGACAAAGATGGCTATTTTTGGATTTTAGGCCGCCTTGATGATGTGCTCAATGTCTCGGGTCACCGTTTAGGCACAGCCGAAATTGAGTCCGCACTTGTCGCCCATGAACAAGTTGTTGAAGCTGCTGTTGTTGGTAAACCTGACGAAATCAAGGGCGAAGCGGTTGTCGCTTTTGTTGTATTAAAAGGTATTCGTCCAGATGGCGAAGAAGCAAAACAATTTGCCGAAGAATTAAAATTATGGGTAGCCAACGAAATCGGCAAAATTGCGCGCCCTGATGATATTCGCTTCGCTGAAAACCTGCCAAAAACTCGCTCAGGAAAAATTATGCGTCGTTTATTGCGCTCCATTGCTAAAAATGAAATGATTACTCAAGATATTTCAACCCTTGAAAATCCACAAATCATCGGCCAATTACAACAGCAAGTCATTTAATATTTCCCCAATATTAGGGCAGCTATCTCACTGCCCTATTGATAAAAACTCCAGTTAAAACAAACCATTATAAAAAATAACTTTTTATTTTCAGAAATATTGCAAAAAAAAACAAATACTTATAATGGATCTGTACTTTATTAACCTAAAGGAGCAAACCATGAAACAAAATACATTTACTAAATTTGGCGTTACGTTATTCGCTTCACTTGTTTTAGCTGCTTGTGGCAGCAGTGGAGGCGGCGATGATAACAATAATACTTCCACTTCTACTTCTACCTCAACAGCAACACAGCCAGAGAAGCCATCAACAAATACTCAACCTACTTCCCCAACAACTTCAACTCAATCAACAACAGGTAAAGCCCTCGTTATTGAAGCAGAAACGGCTAAAGTGACTCCAAAACCATTAGATACCACAAATCTTTCAGAAATTGAAGTTGATGGTGTAAAATTAACAATTTCCCGACCAGGTATCTATTCTGGCGGCTGGTCACTCTTAAACATTGGTTCAACAGACACCCAAATGTGCTGTGGCAGATATGAATCCGTGAAAATCGGATACCAAAGCGAAGTCGGCAAAAATGGCTATGTATTTTATAATGGCGTGCCAACCGCTGCTAACGAAATCCCAACCACTGGTACAGCAACCTATACTGGGGACTCACTTTATCTCTCTCAGTTAGAAATAGCAGAAGAAGATACCTATAGAGGTAATGCGAATTTAGTCGCTAATTTTGCAGACAAAACCCTTACCGGGAAGTTAACTAACGAAATTGCTGAAGTTAATCTTGATGCTAAAATCAACCAAAACAGCTTTACTGGTAGTGCAACCTCTAACATTGAAAAAACCACAGCTGAAGTAGAAGGTAAATTCTACGGCAAAAACGCCCAAGAAATTGGGGGAATGGCCACTAGCGAAGATTGGATTGCCGTATTCGCTGGTAAAAAATAATTCTATCACTTTAATATATGGGCAAGTTTGACTTGCCCTTTCTGTCATGATATTACGTAATTTTTTCTTATTATCTACCGCACTTCTCGCCTCTATGGCGAATGCGATTACCTATGTAAAAGAACAACAGCCCGAACAAACGATTGCCATCGCTAATCCAACAACACCATTAAATGATACTCCGCAGCTGGGCGTGCCACAACAAACCAGTTTAGTCTTAGATAGATCAGAATTAAGGAAAAATCCTGAATTAATCCACCGCACTTTTACCCCTGCGCTATTAGAAAATAATATCGCGGCAATGCCAATCCTATTACCGCTGTACACCGAATTACCCGATCATGATCCTCATTTAGCCACATGGGGAAAGGCGATGCTCGCTCGACAACAAGGTGATTTTACGCAAGCGATTCGGCTCTATCGTCAATTATTTGCCCTTAACCCTAAAATTGTTGCACTACGTTATCAACTGGCACAAACCCTATTTTTAAATAACGATAATATTGCCGCAAAAGATCAGTTTGAAAAATTAAGAGCGGAATCTCTTTCACCGGAATTTCAACAATTGATCGAAAAATACCTTTCTGCATTAAATCAGCGTGATGAATGGTATATTGCCGCTAGCGTAAACTATTTAAATGAATCCAATGTCAATAATGCACCAAAATCCGCAACTATCGGCCAATGGAAAGGGTGGGAAAGTGAATCTGCCACAGGTTTTGCTTATTTTATTAATACTCATAAAAAGTGGTCATGGCAAAACGGCTTTTTTTCTAAATTAGAACTCTATGGCAATGGTAAATATTATTGGGATAATAAAAAATACAATGAACTTAATCTACGTCTTGGTATAGGAATAGGTTATCAAAATGCACGCAATGAATTTAGCTTAACCCCATTTCACGAAAAACGTTGGTATGCAGGAGGAAGTACCGGCAGCAATTCTCTTAAACAATTTTCTCAAAATTCTGGCTTACGTTTATATATGAGCCATTGGTTAAATACCAATTGGCAAATATCCACTGCTTTTGAATATGGAGAACAACGCTACACTAGCCGAAAATATCTCAATGGTAACAATTATTTAGCTTCAACTAGCCTACTCTATTTACCAAATAGTGAACAATATTGGTTATTTGGCCTAGACTATCAACGGGAAAACGCTCGCGATAAAGATAATGCGTTTCAACGTAAAGTGTTGCGCTTAGGTTGGGGGCAGGAATGGAAATGGGGCTTATCCACTTATTTCACCCTAAATTACGGCAGACGAGAATATCAAGCACCTGATTTCTTCAATATTCAGCAAAAAAATAATGAATATTACACCCAGCTTTCTTTATGGCATCGTAATATCCATTTTTGGGGAATCACACCAAAACTCAGCTTAAGCTACCAAAAAAATGATAGTAACCACCCTTTCTATCGCTATGATAAAACACGGCTTTTTTTAGAAATGAGTAAACGGTTTTAATGTCATTTTTCACTTAAGCTAATCACGATAATCAAATCAATTAAACTTAAACACGATAAATAATTTTCAAAAAATAACCGCACTTATATTAAAGTGCGGTTAAAAATTAAGATATTATTCAAATTCCTCAAGCCATTTTAACAAGATCGCTTCTAAAATCGCTTCATTTGATTTTTGTGGATCATCATCAAACTCATCTAATTCACAAATCCACTTATGCATATCGGTAAAGCGTACAGTTTTAGGATCAAGATCAGGATAAAGATCATACAATGCCCATGCAATCTCTTGGCTATCCGTCCATTTCATTAATGATTCTCCTCGCGAGCATGGTTAATCGTATATTTCGGAATTTCAATCACAAGATCTTCATCTCCCACCAGGCATTGACAACCTAAACGGCTTTCCATTTCCAATCCCCATGCTTTATCCAACATATCATCTTCCGCTTCTGTACTTTCATTCAGGGAATCAAAGCCTTCACGCACAATGACATGACAAGTTGTACATGCACAAGAGCCATCACAAGCATGCTCAATTTCAACACCCGCTTCGAGGGCTTTTTCTAACACATTATCCCCTTTTGCAGCATCAACTACCATACCTTCTGGACAAAGGGTTTCATGGGGTAAAAATATAATTTTTGCCATTTTTTCACTCTCAACAATTATTTTTTATCAATTTCATCAACTGAATGCCCTGTTAACACAGAACGAATCGATTTATTCATACGACGTGCAGCAAACTCCTGAGTAGCTTGATCTAAAGCTTTAATTCCCTGTTTAATGGCTACGGCATCATGCTGTTGGCGTAATTCATCTAAATTTTGGATTGCCGTTTTCACGTTCAACAATTCGGCATCATTTAATAAATCTTCATCTTGTAACAAAGCATTCCGCAAACTTTCTAACACTCGCTCCGCTTCTACACGCTGCTCAGCCAATAATCTGGCTTGAATATCTTCTTTCGCGTTTAGCATAGACGCTTTCAGCATATCCGCAATTTCATCATCAGTTAGGCCATAGGACGGTTTCACTTGAATAGTCGACTGTATTCCTGTCGATTTTTCCATCGCTGTAACACTTAATAAACCATCGGCATCAACCTGATAAGTCACACGTACATGTGCGGCTCCCGCAACCATCGCGGGGATCCCTCGCAAAGTAAAACGGGCTAAGGAACGACAATCTTCTACCATTTCTCGCTCACCTTGCACAACATGTACAGACATGGCTGTTTGCCCATCTTTAAAAGTGGTAAACTCTTGCGCTCTTGCGACCGGTATTGTGGTATTACGCGGAATAATTTTTTCTACCAAACCGCCCATTGTTTCAATTCCCAAAGAAAGCGGAATAACATCAAGCAATAACATTTCACTGTCAGGTTTATTCCCGACTAAAATATCTGCTTGAATGGCTGCACCTAATGCAACAACTTTATCAGGATCAATCGAGGTTAATGGTGTTTTACCAAAAAAAGTACCAACCTGTTCTCGCACTGCGGGCACTCGAGTGGAGCCCCCCACCATTACCACTTCCTGTACATCACTCACATCTACATTAGCATCTTTCAACGCTCGACGACAGGCCACTAATGAACGTTTAATTAATGGCTGGATTAATGTAGCAAATTCAGCTCGAGAAATTTCACCTTGCCAACGACCAAAATGCAACGCTGTCGTTTCATTATCAGTTAATGCAATTTTAGCTTGTGTCGCTAATTCGATTAGTTGGCGATGTTGTCCATCAGTTTCAGGTTTTATTTGAGACTGCTCTATAATCCAGTTTGCAAGTAGATGATCAAAGTCGTCGCCACCTAAAGCGGTGTCTCCCCCCGTCGCAAGAACTTCAAACACCCCTTTAGATAAACGCAAAATAGAAATATCAAATGTACCGCCACCTAAATCATAAACCGCAATAACCCCTTCTTGCCCACTGTCTAAGCCATAAGCAATCGCTGCAGCTGTCGGTTCATTTAATAAACGCAATACATTTAAATTCGCTAATTTTGCTGCATCTTTGGTTGCTTGACGTTGAGCATCATCAAAATAGGCAGGCACTGTAATCACAGCTCCAGACAGCGCACCACCTAAACGTTGCTCACCAAGTGCGGTCAGTTTTTTTAAAATTTCTGCCGAAATTTCTATTGGCGAACGCAAACCTTGTGCCGTCTCAATTAATGGTAATCCATTTTCACTCGCCACAAAGTGATAAGGTAAATTAGGATAACGCATATTGACATCAGCTAAACTACGACCAATAAGTCGTTTAACCGATACAATGGTATTTTTCGGATCTTGGCTAGCTAAACTACCCGCTTCGTATCCGATTGTTGTATTGTCCGATGAAAAATGCACAATAGACGGCACTAACGGACGCTCTTGTTCATCACATAAAATATCCGTTTTTCCGCTGCGAACCGTTGCCACCAAAGAATTAGTGGTCCCCAAATCAATGCCAACCGCTAAACGATGTTGATGCGGTGCTGTCGATTGACCCGGCTCTGCAATTTGTAATAATGCCATTTTATCTCTCTTTTACTAAACCTTTAGATACGCTAATTTAACCCCAAAAGCGCTCTTCAATACGTTCAACTTCAATATGTAATTTACGCACAAATTTAAGACGGTCAATGTGCAATTTCACTTCAGACCAATTTTGCGAAGCAATTTCTGCTGAAAGTGCGGTCAATTCTAAACGATTTTTTTCAGCTAAATCTTGTTGAAATTGCTCAAGCGCAGCTTCATCATGCCCTTGCTCGATCTCTTCCAGCTGTTCACGCAACGCCATTTGTTCCATCAGGAAATCAAGATCATGTGTCGTATTTTCTTTATCAATCTCTTGTCCTAAACCAATGGCTAAAATGGCTTCCGCACGTAAAATAGGGTCTTTTAATTGTTGATAAGCATCATTTATTTGCGCAGATTGCTGTAATGCCACCCGTTGTTCTTGTTCTGATTTTGATGCAAAATTATCAGGGTGTAATGCTTTTTGTAAGGCTAAATAACGCGCAGATAAAAGATTTAAATCCACTTCAAAAACCACTGGTAAATCAAATAATTCAAAGCTATTTTGCATGCAAAAATCCTATATACCTACACGCTAAAACTTTCGCCACAACCACATTGATCTTTGACATTCGGATTTTTAAATTTAAAACCTTCGTTTAATCCTTCTTTTTCAAAATCAAGCTGTGTCCCATCAAGATAGGTCAAACTTTTAGCATCTACAACGACTTTCACGCCATGTTGTTCAAAAACATGATCATCTGAATTAAGTTCATCAACAAATTCAAGCACATAAGCTAAACCTGAACAACCTGAGGTTTTAATCCCTAAGCGTAACCCAATGCCTTTACCACGATTTTCTAAAAATGTTTTTACTCTTGCCGCCGCACTTTCTGTCAAACCAATACGGCCAGAAAGAGGAGCTTCAGGAGAATATTGTTGTACTGACATAGTGACTCCTTAATTGCTCTAATAGAAATAAGCGGATCAATCGATCCGCATAACAGAGCATATATAAAAATTATTCGCCTTTTTTCGCTTTATAATCAGCAATTGCGGCTTTAATTGCATCTTCTGCAAGAATTGAACAGTGAACTTTAACAGGAGGTAATTCAAGCTCTTCCGCAATTTGACTATTTTTAATTGCGCCCGCTTCATCTAAAGATTTACCTTTTACCCATTCGGTAATCAATGAACTAGAAGCAATTGCAGAACCACAACCATAAGTCTTAAATTTGGCATCTTCAATAATACCGTCTTCACTCACTTTAATTTGTAATTGCATTACATCACCACAAGCCGGCGCCCCCACCATACCTGTGCCGATATCATTTGCTTTTTTGTCAAATGAACCCACATTACGTGGATTTTCATAATGATCGATAACTTTTTCACTATATGCCATTTTCTGTTCCTCTTAAATAAATATTGACAGGATTAGTGGTGTGTCCACTCAATTGTATTTAAATCAATGCCTTCCTTAAACATATCCCACAATGGAGAAAGGTCACGCAATTTTGCTACGGCTTTTTTCACTAACTCAATGGTATAGTCAATTTCTTCTTCTGTAGTATAACGGCCTACAGTGAAACGAATTGAACTATGGGCTAATTCATCATTTAACCCTAAGGCACGCAATACATAAGACGGTTCAAGACTTGCTGAAGTACATGCAGAACCTGATGATACTGCAATATCACGCAATGCCATCATTAATGACTCCCCTTCAACAAAGTTAAAACTAATATTTAAGTTGCTGTCTAAACGATGTTCCATCGAACCATTTACATAGGTTTCTTCAATATCTTTTAAACCATTATACAAACGATCACGCAGTGCTTTAAGACGTGGCATTTCTGTTGCCATTTCTTCTTTACAAATACGATATGCTTCACCCATGCCCACAATTTGATGCACTGGCAATGTACCTGAACGCATTCCACGCTCATGACCGCCTCCGTGAATAATCGCTTCTAAACGTACACGCGGTTTACGACGGACATATAATGCACCAATCCCTTTTGGTCCATATAATTTATGGCTAGACATTGACATCAGATCCACTTTTAATTCAGCAAGATTGATCGGTAACTTTCCAACAGATTGGGTTGCATCCACATGAAAGATGGTCTTATTGGCACGACATAATTCACCAATAGCTGCAATATCCTGGATCACGCCAATTTCATTATTCACATGCATAATTGAAACTAAAATCGTGTCTTCACGTAATGCTGCTTTAAATTCTTCTAAATCAATTAAACCATCTGCTTTCGGCGATAAATAGGTTACTTCAAATCCTTCTCGCTCTAATTGGCGACAAGTATCTAATACCGCTTTGTGTTCTGTTTTACAAGTAATAATATGTTTACCTTTGGTTTGGTAAAAATGCGCAACTCCTTTAATCGCTAAGTTATCAGCCTCTGTTGCACCAGAAGTAAATACGATCTCACGTGAATCCGCACCTAATAAATCTGCAATATGATTACGCGCAACATCAACCGCTTCTTCTGCTTGCCAACCAAATTTATGAGAACGAGAAGCCGGATTACCAAAAACACCATCAACGGTTAAATATTCCATCATTTTCTTAGCAACACGTTCATCAACCGGACAAGTTGCTGCATAATCTAAATAAATAGGTAATTTCATTTTCACTCCTAAAAGGTTAAAACATACGTGAGTTTTAACCGCACTTTTTAACTAACGATTTACAACTAATAAATTTTCTAAATGTTGATGAGGGTGAGAGGTTTCAGGGCGCTTTTCCCCATGTTTTTCATAATGCTTAGCGACTAATTCTGCCAATGTAATATTATTTAAAAACTCTTCAATGCGCACACTAAGTTGGTCCCACAACGAGTGAGTTAAACACTCATGCCCGCCCTGACAATTTCCTTTTCCTAGACATTTTGTGGCATTAATATTTTCATTCACTGCCGCAATCACCATGCCAACAGAAATCTCACTAGGCTCATATCCAAGCTGATAACCGCCTCCCGGACCACGCACGCTTTTTACCAAACCATGACGGCGTAATTTCGCAAAAAGTTGTTCTAAATAAGAAAGAGAAATATGCTGCCTGTCAGAAATATCCGCTAGCGTAACAGGCCCCTCTTTTGCGTGTAATGCAATATCTAAAATTGCCGTCACCGCATAACGCCCTTTCGAGGTCAATTTCATCTTTTATCCCCTCAGCAAACAAAATAAGTGTTAATGTTACATAACCTAGCAAATTAGTCAACTATTAGACTATTGAATCTATAAATTATACTAATAGGTATTAATTTTTGATGGCTTTTTCTACCGCACTTAACATTCCACGTAAAATATTTAATTCATTTTTTTCTACTGCCGCACGTTGATATAAACGACGTAATTTTTGCATCACTCCAGCATTTTGGATAAACCCTAATTGCTGATACAAACGTTCTGTGTGCTGATAAAAATAATCAAGTTCTTGAGCCGTCGCTAAAGGAGAAGGAGTGGCCACTGCCTGAGATATGCTCTGTGTATTTAGCCATGCCAGACGAATTTCATAACTCACTAACTGTACAGCCATCGCCAAATTTAATGAAGAATACTCAGGATTCGCGGGAATCGTTAAATGATAATGACATTTTAAAAGTTCCTCATTGGTCAGCCCTACTCGCTCACGACCAAATACAATCGCCGCATTTCCACTTTTCGCATACTCAGCCACTTTTTCGCCACATTCTCTCGGTTCAATCAGTGTACTTTGTAAATGACGTAAACGGGCGCTTGTACCAATGATCCAATGACAATCCGCTACAGCTTGTTCAAAACTTGAGACAATCTTGGCATTCCTAACAACATCTTCCGCCCCCGCAGCTAGAGCAATAGCCTGTTCATCAATGCCCTGTTTTGGTGAAACCAAACATAATTTGGTTAATCCCATCGTTTTCATGGCACGTGCTGCCGAACCGATATTCCCGGAATGAGAGGTCTCCACTAAAACGATTGTAATATTGTCTAACATGAACTTTCTAAAACCAACGCGAATCAAATAAAAGTGCGGTAGATTTTAACATAATTTTTGGTCAATGACTCTCGCAATTTTCCCTCAACTTAAGTATAATATGCACAACTTTTTGTTCTTTAAAATCTGGTGGAATTATGAATCCAATGTTAAATATCGCGATTCGTGCTGCACGAAAAGCAGGCAATATTATTGCCAAAGGTTATGAGCGTTATGCTGATGTACAAGTTTTACAAAAAAATCCAAATGATTATGTAACAAATATTGATAAAGAAGCGGAAGCTGCAATTATTGAAATTATCCGAAAATCTTATCCTGAACATACCATTATTGGTGAAGAATCTGGCGCAATTGAGGGCCAAGATCAAGATGTGCAATGGGTCATTGATCCACTAGATGGAACAACCAACTTTATGAAAGGTTTACCACACTTTTCCATCTCTATTGCTATTCGAGTAAAAGGCCGCACAGAAGTGGGCGTTGTCTATGATCCTATTCGTAACGAGTTGTTCACTGCTGTACGTGGTGAGGGCGCAAAATTAAATGATCAACGTCTACGCGTTGACAATAAAACAGAACTCACTGGCGCGATTCTTGCAACGGGTTTCCCATTCAAACAAAGCAAGCACATGCCTATGCAATTTGCCATGATGAATGCTCTAATCGCAGACTGTGCTGATTTTCGTCGTACAGGGTCGGCCGCGTTGGATTTATGTTATGTTGCTGCTGGCCGTGTAGATGGTTTCTTTGAAATCGGCTTAAAACCTTGGGATTGTGCGGCGGGCGATCTTATGATCCGTGAAGCGGGTGGCATTGTTTGTGACTATTTCGGCGGGCATACTTACTTAACTTCCGGCCATATTGTTGCTGGCGCACCACGTTTAGTCAAAGATATCCTAAATAAGATCCAACCTTGTATTACTCATGAGGTAAAATAAAGATAACAGGGAAGTTTGCTCAATGCCGACTTCCCTCTTCTTTCATTCAATAACAACATCGTTCATACCGATTTTTCATCGTATACTGGTATGAATATGACAAGGAATATGATGGCAAGAAAGAAAAAACAAAAAACTGATTTAGATTGGCTTGATGAAGAACAAGAAGAGATTATTTGGGTCAGTAAAAGCGAAATTAAACGTGATGCAGAAGCGTTAAAAAAATTAGGCGAAAAACTGGTGGAATTAAGCCAGGCAAAACTGGAAAAAATTCCCCTTGACGATGCCTTATTCGATGCCATTGAATTAGCACAACGCCTGCAAAAAGAAGCGCGTCGCCGCCAGCTCCAATATATTGGTAAGTTGTTACGCAATGTTGATGCTGAGCCTATTCAAGAAGCGTTAGATAAATTAGAAAACAAGCATAATCAGCAGCAAGCGATGCTACATAAATTAGAACGTTTACGCGATGAACTTATTGCAAATGGAGATGAGGCATTTGAGCAGCTCTTATTAGAGCAACCACAAACCGATCGCCAACATTTACGAAATCTCATTCGTATGGCACAAAAAGAAAAAATGCAAAATAAGCCGCCTAAAGCTTATCGAGAAATTTATCAATACTTAAAAACATTGATATTAGAAGACTAATGCCCAATAAATAGGGCTAGGTCGCTGACAAACCAAGCAAGATAATGGGCGTATATAAAATACGCCCATCTCAAATAGTATAATCATTAAGTCAAATGCCAAATCATCTTGGTAAACTCAAATTAAAACGCGCTAAGCCTTCAATCAGCTCTTCATCTGAAATGGTTAATGCTGGTGCAAAACGTAATACATTTGGTCCTGCGACTAGAATCATGACACCTTGTTCCACTGCATTCTTCACAAAATCAGCCGCCTTGCCATGATATTCTTCTACTAATTCAGCACCGATTAATAACCCTTCGCCACGAATTTGTTGAAAAATCTTCCTTTCTTGATTAATACGCTGTAATTCTGCCATAAATAGTGTTGAAGTGCGGTTAACTTTGGCTAAGAATTCTGGCTCAGCAATCACATCAATCACTTTACTCCCAATAGCACAAGCTAAAGGGTTTCCCCCAAAGGTTGTACCATGCACACCTGGCGAAAAACTTTTTGCTATCTTATCTGTTGTCAACATAGCACTTATTGGAAAGCCATTCCCTAACGCTTTCGCACTGGTTAAAATATCTGGCGTAACACCATATTTCATATACGCATATAAATGCCCTGTACGCCCCACTCCAGTTTGAACCTCATCAAAAATAAGCAAAGCCTGATATTCATCGCAAAGGGCTCTCAACGCTTGTAAAAATGCTAAATTAGCCGGTTTTACGCCGCTTTCCCCTTGAATAGGTTCAACGATGACAGCACAAACTTGCTCGTCCATAACGGCTTTAATTGCTGCTATATCATTAAAAGGCACATGAAAAATTTCACCTGGTTTAGGTCCAAACCCTTCCGAATATTTAGCCTGCCCCCCGACACTGACGGTAAAAAAAGTACGTCCATGAAAACTCTGTTCAAAGGCAATTATTTTATTTTTTTCTACACCGAAATGATCGACGGCATAACGACGAGCTAATTTTAATGCGGCTTCATTTGCTTCAGCACCTGAATTCGCAAACATCACTCTTTCGGCAAAAGTATGTTTCACTAATTTACTGGCTAGTTCAAGGGCTGGCTCACTAGTAAACCAATTACTAGAATGCCACAACGTTTCTCCTTGTTTATGCAACACCTCAACGATCTCATCCGGGCAATGTCCTAGTGCATTGACAGCAATACCACTCGTAAAATCAATATATTCTTTACCCGCCTGATCCCACACTCGGCTCCCTTTTCCTCTCACAGGGATCATTGGTGCTGGTGCATAATTTTGCACCATAATCTCATCAAATAATTCGCGCGTATATTGTGTCATCACAACATCCTTTTTTCTCTAGTTACATATTCATATTATGAGATAGCATAAATAAGAATGAATATTTAGTCAAATAAATGAATTAATATTCAATTTAATCGGCATATAAATCACGCCCATTTTCATCAGGTCGAGTCTTAAAGCGACGATGTAACCACATATATTGCTCCACCCCTTTTAAGATCTCTTTCTCAACAACTTGATTCATGCGTTCTGCAATAGCCTGTTCTGAAGATAAATCCGTAAAATCAACAGGCGGTGAGATCTTTACTGTATATCCCGAACCATCTCCATTACGTAAAGGGGCAAAAGGCACGACCTGGCTTTGTGGAGACGCTTTTAATAAGTAGTAAGAACCTGTTGTTGTACATGCATCAGGTACTGCAAAAAACGGCACAAATACCGCATTTTTCCGTCCGTAATCATGATCCGGCGCATACCAAATTGTTTCACCTCGACGTAGCGCCTTCATCATGCCGCGTAAATCTTTGCGATCTAACATGTCTTTATTAGAACGAAGACGACCTTTAGTCTGTAACCAATCCATCAAAGGATTGTCATTCGGTCGATATACTCCCACACCCGGATGATGTAACCCAATAATTCTCGCGCCCAATTCTAAGGTTAAAAAATGGACACCCACAAAAATCACCCCTTTTTGGTCATTTTCTTTTAAATATTCCAATCCTTCTACTTTTGACCACTTTTTTATCCGTTCATCAGACCAAAACCACGCCATGCCTGTTTCAATGATAGCCATTCCCGTTGCTTCAAGATTTGCTTGCAAAATACGTTCAATCTCTTCAGAGGAATATTGAGGAAAACATAAAGTCAAATTACGTCGCGCAATCTTCGCCCGTCGTTTCCCTACATTTAAACGCGCAAATAACCAACCCAGCCTTTTTCCTATTTTTAATAAACAAGGGTAAGGTAGCCATAGCAATAAACGCCATAGGCCAATTGCTAACCATAAGCCCCAATATTTTGGCTTTAAAAAATCAAGTTGGAAGGAAGGAAGTTTGTTATTTGTCTCTGCCATAATTCAAATCATGTTCAAAAGTACTTCAAGATTCTCTCAGTTTAACGGAATTTTGTAAAAATAGCATTTTGAAAATATACGATTATGTTAAAATTAGTCATATATTTTTTATTTGGAGAACACAAATGGCTCAATATTCTGCCCAATTTCCTCAAGCAAGCGTACTTGTCTTAGGGGATGTCATGTTAGATCGTTATTGGTTTGGCGCAACTAATCGTATTTCACCTGAAGCGCCTGTTCCTGTAGTACGTGTCCAAAATAATGAAGAGCGAGCTGGCGGAGCGGCAAACGTTGCGATGAATATTGCTGCCCTAAATGTCCCTGTACAACTGCTTGGTTTTACGGGTAAAGATGAAGCGGGGGTAGCATTAAATACGCTTCTTTCTGGGCATAATATTCATTGTGATTTTGTGCAACTCGATAGCCACCCAACAATTACTAAATTACGCATTTTATCCCGTCATCAACAGTTACTACGCCTTGATTTTGAAGAAGGTTTCCAACAAATTGATGGCACTAATTTGCTCAATAAACTGAAAAGTGCGGTCAAAAATTATAAAGCTTTAATCTTATCTGATTACGGTAAGGGCACATTAGCTCACGTGCAAAGCATGATTCAAATCGCACGAGCAGCAAACATTCCCGTACTTATCGATCCTAAGGGAACGGATTTTGAGCGTTATCGAGGCGCCACCTTACTTACACCAAATTTATCTGAATTTGAAGCCGTCGTTGGACAATGCAATTCAGAAGAAGAACTCATTGAGAAAGGATTAAAACTCATTGCAGATTTTGATTTAGAAGCTTTATTAGTCACACGATCAGAAAAAGGAATGACTTTGCTTCGTCCAAATCAAGCGGCTTATCATTTGCCCACAGAAGCCAAAGAAGTCTTTGATGTCACGGGGGCTGGCGATACCGTTATCAGTGTCCTAGCAACCGCCCTCGCTGATGGTCGCTCCTTTGAAGAGGCCTGTTATTTGTCTAATGTGGCTGCGGGCATTGTTGTGGGTAAACTCGGAACCTCTACCGTTTCTACTGTCGAGCTAGAAAATGCTATTCATGGAAGAACTGAAACCGGTTTTGGCATCATGACAAAAGATGCGCTCAAAAGTGCGGTCAAATTAGCAAAAGATCGTGGGGAAAAAATCGTGATGACCAATGGGTGTTTTGATATATTGCATCCAGGCCATGTTTCTTATCTTGAAAATGCACGTAAACTCGGCGATCGTCTTATTGTCGCAGTAAATACCGACGATTCAATTAAACGTTTAAAAGGTGAATCTCGCCCTATTAACGACTTAGCCGCGAGAATGGCTGTATTAGCTGGACTTGCTTCCGTTGACTGGCTTATTGCTTTCGATGAAGATACGCCACAACAGCTAATCGCTGAAATTTTGCCTGATTTGCTCGTTAAAGGCGGCGACTACCAACCAGAAGAGATTGCAGGAAGCAAAGAAGTATGGGCAAACGGAGGAGAAGTTAAAGTACTCAACTTTGAAAACGGTTGTTCAACCAGCAATATTATCAAAAAAATTCAAACCTTGCGCTAAGCCTGCCATTTAAACAAGTAATATTAGGGTAAACCATTCCCTAATATTACTGCTATTTAAACAAATTAACTTGCTAGATCTTCTAAAATATTTTGTTGCATCGCTGCCCAAATCACACCACTATCTTTACCATATTGACGAATTGTTGGTATCACTTCCTGCAGCTGTTGAGTTTCACATAAGCTTTTGAGGTTTTGATAAAATGCGAGGGCTAACTTTTTCGCTTCAATGCTTGAGAAATAAACCACCCCAACGCGCATATAAAGACTTCTAAAGCTATTCAACACCAAACCATAAATCGGGTTATCCGCTGCAAAAGCTAATTTACGGAAAATATCATAGTCAAACGATACAAACGTCTCAGCGGAATCCGTCAAATTCGGGAGGTTTTCAAATAGGGCGAGAGACTCTTGTTTTGCCACTTTAAACGCTTTCGGAATATAAATAGTCGCAATATTAGTACGAGCTGACAAAATATTCGCAATCAAACTGGGTACTCGTGTTTCATCAAGCTTAACGATTGATTCAATGATATTCACGCCGGAAGTTTCCCAGATATCATTCACTCTCGTTGGCTTACCATGTTGTATACTCAACCAACCATCTCTTGCAAGTCGCTGTAATACCTCACGTAGGGTCGTACGTGTCACACCGATTTTTTCTGCAAGTTCTCGCTCAGCCGGTAAATCTGAGCCTGGTGGAAAATAATTATTCCAAATGCTCCTAACAATATATTCTTCTGCTAAAGCAGCTGGACTTTGTGCTTTTAAAATCGGTTGATTGTTCATATTTTGAGTACCATTACTAAAGTTAATTTGATCTAGCTTACAAAATAAATATTTTCCTATTATCGTTCAATATATTTTATATTACAATCGCATAAGTTATTTTTATTGTAAAAGGATAAAAGTTATGAGCATTGCGCAAGCATTTTTTAAAAATTTTTTAGGAAAAAGCCCTGATTGGTACAAGCTCGCCATTATTATTTTCTTGGTGCTAAATCCCATTCTGTTCTTTTTTATCAGCCCCTTTGTCGCCGGTTGGGTACTTGTTGCAGAATTTATTTTTACTCTTGCTATGGCATTAAAATGTTACCCCTTACAACCTGGTGGTTTACTTGCTATCGAGGCTGTACTGATTGGCATGACCTCTCCTGAGCATGTTAAACAAGAAATTATGGCAAACTTTGAAGTCATTTTATTATTAATGTTCATGGTCGCTGGTATTTATTTTATGAAGCAACTCTTGCTTTATATGTTTACTAAATTGCTATTAGGCATTCGTTCTAAAATTATTTTGTCCCTTTCTTTTTGTGTAAGCGCAGCTTTTCTTTCTGCTTTCCTTGATGCCTTAACCGTTGTCGCGGTAATAATCAGTGTGGGCATGGGATTTTACGGCGTTTATCATAAAGTGGCTTCTGGCAATAACTTTGATGATTCCACCGACATTACTAACGACGAAAAAATCGCCAACAATAAAGCCACATTAGAACAATTTCGCCGTTTTCTGCGTAACTTAATGATGCATGCGGGGGTGGGAACAGCACTCGGCGGCGTGATGACCATGGTTGGAGAACCGCAAAATCTGATTATCGCAGAACAAGCCGGCTGGGATTTTAAAGAGTTCTTCTTTCGAGTGTTACCCGTCAGTTTACCCGTCTTTATTTGTGGCATAATCACATGTGTATTACTTGAGAAAATAAAGTATTTTGATTATGGCGCTAAATTACCACGTAAAGTTTGGGCTGTGTTAGCACGTTTTGATCGCGTTCAAGAACAAAAAATGACCAAACAAGAACAGCTCAAATTAATTGTACAAGCGCTCATTGGAATCTGGTTAGTGATCGGTTTAGCCTTCCATTTAGCCGCAGTCGGTTTAATCGGATTAACGGTAATCATTCTTTGTACCTCTTTTTGTGGCGTTACCTCTGAACACGCGGTGGGGCGTGCATTCCAAGAGGCATTACCTTTTACCGCACTATTAGTCGTATTTTTCTCTATTGTTGCAGTCATTATTGATCAACAACTTTTCGCCCCAATTATCAGCTTTGTACTGGCAGCCAGCGAAAGTACCCAACTTATGCTCTTTTATATCTTCAACGGATTATTATCGTCCATCTCTGACAATGTATTCGTCGGAACGGTATATATTAATGAAGCTAAAGCAGCGTTAAATTCAGGAGTGATTTCAAGAGAACAATTTGATCTGCTTGCTGTAGCAATTAATACCGGTACAAACTTACCTTCAGTGGCAACACCAAATGGTCAAGCGGCATTCCTGTTCTTACTTACTTCGTCATTAGCACCACTTATCCGATTATCCTATGGCAAAATGGTCTATATGGCATTACCGTATACAATTGTGTTATCCTTAGTGGGTTTATTTGCGGTTGAATTTATTTTACCTTCTGCAACACAATGGTTAGCGAGTGTTGGTTTAATCGCCATGTAATCGAAAAGGATAAATCATGTTAAAAATGCTAAAAGCCCTATCAGTACAACGCACCGGCTGGTTTTTATTGGTGCTGTCAGGGGTATTATTAGAACTTACCGCGCTCTATTTCCAATACGGTATGCAATTACAGCCTTGTGTCATGTGTATTTATGAACGTGTCGCACTCTTTGGCATTATTGTTGCGGGATTAATCGGGATGATCGCCCCTCGCTTTTTTATTATCCGCTTCTTTGCGTTAATCATCGGGCTGGCTTGTGCGATCAAAGGCGTGCTTTTAGCATTAACTCATGTCGATTACCAAATGAATCCTGCCCCCTGGAAACAATGTTCAATATTTGCCGAATTTCCAGAAACCTTGCCATTAGATAAATGGCTGCCTGTACTTTTCCAACCTACGGGATCATGCAGTGAAATTTCATGGGAGTTTTTAGGGATTACTATGGCGCAATGGCTTGTCGTTATCTTCGCCTTTTATAGCTTATTGTTACTGCTTGTCCTGATTAGCCAAGTACACAAAAGCCGGACACAACGACGTTTATTTAATTAATGGGAACACTATGTTCAAATCCTCTCTCGGTAACGAGAGAGGATTTCTTTTTCAAGAGGAAAATATGTCTATTATTGGTCCATATATTAATGCAATTGTCATTATATTAGGTGCGCTCATTGGTGGCGCATTAGGTGGCAAACTGCCAGAACGTCTACGAACAAATTTAACCCTTGTTTTTGGTCTTTGTTCTATGGCGATGGGAATTAGTATGATTGCCAATGTGGCACAAATGCCCGCAATGATTTTAGCCATTTTACTGGGTACGATCATGGGTGAAGTGATCCTACTAGAAAACGGGATTAACCGCCTTGCGACTTCTGCTAGAGGACTGATTGAAAAAGTGCTGCCGCCCAAAGCAGGTATCTCTCAAGAAGAGTTTTTACGCCAGTTTGTCGCAATTATGATCCTTTTCTCATTTAGTGGCACGGGGATTTTTGGTGCGATGAATGAGGGCATGACGGGGAATCCGAGTATTTTAATCGTCAAATCTTTCTTAGACTTTTTCTCAGCCATTATTTTTGCGACTACTTTAGGCTATGCTATTGCCACCATCTTTATTCCACAAACTTTAGTTCAAGTGCTTTTAGCTTACGGCGCTGTACTGATTATTCCGTTCACCACACCAGAAATGAAAGCGGATTTTGCCGCCACAGGCGGTGTGCTGATGGTCGCGACAGGTTTACGTATCTGTGGCATAAAAATGTTTCATGTCGCCAATATGCTACCGGCACTATTTTTAGCAATGCCAATTTCAGCATTATGGGCCACTATTTTTAGCTAAAAATCCCAAAAAACAAACCGCACTTTACTTTATTGAATGGAGCCAATCTAATGCATAATGTAAAACACTTTGCACAACGCTATGTCAACTGGGTAATCAAACTTGGGCGTGTACGTTTTTCCCTATTAGGCTTGGCTGTTTTGGCTGTATTCGCATTATTAGTACAAGGATTATTAAGTTTTGCTTTTGTGGGGCGCATTTATTGGCTTGATGTTATTCGTTCCATTGCCTTTGGTTTAATTTCAGCGCCCTTTGTGATTTACTTTTTTACCTTATTAGTCGAAAAACTCGAACGCTCCCGCCTACGATTAGCCGATACCAACACCCAACTCAATGCCAATATTATTGAAATCAATAAAATCCAAAAGGAAGTTGAACAAAAAGCGGAGTTTTTACGCTCCTTTATTGACGCCTCTCCCGATTTAGTTTTTTATCGTTCGGACACGGGCAAATTTCTTGGGTGCAACCGCGCCATGGAGCTACTCACTGGCAAACGAGAGCAAGAGTTATTACAACTCAGCCCGAAAGATCTTTTCTCACAAGATGCCGCCGAATATATGGCACAAACAGATCGAGAAATTTTACAAACCAACGAAGGGATCACTTATGAACAATGGCTAAAATATCCTAATGGGAAATTAGCTTGTTTTGAGATCCGTAAAGTGCCTTATTTTGATGTCGCTACACAGCGTCATTGTATTATGGGGTTTGGACGGGATGTCACTGAGCGCAAACGCTATTTAGATGTCATTGAAAAAAATAGCCGAGATAAAACAACTTTAATGGCAACAATTAGTCATGAACTGCGTACCCCTCTAAATGGTATTGTTGGATTAAGCCAAATCCTCTTAGATGGCCCTTTAACCAAAGAACAACGTAATTATTTAAATACGATTCATATTAGTGCCGTCGGCTTAGGGCATATCTTTAGTGATATTATTGATTTAGAAAAATTAGACACTAGACGAATAGAACTTTTACAGAAAGAAACTGATTTTACCGCCTTTTTAAATGATATCCACAATATTGCCACGCTAATGGCAGAAGGGAAAAAACTTAAATTTCACATGGAATACCATGCTGCTCTGCCTAATTGGATCATCATCGACAGGACAAGATTAAGCCAAATTCTCTGGAACCTGATTAACAATGCCGTGAAATTTACGGCAGAAGGGGAAATTAGACTCCAGATTGAACGCCCGGAACCACATACATTACGCTTTATTCTAAAAGATACTGGCATTGGGATTCCACAAAATGAACTCATTAAGATATTTGCCATGTATTACCAAGTAAAAGGCGGACACGCCAATACAGCAATGGGCAGTGGTATTGGTTTATCCATTTCTAAACGCATTGCTAAACTGATGGGCGGTGATCTCATTGCCGAAAGTGAACTAGGCAAAGGCTCGACCTTTACTCTCACCATTCAGGCAAAAGAAATCGCGACTCCTCTCACGGCAATCACGCCGAAAGTGAACCTAAATTTACATATTTTGTTAGTGGAAGATATTGAAGTAAATATTATTGTTGCCAAAAATATCTTAGAAAAACAAGGATATCGCGTTGATATTGCCATGAGTGGAAAAGAAGCTCTCCAACTATTTGAGCAAAATGATTATGACTTAGTGCTATTAGATATCCAATTACCTGATATGACTGGGTTTGATATTGCTCAACATCTTCGTCAAAAATATGAATCAGGTGAATATGACCATCTACCGCCATTAATTGCGTTAACGGCGAATGTGATGCAAAACAAACGAGATTATCAACAACAAGGCATGGATGATGTGTTACGTAAACCACTTTCTATGGAATCGTTGAATCAGTGTCTAGTCACCTACTTTGGTGAGACCATTGAACCTACATCGCACCAAGCTAAAACAGACAATGCCCTCAAACACACACTCGCAGAACACTTTGATTATGACATGCTCAAAGAATTAGCTGAAATGCTTGGTATTCCTTTCCTGCGTAATAACTTAACATTATTTAAGGCCCATATGCCCATGTATCTCGCAGAATTACAACATCAGTACGCCCTCTACCAACATGATACGAGCATGAAAAATACGGTCATCTCTGCTGCGCATAAAATCAAAGGTGCTGCGGCCTCTGTTGGGTTAAAACGCATTCAACAAATTGCCCAACAAGCTCAAAATGACAGTCACCCTCACTGGGAAAGTCAAATTGGAATATGGATTCAACAAATTCATACCCATTGGCAGCGCGATGTCGAACAGCTTGATGATTATTTAGTGCAAAATAACGCGTTTTAATGATGTAGTGATATAATAGCCATCAATTACAACAACCCTAAAAAGGAGATAACCATGCAAATTTATATTTCGTCTCAACCTGCAGACGACGTGTGGGGACAAAATGCCCTTATTAGTTTTACCAACAATGTCGCTACGGTGCATGTAAAATGTCAAAATGATCGCCTTTCCTTGCAAAAAGCTGCGCGTAAACTAAGGGGACAAGGGATTAAGAGCGCCCAACTGACTGGCAATAACTGGACCTTAGAACAATGCTGGGCATTTTATCAAGGATTTTATACCCCTAAACAAGATTTTGAGATTGAATTTCCTGAATTAGAAGAAAACGATGAATTACTCGCGCGTATTCAATGTGGTGATTTCGTGCGTGAAATTATCAATCTACCATCAAGCACTATTACACCGGAAGCGCTAGCACACCGCGCCGCTGAATTTATTTTAGGTCAAACAGAAGATAAAAGTGCGGTCAGTTTTCACATTATTTCTCGCGAAAACTTACATGAACGAGGCTATCACGGAATTTGGGAAGTTGGTAAAGGCTCCGCTAATTCCCCTGCTTTATTACAACTGGATTTTAATCCCACAGGCAACCCGAATGCGCCCGTATTAGCGAGCCTAGTAGGTAAAGGCATTACTTTTGACAGCGGTGGTTATAGTATTAAACCAAGTAATACGATGGATTCTATGCGTGCTGATATGGGCGGAGCGGCATTAGTCACGGGGGCTTTAGGTTTAGCCATCGCGCGTGGCTTAAATCAACGCGTAAAATTATATTTATGTTGCGCAGAAAATATGGTCAGCAGTAAAGCATTTAAATTAGGTGATATTATTCAATATCGTAATGGCGTAAGCGCAGAAATCTTAAATACCGATGCAGAAGGACGCTTAGTATTGGCCGATGGGTTAATTGATGCCGATAAAGATAATGCACAGTTCATCATCGATTGTGCAACCCTGACAGGGGCTGCGAAAATAGCAGTAGGCAATGATTACCATTCAGTATTATCAATGGATGATCAGCTAGTCGCCGATTTATTCGCCTCCGCAAAAGAAGAACAAGAGCCATTTTGGCGTCTACCGTTCGAAGAACTACATCGCGGGCAAATTAGTTCTGGTTTTGCCGATATCTCAAACACCGGTTCAGTCCCTGTTGGTGCTGGCGCGAGTACCGCAACTGCATTTTTATCCTATTTTGTCAAAAATTACCAACAACATTGGCTACATATCGACTGTTCAGCAACATTCCGTAAATCCGCAAATGAGCTATGGGCCGTTGGTGCTACAGGGCTTGGCGTACAAACATTAGCAAACTTACTTTTAACCAAAGCAGGGGAATAATATGGCGATAGAATACACCTTATCAATCATTAAGCCTGATGCAACAAAGCGTAACCTTATCGGCAAAATATTAAACCGATTTGAAGAGGCTGGGTTGCGAATCGCGGCCATGAAAATGGTTCACCTCACCCAACAACAAGCAGAGGGCTTTTATGCTGAACACGAAGGTAAAGCATTTTTTGCGGATCTCGTTGCATTTATGATCTCTGCCCCCGTTGTCGTTTTAGTATTAGAAGGTGAAAGTGCGGTGCAAAATTATCGAGATTTAATCGGTGCGACCAATCCTGAAGAGGCACGTTCTGGCACAATTCGTCACGATTTTGCTTTAAATTATCGCTATAATTCCGTACATGGTTCAGATAGTCCTGAATCGGCTCAACGTGAAATTGCCTACTTTTTTGTCGAGCAAGAAATTTTTAAATAATCTATATCATTGGGCGGTAAAACACCGCCCAATCTCTCTTATCAATCCCCTACTTTTACTTACAGTCCTAACGCATATTTTAAGGCTTGTTTTTTCAACGGTGTGATTTTGTCTGCGCCAAATAATAGCAAATTACGCAGCATTTTTAAGGGGAAAATCTCTTCTTTAAAGCCTTTGTAAAAAATATCCATTCCCGACTGCATGAATAAATTATCCGCTCGGCGCTTATGCTGATAACGATTTAAAACCGCAAAACTCGTTAAATCCTCACCGCGCTTTTGTGCTTGCTCAAACACGTCTAATAGCGCCTTCACATCTTTAAATCCAAGATTAACGCCCTGTCCTGCCAATGGATTAATCGTATGCGCGGCATCCCCCACTAACACAATTCCCTCTTTAAAATATTGCTGAGCATGACGACGAGTGAGCTCAAAACTCGCACAAGCTTGTACCTGAATACGGCCCAAACGTTCAGGAAAAGACAACATGATTTCATGGGCTAATTTCTCTTTACTTAAGCCCTTTAATTGTTCGATACGTTGCGGACTGTCATACCATACAAGGCAAGCCTGTTGTTCAAGCAATGGCAAAAATGCACGTGGCCCACTCGGGAAAAACTGCTGCCATGTAATATCTTGTTGTGGTATCTCGGTATCCACCGTAACCAATAAACAAGCTTGGCGATATTGCCACCCCGTCAGTCCAATGCCTGCAATTTGGCGGAATTGGGAATTAGCGCCATCGGCTGCAATCACTAAAGGCGCCGCATAAACGTCACCATTGTCTAAAAAAATCTGCCAATTCTGACCGCTCTTTTCAACATGAGTTATCTGAGCAAAACAACTTTGGACATGTTGATTAAATCCCTGCCATAATCCCCGCTGTATGACATTATTTTCAACCATAAACCCCAACTCAGGCAAATTGAGTTCATGGCTATGAAAAGCCACTGAAAAACCATCAACCTCCCAAGTTTCTAACGAACGGTAAGGGCAAACACGCATATCTTCAATATATTGCCATGCATTAAGTTGTTGCAAAAGTTGCACTGAGGAAGCACTAATTGCCGATATACGTAAGTCATAAGGTGAATGTGGGTCAAAATCAGGCAGTGGCTTTTGTTCAATGACTAGCACATCCAACCCTTGTTGCCCAAGTCCTGCTGAACATGCTGCCCCCACCATACCGCCACCAATAACAATCACTTGTTTTTGTTGAATATCCATAAAAAGCCTTAGATTAGGGTCTGTTAACCTGTGTTGATTTTCTGCATTTTACCCCGAATAGGTAAATTAAAAAAGAATTCTAGTCATCTGCCCGACAAGACGGTAAAATAGCCAATCAATTTTTTATTAACTTTTTTATTCAGAACTATGTCGCAAAAATTACATATTAAAACTTGGGGCTGCCAGATGAATGAGTATGATTCATCCAAAATGGCCGACCTCTTGCTCAATACTCATGGTTTAGAACTCACTGAAGAAGCTGAAGAAGCTGATGTATTATTACTTAACACCTGTTCTATACGTGAAAAAGCACAAGAAAAAGTCTTCCATCAGCTTGGGCGTTGGAAAGATCTCAAAAAACAAAATCCCAAACTGGTTATTGGTGTAGGTGGTTGTGTCGCCTCCCAAGAAGGTGCTCATATTCGAGAGCGCGCCCCTTATGTTGATATTGTTTTTGGCCCACAAACTTTACATCGTCTGCCTGAAATGATTAATCAAATTCGCGGTGGAAAAAGCTCAGTCGTAGACGTTAGTTTCCCTGAAATTGAAAAATTCGACCGCTTACCAGAACCTCGCGCAGAAGGTCCTACCGCATTTGTCTCCATTATGGAAGGGTGTAATAAATATTGTTCTTTCTGTGTTGTACCTTATACACGTGGTGAAGAAGTTAGCCGTCCAGTAGATGATGTATTATTTGAAATCGCCCAACTTGCAGAGCAAGGAGTACGCGAAGTCAATTTATTAGGGCAAAATGTGAATGCCTATCGTGGTCCAACTCATGATGGCGAAATTTGTTCCTTTGCTGAATTATTACGCTTAGTCGCCAGTATCGATGGTATCGATCGCCTACGTTTTACCACTTCACACCCAATTGAATTTACAGATGATATTATTGATGTGTATCGTGATACGCCTGAATTAGTCAGCTTCTTACACTTACCTGTGCAAAGTGGCTCTGATCGTGTCTTAACCATGATGAAGCGTAATCATACAGCTTTAGAATACAAATCTATCATTCGTAAATTACGTGCAGTACGCCCAAATATTCAAATCAGTTCAGATTTTATTGTAGGTTTTCCAGGTGAAACCCAAGATGATTTTGAACAAACCATGAACTTAATTGCACAAGTCAATTTTGACATGAGTTTTAGTTTTATTTACTCCGCTCGTCCAGGTACGCCGGCAGCAGATATGCCTGATGATGTAACAGAAGAAGAGAAAAAACAACGTTTATACTTGTTACAACAACGCATTAATAACCAGGCAGCACAATTTAGTCGAGCTATGCTAGGCACTGAGCAACGTGTGTTAGTTGAAGGTCCATCGAAAAAAGATATTATGGAACTCACAGGACGTACCGAAAACAATCGTATTGTAAACTTCAAAGGGACACCTGATATGATTGGTAAATTCGTTGATATCAAAATCACCGATGTTTGGACAAACTCTCTGCGTGGCGATGTTGTCCGTACCGAAGATCAAATGGGCTTACGCGTGGTTCAATCACCACAAGTGGTTATTAACCGTACTCGTAAAGAAGATGAATTGGGCGTAGGAAAATATACCTTGTAGAAAGAAAGCAAAATCTTTATACGGAAATGTGTCACCTATCCCTTGTCAATCATGCAGCCGCTCACAAAAGAGCGGTTGTTTTTATATTAATTTTCTCTAAGCCATAAAAATTTAGTCTTTGCCTTTTTCGTACGATGATTGATAATAGGCTGTTACTAAAATTGAGGATTGCTATGAATATTCAACAAATTATCCGAGAACAGCATCTAGGTTTATTATTCCAACAAGGTTCTTTTGGGCTTGAAAAAGAAAGCCAACGTGTCTATGCTGACGGTTCTGTCGTCACGACACCGCACCCTTCCCTATTTGGAAGTCGAGCTTACCACCCTTATATCCAAACAGACTTTGCTGAAAGCCAACTGGAATTAATCACCCCACCCAATAAAAAGTTAGAAGATAGTTTGCGTTGGTTATCTGCTATTCATGAAGTGGTTTTACGCTCTTTACCTGAAGACGAATACGTTTTCCCTCTAAGTATGCCAGCGGGCTTGCCTGCGCCTGAACACATTAAAGTCGCACAATTAGAAGATCAACAAGATGTGGCATACCGTGAACATCTCGTCAATGTCTATGGTAAAAATAAACAAATGGTAAGCGGTATCCACTATAATTTCCAATTAGATCCCGATCTGATACACACACTGTTCAAATGGCAACCCCGCTTCCAAAGTGCGGTGGAATTCCAAAATAATTTATACCTCAAACTGGCAAAAAATTTTTTACGTTATCAATGGATTCTCACCTACCTACTGGGGGCGGCTCCTGTTGTACAAGATAATTATTTTAAAAATGGCTCGCCATTAAAAACCGGACAATATGTCCGCAGTCTTCGTTCAAGCCAATATGGTTACGTTAATGCACCAGAAATTAAAGTCTCTTTTGATAGCCTTGAAGCCTATGCAAATGACCTTGAACATTGGGTGAAATCCGGTAAGTTGATCGCAGAAAAAGAATTTTATTCCAATGTGCGCTTACGTGGTGGCAAAAAAGCGCGTGAATTACTACAAAATGGCATTCAATACTTAGAATTCCGTCTATTTGATCTTAACCCATTTGAGCCTTATGGTATTAATCTAAAAGATGCTCAATTTATTCATGACTTTATCTTGCTTATGATTTGGCTAGAAGAAACTGCTGATCAGCAAGCCGTAGAATTAGGTAAAGAAAAATTATTTACTGTCGCGTTAGAAAACCCTCTGGCTGAAACACAATTTCGCCCAGAAGGAGAATATATTTTACAGCAGCTTATCACTATGCTTGAAGATATTGGTGTTGAGTCAGCGCGTATCATTTATGCCAAAGAAAAATTAGCACAACTTGCCGATCCAAGTAAAACATTATGCGGACGTTTAGTTCATGCAATTGAAGATGACGGTTGCTATCAACAGTTTGGTGCAAAATTAGCGCAGCGCTATAAACAACAAGCATTTGAGCGTTTTTATGCACTATCTGCTTTTGATAATATGGAACTTTCTACCCAAGCACTCTTATTTGATTTAATCCAAAAAGGGATAAAAACCGAAATATTAGACGAAAATGATCAGTTCCTTAGCTTACAATTCGGTGATCATTTGGAATATGTTAAAAACGGCAATATGACCAGCCACGATAGCTATATTTCCCCATTAATTATGGAAAATAAAGTTGTCACCAAAAAAGTATTGGCCAAAGCAGGATTTAATGTCCCACAAAGTGTGGAATTTAGGAGCATAGAAAGTGCGGTCGCAAATTATCCACTTTTTGAAAATAAAGCGGTTGTGATTAAACCAAAATCCACTAATTATGGATTGGGCATTACTATTTTCCAGCAAGGCGTGCAAAACAAAGAAGACTTTGCCAAAGCCATTGAAATTGCGTTTCGTGAAGATAAAGAAATCATGGTAGAGGACTATTTGGTTGGTACAGAATATCGCTTCTTTGTCTTAGGTGATAATACATTAGCCGTATTATTACGTGTCCCAGCAAACGTGATTGGTGACGGAAAACATAGTGTAACGGAACTTGTCGCCATGAAAAACGATCACCCATTACGAGGCGATGGTAGTCGTACGCCATTGAAAAAAATTGCACTTGGCGACATTGAGCAATTGCAGCTCAAAGAGCAAGGCTTAACCGTTGACAGCATTCCTGCAGAAGGTCAACTTGTGCAACTACGCGCCAACTCCAATATTAGCACTGGCGGCGATAGTATTGATATGACTGACGAAATGCACCCAAGCTATAAGCAACTTGCCGTCGGCATCAGCAAAGCAATGGGCGCTGCTGTATGTGGTGTCGATTTGATTATTCCAGACTTGAAAAAACCGGCGGAACCCAACTTACAGTCTTGGGGGGTGATTGAAGCGAATTTTAATCCAATGATGATGATGCATATTTTCCCTTATCAAGGAAAATCTCGTCGCTTAACTCAGCATGTGATTAAAATGCTATTCCCTGAAATGCCGTAAAGACGACATCATAGGCAGTATTTTCAACCACTCTTTCCCAATCAGATTGGCGATGTTCCCTGCCAATCTGATTATTTAAAGGGAACTGCCTCTATTCCTCGCCTATTTAATATTCATGATATCGCTAGATCCGTAGGTAAAATTAATGCTAATATAACCTTGTGATTTTTAGTTCAAGAGGAACGCCATTTGTACAACGAAACCTTTACTTTGGATCCCCAAAACAATAACCGTTTACAAGCCCTATGTGGGGCATTTGATGACAATTTACACTTAATTGAAAAAGAACTGCATCTAACAATTACCCGTCGTAATTTCACATTTACCTTACAGTCTAAAGATGAACAACCTGAACCTCATCACGAAAGCTTAATCAAAAGTGCGGTCAAATTAATCAAAGATTTATATGTTGAGACTGGTGCCACACGCGGTAAAATAAAAGAAATCGATTTAGAAGATGTGCATATTGCATTACAAGAAAGTCGAATACTGTTGCCCTCTACAACAAGCACCGAAGCAACAACAGAACGCACAGACAGCAAAGTTTACAGTACCACCATAAAAACCAAACGTGGGCTAATTAAACCCCGTGGCGCAAACCAGATTCAATATCTGCATAATATTTTACGCCATGACATCAGTTTTGGTATTGGGCCTGCCGGAACAGGGAAAACCTTTTTAGCTGTTGCGGCTGCAGTGGAAGCGCTAGAACGCCAAGAAATTCGCCGAATTCTACTCACACGCCCTGCCGTAGAAGCCGGAGAGAAACTCGGGTTCTTACCTGGTGATTTAGGCCAAAAAATTGAACCTTATCTACGCCCGCTTTACGATGCGCTATTTGAAATGCTAGGCTTCGAACGCGTGCAAAAACTCATGGAACGTAATATCATCGAAATTGCGCCCCTTGCCTATATGCGTGGACGTACCTTAAACGACAGCTTTATTATTTTAGATGAAAGCCAAAACACAACGGTTGAGCAAATGAAAATGTTCCTAACTCGTATCGGCTTTAACTCCAAAGCGGTTATCACTGGTGATATTACTCAAATTGATCTGCCTCGTTCACAAAAATCGGGGTTACGCCATGCTATTGAAGTATTAGAAAGCGTTCCAGAATTAAGCTTTAATTATTTTGACAGTAAAGATATCGTTCGTCATCCCGTTGTTGCGAAAGTTGTACAAGCGTACGAAAAATGGGAAGCGGAAGATGAAATACGCCGTGAAGAACGTAAAGCACAGCGTAAATTAGAAACAGAACAAAATAAGTTATTATTTGAAGCGGAAAATTTATAAACATGTATCAAGTCAATATCGATCTACAAATCGCCTGTGAAGATGAAAACAATTTACCCGATTTCGCACAAATTGAAACTTGGGCGAGTCGTGCTGTACAACCTAAAACACAAAATGTTGATATGACCGTGCGCATTGTAGACGAGGCCGAAAGCCATGAGCTTAATCTCACTTATCGTGGTAAAGACAAGCCGACAAACGTCCTCTCTTTTCCATTTGAATGCCCTGATGAAGTGGAATTACCATTGTTAGGTGATCTCATCATTTGTCGCCAAGTTGTTGAACAAGAAGCCCAAGAACAAGCAAAGCCTTTAATGGCGCACTGGGCACACATGGTGGTACACGGCAGCTTACATTTACTCGGTTATGACCATATTAATGATACAGATGCGGAAGAAATGGAAAACTTAGAAACCGAAATTATGCAAAGTTTAGGTTTTGATGATCCTTATCTTTGTGAAAAATAATGTTAGCTGCACGCCAATTTTATGTGATTGAAGCTGAAAAATTAGTCAATATCTTACCGCACTTTATGACAAAAAGTGCGGTCTGGATCGGCGATATTTTTTCTACCTTGCTCCCGACTTACACATTCAAACACGCGCCTAACCTCTTAGGACAAGAATTTGAAATTATTTTCTTTGATGCACGCCAAACTTTACATCTCGATGCGTTTGCGATTGCCAGTGGCACGTTAAAAGCGGGCGGTGTGTTATTGTTTGTTGTTGAACACTGGGAAAACTGGGAATATCAACAAGACCACGACAGCTTACGTTGGAGCGGACAACCCCATTCCATTAGCACGCCTCGCTTCCGTCACTGGTTTAAACAACAAATACATCATCATTTTCCACAATGTGATCAAGGGCTGCCTCAATCCGTTAATCCAGTATCAAACCATCAACATATGGCAACCCCCTCACAGCAAGCCATTATTGATATCATCATGCAGCAACAATCCGAGCTCTATTTCCTAACCGCAAAACGCGGAAGAGGAAAATCCGCATTAGCCGGCATGTTATCGACACAGCTCTACCATCAAGGCGCCTCTATCTATCTCACTGCGCCGAATAAAAATGCAGTCAACATTCTGCAAATTTTTGCCCAACAACCACTTAGCTTTATTGCGCCAGATGTACTTGCTCTTGCGATCCAACAAGATACTACGCAGTTTGCTGAAAGTTGGTTATTCGTTGATGAAGCCGCAACGATTCCCTTAGATTTATTACAGCAATTTTGCACCAGCTTCCGCCATATTCTATTTACGACAACCATTCACAGTTATGAAGGCACTGGACGCGGGTTTAAACTGAAATTTATGCAAAAAATACCACGTACTTTTCAGTCATTAGAACTCGATATTCCCCTGCGCTGGGCTGAAAATGATCCGTTAGAACAATTTGTTGAACAAAGCTTATTATTAAATGCCGAAGATCAATTGATTCAACCTGACTATAATGCCAAACAAGCAATCACTTATCGTCCCATGCTGACACAACAATCCTCCGTGCAGCAGCTAGCTCATGTCTATGGTTTGCTTTGTTTGGCGCATTACCGCACGACACCAACGGATCTACGTCGTTTATTTGATGCGCCTAAACAGCACTACTGGCTAGCCGAAACGCCTCATCACATAATCGGTTGTCTTTGGGCTACCGAAGAAGGCGGTATACAAGACAAAGCGCTCATTGAACATATTGTACAAGGCAAACGTCGACCACGTGGTAATTTAGTGCCACAATTACTTGCCTTCCAAACCCTTATCCCTGATTATTGTCAATTGAAGTCTTTACGTATCTCACGCATAGCCATTCAACCCAAATGGCAACAGCAGGGAATCGGTTCTATGCTCATTGCACAAATGGCTCAAGCGATGCAATCTACATTTGATTTTCTTTCTGTCAGTTTTGGTTATACTGCTGAACTTTTTCAGTTTTGGCAACAATGTGGATTTGAACCGGCTTATCTCAGTGATCACAAAGAAGCGAGTAGTGGCAGCTATAATATGGTGATGCTGAAAGGCCTCTCTTCGAAAGGAAAAGCGATCTGCCGATCTGCACAACAATATTTCCAACGTAATATAGCCCTTAGCTTCCACCCATTAGCCCATCAATTCATACCACCCTGTATTGACTGGCAATTCACAGCGGAAGATATGCAAAGCTTAAAAAACTTTGCCGATTCTCACCGCACTTTATCATCTGCATTACCCGCCATTCGCCGACTGCTACAAGGCTACTCCCAAAGGGAAAAACAACACGATTTCCCTTTACTTTTTGCCTACTTAAGCCATAAAAAAACCAACCAAGATAAAAAATCTTGGTTGGCACAATGTCGACTAGAAATTAAACGTGCTATCACACAAAATTTAACGTAGATGCGCTTGTCTGCGAATTTTGCGTAATAATAAAAATAACCATGGCCACAATAAGCCACTAATCAATGCCCCAATTAATTCTTGCCAATTAAAAATCGCGCTATGTAAGAAAAGCTCGACGAGGAAAATACTGATACGGATAACCGCAACAAACATCATAACCAGCAAACTTTGTTGCCATAAAGAAAAATTTCTTAAAATGAGATGATTCGCCGCAATTAAGTAGGCAAAGACAGATAAAACCAAAGCGTGTGTGCCTAACGTGGAACCTAACACGAGATCCCACAAGACACCTAAAGCAAAAGCACTGCCAATACTAATTTTATTCGGGATCGCCATGATCCAATAGGTTAACACCATCACTAACCATGCCGGACGAAAACCTTGAAATTCTATTGGCCAAGGCATAATTTCCATCACTAAGGCCAAAATAAAAATACAGAGTAAAATCAGCCATTGAACAAATAAATTACTGCGCATCTTGTTCTCCTTGCTCTTGCCCCACAGCTGGCGCTACTCTATCTACTGGCGCTGGCAGTTCCTCAACAGGCAAAGGTGCATGTTCAAAAACCGGCGGCTCCCCCAACTCTAATGCAGGATCATTTTCATTAGCCCCATCTGCTGTAGGTTGAGCTTCTGTTGACTGAGGTGTAAGCAACACTTCTTCTTTTTGATTCGCTAAACGTTGTTTAACCACATTACGTACATCTTCTGGAGAAGTATTCGCTTTACGCATTTCATCGCTCGTCGGCCACAATAATAATACATAGCGTAAACGTTCTAAAGATGCCAACGGCTTAACACTCACACTCGCAAAATAATTTGACCCATCTCGAGAAATCTTATCAACAATCCCTACGGGATACCCTTCTGGAAAACGACCGCCTAAGCCAGATGTGACCAACAAATCCCCTTTTTCAATATCTACCGAACGCGGCACATTTTCCAACGTCAATTCATCATTACGCCCAGAACCACTCGCAATAACACGCACATCATTGCGTAGAACTTGCAAAGGGATTCCATGTGTCACATCAGTTAAAAGCAAGACTCGGCTCGTTTTCGCGCCTACCGCGATAATTTGTCCCACAACGCCTTTTTCATCAATCACGGGTTGACCCACATATGCGCCGTCATTTTTCCCCTGATTAATCACAACTTGCTTACGATAAGCATCATTTTCAGCCGTCAACACCTCTGCGATTTTTTTATACTCATCTTGGCGCAATGGCGAGTTCAACAATAATCGTAAACGTTGGTTTTCAACCTTAAGATGGTCTAATAACAATAAATCTGCATTTTTTTCTAGTAATTGTTCTTTAATAATGCGATTTTCAATTTGCAGTTTTGACGTATCCACCAGATTATCAGACACACCATCAAGCACTGTACGTGGCGAGTTTGCAAGATAATATAAACCACCAATAGCCGTTTCCATTACGCTACGAGCCTTAATCATACTATTGGTTTGCCCATCTGACAGAATAAGTGCCACTGAGGCGATAATCGCCAACACTAAACGAATACCAAGAGAAGGCGCTTTTGCAAAAATAGGTTTCATTCCATATCCAACTAACAAAAGTGCGGTAAAATTGACCGCACTTTTTCTTTTATCACAAGTTGTTTAGCTTAGAGATCATCACTAAAAATGTCACCGCCGTGCATATCAATCATTTCTAACGCTTCACCACCACCACGAGCAACACAGGTTAATGGCTCATCTGCAATAATCACTGGCACGCCTGACTCTTTAGATAGCAATACATCAATATTACGTAATAACGCACCACCGCCGGTTAATACCATACCACGTTCAAAAATATCTGCAGCTAATTCAGGAGGACACTGCTCTAAGGCTGTACGTACAGCAGTCACAATGCCATTTAAAGGTTGCTGGATAGCTTCTAATACATCACGTGAAGTTAATTTAAATGTACGAGGTGCGCCTTCAGATAAATTGTGGCCATGCACTTCCATTTCAAAAATTTCATCGCCTTCCTGAATATAAGCAGAGCCTAATTCTTTCTTAATCCGCTCCGCTGTTGCCTCACCAATTGAAGAACCAAAAGTACGGCGTACATAAGCAATAATCGCCTCATCAAAACGATCGCCACCGATACGGACAGAGGAAGAGTATACGACTCCGTTTAAAGAAATCACCGCGACTTCAGTTGTACCACCACCAATATCAATCACCATAGATCCCGTCGCGGTTGAAACCGGTAATTTCGCTCCAATGGCAGCCGCCATTGGCTCTTCGATTAAATAAACCTCACGCGCGCCGGCACCAATAGCTGATTCCTTAATCGCACGGCGTTCTACTTGTGTCGCCCCTGCAGGTACACAGACCAAAACACGAGGACTTGGGCGCATAAAATTTCCACTATGCACTTGTTTAATAAAATATTGCAACATTTTTTCTGTTACAAAAAAATCCGCGATCACCCCATCTTTCATCGGACGAATCGCAGCAATGCTTTTCGGGGTACGCCCTAACATCATTTTGGCTTCTTTACCAACAGCAGCAATACTTTTTAAAGAACCCACTCGATCTTGACGGATTGCTACCACTGAAGGCTCATCTAACACAATTCCTTGTCCCTTAACATAGATCAATGTATTAGCTGTACCTAAATCAATAGAAAGGTCATTTGAAAACAGACCACGAATTTTTTTAAACATAATGATTCCGTTGAAACTTGAGAAAATAACACGTGATTTTACACGCAGAAAATTGGTGTTAAATTTACCAAAAAATACGGGGTTATAACAGAAAAATTTGTTATTCGTTGTGTAAATATAGTAAAAAACCTACCGCACTTTTTCTGACAAGGTTTTCGCCAATTAAAAGTGCGGTCTATTTTTTAAACTATTTTTTATTAAGAATGCCTTTTAAGAAACGCGCAGTATGTGAATGGGGATCTTGTGCCACATCTTCTGGCGTTCCTGTCGCAATGATTTGACCTCCGCCACTTCCCCCTTCCGGTCCAAGATCGACAATCCAATCAGCGGTTTTGATCACATCTAAATTATGTTCAATCACCACTATCGTATTGCCTTGATCCCGTAAACGATGTAGTACTTGTAACAATTGTTTAATATCGGCAAAATGTAAGCCCGTCGTTGGTTCATCGAGAATATATAAGGTTTTTCCCGTATCTCGCTTAGACAACTCCGTCGCTAATTTAACGCGTTGTGCTTCGCCTCCCGATAAGGTTGTTGAAGACTGCCCCAAACGAATATACGACAAACCGACATCAATCAATGTTTGCAATTTACGAGCAATCATAGGAATGGCATCGAAAAACTCTCTTGCCTCTTCCACTGTCATATCCAAGACCTGATGAATGCTTTTCCCCTTATAACGGACCTCTAAGGTTTCACGATTATAGCGTTTGCCCTTACACTGATCACACGGCACATAAACATCAGGTAAAAAGTGCATTTCGACTTTGATTACACCATCGCCTTGACAAGCTTCACAACGTCCACCGCGCACATTAAAACTAAAACGTCCAGGGTTATAACCACGCGCTCTCGCCTCAGGCACACCGGAAAATAACTCACGAATTGGAGTAAAAACCCCCGTATACGTCGCAGGGTTAGAACGAGGCGTGCGCCCAATTGGGCTTTGATCAATATCAATAACCTTATCAAAGAATTCCAACCCTTCAATAGATTGATAAGGCGCATGTTGGCTATTTTCCGCCCGATTTAGGGCATTTTGTGCTAAAGGAAACAAGGTATCATTGATCAAAGTGGATTTCCCTGATCCTGACACCCCTGTAATACAGGTAAATAAACCAACAGGAATTTCTAAATTGACATTTTTCAGATTATTACCACTCGCCCCGGATAATTTCAGCATTTTTTTCCGATCAAGTGCGGTACGTTTTGACGGAATTTCTATTTTTTCTTTACCCGACAAATATTTACCAGTAATAGACTGTGGATTAGCCATGATTTCTTTTGCTGTTCCCTCCGCAATAACTTGGCCACCATGCACACCCGCGCCCGGTCCAATATCAATAATATGATCTGCCGCCATAATCGCATCTTCATCATGTTCCACCACGATTACCGTATTGCCTAGATTGCGTAAATGAATTAATGTATTTAATAAACGTTCATTATCTCGTTGATGAAGCCCAATTGAAGGTTCATCTAATACATACATTACCCCAACCAAACCCGCACCTATTTGGCTTGCTAAACGGATACGTTGTGCCTCTCCTCCTGATAAGGTTTCGGCTGAACGAGACAGAGAAAGATAATTCAATCCCACATTCACCAAAAATTGCAAACGCTCTGTGATTTCTTTCAGAATTTTTTCAGCAATTTGTGCTTTTTGCCCTGTTAATGAAAGCTGTTCAAAGAAATTTAATGCGCCACCAATACTCATTTCCGACACATCAGGCAAAGTCGTTTTACCGATAAATACATGGCGCGCCTCAGGACGTAAACGGGATCCCCCACAATCCATACAAGATCGGTGGCTAATATGCTTCGCCAACTCCTCCCGAACAGACATGGATTCCGTTTCTTTATAACGGCGCGCCATATTATTTAAAATGCCCTCAAAGATATGACGACGAACCACAGTATCACCACGATCATTCACATATTGAAACTCAATTTCCTCTTTGCCTGAGCCATTTAAAATAATATGCTGAATTTTTTTCGGGAGATCTTCAAATGGCTTTTCGATGTCAAATCCATAATGTTTTGCGAGAGAGGTTAACATCTGATAATAGTAGAAATTACGACGATCCCAGCCTTTTATCGCTCCACTTGCTAATGACACACTCGGATTTTGTACCACACGCTTTTCGTCAAAAAATTGCTGAATTCCTAAGCCATCACAAGTCGGGCAAGCGCCAGCTGGATTATTAAAGGAAAATAAACGCGGCTCTAATTCCGGCACAGAATAACCACAATGTGGGCAAGCAAAGTTCGCTGAAAAAATCAACTCTTCCTGTTGCGGATTTTCCATATCCGCCACAACTGCTGTTCCACCAGACAACTCCAATGCCGTTTCAAAAGATTCTGCCAATCTTGTGGCCAAATCAGACCGCACTTTAAACCGATCGACCACCACCTCAATAGTATGTTTCTTCTGTAATTCTAATTTTGGCGGATCGGATAAATCACAAATTTCACCATCAATACGCGCGCGAATATAACCTTGCGCAGCAATATGTTCCAGTATTTTAACATGCTCCCCTTTACGCGCTCTCACAACTGGCGCAAGCAACATCATTTTGCTGCCTTCCGGTAAGGTCATCACCTTATCTACCATTTGACTGATGGTTTGTGCAGTTAAGGCTACATCATGCGTAGGGCAACGCGGCTCCCCAACGCGGGCAAACAATAAGCGTAAATAATCATGTACTTCAGTAATTGTCCCCACCGTAGAACGTGGGTTATGAGAAGTGGACTTCTGCTCAATAGAAATAGCGGGCGAAAGGCCTTCAATATGATCCACATCAGGCTTTTCCATAAGAGATAAAAACTGACGTGCATAAGCCGAAAGGGATTCCACATAACGGCGTTGCCCTTCCGCATAAAGCGTATCAAATGCTAATGAAGACTTCCCTGACCCTGATAATCCGGTAATGACAATCAATTTATCACGGGGTATTGTCAAATTCACATTTTTTAAATTATGGGTTCTCGCACCACGAATTTCTATTTTATCCATTCTAAAACCGTCAAAAAATCTCAAATTTGGAATCATTATCGCACTTTTATTAAAACTGTTCAAATATCCAGTGGAATTTAATAGACCTTTTTAAATTTTTCAGGCAAAATAAACAAAAATTTTTACCTAATCAAACAAGAGGAAATTATGGCCGGTGTAAATAAAGTGATTATCGTGGGTAATTTAGGTAACGATCCTGAAATGAGAACAATGCCAAATGGCGAGGCTGTTGCGAATATCAGTGTTGCTACAAGTGAAAGCTGGATGGATAAAAATACGGGAGAGCGCCGTGAAGTCACTGAATGGCATCGCATTGTCTTTTATCGCCGTCAAGCTGAAGTTTGTGGCGAATATCTACGTAAAGGCTCAAAAGTCTATGTAGAAGGACGTTTAAGAACACGTAAATGGCAAGATCAAAACGGTCAAGATCGTTATACCACTGAAATCCAAGGTGATGTATTACAAATGCTAGACAGCCGTGCTGATCGTGGACAAGGTGGTTATAGCGCCCCACAATCAACCCCAGCTCAACCAAGCTATCAATCCCGTCCAGCACAACAAAAAGCCACCCCACAGCCTGAACCTGCTATGGATGCTTTTGATGATGATATTCCGTTCTAAGTTACGTATAATTTAAAAACATAAATTTTAAAGCTAGACATTCAAGAGAATCCCTGAAAGACAAGGATTCTCTTTTTTTGCACTTATTTTATGCACACTTTATTTAATCATATTAATATATTATTTTTGTAAAATTTAATTACTTATATAAGTTAGAAACAGTCATTTTTTCAAGTCAAGAATACTTTCCTCTATTACTTAATTAGAACTCATTAGGCTAATAACAACATAGACTTATTTTCACCTTTAAACAGAAAAAGTAAGTGTACATTTATCCGAAATACTACACCGTTATGCCGTCAAGCAAAAAACTACCACGATAAGCGTAAGCACACCCAAGTGGTTAGGGGAAATTTTATGAGTTTTCAATAACTCAAACCATTAGAAGGGCTAACAGTTTGAGTTGTAGATAGAGATATTATAAGAAATTTGAGTTATGGGGATAATTGAGAATTTTGATAGTTTATATATGTTTTGAAACTAAGCTAAAGAGGTTTTGTCTCAACATATTTTCAGCTTCTGAAATATTCATTCTCCACATATCTGCCAATATTGCAATAGCAATATTGGCATCCCAAGGAAATAAAGCTTGTGCTTTAATATTCCCAAAAGGTCCATCGGTTTCAATCAATATTTTTTCTATTGGCATGACTTGAACCAACTCATAACCCTTTTTGCTGCTTAACATTGCAGGCCCCACAGAAAAATAGCACCCCATTTCAATCGCTCGTTTTAACTGTTGTTTTGTGCCTGAAAACCAATGAAGGATTGGCAAATTATCATTTACTTGACTTAATTCATCTAGCACAGCATTTGAACTCATTCTAGAATGTATACTTAATATTTTTCCACCAGATTTTGCTGAACTTCTTAAAATATGGCGAAAGACTTTTAATTGAATATCCCAATACCTTTTAAACTCTTTTCCACCGTCTAAACCTATTTCACCGACATAACGTGTTTGACCTAATAAATCATCAAATAGCTCTAATTCCAGCCAACGCTCATGAGCCAATTGAGGATGTAAACCCAAAGCAGTTCGTATACGAGGACAATTTTTTGCTAATAAATTAGTGCCATGCCACGCTTTTGGGGTAGTTGTTACTGATAAAACATAAATATCTTCATTTTGACACTGCTTAACAACAGCGTAAGGATTTGGATATAAATCCAAATGGCAATGCATATCCATCATAATATTTCTTTTGCTATTAAAAGTTGTTCCACTTCATTCAATCCATTCATAAAAACATCAGCAAACTGATTTAATTGTTGAATGGGTAATGAACCACTTTGTAAAACCCATTGATGCATATTACTATGATTTTTTCGACGAATAGCACTAATTAAAGCAAATAAATCATCTTTTCTGTCCTGATTTGTCAAAACTTTTCGAATATCATTGAATTCATATTCAGCATCATTCGTTATACCTGCATAATATAATGATGCTCTACGAATCAAGCAGGGAACACAAACTCCACATTGTTGATTTTTGCGTTTCCAATGACTACATGAAACAGTATCAGGGATAATTTGCTGCAATAATGGTAAATTTTTACATTCTGCTATCATTTGTCCTTTGGTTTTAAATTGATACGGATTTTTTAAAGAAAAAGGAATATTGACTGCTGTAAGTAACTTTTGTAATTCTTGAATAAAGTAAGGGTGTGTAGTTCGTGTGCTCAACGTTCCTAATCGGCGTGGTGTTAAAGGTGCATTGATTGAAATTACCCCATTTTCAGGTACGAAAATATCAATCTCTTTTTGTACCACCTCCTGTAAAGCACAAGCTGATACAATTGCAAATGCTAAAAAATTTAAGCTTCTGGTTCGCATTGTGATTTCAGCAGTCCTGCCATTATTTAAATGTGGCTGTGCAATCGCATTAAATTGAGAAAATTGATTGGCATAACGACTTTGATTAAATTTTTCAACAATCATTTGCTGATGTGATTTATCACCTTTATAAGAATGACTAACCAAAACAGGTGAATACCCCTGCTCCAATAAATCAATTGCTCCAATCGCCGAATCTAAACCACCTGAAAATAAACAAACACTGTCTTTATTTCTTAAATCTACCAATTTGGTTCGGCCGTTTAATTTATAAGGTTTTGGTGGTAATTGTCCATCTTCTTGAAAATTAAATTGCCAAATATCGCCACTCAAAAAGTGTAAAATTTGCTCTAAATGTGCTTTATTTGCATGCCAAATATCAGGCTGGCATAAGGGTAAAGTAATAGAAAAAGAGCGACACCAACCATTTGCTGTATCTTTTCGCAAAACAAAAGTATCTGCTGCTGTAACTGCCATAGCAATGGTTAGAAAATCCATTACTTGATTATTGAGTTCAACACCTAATCTTCTTACCCGATCTAAAACCATATTACCAATATGAGCAATTTGTAGATTTTTATCGCCCATACCATAAAGACGAATAGGTAAAACACCATTAGATAAATGTTTTAATTGCTCAATATCGTGATGAAAAACTAATTGTGTCATCAATCATTCTCCCATTCTTCCCAAATATCTAAAATGGCTTGGTTTTGAATTTCTTGCATTTGCTCTGTTGTTAAATGAAAAATATCATCCGTAAATTTAGTAGCAAGCGTAATATCCACCACTTCACGAATTAATTGCCTTAAATCATTTTCTGCTTCAGCAATTTGCACTGGATTATTGCCTTTATTCCATGCATTTCCTGCATCATGGCTGATTTGTATAAAGATACTTTCAGTCAAATAACAAATCATCATTTTACCAATGACTTCAACGGTAACGCTATTTTCATCAAAAGTGGTCATTCCTTCCAAAGCTTCTGATAACGCGATATTCATTGCATAACGAATCTTGTCTGAATCACCGTGATGACCAGCCAAAAGCTCGGTAATTTGATTGATAACCTCATCGCAAGGCTGACCATTTAAACTGTGTAAATTAACTGAATATTGTTGTTGCTGACCATCTGAGAAAATGCCAAATAAGCCCGAGCCTGCTTGGGTAATTTTCCCCAGTTTTTGTACAGATATATGCTTGCCACCACTGGCTTTTCTAGCATAATGACCGAGTGCTTTACGCACACTCTCACGCCCACCACCTAGTACAGCCCTACCAATTGCTTGACGCACTCCCTTTAGCCTCTGCGGAACTGGGATTTGTGGTGGTGTTTGGTTGTCATCAACCCAAGAAGGCAATAGAGGCGAACGACCATTTGGTCCTACGCTAGATTGTGAAGTACCCATTGATTACTCCTTATACCAAGGTGCGTTTTCTAATCTTTTCTTAAGCCAAAGATAATTAACACCTTTATTTTTTAATTCAATAATAAAACGATTTAAAATTTTTGCACCATCTTCTGAACTTTCTGCCAACAAACAAGCCCCCATAAAACCTTCTGGACTTTTATCCCAATTATCCACTTTTCTTAATTGTTCAATTAAGGCTTCCATCACAGAAATTTGCTCAGCCATTGTTAATTCCTGAATAGTATTTTTTGTATTTTGTGTACCTGTTCTTGCTGCGATTTTAAGTAAAACGCTTAAAGCTTCTTGGGCGTTTTGAGAAAGTTGAGCAGTATAAGTATTTAAAGGTATGGTCTCTCTGAATAAATAAATCGCAGCTCGCAAATCAACATCGGATAATTTGGGCTCTAATTTTACCCATTCTTTGATAAATGTTTGAATAGATTTATTTTCGGATAGAGTGGATAAGTTCTCCTCATTATCATTTTCTAGCTCTTTTAATAGTTCAGACTTTCCATATCCTTCATTAATAAGGTGATAAAATTTTGTTACTACATCAGCATCCACGCATCGCTCAAAAATCACTAATTTAGTAATAATTGCTTCATCTAATGGCATTTGACGCTTGTCTGCAATTTTGGTACGCATTTTAATGGTGTTTAAAATACGTTTCACAATTCTAGGGTTACCATAAATATTGGGTGAATTTGCCAATAAAGGGGCTATTCTGTTAGCTCGTTCAAAATCTAACAATAGAGCGTGATTATCTTTCTCTCCAATAGTTTCTGCTGCTTGTTCAGGGGTTAAGGATTGATTTTGCCAAGATAGTTGTAAATGGGTTTCTAAAAATTGACGTAAATTTGCTAATTTTTCGGTAGATAATTGTTGATGAATGGAATACAGCATGTACAAATACGCACGGATTTCAAGAACACCTGCTTTCGGTACACGAATAGGAATTTGAATGAGTTTGTCCAAATAATCTATTTGATGACGATAAGACAAATCTTTGTAATGCTCTGCAACCGAATGACGAATCATTTCCTCGTCAGCCGCAATAATAAAAGCGGTGCGATTTAAGAATAAGAATAAACGAATAGCCTCCAATGTTTGAATGGCATTAGCAGGCAAACATCGGTCAAGATTATCAATTACAATAACTAGCTTTTTATCTAACTCCTGTAATATTTCGCCATATTCTTTTCTAAACGCATCAATTTGTTGTGGTGGGGTTTGTTTCTCTTTTGCTTTGATAAGATTTCTTCCTGAATCAATAACTTCTTTTCCAGTGTCTACAACTTGCTTACTTTCAGTTTCATCTTGAATGCCATCCAAAGAATTTTGAGCAGTACCAAATATTTTGGAAACCAAACCAAAAGTAGGAACACCTGCTGCTAAAGCAGCTCCTTCAGCAAGCAAACCTGCTAAACGCAGACCATCAATTCTGGCTAATAAATTTTTGGATTTTTGCAAGATAGTTTCTTCACTCTTGGCAGCCTGAATTAAATGATTTGCAATTGTTTCCAAAAGTGCTGCTCTGGCATCATCAAACCCCTGATAAAGCCAAGCATCAAATTTAATTATAATCCACTCATCAGGTTCGATTTGTTGCTCAATCAAATTTAACAAGGAGGACTTACCTGCCCCCCAATTACCAAAAATACCTATTGAAACTGGTAGCATAGTTTCAGTTTCCAATATTTCAGTAACAATTTGGGATACTTCACCAAAATTGAGATAGTCTTCTTTAGATTCGATGTCTGACCACATAAATGACTCTCATTTATCAAATATAGTCTTTATATTTTAACACGCTTTCAACAGACATTTTTAATGTTTTATAATTATAAAATATGTGGGAAGTTAGAATAAAAATCCGCCCGTAATTAAACCACCCTCAATCCTTAGACATCAATCTAAGTAAAATTAGGCTAGTTTTTTACCCTTGGGGGACGGTTTATTTACGAGCGGATTTTTATTTACATTGGATAAATATTACCAATACACTCTCAGTCCGATGACTGCAATTTTATCTTTGCTGGTTTCCGTTCTAATGTGATTGGTCTCTGTTTTAGCATGGACATATTGTCCTTCCACAAAGGTTTTTACACGAAATGGTTGGCCTTCACTTGGTTTAAGGAGGACATATTCTGTTCCAATCATGTATTTATTACGTTTAATTTTGCTATCATTACTGAGGTTATTTTCGCGTTTTGTAACGTGATAACCATATTGGGTATAAATATTCCAACTTGGTGTTAAACGATGAAAAATCACAGTTCGTAATTCTCGGTCTGTTGTGCGACGTAAATTCACTGCATTCGTTTGTTGATTTGAGATAATGCGTTGATCGAGATCTAAACCCAATGTGGTGTTGGCATAGGTATAGGCTGAGCCGATGGAATAGACTGTGCGACTATAGGTCGATCCATTGGCATTAGCATAACGTTCGCGATCTGCACCAAAGGCGATGGTTGCTCGTTGTCCTTCGGCTGGTGTCCATTTATAAATAGCGGCACCGCCATAGCTGTCAATGCGACGATTTGTTCGTTTTGTCATATTGCTATTACGATCAGAGTCAAATCCATAGAATGCGGCTAACGTTAATCCCGGCACACCTTTATAAACGTATTGTAGAGCGTTACGCTGGGTGGTGTTGTAGTAGCCATCTGAAATACTCAGTGTGTTCGGTAAATCGGTTTGTTTGACATAATCAGTATAGGCAAGTTGGTGGCCATAAGTCAGTTCACCGTATTTTTTATGCCCAATACCGGCATAAGCATAATGCGTATAAATATGATCGAAATTGTGCTGAGAACTGGAGCGACCATAGCTGTCAGCACCACGAAAACGGAATTGCATACGTCCTACCGCATAGAAATCATCGCTTAGTGCTTGAGTAATTTTAAAACCTACACGAGAGCCATTATTCTGAATGGCTTTATTCACGTGTTCTTTTTCAGTACTTGTTGGCGTTTCAGTTTTATTTGATTCGCTACGCCATTGTAAACGTAAGGAACCGTCTACATCAATTTTGGTTTTTTCGTTATCAAATAGGGTATAAGCTTGTGCTGAGCTAGTAGTCAAAGCGACTAAAGCGGCAGCCAGGGTCAGTTTTTTCATAATGGTACATCTCTTAAGTTAAGTAAAGTTGAAGTGAATCTGTTTGATTCTGAAATTTAGCAAGCCAGTATGGTTTTTTCCAATGACTGTTTTGCATGTGATAGTTTATTTTGTTATAAGGCTGTGAACTATTTTTTGAATTTATGCCACATTTTATCTTCTTGTCCACGCCATAAACGTTGGATATTGTCATGATGTCGGTAAATAAGTAGACAGCATACTAATGCAACAGGAAAGGTAAATTCCGGTTTTACCCACCAAACAATAAAAGGGATAATGAGCGCAGTGACAACTGCACTAAGAGAAGAATAGCCACTGATGAGGAAGACAAGTAGCCAGCAGCCTAGCATTGAGCCGGCAACCGACCACGAAATTGGTGCAATAGAACCAAAAGCCGTTGCAACGCCTTTTCCGCCTTTGAATTTAAAAAATATCGGGAAAATATGGCCTAGACAAGCACCTAGTGCGACCATTCCGAGTTCAAATTGCGTTAAGCCAAGATAATATCCGCCCCAAACAGGTAACATGCCTTTGAGTATATCGCAAATCAATACACTGATGGCGACACTTTTTCCGCCAATACGCAATACATTGGTTGCGCCGGGATTGTGAGATCCTTCGGTGCGAGGATCCGGTAATCCGGTCATTTTACAAATTAAAATTGCACTCGAAATCGAGCCGAGTAAATAGGCAAAAAATAAATAAAAAATGGCGAAAATACTCATGAGGCCGACCTTATTTTCACAAGCGAAAAATTTTGTTCGTCTATTGTACATAAAGTTGGTAGCATACGCCTAACAGAATTTTTAAATAATAAGGGGAAATCAATGATCGATCGTATTTTTATTGAGGAACTGACTGTGTTTGCTCAGATTGGGGTGTATGAGTGGGAGCAACAAATTAAGCAGCGTTTGATTTTTGACGTGGAAATGGCATGGGATAGCCGTCAAGCTGGAGAAACTGACAATTTAGCTTTTGCGCTTAATTATGCAGAGGTGAGCCAATTTATCATTGATTATGTGGAGAGTAAGCCCTTTTTATTGATTGAAACGGTGGCTAACGATGTTGCAAAACAGCTGCAAGATCGCTTTGGTATTTCGTGGTTACGTATTAAATTAAGCAAGCCGAAAGCGGTAGCGCAAGCACGAAATGTGGGGATTATTATTGAACGTGGCCAGCTAACATAAGGTTAACAGCTCGGCTAAATGCGTTATTTCGACCGTTGGTAATATACGCGCTTGAGGGAAACTATTAAGCCCTTTGTTGCTTAAATTGAGCCAAACAGCTTGATAGCCTGCGGATATGGCTCCTTGAACGTCGGTTTCTAAATTGTCTCCGATATGCAATATTTCATGAGGAGAAAGCTTAAGCTTTTGAGCCGCTTGTAGGAACAAATCCTGATGCGGTTTTGCACGTCCGTGTTTACCGCCACAGAGTATTAAATCAAATTGTGTAAAGCCAATTTTTTGTGGATCAACGTTGCCATTTGTGATGGCGATGAGTGAATAACGTTGTTTAAGTTGATCTAATATGCTGAAGCTTTGTGCTGGCACATCAATATGATGTCGCCACTGCAAGAAGACCGCCATACTTTGTTGAGAAATTTGATCAATTTCAACCGCACTTTTTCCTTGTTGTCGCAAGATAGCCTCTATTGTAGCAAAGCGCCATGCGGTAACATCTTCAGCGATTAAGCCGATTTGGTATGCGGTTTGTTTTTTCCAATTATGCCAATTTGCTACACTGAGGTTTAATTGACTAAGTTGATTAAATGCCATTAAAAATTGCTGTTCAGCCAAGAGAATCACGCTGTGATTTTCATACAAGGTATCGTCAAGATCGAAGCTAATCGCCTTAAATGGTTGCAAATTGCGATAATAAATCATGTTTTTTCTCTCTGTGAACGGTTGCGAAATTTTATAGCACCCTGTACTATGCGGGCTAATGATTCTGCTATTTTATCAAATACTATGAAAGATGATGCAATTTTTTCTGTTTCCCAATTGAACGCCCATGCTCGCCAACTTCTTGAGGCTGGATTGGGGCAAGTTTGGTTAACAGGAGAAATTTCCAATTTTAGTCAACCCGTTTCGGGACATTGGTATCTTACGCTAAAAGATGAAAATGCCCAAGTGCGCTGTGCTATGTTCCGCATGAAAAACCTGCGTGTTACTTTTCGTCCGCAAAATGGGTTGCAGGTATTGGTGCGTGCAACAGTGAGCTTATATGAGCCACGTGGTGATTATCAATTGATTATTGAATCCATGCATCCAGCAGGAGAGGGATTGCTACAACAGCAATTTGAAGCCTTGAAAATGAAATTGGCAGCGGAAGGATTATTTGCGCAACATCTTAAAAAAAATCTACCGCACTTTCCACGAGCAGTGGGGATTATTACCTCTAAAACCGGCGCTGCATTGCAAGATATTTTGCATATTTTACAACGACGGGATCCTTGTTTGCACGTCGTGATTTATCCAACAGCGGTACAAGGCAAAGACGCTGCCACTGAAATAGGACAAATGATTGAACTCGCCAATATGCGACAGGAAGTAGATGTATTGATTGTTGGGCGCGGTGGCGGTTCATTGGAAGATTTATGGTGTTTTAATGAGGAAGTTGTGGCGCGTGCTATTTTTCATTCAGCTATTCCGGTTATTAGCGCGGTTGGGCATGAAATCGATGTGACTATTGCGGATTTTGTCGCTGATGTGCGGGCACCAACACCATCAGCGGCAGCGGAATTAGTCAGCCGAGATCAAAACGAATTGCGCAAACAATTAGATTATCAGCAGCAACGTTTAATGATCGTATTTGATCGATTATTTCACGAGAAACAACAGCAATTGCAGCGTTTACAATTGCGCTTGCAACATCAACATCCGCAAACTCGATTACATCATCAATATCAGCAAATTGGACAATTAAGTTATCGTTTGCGCTTTGCAATGCAACGAATAATCGAAAAAAAATCGGAAAAACAGACCGCGCTTTACCAACGCTTACAACAAAATCCGTTACCTTATCGTGTGCAACGGCAACGCCAAGAGATTGAGCAGTTAAAAGTGCGGTTAAATTTTGCCATAAAAAAACAGCAAAGTCAGAGACTACATATGCTAGGGCATTTGGCTGCAAAACTAGATAGTCTAAGTCCGCTTAAAGTCTTAGCAAGGGGATATGCTATCGCTGAAAATGCGCAAGGAAAAGCGATAACCCATGCTAAGCAAGTAGAAATTGGTGAGCAAGTAAAAGTACGATTGGCCACAAGTGAGCTATTGGCAAAGGTAGAAGAGATATCGGAAACGAACGGATCGTAGGGCAAATAATGCCCCGCCCTTTTGTTATGTTTTATTCCAACGTAATGAGACTTCTCCCCCACTAAAACAGGCGAGGCCATTTTCGGTTGCAATACGGATATAGCCTTTTTCGTCAATACCTTGTTCAATACCGATAATTGTGTGTTGTTCACTGAGAATTGTCACTTCTTCACCAAAAAAAGCATCCGCATGGATCCATTCTTGTTGGATAGCAGGGCTAATGCCTTCTTGTTCAAATATAGCTAAATAGTGATAAATGTTTTGGATGAGCTGTACCGTTAATTTATTGCGATCATAATTTGGGATTGCCTCATTGAGATTTGCCCATGCTTGATCGATAGGGGTATTGTCAGTGGGTAATGCTAAGTTTAGTCCTACACCGATGACTAAATTGATAGCGTTGTTTTTATGATTAGCGATTTCGACTAAAATACCGGCTAATTTTCGTTTGTTGAGTAAGATATCATTCGGCCATTTCACTTCAACCCAAGCCCCTGCTTTACGTAAAGTCTCTACAATAGCCAAGCCAACAATGGTACTTAAGCCTTCAAGGGATTTTTTAGGATCCCATTGCCAATATAGACTCATGATAATTTGTGAGCCAAAGGGGGATTGCCAAGGGCGACCACGCCGACCACGCCCAGCAGTTTGCTGTTCTGCTAAACAAATATCCCCTTTTTTTAGCGTGGCAATATTGTCTAAAAGATATTGATTGGTTGAATCAATTTTTTCAAAAATAAACAGATTGTACGGTGAAAGTGCGGTTGATAAATATTGAGAATTTAAGGCTTGCATACTGTCTCCGAGTTGTAGGATTTATCCTCTTATAATAGTCTAAAATTTTCATAAAAGACATTCCAAAATAAAAGTGAATCCTGTATAATCCGTCCGCAATATTTTTTAACTTTAAACTATTAAATTAAGAGAGATTGCAATGGCATTACGAATCAAACAAGAAGCCCTTACCTTTGATGATGTGCTTCTCGTCCCAGCCCATTCTACAGTATTACCACATACTGCTGATTTATCCACTCAATTAACCAAAACTATTCGTTTAAATATTCCAATGCTTTCTGCGGCAATGGATACGGTAACTGAAACCAAGTTAGCGATTTCACTTGCTCAAGAAGGTGGGATCGGGTTTATCCATAAAAATATGTCTATTGAACGTCAAGCAGAGCGTGTGCGTAAGGTGAAAAAATTTGAAAGCGGTATTGTGTCAGAGCCTGTGACGGTATCGCCTAATTTAACCTTAGCGGAATTAGCTGAATTGGTGAAGAAAAATGGTTTTGCCGGTTATCCAGTTGTGGCAGATAACGGCGAGTTAGTCGGTATTATTACCGGGCGCGATACTCGCTTTGTGTCTGATTTAACTACTACAGTTGAAAATGTGATGACACCGAAATCTCGTTTAGTCACTGTGAAAGAAAATGCCACCCGTGAGGAAATCTTCAATTTAATGCACGAACATCGCATTGAGAAAGTGCTTGTGGTGGACGATGCATTTAAACTAAAAGGCATGATCACCTTAAAAGACTACCAAAAAGCAGAACAAAAACCGAATGCCTGCAAAGATGAATTCGGGCGTTTACGTGTAGGGGCGGCTGTAGGTGCGGGCGCAGGGAATGAAGAGCGTATTGATGCCTTAGTCAAAGCGGGAGTTGATGTCTTGTTAATCGACTCTTCACACGGGCATTCAGAAGGCGTGCTACAACGTGTACGCGAAACCCGTGCGAAATATCCTAATTTACCTATCGTAGCAGGCAATGTAGCTACCGCAGAAGGGGCAATTGCCCTTGCTGATGCCGGTGCGAGTGCAGTAAAAGTAGGGATTGGTCCTGGTTCAATTTGTACCACACGTATTGTAACGGGCGTGGGTGTACCACAAATTACCGCCATTGCTGAAGCAGCAGCTGCATTAGCAGAGCGTGGTATTCCAGTTATCGCAGATGGTGGTATCCGCTACTCTGGTGATATTTCAAAAGCCATCGCAGCCGGCGCAAGTTGTGTAATGGTGGGTTCAATGTTTGCGGGCACTGAAGAAGCACCGGGTGAAATTGAACTGTACCAGGGGCGTGCGTTTAAATCTTATCGTGGAATGGGATCGCTTGGGGCAATGAGCAAAGGATCATCAGACCGTTATTTCCAATCCGACAATGCAGCAGATAAGTTAGTACCAGAAGGTATCGAAGGACGTATTCCATACAAAGGCTACTTAAAAGAAATTATCCATCAACAAATGGGCGGTTTACGCTCTTGTATGGGCTTAACTGGATCTGCAACCATCGAAGATCTCCGCACAAAAGCGCAATTTGTGCGCATTTCGGGAGCTGGTATTAAAGAAAGCCACGTTCACGATGTAACCATCACCAAAGAAGCGCCAAACTACCGAATGGGCTAATCAAAAGTGCGGTCAGAAATTGCAAAAATTTGCAAAATCTGACCGTTTAGTTATTTATGTTCGGAGTATAAAGTAGCAATGAGTGATATTAAACTTTTTGAACAAAAACAGGTTCGTTCAGTGTGGGACGATGAACAAGAAAAATGGTATTTTTCTATCGTTGATATTATTGAGATATTAACTGAAAGCCCTAACCCTAGAAAATATTGGAGCGTGTTAAAAACTCGCTTGAAAAAAGAAGGAAGTGAGTTGACTACAAATTGTAGTCAACTGAAATTAAAAGCGGCAGATGGTAAATTTTACAAAAGTGATGTAGCAGACACAGAGCAACTTCTACGTCTTATTCAATCTATCCCATCACCTAAAGCCGAGCCTTTTAAACTTTGGTTAGCACAAGTTGGGCGTGAGCGATTAGATGAAATGCAAGATCCTGAACAAACTATCCACCGAGCAATGCAAGATTACTTGCAGTTAGGTTATTCAGAAGACTGGATCAATCAACGATTAAAAAGTATTGAAATCCGCAAAGAGCTTACTGATGAATGGAAACGTTTGGGAGTTGAAGAAGGGCAACAATTTGCTATTTTAACGGATATTATCACTAAGGCTTGGAGTGGCAAAACGACCAAAGAATATAAACAACTTAAAGGGCTTAAAAAAGAAAACTTACGTGATAATATGACCAATACCGAGTTAATCTTAACCATGCTTGCAGAAGCCTCAACAAAAGATATTTCCCAAGCGGTTAATCCCGCAACGTTTGAAGAAAATAAAGCGGTTGCCAAACAAGGGGGAAATGTTGCCAATGTCGCACGAGAAGAGCTGGAAAGTCGGACAGGGAAAAAAGTGGTTAGTGATCTTTCTGCTAAGAAAATATTGGCGGAGTCAAAGAAGTTGAAATAATGTAGAAAAATGCGGTATGGATTTTGCAAGATTCTTACGGAATTTAACCGATTGTTGCTGGGGAAATAGAGAAAATATAGAGGCATATATGGGTGATTTAAATTTTAGTCCTGTTAATGTTAAGTGCGACTTGACACCATTAATACAAAGTATTCCTAATGGAGTTAGTAAAATATTTGATTTGGCTTTCGGAAAAATGGTTGCGAAAAGAGAAGCAGCTAAAAAGTTAATAGAAGCTCAAACTGAAAGACAATCTCGATTAATTGTTGATGGTAAAGCTTCTCTAGATAAAAATGGTAACTTTCTCAATTTTGAAGAAGCTAAATCTGATAATATTCAACAATGTTTGGAATATGCCATAACCGAAGCATTGAATAAAGATATTGAACCATCAGATGAAAGTGTATCACAAACTTTTTTCAATAAATGGCGTGACTATGCTCAATCTATTGATGAGGATTCATTAAAACAATTTTGGGGAAGAATTTTAGTCGAAGAAGTTTATAAGCCAAATACGATTGACCTTAGAGTATTGAATACATTATCCATGCTTTCATCAGAAGAGGCTAGAATTTTTAATGATTCAATACAATATATCATTTTTGATGAGTTTTTAGTGGTAGATTTTATTCCTTCTCAAAATAGACATCGAATCATTGAAGCTTTATATAGCATAGGTGCAATATATAATATGCCTAAATCTGGTTTAAGGCTAGGCTCTAAATTATCGAGATTTAAAAATGAGCTTCATAACTATCACTTCTTCTATCATCAGAAAAACAATTTTTGTATTACATTTGATGTCGAAGATTCTGTAGACGATGATGGTCAAGGAATATCATTGGAATTACTAGAGCTAACTACCATTGGTAAGAAATTATATGAGCTAGCTATATGTATTGACAAACAACTATCTATTAGTTTAGCGAAAGATATAACTAAAGATATGCTAAATAAAATAGATAGCAATAAAGCATCGAAAATTATTTCAATTAATGTATATCGCTTAAAAAATCAAACTGTAACAGATAATTTATTTTCTAAAACACTTTAATAAAGAGAAAAAGATGAACAACATTCACAATCATAAAATTTTAATTTTGGACTTCGGTTCACAATATATGTAATTAATCGCACATCGTGTGTGGAATTTTGCAAAATTTTTGCAAATTTTGACCGCTTGTAATTAGGAGGAACTATGATTCAAGCGATAATTTTTGATATGGACGGCGTGATCGTCGATACTGAATACCTTGAGTTTTCGTTGCAAAAACAATTTATTGAAGAGATCAAAGAACATGATCGCCCTATTACTTTAGCGCAGCAGTCCGAAGTGGTGGGCAAATGTTTAAAAGAAATCCCAATTATTGTGAAAAAGTTAGCAGGTTCAACGCTACCCATTGAAGAAATTCGTGAACGCTATTATCAGTTCTTCCAAACATTGTTTAGCAATGTGAATTATCTGGATATTTTCCGTTCCGATATAAAGCAGATTCTCCAATTTGCTAAACAAAACCAAATAAAATTGGCAGTGGCATCCTCTTCTGCCCTTGGCCACATTCATAATATTTTAACTGCCTGTGGCATTAAAGATGAATTTGATTTGATTGTCAGCGGTGAGCAATTTGAACGTAGCAAGCCCGACCCAACAATTTATCGCTACACTTGTGAGCAACTTGGCGTAAGCCCTGAAAATGCTATTGCAATTGAAGATTCGTTCTATGGTATGCAATCGGCTAAAACAGCAGGTTTAACCATAATTGGCTATCAAGAAGAACGTATGTTAATCGATCAATCTTTAGCCGACCATATCGGCAAAGATATGAATGAAATTTTAGACATTATCCGCACTTTGCACAGTGGAAATCATTGAACGTAAACAAGAGAAACAAAATGAACAACATTCACAATCATAAAATTTTAATTTTAGACTTTGGTTCACAATATACTCAACTGATCGCACGTCGTGTGCGTGAAATTGGGGTGTACTGCGAACTATGGGCATGGGACGTAACGGAAGAACAAATCCGTGAATTTAATCCAAGTGGGATTATCCTATCGGGTGGTCCAGAAAGCACCACTGAAGAAGGTAGCCCTCGTGCGCCTGAATATGTCTTTAACGCAGGCATACCTGTACTCGGGGTTTGCTATGGCATGCAAACAATGGCGATGCAATTAGGTGGACTAACAGAAACCTCTGATCACCGTGAATTTGGCTATGCGCAGGTTGAATTAAAAGTACAGGATAAATTATTAGGAAACCTAAGCGAAAATGGTGTAACTGATGTATGGATGAGCCATGGCGATAAAGTTACTCGCCTTCCGCAAGGCTTCCAAATTACAGGGGTTACCCCAACTTGCCCAATTGCCGCAATGTCAGACGAAAGCCGCCATTTCTACGGTGTACAGTTCCACCCAGAAGTAACACATACTAAAAAAGGTTTAGAACTCTTAACTAATTTCGTGGTGAATATTTGTGCTTGTGAAACCTTATGGACACCAGAAAATATTATCGAAGACGCAGTTGCGCGTATTAAAGCACAAGTAGGCGATGATGAAGTGATCTTAGGCTTATCTGGTGGTGTGGACTCATCTGTTGTAGCTCTACTCTTACACCGTGCCATCGGTAAAAACTTACATTGCGTATTTGTTGATAACGGTTTACTTCGCTTAAACGAAGGCGATCAAGTAATGGAGATGTTTGGCAATAAATTTGGCTTAAACATCACCCGTGTGAATGCGGAAGATCGTTTCTTATCTGAACTTGCAGGCGTTGATGAACCTGAAGCAAAACGTAAAATTATTGGTAAAGTGTTTGTTGATGTATTCGATGAGGAATCTCATAAACATCCAAACGTTAAATGGTTAGCACAAGGTACAATCTATCCTGATGTTATTGAGTCTGCAGCGAGCAAAACAGGTAAAGCCCATGTGATTAAATCTCATCATAACGTTGGTGGCTTACCAGATTATATGAAATTAGGACTTGTTGAACCATTGCGCGAGCTCTTCAAAGACGAAGTACGCAAAATTGGACTTGCACTAGGTTTACCGGCAGAAATGCTTAACCGCCACCCATTCCCAGGACCGGGTCTAGGCGTGCGTGTTCTAGGTGAAGTGAAAAAAGAATACTGTGATCTTCTTCGCCGTGCGGATGCCATCTTTATCGAAGAATTACATAACGCAGATTGGTATTACAAAGTCAGCCAAGCCTTTACGGTGTTCCTACCGGTAAAATCGGTGGGTGTAATGGGCGATGGACGTAAATATGATTGGGTCGTTTCACTCCGTGCAGTAGAAACCATCGACTTTATGACCGCACACTGGGCACATTTACCGTATGAGCTACTTGGTAAAATCTCAAATCGTATTATCAATGAAGTAAACGGCATTTCCCGCGTGGTGTATGACGTTTCGGGCAAGCCTCCAGCTACGATCGAATGGGAATAAAAATCGCTATTTCATAATATTTCAAAATAACTTAAAGCCCCGTTATTGGGGCTTTAAGTTATGTTAGAGACGGCGTTCTTTTATTCAATAATAATTATTTTATAAGACAAAAGACTCATAATAATCAAGAATTTCGCTTAAATTTCACTATCAATTTTTTCATTAATCGTATTCATATATGCCTGTAAGTCAATGGCAGGCACAGTTCCTATTGCTTGTTGCAAATAACGAGTTAATTGCATAAAGAAAGTGATTAATGAATTTTCAGGTTGACTAAATACCAATGATTGAAAAGTTCGATTCTGATAATAATCACAAATACGTTTTCTAAAATCTGTTCTCTCATTAGTGTCTTCTTCTCCTTGATATTGCACAAAGAAACTACCATAATCCACAATACAGCCTAAATCAATCCCTTCTAAATCAGTTAAAGAGCTGATGTGCTTCTTAATGGTATCATTACTATTATGTGTGAAAGAATTGGTGGTGGTTAAAATTCCACCAATGATTTTTGTGAGCGGGCGGGCAGGTAGCTTTTGCCCAGAATTAATCATGGATGTTGATGTGCGGTCTAATTTTCTGACGCTGGCAATTTTTTGACCTGCATACTGAATATAATTAACATCACCAACATTTCCCCGAATATCAGGTTTAACTTCAAAAACAGCATAAACCCCTTCAGCTGGAATGTATTTAAAGCCATTTTGATTAAAAATAAATGGTGTAAACCAATTATCATAAATGACAATATCAATTTGGTCACTAGTATTTCCGTGATAATCAATTACGATTGCTTTATCTACACTATAACGATTTGGCAAATAATTTTTTAACCATTCAATCCAGGCATTTTCTAACGCATCGCCTTTTGACCCAGGATGATAAATAAATTCACGATTGGTACTTAATTGGCTTTGCATTTGCTTTTGCATACCACAAAACAAAGCTGATAATTCAACATTATTCATAAACGACTAACCTATCTTCATCAAAAACAAAGAAATTAAAATCTAATAATTTATTACTAGAAATACTCAAAATAAGTAGCACGGGATTATGAAGCTGGACTGTATTGCAAGAAACAATATTATTCATCGCTTGTAAATCCGTTAAACTATACCACGCTGATGCATTGGGATGGCTATGCCATTCACCTATATAATACAATCCAGTTTCTTGAAATATTTTTTCAAAATTATGAATTTTTATATTTAATTCACGCCTAAATGCCACAGGCGAGCTGACGTATTTATCAACCAATAAAAAACCTTTGATATGCAACCTAGTAAAATCATTAGAATAATAACCTAAAAGAAACCCACCATATTCATTTGGATAATGATGAATTGCTATTTTTGCCATTTGCTCAACGATTTGACGGTCAAAATCTAATTGAAGGTTTTTGTATTTTTTAACAATCATTAAAACCTCCCAACCTTTAAATTGAGATAATCATCATATTGAATAGTAAAATGTTGATAATTATTCTCTTGAATCATTAGATTAATTGTTTTTAATGATAGCTGAACCATAATGGCAATATCATTATAAGAGGCTTTAAACGTTGGACTCCAACAACCAATAGGATTATATGAATCCAAAGTGTCATTCTCTAAAATATTATCAAACTGATGTCTAATAAATCGATAATGGTTGGGCGAAATACCACATATCAACGCTTTTGCATGATTCGTTATGGATAAATTAAATATAGTGTTGGTTAAATTTAATTTATCTGTAATATACATTAAATCATCATCAGTAGAGCAATCAAAAATATAGTCAAATTCTGAAAATTGTTCCGATAAAAAATTAAGATTTTCTGATGGGATATCAGATTTAATACATTCTGTTGCAAAATGACGAATAAATCTCACCTCAACAAAAGGAGAGATGCTACATAAAATACTTGCCAATTCATCTGTTTTGTTGGTATAAGGCGGTATAAAATTGTATTCTGAACGACAAATGTTTTCGGGTTCTTTAATATCATAATCAGCAATCGTAATATTTGTACAACCACCTCTAACAAGAGTCTTTGCGACTTGACTTCCAATTGCTCCCAATCCAATAATAAGCACTTTTTTATGGGTTAGATTTGGATGAAACGCACCTCGCCCAAAGAAGTAATTATAAGATGAATTTTTTGAAATAACCCAGTTTATTTTCTTATCGCAAAGTTCATACACGCCATTTTTATTTTTTAAAAATGGGGCTTTTAAATCAATTATGGCAACTTGCCAATGAATATTTTGATTTTTTGTATAGTATCCAATAAAAATAGGTATGTATTCTTGTGTAATGGTAAAAGTAATTTTCCAAATATCACTTAATATCTGTTGGTTAAATATGGATTTAAATTCTTGCCAATTTAAAAATGAAAATCTATCATAAACTGCTGGTTTTTCACCAATAAAGATATAAATTCCCGATAAATCATTTTCCTTTCCCAAGTAAAGAGATGACCATTTACAATTTTTTTGGGTAATATTATGTGTAAAAGATTGCACTAAGTAATTGTGCATATCCTTATCTTGATATTTTGATGTTGTTAAGTAGGTATTGGTAACAATGCCAATCTCATTTTGAGAAAATGACTTATCAATATCAGTAAATTGAAATGAGAAATGCGTCCCATTATAAGTATGATTTTCAGTAATTAGATGCTCATAATGTTCATCTTTTTCTTGATTAATAACATATTTAATAATCCATTGTTTAATGGCTTGAAAATCCTGATGTAGTTTTTGGTGAAAAATGATGCAATGCTGATTATGAAAACAAATAGCATTATTTAACATCACATGGCTAAATTTTTTATATTCATCATCTTTTAAACAAAAACAAATAGATTCACCATCACTAATTTTTAATGGGTAGGCTGGATAGATAGCGACATTAAAATCAATTGGTTTGTCTAATTCTTCAAAATCAAAAGTAATGTCAAAACTTACCCGCTCTTTTGAAAATGAAAGAGCAGATAAATTTCTAATGTATGAAATGGACTGAATAGTTTGCTCTAATTCAATTTGAGAAAACTTCATATTAACCAAATCTTTGTGAAACAGGAGGTGTAGAAACTAAAGCCGAACTTTTAAGACCATATGTCTTATTCTCATCTTTATGACTTTCAGAAAATTTTTCATTCAATGGAAGATAAAACTCTATTTGCTTCTCATTCGATTCTATTTGTGCCAACATGGATTGTAATCTACAAACTAGTATACTTTTTTCTCCACTATCTAAGGATAATGCCAAATCATTATTACTATTTCCAGGGTCTTTGAGTGTAAAACTCTCGCGTTGAATATTATCAATAATATAATTTAAAACGGTTTTAAATTGTTCCCATAAATTTCCCTGCGGAGATGATTTTTCATAAGCCTTAATCACCAATAATTCAATAAAAAAAGACTTATATTTGTATTGATGATAAGCTTTCCAAATTTTTAGCAAACGAACGAATTTTCTTTCATTTTCTTTAGCTTTAATATGTTCAATTTGAGCATGAATATTGGTTTTAAGATAACCATCATTTTGTGTTTTATGTAGATTTAAATCCTTATGTTCTAGAAAAGAATCTTGACTAGTCTCCCTTGCAGGAACAATATCAATATTAATTTCATCTGCTTCATCAAAAGTTAAACCAATAGAAACCCCTTGTTTTTTCACAGTAGTTTCATCTTTATATTTTTCTGTTAGTTTTTCCAAAACATCTTCAAACATTTCTTCTAATGTTGAAAAAGCATTGCGTTTAAATGGTACAACCAAATCCAAATCAAATTTGGTATTGATAGCTGTGTGTTTCTTATACGAACCAGAATTAAATGGTTCATAAATTTTACTGCCATATTGTTCATTTAAAAATTGCTTAATCTCATCTCGTTTGGTACGATAGGCTTCGATTAGCTTTTCAATATGTTTCATTCTGTAACTTTCCAGCACAGAATTTAAGTAATCACTTTTATAGTCAGCCATAATTGATCCCCATAAAAATTTTCAGTACGTAACAGATTATTTTGAGAGATGATGAACTCAAAATAGCCTTGTTTTTTCACTAGATTAGATTGGGTCGCACCTATGAAATTTCAATCCTTAACTGGTAGTAAAGATGATTTTGATTAAAATATAATCTTAAATTATCCCCCATAAAAACTCTCAATTTCCCAAATAACTCAAATCCCTTATAATATTCTTTATTTACAATCTTACCCAAAACCATTAAGGCCCCCCCTAATGGTTTGATTTATTTAAACGAAAATACTCAAAAACCTATCACCGACTTAAACAGGCTGAATAATCATCTGCCATTTGTTGTAAAAATTGGGTATACCCATGTTTATTCAAGGCAATTTTTTCACCAATCGGATCAAGTTGTCCCACATTCACTCCCGTAGCCTTACTCAAAGACTCAATAACTTTTGGCGTAAATTGTGGCTCTGCAAAGAGGCAATTGACTTTATTTGCCTGAATTTCAGCTTTAATCGTAGCCAATGTTTTCGCACCCGGAGCGACTAAAGGATTAATCGTAAAAGCGCCCGTTTGAGCTAAACCATAAGTGTCATTAAAGTACTGATAGGCATCATGGAAAACATAAAAGCCTTTTCCTTGCACTGAAGCAAGTTGTTGTTTAATGTTTTTGCTCTTGTCCGCTAGATCTTGCTTAAAATCCGCTAAATTTTGACGAATCCGATCTTTTTTATCAGGATATTGTACGCTTAATTTTTCCGCTAAATCCGCCGCAACTAATTGGCTAATTTCCGGAGAAAACCAAATATGCCAGTTTTTACCATGCTCATGGTGGTGATCGTCAGAATGAGCGTGGTCATGGTCATGGTCATGGTCATGGTCATGGTCATGGTCATGGTCATGGTCATGGTCATGGTCATGGTCATGGTCATGGTCATGGTCATGGTCATGGTCATGGTCATGGTCATGGTCATGGTCAGATAATAATGCTTTTACGCCCTGAATATCGGCAATAGTTAATACTTTTTGTGGTGAAAGACTTTCTAGACTTTTTGCTAAAAAACGATCAATATCTTCGCCGATCCACAACACCAAATCAGCTTGTTTAATCCGCTGCACATCAGACGGCTTAAGGCTATAATCATGGGGTGAAGCCCCTGCAGGCACCAGCACATCGGTTTCCGTCACACCATCAGCAATTGCCGCGCTAATAAACCCTAACGGCTTAACTGACACCAATATATTGGCATTCGCGGCACAAGCAAAACTCGCAAATAAAGAAGCAACAATTGTTTTTTTCATTATCGTATTTATTGAACTCATATTATTTTCCTTAAAATCAAATAACCCTATGAGCTAGGTTATACCTTTTTCAATAAAAATGCCATCTTTTTTTTTATTGAAAAATAAGTTATCAAATAATCGCTTCTAATGGCTTGATAAATTCACATTAAAGTTATCGCACTAGCGAGTAGAATGTTTTAATAATAATTTCTCAATCACACGAGCAACGGCGAAAAAACCAAAGGTTGCGGTAATCATTGTCGCTGCACCAAACCCATTGGCGCAATTCATGGTAGCAGACACATCACACTGCCCTTCTACTTTAGGAAAGATCAGCGGCTGCGTAGAAAAAACACACTCGACACCAAACTTACGTTGTGGATTTTGCGTAAAACCATATTCTTTACGCAATACTGACCGCACTTTTGCCGCAAGCGGATCTTGAATAGTCTTACTTAAATCAGCGATACGAATCTGAGTAGGATCCGTCTGTCCTCCTGCGCCACCAATACTAATCACTTTAATTTTATAACGTTTACAATAAGCAATCAGCGCCGCTTTTGTTTTAACATTATCAATGGCATCAATGACATAATCATAATCAGAGGTCAAATATTCCGATAAATTTTCTTTAGAAATAAAGTCATCAATAACATCAACATCACACTCAGGGTTAATCAGTGCCACACGTTCCTGCATCACTTCCGTTTTCAGCCGACCAATATTGCCACTAAGCGCATGTAACTGACGATTAATATTCGTCACACAAATATCATCAAGATCGATTAAGGTCAGCTTACCCACACCGGAACGAGCCAACGCCTCAACCGCCCAAGAACCCACACCGCCAATCCCAATAACACAAATATGAGATTGGCGTAAAATTTCAAGCTCTTTCTCGCCATAAAGACGCGCAATCCCCCCAAAGCGTTGCGCGTAATTATCAATACGTTCCATTTTTACTGTAGTACCCAAACTCGACCATAGTGTTTTAACAAGCCCGCAGTATGGCCCGCTTTATCACCAATTCCTTGATATAAGTCTAAATGTTGCCCCTTAATTGCACCGCCTACATCCAAAGCTACCGCTAGATGCAAAACGTGCTCCCCTGTCCATTTTCCTTTCGCATCTAATTGTGGAATTTCAACTAATAGCACACTGCCTAAAGGAATAACATTACGATCAACTGCCACAGAAGCTAAGCCAACCAAAGGTACACCGGCCGCCCCTTTCACATCAAAAGTCGCATCGCGTTTAAAGAAAACATAAGATTGATTACGTTCGAGCAACTCTCGGAAACGGCTTGGATTACGCTCTCCCCACTCCTTAATTGCTTGCATGGACATCTTTTCTTTCGGAATTTCACCATCTTCAACTAACAAACGCCCAACACTCGTATAACTAAAGCCATTTTGTCCACCATAAGCAAAATGAGCTAAACGCCCACCGCCCATATCTGCAAACCCACTTCCTTGCACACCCATAGCAAAAACATCATACATGGTGGAATAAGCCAGCTCCAGCCCCTGCCCCTCTAATGCGCCAGCATAAATTTGTGCTCGAGTAAAACGTTTATTTTTAGGTAAGGCGTAGATAGGGTGCTGGAATACCCCTTGTCTCGTCGCCCGCGCATGAAAAATAGGAATATAATATCCCGTCATCAAGACATTCTGATAACCATCATGTCCCGCCATTTCACGAATATTGATCCCAAAGCTACTTAAATCTTTAACATTTGCGCCAGAAGCCACCCAGCCAGTTAATTTTGCATATGTATGCGCATGTCGATTATTAAGGCTAGAAGAATAACCACGCACTTTAGAAAGTTGAGTTAAAAAATCTCCCTGATTAACCACCGCACTTTGGTTATCAATACGACTAATGGTTGTTAATGGTTGTGTATTATAAGTACGCCCACGATATTTAGCGCCTAATTCTTCATATTCATGTCGAAGGGACGACCCACCTTGTGTACTCGGTGGAGTCGATGAACAACTTGCTAATAATGCCAAAGCCAAAAGTCCACCTAATTTAGGGGCAAATACCGATCTCAAAAATTTCATAAATATCCTAATCTACTCGCTTTAATTTACGCTACAATAAAACCGCTTAAGGTAACAAAAAATATAAAGAATAAATAGTGTCTTTTGAAAATTTTACTTTTCTCACCACCTACATTTTGTTTTAAAAAACAACACATTGCTTATTTTTTTAGCGAACAACATAATCGTCTCAGATTATATCTTGCAATAATTTTTAAAAGGCGTATAGTTCACACCCACAGACGCGGGGTGGAGCAGCTTGGTAGCTCGTCGGGCTCATAACCCGAAGGCCGTCGGTTCAAATCCGGCCCCCGCAACCAGATTTTCTTTCCTGATTTTAGCGTACATATTCGCGGAATAAATTCCTCAAACTCACAAACAAAAACGCCTAACAATAATCTCTATACAAATTATCGCTCTTTTGCTTGTAATCCAAAATGCAAATAAGTACGTGATGTCGCGATACGTCCACGTGGCGTACGCTGTAAAAAACCTTGTTGAATTAAATAAGGCTCTAACACATCTTCAATAGTATCTCGCTCTTCCCCAATCGCCGCCGCTAAATTATCCAGCCCCACCGGTCCACCGTCAAAACGCTCAATCACCGCTTGTAATAATTTACGATCCATAAAATCAAACCCCGCCTGATCCACATCTAACATAGATAACGCCGCCTGAGAAACAGATTGTGAAATAACACTACCATTTTTCACATCAGCATAATCTCGAACACGACGTAACAAGCGGTTGGCAATACGAGGCGTGCCACGAGAACGACAAGCGATCTCATGAGCCGCTTCCGCAGACATCTCCAAATTCAAACACGTTGCACTACGGCTAACAATTGACGTTAAATCTGCAACCGAATAGAACTCCAAACGCTGCACAATACCAAAGCGATCTCGTAAAGGTGAGGTCAGTGATCCTGCGCGTGTTGTCGCGCCAATTAAAGTAAAAGGTGGCAAATCTAACTTAATAGAACGCGCAGCAGGCCCCTCACCGATCATAATATCGAGCTGATAATCTTCCATTGCAGGATAAAGTACCTCCTCAATAGCCGGCGACAAACGGTGAATTTCATCAATAAATAGCACATCATAAGGTTCAAGATTGGTCAACATCGCCGCCAAATCCCCTGCTTTTTCCAACACAGGCCCCGATGTAGTGCGAATATTCACCCCCATTTCATTTGCAACAATATTCGCCAACGTCGTCTTGCCCAGTCCAGGTGGCCCAAAAATCAGCAAATGATCTAAGGCATCTTTACGTAGCTTTGCCGCCTCAATAAAAATTTTCATTTGCTCACATACTTGAGGCTGTCCCACATAATCGGCTAATAATTTTGGACGAATTGCGCGATCAATATATTCATCATCTAACTTTGCTGTTGCGCTGATTATTCTATCTGCTTCAATCATTCACATATCCTATTACAAGGTGGCTTTTAGGGCTTCCCGAATGAGCTGTTCACTATTCATATCTGCTTTTTGTACTTTCTTCACCATTTTTTCAGCTTCAGTTCCCTTATAACCTAAAGCCACTAATGCTGCAATGGCCTCTTGAGCAGGATCATCGAGCTGCCCTCCTGCATAGTCTACAGAAGGAATATGTGAACTTTCCACAAAGAAATCTGATTGCACTGCGCCTTTAAACTTACCTTTTAGCTCAACTAACAAGCGTTCCGCCGTTTTCTTGCCCACACCAGGAATTTTCACCAACTTTGACAACTCCTCGCGCTCAATCGCATAAACAAACTCATTCACAGACATCGCAGACAAAATCGCCAAAGCGAGCTTCGGCCCAACGCCATTCGTTTTAATTAATTCACGAAATAAAGTGCGGTCAGTTTTTTGCGAGAATCCAAAAAGCAAGTGTGCGTCCTCACGCACAACCAAATGGGTGAATAAAGTGGTTTCCTTACCCACTTCCGGCAAATTATAAAAACTTGTCATAGGCAAGAGTAATTCATACCCCACACCGCCCACATCCACTAAAATTTCAGGCGGTTGTTTCTCTAATAACACACCCTGTAAACGACCAATCATCACGTTCTACCTTTATCAAAACAATTAGGGCTATGATAAATAAAAACTGTATAAATAGCCAGTTTATTTTTGCTGTTTTATGGGGTTTGTTTATGCTTTTAAACGAAATCGCCCGCGACGATAACGGGTTTTCAAAAGTGCGGTCATTTGATCTGAATTTTTTTCTTGTTTAACAGAAAGGGAAATATGTAATGCATGATGCATACTATGTGCATGAGTAATAGCAATGGCCAACGCATCCGCCGCATCTGCCTGCGGGCGATCAGAAAGCTGTAATATTTGAGTGACCATATGCTGCACTTGGGTTTTATCCGCTGAACCAATACCGACCACCGTTTGCTTTACCACACGTGCCGCATATTCAAAAACCGGCAAATCATGATTCACCGCAGCCACAATAGCAGTGCCACGTGCTTGTCCAAGTTTTAATGCTGAATCTGCATTTTTAGCCATAAATACTTGCTCAATGGCAAACATATCAGGCTGAAACTGCGTAATAATTTCCGTCACACCAGCATAAATCCGCTTTAAACGAGTAGGCAAATCTTCTACTTGGGTACGAATCGCGCCGCTACCAAGATAAATTAACTGCCGCCCCTCCTGACGAATCACGCCATAGCCTGTCACGCGTGAACCTGGATCGATACCTAAAATAATCGCCATAACCTAAAATAAAAGGGGCGAACATTGTTCGCCCGACTTCAACCATATAAGATTTGCAAATAAGTTTTAAAATACATTACTTTTAGGCGCTCTCAAGATAGGCATAACGCCCATCCTGAGAGTTAGATTTGCACAAAGTAAGTGTTATTATTTATTTAATAACTCAGTCAATTGAGTATTTACTGTACAACCTTTTGCTTGAACTTCATCAGTTTTCGCATGTTTGAATAAAATACCCGGATTTAATGTCGCGTAATTTTCCACATTTAATGCGGCATCGGCATTAAAGGTATAACCACCTGCTAATGCTGTGAATGCTGCAAAATCTTTATTTTTTGGATTACGAATCAAAGTATCTGGAATGGCTTGATCATTCAACAAAATTTTTGCTGTTTTCGCCTGACCATCTACGAATGAATAAGTGACTTTTAAATCATTTCCATTTTCACAGGAATAAGCAACCACTTTATTTACACCAACCTGATCTGCTTTAGCAAGCACTTCTTCTGGTTTTGGCTGACTTGAACAAGCAGCTAACACCACAGTGGCTAAAAATGCTGGAACGAATTTAATTAACTTCATAGTTACTCCTTAAAATATTAAGTAATATATGACCTTACAGCAATGCAGCTACTTCATCACTAATTTCGCCATTGTGATAAACATTTTGAACATCATCACAATCTTCTAGCATTTCAATTAAACGAAGTAGCTTCGGTGCAGTGTCTGCGTCAAGATCTACAGTGGTAGATGGAATCATTGTAACATCTGCTTGCTCAATTTTAAAGCCCGCATTTTCAATTCCATCACGTACCGCCCCTAATTCTTCCCAAGCGGTATAAATTTCAAAGCTTCCATCATCTTGAGGCTGAATATCTTCTGCGCCCGCCTCAATAGCGGCTTCCGTCAATGCATCCTCATCGGCTTGAGCAATTAAAATCAGCCCTTTTTTACTAAATAAATACCCCACAGAACCTTCTGTACCTAAATTTCCGCCACATTTAGTAAAGCTAGGGCGAACCTGAGAAATTGTACGGTTAGCATTATCCGACAGACACTCTACCATCACCGCTGTACCGCCTGGTCCATAGCCCTCGTATACTTTGGTTTCCATATTAGTATCATCGCCGCCCCCGACACCGCGCTCAATCGCACGATTAATGGTATCGCGGGTCATATTCGCAGCTAAAGCCTTATCCACCGCAGCACGTAAACGAGGATTGGCTGACGTATCTCCCCCTCCAATTTTTGCCGCTGTAACCAATTCGCGAATTAATTTCGTAAAAATCTTACCGCGCTGCGCATCTTGTGCAGCTTTACGGTGTTTAATATTTGCCCATTTACTATGGCCTGCCATGATTAAATTTCCTCTTTATAATAAAAATCGTCTAATCGCCTCAGCGTTATTGGGCGATTTAGTTAATATCGCTGCCTCTTGAGGAGGCAGCCACTGATAAGATAAATGTTCAGTCAAATTCACCGCACTTTCTTGTGCCAAAGGCAATAAAAACCAATGTTCTAAACAATGCGTGATATGAGGTGCGTATTTATACCGAAATTGCGGAAAAATTTCAAATGCTACAGAATGTTGACAATCGTAAAGCGCGGTCGCTTTTAAACCTGTTTCTTCCCATACTTCACGAACCGCCGCCGCATAGGGTTTTTCTCCAACTTCTAGACTGCCTGATACGGATTGCCAAAAATCAGGATCGTCCTGTCGCTGCAATAATAAAATATTGCCGGTGGATTGGGCATAGATTACAACGAGAACGGATTCAGGATTTTTGTATTTCATCTTAAATATATACAGGGCGTATTGCATACGCCCCTATCCTCATAATCAGTTGATTTCAAATGATATTTAATGTTTCTTTGTTGGGGGCGTATGCAATACGCCCCTACACCGTATAACCAATTGATTTTAAAGGATATTTAATATTTCTTTGTTGGGGGCGTATGCAATACGCCCCTACACCATATAACCAATTGATTTTAAACGATATTTAATATTCCTTGTAGGGGCGTATTGCATAGGCCCCTATCCTCATAATCAGTTGATTTCAAATGATATTTAATGTTTCTTTGTAGGGGCGTATACAATACGCCCCAATACCACATAACCAATTGATTTTAAAGGATATTTGATGTTTCTTTGTTGGGGGCGTATGCAATACGCCCCTACACCGTATAACCAATTGATTTTAAACGATATTTAATAATTTCTTTGTAGGAGAGTATTACATAGGCCCCTACATAGGCATAAAAAATTCGTCTTTTTCCCAAGTATATGGGTTATTTTCAATATAACTTGCTATAGCATCATAAGATTTTTCATTTCTGATAATATGCTCATAATAATTCCGCTGCCAAACAACCAAACCTAAATTTTCTTGTAACTGGCTTGTGACAGATGCTTTATATCCCCTGATTATTGCCCCTAATGTATTTGATGGGGATTGTAGGGGCGTATTGCATACGCCCCTTGAAGTATCATCGGTAATAATCACGATTCCATGCATATGATTTGGCATAAAAATAAATTCACCTAATTCCACGTTAATGCGCTTATTCGCTGTATTTACCCATTCTTGCTGAGCCAATAAACCATATTCATTTAAAATCGTTTGGTTATCTCTCACCATTCCAAATAAAGGTCGTCGTTCAGCACAACAAATGGTGATGAAATAACAACCTTCCGAAGCGTAATTATAATCCTTTAATCGAATACTACGCCTTTTATGTATATTTGGATTAAATTTCATATCTTGCTTATTCGGGGCGTATGCAATACGCCCCTACAATAAATCTTATAACTAATTGATTTTAAACGATATTTAATGTTTCTTTGTTGGGGGCGTATGCAATACGCCCCTACAACAAACCTCATAACCAATTGATTTTAAACGACATTTAATATTTCTTTGTTGCGGGCGTATGCAATACGCCCCTAACCCAAATGAACAAATTATTCCGTTTCTTTCTTAGACACTTCAATCCCTAATTCTGCTAACGCTTGTGGGTTGGCAAAACTTGGCGCTTCTGTCATCAAACAAGCGGCTGCGGTTGTTTTCGGGAAAGCAATAACATCACGAATATTATCCGTTCCTGTTAGCAACATAGTTAAACGATCCAAACCAAATGCAAGGCCGGCATGTGGCGGGGTACCAAATTTCAATGCATCAAGTAAGAAACCAAATTTTTCATATTGCTCTTCTTCATTAATGCCCAAAATACGGAAAACCGTTTGCTGCATATTAGGATCAAAAATTCGCACCGAACCACCGCCAACTTCATAACCATTTATCACCATATCATAGGCATTCGCCACCGCATTTGTCGGATCGGCTGCAAGTTGCTCAGGGCTAAAATCTTTTGGAGAGGTAAACGGATGATGCATAGCAGCAAGGTTGCCTTCGTCATCACGTTCAAACATAGGGAAATCCACAACCCATAACGGCTGCCATTCATCTAAACGAGTGAGTCCCAAATCACGGCCTAATTTCAGACGCAAAGCCCCCAAAGAATCAGCCACAACATTCCATTTACCAGAGCCAAAGAACAAAATATCGCCATCTTGTGCAGAAGTGCGGTCTAAAATGGCCTTAAATTGTTCTGCAGTAAAGAATTTTGCAATAGGGCTTTGAATTCCATCAAGACCCGCACTAAGATCATTGACTTTCGCCCATGCCAAACCTTTTGCCCCATAAATCCCAACAAATTTAGTATAATCATCAATCTGCTTACGCGTAATACCCGCCCCATTTGGCACACGAATTACCGCAACACGACCATTTTTATCATTGGCAGGCTCTTTGAATACCGCAAAATCCACCTCACGTACCAAATCGCAAATACTGACAATTTCCAATGGATTACGCAAATCTGGTTTATCTGAACCAAAACGGGTCATCGCCTCCTGCCACGTCATCACAGGGAACGTCCCCAAATCCACGCCAATAATATTCAACCAAAGGCTATGAATCATTTTTTCCATGATAGCGCGCACTTCTTCTGCGGTTAAAAAAGACGTTTCCACATCTATTTGGGTGAATTCAGGCTGACGATCAGCACGCAAATCTTCATCACGGAAACATTTCACAATCTGATAATAACGATCGAAACCGGACATCATCAACAATTGCTTAAATAGCTGTGGTGATTGTGGTAAAGCATAAAATTTGCCATTATGCACACGACTTGGTACTAAATAATCGCGAGCGCCCTCAGGGGTTGCTTTCGTAAGCATCGGGGTTTCAATATCTAAAAAACCGTGATCGTCCATAAAACGGCGCACAAAACTGGTAATTTTCGCACGTGTTTTTAAACGCTCAGCCATTTCAGGGCGACGTAAATCTAAATAGCGATATTTTAAACGCTGCTCTTCTGTATTATTTTGATTAAAATCGAGAGGTAACACATCTGCCGTGTTATAAATCTTCAAGCTTTTCGCCAACACCTCCACCTCACCGGTGGCCATATTTTTATTCACCTGATTATCCGGGCGAGCAAGCACTTCCCCTTGAATTTGAATACAGAATTCATTACGTAACGCCGCAGCTGCTGTTAAAGCCTCTTGATATTTTGGGTCAAAACAGACTTGCACAATACCTTTCACATCACGCATATCAATAAAAATCAATCCACCCAAATCACGACGGCGGTTAACCCAACCACTCAATATTACTTCTTTGCCCACATGGCTACGATTTAAAGCGCCACAATATTCTGTACGCATCATGTTAGTCTTCCTTTATTTTGAAACAGTTAGAACAGATTATAGCGAAAATTCCATAGAGATTGAATTTATTTGTGCAGGAATAAAACTTTCTCTAAAATAACCGCACTTTTTATTTACCCCGCAGGTCTACAGATATGACAACAAAAGACACACTATTTGCAGCGCCCATTGAAAAACTGGGTGATTTCACCTTTGATGAAAGTGTAGCAGAAGTATTTCCGGATATGATCCAACGTTCCATTCCTGGCTACTCAAATATTATCACCGCAATTGGTATGTTAGCCGAACGTTTTGTCACGCCTAATAGTCGCGTTTACGATCTTGGGTGTTCACGTGGTGCAGCGACTTTATCAGCCCGTCGCCATATTCAGCAACCCAATGTACATATCATTGGAGTAGACAACTCTTTGCCAATGGTTGAACGATGCCGCCAACATATCGCGGCTTATCACAGTGAAATTCCCGTAGACATTTTATGTGAAGACATTCGCCAGATCCCTATCCACAACGCCTCAATGGTGATACTCAACTTCACCCTACAATTTCTTCCGCCAGAAGATCGCACAGCATTATTAAACAACATCTATCAAGGCTTAAACCCAAATGGTGTACTCGTGCTATCGGAAAAATACCGTTTTGATGAAAAACCTATCAACGATTTATTAATCGATCTTCATCACCAATTCAAACGTGCCAACGGTTATAGTGAGTTAGAAGTCAGCCAAAAGCGCACAGCCCTTGAAAATGTTATGCGCACAGACAGCATTGAAGGACAAAAAGAGCGGTTAAAAAATCTAGGATTTTCCCATGTCTCCATGTGGTTCCAGTGTTTTAATTTCGGATCAATGATTGCGATCAAATAACCGTCCCAGCGGGAAAATCCTACCGTCCGGGCACGGCGAAGCGTATCCGGTTACGTATAGAAATAGGGGCGTATGCAATACGCCCCTATCTGCAGTGGGAAAATCCTACCGTCCGGGCACGGCGAAGCGTATCCGGTTACGTATAGAAATAGGGGCGTATGCAATACGCCCCTATCTGCAGCGGGAAAATCCTATCGTCCGGGCACGGCGAAGCCGTACCCGGTTACGCA
>NZ_PHHA01000007.1 GCF_002795425.1 Conservatibacter flavescens
GGGATTTGTTAGGTTTTAAAGGGATAGGGATAACATAAGGGGCGTATGCAATACGCCCCTATCTGCAGCGGGAAAATCCTATCGTCCGGGCACGGCGAAGCCGTACCCGGTTACGCATAGCTCAGCCGCTTTGCGGCTGGGGATCTGTTGGGTTTTAAAGGATAGGGATAACATAAGGGGCGCATTGCATACGCCCCTATCTGTAGCGGGGAAACCCTATCGTCCGGGCACGGCGAAGCCGTACCCGGTTACGCATGGTTCAGCCGCTTTGCGGCTGGGGATCTGTTGGGTTTTAAAGGGATAAGGGTAACATAAGGGGCGTATGCAATACGCCCCTATCTTCAGCGGGAAAATCCTATCGTCCGGGCACGGCGAAGCCGTACCCGGTTACGCATAGCTCAGCCGCTTTGCGGCTGGGGATCTGTTGGGTTTTAAAGGATAGGGATAACATAAGGGGCGCATTGCATACGCCCCTATTCTCATAACCAATTGATTTCAAATGATATTTAATATTTCTTTTGTATCAGTGTACAAACCAAACATTTGATTTATCTCTCAATCAAATGGAAATAATACTTGCATAAGTGTATCGAAATAAATACAATTTTCACATTAAATCATAACTGGGAATCACGCAATGAGCAAAATTGAAGTTAAACCCTTTGATATCACTGAATACCTTGATTCCGAAGAGGCTATCAGTGAATATTTATCACAAGTCTTAGCAAACGGTGATAGTGATGAATTTATCCGTGCAATTGGTCATATTGCAAGGGCAAGAAGCATGACAGATATTGCACAAAAAACAGGTTTAGGGCGTGAAAACCTCTATAATGCATTAAAAAGTGGTAGCAAGCCACGTTTTGAGACTGTTGCCAAAGTCATCTATGCATTAGGACTTAATATTTCTATTACCCCTTAAACCACACATTCTTGATATAAAACGCATTAGTTCCGCCTTCCGGCTAGACAACCCTACCGTCCAGGCACGGCGAAGCGTATTCGGTTACGTATAGAAATAGGGGCGTATGCAATACGCCCCTACCCTTGTAACCAATTGATTTTAAATGATATTTAATGTTTCTTTGTAGGGGCGTATTGCATACGCCCCTATCTGCAGCGGGAAAACCCTATCGTCCGGGCATGGCGAACCGTATTCGGTTACGTATAGAAATAGGGGCGTATTGCATACGCCCCTATCTGTAGCGGGGAAACCCTACCGTCCGGGCACGGCAAAGCCGTACCCGGTTACGCATAGCTCAGCCGCTTTGCGGCTGGGGATCTGTTGGGTTTTAAAGGGATAAGGGTAACATAAGGGGCGTTATTGCATACGCCCCTATTCTCATAACCAATTGATTTTAATGATATTTAATATTTCTTTATTGGGGCGTATGCAATACGCCCCTACCCTTGTAACCAATTGATTTTAAATGATATTTAATGTTTCTTTGTAGGGGCGTATGCAATACGCCACACCCTTGTAACTAATTGATTTTAAATGATATTTAATGTTTCTTTGTAGGGGCGTATTGCATACGCCCCTATCTGTAGCGGGGAAACCCTCCCGTCCGGGCACGGCGAAGCGTATCCGGTTGCGTATAGAAATAGGGGCATATGCAATACGCCCCTACCCTTGTAACCTATTGATTTTAAAGGATATTTAATATTTCTTTGTTGGGGCGTATGCAATACGCCCCTACCCTTATAACCTATTGATTTTAAAGATATTTAATATTTCTTTGTTGGGACGCATTACATACGCCCTACCCTTGTACCGATTAGACAGGTTCAGATGAAAAAAATCCCCCTGCATAATCTGCCTTTAGGTGGCAATTAAGCAGGGGGATTTAGTATCAGATTAGATTAATACAACTTACCAGAACCATCAACTTCAAGTTCTACACGACGGTTAGGGTGTAAACACTTGATAAGTTCATTACGCGGTAAGCTATTTGCACATTCTTTAATTGGACGTGCTTTACCATAGCCAACTGTACTCATCACACCAGCAGGTACACCTTTGCTAATCAAATAGCGGCGAACGGTTTCTGCACGGCGTTCAGATAAGCGTAAGTTATATTCCACACCACCTAAACGGTCGGTATGACCCTCAATGCGGATAGAATTTAGACGGTCAAAAGTACGTACTTTTGCTGCAAATTCGTCTAATTTTGCTTTACCTGCAGCGTTCATATCGCCTGTGCCGCTCTTATCGAAATCGAATAATGCATCGGCATCAATTGTATAGCGTTGACCGCCTGGTTTGTGACCTGGAGGACAAACCGCATCTTTCGGGAACACAGGTTTCCAGAAGAAGCTACGAGCAAATTTATCTTTGTCATAAATCACTTTGAACTGACAGGTTGTTACATCAGGCACGCCTGCGGTATTGTCTGGATCAAGTGGCACACCCGGTGTATGGAAATGGAATAAGTAGTCCCATTCACGCACATTAAACATACCTTCATCATAATGTGGGCGACCGAGTAATTTATATAATTCATCTTTAGTTAAACCTGCTTTTACTTGCGCCAACTCATCAGTTGTTGGGAAAGTACCACGATCATTATTAAATGTTAATGAGTATGGTTCAGGAAATACAGGTTCATCTGTCGTACCGTCTGATTTCACGTTACTTTTTGTTGCACATGCGGTCAATACGCTTAGTGCAAGCACAGAAAACCCTAATTTAAAAGCATTTATTTTTTTCATATTGTTTCCTAAATATTGGATCGCAATATCTCAATAAGGACAGGGCAAGCCCTGTTCCTACAAAATATACTGGATAGCAATATCTCAATAAGAGCGGAGTGCACCCGCTCCTACGAATTATACTGGATAGCAATCTCAATAAGAACAGGGGGATACCCTGTTCCTACGAATTACCACTGATAACCGATCGCTGCTGACGCACCGAAGTGACCACGAGAATCTGCGTTCGCAGTTCCTTTGATGATCCAGTTACCACCATCAGAGATGCTAGACAAGCCGATTGCCAAGCCACTCTCACCACGATATGTCCCTGCGCCAACGGCGAAGAGTGATTTACCTGGTAAGTAAGCTTGTGGTAAGCCTGCGGTTGCTAATGCACCAGCAATACCTGCACGCGCATTACGATCAACTTTATTGATGTTACCTGCTATGTTATTAACAGCACCTTTCAATTGATCTACGTTCACCGCATCAGTACCGTCTTCGCCTGGCGCAACATTAGTAATACGATTACCGCCGTTGTTTAAGCCGCCAGAAGTCAAGCTAACCACACGTGATGGTTCAGTATTACCCGCTGGAGTAATGGTCACACCATTACCGCCAACGTTGGTTACATTGCCATTCGGATCGATGAACTCAGCTGTGCTCAAGCCTTTAAGATCTTTCGCTAATTTAACATCAATCGTACCGTTATTCGCAATAATACCGATATTGTTATCTGTTAACGCGTTTTGATCTGCACCACCTCTAAAGGTCACAGTATCACCCAATTGACGGTTGAAGCGAGTTGAATAATCCGCTGCAAAGTTTAAGCCGCCGCTGATTCGGGTGTTGGTATCATATAACTGACTACCGTTAACTGCGTCTGTTGAAGTTGGGCTTAAATCCGCTGCTTTCACATTGGTAATTTTCACAGGTTCGCCTTGCGGGTTACCCACTTGAATATCGCCATTGTTGTTCGCTTGGATTGATGGGCCTGTACGCTCACCAGTCGGCGAAATATCACCGAATTGTACGCTGTTAAAGTGTACATCATTTTCAGTTGCTACAGTGTAAATCGTTTGACCGTTCGCACCTGTTTTGGTGGTGACTGTTACGTTTTTACCTGCTTCAACTTCAGTTTTCGCGCCTGCAACAGTTTGATTCAACTGGCTGACATTTACCGCATCAGTCGGATCAGTACCTGGTGCAACATTGGTAATTTTCATACCACCTGCGTCGATACCGTTAATCGTGACGCTTGGTCCACCGTTAATGGTCAGACCGTTGTTATCGATCTTCGTATTACCGGTTGTTACGCTATCCACGTTGAGATCGCGTGCGATGTCAACAACGTAATTCACGTCGTTTTGGCTATCTCGACCATTACTTGTCACCACAACATTACCGCTTGCACCCGCTCTCACGTTAGTGCCTTCAGCGTTAATCGTCCAACGACCAGCAGCATCTTTGGTTACATCAACCACATTCGAACCCGGAAGAACAACTGTGGTGTCTGCCTGAGGCACTGCAGTTAATTGACCATTGTTATTAACAGTAATAGTTGTGCCATCAACATTTACGTCATACTTAACGGTAGATACTTCGCCGTTAGCGTCAGTCGTAACAGTTGCGGTTGTACCACGTCCGTTCGCAAAGTTCACCGTGTCGTAAGGTTTCACAAAGTCAACTGCTTTGCCATTACCTTGTAAGTTCCAGCCTGAATTCAGGATGTCGCCTACGGTCGCTGCGTTGTTTACATTCAGCGTCAACGGCAGTTCTTGCGATTTGGTTACGGGTTGGCCGCCAATATTGTAGATATTGGTGTTGTACGTATCCGGCAGGTTGGACTTCAGGTCGGTAATCGGGTTTCCGCCCATGTTGATGCCGTCGCCTGTGATGATTACAGGACCTGTGGTGGTGTCGCCACCGTCTACTGTGATGGTAGTGAACTCTACCTCATCTTTGGTTTCGTACGTGAAGCTTTGACCGTCTTGGGTCAGCTTCATGTTCTTACCGGCGAGGAAGGTTACCGTTTCACCTGGTTGTACCAGCTCAACTGTCGCTGTAGCGCCCAGCTCGCCGTCAGCAGTCTTGGCAGAAGTAACGTTCCAGCCTGACTCGTTGATGGTACTCGCCACTTCCGCTGCTGTGATAAGTGCGGTCGTATTTGCTGGAGCATTTACTTTACCGTCTGTTACTGTCAGATCCGTCGTGTCAATTTTCACATCAGGAATCACAGCAGTCAGCTTGCCGTTCACGACATTGATGGTTTTTTCATCTACGACCACATCAAAGGTGATGTTGCCGCCGTCGTCCTTAGCTTTTGTTGCATTGCCGTCCACAAAGCCAACGTCGTTGTTGGTATTGGTGATGGTTTCAACACGGTTGCCGTTTACGCTGGTAGTGAATGACGACATAGCGTTGTCAATCTTGTCTTTGGTGTCTTGCGACAGATCTACTGCGTAATCGGTTACGTTGTCGGCACCTTTCTTGCCTGGGGTAACAGTTACACGGGTAGAGCCGGCAGACACGCTTGCGCCATCAGCATTGACGGTGTAGGTATATCTACCGGTTTTTTCATCAATATCGTGAGTTACAGAGGCAATGTTTGTACCTACTTGAACCACAGTACGCGCTGCTTTCAACTGACTCAAGTTCACCGCATCGTCATCAAGAACACCCGGAGCCAAGTTAGTAATACGTGTATTACCCATGTCAATACCAGTATTGCTGATGGTTACAGGGCCTACATTCACTTGGTTAGCCGTTACTTTGTTAAACTCAACGTCATCTTTGGTTGCGTACGTGAAGGTATTGCCAACACGTTGAACGGTCAAGTTCTTGCCAGCAGCGAAGGTTACGGTATCACCTGGGCTTACCAAGGTAGTACCGGTTTGGTTACCTGTAGCCAAGTTACCTGCTGATTGTGCATTCCAGCCGGACTCGTTGATGGTCTTAGCCACTTCGTCAGCCGTGATGAGGCTTGTGGTATTGCCAGCGTTATTCACCTTACCGCCTGTTACGGTCAGGTCAGTGGTAACAACCTGCAGACCATTGCTGCCGTTTGTGATGGTTGTGCCATCTACATTGACAGACAGGTCAAACTCAGCCGCGCCGTCTGCGTTCTTGCCAGTAGTAACAGCAACAGACTTATCTGTAGAAACCACGGTTTCTTTAGAAGTGGCTACGGTGTTATTTAGCTGGCTCACGTTCACAGCGTCGTTGTCATCTTCGCCAGCTTTCACGTTGGTAATCTTCACAGGCTCGCCATTTGGACCAGCCACGTTGATATTACCGCCGTTGTTGGTAATCTTAGGACCGTTATCGCCAAACTGTACGCTGTTAAAGTTCACATCGTCAGCAGTCGCATAAGTGAAGCTTTGACCTGCTTGGGTCAGCTTCATGTTCTTACCTGCGTCAAAGGTAACGGTTTCGCCCGGTTTTACCAACTCGTTGCCTGCGCCATCGTTGCCTGCGGCAGCAGTTACGTTCCAGCCAGACTCGTTAATCGCATTGGCGATATCGCCTGCGGTTGCCAGGCTGGTGGTGTCGCCGGTTACGCTTACCGTACCAATCGGGTTGGCAGAAATCTTGGTAGTGTTAACCGTCAGCTCAGTCAGCGGATTGCCTTCGTTGTCGGTAATCACATCACCATTGTCGTCAGTTTGCGGACGAGTGGTAATGGTCTTATTGTCAACGTTAACGCTGTACTTCACGGTTGATACTTCACCGTTGGCATCCACATCTACATTAACAGTCGTGCCGGTGCCATGTGCGAAGTTTACGGTATCGTAAGGCTTCACAAAGTCTTTGGCTGCGCCGTCTTCTTGCAGATTCCAGCCCGCGTTCAACACATCACCTACAGTTGCCGCATTGGTCAGCGTCAGGTTGGTTGGCAATGGCTGGGAAGCAGTAGTTGCCTGCTTAGTCGTGTTGTACACGTTTTGGTTGTAGGTATCCGGCAGGTTAGACTTCAGATTAGTAATCGGACGGTCGCCCAGATCAATACCATTGTTGTTAATGGTAATCGGAGCAGTCGATGTATCGCCATCGCTTACCGTGATAGACGTGAAGTCCACTGCGTCAGCAGTCGCATAAGTGAAGGTATTACCATCTTGCACCAGCGTCATGTTTTTGCCGGCTTGGAAGGTAACGGTTTCACCTGGGTTAATCAACTGGTTGCTTGCGCCGGTTGCGTTCGCGCCAGCGGCGGTTACGTTCCAGCCTGAGTTGTTGATTGCGTCAACCAAGTTATCGCTGTAAACCACACCCGGCGTGCTGCCTGCGTCAGCGATAGAGCCGTCTGAATTTGCGTCCACTTCGCCAATCGGTGGCAATTCAGGAATATTCGCAACAAGCTGACCATCGCCATTAATGGTAATGGTGCTGTTGTCCACATTCACGTCATACTTCACAGTAGAAGTCTTGCCGTCTGAAGTTACGGTTGCAGTGGTAGCATTACCGTCTTTGAAGTTTACGGTTTCGTATGGTTGTACGAAATCAACCGCTTTACCGTTGCCTTGCAGGTTCCAACCGGTGTTCAATACGTCGCCGATGGTTGCCGCGTTATTGATATTCACATTTGGCGCAGGTACAGCCGGTGCATTCGGTGTAGGCGTAGTGATATTCGGATTGTTAATCGTCACAGTGTTGAAGGTTGGTGCCATTGACGTTGCAACGGTGACTTTACCTGCTGCTTGAGTGACTTCGATGTTGTTACCCGCTTCGATGGTAACGGTCTCACCTGGGTTTACAAGCTCGTTGCTTGTGCCAGTTACCGTGCCTGTACCGGTTTTAGAAGTTGTCAAGGTGAAACCAGAGTTGTTGATGGTTTCGGCAACTTCGTTCGCGGTAATCAGCGCGTCAGTATTGGTAGGCGTATTGACTTTACCGTTGTTTACGGTCAAATCAGTGGTGTTGGCAGAGACTTTGTTGTCTTTTACGCTGATGGTTGTGCCATCTACGTTTACATCAAAGGTGATGTTGCCGCCGCTGTCTCGCGCCGTGGTTGCTGTGCCGTTGATGAAGTTAACGTCTTTGTTGTTCTTATCAATGGTCTCGGCAACGTTACCGTTCACGCTGGTGGTGAATGACTGCATGGCGCTGTCAATCTTATCTTTGGTGGCTTGCGACAGATCTACGGCGTAGTCGGTGATGTTAGTACCAGCCGCTTTAGGACCTGCTGTTGCCGTTACACGATCAGAGCCGGCAGATACGCTTGCGCCGTCTGCATTAACGGTATAGGTAATCTTGCCGTCTGCGTCTTCTGATGAAGTTACAGAAGCGATGTTTGTACCACCTTTCACTTCAGTACGGTGTGCTTTCAACTGATCCACGTTCACCGCGTCAGTGCCGTCTTTACCTGGGGCGACGTTTGTGATACGTACAGGTGAACCATCTGGTGCAGCGATGTTGATGTTGCCGCCGTTGTTGGTAATCTTAGGACCGTTATTGCCAAACTGTACGCTGTTAAAGTTCACATCGTCTTGGGTCGCATAAGTGAAGGTATTGCCACTTTGCACCACAGTCATGTTTTTGCCAGCTTGGAAGGTAACGGTCTCACCTGGGTTGATCAGCTCGTTCTTGCTGCCTGTTGCGTTTGCACCAGCGGCGGTTACGTTCCAGCCAGACGCATTGATGGTATCTACCAAGTTATCGCTGGTAACAAAACCCGGGGTGTCGCCTACATCAGCGATTGTGCCGACTTCTTCAGCAGCTACCACACCGCCGTATGGAATTTCAGGAATAACCGCAGTCAGCTGACCATTGTCATCAATGGTAATGGTGCTGCTGTCCACTTTGACGTTATAGCTTACGTTAGACGTTGTGCCGTCTGTGGTTACAACCGCAGTGGTAGCATTGCCGTCTTTGAAGTTTACGGTTTCGTATGGTTGTACGAAATCTTTGGCTTCGCCATTGCCTTGTAGGTTCCAGCCAGTGTTCAGCAAATCGCCGATGGTTGCCGCGTTATTGATATTCACGTTTGGTCTTTGAACCGCTGGCGCTTCGGCAGTCGGCCTGGTGATGGTTGGGTTGTTAATCGTTACCTTATCAAAGGTCGGCGTCATTGACGTTGCCACAGTAACTTTGCCAGCCGCTTGGGTGATGGCAATGTTATTACCTGCTTCAACGGTAACGGTCTCGCCCGGGTTGACCAGCTCGTTGCTTGTGCCGGTTACTGTGCCTGTACCGGTTTTAGAAGTAGTCAGGTTAAAGCCTGATTGGTTGATGGTCTCAGCCACTTCGGCAGCCGTAATCAGCTTGGTGTTATCAGCCGGCGCATTTACCTTGCCGTCTGAAACAGTCAAGTCTGTCGTCTCAGGCGTAGAGCTGGCTGCGGTCAACTCACCGTTGTTATTGATGGTGATGGTTGTGCCGTCCACTTTTGCCGCTACGTTATAAGTACGGATCTTGCTGTCGTCCAGCGTACCGCCGGTTACTTCCACACCTTGAGAACCGGTCAAAACGGTGTCGCGCGAATCAACTTTGTAAATCGGCGGATTACCGTTGGCGGCTGTATTGGTAACTGTGGTGTTTGTACCGGCTACCACTTGGGTGTTGCTGGCAACAAGCTGACCGTTCACCACATTCATGGTTTTGCCATCTACTTTGACATCAAAGGTAATATCGCCTTGATTATTGACATTACGCGCGGTGGTGGCATTACCATTAACGAAGTTTACATCGTTGTTTTTGTTGTTAATGGTTTCGGCTTTTGTGCCGTTTACGCTTGTGGTGAATGACGCCATGCGGTTGCCCACTTCGTTGGCGACCATATACAGCTGCGAGCCGTTAATCGCGTCGGTAGAAGTCCCACTGATACGACCTGCGGCGACATTATGGATTTGACGCTCTTCACCTGCACGACCGACAGACACCGTACCGATAGGCGAATTGCCTGCGAAGCCGCTATAGGTTACGCCATTGACCGTCACAGTGTTTGGAGCCACTGGGGCAACAGTCGTTGCGTTATCACCCAATGCGACAGAACGTGCTTGTGAAGCAATGGCGCTGCGACCGAATGCGATGGCATTGGCTGCAGTGGCTTGAGCGCCGTTACCGACAGCGATAGTATCAGCTTCACGAGCAAGAGAAGTTACACCCAAGGCGACAGAATTCTTAGAATTCGCATTCGCACCACGACCGAGTGCGGTAGCGTCTTCTGCAGTAGCATTCGCTTCACGACCCACTGCGACAGCGTCCACACCTGAGGCATTGGCAGTCCTACCGACGGCAATAGCGGCTTGTGCGGTAGCTTTTGAGTTATAAGCGATTGCAACAGCGTAATCGCCCATGGCATCTGCATAACTACCCATGGCGATGGCATTGCCGTGAGTCGCTTCTGTCTTATTACCGATGGCGATAGCGTAGCTGCCGGTAGCCTGTGCGTTTTGAGCCATTGCAACGGCACGAGTACCGCTGGCAACTGTATTCTTACCGATGGCGATTGCCACTTCGTTTGTCGCTAGTGCATTCGGACCGATTGACAAGGCAGCTTCAGCATCGGTATTTGCCTGCGCATTTGGACCGATGGCCATGGAGTTGTTGCCGATTGCCTGAGTATTAAGACCGATGGCGATGTTTTGGGTTTGTTGTGTAAAGGCATTGGTACCGATGGCGATGGCATTGGCATTTGAAGCCGTTGCATTTGAACCCATCGCAATGGCAGCTTGACCGTTGGCATTTGCTCTACCACCGATGGCGACGGCTTCTTGACCGTTTGCACGCGCTGCAGCGATGTCGTTATCGCTATCGCCTGAACCAATGGCGATTGAGCGGTCGCCGCCTTGAGCTTGGGCGTTCACACCGACTGCGATTGCACCATTGTTACGTGCGCCGCCTGCTTCGTGAGGCAGGGCTAAGTTGGCGTCTGCATCGCCGCCATCGTTATTGCCATCATTGACGTGCAGGTAGTTTGGTCGAGGCTGAAGAGCGCTTGCCACAACATACAGCTGCGAGCCGTTAATGGCGTCGGTAGAAGTTGCAGAGATTTCGCCAGCTGCGACGTTTTGGATTTGGCGCTCACCGCCTACAGTGCCGACAGAGACCACACGACCGCTGTTTGCAGTCACGACACCGGCAAAGCCTAAGTAAGTAATGGTGTCGCCATTACTATCCGGCAAATAAGCAGTGGTAGCGTTAGAGGCGCCGCGGGTTACAGATTCTGAACCCAGTGCGACAGCGTTGTCTTGGCTGGCTACCGCACGGCGACCGATGGCGATTGCATAACCGCCTGAAGCATTTGCCGCTGGACCTGTTGCGATAGCACCTGCACCTGAAGCGCTAGATGTAAAGCCGATAGCGATAGCGTTATCTGCCGAAGCGTTAGCTTGTCTGCCGATAGCTATAGATTGCACCCCTCGCGCTTCAGCTTGCACACCCAGCGCGGTTGCTTGATCGTTGGTTGCAACCGCACCTGCACCTACTGCAGTCGCTTGCGTGCCATTTGCATTAGATTGCTGACCGATTGCCACAGCCGCAGATCCATTTGCTGCAGCGCGGTCAGCGATAGCCGCAGAGCCTGCGCCAGCCGAACGGGCTTGATAACCCAATGCGGTAGATTCTGCACCACTGGCTGTCGTACCGTCTGAACCGACAGCAACCGATCTGTAACCTGTAGCAGTGGTGATATAACCAATCGCAGTCGCTCCAAAGTTTTGCGCTGATACTTGAGTACCGATGGCAGTAGCGTTATTTGCCCCTTGCTCAGCAGTTGCTGTAGAGCCAGCATATACTTTTGCATTCACACCGATTGCAGTAGTATTTTTACCCAAAGCATGAGCCTGCTTACCAATCGCAGTCGCTGCGCCACCTACGGCACTTTCTACGTCCGCTTGGGTAGTACCTGAACGTGCAATGGCGTCAGAACCCAGGGCGTACGAGAACATGCCTTCAGCATTCGCACGACCGACAGCGATACTATAACGCTCGGTCGCTTTCGCGTTTGCAATACTATCCGGATCGTCATATGCTAACGCCACACCATTTTGATCCGGCACTAATGACAATCCCGCTGCCAACACCGGCTGAGCCAAGGCAAAACTACCCAGTGCCGCCAATACGGCATTACGCAATGCGCGCGAGCGGCGGACACCGCCCTCGCTCTTGCTCGAAGTTTTGCCTTTATTTGAAGCAAGCTCCGAGACCACTACAACAGTACCTGTCGTAGCGTTATATTTGGTTTTATAAATTTTATTCATAAAATTCCTATAGCTTTACATCGCTTTAGATATTTATCTTAGATTTGGCGAGCCAAATCCAAAACCTACTTAAATTAATTACAATATAAAAACGCAACTTCTAATGAACGTACACGTTACATACGTTTCATACATTGCAAAAATAGTTTAACGACTTGATAACACAAAAATTCGCGCTAATCGTGCAAGCTCAGGCTTATACGTTAGCTTGATACAAGTCAAACTACTTTAAATTTTATCAAAAATAATACAAATGTCCAACCAGTTTCTTCTTCTTCTTCTTCTTCTTCTTCTTCTTCTTCTTCAAGTAAGCTTTTGATTTTTATGGTGATTTGTCAATCTTGTTGTCGGGCGAGATAATCCTGTCGTCCGGCTAGATAACCCTGTCGTCCGGGCACGGCAACGCCGTACCCGGTTACGCATAGAAATTAGGGGCGTATGCAATACGCCCCTACACAACATAACCAATTGATTTAAAATGATATTTTCCTTTGGCTTGTAGGGGCGTATTGCATACGCCCCTGTCTGTGGGGGGATTTGTTGGAGTTTAAAAATAACGATAACATAAGGGGCGTATGCAATACGCCCCTACACAATATAACCAATTGATTTTAAATGATATTTTTCTTTGGTTTGTAGGGGCGTATTGCATACGCCCCTGTCTGTGGCTGGGGGATCCGATCGTCCGGCTAGATAATCCTGTCGTCCGGGCACGGCAACGCCGTACCCGGTTACGCATGGTTCAGCCGCTTTGCGGCTGGGGATTTGGTGGGGTTAAAAATAAGGATAAAATTAAAGGGCTTTTTGCTTATTTTTCCATGCAATCATATTATCATATAACGAGGCGATTTTTGGTATATCTCCATCATTCGAGGTCATGTCTAATTGAGAATATTTCGCCGTAGAAACATACATTGTATCAAAATTATATTTATCAAGACGTTTTTCTGTTCCATCAGGCTGTCTTTGGTATCTTTCTGAAAACTGAGTTCTTTCGTATCTAAAAATGTCAGTCGCGACATCGGTAATCTCTTTACTAATATCAATAATTTCTAAATTAGATAAAAACGCCTCTGCTTTTTGATATTCCGTTTCACTCTCTTTAGAATAATCATAAAAACGTAGTACTTCGTGCCGAATTAAAGGGGTTGTGAAGAATAAGACATCTCCTTGCTGATATTTTTCTTTCAACCATTTAACATCTGCTTCATTACCTTTTAGTATATTGATAATCTTATTTGTATCTAATAACACTCTATACATTTATCACCTACTCAGAAATGCCTAAAATATTGAATAATTGTTCCTGCTGTTTTTTATAACGTTCAGGTTGAATATTCGCTAATTTAATATCATTCAAATTCACATTAAATGCTGTGGACAGTAGGTCAATAAACGCTTCATTACTTGGGTTATTTATTTCTTTATTTACAACTACACCATTTTCATTAACCAGTTGATACGCTTTTCCATTGTATAATTGAGATAGCACTAACGATGAATGCGTTGCAATAATAAAGGTTGTATTAGGGAAAATACTATTTAATATTGGCAATATTCGAGTTTGCCAGCTAATATGTAAGTGGCTTTCAATTTCATCTATGATTACCACACCTTTTTCATTTTCAATATCACGAGAATTGGTGAAAAAGGAGTATCCCGAGATAATTGATTGCGCAATTCTAATTAATGAAGCAAATCCTGTGCTAAGCTCTTGTAACTTTCTCTTTTGCCCATCTATTGTGAATTCAACCGAGTTACCACCAGGAATAGAAAAAGAGGACTTATCATTACTAATGCGACTATCAATTTTATTTAGTACATTTAATACCGAAAGCAATTCAATCTCTCTATTATCATTTCCTCTTTGATAATCATTTGTGGACATTGCTCGTTGGATAAACCATTCTGTAATAGATGCTTTATTGGTATGCCCCATATATGAATACAAGTCACGGAAGTATTGCTTTTTACGTTCTTCATATGAACCTAACGGCGTTATACTATCAATATTCTTTTCATTTATATATCCTCTATCTTGTGCAGGAATATAAACAACAGGAGAAGAAATAAATTTATTCGTATTGCTTATATGATAGACACCATCTGTTTCTAGAAAATTTAAACCATTGATACTCGCTTTAGAAAAGGCCAGTCTGTCTGAAAAATCAAAAGGATAATCATATTTTGTGTTAGAAAATAATAAAACCTGATATAAACATTCTAAAGTTTTCGTTTTACCAACACCATTATTTCCAATAAATACATTTATTTTACTGGTTGGGTCGAGTTTGATGGATACTCTATCAATTCCCTTAACTCCCCAAAACTCATATGTTGAAGGAATTTCATTTAACTCTAAAGTCATACCTACCTCTAAATAAGTTATAAATCAGCCAATCGTATAAAGCGTTGAATTTTTAGTATAAGGAAATCATCATCATTTTGCATTAACTTTCTGCTATTGTTCACTTATCAGATGTGTTAACTGGCTGGGTAGATAACCCTGTCGGCCAGCTAGATAACCCGTTCGTCCGGATAGATAACCTTATCGTCCGGGCACGGCAACGCCGTACCCGGTTACGCATGGTTCAGCCGCTTTGCGGCTAGGGATTTGGTGGGGTTTAAAAATAAGGATAAAATTAGGGGCGTATGTAATACGCCCCTACACAACATAACCAATTGATTTCAAATGATATCTACCTTTGTAAACCAGATTAATGTTATTCCTCTATTTTATCTTTATCTGATCTCGGCATGATCACTTTACCAACAGCGAAAACACCCGCTAAAGCGACTAATACACTAATCATCACAGTAACAGAAAGCCCATACTGTTCTTTAGCTATTAATTCAAAACAAAACCAAACAACTAATGCAACACTTGCCATTGCAAAGACTAGACCTAGTCCTTTTAAAAATAAGGACCATTTAGGAATAGCGTAGCGATTTTTCTGTTCATTTTCTGCCAGTTTCATAATTCGGTCAGCTCCATTCGGAATAACCTCATTATATTTCCGCATATCATCAGCCATTGGTAATGGACCTGAATGGCTAATGCTTTGCTGTTGAACCATTATTGAAATAAGCCCTGCCGCTTGCGGAGTTTGTAACACCTGTGTCAACAATTCTGGTGTCGCCGCTACGGTATCAACTATTTCCTTTGCTTGTTTTGACTGCTCAACTTTTTCTGCTGAATGTTGCTCGCTCATTTTCTAGGGTTTCCATTGCTTTATATAAGTACCCGCCAACAGCTTGCCAATCTTTTTGCAAATTAGCTTTGTCATCGCTAGGTGTACCTACATTTGTAGAAAGAAAAACAACAGGCGAGACATTTAAGATTGAACCAAATCCAATCATAAAATTTGCCAAGTATTTCGAATTTCTTAATTTTTTCATCTGAATTTATCTCTTGAAAGTGGGTAATAAATTCAAACTCCTTGTGAAATAAGAGTTTAATGATAATGCCTTTAATATACACATTATACAAACACAAATAGCCTATATAGTTAAGGCTAACGACATAAGCTTTATATTAAGTATAAGAAATATTAAAGAACAATAACATAGCGTATGTTTATACTAAATGATCATATAAAACAATGCAAATATCTTTATAGGGTAAATTTATAAAAAAACAAACCGCTCTTTTTCAAATCTCCTCCTACCCTACGACTAGATAAGCTTATCGTCCGGGCACGGCA
>NZ_PHHA01000008.1 GCF_002795425.1 Conservatibacter flavescens
TATGATATAACCTTTATTGTACCTGTCTACAATACAGCCAAATATCTGGCACAGTGTTTAGATAGCATTATTCAACAAGATATCAATAAAGAAATCATCGTCATCAATGATGGTTCAACAGATGATAGCGCCAATATCTTAACCCGTTACGCCAATCGTTTTCCTTTTATCCGAGTGATTACACAAGAAAATCGCGGCGTTTCTCATGCTCGTAATAAAGGCATACACCTTGCCACCGGTCGCTATATTTATTTTATTGATTCTGATGACTATTTGGTCGGTCAACTACATTTCCGAGAATATATTGAGGCCATGAAACAACATAATGCGGTCATACTGAAAGGCGCTGCGATGTGGGAAAAAGAAGAAGCGATTTTTGCCCAAGCCCTTCCCAAAGTGAAAGCAACCGCTACAGCCATCTATCAAGACTGTATAAAATGCGCTCATTATATGGAAGTCACCTCTTCTCTCATTTATATTGATGCATTAGTCCAACATCACTTCGCCGTAGAATTATGGACTCATATTTATTGCACAAACTATTTGCGCACCCACAATATTGTATTTGATGAAAAGTTAACGCATGCCGAAGACGTATTATTTGTGATACAGGCCTTAACCCGTCAAGAATGTACCATTATTGAAACAAGTGAATTATTCTATTTTTATCGCTGGCGTCATAATAGTGCAGTTAACCTATCCAATACCTCAACAACATTTTGTGCTTTCCTTGACACAAAAAACGCAATATTACGTTATTTATTACAGCACGATTTTCCACCCACTATCCGTGCAAATATTGCATTATTAGGACTTATCTGCTTGACCAATGCCTTTCATAGCTATCTGTCTTTTGATGAGGAGACTAAGCAAGAAGTTGATGAGAAGCTTACCCTTGAATTATTTGGTTTATTGCAGCTCTATGAGGCCTTGAATATTGCCCAGCGTAATCATCACAATCCTTTATTTGAAGAGATAAAAAAAGTATTTCGCCGTAAACTCGTTAACCCGCCCAATGCATAAATCAGCTGACTAACGGATTTATTCCTGCGCCCAAATATAGGGCAATAACGCCGTATCTAGTAAAAAAGACAGGGGTAAATCCAAAATAGGCAAGCCCCAACGCTTCGCCATTTCAAGATCGTAACGCACACCAGCATAAGCCGTATAATTTTCTGTTGGATCAACTAACGTAACAATCGTGCCACAACCGCTTAGCCCCCAAAGTGCGGTAAAAATTAGCCATATTTTTTTCATCTCTATCAAACCTCTTTTTCGATACCATTCTTTCATTATATTACAAGAAATACCAACAATTTAAACAATACAAACTTTTGTCATAATGCTGGAATTTCTCAAAAAGTGCGGTAAAATCTACCGCTCTTTTTGGAAACCGGATTGTTATGCGATTATTTATAGCTGAAAAACCAAGTCTTGGACGTGCCATTGCGGATGTTCTCCCTAAACCACACCAACGCGGTGACGGTTTTATTAAGTGTGGCGAGAACGATTATGTCACATGGTGTATCGGCCATCTTTTAGAACAAGCCGAACCCGATGTTTACAATCCCGCCTTTAAGCAATGGCGATTAGAGCATTTGCCTATCGTACCGGAAAAATGGCAATTAGTCCCTAAAAAAGAAACCGCAAAACAATTAGGCGTTATCCGTAAACTGATTGAACAGGCTGATGAATTAATCAATGCTGGCGACCCAGATCGAGAAGGGCAACTATTGATTGATGAGGTGTTTAATTATCTCGAAATACCAACAGAAAAACACGCTGCAATTCAGCGTTGTTTAATCAGCGATCTTAACCCCAACGCTGTCGAAAAAGCCATCAAAAAACTGCAACCAAACCGAAATTTTGTCCCACTTGCGACTTCAGCCTTAGCTCGTGCCCGTGCTGATTGGTTATATGGTATCAATATGACCAGAGCCTTTACCATTCGCGGACGACAAGCGGGGTATGATGGTGTGCTGTCTGTTGGGCGCGTACAAACCCCTGTATTAGGTCTGATAGTACGCCGTGACTTAGATATTGAACATTTTCAACCGAAAGATTTCTTTGAAGTACTCGCGCATGTGCATACACAAGAAGAAAATCCACAAAAATTTACCGCACTTTGGCAGCCAAGCAAAGCCTGTGAGGATTATCAAGATGACGACGGACGTGTTCTGTCGCAAGGGCTGGCTGAAAACGTGGTTAAACGTATTACCGGCCAACCCGCAGAAGTCTCAGATTATATAGATAAGCGCGAAAAAGAAACTGCTCCTCTTCCCTATTCTTTATCGGCGTTACAAATAGATGCCGCAAAGCGTTTCGGTATGTCTGCGCAAGATGTATTGGACATTTGCCAGCGCCTATATGAAACCCACAAAGTCATCACCTATCCTCGTTCCGATTGCCGTTATTTGCCAGAAGAGCATTTTGGAGAGCGAATGGCAGTGTTAAAAGCGATTTCTAACCGAGTTAGTCTATACCAACCACTGCCACAAATTGTCGATCATCAACGGAAAAACCGCTGCTGGAATGATAAAAAAGTGGAAGCGCACCACGCCATCATTCCCACAGCCAATATGCGTAATATTAGCTTGTCACATAATGAACTTGCTATTTATACCCTTATTGCGCGCCAATATTTAATGCAATTTTGTCCCGATGCTGAATATCGCAAAAGCAAAATAACCCTAACGATTGCAGGTGGTACATTTATCGCTCAAGCGCGTAACCTACAAACCGCAGGCTGGAAACAACTTTGGGGCAAAGAAGATGAAGACGAACAACAGGAGCCATTACTGCCCATCGTCAAAAAAGGACAAATTTTACATTGCGAAAAAGGCGAAATCATCAGTAAAAAAACACAACCCCCTAAACCCTTTACCGATGCCACCTTACTTTCTGCAATGACCGGTATTGCGCGTTTTGTTCAAGATAAAGGACTCAAAAAAATCCTGCGTGAAACCGATGGATTAGGGACAGAAGCAACCCGTGCCGGCATCATTGAGTTACTCTTTAAACGCGGTTTTTTATACAAAAAAGGACGTAATATCCACAGTAGCGAAGCTGGGCGTATTTTAATTCAGGCGTTACCGGATATTGCAACCCAACCGGATATGACTGCCCATTGGGAATCCCAGTTAACCGGAATTAGTCAAAAACAAACGACTTATCAACAATTTATGGGAGACTTGCTACACATGCTACCTGATTTAGTCGGTTATGCTAATTTCAATGCCCTACGCAATTTAAAGCAAATCAAAAGCCCGAATAAAGCGAACAAAGTCGCAAAGAAAAGTGCGGTGAAAAAATAAAACGTTTTTATACCGAACAAACTTTGCTCAAAATAACAACAGTTAATGAATTGAGAAAGAAAACCGCTTGCGAAGTACTCAGGCTTTCGCTATCATTCACCCCCTAGAACATATTGTTCATTATTCTATTCATTCTTGTAAAAGAGTAAACATAATGTATCAAGCGTTATTAATCATTTATTTAATTGTATCTGTGGTATTAATCGCATTTATCTTAATTCAACAAGGTAAAGGTGCGGACACGGGTGCATCATTCGGTGCGGGCGCATCAGGCACGGTCTTCGGTTCGGCCGGTTCTGGTAATTTTTTATCGCGCACCACGGCTATTTTAGCGATTGCCTTTTTTGGAATCAGCATTGTTATCGGCAATATCAATTCACATCGAAACAATGTTCAACAAAGTACATTTGATGATTTATCTCAAGCCGCTGAGCAAATAGAACAAAATAAATCAGATGTGCCGAGTTTAGAAAATAAAAATAGTGATATTCCACAATAATCCATTTGCACTTGTGGTGGAATTGGTAGACACGCTATCTTGAGGGGGTAGTGTCCATAGGACGTGAGGGTTCAAGTCCCTCCAAGTGCACCAAATATCAAAGCCTTAACATATTCGTTAAGGCTTTTTTATTGCCCCCAGCCGCATTTAAAAATTGAGTTTCTTCCCTATTTACTGTAAACTACGATCCCGTCCTGATACTTGGGCAAATTGATGTTTTCTTTTCGATTTTCCCATGACGTATCTCTCTATTTTCTTTCAATTCACATAGAATATTAGGTTTCACAATGGCAACAAATTATATTTTTGTAACGGGCGGTGTCGTATCTTCGCTTGGTAAAGGCATTGCAGCAGCCTCTTTAGCTGCGATTCTTGAAGCGCGTGGTCTTAATGTGACCATGATGAAACTCGATCCTTATATCAATGTCGATCCCGGTACAATGAGCCCAACCCAACATGGCGAAGTATTTGTGACCCAAGACGGTGCTGAAACAGATTTAGACTTAGGTCACTATGAGCGTTTTATCCGTACTAAAATGACAAAACGCAATAACTTCACTACGGGCAAAATTTATTCCGAAGTATTACGCAAAGAACGTCGTGGCGATTATCTTGGTGCAACTATTCAGGTTATCCCTCACATCACTAATGAAATCAAAGCTCGTGTGATTGACGGCGCTGCCGGTCATGATGTGGCCATTATTGAAGTAGGTGGCACAGTAGGTGATATTGAATCATTACCATTCCTGGAAGCTTTGCGCCAACTTGCCGTACAAGTCGGAAGAGAACGCACATTATTTATGCACTTAACCCTTGTGCCGTATATTCCTACCGCAGGTGAAGTGAAAACCAAACCTACCCAACACTCAGTAAAAGAATTATTATCTATTGGTATTCAGCCGGATGTATTAGTTTGTCGTTCAGATCGCATGATCCCGCCAAACGAAAGAGCAAAAATAGCTTTATTCTGTAATGTTTCAGAGCGCGCTGTGATTTCTCTGAAAGATGCTAATTCTATTTACCAAATTCCTGCGATGTTGAAATCACAGGGGTTAGACCAATACATTTGTGACCGTTTTCATTTAACTTGCCCAGAGGCGGATTTAAGTGAATGGGAGCAGGTATTATATCAAGAAGCCAACCCAACCGGTGAAGTGACCATTGGTATGGTAGGTAAATACACTGAATTGCCAGATGCCTATAAATCCGTCAACGAAGCGTTAAAACATGCGGGTCTTAAAAACCGTTTAGCCGTCACAATTAAATACATCGACTCAGAAGATGTTGAAAGCAAAGGCATTGAAGTATTAAAAGGCGTTGACGGAATTTTAGTGCCAGGCGGTTTTGGTTATCGTGGTGTAGAAGGCAAAATCCGCACAGCACAATATGCCCGTGAAAACAATGTGCCATATTTAGGGATTTGTTTAGGTATGCAAGTTGCCTTTATTGAATATGCTCGAAATGTCGCAGGGTTAAAAGAAGCAAATTCTTCAGAATTCGACCGCACTTGTAGCCAACCTGTCATTGGTTTAATCACCGAATGGCAAGATGCCGACGGTAATACAGAAAAACGTTCCGATGATTCTGATTTGGGCGGTACAATGCGTTTAGGCGCTCAACCTTGTCATTTAATTGAGGGTTCAAAAGCTCGCGAGTTATACGGTAAAGAAACCATTGAAGAGCGTCATCGCCATCGCTACGAAGTGAACAATAATTTACGCCCACAAGTGGAGGCGGCTGGCTTAAAAGTTACAGGCTTATCGGCAGATCGTAAATTAGTGGAAATCATCGAAGTGCCAAATCACCCTTGGTTTGTGGCATGTCAATTCCACCCGGAATTCACCTCCACCCCACGTGATGGCCACCCATTATTCGAAGGATTTGTGAAAGCCGCGAAAGAAAATCGAGGCAAGTAAGCTGAAATACTAAAGCCACTCAAATGAGTGGCTTTAAAAATATGGGTTTATTTACACAGATGATTTGCCTTTGTTACCGTTTTCATCTGCTTTCACAATCGGCATACAACTACGACATGCTCCATCATCAATTCCAGCCTCTTTGCAAAATTGATCATACTTTTCTAAAGCGCGTCTAAACCAACTTTTCTTTTGGCTGTTTCCATCAGTTTTTTTCGCTTCTTCATTCATGATTTAATCCCTAAAATTATTGAATTGGAACGGTTGCCCTAATTCAGCATTTTTCACTAATTGAATCACCGCTTGTAAATCATCTCGCGATTTGCCGGTTACTCGCACTTGTTCTCCTTGAATTTGTGCTTGTACCTTAATTTTAGAATCTTTAATCAACTTGGTAATTTTTTTTGCCATGTCGGTTTCGATTCCCTGTTTTAGCTTAATTTCCTTGCTATAGGTTTTACCACTATGCTCATAATTCGCCGGAATATCTAACGAATTCGATTCAATATTGCGCTTCACACAAGCATTACGCAAAATATCAATAAGTTGCTCTAATTGAAAATCAGATTCCGTCGCAACCTTAATGGTTTCATTTTTCTCATTTAATTCAATACTGGCTTCCACGCCACGAAAATCATAACGATTGCTTAAATCACGATTTGCATTCTCCACCGCATTGCGCACTTCATGCAATGTAATTTCAGATACTATATCAAATGACGGCATGCTTATTCTCCTTTTATTCGATCATTGGCACTTAAAAGACATAAAAGTCCACTAAAATCAGCAAAGTTTACCACAATTTTTGCTTGTTGTTGCACTTTAGGTTTCGCATGTAATGCCACTCCAAGACCCGCTACAGACATCATCGTTAAATCATTAGCACCATCACCAATTGCGACTGTATTTGCCTGTTCAATACCATATTGTTTTGCTAATGCCAATAAAGTATCTGCTTTATATTGCGCAGTCACAACATCGCCTTGTACATTGCCTGTTAACTTACCATCAATAATTTCTAATTGATTAGATACCGCATAATCTAAACCTAAACGCGTTTTCAAGTAATCCGCAAAATAAGTAAAGCCGCCTGAAGCAATTGCTAGTCTCCACCCATGCTTTTTTAACTCTACAATCGTGTCTTCCAATCCTGGCATTAAGGGAAGTTGGTCTCGCACCTGTTGTAAAATTGTCTCTGGCGCCCCTTTTAACGTCCCCACTCGACGGCGTAAACTTTGCTCAAAATCTAATTCACCACGCATGGCTTGTGCGGTAATTGAAGACACTAATTCTCCTGTCCCCGCTAATTTAGCGATTTCATCAATACATTCAATTTGAATTGCTGTAGAGTCCATATCCATGACCAACAATCCCGGCTGTCCCAAGCGCGCGGCAAAATTCAAAGGTGCAATATCCCAATTTAATTCATGAGCAAAATCCAGCCACGCGGGTTGATATTCATGTTCAATGAGCCACACTTGATTTTGTCCGATTTCCCAACCCTGAGAAATTTCAAAAAATTGACCGCACTTTTGTTGAAAAGTCTCAAATTTTTGTTGTTCTAATTGCGGTGCGTAAACAATAAAATATGACATAAAAATTCCTGTATTGATTTTGACAAACTTAGGCTACAATGCTCATGATACTAACATAAATTGAAATTTGGGAGCAAAAAACTTGGCATTTATTACTCAAAAAATCATGAAAGCGATTTTAATGCTAGTGATTTTATTATTATGCGCAGGGATTCTTGTTATTATCCTAGTCGGTATACAACAATTTAAAATTAGCTCACAACTTGCCAGTATAAACCAAGTCTCTAATTTATCTCATCTATTAGTTCGCCAGCAAGCAAACCTTTATTCCATGTTACTGGCTAATGATGATACTAAGCTAGAACAACTCACTGAAAATTTAGATAATTTCACTCAAGAAGATTTTGTACTTGATGCTTCACTGTATAATAATAATGGTGAATTATTAGCCCAAAGCCATAATACGCTAGATATTCGATATCAACTGGGTTTAGATGCTTCCGAACAACAAAACACCCAACAAATTGTTGAAACTATTTATTCTCCAAGCGGTGTTGTGGGCTTCTTGCGCGTAACGTTTGACTCGCAATATGGACAAACCACACAACATAAAATTAACCAACTTTTCCACCAACTATATGGCGAGATGATTGTTGTGTTTCTTGTAGGCGTATTATTTGCAAGCAGCCTCCACTATTTCCTCAGTCATTATCGCCGTGTTAAACGCTCAGATCTTACGGTTACACCAAATAAGACCCCAAAAATCTCAAAACAAAAACCCAGCTTACAATTTCATCGCAAACGGAGAAAGTTGCATAAATAATCGCTACCATAACCAAGCTTAAAATTTAATATAGAATAGGCATGAGTCGCGACAAAACAAAAAGTGCGGTAAAAAATTTTCATTTTCTACCGCACTTTCTCATTTAATAAACGCTTATTGTGTACTGGTGCTTGTCGTTGTCCGATTTGCGCGCTTACGTTCGACTTCTGTCAGTAATTTTTTACGCACACGAATAGACGTTGGCGTGACTTCCACAAGCTCATCATCATCAATAAACTCTAAGGCTTGTTCTAATGACATTCTGACGGGTGTAGTTAGTACAATTGCATCATCTTTGCCCGACGCACGCATGTTCGTGAGCTTTTTACCTTGTAAGCAATTTACCGTTAAATCATTAGAGCGTGAATGAATACCAATAATTTGTCCTTCATACACTTCAACCCCATGATCAATCATTAACTTACCACGCTCTTGTAGACCAAATAATGCATACGCTAACGCTTTACCCGCAGCATTCGAAATCAACACACCATTTTTACGCTGACCAATCTCACCTGGCTTCACATCATCATAATGGCTAAAGCTAGAATATAATAAACCGGTTCCCGATGTCATAGTCATAAATTCATTACGGAAACCGATTAAGCCACGACTAGGAATCACATATTCTAAACGCGTGCGACCTTTGCCATCTGGAATCATATCTTTCACTTCGCCTTTACGAATCCCTAAAGCCTCCATGACTGCACCTTGATGTTGTTCTTCAATATCAATCGTCACTTGCTCAAAGGGCTCTTGTTTACGGCCGTCAATTTCACGATAAATCACCTTCGGACGAGACACCGCTAATTCATAACCTTCACGGCGCATATTTTCAATTAATACAGAAAGATGCAGCTCACCTCGCCCAGATACTTTAAACTCATCTGGATTCGCCGTTTCTTCTACACGCAACGCCACATTATGAACCAATTCTTTATTTAAACGCTCTAGAATTTGACGTGATGTGACATATTTCCCTTCTTTACCGCAGAATGGAGAGGTGTTAACACAGAAGAACATGGTTACAGTGGGTTCATCTACAGTCAGTGCTGGCAACGCTTCAACATTATTCACATCACAGATAGTATCAGAAATATTTAACTCACCTAAACCAGTAATCGCAATAATATCGCCCGCGCGTGCAATGTCTTCCTCAAAACGATCTAAGCCTAAATGTCCTAGCACTTGTCCAACTTTGCCGTTACGTGTTTTCCCTTCACTATCAATAATTGTCACTTGTTGATTTGGTTTTACAGCTCCGCGTTTGATACGGCCAATACCGATAACACCCACATAATTATTGTAGTCAAGCTGTGAAATTTGCATTTGGAATGGCGCATCTAGCTCAACATTTGGCGCGGCAACATATTTCACAATCGCTTCGAATAATGGTGTCATATCTTCAGCCAAATCATCATGCTCTAAGCCTGCAACCCCATTTAATGCTGAAGCGTATACAATAGGGAAATCTAGCTGTTCATCTGTAGCGCCTAAATTATCAAATAGATCAAATACTTGATCGACTACCCAATCAGGGCGTGCGCCTGGACGATCGACTTTATTAATCACCACAATGGGTTTCAAACCATGGGCAAACGCTTTTTGGGTCACGAATCGAGTTTGTGGCATTGGGCCATCAAAAGCATCAACCACTAATAATACAGAATCCACCATTGACAAAACACGCTCTACTTCTCCACCAAAATCCGCGTGTCCTGGTGTATCAACAATATTAATCCGATAATCATTCCAATTAATTGCGGTATTTTTGGCTAAAATCGTAATACCACGTTCTTTTTCTAAATCATTAGAATCCATAACTCGTTCATTTTGATCACCATTACGAGCCGCTTCTAACGTGCCAGATTGCTGTAATAATTTGTCAACAAGGGTAGTTTTACCATGGTCAACGTGTGCAATAATTGCAATATTCCGCAATTTACTAATATCTAATTCATTTTTCATTTAAAACATTCTTTCTGTGAGTGAGGTATCCGTCTTGGATTCGACGTTTTTGTCTAAAAAGGTTGCAGATTATACAATTTTTTTAGAAATAAGAGAAAAAAATTTTGTGAAAAATATCATACCCCATCGTGATTTATAAAAAATATAAAAAAATTCCGATATGATTAAATAAAATTCACCCATATCACAAAAAACAAATAAAAACTCATAGCCCTATTAAACTTTAACAAAAAATCAGCTAGAATATATAAGTGATTTTATTTTCATTTTTAGAGGACATTTCATGACAAACGCAGTTGCGATTGACAACATATTCACTTTAATTGAAGAAAACGACATTAAATTTGTCCTTCTTCGCTTCACCGATATCAAAGGCAAAGAACACGGTGTTTCCCTACCAGTAAGTCTAATTGATGAAGATTTATTCGAGGAAGGTAAAATGTTCGATGGTTCAAGCGTGGAAGGATGGAAGACCATTAACAAAGCCGACATGTTGTTAATGCCAATTCCAGAAACTGCCGTTGTTGACCCTTTCGCTCAAATCCCTACCCTTTCTATCCGCTGTAGCATTTACGAACCGACGACCATGAAAATGTATGATCGCGATCCGCGTTCTATTGCTACACGTGCAGAAAATTATTTAAAATCAACTGGCATTGCCGACAGTGTATTGTTTGGTCCTGAACCTGAGTTTTTCTTGTTTGATGATGTGCGTTTCAATGTAAGCATGAATGGCAATAGCTATGAAGTCGATGATATTGAAGCGGCATGGAATACCAACAAACGCTATGAAGAGGGTAATAAAGCTTATCGTCCATTAAAAAAAGGCGGTTATTGTGCCGTTGCGCCAAATGATACCGCCCATGATATTCGTTCTGAAATGTGTTTAATTTTAGAAGAAATGGGCTTAGTGATTGAAGCGCACCATCACGAAGTGGCTACGGCAGGACAAAATGAAATTGCGACTAAATTCAACTCATTAACCCTCAAAGCAGACGAAACTCAAATCTATAAATATGTGGTACAAAACGTTGCTTATGAACATGGTAAAACCGCTTGCTTTATGCCAAAACCGATTACCGGCGATAATGGTTCAGGCATGCACTGTAATATGTCCTTAAGCAAAGACGGTAAAAATGTGTTTATGGGAGACAAATATGCGGGTCTTTCTGAAACTGCACTCTACTACATTGGTGGCATAATCAAACATGCCAAAGCCCTAAATGCTTTCACGAACCCAAGCACTAACTCTTATAAACGTTTAGTACCGGGTTTTGAAGCGCCCGTATTACTCGCTTATTCTGCAAGTAATCGTTCTGCTTCGATTCGTATTCCAGCAGTAACATCACCAAAAGCTACCCGTGTAGAAGCGCGCTTCCCTGATCCTTTAGCGAACCCATATTTAGCTTTCGCAGCACTTTTAATGGCTGGCTTAGATGGGGTCATCAACAAAATTCACCCAGGCGATGCCATGGATAAAAATCTTTATGATCTTCCTCCAGAAGAATTAAAAGATATCCCTGCTGTTGCAAGTTCTTTAGGTGAAGCCCTTGATGCCCTTGAACAAGACTATGAGTTCTTAACGCAAGGTGGCGTATTTAGCAAAGAATTTGTTGAAGCCTATGTTGCGATGAAGCGTAAAGAAGTAGAACGTCTCAATATGACACCGCATCCGGTAGAATTTGAAATGTATTATGCTTAATTAACGTAGAAAGTGCGGTCATTTTTCTTTAAGTTTTCTCTTTTTGAATAATGACCGCTATTTGATTAAACCGCTTAATTGAAATTAAATATCAACCGGCTTCCAATCTACTCCTTTTAAAGGCGGTAAATACGCAAGACCTTTTAATTGTTGCTGCCACAAATTGTCTGGCAAACCGTAATGATCAGCTCGTTCTGGATCAATTGTCGTCTCAATCAAATCATCTTGTTTATTTTTCAATAAAGTCGCTAAATTAGGATTGATTAATACGGCTTTTCCCACTGCAATAAACTCTGCCCAACCGCTATTTAACGCTCCTCGAATTTGCTCGCCACTTAATAAATTTCCCACACCAATTAATGGTAATTTACCAGCAATTCGCTCATGAATTTGCGCCATGCGTGTCCGCGCTGTATCCCCACCACGACGCACTTTCTTGTAAAAATCCCACAGAGACACGTGTAAATATTGCAATGGTTTTTCAGTTAAAGCATCAATTAATGCAAAGGTATCGACCATTGTGATGCCATGTTCATAAGGCTCTTCCGGTGAAAAACGATAACCCACAATAAAATCAGCACGCTGATGACGAGTTTTAACCGCAACCACCGCATCCACAATCGCCAATGGAAAACGCAGGCGATTTTCCAAACTGCCTCCCCATTGATCTTGACGACGGTTGGTTTCGGCCGAAACAAATTGTTGAATTAAATAGTTATTCGCGCCATGAATTTCCACACCATCAAATCCGGCTTGTATCGCCAAGTCTGCCGCTTTTGCATAAGCATGAACCAGCGCCTCAACCTCCTCTGAGGTTAATTCGCGAGATTTATCTGTTGCTGATGGTGCAACGGTTTCGCCGCTATCTAATAATTCTGCAACGGCTAAATTACCGCCATGATGAATTTGTAAGATCGCTTTCGCGCCTTGTGAATGAATCAGATTCGCCGTTTCACGCAAGCTCGGTAAATGGCTTTCATCAAAAGCATAAGGCTGTCCCGGAAATGCTTTGCCCTCAGGTGAAACTAGCGTTGCTGCGCTAATAAATAATCCAAAATCTGTCGCACGTTCTGCTAAAAATGTACGTTCCTCTTGGCTTAATGTACCATCAGGATTGGAGCCATAATGGGTCATCGGTGCGACTACAAGGCGATTTTTAATTTCAACGCCATTGTTTAGCACATAAGGTTGGAAAAGTGAGTTCATAAAGTATCCTTAATCGTTTAAGAATGAAAATAATGGGCTAATATATAGGACAAATTGATATTTTCAAGTCAGAAATGTCTAGGATATTTTTATCTTTTGCGATCACCATCACAAAAAGAGCGGTCATTTTTTCGATTTATTTTTGCTTTGTCCATAAAACTGCTAGATTAATGGCAACGAAATCAGTAAAATCACCGCTCATTTTTTTATCAGGTGATTTTCAGCGTTCTTAAATGCGGTATTGCCACAATGTGTAATAACGAGGCGAATATGTCAGACAAAATTAATTTAATGAATTTAACACGCCAACAAATGCGTGAGTTTTTTGCAGAAATTGGAGAAAAACCATTTCGCGCGGATCAATTGGTAAAATGGATTTACCATTTTGGTGAAGACAATTTTGACAATATGACCAATATTAACAAAGTATTGCGTGAAAAATTAAAATCTATCGCAGAAATTAAAGCGCCTGAGGTCGCGGTGGAACAACGTTCAACCGACGGCACAATCAAATGGGCTATGCAGGTTGGCGATCAGCAAGTTGAAACTGTTTATATCCCAGAACCCGATCGCGCCACATTATGCGTGTCGTCCCAAGTTGGCTGTGCGTTAGCTTGTACTTTCTGTTCTACCGCACAACAAGGTTTTAACCGTAATTTAACCGTATCGGAAATTATCGGACAAGTATGGCGAGCCTCCAAAATCATTGGTAATTTCGGCGTGACTGGTGTACGCCCGATTACGAATGTCGTCATGATGGGTATGGGTGAACCCTTGCTTAATGTGGCAAATGTCGTCCCTGCGATGGAATTAATGCTTGATGATTTTGCCTATGGGCTATCCAAACGTCGTGTCACACTGTCAACTTCCGGTGTTGTACCTGCATTAGACAATTTACGCGATAAAATTGATGTGGCATTAGCGATTTCTTTACATGCTCCGAATGATGAACTGCGTGATGAGTTAGTGCCATTAAATAAAAAATATAACATCAAAACCCTAATTGACTCCGTCAATCGTTATTTATCCGTATCCAATGCTAACCATGGTAAAGTGACTATTGAATATGTGATGTTGGATCATGTTAATGACAGTATTGAGCATGCTCATCAGTTAGCGCAAGTGTTAAAAAATACACCATGTAAAATTAACTTGATCCCATGGAATCCATTCCCACAAGCGCCTTATGCAAAAAGTTCGAATACTCGAATTGATCGCTTCCAAAAAACACTTATGGAATATGGGTTTACCGTGATCGTGCGCAAAACGCGTGGTGATGATATTGATGCCGCCTGTGGGCAGCTTGCAGGGGACGTGATTGATCGTACAAAACGTACCGCAATGAAAAAACAGTTTGGCGAAAATATTGCCGTACAAGTGCAATAAGCAAAAAGAAAAGGAGAAAAAATGTTTAAGCGTAATTTTAAAACACAAAGTGCGGTCCTTTTTTCTCTTTTTTTATCCGCCTGTGTTTCTCAACAAACTGAGCCAGATTTTGATAAGCAACAAGCTGCAAAAGCGCGTATAGAATTGGGATTAGGCTATTTGCATCAACAAAACATAACCCAAGCTAAATTAAATTTAGACAAAGCCCTAAGCCATGCCCCAAACTATTATTTAGTCCATTCTGCCTTAGCTTATTTTTACCAAATGCAAGGTGAAACAGAAAAAGCAGATAGCGCCTATCGCACTGCGATTAAGTTAGATAGCAAACAAGGCGATGTGCTGAATAATTACGGTGCATTTTTATGTGGGCAAGGCGAATTTGAACAAGCCTATCAACGTTTCCAGCAAGCATTAAATACGCCAAACTATTATCATCAAGCTGATACTTATGAAAATCTTGCGCTCTGTAATTTAAGTGCAAAAAATACCGCACTTTTCCAACAAAATTTAGCCCAACTAGAAAAAATTGCGCCTGAAAGAGCCGCTAAATTAACACAACTGTTTCAACAATCTCGAACCAAATAACCCCACGCCGCAAGGGATTTTACTTGCTTTTTTCTATAAAAAGAGTAAAATCCTCAGGCTTTTTGTCTATATATACAGAGAAAAAAGTAAGCATTATTCCCACCTTCGAGGGAATTTTTCTTTTATTATTTAACACTTAGAGGAAGGTTATGGTAACCATTCGTTTATCTCGTGGCGGAGCTAAAAAACGCCCATTTTATCAAATCGTTGTTGCTGACAGCCGCTGCCCACGTGACGGCCGTTTTATTGAGCGTATCGGTTTCTTCAACCCATTAGCTGCAGGTAAAGCTGAACGTTTACGTTTAGACTTAGACCGTGTTAATGCTTGGGTAGAAAAAGGTGCGAGCCTATCTGATCGCGTAAGCGCATTAGTAAAAGAAGCAAAAAAAGCAGCTTAATTGCTGTCGATTTGAAAGGTGAAAACTATGAGCGAACAACGTATTGAAGTAGTGGGAAAATTAGGTTCCACTTATGGCATTCGTGGTTGGCTACGTGTGTATTCATCAACCGAACAAGCTGAAAGCATTTTTGACTATCAACCTTGGTTTCTCAAAATCAAAGGACAATGGCAACCAACTGAACTAGAAACGTGGCGTTATCATAATAACGATTTGATCGTTAAACTAAAAAACGTTGACGAGCGTGAAACCGCACAAACCCTTTCCAATGTTGAAATTGGCGTCGATTTAGCTGTATTTCCAGATTTGGAAGAGGGCGATTATTATTGGCATGACTTAATTGGCTGCCAAGTCGTTAATTTACAAGGTTACACAATGGGGACCGTCGCGGAAATGATGGAAACCGGTTCAAATGATGTCTTGGTTGTACGCGCGAATACAAAAGATGCTTTTGGAAAACAGGAACGCTTAATTCCGTTTCTGTATGAACAAGTAGTTAAAAGAGTCGATCTCACCACTAAAACTATTGAAGTGGATTGGGACGCTGGTTTCTAACCTCAGGCTAACTGTGTGCGCTTTGACAATAATATATTCTAAGGATCTATTATGTGGATTGGGATAATTAGTCTATTCCCAGAAATGTTCAAAGCAATTACAGAATTTGGGGTCACTGGACGAGCTGTTAAACAAGAACTGTTAGAAGTGCGGTGTATAAATCCAAGAGATTTTACCCATGATAAGCATAAAACTGTTGACGACCGCCCTTATGGTGGTGGGCCAGGAATGTTAATGATGGTACAACCTCTACGAGATGCGATTCATCACGCAAAAAAACAGGCAGGTGATGGGGCAAAGGTTATTTATCTTTCGCCTCAAGGACGTAAGCTTAATCAAACTGGTGTACGCGAACTTGCCACAAATCAAAAATTAATTTTAGTTTGTGGTCGTTATGAAGGTATTGATGAGCGATTGATCGAAACAGAAATAGATGAAGAATGGTCAATCGGAGATTATGTTCTCACGGGCGGGGAGATTCCAGCAATGGCGTTAATTGATGCTGTTGCACGTTTTATCCCTGGTGTATTAGGCAAACAAGCCTCTGCAGAGGAAGATTCTTTTGCAGAAGGATTATTAGATTGTCCTCACTATACACGCCCTGAAACCTTAGACGGCTTAACTGTGCCTGCCGTATTGATGTCTGGCAACCATGAAGAAATTCGCAAATGGCGATTAAAGCAATCCCTAGAGCGAACATGGCGAAGACGTCCTGAGCTATTAGAAGGCCTAGCTCTGACTGACGAACAACATAAGCTGTTAACCCAAATTAAACGGGATAACAGATAATCAGTTAAATCTAGGATTTAAAGGAAATTACAATGAGTAACATCATCAAACAACTTGAACAAGAACAATTAAAACAAAATCTACCTAGCTTCCGCCCAGGTGATACTTTAGAAGTTAAAGTATGGGTTGTAGAAGGTAGCAAACGCCGTTTACAGGCTTTCGAAGGTGTGGTTATTGCAATTCGTAACCGTGGCTTGCATTCTGCATTTACATTACGCAAAATTTCCAACGGTGTTGGTGTTGAGCGTGTGTTCCAAACTCACTCACCAGTTATTGACAGCATCAAAGTAAAACGTAAAGGTGCGGTACGTAAAGCGAAACTTTACTACTTACGTGAGCGTAGTGGTAAATCAGCGCGTATTAAAGAGCGTTTGGGTGATTAATCATCTTATTCAAGGTGACCAAGGGCAGAATATCTGCCCTTTATTTATTTTCTAATATTTGCTTCATTAACATCAAATCCACTGGGGCAATCGTTAACTTCAAGCCAAAAGGCTTAAATGCCTGATTAACAATATCAACACTATAATTTCCTCGATCATTCTCTAAATCTGATAATGTTTTACGAGAAATATGTGTTACCTGAGCAAAACGCTCTTGGGTAAACCCGAGTAAACGCAAACGCAATAATCTTAAAGCCTGACCTTGTGTTATATTTTGAGAAAATAGCTGCCCTAAAATATCTGCCCGCACTTGATGTCTTGCGGTGACATCGGTGGTTAAATGTTTAGCAGAAACACGCTTTCTCATAACAATCCCCAACGCGTTAATTTCTCCGGTAAATAGTCAAAACCGATACTTGGAAAAGTCAAAATAGATTTTGGTACGCCACGTTTGGTTAAACGCATCTTTAAATCTACTAGTTGTGCAGCTAATTTTCTGAGCTCTTGCCACAACACCTCCGGCTCAACTAAATCAGATAATGATTCAATAATCGCAGCATAATTATATTGTCCACCCTGTTCCAAAGGATGCTTACCCTGAGTGCTCCACGTAGTTAAACGAATAATGCCTTCCGGATCAGCCTTCATCGGCGCGAAATCGTAAATAGGCGCAAGTTGGATACTATCTCTATCACGTAAGAAAGCGGTATTACGGCCATGGTTATCACTATTACCAAAAGCAATATTCAGTAAATCTCGTTTGACCCATTCAATAACAAACAAAGTGCGGTCAAATTTGAAACCGTTTGCCACCATATTACTATTTTCTATCTTAGCGATAAGACAGCGAATCGTTTGATTATGATCCAACAAACTCCCTGCTTCCCGCTTTAAAATAGAATAAACGGATTCCATTGCATAACGCTGCGTTTTACCGTCAGATGAATACCACACATCAAATCGAGGTAACCAAAGCGATGGATAATTGACTCCCTCCATCAATCGCATATTCGCGGTATTGATTGTGTTAAAGCCCATTGCTTGTAGCTCCGCATAATAATGATATTCCGCACGTAAAATATCACAATCAATGGCTAAACGCTGTCCTCTAGGATATTTCACCAAATAGTATTGATCATCAGATTGCCCATTTTGTAAATTATCGATCCACACTTTTTGTTGTGAATTACAACGCAATAATAATTTTGGTGCTTCTCCACCCGCACCCGTTGCGCCACCTGCCATCGCGCCATTTTGTTGAGCATATTCAAGAAAATTAACATCTCGATTAATGACTTCCTCCATATCAAATAATTGGGTCGCAGGTTGAATCGCCATTGTTGCTTCTTTTACTCTGAGATTACCGATCGGTGCGATAGTCACTTGCTTTAATAATAAATAATTTTGTTCATCATAAGGTAAATGGCTAATATTCAAATACTTTAACCAATAACGACGACTTGCCCCACTTGGCATAAGATCATCTAAAAAACGTAAACCCTGTTTTTCTTGTTCATCAAAAAACAAATCCACAGGATAATTTAAGGATAAGGCGCAAGCATTATCCTCTAAAAAATAACGTTCTATATGCTTAGCGACATAATTCACTTTCATTTTTGAATAATTCCCCTGATCTATTTCAGGAAAAAATAAAATCGCAATATCTTGCCACTGTTGCTGGATAAAAGCTTGAATCGTTAATTGCTGCATAAATCTACCTATGAGTAAAATATCTCACATTATAATCAATATGATTAAATAATGAAAGATATATGTTACATTAATAACACTAATGATTATACTTGAAAATAGCCAAATAGCTTCATTTTGAGGTAAAAAAACGAATACAGATAGTATATAAATAAGACCGTAAACAACTTTGTGGCTTTGCTTTTCTTGTGATACGCAAGCTCAATATCCGTAAGATGGAATGTGATAAAACTGGGTTAATGCCCTATACGATAAAGCTTTCACCCAGTGTCTAGCAAAAATTTTACGCCGTAATCTATGCCATTCTGCTTAAATGCATCAAGCGTGCGATATTTTCTGCTGTTGAAATTAGGTTTTCACGCCCCTGTTTAAGCGTATCTTCTAGTGAGGAGACCTGCCGAATAATCGGAAAGACAGCATCAATCCCATGTTGATAAACCACATCATAATCTTCTCGCAAAGACCCGACTATAGCAATCACGCGCTGTTGACGCTGTTTTGCCAATTTAGCGACACCAATCGGTGTTTTACCGGCGATACTTTGGCTATCCATTCTACCTTCACCAGTAATCACTAAATCCGCATGGTTAAGTTTTTCCGCTAATTTTACCGCTTGTAAAATGATTTCAACCCCAGCTTTTAATTTTACATTCGGTAATAATAGCAATCCCGCCCCCATACCTCCTGCCGCGCCTGCGCCTGCGTGGTGAGCGATGTCAAGCTGATAGTGTGTTTTTACCACTTCTGCAAAATGCGCTAATGCCTTATCCAAAATCGGCAGCATTTCAGCCGTTGCGCCTTTTTGCGGACCAAAAATCGCCGTCGCCCCAAGCTTTCCACAAAGAGGATTGCTCACATCACAAGCGACTTCAATTTCAACCGTCGCTAAACGAGGATCAAGGCCACCTAATTCTACATAAGCAAGATAGGCTAACTGCTCTCCCCCAAACCCAAGTTCACGCTGATTATGATCCTTAAAGCTTGCGCCTAACGCCTGTAGCATGCCGACACCGCCATCATTAGTCGCACTACCACCGATACCTAAAATAATCTTTTCAACACCCAAATCAAGGGCTTTCTTAATTAACTCTCCGGTACCAAAACTTGTGGTTTTTAAAGGGTTGCGCGCTTCTGGTGGCACTAAATGCAAACCCGAAGCGGCAGCCATTTCAATAAAGGCCGTTTTTTTATCGCCTGAGATCCCCAAAAAACCTGTCACAGTATCACCTAATGGCGCAGTGACTTGAACCTCAAGTTGTGAACCTTGAGTAGCATCAATAAGCGATTGCACCGAGCCTTCGCCACCATCTGCCATTGGTACGCATATATATTCCGCCTCAGGAAAAATCCGTTTAAACCCTGTTTCAATGGCTTGTGCCACTTCAAGTGCGGTTAAACTTTCCTTAAAAGAATCAGGTGCAATCACAATTTTCATCATATTTCCTTTCTAGAGTAAAAATAAAGAGAGAACATACACAGTTAACATACCTGTAAAACCCATTATTAGGGTTAATAACGTTTGTGTTTTATATCCCTGCTGTGGTGTCATTTTACTAAAATTAGTCACGACCCAATAATAGCTATCATTTGCGTGAGAAACACACATTGCACCAGCGGCAATCGCCATCACACAAAGCACCGCGCCAATTTCTGAGCTTAATCCTAATAAAGTCATTAATGATTCACTATCACTATACATCCCCATAATAGAGGCGGTTGTAATAATCGCAACAGTAGAGCTACCTTGTGCTGTTTTCAAAATAGCCGAAATGATAAAAGGAAAAAAGATCCCCACAGTCGTGATAATATGCGCATTTTGTTTAATGTATTCGACAAAACCTGCTTCAGTGATCACTTTGCCTAACACGCCACCAGCCGCAGTAATAAACAAAATTGGGCCTGCAATTTTAAGCGTTTCATTAGTTAAATGGTCAAACTCACTCATTTTTTTGCTTTGCACTAATAAAATCACGGCAAAAATGACCCCTATGGCTAAAGCAATAATTGGGCTTCCTAAAAACTGCACTAAATTGCCTAATGTACCTGTAATGCCTAAAATTTTAAAAATAGAACCAAGCGCCATAAACACAATTGGCATTAAAATCGGCGCAATACTCAGAAAACCAGAAGGCAATTTCCCATACTGCTGAAGAATTTTCTCATAACTATCAGTCAGATCTTCTTGGTTCTGTTCAATATTGACACGTTTGCCGATCCATTTGGCAAAAAGATAAGCCGCCAAAAGCACAGGAATAGAGACGATAACGCCCATTAAAATAACCAACAATAGATTATTTCCGACACCAACGGCACCCGCTGCTGCAATTGGACCCGGTGTTGGCGGAATAAAAACATGAGAGGCATATAATCCAGCGCTTAATGCTACAGCCATACCAATAGGGCTCGCTGCAATTTTTTTACGCAATGCTTCTCGAATCGGATTGAGTACAACAAAGCCGCTATCGCAAAAAACAGGAATACCCACAATCCACCCCATTATTAACATCGCCAACTCTGGACGTTTTTTTCCTACGGTATTCACTACCATATCCGCCAGTTTCAGCGCAGCCCCTGTTTTTTCTAAGATAGTACCAATGATCGCCCCAAATATGATCACAATCCCGATACTTTTAAAAATGCCACTAAAACCATCACCAATCATTGCAGGAATTCGTCCCAGTTCAATGCCTGCAACAAACGCTAATAATAGTGAAATCGACATCAATGCCAAAAATGGATGCACTTTTAATTTTGAAATCAAAAAAATCATCAAGATAATTGCTAAAACAAAGCAAATTATCAACGCCATACCGCCCATATTGCCTCCTAAAGTAAATTAAGGTGAAGCAATCATCAAATATAACCCGCTCAAAATCTTTAGTTTATTCTACAAAATTACCATCTAAAACGGCCTCTATTTTGTATTTTTCTCCAAATACGGAAGTAGAAGCGTGCCTAAATAAAGTCTAAATTTTTCATCTATCTTATTGAAAGATAAACCAGTTATCTGTTCAATTTTAGTTAAACGATAACGTAATGTATTGGGGTGGATAAACAATTTTTGTGAAGCATGGCTAAGATCACAATTTGAGAAAAAATACTGTTGTAAACTTTTAAATAGCTGCGCTCTATCTTGATGTTCTTGAATTTTTTGTACGGCTGTAAGTAACTTTTTACCTTGCCAAGACTGAGCAAAATCCGTAAGAAGGGCAGGTAGCAAATAATCCTCAAAAAATAAAATGCTTTTTTTCCTATGGCTTTGCATTGCATAAATAAGCGTATGCAACGCTGATTGATAAGAAAAATGGGCTTCTTGAAGACTATTCACCTCTGCGCCAACCGCTATTTTTACTGTATTTTTTAACCAGTCTTTCGGTAAAAAGTCTCGTAAACGCTCCGTTTTGCGTAAATAATCTAATTCATTTACGGATAACAACACCCCAATTTTATCCAAATCTACCACCGCCAACGCCAGATTTTGTTGCCGTTGTTCTAAATGTAATAATAGTGCTTGTAAACGCTCGGAAGTGGGTTGTTGTAACGCAAATATCAATACAACAAAAGGTTGCTCAAAATCAAACTGGAAAAACTCAGCTTGGCTACTAATTTGCTCTACGGATAAATTACCACGTAATAACTGATGAACAAATTCCTCTTTATAACGCCTCTGCCAACGCTCCTGCTCTAACATCGCACGGTGTTCTATCATTAATTCAGCCGTCATCGTCACTAATTGAGCATAATGACGAACTTGATCTGGATTCCCCGAAATACCAATTACGCCTATCGTTCTGCCTAAATAATTGATCGGTAAATTAATTCCCTCTCTTGCTTCATAATTCCATTGCTTCGCTAACTCTTCATCAATTTCAAGCGCCTCCTGACGTCGCAACACAATCACTGCGCCCGTATGACGTTCCCCAATACGACTCGCATCACCAGAGGCAATAATCATCGCATTTTCATCCATCACATTCACAGAATACGGAATAATCCGCATTGCCCGTTTCACAATCGCCGTTGCCGTTTGTTGATTTAATTTCATTAAGCCTCCATGGAACCATTCATTCCCTCTTGAATGATGTCTCTTTTTTCTGTACAATTCAACACCTAAATTTTGGACTGTCATCGACAGATTATTAATTACATACGGTATCAGCAAAAAAGCGCTGACAGCGGTATGGCTTCTTTTGAGGTTTTCTATGAAACAAGGTATTCATCCTGAATATAAAGAAATTACTGCAACATGTTCTTGCGGTAATGTAATCAAAACCCGTTCAACAGTGGGCAAAAATTTAAACTTAGATGTGTGTGGGAAATGCCACCCATTCTATACCGGCAAACAACGTGTTGTTGATACTGGCGGTCGCGTAGAACGCTTTAACAAACGTTTCAGTATTCCTGGTACAAAATAATCATAAACTAAGAATCAAACCCTGCTATTTAGTGGGGTTTATTTTTATATCTAGCTTCCAATCTAAGTAAAGGGGATTAATATGAAAATAGCATTATCTTGTTTAAAATTTAAGCAAGGGGGGGGGGGATGGAGCGCTACCTATTGGATCTTATTCGTGGATTCCACTATAGCAACATTCGACCAACTATTTACACCTCCTCATTTGATTCAAAATTAGAAGAATATCAATGGATTACCCCCAAAAAGATTAATTTATCATTTATACCTAAAAAACTCCGCCTCTCTTTTCTATCTCAAGCTATTAAGAAATACAAACGAGCAGATGAAATTATCATTTCTCTTGCCCATACACAACCAGCAGATATCACAATTTGCGGAGGACAACATAAAGGCTATTTACAAGCTTTGTCAAAAAATGCCACCTTACTCGATAAATATAAAATCTATTTAGAACAAAAAGCTTATTACAATAGCAAGATTATTATTGCCCATTCACAATTAATGAAGCTAGAATTAATTAATCTATATCAGATCCCAGCAAATAAAATTGAGGTCATTTATCCTCCCGTTGATACACAAAAGTTTCATTGTATAGACAGTCAAAAGCGCTCAAAATTACGGGAAAAATTTGGTTTTAATGAAAACGAAATTATTTATTTGTTTCCATCTACTGGCCATGCTCGTAAAGGTTTTGAGTTACTTAAACACTATTTTGAACAAACCACATTACCGATTAAACTAGTGGTGGCCGGAACCCCAGTCCAAGAAAGTAAACGCATCCGTTCATTAGGTTTTTGTAAAAATATGCCAGAGCTCTATCAAGCTGCTGATTTTACAATTATGGCTTCAAAATATGAACCTTTCGGCTTAGTTGGTATAGAGTCTATTCTATGTGGTACACCTATCATCTTCTCTAAAAATATGGCATGTACTGAGGTATTACAAAATTATTTTGGGCATTTATTCGATCTTGATGATGCAGCATCTCTACATCATGCAATACAAGATTCATTACAACAAAAATCGCGTATTCATGATCCTTTTTCTGTGCTAAGCTATCATCCAACATTAGAACAGCATATGATATCCTTGCTACATATCATTCAAAAAATATCTTCACAAAATAGGTAAAACATGAAAAAAATTAAAGTCGGTCTAATTATTGATGAATATTTTGGTGGAGCGGGCACAGCGTTTGGCGGATATGGTTTTTTAGCTAGACGTTATATAGCAAAATATTTACCCAATGAACATATTCAGGTTGACGTACTATTAGGTAAAAGTAAAAGCCATTATGCACTAGAACATCATATTATTGATAATATAGATGTTTATCGCTTACCTAGACGAAAATGGTTTGCTAAACGTTGGTTGAAAAAACAAAATTACGACATTTACTTAAGTATTGAGTTAGCTTATCGCTATATTTTAGAGCTCGATATCGATAAAAAATTAATTTTTTGGATACAAGATCCTCGTCCTATGTACGAATGGGATGAAATCAATACAGTCACATTATTTCCAGAAACTAGTTATTACAATCAAAAACTATATGATTTTATACACAAAATTTATTTAGAAAATCGTATCAAATTTATCACTCAAGGATTTTTTCTCAACCAAAAAGCAAAAGATCTTTATAAATTAGCAGACGAAACTGAAATAACCTATCTTCCTAACCCTGTGGATATTGATTATAACTTCGATCTTATGACTCATAAAAAAGAAAATATGATTATTTTCTTGGGGAGAATTGAATCCGTAAAGCGTGGATGGTTATTCTGCGAAATTGCCAAAAAAATGCCCGAATATCAGTTTTATATGCTAGGTCAAACATTTAGGGAAGCAGATAAAAACTCCGTTATTATGGCGCCTTATATTAATGGAAATATTCCTAATCTACATTTTCCAGGTCATGTAGATGGCATAGAAAAAGAAAATTTCTTAAAGAATGCCAAGATACTCGTTAATACATCTATTCATGAAGCCTTACCTATTTCCTTTCTCGAGGCATTGGCTTATGGTACCCTATTAGTGAGTAATCGTAATCCTGAGAATCTAACGAGTACATTTGGAATTCATGTTGGAGATGTACTTGGAGATGGTTTTGACAAAGTAGAATTATATGTTAATGCTATCCGTCATTTAATGGAGAATGATGAACACCGCCTAGCTCTTGGGAAGCAAGCTATTGAATATGTAAAATCTGTACATAACGTTGAAAAATGCATAAACGACTTACGTACATTAATTCATAAAGAAGTAAAAAAATAATCAAAATGAAAGAAATAAGTATTGAAAATTTACTACTCGCCAAAACAGATATCATTACTCATATAAAATCATCAAATAAAATATACCATATCGCTTTTGGTGCAGATAATAATTATTTGACATATTTAAGAGTGTTATTGTTTTCTATTCTTAAAAACAATTCAAACATTAATATACATTTTCATATCTTCACGGAAGATATGCCTTATGATGAAATTATTTTCCTACAACAACTTAAATATTCAAACTTTAATACTACATTCTATAAAATCAATACTGAATATTTTTCTCATTTTAAAATTAATAAAAACATTGCTCATATTAATCAAGCAACATATTATCGGGCTGTAATGCCACTTGTACTACAAGAACAATTCTTATATCTTGATATAGACACTCTCTGTACTGGCAGTTTAGAACCTCTTTTAGAAATACAACTTAATACAAATTTACTTGCTGCTAGTCCGGATTTAGCTAATCTAAACTATATACAAAGTTTATATCCTTTTGGCTTTCCTAAGTGGGCAATTTACTTTAATGCTGGCGTACTTTTAATTAATGTTAAAAAGTGGAATAAAAATCAACTTACAGAGAAATTTATTCAACTAATTAATCAGCAAAATTTCACATATATGGATCAAGATATTCTAAATATTCTTGCAAATGGTGATGTTTATTTTATTTCTAACAAATTTAATTGGACTGATTGGTTAGGAGACAAGCAAAATAAATTTCTATTTATGACGAATAATGTATCTATTATCCACTATACTGGAGAAATAAAGCCTTGGCATCAAGCTGGTGAAAGTAAAATATACAGTCAGTATTATAAAGAGCTATTTGGACAGGTACCACACTTACTTGAGCCTAAAACGACTAATGCATACCGTAAATCTTCAAAACTTTTATGGAAGAAAAAGCCAATTAAAGCTTGTTATTATCAACTAAAATATATTTACAACAAACTTCTTAATAATTCCGCCTAATCTAAATGTATCTAGAAAATAATTATGAAGGAAAAAAGGAATTTGATATTTTTCACAACACTATTCATCTATAATAACAAAAGAGCATACTTACTAAAGGACAAATTTTATGAAAAAAGACGAAGTCGGGCATAATTTTTTAGCGCGTTTAGGCAAAACTCGTTTACGTCCGGGCGGTAAAAAAGCGACGGACTGGCTAATTGCTAATGGTGATTTTAGTCAAGATAAAAAAGTACTAGAAGTCGCATGTAATATGGGTACAACCGCAATTGGATTGGCGAAAACTTATGGTTGTCATATCGAGGGTGTCGATCTTGACGAGGCCGCATTAGAAAAAGCTAAAGCGAATATTGTCGCAAATAACCTACAAGATAAAATTCATGTGCAACGTGCAAATGCCATGAAATTACCTTTTGCAGACAATCATTTCGACATTGTCATTAATGAAGCCATGCTCACAATGCTGCCATTACAAGCTAAAATGAAAGCGGTAGCAGAGTATTATCGCGTGCTCAAACCGGGTGGTTTTTTATTAACCCATGATGTCATGCTGACAACAACGGATTCAGAGGCCGTCATTGCACAACTACGCGATGCGATTAATATCACTGTGACACCATTAAGCAAAGAAGATTGGAAAGCCGTGTTTCTTGATAATGGTTTCCGCAATGTAGATACCTTTTCTGGTGATATGACATTATTGTCACCAAAAGGTATCATTTATGATGAAGGGGTGTTAGGTGCCGCTAAAATTATTAAAAATGCTCTCAAGGCCGAAAACCGTGATACCTTTAAAAAAATGTTTAGAACCTTCAACGACCCAGAGAAGAAATTAAATTTTATTGCGATTTGTAGTCAGAAATAATTTTTCTAATGCCTATTTGACTCACTTGAAGCAAATAGGCATTTTTATCTCGTTGTGGATAATCTGCCCGGTAGTGTGCGCCTCGACTTTCTGTTCTTGCGATCATACTTTGCACGACTAATTGCGCCGTTTTCAATGCGGCGTAAATTTCAATCCCTTGAAAAGCTTGATAATGTAAAGGGCAAAATTGTTTTTCTAGCCCGTTCAACTCTGTCAGTAATTGCTGTAATTGTTGGTCGGTGCGATACACATTAGCAAACTTTGTCATTAATTTACGTAGATGATGTAATACCTGACTCGCGCTTAAATTCTCATCTCCCGTCGGGTTGTGTAAACTCTTCTCCCACTGCGCTATATAATCAGTCAACGCCTGTTGGTTTAACGGCACAAAGTGCGGTGATTTTTTAGCAAAATTTTCTGCAATTTTTTGCACCGCTCTTTTCGCAAAAACTAACGCGCCACCAACAGAATTTCCCCCTAAGCGATTCGCGCCTTCAATGCAAGAAGAAACCTCTCCAACCGCAAATAACCCCTGCACTGCACTTTGAGCAAACTCATCAATTTCTATCCCGCCATTACAACTATGGGCGAAAGGCGCAATGGCGATTTTTTCCTGCAATAAATCGATTCCTACCTCATTTTTCAGCCATTGCAAATAGACCTGATAAAATGCCTCTTGATCTTGATAAAGCATTGGAGAATAGCGTAAATAAACGCCTTTTTCTTCCGGGTGTTGAAGTAGATATTGCATAATGCGTAAATCAAATTTTACACAATCAAAATCCACCGAAAACGGAGCATAGTCGCTACGCGCCTTAACCATGTCTGAAAATACCTCCGCAGATAAATCAGGAAAAAGCGAATTCCCCGCTTTATCTTGCACATCAATACAATATTTCAACGTATGTTCACCAAATAAGACTTTATATTTTGGCGCAACAAATGCGGGAATAAATTGGATATATTCCAAATTCACCAAATTTGCCCCTGCTTTTAATGCAAGAAAATGGGTAGAGCCGATAATATCGGCAGGATATAAATTATCTTGGTACAATCCGGCAATACCGCCTGTTGCTAAAATAATATTGGGGGTTTGGCAGAAAACATAATGGCAGTGTTCTTCATGTTTAAGGGCGAAAACTGCCCCTTGTACCTGATTATGTAGGCTGACGATATGCAATAACGTAGCCTGTTCAAAATATTGTGTTTGCGGTTGTTGGTTTAAAATTTCTTTTGCTTTTTTCACCGCACTTTTCCAGTTATTAATTAAATAAATAGGACGTGGATACTGGGCAAAACAAGCCGGCCGGTTATCATCTCGTTGCCATGCTTGGAAACCAATTTCATTTAACAGCCTCACGGCCTCGGCGGATTCTTCAATATATGCCTTAACGATTTTAGGATTATTCATTCCCTGAGCGACACGTTCAATATCCTGTTGAAAAAGCACTTTGTCCGAAGATTGCCCTGTGACTTGAATGCCTAAAGTAGCTTTTAGAGGAAAGAAACTTGCGCCTCCCGCAAGAGGGGTTTTACTGATTAAAACATGAGGAATATTCTGCTTTTGAGCTTCAACTGCACAACTTAGTCCAGCGATACCGCTCCCCACAATTAATAGTGGTGTTTCAATGATTTGGTGAATTTGTATTGTCATTATTTCTCAAACAAAGTGCGGTTAAAAAACATCGACATTTTAAACCGCACTTTTTCCTTTGCCTACTACAATAACGACGGGGCTGCCCCTAAAAGCTTTTTGGTGTAATCAATATTTGGGTTCTCAAAAATTTCTTGAGTAGTGCCGGTTTCCATAATTTGACCACCAAACATAACCACAATTCGATCAGAAACTTGGCGTACCGTTTGAATATCATGAGAGATAAATACCATTGCCAAATTCAGTTCCTTTTTCAAATCTGCCAATAGATTTAATACCTGTGCGCGCACAGATACATCTAATGCGGATGTCGGTTCATCAGCCACAATCAACTTAGGATTCAGAGCCAACGCGCGTGCAATTGCCACGCGTTGTTTTTGTCCGCCTGACAATCGGGTTGGCTCAACAGCCGCAGCCGAACGTGGCAACCCTACTCGAGAAAGTAACTCATACACGCGCTTTTCCCGCTCATGTGGCTGTAAAATATTATGAATATCTAACGGATCCCGTAGAATATCTAATACTTTCATACGCGGGTTTAACGCCGTAGCTGGATCTTGGAAAATGACCGACACTTGACGACCAAATTGTCTACGCGCTTCCGCACTGCCATACTGCATCTGTAAGCCGTTAAATTTAACACTACCTGATGTTGGGCGTTGTAAACCGATAATCACATTCGCTAGGGTGGATTTCCCACATCCCGATTCACCAACTAAACCGATAGTCTCTCCAGCCTTAATGCCTAAGCTGACATTATTCACGGCAGTGATTTTTTTACGCCCAAACCAAGAGCCATCACGTGAAGGAAATTGCACAACAATATTTTCTAAATCAATAATATTTTGCTCTTTGAGTACCTTGATACTATTTACCATATTACGCCTCCTTCACCGTAGATTTTTCTGCCAAATGTGATGCCCATAAATGTTTTGGATGATCGCCAACCGGAACAAGTTTCAGTTTTTGATTCGGATCCGCATCCGGACGGAGTGAACGACTAGCAAAACGATCACCTTTTGCAAAGTCATATGGCGATGGCACACTACCTGGAATTTGATACAAACGCTCTGCTCTTGCTTCTGTGGATAATACGGAACCCAGTAAGCCACGAGTATATTCATGGGTTGGATTAGCTAATAATGGCGATGTTGGTGCAGTTTCCACAACTTGTCCCGCGTACATTACGGTTATATGATGTGCCAGCTGCGCAACTAAGGCCAAATCATGACTAACAAAAACCATAGCAAAGCCTAATTTATCACGTAATTCATTGAGTAATTTCACCACTTCAGCTTGTACAGTAACATCTAACGCTGTCGTCGGCTCGTCAGCAATTAGCAACTTAGGTTCACGTGTCAGTGCCATTGCAATAACGACACGTTGACGTTGTCCACCTGAAAGCTCATGGGGATAACGATTTAACACTTTTTCTGGATCTAAATGTACCCATTCTAACAGCTTTTCTGCCGTATGTTTGCTACCGCGTTTAATTAGCTGTGCCATTTGATCTTTAATACGCATAGACGGGTTCAATGCACTTAAAGAATCTTGATAAATCATGGCAATATCGGTACCACGTAATTTATTTAATTCCGTAGATTGCAATAAATTATGTTGTTGCCCTCGACGATCTGTAAATAAAATCTCGCCAGTAATCTTAGCGGTTTTCGGCAACAATCCCATGATAGAGAATGCTGTAATAGATTTACCACAACCTGATTCTCCCACAAGTCCCATCGTTTCCCCTTCATTGACGGTAAAACTGATATTATCCACCAATGGAATCTCTCCATAACGATTAGGGAAGCGAATCGAAAGATTTTTAACTTGTAAAATAGGTTTTGCATTCGGATCAAGCTGCATACGATCTTGACGTTGGTTTTCTTTCTCATTTAACTGTAGCAAATAGCGTTTTAATGCTAGAGTTTCTGCCATAGCCTCTTGCACATCTGTGCTTAAGCGCTCATCTGGTTTATGATCCGTTTTCTTACCTGATTTCAAACGCGGGTTAACTAAAGCATCAGTCAATCCCTCAGATAAAATATTGAGTGATAATACGGTAAGAAGAATAACTAAACCAGCAAAGGTTGTTGCCCACCAAAAACCACTTAATACTAAATTACGCCCCTCCGACATAATATTTCCCCAAGATGGGTAAGGCGGCTGTACCCCTGCTCCCAAGAACGAGAGGGAAGCTTCTAACACAATTGCATCAGCAACCATTACTGTCGCAAACACCAATACAGGTGCGGCAGTGTTGCGCACTACGTGTTTTAGAATGATATACACTCGGCTTCCCCCGATTACGCGCTCTGCTCGCACATAATCTTCATCCCATTGAGAAAGCACATTCGCACGTACAACACGCGCGAGCTGTGGTGTATATACTACAGCAATAGTTAAGATAATCACAGGCACTGAATTACCAAAGGTAGACAATAATACCGCCGCCAATGCAATACCTGGAAATGCCATTAAAATATCCATGAGACGCATGATGATTTCATTGCCCCATTTATCCGCAGTGGCTGCTGTTGCACCCAAAATACCGCCGAATAAAATGGCACAACCCACAGCGCCCAAACCAATAAAGAGTGAGGTTTGTGCACCATAAACCATACGTGAAAAAATATCGCGGCCTAATCGGTCTGTACCAAACCAAAATTCAGCACTCGGTGCTTGAACCGGACGTATTGTTTGTAATGGATCGAAATTCGCGACCCAAGGGGCAAAAATCGCAATTAAGGCAACGAGTAAAATAAATAATAATGAAATTTTAGCAGCGCCCGTTAATGCCTGAAATCTTGCGCCACCATCAGCTAAACGCTGCGCTAATCCTTGTCGAAACATTATAGACTCCGAATTTTAGGGTTAATTAATAAATACAAAATATCAACGACAATATTGACTATCACAAATGTGAACGCAATCGTTAATACCACCCCTTGAACCAAATGTAAGTCATGGTTCACAATACCATTAAAAATAAGTTTCCCCATTCCTGGTAAGTCAAAGATTTGTTCAATTACTACGGCCCCACCGAGTAGATAACCTACTCGTAAACCCAGTACAGTTACGGGGGTAATTAAAGCGTTGCGTAGTACGTTATGACGAATAACTGTTGCATAAGGAACCCCATTACCAATAGCGGTACGCACATAGTCTTTATCCATTTCTTCTACCATAGATGTTCTTACCACTCGAATCAAAGAGGCACAAACTGGTACACATAAGGCTAAAGAAGGCAATGTCATGGAGCGCATATATTCGAGTGGACTTTCACTAAATGGCACAAAGCCGCCCGATGGGAACCAATCCAACTCCAAAGAGAAATATTGAATTAACAAAATCCCCAACCAAAATGACGGTGTCGCGACTGCAGCAACAGAGATAAGACGAATCACTTGATCTGCCCAACGATCACGATAGAGCGCAGCGATAATACCTAAACTAAATGAAATAATTGCAGCGCCAATCACACCAATAAAAGTTAGCTGTAACGTCAACGGAAACGAACGTGCAATCAAGTCTACAATCGGTTGTTCCGGAGGAGTTGTCACTCCAAAATCAAGTACCAATAAATTCCCCAAAAAACGCACATATTGCACAATAATTGGGTCATTTAAACCGTGACGTTCACGATATAATTCTTTCGCGGCCTCACTCGCACTTTCGCCTAATGCAATTGTTGCGGGATCACCCGGCATAAATTGCAAAATAAGAAATACAAGCGCGGTTACGCCGAGAATCATAACGGGCAATGCCATTAAGCGACGTAATAATAATCGAAATACTATTTCCATATTTTTTCTCCAACAACCTTCATTTATTTTGTCAAAATCGGGAAATTCGGCGTTTACACCTTGCTTTAATCCTCTTTACCGAGTATTTGGTTTATCTCGCCTTTATACAGCACAGCTTTAGCGCCATAAACCGCCTGAATACCACCACCGACGTCCAATACATCAATTGCACCTAACGTCTTCAGTGCAGCCTTATCTACTTTTTTTACATCTTTCACCGATACACGTAAGCGCGTAATACAAGCATCTACATGTTCTATATTGTCTGAATCGCCTAGCGCCTGAATAATTTGGTGGGCAGTTTCCGTTAAATTAGTATTTTGTGCAGGCGCTGCAATGACTTCGTTATCCTCCGCTCTACCCGGCGTTTGAATATTAAATTTTTTAATTAAGAATAAAAACGAGAAATAATAGAGTGCAAACCAGGCGATACCAACAAATAATACCTTGATCCAATTAGTGTGATCGTTGCCCTGCAAAATACCGAATAACAAGAAATCAATAAAACCACCCGAGAAGGTATTCCCGATTGAAATATTCAGATAATCTGCGACAAAGAATGACACCCCGTCTAAAAAAGCGTGGAAGACATAGAGCAATGGTGCAACGAATAAGAACATAAACTCAATCGGCTCTGTGATCCCCGTAATAAAAGATGTCAGCGCTGCACCAAGAAATAAACCACCATAAAGCCCCTTACGTGCTTTAGGCACACAGTGATACATAGCTAAACAAGCTGCCGGTAAACCAAACATCATCGTTGCAAAACGACCGGCAAAAAAACGTGTTCCTTCTGTAAAAAGACCGGTATGGTTCGGATCACTTAATTGTGCAAAAAAGATTTTTTGCGCACCAACCACCGTTTCGCCATTCACCACTTCTGTCCCACCGAGTTCTGTATACCAGAACAATGGATAAATCATGTGGTGTAATCCTACCGCGCCACTTAAACGCATTAAAAAGCCATAGAAAAAGGTACCAATTGCGCCCATATCGGCAATATTGGTCCCTGCTTTAGTCAACCACTGTTGAAAAGTCGGCCAAGTTAAGAAAAAGAGACAACCCACAAACATTGCAGCAAATGATGTCACAATTGGTACAAAGCGTGAGCCACCGAAAAAGCCCAATACTTGTGGCAATTGAATATTGTGATAACGATTATGTAACCATACCGTGATTAAGCCCATCACCAATGCGCCAATCACACCCGTATCAATACCCTTAAGCTCAGGAGAGAAAATGGGAATAAGGGCCGCAATCGTCCCCGTCATAATTAAATAACCCACTACCGCTGCTAAAGCCGCAACGCCTTTATCCCGTTGTGCCAAACCGATACCCAAGCCAATACAAAGTAGCAGTGATAAATTAGCAAAAACCACCGTTCCGGCTGCAGCCATCATTTGAAAAATACCCTGCAGTACAGCACTATCCAATACCGGATAAGCTTGGACCGTTGCTTGATTAGATAAAGCACCGCCAATACCGAGCAATAAACCTGCTGCGGGTAAAATTGCAATAGGCAACATAAAAGCCTTACCGACTTGCTGTAAAACTTTAAACACAGCGACTCCTTCTAGAAATTATATTTTGAGATGTTACAAAATGAAGTGATAAAACATTGTTTTTATTATTATTGTAATCACTCCCCTCCGCAGAGGGGAGTTTTGTAGATCAAGACATGAACTATTTACTTACGTCCAACTCCTAAGAATGATAATCCTGTAGTTGGTAGTGGTTGATAGTTTTCCAATGCCTTCTCATCCCATGCAGATGGTAATTTACGGTGAATAATTGGATAAAGTGCCACTTGCTCTGCAATAATATCCATAGCCGCATTCCATTCTTTACGCGCATCACCACGATCCTTCGCAACCACTGCCGCATCAAGATGTTTTTGAACCTCTGCATACTCAGGCGTGTCGCTCCAGCCAAAGCGTTTTTTCGGCCATACATCGCCACGATACCACCAGCTTAATAACAAGTCTAAATCGTTACCAAATACAGATGGGTCACCTGGTGCAACAACAACTTCATAATTTCCGCTATCGACATAGTTGTTATATAGCGCACCTGATTGATATTGTTCAAGAGTGACTTTCACGCCAGGGATCTTATTCCAAGACTCTAAGATTAATGGAGTACACTCTTTCACCCAGCTATGATCTGTTGCGCGCAACACAAATTCCAATTTGTCGACACCCGCTTCTTTCAATAGTGCTGAGGCTTTCTCTACATCATAATCATATTGTGCTTTGGTTTTATAATAATCAACATGGGTATCTTGTACATAAGAGGTTGCTGCTTTAGCATTGCCTAAAAATACAATATCAATCAGACGTTGAGTATCTAAACCATAGTGTAACGCTTGACGAACACGAACATCATTGAATGGCGCTTTCTTACAGTTAAACATTAAGAATAGCAAGCCGAAAGATTGTACTGATTCCACAGTATTACGGCGTTTTAAACGTTCCGCATCAAGATATGGCACAGACTCCATCGCTTGTGTACGTTTAGATTCTTGTGCACTCACACGAGCAGAATCATCAGCCAACAAGAACCATGACATCTTCTCTACTAATGCAGGATATTTACCGTTATAACCATCGAATTTTTCAAATACAATTTTGTCGTCTTTCACTGCTGAAACAAATTTGAATGGACCCGAACCGACTGGATTTGCATCAAATTTACTTTCGCCTACCGCTTCAACAACGTGTTTCGGCACAATTTTCACAATTGTCAAACGCTCAGGGAACAACGCAAACGGATATTTCAATTTAAACTCAATGTTTTTTTCATCTATTGCTGTTACTTTGTCAATAAATGGAATAAACATAGCAAATAATGATTTTTGTTCAGGATCTAAGATACGGTTAAAAGAGAATACCACATCTTCAGCTGTCACAGGTTTTCCATCATGGAAAACTGCGCCATCACGTAAAGTCACGCGCCATGTTGTATCATCTACTTGCTCAGGATCTTTTCCTGCTAACGCAAGATATTTTTCACGGGTTGCCGGATGTAAATCTACTAAACCTTCAAAAATATGTAGATTTGCTGCATAAGTTGATGCACCCGTTGTAATTTTCGGGTCAAACCCCGTTGACAATGGATAAGCGATACCCGCTTCAATACTTTTCCCTTTTGCTGCAGCAAAAGCATTCGGCGTGAAAGTCCCTAACGAACCACTAAAAGCTAAACCGGCACCAACGCCAGCTAACACTTTCATAAAATGACGACGTGATTCATTATTGAGTGTGTTTACATCTTGAGGAAGGATTTGTTTAGTCATTTTAAACTCCTAGTTTTTTGTGAACATCCAGTAACGACATTTAGTGTAACAACAGAATAATCTCAATCACCACAAAACCAAAAATGAAGTGAATACATCATTATCAAACAACAAAAATGATTTATTCACATCATAATAACTACAGAAAAGAAGTGCAACTACCACTCGCAATAAGAATCAACATTTGTGATATAGATCACAAGATATTCGATTTATGAGAGACATGAACGAAGCAAATCGGTTTTTATCCCAACCAATTGCTTCTGTTAGACTGGCATAATATTACCATTATTCACACAAAAAGTGCGGTGTTTTTTTGGCTGCATTTGGGTAAGTTGTTCATGAGTAATGGCACTCACAAACACTTGCGACCCACTACTTTGCAAACGTTCCGCCAACAGCCCTCGTTTCGTTTCATCAAGCTCTGAGGCAAAATCATCAATTAAGAAAATACAGTGGCGATTTTTTTGTGCCATCAAATGCTCCCCTTGCGCAAGCCGTAAAGCACACATTAACAATTTTAATTGCCCACGTGAAAGCACATCTTCTACAGGTAATCCATTCGCTTTAAAACGAAAATCTGCTTTTTGCGGGCCTGACAGCGTATAACCGATAGCTTTATCTCGCTCAAAATTACGCATCAAAATATCACCATAATCCGCTTCCTTTTCCCACCCCTGATGAAAACTGACTTGAATCTCAAGTTCCGGTAAAAATTGTGCACAGGTTTTTTCGATTTCTGGCCGCAATGCTTCCGCATAGTTCTCACGCCATTGGCTGACCTGATGGGCGAGTTTGACTAACTCCATATCCCAAATTTTCAATGCTTGATAATTTGACGTTTGAAATAGCGCCGCATTACGCTGTTTCAATAAACGATGTAAATTTGACCATGCGGTATGAAAACCCGATTGATGATGAAATAAACCCCAGTCTAAAAAGGCACGACGATAACTCGGCCCACCATTCAGCAAAGTTAAACCTTCAGGCGTAATAATTTGCATAGGCAAAAGATGGGCAAGGTCGGCAATTTTATTACCATCTTCCCCATTAATTTTCACAATGGTATTGCCTTGTCGTAATTTTTGCAGCCCAACAGACCATTGGTGTTGCTGTTCTTGAATACGCCCATGTAACAGAAAATGCGGCTGTTCATAAGAAATTATTCGATTTGTGACCGCACTTTTAAAGGAACGCCCATGCCCTAAATAAAAAATGGCTTCCAATAAACTGGTTTTACCACTGCCATTTGCACCGACCAAAAAGTTAAAGCCGTGATCTAATTCAAGATCGACGGCTGTTAAATTACGGAAATGTTCAATCAATAAACGAGAAAGCGCCATGATCCCACTATAATCTCATTGGCATAATCACATACTCAGCGCTCGCATCTTCACAATCTTCGATCAAACAACTGGATGAGGAATCCGTTAAACGCATACGTACTTGGCGACATTTTAATGCATTCAACACATCTAAAATATAAGTCACATTAAAACCCACTTCCATTTCTTCACCCACATAAGAAATATCAAGGATTTCCTCCGCCTCTTCCTGCTCTGGGTTCGATGACGTGATTTTCAATTGATTTTCACTTAATTGTAAGCGAACACTACGCACTCGCTCATTACATAAAATCGCAGCACGTAAAAACGCTTGCTTTAATATATCCCAGTCTGCCTCCACAATACGATTCGCATTACGTGGTAAAACACGACGATAATCAGGAAAACGTCCATCAATTAATTTTGAGGTAAACACCGTATTTGGCAATTGTACACGTAAATTATTTGTCCCAATTTGCAATTGAATCCCTTGATCGTTATGCTCCAATAAACGCATCAACTCTAATACCCCTTTACGCGGTAAAATCACAGAATGTGTTTGCAAATCTTGCTCTAACGCAATAGTACACACCGCAAGGCGATGTCCATCGGTTGCCACAGTACGTAACAAATTCCCCTCTGTTTCAAATTTCATACCATTCAGAAAATAGCGCGCATCTTGATTGGCCATCGAAAATTGAGTGGATTCGATTAAACGGCGTAAAGTACTCTGTGGCAAGACAAATTCCACTTCTGACTGCCAAGAGGCTAAATTTGGATACTCTTCCGCAGGTAAAGTCGTTAAACTAAATTTACTGCGCCCAGAACGAATAATCGCACGTTCTTCTTCTAATAACACCTGAATCTCTGAATTCTCAGGCAGGCTCTTACAAATATCCAAGAATTTCTTTGCCGGAATCGTAAAACTGCCATTTGTTTGCGAAGAAGAAAGTATCGCTTGCGTAGAAAGCTCTACTTCTAAATCTGTCCCTGTTATGGTTAAACGCTCTTGCTCCACTTGTAATAATACATTATTCAATACAGGAATATTTGGTCGCCCACTGAGTACGCCACATACTTGTTGCAAAGGTTTTAACAGATTTTCTCTTGAAATAATAAACTGCATAGCCGTTTCCTTATGACGATAATGTTCTGACTAAATTTGAATAATCTTCTTGCACATTGCTATCTTCTTTACGTCTTTGTGCCACTGCCTTACAGGCATGTAAAACCGTAGTATGATCACGATCTCCGAAGTTTTTACCGATTTCAGGCAAACTACGATTGGTTAATTCTTTTGCTAGCGCCATTGCCAATTGTCGAGGGTGTGCAATAGATTTAGTACGTACTTTAGATTTTAAATCCGACACTTTAATCCGATAATATTCCGCGACCACTTTTTGAATATTCTCTATCGTGACAAGGCGATCTTGCACAGCAATCATATCTTTTAAAGATTCACGCACAAAATCAATATCAATTTTTTTTCCGGTAAAATCTGCTGTCGCACTAATCCGATTCAATGCCCCCTCTAGCTCACGCACATTGGCGCGCAATTTCTGCCCAATAAAAAAGGCAACTTCTTGGGGTAAATCTAGATTTTTTTCTTCCGCTTTTTTCAGTAAAATCGCCACCCTCGTTTCTAACTCTGGTGGCTCAATGGCAATGCTCAACCCCCAACTAAAACGGGATTTCAAACGCTCTTCTATTTTATCAATTTCTTTAGGGAAGCGATCGGAAGCAAGAATAATTTGGCGCCCCCCCTCAAATAAAGTATTAAAAGTATGAAAAAACTCTTCCTGCGTCCCCTTTTTCTCCGCAAAAAATTGAATATCATCAATCAATAATACATCTAAAGAGCGGTAGAATTTTTTAAATTTTTCAATACTTTCTGTTCGTAGTGCTTTAACCATTTCTTGCACAAAACGCTCAGAATGAATATATACCACTTTCGCTTCTGGATTATTGGCTAAAATACCGTTGCCAATGGCGTGTAATAAATGGGTTTTTCCTAGCCCTGTGCCGCCATATAAAAAGAGCGGGTTTAAATCATGCTCGCCTGGATTTTCAGCGACTTTTTGCGCAACCGCACGCGCTAATTGATTTGACTTACCCTCCACAAAATTCTCAAATACATGCTTTGTATTGAGATTAGAGCGATAAGTGACAGTTTTTTCCGTCTCTTGTACCGGCTTCACGACTTCATCATTTCCGGATGACGGTGTCTCACTCACTTTAGCGACACTGACAGGCTTCACCCCTTCTTGCAACTTCACCACAAAATCCGTATTTTTACTCAAAAACTGAACAATTTCCGTAATTTTGCCTAAATAATTATTTTGCACCCAATCCAAAACAAAACGATTTGGCCCATATAACACCAAAACATTGCCTTGAACATCGGCTTGCAAAGGGCGTAACCAAGTGCTGAAATGCGTTGGCGAAACCTGATCTTGTAGTTGAGAAAGGCAATCTTGCCACAGTGAAGACACAATAAGCTCCGTTTATTTAATAGTTCTAATCTTAAATAGTGTTGTGCGAATCGGATTATTTTAGCAAATACAGGATATATTGATGATGCTGTTCTCTGATATGTATCCTTTATACAATCCAAAATGCCGTTTTGTGTTTAGTTGAAAACTGACAAGCTGATTTTACAATAAACTGACATAAAGATCTTTATCCGAATGCGAAAAATTTAAAAAAGCCTCACAGCGGTTGATCTTTATCTAAAAAGCCGTATAATTCCCCCGTCAATCAACTTTGCACAAAAAACAGCCAATGCAGCATTATTTTTACCTGACACGCTGGATTTTGGCTATTCCTATTTGACGAATGGACGAATAAAGATTAAAATTCCGTCCCTCATTTTATGATAATTTTTTTCATTAGAACAATTGAATTTAGGTAGAATTAAGTTATGAAACGTACATTTCAACCATCTGTATTAAAACGTAGCCGTACTCACGGTTTCCGTGCACGTATGGCAACGAAAAACGGCCGTCAAGTATTAGCTCGTCGTCGTGCTAAAGGTCGTAAAAGTTTAAGCGCATAATCTTAACCACATTTCGTGTGATTAAGCTAAACTTTTCAAGGGAGTTACGCTTAGTAACTCCCAGTCAATTTAAATTCGTCTTTCAAGAGCCGCTTCGCGCGAGTTCGCCTCAAATTACCATTTTAGCCCGCCCTAATCATGCTGATGTTCCTAGACTGGGTTTAACGGTCGCCAAAAAACACCTGAAACGCGCTCACGATCGTAATCGAATCAAACGCATTTGTCGTGAAAGCTTCCGCTTATTACAACATGATTTACCCCATTGGGATTTCGTGATCGTGGCCAAAAAAGGGATTGGTAATTTAGATAATCAGACATTAACACACACATTAAGCAAACTATGGCATCGTCACATGCGTTTGGCACAAAAATCCTAATTGGGCTGATTAAATGCTACCAATATGTTATCAGTCCGCTTATTGGGCCTCGTTGTCGTTTTTACCCAACTTGCTCTCAATACGGCATTGAAGCATTAAAAACGCATGGAATGCTAAAAGGGAGTTGGCTAACGCTCAAGCGTGTATTAAAATGTCATCCTTTAAATGCTGGTGGGCATGATCCTGTGCCACCTAAGAAATCAATCACAAACAAAGAGAAACAATAATGGATTCTAGACGTAGTTTACTCGTTATCGCACTACTTTTTGTGTCTTTTCTTGTCTATCAACAATGGCAATTGGATTACCACACACCAAAGCCAGTTGTCACTGAACAACAAGAAACAAACACTCATTCGGATACACCACAAAGCACCAGCGCGACAACTAATATGGTGGATACTCAAACTAAAGGGCGCATTATTACTTTAGAAAATGATGTACTTCGCTTAAAAGTGGACACTTTAGGTGGCGATGTTGTGGAGTCTGAGTTATTAAAATATGATGCAGAACTCAATTCCAATACACCATTTATCTTATTACAAGACAAAGCGAATCACCTATACGTCGCACAAAGTGGCTTAATCGGCAAAGATGGTATTGATAGCCGCGCCGGTCGAGCAGCTTACCATGTAGAAGGTGACAACTTTAAATTAGCTGATGGACAAGAGACCTTGACCGTTCCTCTAACTTTTGAGAAAGACGGCGTTATTTATCGCAAAATTTTTGTCTTAAAACGCAATGCTTATGATTTAGCTGTTAATTTTGAAATTCAAAATAATAGTGCTAACTCAATTGAAGTTCAGCCTTATGGCCAACTAAAACATACCCTAGTAGAAAGTTCAGGCAATATCGCAATGCCAACTTATACCGGTGGCGCCTATTCTTCTTCTGAAACAAATTACAAAAAATACAGCTTTGAAGACATGGAAAAAGCCAATTTATCCATTAACACCAAAGCAGGCTGGGTTGCGGTATTACAACATTACTTTGTTTCAGCATGGATTCCAAACCAAGATGCCGATAACCAACTTTACTCAAGCACAGGTAATGGTTATGGCTTTATAGGCTATCGTGGCCCAATTACCACTATTCCAACAGGCGTGACAGAAACAATCAGCAGCCATCTTTGGACAGGTCCAAAATTACAAAATGAAATGGCTCAAGCTGCTAACAATTTAGATTTAACCGTAGATTATGGCTGGGCATGGTTTATTGCAAAACCTCTCTTTATGTTACTTGAATTCATTCAAAGTATCGTGAAAAACTGGGGCTTAGCGATTATTGGTGTGACTTTAGTTGTAAAAGCTATTTTATATCCGCTCACTAAAGCACAGTATACCTCAATGGCAAAAATGCGCATGTTACAACCGAAAATGCAAGAAATGCGTGAGCGTTTTGGTGACGATCGTCAACGCATGAGCCAAGAAATGATGAAATTGTACAAAGAAGAAAAAGTCAATCCATTGGGAGGCTGCTTACCAATTTTGTTACAAATGCCGATTTTCATTGCGCTTTATTGGACGTTCATGGAAGCGGTTGAATTACGCCATGCGCCATTCTTTGGCTGGATTCAAGATTTATCCGCCCAAGATCCTTACTACATTTTACCTATCCTAATGGGTGGTTCCATGTACTTGTTGCAAAAACTCTCTCCAACTCCAATGGCAGATCCAATGCAACAACGCATTATGAACTTTATGCCACTGATCTTTATGGTATTCTTCCTCTGGTTCCCAGCAGGATTGGTATTATACTGGTTAGTTTCAAACTTAATTACCATTGTACAACAACAATTAATTTATCGTGGGTTAGAGAAAAAAGGCTTACATTCTCGAGCAAAATAATTATCCCACTCATCACAGAGGCATCAGAGAAATTTGGTGCCTTTTTTGTTATAAAACACCGCCTGTAACTTTCGTTACAAGCGGTTAGTTTCATTAAAATTTACATCAATACGATAACACCAATGGCTTACCTAATTTCGCTAAAATGTTGTGCTTACCGTACTATGCCTATACGCTTCATTTCTAGAAATAGCAAACATTTTTAAATAACACTTGAACTGTGTGTATGCGTGTGTATAATAATGCTTGATTAAGACATAAGGAGATTTGCATGCGATCCAGCGACTTAATCAAGGAGCTGAAAGCTCACGGTTGTTACCTAAAGCGACAAGGGAAAGGAGATCATCAAATATGGTTTTCACCTAAAACAGGAAAGACGTTTCCTGTTCCACACCCTAAAGGCAATTTACCAATTGGAACGATCAGATCCATCAAAAAATCGGCAGGGCTTTTATAGCTCTGCCGAGCTAAACAAGGAGTTTATATGTTATTTACTATCGGCGTTGAAACACCTAAAAACGAAAATGAAGCCTTTGGCTTATGCGTTCCAGCATTATTTAACGAAAACTACTCTTGCTATAGTGGTGCAGATAAAGTTGAAGATATTGTGCCAATGGTTACAGATGCCATTCACTCAATGCTTGAAACAATGGTTGAAGACGGCTTTGATATTACTACAATTAAAGATTTGGGCTTTATGCGCTATAAAAACCAAGACGATTTTGAGTTCTGCGATAGTTGGTTGCTGGTTGATGTGGATATTACTGCTTATTTTGGCAAACGTCAGCGTGTCAATATCGTATTGCCACAATACTTATTAGACCGTATAGACCAACGCGTAGCAAATAACCCAATTTACAAAGATCGCAGTCATTTCCTTGCTCTCGCTTCACAACGAGAATTAGTTGGAAGCGAATTAAGATATTGACATCCTCCTCTACCTAAAGTCAGGGGATTCCTACTGTGTCTAAATCTGAAGATTTAGCTCACTTCGGTAGGTTCTTGCTGCTGACCTCTAATGAGGTTCACTTCACAAGCGAACTGGGCGTGTCCCGCCCTTAATACATTCATTGCCCCCACAACATCAGCATTTTCAGTATATCCGCATTCCACACATTCAAAATTTGCCTGTGTTTGACGGTTTTCTTTAGCGATATGACCACAACAAGGGCAAGTACGACTGGTATTTTTCGGATTAACTGCAAGCAAGTAGCCTCCTAACCAAGCGGATTTACAATCCAACGCCTTATTGAACACAAAACGAGAACAACCACAAAATTGATTGATTTTGTGTTGTTGTTCGCCATTTGGTCTCATTTCAAATTTAAAGGCTTTACGGATAAGCATAATTCAGTCACAATAGAATTTTGAATTGATTATATCCTTGGTCTATGCAAAAGAAACTGAAATTAGACGCGGTAGGCATTGTGTCTTTAATTTACATATTCATTTAGTTTTCGTCACAAAATACCGCAGAGATGTTTTTACGAAAGAAATGCTTGATGATTTAGCTGAAATTTTTAAATCAGTCTGTGCTGATTTTGAAGCGGAATTAGTTGAATTTGATGGTGAAGATGATCACGTTCATTTACTTGTAAACTATCCGCCTAAAGTAGCAGTTTCTATGCTAGTTAATAGTATAAAAAATGAAAAAACACACCGCACTTTTGATACTTAGAGAAAAGTGCGGTCTATTTGAGAAAAGTTTTATGAAAGAAACCATTGTGGCACAAGCCACTGCTATCGGGCGAGGGGGCATTGGAATTTTACGGGTCTCTGGTCCCAAAGCCAAAGAAGTCGCACAAGCGGTACTCGGCAAATGCCCAAAGCCACGCACAGCAGATTACTTACCTTTTAAAGATCATGATGGGACTATCCTTGATCAAGGTATAGCCCTTTATTTCCAAAGCCCGAATTCTTTCACTGGGGAAGACGTATTAGAACTGCAAGGACATGGGGGACAAGTCGTATTAGATCTATTGCTCAAACGCATCTTACAACTTGATGGCATTCGCTTAGCCCGTCCAGGTGAATTCTCAGAACAGGCTTTTTTAAATGACAAACTCGATCTTGCTCAAGCTGAGGCTATTGCGGATTTAATTGATGCCACTTCTGAACAAGCGGCACGTTCTGCGCTGCGCTCCTTACAAGGTGAGTTTTCTCATAAAGTGAACCAGCTAGTAGAATCCGTAACTTATTTACGCACTTATGTTGAAGCTGCCATTGATTTTCCTGATGAAGAAATTGATTTTTTAGCCGATGGAAAAATCGAAGGACACTTAAACGATATTATTGCGCAATTAGCCCAAGTACAAGCAGAAGCAAAACAAGGTTCTATTTTACGCGAAGGAATGAAAGTCGTGATCGCAGGTCGCCCGAATGCGGGAAAATCTAGCTTATTAAATGCCTTAGCTGGTAGAGAAGCCGCGATTGTTACTGATATTGCCGGTACAACCCGAGATGTATTACGTGAACACATTCATATCGACGGCATGCCACTACATATTATTGATACCGCAGGGCTACGCAATGCTACAGATGAAGTCGAGCGTATCGGTATCCGACGGGCTTGGCACGAAATTGAACAAGCGGATCGCGTAATATTAATGTTAGATAGTACGGATAGTGAAAACCAAGACCTGAATAAAGTGCGGTCAGAATTTTTGGAAAAATTACCTTCTCACATTCCTGTCACGATGGTTCGCAATAAAGCCGATTTAAGTGGCGAAACCGAACGCTTATTTGAACAAGATGGCTATACCATTATTTGCTTGTCTGCCAAAACTCAAGGTGGTATACAGCTATTACGTGAACACCTCAAACAATCTATGGGTTATCAAGCGAGTACCGAAGGGGGATTCTTAGCCCGCCGTCGTCATTTAGAAGCGCTTGAACACGCAAGTGAACATCTACAACGCGGACATATCCAGCTCACCCAATTCCATGCCGGTGAATTACTCGCAGAAGAACTACGTTTAGTACAAAATCATCTCAGTGAAATTACCGGACAATTTACCTCCGATGATCTATTAGGACGTATTTTTAGCTCATTTTGCATCGGCAAATAAAAAGCGTCCATATAATCAGTTTCAAATCTCCCCTCTTGGCTAAAGAGGGGGACTTGTACCGATGACTCTCAATCCCAATGCTTAACAAACTTTAAGCCCTCAGCTACAAAGCAACTGACTTACACCTAACCGGCTACGCCTTACCATGCTCAAGCGGCTGAGGAAGGTTTTGGCACTAGGAAATAACGGAGAAAATAATACATTTATTCTTTGCATAAAAAAACGCCCCTTTCGGGGCGTTTACATTGGACGTATTAAAATGATTAAATCACAATAATACCGTCTTGGATATATACCGTTGCATTAGTATCGGATGAACGATACGCAGTATAACCATCAGGCGCTTGGCTTTCAGGCTGTTCAGAGAACGTACCCAAGTTCGGACTACTTGCGCTACCGCCGTTCGCCCCCAAGTCAATAGTCGCGGTACCAGTATAACCTTGAGCTTTTTGGATAAACAAGCCACTATAACGTACGCCATCAATCGTCCAAGTACCTTCTTGATTCTTACCAGCAGCTGAGCTACTTAAATCAATCTCACGGGCAGTTTCGATATCAATGGATTCGAAGTTACGGAAAACATTCAACGTGTTATTGTTGATATTTACCGTTGAATCGATCTTAAGCGTATCCCAACCTGAGCCACCATTTACATCAACGCCGCCAAGACCAGGGGCACTCACAATACCACTCAAGACAAAGGTATCGTCGCCGTTACCCATATCGATATTGATTGAGCCACTACCGGTTACGGTAAATGCCTGACCTTGAGGGGCATTAGCGCGGCCTGTATCAAACAGGTCGTTACCATCACCCATATTCACATTAATGCTGCCGCGACCTGCACCGACCATCATGTAGTCTTCCAAGAAGATAGCATCATTGCCTGTACCCATATTGATGTTGGCATCATTGGTTCCATTGGTCTGAATGGTATGTGCAATCAGTGAGTCATTACCTGCACCAAAGTTAAGGTTAACACCATTGTTATATGGGCCAATAGGCGTACCCATACCGACGTTACCTAAAAGGCCACCGGCTTCGCCAACAACCACCACATCGTTACCGTTGCCAATATTATCATTCACACGGTATTCGCCGGTATTTCTACCACCGACCAAACCATCACGAGTGTAGATGTTTGGCATATGGATCAGGTTCACTGCGTTGGTACCTGTCAGGTTGTTTCTCGCTGTATTACCTGCGATGTCGGTGATATTGACATCGAAGCTGTAGCGGTCAACCAAACCACCAGCAGTAGAGCTGCTCAGACCCAGGTTCGGAATCAACACGATACCTTCATCGTTCACTGTGCGTCCGCTGCCGCCGTTTACGGTAGCATAAGCACCAGGCTCCAAACCACGTAACAGCAAGCTGTAAGTACCGTCGCTATTGCGAGCTGCGCTGACATAGCCAGACGGAGTCACATGGTCGTAAGTGGTGGTCAGAACGTTCGACACAACGCTGGTATCATCTTTCAGACGTACTTGGACGTTGTGCTTCCAAACTTCCATTTCATCGTTGTTCGTCAATCTGAAGCTGCCATCACCTGTACCGCCATTGTTCCAAGTTAAACCGCCGTTAGTGGTGTATTCCCACGCTTGGCCACCTGTGCCGGTTACCAAAATATCCGGATCGCGTGTAATGCCGTCGCTATTAGTACCACGCGTGCCTGCACCGAAAGTATCAGTCTCTAAAGCAACACGTAAGTTTACTGGCGGTGTCGGAGCAACAGAAGTGTCATTGATTGTCGCTTCGTTACCTTCTACGCCACCAACCGTGTATTTCACAGTTTCCGCACCTTCAGTAGTGGTATCCGCCACGACTGGAGTAGTAATGGTGAATTCAGTTACACCTGCAGGAACGTTCAGCGTGCCGTCGGCGTTACGAGTTACACCGTTTGAGTAGGTGGTATTCGCATCGTCGAAGTCAGCATCGGTCGCGCTGTCTTGAGAGCGTGAAACCGCTAGGTTTTCAACACCGTTATTATTGGTTAATTTCACGGTAGTTACCATGTTTTGACCTTCATCAACAGGTGTAGTGGTTACCACGCCAACTGGGTTACCGTCTGTATCTGTACCGCCGTCTACTTCAGCGTTTTTGCTGTCTTCCCCAGCTTCGCCTGTACCTGTTGCAGTGTTGTTCTGCCCATCTGTACCCACAGCTGTTACAGTTGAATTATCTTTCACCGAGTCTTGTGGAATGGTTACTTCGCCTGTTGTTGGATTAACTGTTGCACCAGTGCCGTTTGGATCGGTAAGTGTCCATGTACCAGTAGACGGATCTTTAGTCACAGTGACTGTCTTCGGCTGATCATCTTCGCCTGTGAAGCTGATTTCTACTTTTTCATTATCAGCACCTGGTTTCACTTTCACGCCACCAGTATTGTCTTCATCGGTATCCTGTTCAACCGTTGGTTCGTCTGCTTCAGTGTCTGCATCTGCATCGCTGTCAGAATCAGAATCACTGTCAGAGTCAGAATCGCTATCAGAGTCTGAATCACTGTCAGAATCAGAATCGCTGTCAGAGTCAGAATCGCTGTCAGAATCATCGCGACCCGCTTGAACTGTATCTGCATCAGCAGTGTTGCCGGCATCGTTTGTGCCAGTTGAATCTACATCAGAGCCATCTTCTACACCATCGTTTGGAATAGTAACAGTACCTGTGGTTGGATCAATCCATGGTGTTTTACCATCAGTTGTTGGCGAAGTTGGTAGATCGTTACCGTCTTTGTCTGTCGCGGTCCAAGTATCAGGCTTGCCATCACCATCAGTATCTGTTTTTTCAGTGGTGATAACTTGTGGGTTGCCGTCTTCATCGGTGTAAGTTGTTGTACCACCAGTGTTGTCTTTACCTGGGGTAACTGTAACAGAACCATCGTCCTCAGCATTGATCACTGGTTTATCCGCATCATCTTTACCTGAAGTCGCAGTATCTGTTGCGGTATTACCTTCTTCATCTGTACCAGTAGCGATTACAGGCGTTTCGTCTTTTACTTCATCTTTTGGAATGGTAACAGTGCCTGTTGTTGGATCAATCCATGGTTTACCATCAGCCGTTGGTGCAGTTGGTAAATCGTTGCCATCTTTGTCTTTGGCTGTCCAAGTGTCCGGCTCGCCATCACCATCGGTATCTGTTTTTTCTGTGGTGATTACTTGTGGGTTGCCATCTTCATCGGTATAAGTGATTGTACCGCCAGTGTTATCTTTACCTGGGGTAACGGTTACTGAGCCATCATCTTCTGCGGTAACTTCTGGCTTGTCAGCAAACTTAATTGTCGAATCATCAGAGCCTGATACCGATGTGCCATTTGGTTTGGTGATAGTTGCAGTGACGGTTACTGGGCCATCTTTAGCATCTGGCGTCCACTCAACATCAACTGAACCATTGTCAATATCCGCTTGAGTCAAAGGACGATCTAGCAATACGTTACCGTTACTATCAACAATCTTAATTGTGTCACCAACCTCATAGCCAGAATCGTTAGGGAATGTAACAGTGACATTCACCACACCATTTGGCATATCAGAATTCGTGATAGCGCCATCGTCGCCATCATTAATATTGACGATTGGGTCTTTCAACGTATTAGAATCTGTTCCAGCCTGTTTGGTATCCGCATCAGCAGTGTTGTTATGCTCATCTTTACCTGTGGCATCAACATCAGACCCATCTTTCACTTCATCTTGTGGAATCGTGATCACGCCAGTCGTTGGATCGATAGTCACCTCATCTGTTGGGTCATTATCTTTCCATTCACCGGTAGTTGGATCTTTAGTGAACGTTTTTTCCTGCTCATTACCGTCTTCATCAGTGTATTTCACAGTGACTTCAGTGTTGTCATCGCCCGGTGTTACCGTTACAGAACCATCAGTTGTGCTTGGTGTAATAACCGGTTTATCCGCACTAGTATCAGGATTGTTATTTGAATCTGTTCCAGCCTGTTTGGTATCCGCATCAGCAGTGTTGTTATGCTCATCTTTACCTGTGGCATCAACATCAGACCCATCTTTCACTTCATCTTGTGGAATCGTGATCACGCCAGTCGTTGGATCGATAGTCACCTCATCTGTTGGGTCATTATCTTTCCACTCACCGGTAGTTGGATCTTTAGTGAACGTTTTTTCCTGCTCATTACCGTCTTCATCAGTGTATTTCACTGTGACTTCAGTGTTATCTTTGCCTGGAGTAACTGTAACAGAACCATCTGTTGTGCTTGGTGTAATAACTGGTTTATCCGCGCTAGTATCAGGATTGTTATTTGAATCTGTACCTGCAGTCTGAGTATCTGCATCTGCGGTATTGCCGTTATCGTCTTTACCTGTTGCATCAACATCAGACCCATCTTTCACTTCATCTTGTGGAATCGTGATCACGCCGGTAGTTGGGTCGATAGTGACAGTATCTGTTGGGTCATTATCTTTCCACTCACCAGTAGTTGGATCTTTAGTGAACGTTTTTTCTTGCTCATTACCGTTTTCATCAGTGTATTTCACTGTAACTTCAGTGTTGTCATCACCTGGTTTAATTGTAACAGTACCGTCTGTTGTGCTTGGTGTAATAACTGGTTTATCCGCGCTAGTATCCGGATTGTTATTTGTATCTGTACCTGCAGTTTGAGTATCTGCATCTGCGGTATTACCGTTATTATCTTCACCAGTTGCTTCTACAGTTGTGCCATCTTTCACTTCATCTTGTGGGATCGTGATAACACCTGTTGTAGGGTCGATGGTGACCTTGTCATTTGGATCGTTATCGACCCATGTGTCAGGAACGCCGTCACCATCTGTATCTTGTTTAGTAAAGGTTTTTTCTTGTGGATTACCGTCTTCGTCCGTATATTTTACGGTGATTTTAGTGTTATCCGCACCTGGCTTAATAGTCACAGAACCATCTGTACCGCTTGGTGTAATAACTGGCTTATCTGCTGTAGTATCGGTATTATTGTTATTATTGTTATTATTGTTATCACCGCCACCACTACCGCCACCGGCTAAAAGTGCTGCCGAACCGGCAATAGGAATAAGGGCTAATAACCACCATGGGCTATATACCCAAAAACCGGAAATTTCATCACCACCTAATGCTTGTGGCGCTGCATCGCCATTATCTAATTGGCTTACCGCGTCAGCCACTTGGCTAGACTCAGGCACATAAGCATACATTTTGCCGTTTTCATGTAAACCGACAACTAAGTTTGTTGTATTTTCAGCATCAGTAGTATCGCCATAATAATTTTTAATAACGATATCCACTGTTTGATCACCATCTTGTAATAAGATGTTTAAATTGCTGCCATCACGTTGTGCAACAATTGTTTCAGGCGCATAGCCCGTCTGATTATCAATTAATTGATAATTCACTTTATCTTGTGCTTCAATGGTTAACACTTCACCGCGTTGAAGCTGGTAAGACGCTAACTCAGATTTCGCGTTAAGCACCTTTAATGTTGTTGACATAAGTATTCCTTTAAATTATTTCTTAATATGCAACGAATAAATTATTCACTTGCTTACTTGCAAGCTCTCACACGTGAAAGGGTTTGTTTCACTGTTGGTAAGCCTTTGACTTCGCTTTCTGCTTGAGCGTTATCAATCACGCTTAAAACAGGTTGCGCACTCGCATTTGGTGATACTTTAACGTAGGTCACTTGCTGCGCAGGTAGCGAATAAGTGGCATTTGGAAGTTGAGCTTGCTTAGCCAATCCTGGAGTTGCAAGCAAAGTGGCTAGCTGATTATCGTTAGCACAAACAACAACTGTACTGATAGAATTTGGAAGAAGAGAGGCTTGATAATGATTATTTACATAAACATTCATCGGCGCAGGCTCTGAATCTGCTTGTCGATAAAACACAAGAAGAGATTCATTATCTTTTAAATTTCCAGTACCAATTGACGAAGTACCGAATGTATCCCAGCGTTCCGCAGTTGGTGCGCAAGCCATTAAAGCTCCGCTTAATAACACGGCTGTCGCTGTAGAAAGAAGGCGTTTTTTCATAAACATTCCTTTATTTTCTTGATTGGCATTTCAACAACGGCTTTATACACGGCAAGAAAACTTATCATCAAAAGTACTCTACATCTAACCGCTCATAAAACCTTGTCACTTCAGCAAATTCTCATTTGGGCACTGCATTCCATGAACAGACCTCCGATGAGACTATAAGCCGTAAAATTGTAACCGATACAGCTAAACCATTCAGTAAACTTGTGAATTTATATGGTAAATTTAATACACCATGTTTGTTTGTTTGTTTGTTTGTTTGTTTGTTTGTTTGTTTGTTTGTTTGTCAATATTGTATATTCAAGTATCTATTAGGGAAGTTTTTATATTGAAAAATAAAAAAGAAGAAGGATTATATTGAGACGAATTCCGTTTGTCTCAATATAATCACTAAATGAAAGGATTAATGCGCTTCGTCCCAATTTTCTCCCACACCAATATCCACAATCAGCGGGACTGACAGCTCTGCGGCGTTTTCCATTAGCTGTTTAATTAAAACACTATATTTCTCCACTAAATCCGACCGCACTTCAAACACCAATTCATCATGTACTTGCATGATCATTTGAATATTTTCATCATCTCTGATCTGTTCGTCTATTTTAAGCATCGCTCGTTTGATAATATCCGCTGCCGTACCTTGCATTGGTGCATTAATGGCCACCCGTTCTGCACCTTTACGACGCATGGCATTACTGGACTGAATATCCGGCAAATACAAGCGACGGCCAAATAAAGTTTCGACAAAGCCATCATTTTTCGCTTTACTTTGAATATCGGTCATGAAGGTTTGTACATTTGGGTAACGCTGGAAATATAAATCCATGTATTTCTGCGCCTCACCTCGAGGGATCCCTAACTGACGAGACAAACCAAAAGCACTCATGCCATAAATTAGGCCAAAATTAATTGCTTTTGCACTACGACGTTGTTCAGATGTCACTGCTTCCAATGGTATGCCAAAAATTTCTGAAGCGGTGGAGCGATGAATGTCTTTACCTTCCGCAAATGCAGTGGTTAATCCCTTGTCACCTGATAAATGTGCCATAATCCGTAATTCAATCTGTGAATAGTCTGCTGCCAGCATTGTATATCCCTCACGTGGCACAAAAGCTTTACGAATTCGGCGACCGGCTTCATTGCGAATAGGAATATTCTGTAAATTAGGATCACTGGAAGATAACCGCCCTGTCGCCGTGACTGCCTGATGGTAAGAAGTATGTACCCGCCCTGATTGTTTATTTATCATCAACGGTAATTTATCCGTATAGGTAGACTTTAATTTGCTTAAGCCGCGATGTTCCACCAAGATTTTCGGCAATTCATGCTCATAGGCCAATTCTTCTAATACTTCTTCATTAGTTGACGGCGCGCCTTTTGGCGTTTTTTTCAAAACAGGTAAACCTAATCGCTCAAACAAAATCTCTTGTAATTGTTTGGTCGAAGCAAGATTAAAGCTTTGGCCAGCTAAATCAAAGGCTTTGCTCTCAAGTGCGGTCAGTTTTTGCGCAATTTCTCGTGACTGTTCAAATAGCAATTCACCGTCAATCAAAACACCATGTCGCTCAATGCGTGACAAGACACTTAACAAGGGTAATTCCATATCATTATATAAGGCCACAAGCGTTGATGTTTCGCTGAGCTTTGGCCATAAAGCTTGATGTAACTTCATGGTAATATCGGCATCTTCTGCCGCATATTCTCCAGCTTGTTCAATAGGGATTTGATTGAAAGTCAGTTGGTTTTTGCCTTTACCTGCAAGATCTTCAAAGGCAATTGTATTATGGCCTAAATAACGTTTCGCTAAATCATCCATATTATGTCGCCCTGTGCTATCTAGCACATAAGATTCTAACATGGTATCAAATGCTATACCTTTCACATTTATGCCATGTCGCGCAAAAATATTGAGATCAAACTTAAAATTCTGCCCAACTTTTTGAATAGCCTCATTTTCTAAAATGGGTTTTAGCGCATTTAATGCCGTTTCAAGGGAAATTTGCGACGGCGCGCCGATGTAATCATGCTGTAGAGGCAAATAAGCTGCTTCACCGTTTTCTAAGGCAAAAGAAATCCCGACTAAACGAGCGGACATATAATCCAAACTGTCGGTTTCCGTATCTAAAGCAATGAGTGTAGCTTGGCTTAATTTTTCCACCCATTTAGATAGTGCGGTTGAATCTAACAGAATTTCATATTGGCTACGATCTATCTCGACTTGGTTAACTGTACTTTCTGTGGCCTTGCTCGTTGCTTGATAAGGGTTAATCTTGACACCTTGTTCTGCTGACTTGGTGACTAAGCTTTCGCCATTCATCGCTTCTGTTAACCAGCGCTTAAATTCATAACGCCCGAAGTATTCGACTAATTCATCAAGGTTTTGAGTACCAAAGCGCAAATCATCTGGTTTAAAATCTAATGCCACATCTGTTTTAATTGTAGCAAGCGCATAAGATAAATCAGCATTTGCTTTTTCTGTCAGCAATTTTTCGCCCAATTTTTTGGCACCACGAATCGGCAAATCCGCTACTTTATCCAAATTGGCATAAATCTCGGCCATAGAGCCAATTCCTTGCAATAAACCCAGTGCGGTTTTTTCTCCCACGCCCGCCACGCCAGGAATATTATCCGAGCTATCGCCCATCAAAGCGAGATAATCAATAATTAATTCAGGGGGAATACCGTATTTATCCACGACACCGGCCGGATCAAGCAACGTGTTGTTCATGGTGTTAATCAACATAATTCGTTCATTAACTAATTGTGCCATATCTTTATCACCCGTAGAAATTAACACATTTTGACCGCACTTTGCCGCTTGTACTGCTAATGTACCAATCACATCATCCGCTTCTACGCCCTCCACAACTAATAGTGGAATGCCTAGTGCTTTGATAATTTGGTGCAAAGGTTGAATCTGCGCGCGTAATTCATCAGGCATTGGCGGGCGATGAGATTTATACTGTTCAAACATTTCATCTCGAAAGGTTTTGCCTTTCGCATCAAATACCACCGCAATATGTGTTGGCTGTACCTGTGCAATTAAGCTTTTTAACATATTCAACACACCATACATTGCCCCTGTTGGTTCGCCTAAGCTATTGGTTAATGGTGGGAAAGCATGAAAAGCACGGTATAAATAAGATGACCCGTCTACAAGCACTAATGGATTTTCGGCAATTTTTGTCATAATTTTCTCTAAAGATGTGATGAAGTTATTCAAATTATAGCATAGAATTATAGCTCATTCGTGCGCAAATATTTTAAGGAAACCTATGCCACTTTTCGATCATGCTCCGAAATCCCTATGTATTTTACGCCTTTCCGCCATTGGTGATGTATGTCATGTTGTGGCGGCGGTACAACAAATTCAAGCCTATTGGAAAGAGACGCAAATTACATGGATTATTGGTAAAACCGAAGCCCAATTGTTATCAGGCTTAGCGGGAGTTAATTTCGTTGTTTATGATAAAAAAAGTGGCTGGAAAGGCGTTTTGGCCGTATGGAAACAATTAAAACACCAACGTTTTGATGCATTATTAAATATGCAAACTGCATTTCGGGCCTCCATACTCTCTCTCGGGATTCGCGCTAAATATAAAATCGGCTTCAGCGCCAAGCGCGCCCGTGAAGGACAATGGTTATTTACCAATCGTAAAACTCCTGAACCACAAAATCCCCATGTTTTAGACGGCTTTATGGCATTTGCTGCTTATCTTGGTGTGCCGATTAGCGCCCCTCACTGGCACATGCCCATTGATGACATTCATCGTCAGGCCGTGCAACAATATATTGACCCAAACCGAAAAAATGTATTAATTGCGCCTTGTTCGAGCAAAGCAGAAAAAGACTGGCTACCTGAACGCTATGCACAAGTGGCGAACTGGGCATACCAACACAATATTAATGTCATTTTATCCGCTTCTACCGCGCCTCGTGAACAAAAAATAATTGAAAAAATTACCGCACTTTGTGAATTTGACCCCGTCAATTTAGCCGGCAAAACCAGTTTAAAAGAGCTGACAGCCCTCATTGGTATGGTGGATTTGGTTATTTCCCCCGATTCGGCTGCGGCTCATATTGCCACAAGCCAAAACACACCGGTAATTGGACTATATGCTTATCATAATCCGCTGCGCACGGGGCCTTATAATAATCTGACTGATGTGATTTCCGTGTACGAACAAAATGCCATTAAAGAATTTGGTCAACCCTCTTCCAAACTGGCTTGGGCCACGAAATTAAAAGGCAAAAACCTGATGAGTGAAATTTCGGTCAACGACGTGATTACCCACATGCAAAAATGGCTCTCATAATGTCTATTCAGGTTTGGTTGTTTTTAACTCAAAAGCAAATTGGCTACCTTCCCCAACTTTGCTCGTAATTTGCAAATAGCTGTTATGCTGTTCTAAGGCATGTTTTACTATGGCAAGCCCTAATCCACTCCCACCTGTTTGATTACTGCGAGATTCGTCAACGCGATAAAATCGCTCAGTAAGATGAGGCAGATGTTTTTCCTCAATCCCAATACCATTATCTGAGACACAAAAACGCCCTCCGTTTTCATAAGGCTGCCAACTGATATGGATCACGGCGTTTTCGCCCGCATGTTTAATCGCATTATAAATTAAGTTAGACACTGCACTTTGTAGTTGATTTTCATCGCCTGTAACATATAAATCGGGCGCAATATCAAAACGGATTTGCTGATCATAAACGTTTAAAAGTGCGGTGTTTTTTTGTAAAGATAATATCAACTCGGACATATTGACCAAGTGATGCTCGTTGTTATTTGAGGTTTCAATTTTAGCCAGCAAGGTTAATTGCTGTAATAAATTTGACATTCTCTGGCTTTGTTCTTTCATGGCTTGCAACGCTTTTTGCTGAAACTCATTGCCCTCTTCTGGCTCTAAAAACTCAAGATAACCTTGTAATACAGTCAACGGCGTTCTTAACTCATGATTCATATTGGATAAGAAAGTTTGACGCGCATTTAATAAACGGATAATTTGGGTAATATCACGCGCTAATAAAAGATATGTTTCGCTGTCATATTCATTGAGATTGATTTCAATATAACGTTGGTTATGCGTTAATAATACCAATGGTCGCTTATGATTTTCTTTTTGAAAATATTGCTTAAACTCTGGATAGAAAATGATATTCAATACATTCTTTTTCGCTTTTTTATTCCAATAGAAATCAAATAATTCCTGTGCGCTATTATTACACCACGAAATATCCCCCTCTAAACTGCAAATAATAATTGAATCTGAAAAGGACTGAATATTGCGGTTTAACTTTGACAATAAGCGTAAACTTTTAATTTTTTCTCGACGTGTTTTATTTTTATTGTAGGCAATGGTAGGAGAAAGATTTTCCAACTTAGAAAATTTCGTATTTTTTTCTTCTTTAGGATTCAGCAATTTCAATAAATGCAGCTCGCTATAGTTGTGCCAAACCAATAATAGAATAAGTGTGACAATAAACCAATTCGCAAATGTATTGGTAAATAAACTAAATAGGTATGCAATTAACGCTGCAAGAGTTAATTCAATAATAAAACTTTTATAAGAAATATTAAACTTCATTGCCTTGCTCAATCATTAAAATGGTTAGAAAAACGATACCCAGAACCTCGCACGGTTTGAATATAACGATCAAACTGACAAGCTTCTAAATTTCTGCGTAAACGACGAATATACACATCTACGGTACGATCTTCTACATAGATGTCATTTCCCCAAATAAAATCTAACAATTGTTCACGGCTATATACTTTTTCAGGGTGCGTCATAAAGAAATGTAATAATTTAAATTCTGTTACACTTAAATTGATTTCTGTTTGCTGATACATGACCCGCTGGGCATTCTGATCGATCTGTAAACCATCTATGTCGATAATATTACTTTCTTGCTGATAAGTTCGTCGCAACACTGCATCAATACGCGCAAGCAGAACTTTAGGCGAGAACGGTTTAGTCACATAATCATCAGCGCCTTCATTCAAACAGGTAATGCAATCTTCTTCCGCACTACGGGCTGTCAGCATAATAATTGGCAACCCTTTTGTTTCCTCATGTTTTTTCAAATATTGAATAAACTGAATACCAGAACGGCCAGGCAACATCCAGTCTAGCAAGACCAACTTCGGTTTTTCTGCTAATTTATTGACCGCACTTTGATAATCTTCTGCTTCTAAAATCTCAAAATGCTGCTGTTTTAAAAAAAAGACGATCATATCTCTAATCGCCTGTTCGTCTTCCACGACAAGAATACGCTCTGCCATATTTTGTATCCTGAATAAAAAGGGGTAATATTACCCCATTCTACCTTTAATATAGTCTTCTGTGCGTTTATTTTGTGGTTTATCAAAGATTTTTTTCGTTTCATCAAATTCCACAAGCTCGCCTAAATACATATAAGCTGTGTAATCTGAACAACGTGCCGCTTGTTGCATATTATGGGTAACAATCGCAACGGTATAATCATGTTTAAGCTCTGTGATGAGTTCTTCAATTTTCATGGTTGAGATCGGATCCAATGCAGAGCATGGCTCATCTAGTAGCAATACTTCCGGTTTAATCGCAATGCCTCGTGCGATACATAAACGCTGTTGCTGTCCACCCGATAAACTATCACCACTTTGGTTAAGTTTGTCTTTTACTTCATTCCAAAGTGCAGCTTTAGTTAATGCCCATTCGATACGATCATTCATTTCCGATTTAGGTAATTTTTCAAATAATCGAATACCAAATGCAATATTGTCATAAATGGACATCGGAAACGGTGTCGGCTTTTGGAACACCATGCCGACTTTTGCGCGAATAATAGAGATATCTGTTTTTGATGTTAATAAATTTTCACCATCAAGATTAATCTCCCCTTCTGCTCGTTGACTAGGGTAAAGTTCAAACATGCGATTTAAGGTACGTAATAGTGTGGATTTTCCACAACCTGATGGTCCAATAAATGCTGTTACTTTATTTTTAGCAATGCGCAAATTAATATCTTTTAACGCATGAAAATCCCCATAATAAAAATTCAAATTTTTAACATCAATCTTGGTATCGTCTAAATTGATAATGCTATTACTCATGGAAATCCCTTATTTTTGTTTTTGTTGAAAATAAACGCGCGTAATAATGTTTAACGCCAATACAAATAATGTGATTAATGTCGCACCTGCCCAAGCTAACTCATTCCAATCTTTAAACGGACTTGCTGCATATTGATAAATCACTACAGGTAAATTTGCCATTGGTCCATTCATATTCCATGATGTGAACTGATTGGAGAGAGCGGTAAATAACAATGGCGCGGTTTCCCCTGCCACACGCGCAACGGATAATAGTACGCCAGTTAAGATTCCTGCTTTGGCTGAACGATAACAAATCATGGTTATCACTCGCCATCTTGGACACCCTAACGCCGCCGCTGCTTCACGCAAATTATTTGGCACGAGATTCAACATATTATCTGTCGTACGCACCACAATTGGCACCACAATCACCGCTAACGCAAATGCACCAGCCCAGCCGGAATAATGTTTTACATTCGCCACATAAATCGTATAAATAAACAAACCGATAACAATAGATGGCGCAGAAAGTAAAATATCATTCAGAAAACGGGTTACTGATGAGAATTTGCTATAACGCCCATACTCCGCAAGATACGTCCCCGCTAAAATACCAACAGGTGTGCCTATTGCCGTCCCCACCAGTAACATTAAGCCAGAACCTAAAATGGCATTTATTAAGCCCCCTTGTTCGCCTGGTCCAGGTGTTTTTTCTAAGAACAGATCAAAGGACAATGCAGGAATACCTTTTGTGACCAATGTGCCAATAATCCAAAATAACCAGAACAAACCAAAACCTACCGCTAAAAAGGATAAACTAAGCATGATCTTATTCACGGTTTTGCGATAATAAAAACGCGAGCTTTGATGTTTTATCATGTTCTTTTTCCTTCTTTTTTCGTCATACGCATGATTAATAAACGTGAACAAGCTAATACGATGGTAGTGATCAAAAATAGGATTAAACCAATTTCGATTAACGCGGCTTTCTGCAAGCCTCCCGCTTCATTAAATTCATTAGCAATGGCTGAGGCAATCGAAGTAGAAGGTGAAAAAATCGACTCAGGTAAACGGAACGCATTACCGATCACAAATGTCACCGCCATTGTCTCACCTAAAGCACGCCCGAGCCCAAGCATAATACTTCCGATCACCCCTGTTTTGGTATAAGGCAAAATAATTTTCCATACCACTTCCCAAGTAGTTGAACCCAGCCCATATGCCGATTCTTTTAACATGGGCGGAACTACGCTAAAGACATCACGCATCACAGAAGCAATAAACGGGATAATCATAATGGCTAACACCAGCCCTGCCGTAAATAAACCGATGCCAAATGGCGCACCTTCAAATAGCACGCCAACAAAAGGCAAGCCGCCTAATACATCAATTAAATGTGGCTGGATATGCTGTTGGAATAGCGGTACAAAGACGAAAAGCCCCCACATACCATAAATAATAGATGGAATGGCTGCCAACATTTCAACGGCAATCCCTATTGGGCGCTTTAACCAATCTGGTGCTAATTCGGTTAAAAATGTTGCAATACCTAATGAAATAGGGATCGCAATGGCTAAAGCAATAAAAGACGAAATGAGCGTACCAATAATCGGTACTAAAGCCCCATAATTCTCTTGGATTGGATCCCAATCATTTGTCCAAATAAACGATAAACCAAACTTACTGATTGACTCCCAACTGCCCACAACCAATGAAACCAAGATTGCGGTCAACATGATAAACACAAAAATGGCGAAAAACTTTGTTGTATTTTTAAAAAGTCCTTCTAACCACCCTTTGTTTAATGCTTGTTGTTTTGTATTCTGCATAATATTTTCTTTATTTGTTATGGCAAATATCCACGAAAAAGATGAGGTGGGTTTCCCCACCTTAATTAATAATTACCAAAGCGCTTTACCGCTGCTATCTTTCACATCTGATTTCCATTGCCCTTGAATTTTCTCAACAACAGAATCCGGCATTGGAACATAATCTAACTCAGCCGCTGCGTTTTGGCCTTTTTTGAACGCCCAATCAAAGAATTGGAATACACCTTTCGTCGCTTCTGGCTTAGTTGCGGTTTTATGCAATAAGATAAAGCTCGCTGCAGTAATTGGCCATGAATTCTCGCCTGGTTCGTTAGTTAATACTACGCCCATACCTGGTGCTTCGTCCCATTTTGCATTGGCTGCTGCAGAAGAAAAGCTTTCACCTGATGGCTGAACGAATTTGCCATCTTTATTTTGTAACGATACCCATGATAGGTTGTTTTGTTTCGCATAAGCATACTCAACATAACCGATAGAGTATTTTAATTGCGCAACATACGCCGCTACACCTTCATTCCCTTTACCACCTTGACCTGTTGGCCATTTAACGGATTTTCCTTCACCTACTTGGGATTTCCAGTCTGCAGAGACTTTCGCAAGGTAATTAGTCCAACCGAATGTCGTTCCTGAGCTATCTGAACGGTGAACAACAATAATGGTATTATTTGGTAAGGTTAAATCTGGGTTTAAACTCGCGATAGCGGGATCATTCCATTTTTTGATTTTGCCTAAGTAAATATTTGCTAACACTTCGCCAGATAATTTCAACTTACCCGCAGCAACATCTGGGATATTCACAACCGGTACCGTTCCGCCGATCACCGCTGGGAATTGTAATAATTTGTGCTGATCCAATAATTCAGCTTTCATCGGATCATCTGAAGCACCGAAATCAATAGTTTTTGCGATAATTTGTTGCTGACCGCCGCCTGAGCCGATAGATTGATAATTAATTTTATTGCCTGTTTCTGCTTCATAAAGAGAGGCCCATTTCGCATAAATTGGATATGGGAAAGACGCGCCCGCCCCATTAATTGTTTGTGCCGCGTGCGCAGTAGAAAAAAGTAAGCCTAATGATAAGCCAAGAACGGATAATTTTGTTGCGATTGGTTTTAACATACGTTTTTCCTCATTTAATATTTAGGGAAATCCCCTAGTCCAGTTTTACAACGAGGCAAAGTGTAATAAATAAATATTACAATTTGATGACAATAAAAACTTTTTCAAAAATAACCGCACTTTGGCTATAAAACAAACACCCATCAAATGCTTGTCATCAAATTGTCATACTTTTTACGCATAATAAGCACCAAACAAATTGATTTGAGACAAGAAAAGCAACCAGCAAGTCGTGATAGCTCGGATTAGCTTGACCATGTATCAAATTAAACGCTAGTTATTTAGATTCAAAATAAGACAAAACAACGCTGTACTAATTTGAATATAAATCACTATACACATTAACACGCCTATAGGCCTGTAAACTTTTTTTATTTATGAGGACTGAGTATGAATCAATTTGATGTAATTGGCTTAGTGTATTGTCCAATGTTGTCAAAACGCGTCTATGCCAAAGCAAAAGATCATGAAAACAATGGATTATTTTTAATTGCTGCTGATCGTTTAAGAAAAATTAAAGAACGAGATTTGCCGGCAGGCGAACAGCGTGAAGTCGCAGGTATTTGGTTTTCTGATAATGGACGAATCGGTGGCAGTTTAATGCATGTTCAAGATTGTCGCCAATTTTTTGATGCAACGGCTAAAAATGCAGATTTACTCAACCAATTACACGAACGTAGTCCTGAAAACGGTTTTGAAGATAGCCGCCAATATGAAGACTTAATCGGGCATTATGATAACTGGCGCATTGTGCCTTAAGCGCTGTTTTTATAATAAAAAAGTGCGGTAAATATTTCTGATTTTTTACCGCACTTTTTAAAGTTTAAGTCATCAATTCTTAAGCTTGTTCATTCCAACGTTGAATAGATTCACGAATCACTTCTTTCGCTTCTTCTACATCGCCCCAATGTTTCACGACTGTAGAACCCGGTTTTTTCAACGCTTTATAGTGATTAAAATGGAATTCAATTTGTTTAATTAATTGAGCCGGTAAATCGGATAAGCTTTTATATGCATTCCCAGTATCACGATCATCTGCAGGCACACAGACAATTTTATCATCTACCTCACCATCATCGACAAATTTCATCACACCGATAACACGCGCTTCAAGGAAAACGCCTGTTGCTAACGGTTGACGAGTGATTAATAATACATCTAATTCATCGCCATCTTCATCTAAAGTTTGTGGAATAAAACCATAGTTTGTCGGTTTTGCAAAAATTTCCGGCTCCACGCGATCTAATTGAAACGCTGCAACTTTGCGGTTCCATTCGATTTTGTGGCAGCTACCTTGTGGAATTTCATTAACCACATTGATAATTCCACCATCAACATCACCCGGAGTAAGAATTTGATTAAAATCTGCCATTTTATGCCTCTGTTATTTAGTTTAATACATTAAGAAATTCATCGACAACATATGTATATTGTATGTTGCCTAAAAAAATTACATGCCAATAATGACACAGTTTGTAATACTTTTTGCATCTGCTTGCGCTTTTGCCGCTGCGGCTCTATCGCCAACTGGCCCAACAAACACACGGTTCCAATCAGCACTCGATGTCACTCGGCTATTAAATCCAGCCATTGCTAAACGTGCCTGTAGGTTTTCTGCTTGTCCTTTATTTTTAAACGCCCCACATTGTAACCCAAACTTTCCACCGGCTGTGGATTGAGATGACGTAGGTTTCGCAGGCTCTTTTTTCGCAGCCTCTTTCACAACCTCTTGTTTTTGTTGTTCTGTCGCCGGTTTTGCAACCACTTTCACGGGTTCTGCTTTTTTTACCTCAGGTTTCGCTTCAACGACCTGTGGTTTTTCCACTTTACTCACTGGTGGAGGGGTTTTCGATTCTGTTGTTTTAGCTTCTTGAGCTTGTTGCTCTGCGCGAGCAAGTGCCGCTTTTTTTGCCTCTTCTGCTTTCTTTTGTTGCGCGAGCTTATCTTGTTCCAACATCGCTAAAATTCGCTTTTGCTCTGCTGTTAATTGCGCGTTTTTATCAATAGCACCCGGACTGTTATCCACTGGGATTTCACGAGTTTCTAAATCTTGAATATAACTCCACACTTCCTCAGGGCGACTTGGCAATACGCTTTTTGGTGTTGTAGGCTCCACCGGTTGAGTATCCACCCTTTTCTCAACCTCTGGGGCATTTTTTTTCAAAAAATATAAACCACCAGCAAACATAACTAGTACAATTCCAACGATAAACAGTACCGTTGTTTTACTAATTCCATTGGATTTTTTCTTTTTCCTTGAAGCGCTACTACGAGCAGCGTAATCACGTTGAGCCACGAGTAAACCTTAATTAACCTAAATAAAATAAATAACAAAATAAGAATAGTCGGTAATTCTACTGAAAAAATCTATGAATGACTAGGGTTTCAAGCGGAAATTTAATAAGTTAATGGCACGCCCTATTGGATTCGAACCAATGACCTACGGCTTAGAAGGCCGTTGCTCTATCCAGCTGAGCTAAGGGCGCATTTCAAGTGGATACTATCAATAAAGAAGTGGTCGGCGAGATAGGATTTGAACCTACGACCCACTGGTCCCAAACCAGTTGCGCTACCAAGCTGCGCTACTCGCCGACATCATGGAAGAGAATTATAAATTTCTTTTAATTTCAGTCAATCATTTTTTTCTATTTTATCATCAATCGCTTAAAATAATCTCACTGCCTCTTACATTTCCCCCCATTTTCTGCCAAAATACTCCGGCAAACGTTTTCTATTTTGAGGATTATCTATGACCGCACAAGTCATTTCCGGTACGGCACTCGCCAAACAAATTAAATCAGACATCCAACAAAAAATTAGCCAATACCTTGCGACAGGTAAACGTTCTCCTGGTTTAGCCGTCGTCCTTGTTGGTGCGGATCCTGCCTCACAGGTCTACGTGGGAAGTAAACGCAAAAGCTGTGCGGAAATTGGTATCCAATCTCAGTCCTATGATTTAGCCGAAACCACGACAGAAGCAGAGTTACTCGCACTGATCAAAAAACTGAATCAAGATACTTCTGTTGACGGTATTTTAGTACAACTTCCTTTACCTGCGCATATTGACAGTACAAAAGTGATTGAGGCGATTGCACCTGAAAAAGATGTGGACGGTTTTCATCCCTATAATGTAGGCCGTTTATGTCAACGCATTCCGACATTACGTGCTTGCACACCTTTTGGGGTCATCAAATTACTTGAAACCACTGGCGTAGATTTACACGGACAACATGCGGTCATTGTCGGCGCGTCAAATATTGTTGGTCGCCCAATGGCGATGGAATTACTGCTCGCTGGCGCAACAGTTACAGTCACCCATAAATTTACTAAAGACCTTGAATCCCATGTACGTCAAGCCGATATTTTGATCGTTGCTGTGGGTAAAGCCAAATTTATTCCTGGCGACTGGATTAAATCCGGTGCAATTGTGATCGATGTCGGCATTAATCGCGTAGAGGGTAAATTATATGGTGATGTTGATTATGAAAGTGCGGTCAAAAATGCCGGATTTATTACGCCAGTGCCAGGCGGTGTAGGTCCAATGACTGTTGCAATGCTAATGCATAATACCTTATTCGCATACGAGCAACACGAAGGTTTAAATTAATCATCAAATTAAAAAGTGCGGTTGAAAAATCTATTTTTCTACACCGCTCTTTTATATGATGTCTTTCTCTATCAAGCTTTACGCCAAGTCGTACCATTCGGGCCGTCTTCTAAAACAATGCCCATTGCAGTTAATTGGTTACGCGCCTCATCAGCTTTCGCCCAATCCTTGTTTGCTCGTGCGGTATTACGTTGAGTAATTAAAGTTTCAATGGCGGCCACTTCATCATCTTGAGTGTCCCCTTTTAAGAACGCCTCAGGATCTTGGCTTAATAAGCCTAACACGCCGGCCAATTGTTTTAGACGTGCGGCAAAATGATTCGCTTGTTTTGGATCGTCTAGCTTTAATTTATTTAACTCACGCACCATATCAAACAACACAGCTAATGCTGCTGGCGTATTGAAATCATCATTCATGGCGGCTTCAAATGCTTGTATATATTGTTCACCACCTACAGCCTCAACGCTCGTATCACAACCTCGCAACGCGGTATATAAACGTTCTAAAGCCGCTCTAGCATTTTCTAAGGCTTCTAAGTCGTAATTTAACAGTGAGCGATATTGCGCTGTCAAAAAGAAATAACGCAAACTTTCGGCATCATATTTTTCAAGCATAGTGCGCAGTGTAAAAAAGTTGCCTAGTGACTTAGACATTTTCACTTCGTCAATCGTCAGCATTCCCGTATGCAACCAATAATTCACATACTCCCCCCCATGCGCACAGCAAGACTGAGCAATTTCATTTTCATGATGAGGGAACATCAAATCTGAACCACCACCATGAATATCAAAGTGTTCACCAAGTTCTTTACTGTTCATTGCCGAACATTCAATATGCCAACCCGGTCGTCCTTTTCCCCATGGCGAATCCCAACTTGGTTCGTTGGGTTTAGACATTTTCCATAATACAAAATCCATTGGATTGCGCTTCACACTTTTAATTTCAACGCGCGCGCCGGCTTGTAGTTGTTCTAAATTTTGTCGAGAAAGCGCACCATAATTCGCAAAACTTTCCACATTAAACATCACGTCGCCATCTTCTGCGACATAAGCATTACCTTTTGCAATTAAGGTTTTCACCATCTCAATAATCTCAGGAATATGCTGTGTCGCACGCGGCTCTAAATCGGGGCGTAGTATATTTAAAGCATCAAAATCCTTATGCATTTCAGCAATCATTCGTTCCACAAGCGCATCACAACTTTCGTTATTTTCCAATGCTCTCTTAATAATTTTATCATCTACGTCGGTAATATTACGCACATAGCGCAAGTTATAGCCTAAATAACGTAGATAGCGACTAATGACATCAAAAGACACAAAAGTACGTCCATGACCAAAATGGCACAAATCGTAAACCGTCACCCCACATACATACATTCCCACTTGGTTAGGATTAATGGGGTTAAAGACTTCTTTTTCTCGTGTCAGTGTATTAAAAATTTTTAGCATTTTTTGATGTTCTCTTTTCTTGTATGAATAATTGACCGCTCTTTTATAGCACTTTTTGTTATTTTATGGAATAATGCAGACTTTAAATGCAATATAGGACAACAAAATGATTACATTACATACAAATTTTGGCGATATTAAGATTGCTTTAAATCATGAGAAAGCCCCTATTACCGCAGAAAATTTTTTAAATTACTGCAAAGACGGCTTCTATAATAACACAATTTTTCACCGTGTAATCGATGGCTTTATGATTCAAGGCGGTGGTTTAGAAGCTGGCATGCAAGAAAAAGAAACCAATGCGCCTATCAAAAACGAAGCAAATAACGGTTTAAGCAACAAACGAGGAACTATCGCGATGGCGCGTACCTCTGATCCTCATTCTGCTACAGCACAATTCTTTATCAATGTGAATGACAATGACTTCCTTGATTTCAAATCTGAAACCATGCAAGGTTGGGGATATTGTGTATTTGGCGAAGTGGTTGAAGGCATGGAAACTGTGGATAAAATCCGTAAAGTGAAAACTGGCAACTACGGCTTCCACCAAGATGTACCAAAAGAAGAAGTTATTATCACTTCTGTCACCGTCGCATAATCCATAATGAGGCGAATTCTGTTCGCCTTAGCAAGATAATGGGCGTATGTAATACGCCCCTGCAATAAATTTCATAACCCATTGAAATATAAATAATACTTTAAGCCTGACAACCATGTCGCCTTTTTCTTTGTGATACAAATATATGTATTGTTTTTTTGACACTCACACTCACCTTGACTATGTGCAAGAAAGCACACAAACCCCTTTGGCACAGTTAATTGACAATGCAAGTGCGGTTGGAATTCAAAAAATTTTAATCGTTGCCGTTTTTCGAGAAAATTTTAAAACAATTGAAAAAATGACCGCACTTTTCCCTGAACAATTACGCTATGGATTGGGATTACACCCCTTATATATCCGTCAGCATCAACAAAGTGATTTAGACTTATTAGCCAAGCAATTAGCTAGAAAAGACCCTCTTTGTACCGCAATCGCTGAAATTGGTTTAGAGCGCGCGATCCCCGAACTCGTGGAGGATGATCTCTGGCGTAAACAATGTGAGTATCTTGAAGCCCAGTTACAATTGGCAAAACAGTTTCATTTACCCATCAATTTACACTCACGTAAAAGCCACGAACAGCTTTTTTCCTTTTTGAAGCGCATTCAATTGCCAAAATGTGGGGTCGTGCATGGTTTTGCCGGCAGCTATGACCAAGCAAAACGCTTTGTAGATTTGGGATATAAAATCGGTGTGGGCGGTACAATTACTTATGCACGCGCAAATAAAACCCGTCAAACCATTGCCAAATTACCCCTTGATGCGTTATTACTTGAGACAGATAGCCCAGATATGCCGGTATTTGGTTTTCAAGGGCAACCCAATCGACCAGAGCGGTTATATCATGTGTTTCAGTCATTATGCGCACTACGTTCGGAGTCCCCTGAACATATTGCTGACACGATTTGGAAAAACAGTCAGATCTTTAGCTAAAATATGATACAGATCACATATCAATCTTATTTATTATTTTTTTGTGATGTAAATCACATTTTAAAACAAAAGGTAAATTTATTTATTGTGATACACATCACATTTTTAATCTTTAAAATTTGCCTTTTTTTTCGCCTATGTTACTTTACCCTTGATTTAATACCTATTTGAAAATCGAGGTCTTTATGCTTTCAGCAAATGCAAAAGTTAAAATCCAGAGTTTTGGACGTTTTCTCTCCAATATGGTGATGCCGAATATCGGCGCATTTATCGCGTGGGGATTTATTACCGCGCTCTTTATCCCTACTGGTTGGCTACCAAATGAAACTTTAGCCAAGATGGTAGGGCCAATGATCACCTATTTATTACCTCTGTTAATTGGTTATACCGGTGGTAAATTAGTCGCAGGCGATCGCGGCGCTGTGGTCGGTGCTATTACTACAGCAGGGGTAATTGTTGGTACAGACATTCCTATGTTCTTGGGCGCAATGATCGCAGGGCCTACTGGCGGTTGGGTTATTAAGAAATTTGACCAATGGGCTGATGGTAAAATCAAAAGTGGTTTTGAGATGTTAGTCAATAACTTCTCATCAGGCATCATCGGAATGATCCTGGCCATTCTTTTCTTTTGGGTTATTGGACCAATTGTAAAAGAATTATCGACTTTACTCGCCGCTGGTGTGGATGTCTTAGTGCGTAACGGCTTATTGCCACTTACCTCATTATTTGTTGAACCTGCAAAAATCCTGTTCTTAAACAATGCCATTAATCACGGTATTTTCTCTCCACTAGGTATTCAACAATCTCAAGAATTTGGTCAATCTGTTTTCTTCTTAATTGAGGCAAATCCAGGTCCAGGCTTAGGTGTTCTACTCGCCTATATGTTCTTCGGTAGAGGCTCGGCCAAACAAACCTCAGGTGGAGCTGCGATTATCCATTTCTTCGGAGGCATTCATGAAATTTACTTCCCTTATGTATTGATGAATCCTCGTTTGTTAATTGCGGTGATTGCTGGCGGTATGACCGGTGTATTTACACTTGTTTTATTTAACGCAGGGTTACAAGCGCCAGCTTCGCCTGGTTCAATTATTGCGGTACTGGCAATGACACCAAAAGCGTCATTCTTAGGAGTGATTTTATCGGTCATTTTCTCTTGTGCGGTATCTTTTGTTTTATCCTCTTTCTTCCTTAAAATTCAAAAAGAAGATGCAGGCAAAACCTTAGAAGATATGCAAGCGGCTTCAAAAGCCATGAAATCAAGCAATGCTAACCAAAATGCGGTTACAGATTACAACGGATTGCGTAAAATCTTCGTCTCTTGCGATGCGGGTATGGGTTCGAGCGCAATGGGTGCAAGCATGCTACGCAAAAAAGTTAAAGATGCTGGCTTACCTTTAGAAGTGACTAACTGTGCAATCAATGATTTACCCGATGATGCTCGCTTAGTCATCACTCACCAAGATTTAACTCTACGTGCAAAACAACGCGTACCGAATGCGATGCATTTATCATTACAAAACTTCTTGGATAATAAATTCTACGATAGTTTAATCGGTGAATTAAAAGCAACCCTTAATTCACCTAAAGCAGAAACCGAAACCACACAACCGGAAAATGTAATAGAAGTAAATGGCGCAACTTTCCAGTTATCAGAAAGCCAAATTTTCTTAGGCTTACACGCAGATAATAAAGAAGATGCGATTCGTTTTGCTGGTGAACAGTTAGTTGCTTCAGGCTTTGTATTACCAAGCTATGTCGATGCTATGTTTGAGCGTGAAAAAATGGTATCGACTTACTTAGGCGAGGGCGTGGCTGTGCCACATGGTACAGTGGAAGCCAAAGATGCTGTTTTAAAAACAGGTGTTGTCGTATGCCAATATCCAAATGGTGTCCGTTTCACCGATGACGATGATGGTATTGCCAAATTAGTTATCGGTATTGCCGCCCGTAATAATGAACATGTCCAAGTGGTGTCTGCGATTACAAATGCTTTAGATAGCGAAGAAGCCATTGAAATTTTAACCTCAACTGGTGATGTTCAAAAAGTGTTAGCATTACTCAAAGCATAAGAAACGTTGTACTATAGGGCAAGGTTCGCCTTGCCTCTATACCATTCACATAAAGGGAATCACATGAAAGCATTACATTTTGGCGCAGGCAATATTGGTCGTGGTTTTATTGGTAAGTTATTAGCAGACTCTGGTATTCCAGTCGTGTTCGCGGATGTTAACGATAAGGTCATTAATTTGCTTAATCAACAAGGGGCATATAATGTCAAAATTGTTGGTGAACAAAGTAAACTTGAACAAGTTAATCATGTCAGTGGTGTTAATTCCAAAGACGAAAATGCGGTAATCGATTTATTTCATTCAGTCGATTTAATCACCACCGCAGTCGGGCCAACGGTACTTAAAATTATTTCAAGCACGATTGCAAAAGGTCTAATTGCTCGTATTGAAGCTGGCAATACGCAACCATTTAATATTATTGCTTGTGAAAATATGGTACGTGGCACAACCTTTTTAAAAGAACAAGTTTTCACTCACTTAACCCCTGAACAACAAAAACAAGTGAGCGAATTTGTCGGTTTTGTGGACTCAGCGGTGGATCGTATTGTGCCACCGGTGAATGCGCCAGAAGATGATCCACTCTTAGTCACCGTTGAAGAATTCAGCGAATGGATAGTGGATCAAACCCAATTCAAAGGGAATATCCCTGATATTCAAGGCATGGAAAAAACAGATAACCTCATGGCATTTATTGAGCGTAAACTCTTTACCCTGAATACCGGTCATGCTGTCACGGCCTATATGGGTAAACAAAAAGGTTATCAATTTGTGCGTGAATCCATTGAAGATGAAAGTATTAAAGACTTCGTAAAAGCTGTTATGCAAGAGAGTGGCGAAGTGTTGATTCAACGTTATGCATTCGATCGCCAAGCCCATGCTGCATATATTGAAAAAATCCTCAAACGCTTTGCTAATCCATATTTAGTCGATGATGTCGATCGCGTTGGTCGGGAGCCATTACGTAAGCTGAGTGAAAACGATCGTTTAATCAAACCATTACGAGGCACGTTAGAATATAAGCTTAGTCATGACAATTTAATCCGTGCTATTGCAACCGCATTGCTATACCGCAACGATAGCGACCCACAGGCACAAGAACTTGAGGCCGCAATAAATCAAGAAGGCGTAGAAGCAACGCTGCGTAAATACACAGGTTTACAGGATCAAGATGTTATCACTCGCATTGTGAATCAATATCATGTATTGACACATTAATTTTGGGATAACGCGTGTTTCAGGACGAAAACCTTATTTATGAAAAACTCAATGATGCAACCTCTATTCGAGGTTTCATCATTTCTGCTGTCTCTCTATTTGAAGAATCAGTAGATCAATTAATTAACCGTGTCTTTCTTAAAACAGATTTTGCAGTGAAATCCGTCGTAGATTCCTTACTTTATCAATCAGGGCCATTGTTTGAATTGCCTATTCGCCTAAAAGTATTATTAGGATTAGGCGTTATTTCTCATGATGTCTTTGAAGACATTAACGCTTTTCTTTCCATGAAAGAACAGCTCAATAATGATGAAAAAGATTATACATTTAATGATGACAACATCATCAGTTTTACACAAAATCTATGCCATCAAAAAGATAAACCACTTATCACAATAACAAATACCTCAATGGATAATCACGATTCATTACAACATCAAATGCATCTATTACGCCAAGAAAAAATTATTCGCTCCAGTCTTATTTTGATTATTAGCGAAATTTATGAACAATTACAAATTGAAAGTCCTCTTTAACTTGAAATTTCCATCTATTAACGCCATTATAAAACTATTCGATTTTTAACCGCACTTTCATTGGAATAACACTATGGATATGAACGCCATTCAGTATTTAATCTTTACCCTTATCGGGCTTTACAGCTTTATTTTAGTACTACGTGCTTGGTTTCAATATTGCAAGGTGGATTTTTATAACCCACTTTCACAAACACTCGTTAAGCTAACACAACCGGTGCTTGCGCCCTTGCGTAAAGTGATTCCGAGCAAAAACAATCTTGATTTAGCCGCATTAATTGCCGCGTTTATTCTATCGGCCATAAAATATCCGGCCCTCACGCTCATTGGGGGACAGGTGATGCCCGCCATACCACAGACATTGCTTATTGGTATTTTAGGGGTAATCAAAACCTTTGGGGAAATTCTCTTTTGGTCAATCTTAATCAGAGCAATTTTAAGTTGGTTTAGTCGTGGCAATAGTCCACTAGAATATACACTTTATCAGATCACAGAACCCGTATTAGGCCCTATCCGCCGCCTATTACCAAGTACCGGTATGATCGATTTTTCTGTCATGATATTAGGGTTTATCCTAATTTTCGGTAATAAATTGATGTATGATTTTTTTAACGTTTTGTGGTTATTAGCATAAATTATCACATTTCAATCCACTGATTATCTGACAGCCCCAAGTTTTCCTATGGGCGCTGTCAGATGACAATCAATGCGCTATACCATCATTAATTTTTTGCAGCAGCGGCTGCTTTGACGATGACGGCAAATGCAGGCGCCTTTAACGAAGCCCCACCAACTAACGCACCATCAATGTCTGGTTGGGTAAATAATTCTGCCGCATTAGCATCATTCACTGAACCACCATATTGAATAATAAGTTGTTCTGCCACCGCTTGAGATTTTGCCGCGATATGACCACGAATAAAGGCATGAACCCCTTGAGCTTGCGCAGGAGTCGCGGATTTACCCGTACCAATTGCCCAAATTGGCTCATAAGCGATAACCGCACCATTAAACGCCTCAACGCCTAATAAATTAATCACCGCATCAATTTGGCGAGCGCACACTTCTTCTGTTTTACCCGCTTCATTCTCCGCTTCAGATTCTCCAATACATAATACTGGCACTAAACCGGCTTCTTTTAATACACCAAATTTTTTCGCAATAAACTCATCACTTTCATGATGATACTGACGGCGCTCAGAGTGGCCAATAATAATATATTTCGCCCCAAAATCTTTTAACATATCGGCTGAAATATCGCCTGTGAATGCACCTTGTTTATTTAAATCCACATTTTGTGCGCCCAGTTCAATGACGCTTTTGCCGCCACAGCTACAACCACAACCTTTTAATGCTGCCTCTGCTTCCGCTAAGTACATAACTGGCGGTGCAATCGCCACATCACAACCTGTCACATCATGCAGTTCTGATTTCAAACCTGCAATTAATTCTTGAGTAAAGGCTTTAGAGCCATTTAATTTCCAGTTACCCATCACTAAAGGACGACGTGCCATATTTTTTCTCCTAAGATAATTAATAAAAATTGCCATTACTATATCAAAATTCCACGCTAATCATTAGTGCTATATCAAATTTTTTCACTTTTCTAAGAAATTTTTCGGATAAAAGATGATTATTTTGCAGTAAAAAGCTACAATCTACTGTATGAATTGTTTATAAAATGAATCATTTCTCATGAAGATATTTAAAGCTGAACAATGGAACTTAGAGTTAATTCTGCCACTTTTTGAGCAATATCGCTTGAATCATGGTATGTTAGAAAACCCTGAACGCACCCTCACTTTCTTACGAAATCGTATTCGTTTTAGTGAAAGTATTTTATTTCTTGCGGTTGACAATAAACAGCAAGCTATCGGATTTATTCAGCTTTACCCTCGTTTGTCCTCGTTACAATTACAACGATACTGGCAACTTACCGATATTTTCGTGCAAGATTGTTCAAATAAAACCGAAATTTATACCGCACTTATTGAAAAAGCCAAAGAGTTTGTCTGTTATACTCAATCTCGTTTTCTTGTTGTTGAACAAGGGCTACAACATAAGGAAATTTGGGAAAGTGAAGGTTTTCGTTTGAACCCTAAAAAAGCCATTTTTGAACTTCGATTATAATTTTATTTAAGGAAATCCCATTATGTTACAAGCTTGGAAAAAAACGGCTCTACTCGGTATGAGTATCATTTTACTCAATGCTTGTGCCAGTTCAGCACAAATTAATGAACAGGCCGCCATGAGCTATACACAGGAAATATCTCAATTACGCAATAAAGGCGTGGTCGATACGAGTTCTACGACGGCAAAACGCATTAATCAGGTATTTCAAAAAATGGTCCCCTATGCCAATAAAGAAAATCAAACCGGACAGCCATTTAACTGGGAAATTAGCGTAGTCAAATCAAAAGAACTCAACGCTTGGGCGATGCCGGGTGGCAAAATGATGTTCTATACTGGATTGGTCGATCAATTAAAACTCACCAATGATGAAATTGCTGTTGTCATGGGGCATGAAATGGCTCATGCACTACAAGAACATGGGAAAAGCAAAGTTAATATGAGCCAAATATCTGGCATTGCTGCACAAATTGCTCATATCGCCTTGTCCACTCAAATTGGTTCGCAAGCAAGTGGAATGGTAGTGAGTGTTGCGAAAGATTGGGGCTTAGATAAACCTTATTCTCGTAGTCATGAAACAGAAGCGGATGAGGTGGGTTTAATGCTTATGGCAAAAGCGGGCTATAATCCTCAGGCCGCACCGAATTTATGGATTAAAATGAATCAGGCTACCGGTAATTCAAACAGCGCATTAGCAGGTCTTGTGTCAACTCACCCAACTAATGCTGCTCGTCAAGCAAACCTGGAACGTTTGATGCCACAAGCAATGGAATACTACAAAGCCAGTAAATAATTTTTCTTTTTAGACCGCACTTTTTCAATTTTTATAGTGACCGTGATTGATCTGCCCCCAAAAAGTTAGACACTAATCACAGGACTGATTTCGGTATTGTACTGGGCTCAGTCCTTTTAATTTTATCTGAATACGCTCATTATTGTAATAACGAATGTAGTCGTGGAGAGTTTGTTCAAGCTCCGCGTAAGTTTTAAAACGCTTTCCTGCATAGCATCCCGTCTTCAAACGACCAAAAAAACTTTCCATTGCACTATTATCTAAACAGTTGCCTTTTCTCGACATACTTTGAATAATTCCATACTTTTCTAACCGCTTTCGATAACCACGCATTTGATATTGCCAGTCTTGGTCTGAATGCAATATCGGCGTTTTTCCTTTCGGCAGTCTGGCTATCGCCTGATTGAGCATTCGTATCGTTTGTTCAAAATTTGGGGTTCGACTTAAGTCATAGCTGATAATTTCGTTGTTAAATAAGTCTTTAATCGGTGAAAGATAGAGTTTCCCTTCATCGCATTTAAATTCGGTTACATCAGTGAGCCATTTCTCATTTAGTTTCATTGCTTTGAAGTTACGCTCAAGCACGTTTGGAGTGATTTTGCCCACTTCTCCATGGTAAGAACGATATTTTTTCGCCTGGCATTTTCCTTTTAAACCCAGCTGTTGCATTAGACGTTGCACTTTTTTGTGGTTGATATGATGACCTCTCGCTTTTAAGAGCATCGTAATGCGACGATAACCGTATCTTCCGTGATGCTCGTGAAAAAGAGCGGTGATTTCCTCACAAAATTTTGCATCGCGAGGTTTATCTTGCTTCAAATGATAAAAGAAACTACTACGAGGCAACTTGGCAATGCGAAGGAGTATTGGCAAAGTATAGTTTACCCGTAACGCTTGGATAACTTCCGCTGCCTTTGCTCTTCCTCCCGTATCAGCTCGTCCAACTTTTTTAGATAAGCATTCTTCGCTTCAAGCTCTAAAATTCGCAGCTTCAAGCGTTCTTCTTCTGTCTTGGGTTTGGGGGGCATTTTGGCGTATTTGGGTTTCATTGATGGTCTTCCTTTCGGTTTGGGTTTTAACCCTTTTATACCTTCTTTCTTGAAGGCTTTCAACCATTGGCTGATGATACCCGAATTGCTGAGTCCAAACTGAAGTGTTGCTTGTTCAGCAGAATAAAGGCCATTTATAACCGCTTGTATCACTTGATATTTAAATTCAGTAGGATATTTTTGTTTGGTGTGCGATACAGCAAGCCCATTACTGCCTGAGTGTTGGTACTGTGCTATCCAACGTCTGAGTGTTTGGTCAGAAAGCTGGAATTGTTTTCTTGCGAGTGGAAAGTTGTGATGATTTTCAAGATAAAAATCAATGACTTGTTGTTTAAATGATTGGGTATATTTAGTCATAAAAAATCTGCACCTTACTAAGTTGGAAATATCGTCCAACTTTTGGGGTGCAGATCATTCGATACGCCCCTACATTTATATTTGAAGTAGAGAAGATCTATTATTCCCTACATATCATTGATATTTATAGTAGTATTATAAAGCCCCATACGTTCCTTATTGTGTTTATTGATCCCAGTATATTCCAAACTTGCGTCTTCATAACGTTTAAACTTATAAACCGCATCATTCATCATTGTTTCGTTAAATAAATTTAAACTCACTAATAGGCTAAAATCCTGTTGGGTTAAGCCTGTAACTTTGTAGAATAGCTCTGGCTCAAGTTGAGTAATTACATCACGCAACGCATATTCCCGATAATCACTTAAATACATAAACACAGGAATACGGGTTGCAAATTTCATCAGCTTTTCTTGTACCTGTTTTCGTAATGATTTTTCCTTTTTTTCTTCTTCAGATAAGGTTTTCTTTTCGGTTGTTGTCAGCTCTCTATCTCCTGCCTCTTGCTTCGTTTTTTTCACATTCTCAGATTTATTGATAATGGTTTCAATATCTTGGTTTAACGAACGGAAGCCTTCGATATTCATTAACGCTTTCATCGCCGCTTCATTATTGCTTAACTGTTTAAGGGTGTCATTATCAACATTGACTAACAAAGCACTTTCCCAACGGCGAGCAAGAAGTGTAGCAGTTGTACCGCTCATCGCCATATCTAAAATACCTGAAGCATCAATTGCACGCATTGAGCTACCATCATAGGCAAGTACAGGTAAAAACTGAATAAAGTCAGCAACTTTTTTCTCTGGGTTTGTTTCAGTTGTATTTAATTGACAACTATAATCAGCAAGCTGTTTTAGTGCTCGGTTAGGTGCAAAATCAAAGACATAGCAATCTTGTTTAATAATACATTCATTATTAGGATCGAGCGGATTATGCCCACGCAAAACCCAAGGCGTTTGAACCCGAAACGCCGCTTGGAAATAGGTTTCTGGCGAGGTCAGATTACGCAACATAAAGATCCCTGTCCAAGGCGAAACAGATACACCTGTGGTTAATTTTCCACAAGAAAGAGTAATTGATTTGGATTTTAACGGTTCACGCATTGCATTTTTAACAGGAACGAGAGCTTCTGCTCCCATCCCTGCTTGTGTACCTGCTGCCACAATAATTTGATAGTCGTGATAAAAGGTATTTTGCTTTTGAGCTAATAAATTTTTCATTGCATAACAAGCGGCAACGTTGGGTAAAAACCAAAAGGTATGTAATAAATTACCCAATAAACGGCTATCGCCAAATGGCATTGGCGGCTTTTCTGCCCCTAATTTTAAGTTATCAATAGTTGTGCTTTTCAATGCACCACGAATTAAATCAAGCCATTTTTGTACTTCATTTTCATAGGTAAATGTTGCTTTATCGCCTGATCCTTTTGCCTCAAAAAATTGGTTAAGATCGAACTCGTTAAATTCCCCTTTTAATGCGACTTCTTGAATATCGTCAGGTAGCTGATAGGTCATCATAATCATTCGAGGCAAGCTCAAATAAGGGTTATTATCGCCTTGCCAATTTGCTTTTGCGTGTTGTTCATCGGAATATGTCCAGTTAAAGATCTGTTCCTCAATAAATTCCCCTGAATTGATCGCTCGAAATGGCGTGCCAGAAAGATATAAATAGTGATCGGTTGTAATCGGCAACATCTCTTCATCAAAATAATCGGGCATATCCATATCCATTTCAGCTTCTTCTGCTTGGCGTTGTTGGAATGTTGCCTTTTCCTCCGCTTCAAATAGCCCTTTCGATTTTTCTCGCCACGCTCCATAGTGATATTCGTCAAATACCACACAATCCCAGTTGATCGTATGTACCCACTCATTTTTGGCTTTAATCCCACCCGATTTACTTTTCCCTAAAAAATCTTGGAAAGATCCGAAACAGACCTGTGGAAGGCTTGCTGAATGTTGCCATTCATCTTTTTTAGTTACAAATTGCCAACCTTCAAAATCACGATGACTTTGCAAATCCTCTTGCCACGCATTTTGTACCGCAGGTTTAAAAGTAAGCACCAATACCTTTTTCCAACCCATTTCTTTCATCAACTGATAGGTAGCAAAGGTTTTACCAAATCGCATTTTGGCATTCCATAAAAAGTGCGGTGTTTTTGGATTATTATCTTTATCTTGCTGAAAATGCCGAAAATAGTATGCTGTTTTTTCCACTGCCTCACGCTGTTCAGGACGCATAGCAAAATCAAATTGGCGATTTTCACTGTTTTTCTGACCGCTTTTCACCGCTAAAATGGCAGCTTTTACCTCACTTAGCGAACACTTAAACCATTCACCATTGAGTTTTTGCACACCTTTTTCAACCAATAGGCGATGAATATCGTGGTCAGTAAAAAACGAACCATCTTCACGCATCGCGATTTCATCTAGCTCAATTTTCCACGTCTGTATAGGCGTTTTAATTGGATATTGTTCCTGCACACGTTCTGCTACCGTGCGTGTGGTATAGCCAATTTTTAAACAATCTAGAAAATGACTATCAGAATAGGCGTAAATTTTGGGGGCGCGGATAGCGGTAAGTAAGTTGCTCATAATATGTTGATCTCAATTTGACAGGTTATGTAGGGGCGTATTGCATACGCCCTTTATGGAACTTGTATCAGGGCGTATGCAATACGCCCCTACAAGATATAAAATATGTGTAATCAAATTTTCTTTGTGAATGCTAAGAAAATTAACCTCTTTCTAATTCTTCTCGGATTTTTCTTATGTTATTTTCATCGAAAGTATCATCAGTATTAGGATCTAATTCATATCCACATTCTGAGTTAGTACAAAAATAGCCCATCATTGAATTCTCTCCACATTCTTCACATTCCCTAAAAGGATCTTCCACACCTTGGCGAATATCTCGATGGGTAAGATTAAATGCTTGATAATAATCTAAATGATTACCACATTGATGGCATTTAAATTTGAATGTAGGATATTTTCCTGACTGATATTCAATTAAATTTGAACCACAAAATGTACATTCTTTTGAAAGGGCTTCATCTATTTCTATTCCAATTAAGCTTCTTTCACATTGCTCTTTAATAGCTTTAATAAGTTCTGCTTTGTTAATAGATGATAAATTCATTTTTAACTCCTATTAAATGAGATAATTTAGTTTGATAAGCGGTGATAAAATTGCTATTTTTTACAATTTATTCCATCGGTCTTACCATACTTTCAATATAATCAATTTCCTCTTGAGTTAATTGATATTTTTCGTAAAGTTCTTTATCTGTCCAAGGTTTTGAAAAGTCTTGCATTGGGATAAGTTCATAGACTTTTTTTGTAGCATCTTGAGTATTCTTTTTTAAGGTCAGCATAAAGTGGAAAAAGCGAGTATTGATATAGCTCATTACATTTTCACAGATAGTTTTATTTTCAAAAGGTCCAAAGACGAGATAAGTTTCGGTACAAGCAGTTCCTTTTTCAGCATAAATAGGTTTGACTAAGTCAGTTTTGCTATTACCTGACCCTATTGCTCTTGGTACTAATACTTTATGAGTATCTATCCATTTATGATTACTCAATATTTCTGTTATTTTGATATGACCTATACCTTTATTTTGATATAGTTTTACATTATGTTCCTTATAAGGTTCAGCCCTACCTTTGAAAAAAGTTCTTAAACCAAAAGGTTTTAGGGAGCTAATTATTGTATTAAAACTATCTTCATTAAATTTTTGTACTTTACGTAAAATGTTAATAGCTTGGTTATAGCGGATAAAAACATCTAAATTTCCCTCTTTTAATGGTCTTTTCATTTTGGAAACAATATTGCCATTTTCATGAGTTGAAATTAAACATTCATCTTTATGAGTATAGTCCCATAAAAAGTAACAAACACCCCCTTTAATTTCTACACCTGTAAAACAATCATTAGAATTTGGAAAATCATGTAATTCGACCAAGTTATTTTCACTTAACATTGTTTCACGGAATTTATCTAATCCCCTTCCTCCTGCATACCAACGGGCGGGAATAATCATAGATAAAAAACGAGGATTTAATTTTTTCGCCTGTTCAACAAATAAATGATAAATAGGGATTGCACTAGCTTGAGCTCCTCCATCACTTAACTGATAAGGCGGGTTACCAATAATCACATCAAATTGCATATCTTTTTTAATTATTTCCTCGATTGATAGATGAATAAACGAATAAGCGTGGCTTTCGACTTGATCGCCTCTGTCATATACTGCTTGGCTTGCTCCGCAATGTGTACATTTGCCATCAGCCCAGCTATGTTGCAACGGCGAGTAAAAAATGTTGCCTTGCTCATCGTTAAATTGATCGCAAATAGCGTATTCACTGTTAGCATATTTCGCACAGTAAAGGCTGCGGCGAGTAAGTAGGGCGGTAAGTTCAGTAATGGCTAAGCCAAAGACTTGCTTGGTTAGAATATGGTTAATTCGCTGTTGCAAATCGGGCATAATTGGCTCAAGCCCCTTGAGTAATCGCTTGGTAATCTCACGCAAAAATACCCCAGACTTGCAGGCAGGATCTAAAAACGTGGTATCAGGAGAAGAAAACAACTCTTGAGGCAAAAGATCTAACATTGCATTGGCAACATCGGGCGGTGTAAAAACTTCATCATTCGATAAGTTGGCAATGCAAGAAAGCACATCGGGGTTGTAGTTAATAAATTCGTTTTTCATTGGGTATGTCCAAAAAGTAAATTTTGTCTTGGTCTAAAATGCGATATCCAAAAGATCTATCGTGTTCAACTAAATGTTGATATTCGTAGGCTTGCCATTGAAAGAAAAAACGATTTGGATAAACTCCCGACTTCCATTGGTAAAATTTCAGCATTTTGGGATCGCTTGTGTCCGTTTCATCTTGTGCAAACGTCATCGTTAGGGCGTTACCATGAACAATATTGACTTGCAAAATACGTATTACCGTTGCCATTATTTTGCTTAAATGAGCTTCATCAATGGCGGGAATAGTTTGGCGTATGGTTTGTTCCACATAATCAGCCAATCGCTTTCGGCAGGCTTCCACGTTATCTTTCAACAGTTCAATACCATAAATACTTGCAACTGCCTGTACTACATTAAGTTCATATCTTCGCTGGGAACGTTCGTTAGATCGCTTCTTTCCCACGATTATTTGTTTTTTTCCCTTTTGTGGGAGGAAAAAACAAGATTGCACATCGGCGACAACCAATTTCCGTTTTAAAATTTCAATTAAAAAATTACCGTCTCCACAAGCAGGCTCTAAAAATGAGGCATCGAGCCTTAATGTTTCGTTTTTAACTAAATCGAGCATTGCATTTACTTCTTCAGGGCGAGTAAATACTTCACCGTGATCAGCAACACGTTTTTTAGATTTGATTTGTTGGGTCATTGGTTTTGTAACTTTTTACTTAACTATATAACTTTTATTGTAACTAATGATAATAGTTACATAACTTTTGATCAAGTTATAACAAAGAAAAATGATAAATCTAGACTTTTTCGCTATGAATGAAAGGATAAAATTTGCGGAAAATCTGAAACGAATTTTGATCGCAAAAGGCTATAAACCCACAGCTTCCGTCATTGAACGTGAGCTGAATTTACGCTATTACGGAAAACCTATTGGGCAGGCTGCCGTGGCAAAATGGTTACGAGGCGATGGGTTTCCTACAACGGAAAGGCTTAAAACCTTATGTGAATGGCTAGAGATTGAACCGAATGAATTAGTTTCAGAGGCGTTGGCATATAAGGTGGCTAAACTTAGCCAAGCTAAGCCTGAAGTCAAAAAGGAAATTTGGGAACTCGCTCAAAGTTATGATGAGGAAGAGCTTATCAAGATATTTCTCAACTTACCCAAAGAACAGAAAAAAACGGTCAGGGAAGTGATTATGGCAATGCACAAAGCCTATCGAACCTTGTCTAAATAAAAGCTAAGGGCGTATTCGAATATGATCTGCACCCCAAAAGTTGGACGATATTTCCAACTTAGTAAGGTGCAGATTTTTTATGACTAAATATACCCAATCATTTAAACAACAAGTTATTGATTTCTATTTTGAAAATCATCATTGTCAATCATTGACTAAAAAACATTTTCAACTTCCTAGTACAACACTTAGACGCTGGATAGCACAGTACCAACACTCAGGCAGTAATGGGCTTACTGTCTTGCACACCAAGCAAAAATATCCTGCCGAATTTAAATATCAAGTCATACAAGCGGTTATAAATGGCCTTTATTCTGCTGAACAAGCTACGCTTCAATTCGGTATTCGTAATTCAGGCATCATCAGCCAATGGTTGAAAGCCTTCAAGAAAGAAGGTATAAAAGGGTTAAAACCCAAACCGAAAGGAAGACCGTCAATGAAACCCAAATACGCCAAAATGCCCCCCAAACCCAAGACAGAAGAAGAACGTTTGAAGCTGCGAATTTTAGAGCTTGAAGCGGAGAATGCTTACCTAAAAAAGTTGGACGAGCTGATACGGGAGGAAGAGCAAAGGCAGCGGAAGTTATCCAAGCGTTAAGAGTAAACTATCCTTTGCCAATACTCCTTCGCATTGCCAAGTTGCCTCGTAGTAGTTTCTTTTATCATTTGAAGCAAGATAAACCTCGCGATGCAAAATTTTGTGAGGAAATCACCGCTCTTTTTCACGAACATCACGGAAGATACGGTTATCGTCGCATTACGATGCTCTTAAAAGCGAGAGGTCATCATGTCAACCACAAAAAAGTGCAACGTCTAATGCAACAGCTGAGTTTAAAAGGAAAATGCAAGGCGAAAAAATATCGTTCTTACCGTGGAGAAGTGGGCAAAATCGCTCCAAACGTGCTTGAGCGTAACTTTAAAGCAATGAAACCAAATGAGAAATAGCTCACTGATGTAACCGAATTTAAATGCGATGAAGGGAAACTCTATCTTTCACCGATTAAAGACTTATTTAACAACGAAATTATCAGCTATGACTTAAGTCGAACCCCAAATTTTGAACAAACGATACGAATGCTCAATCAGGCGATAGCTAGACTGCCGAAAGGAAAAACGCCGATATTGCATTCAGACCAAGGCTGGCAATATCAAATGCGTGGTTATCGAAAGCGGTTAGAAAAGTATGGAATTATTCAAAGTATGTCGAGAAAAGGAAATTGCTTGGATAATAGTGCGATGGAAAGTTTTTTTGGTCGTTTGAAGACGGAATGCTATGCAGGAAAGCGTTTTAAAACTTACGCGGAGCTCGAACAAACTCTCCATGACTATATTCGTTATTACAATTATGAGCGTATTCAGATAAAATTAAAAGGACTGAGTCCAGTACAATACCGAAATCAGTCCTGTGATTAGTGTCTAACTTTTTGGGGTCAGATCAATTCGGTCACTTTTTTATTTTTCCTTTTCTCAAGAACTTGCCGAATTGTTAACACAATGTTATGTTGAAATACTGTTCATTTATCACCATCGCTTATCATTATTAAGGACATTTTATGACAAGTACAACACAACCCAAACGTGATTGGTTACAAAAGATTGAATATATTGGGAACAAATTGCCTGATATTACAATGCTTTTTATCTATGCTCTCATTATTTGCTGGCTTCTCTCTTGGGGGCTTTCTTACTTAAGTTTTGATTACTTACACCCAGTCAGCCAAGAGCAAATTGCCGTAACGAATCTGTTTCAACCCGCAGAAATAACCGCATTTTTAAGCGCGCTGACCAAAAACTTTATTAACTTTCCTCCACTTGGGATTACCATTGTGGCAACATTAGGAATTGGAATTGCCGAAGCAAGTGGGTTTATCAATGTTGGCCTTAGCCGCGCCTTGAGTATCATTCCCAAACCCATCGTCACTCCAGCGGTAATTACCATTTCCGTCATCGCTCATGTTGCTGCTGACTCAGCTTATGTTATTTTAATGCCAATTGCTGCATTGATTTTCTATTCCGTAGGTAAACACCCACTTTCAGGAATTGCTGCCTCTTTTGCTGGCTTAGCAGGCGGATTTTCAGCCAGCTTTACCCCATCAATCATCGATCCGATTATGCAAAGTTTTACTCAAAATGCCGCAAGAATTATCGATCCGGTGTATAACGTTAACGTACTCGGTAACTATTTTTTAAGCTTCGCAAGTACTTTCTTTGTCATTGCGACTTGTTGGTATATTACGGATAAAATCTTAGATCCTCGTTTAAAACGCACGATGCCAATCGATAAGGATCTTAATCAAGACGATGTCAGCATTCATCAGCCATCAAGCCAAGATCTGAAAGCCTTTCGCATTGCTTCACTTGTCTTTTTGTTTATGGCGATAGGCCTCTTCCTCTTAGCTTACCCTGACAATTCAATATTACGCTCACCGGAAGGTTCATTAACCGCCCCCAATTCACCAATTATGCAAATGATTGTGCCATTGTTGCTCTTGTTTTTTGCTGTCCCATCACTCATTCACGGGATTATTGCTGGCACATTTAAAGAGGCTCGCACTGTCACTAAAGCGATGGAGCGTATTACTTACACCTTAGTGCCATTTATCGTATTCTCATTCTTCTGCGCACAATTTTTGTATTCTTTTAACCGTTCAGGGATTGGTACTTTAATTGCTTTATCTGGCGCAGAATTTTTGAAAACCTTACAAATGCCCGCAGGCATTACGATCTTTGGAGTGCTGATTCTCACTTTATTACTGAATATCATCATTACATCCGCGACATCAAAATGGGCGATTCTTTCACCAATTCTCGTGCCAATGTTAATGTCTGTGAATATTTCACCGGAATTAACCCAAGCTGCATTCCGGATTAGTGATTCTGTAATGAACGTTTCCACGCCAATGTTTGCGTTCTACCCTTTATTAATTTCCTATTGTCAGCGCTATTGTAAAAATACCGGCGTCGGTACCTTATGTTCAATGATGATCCCTTATACCATTGGTTTATTTATTGTGCTGACGATTGTATTATATGTATTTTGGTGGCTAAATATTCCACTTGGCTTTGACAGTGGCTATGTCTATCCAAAAGCATAAGGAGTAAATATGAAATTAGATCAACAACTTATTGAGCGTTTTTTCCGCTATCTTGCCATTAGCAGTCAAAGCGTGGCTACGGAATGTACAGTGCCTTCGAGTGCTGGACAATGGAAAATGGCGGAATTACTGGCAGAGGAACTGCGCGCATTAGGTTTACAGAACGTCCAAATAGATTCTTATGCAAATGTGACCGCACTTTGGAAAGGCACTATTGCTCATGCCACACCAATCGGTTTTTGTGCACATATGGATACCGTTGATGTTTCTTTATCTCCAGATATTAAACCGCAACTCAAAGTGTTTAATGGCGAAGATTTGCTGCTCAATGCGCAAGAAAATATTTGGTTAAAAGTGGCTGAACATCCAGAAATTTTAGCTTATAAGGGGCAAGATATTATTTTCAGCGATGGAACAAGTGTACTTGGCGCGGATAATAAAGCAGCCATTGCGAACATCATGACCGCGCTAGCTTATCTCAAGGAAAACCAAGTGCCAACTGGTGATATTTATATTGCCTTTGTACCCGATGAGGAAATTGGTTTGCGTGGTGCAAAATTATTAGATCTTAACCAATTTAAACCCGATTTTGCTTATACCATTGACTGCTGTGAATTGGGTGAGGTCGTTTATGAAAACTTTAATGCCGCCTCTGCCAAAATCGTCATTCACGGTGTGAGCGCTCACCCTATGTCAGCTAAAGGCGTTCTGGTTAATCCAATTTTGGTGGCACAAGATTTTATTGCACAATTCGATCCAAATCAAACACCAGAACACACTGAGCATAAAGAGGGTTACTGGTGGTTTAATGGTATGGAAGCCAACCAAAGCCAAGCAACGCTTCATATTGCTATTCGTGATTTTGATAAAACCTCATTTGAACAAAGAAAAGGCTTTATTCAACAGGCTGTACAACGCATTCAAACCCGTTACCCACGTGCAAGAATAGAATGTACCATTACTGATGTTTATGGCAACATCGCAAACACCTTAACGGAAGACCGTCGTTCCATTGATTTATTATTTGAAGCAATGGAGAATATTCAAGTCAAAGCCAAAGTTATTCCTATGCGTGGCGGTACCGATGGGGCGGCGTTATCGGTAAAAGGCATTACCACGCCAAACTATTTTACTGGCGCGCATAATTTCCATTCCAATTTTGAGTTTTTGCCGGTCCCCTCTTTTGTGAAATCTTGCGAACTGACACTCAAATTAATTGAATTAGCCGCAAGACCAAAGTAGGCATAATAAGAAACAAAAGTGCGGTTAAAAATTGATCTGCACCCCAAAAGTT
>NZ_PHHA01000009.1 GCF_002795425.1 Conservatibacter flavescens
GAAAAAAACAGAGCAGAAATTATATCCGGTAGTAAATATTATAATGTGATTTTAAATAATACTTGTGCGGAAGAAGTGAGAAATGATGTGATAGGCGATGCAATTCCCGATTTACCCTATGGACGAAGTCTGGCGGTATTAACATCAATTAGTGCAATTAATCCCTATGCATTTTATGACCAAATGAAACAGTATGCCGCTAAAACCAGGTATATTGGGGAGTTTGTTGTGGATAAGGGCGATGAAGAAACAACAGAGTTATTTTGGAGAACATTTATGGATAAGATTCGTGAAGGAAAAAATCCTCGCGATGTGCTTTTGCCAGAGGAGAAAAAGTAATGAAAGCGCTTAAATTTTTAGGGATGAGTATATTATCCTTATTTTTCAGTACCCTATCTATTGCAGAAGTAACTAAAGCTGATAATCTTCAATCCGATTATATCAAAATTGATAGAATGACCGCCAAACAGGCCTATCAATTTACCCGTCAAGATGTGGAGGTGGTTAAAAAATTAATTTATAGCTCCTTAGCAATTCTGGAACAAAAATCAACTATTTATCGTGAGTTAGCCAAGCTAGGCAAACCTTTTGAGGGGGGGGGAACATGTACCGAAAAAATGGTTTGAACCAATAACCCGTGGTGATATTGTAATTAGATATATATTTAGAGAGGCGACGACAGAACAACCAGAAATTGCAGGGATGTATGGCAGCTATCTAAGAAAGCATTTAAGACAAAAGCGGTGGGATTATGCAAGTATTGGATTTTTAGTGGACGATTATGGACAAGCGACGGATTTTTTAGACAGTGATTTTGAGGAATTTGATTTAGTGTTTAAAGAAAAAATCGACCCGCAAAGTTTATCGGATTATGACCGACAAACATATACAAAGGGGCAATGTCATATGCTTTACCAGTTTGCTCGTTTTGTGGGTAAGGAAGAATACCACTTTTATTTTTGTGTGAATCAAGATAATTATGATGAAAATGCCAAATACCCCAATAAATGGGGCAGTTTGGTGATTGAATTATGGTAATCTCGGAAACGATGAAAAACCAAAATTTTAGCTAATCTTTGATCTAACCCTTAATGCCTCTAAAACCGGTTTCGGCACTAACTGGCTGACATCTCCTCCATGAAGGGTTATTTCACGAATCATCGTCGAAGAAACATAGGACCAACGATCGGACGGTGGAAAGAATAAACTTTCAACACCTTGAGTTAATAAGCGGTTTAAATGAGAAAGTTGCAACTCATATTCAAAATCCGCAACAGCACGCACGCCGCGTATAATGGCTTTTGCTTGTTTTTCTTTGATCAAATCGGCTAACAAACCAGAAAAACCCACAACGGTTACATTAGAAAGGTGTGACACCGATTTTTCCACTAACTCAACACGCGTGGCTAATTCAAACATCGGCTTTTTATTTGGGTTCGCAGCGACAGCAACAATCAAATGTGGAAATAATAATGCTGCGCGCGCTATAATATCTAAATGCCCATTAGTGATGGGATCAAAGGTGCCCGGATAAATTACTGTTGTCATGTTAATTCTCTATTTATTCATTTTTCTAAATAAGGGCGTAACAAAGCGAATAAACGCTGTAACGCGCCTTGATTTTCCACTAATACATCATATCCTGCATAACCATAGCGCTCACGCAAGGCCGGAGAACGTAAATATTTACTGACCGCACTTGAAATCGCTTTCGCATTTTCATTCACTAATAATACGCCATGTACTTGTAACAATTTATCAAATACATCAGGAAAATTGAACACATACTTACCGCTAATAACAGGTAGTTTGAATGCTAAAGGTTCAAGCGGATTATGCCCGCCATGCTTGACTAAACTTCCTCCCACAAAAGCAACATCAGAGACACCATACATAGTCATTAATTCCCCCATCGTGTCTCCTAATAACACATTTGTCTGCGCCGTAATGCTGTCATTCGTGCTTCGTCGACAATAGCAAAACTTCCGTTTATGTAACATATCTGCTACCGAATTAAAGCGCTCGGGGTGGCGTGGCGAAAGAATCAATAATAAATTAGGAAATGTCGCTAATAAAGTGCGGTGCGCTTCCAGAATAATTTCATCTTCACCTTCATGAGTGCTCCCAGCTACCCAAACAGGTCGACTTCCTATTTGTGCCTTGAGCTGTTTTACTTTACTCAATAATTCAGAACTCAGCACTAAATCATATTTAATATTCCCTGTCAGCTTTAAGTTTTTTTCATCATAACCTAAGGCCAAATAACGCTGTCCACTTGTACTATCTTGCGGTGCAATCAATGTGATCTCGTTGAGCATATTTTGCAATTTATGCTTTACCCAACCATAACGTTTCGCTGAACGAGGCGAAAGCCTCGCATTGGCAATAATAAATGGTGTTTGACGTTGATATAGTTGACGAATTAAATTGGGCCAAATTTCTGTCTCAATCACAATACAGGCTTTCGGTTGGACAAAATCCAAAAAACGATTTAACGCATCAGGTAAATCATAAGGCAAATACATATGGGTCACGCTCTGCCCAAAAGCTGAATTTACTCGCTCTGAGCCCGTCGGTGTCACTGTTGTGACAGTAATGGGTAAATGAGGATATTCCCGTTGAATTAGTCTGACTAGTGGTGTTGCTGCAATGACTTCCCCCACAGAAGCTGCATGAATAATCACGCCGTGAGGTACTGGTTTTCTCACTTGATAGCACAATCCATATCGCTCCCCCAATCGCTTACGATAATTGGGTGATTTTAAACTGCGAATTCCCATAAACAGCAAAATAAAGGGCTGCAATAGATACATGAGTGAAGTATAAAAAAAACGTGACATAACTATATTTAGATTTAAAATAGATCTCTCATAGTATAAGGCTTTCTTCCGAAGACATAAAGTACATCAAAACACAAAGGATAAAATATGCCGACCATTAGCGTTGCCATGATTGTTAAAAATGAAGCTCAAGATCTTGCTCAATGTTTAGACACCGTAAAAGATTGGGTTAACGAAATCGTAATTGTTGATTCAGGTAGCCAAGATGCTACTAAACAAATTGCGCTAAGCTATGGGGCAAAATTTTATGAACATACTGACTGGCAAGGCTTTGGAAAACAACGTCAAATTGCCCAACAATATGTTACCGGTGATTATATACTTTGGCTAGATGCTGACGAACGGGTTACACCGGAGTTACGCCAATCTATTCAACAAGCAATTGCACAAAATAAAACGGATACCGTCTATCAATTCTCTCGTTTAAGCGAAGTGTTTGGCCGAAAAATTCGCCATTCTGGTTGGTATCCTGATCCGGTTGTACGTCTTTATCCAACCCAATTAGCACAATATAACGATGCTCTCGTTCATGAAAAAGTCATTTATCCTAAAACAGCCAATATTCAACGGTTAGCAGGCGATTTATTACATTATACTTATAAAGATCTCCATCACTATCTTACAAAGTCTGCCAACTATGCTAAAGCATGGGCAACACAACGTGAGCAAGCCGGCAAACGGACTAATTTGCTACAAGCAGTGAGCCACGCTTTGAGCTGTTTCATTAAAATGTATCTGTTAAAACAAGGGTTTCGTGATGGCAAACAAGGTTTTTTATTAGCGGTGTTATCCGCACATTCTACTTTTGTAAAGTATGCCGATTTATGGATTCGCCAAGTCACTCGCCAATAACCCGCGAGATCGCCAAATATTGACAAGACTTTTATGACAAAAAACACACCGCACTTTTTTGCGCTAATTCACTTTTTTAGTAAAAAATAGGTATAAAATTGAGAGGTGTGTCAAACTTTTGTAAAAATATTATTTACAAGCGTTTCAATTTTGTTAATCATCTCCACTGAAGAGCGTTCAACTCAAATAAAACAGGGAGATTTCTTATGTTAAAACAATTGAAAAAAGTCACCACCGCTTTAGCGATTAGTGCGGCTTTCTCTTTCTCAGCCTTTGCTGCCGACCCTATCGTAATAAAATTCTCACACGTTGTTGCTAACGAAACACCGAAAGGTCAAGGCGCATTAATGTTCCAAAAACTCGTTGACGAACGTCTCGCAGGAAAAGTTAAAGTAGAAGTCTATCCAAACTCATCTTTATATGGTGACGGAAAAGAAATGGAAGCGCTATTATTAAATAACGTGCAAATGCTAGCGCCTTCCTTAGCAAAATTTGATAAATATACCCCTAAAATCCAGCTTTTTGATTTACCTTTCTTATTTGATGATATCAAAGCCGTTGAGCGCTTTGAACAAAGTGAAGCAGGAAAGTCTTTGTTGACTTCAATGGAAGACAAGGGCATCACAGGCTTAGGCTATTGGAATAATGATTTAAAACAACTTTCTGCTAACAAAGAATTAATTGAACCTAAAGATGCGCGTGGTTTGAAATTCCGCGTACAGGCCTCTGAAGTGTTAGATGCACAATTTAAAGCCTTACGAGCGGTACCACGTAAAATGGCATTTGGTGAAATGTATCAAGCGTTACAAACCGGGACTGTAAATGGTGCTGAGAATCCATATTCCAATATTTATTCACAAAAAGTACATGAGGTACAAAAATTTATCACGGAATCTAATCACGGTTTATTATCCTATATGGTTATTGTAAACACTAAATTCTGGAATAGTATCCCAGAAGATATTCGCGCAGAATTATCCGCGATTTTGGATGAGGTTTCAGTAGAAGTGAATAAAAAATCTCATGAACTCAACTTATCAGATAAACAAAAAATCATTGATGCGGGTACAACCAAAATCATTACACTAACCCCAGAACAACGTGAAGCGTGGCGTGAAGTTATGCGCCCAGTGTGGAAACAATTTGAAGGTCAAATTGGCGCTGACTTAATTCAAGCTGCAGAAGCTTCAAATAAACAATAATTATCGCCTTTTTATGGCGCAAAAGTGCGGTAATTTTTACCGCACTTTTTTAGTTGTAATCCTTCATAGGAGTAAAAATATGTCATACTTAAAATGGTTTTGGGAGCGCTTTGAAGAATGCTTCATTGCAATCTTACTTATGGTGATGACACTCGTCACATTCTTTTATGTTGTATTTAATAATCTTTATAATGTCTTTTTTGAACTTGCCGACACTTTTCCTAGCACTGCAGGATTCGCAGAACCTATCGGCGATTTCATCATGACCCTCGCTCAAGAAATGACTTGGAGCTTAGCCATTACAAAAGCCTGCTTTGGGTGGTTAATTTTCTTCGGTGCAGCCTATGGTGTGCGTATTGGTGGCCATATTGGTGTTGATGCTATCGTAAAAAAATTAACAAAACCATCACAACGCTTAGTCAGTATTTTAGCCGCTATCGCATGTATTGTTTATGCCGTTATGATTGCCATCGCGAGTTATGATTGGATTGAGGCCATGTATATCAGTAATATTGGTGCAGAAGATCTACATCATTTTGACATCAAACTTTGGCATATCGGCGTGATTATGCCCGTTGGTTTCAGCTTAATTGCCATTCGCTTTATCGAGGTGCTATACCGTATTCTAACTGGCAAACAAACCACTTTAGGCTTAGCTGATGAATCTGAAGATGCGCTAAAACTTGCACAAGGAGAAACAAAATGACCGTTATCGTATTATTTGTTCTGTTATTTGTGTTTATGTTTATGGGCGTCCCTATTGCCATTTCACTTGGGTTATCGGGGGCAATTGCCATTACTTTTTTCAGTCAAGATAGCTTAAGCTCATTGGCAATTAAACTCTTTGAAACCTCAGAACATTACACTTTATTGGCTATCCCATTTTTCTTATTAGCTGGCGCATTTATGACAACCGGTGGCGTTGCTAAACGTCTCATTGACTTCGCCAATGCCACTGTCGGACACATTCGTGGTGGTTTAGCCATTGCCTCTGTATTATCCTGTATGCTATTTGCCGCGCTTTCAGGCTCAAGCCCTGCAACCGTTGCGGCAGTTGGTTCAATCGCAATTGCGGGCATGGTTCGTTCTGGTTATCCCATTGGTTTCGGTACCGGAATTATTTGTAACGCTGGAACATTGGGTATCTTAATTCCACCCTCTGTCGTTATGGTCGTCTATGCGGCTGCAACAGAAACATCTGTGGGTCGTCTGTTTATGGCCGGCGTTGTACCAGGCTTATTACTCGGTACGGCATTAATGGTCGCTATTTATATTATTGCTCGTATCAAAAAACTCCCAGCCCAACCAAGAGCCAGTGTCAAAGAATGGTTTGCTGCTGCGCGCAAAGCCATTTGGGGCTTGCTCCTGATGGTGATCATTCTCGGGGGGATTTATAGCGGTATCTTCACGCCAACTGAAGCGGCGGCTGTTGCTGCGGTCTACTCCTTTATCGTCGCAGTCTTTATCTATAAAGATATTAAACTGAAAGATTGTCCGAAAGTATTATTGGAATCTGGCAAACTCAGTGTGATGCTAATGTTTATTATTGCAAATGCCATGTTATTTGCTCATGTTCTCACTACCGAGCAAATTCCACAGCTTATCACACAAGTCGTCACCGATATGAATTTACAACCTTGGACGTTCTTAATTGCGGTAAATATCGTGTTACTTATCGCTGGCGCCTTTATGGAACCTTCTGCGGTGATCTTGATTTTAGCGCCAATTTTATTCCCTATTGCGATGCAATTAGGCATTGATCCGATTCATTTAGGAATTATTATGGTTGTGAACATGGAAATTGGCTTAATTACACCGCCAATTGGATTAAATCTATTTGTATCATCAGCCATAACAGGCATGCCAATTACTGATGTCATTAAAGCGGCAATGCCATGGTTATTATTACTCATGTTCTTCCTGATTCTAATCACCTATATCCCAGCGATTTCATTAGCGCTACCAAACTGGATTGGTATTAATTAATCTCTAGGCGGACATTTGTCCGCCTTATTTTGCTATTTTTTTCATCATTGCTATATTAAAATACCCATTCGTCTTCATTTCTCTCAGATCAAACCTCATGAGGCATCTATGAATTTGCAGTTACAACAACTAGAAACCGCTATTTTAACAACCATTAAACAAGAAGTTGTGCCGGCTCTAGGGTGTACAGAACCGATTTCCCTTGCTTTAGCTGCAGCTGTCGCACGCCAATATTTAGGTGAGTTTCCTGAAAAAATTGAAGCTAAAGTCTCGCCTAATCTCATGAAAAATGGCATGGGCGTTACCGTACCTGGAACGGGTATGGTCGGCTTACCTATGGCTGCTGCAATTGGGGCGATTGGTGGCGATCCCCATGGCGGATTGGAAGTGTTAAAAAATATCAGTGAACAAGCCGTCAATCTTGCTAAACAAATGCTCCTAGAGAAAAAAATTACCGTCATCATCTTTAATACAGAACATATTCTCTATTCAGAAGCAACATTAATATCAGGTAAAAATAAAGTACGTGTTTGTATCGCTGAACATCATACTAATATCGTCACGATTGAAAAAAATGGCGAATTATTATTGCAGCGACCTTGTGTAAGCAGTACCGAAAATACTCAAAATATTTTCACCGCTCTTTCTGCTAAAGATATTTTTGATTTTGCTATGCAAGTTTCACTCGACAAAATTCATTTCATTGAAGAGGCTGCCACTCTCAATACGGCTCTCTCTCAAGAGGGATTACGTGCAGATTACGGCTTACATATTGGACGTACATTGCAAAAACAAATTGGACGGGGTTTACTCAGTGATGATTTACTTAATCGGATAGTCATTGAAACCACCTCTGCTTCTGATGCGCGCATGGGGGGCGCAAATCTCCCTGCCATGAGTAATTCAGGTTCAGGCAATCAAGGAATTACCGCGACCATGCCTGTCGTTGTCGTCGCTCGACATTTACAAGTAAGCCAAGAAAAACACATTCGAGCCTTATTTCTTTCTCATTTAATGGCTGTATTTATTCATAGCAAATTGCCAAAACTCTCCGCATTATGCGCGGTTACAACAGCCGCGATGGGAAGTACCGCCGGTGTGGCATGGTTACTCACCGAAAAATTTGAGGCAATTAGTATGGCCATTAGCAGTATGATCGGAGATATCAGCGGCATTATTTGCGATGGTGCTGCCAATAGCTGTGCGATGAAAGTTTCAACAAGTGTTACTTCCGGTTATAAATCCGTCTTAATGGCGATGGAGGATTCACATGTCACTGGTTGTGAAGGTATTGTAGAACATGATATTGATCGTTCAATTAACAATTTGTGTAATATTGCCTCACGCAGTATGCAATATACTGATCGTCAGGTGATTGAGATTATGATGAGTAAACCACAATAATTCATCGTAAAAGTGCGGTTAAAAAATCCAAATTTTTAACCGCGCTTTCTCTGATTATCCCCAATCTACATTGTTAAAACTGTTATAGACCGCCCAAACAAATAATATGGCAATAATGACTAACAATACTTTCTCACCATTATTTAACTCAAATCGTTTACCTTTAAATTGATAGCGCGAATATAAAAATAAACCTATACCCGGAACATACAACAAAACTGAGAGTAACAAATAATCCAAGCCTGCAGCATAAACGATCCACAATCCATAGAGGGCCGCCATAAAACCGGTTAATTTAATATACCAAGCAGCATTTTCCTGTAATGATAATTTAAACAAATACGCACCAATAAGAAAATATGGCACAAGGATCATAGAAGTCGAAATAAGGAGCAGTGCATTATAACTTTTTCCCGTTAGCAGCACTAATACAAGACAAAACTGAACAACCAGTCCTGTGAACCACAAAGAGTTAATCGGTGTACCATTAACATTCAATTTATCTAAAATGCGTGGGAATGCACCATTTTTTGCTCCACGATACGGTACTTCTGCAGAATACATCGTCCAACTAATATAAGAAGCAAGCACAGAGACAATTAAACATAAGGTAATTATCCATTTGCCTGCGCCACCCATCATATGTGCTAATAAACCTGCCATTGAGGGATTAGACATACTTGCAATGGTTTCACGCGGTAATACCCCTAACGATAGCACGGTAATTGCAACATATAACACTAATGCAATAACAATACCTAATACCGTTGCAACGCCCACATCACTACGTTTTTTCGCATGAGCAGATAATACCGCCGCACCTTCAACCCCAGTAAATACCCATAATGTAATCAGCATGGTGTTCTTAACCTGATCTGATACATTGTTATTTAACCCATTACCTTGCCAATCTTGTGCAAATTGTTCCGGTGAAAAATACCAAATTGCCAAACCAATAAATAAAACCAATGGGAAAACTTTTACAAACGTGGCAACAAGGTTTACGGAAGCCGCTTCCTTAACCCCTCCCGCAATCAACCAATGTACTAACCAAACAATAATGGATGCGCCAATAAAGGAAGCTATCGTATTACCTTGTCCAAATAACACATAATCCGCACTATCGGTAAAGGTTCCAATCCCTTCAAAAGCCACAACCAAATAGCCGACAATTCCAATTGTTGCACACAGCCAATATCCCCATGCAGACAAGAAACCGACTAAATCACCAAATCCTTCGCGTGCATAAGTATAAATCCCACCATCTAACTGCGGTTTCAAACGCGAAATAAAAAAGAAAGAAAGCCCCAAAAAGATAATCCCGACACCTGTAATTGCCCAACCAATAAGCAATGCTTCGGCGCCTGCCACTTCAGCCATATTTTGTGGGAGGCTAAAAATACCCGAACCGATCATCGAGCTTAAAACCAATGCGGTTAATGAAAGTAAACCAATTTTTCCTTTAGACATTGTTGTGTTTCCAAATAAAAATCATGCAGTTATTTAAGTTTCGCTGCTAATACCGAAATATGTTCAGGCCCAATTCCACAACAACCGCCAACAATCGTTGCCCCAGTGGCTTTCCATTTTTCAGCCCAACCTAAATAATCTAGTGGCGCCAAATCGGTACGGATTTCATCTAAACCGTCATTGGCTGTCGCCTCTTTAGGCTGTGGTGGAAAAGCATTCGCATATGCCCCAAATTCAATATGAGTAGCCTGCTTTTCTGTTAAGGTATCACGTGTTACCTCCAATGCTGCGCCAATTACCTCAGGCTGACAACAATTGAACAAGATAGCCTCCGCGCCCAATTCAATCATTTTTTCTACCGCACTTTTTACACTTTCTCCTGAACGTAAACAAGGTTCTGCCTGTGGGTTTTCATCTTCTAGAGTAAAAGACACCCAAAACCGACGTTTATCCTGAGGCAATAATGGCAGTACAGATACCGGTTCAATAATGGCACTTTGCGTTTCAAACAACCAAAAATCCACATAAGGCGCAAGGCCTTCAATAATAGGTTGCGCCAATTCTTTCACGCGTTCCTGTTGAATTAAATCCGGACGATATGAACCAAATAGCGGTGGTAATGACCCCGCAATACGCACCTGTTTTTGACTATTTTTGACCGCACTTTTGGCCAAACGTCCAGCTAAATCCGCTAAATCACGCCCTTTCAAAGCAAACCGTTGTTCACCAATATGAAAAGGCACAACCGCATAACTATTTGTCGTAATCACATCAGCGCCACTTTGAATAAACGCACTATGTACTTCCTCTATCGCACTAGGCTGCTCAATTAAAGCTAAAGCTGACCACTCTGGTTGCTGAAAAGGCGCGCCACGACGAGCTAACTCACGCCCCATTCCTCCATCTAAAATTTTCATTTTTTTCCTATTCACTTGCTAATCAAAATGTTAACGAATACAAAACGTCATCATTCAAAAAGAATAAACTCAAATCTATTTACGCTCTACAAACTTTTCGTTATAAATTATAACTTAGCTTGTTAGTTCACCATAAAAACCAAGTAGTACGGCACGCCAATCAGCCAGATCAATGCACTCATAATAACAACGATTTTAAAACTCATATGCTGTGTTTTATGGCGAAAATGTTGCATACCTAAATGCACGCCCATAAAACCGCCAAGCAAACTCAGGCTAAAAAACGTACGTTCCGAAATACGCCATTGCTGATTTTTCGCTTTCTGCTTATCTAAGTACATCAAAAAATAAGCGGCAATATTCATTGCCGCTATATAAATCATGATTGCAATCGTAAGATTAAGCATAAACCGGTAAGCGTTTGCAAATATCTAAGACTTTCGCTTTAGTTGCTGCAATTACTTGTTCATGGTTATCTTTACCGATAGATTCAATAACATCACACATCCAGCCTGCCAATGCTACTGCATCTTCTTCTTTGAAACCACGACGAGTAATAGACGGAGAACCAACACGGATACCAGAAGTGACAAACGGTTTTTGCGGATCGTTCGGTACGGAGTTTTTATTCACCGTAATATTAGCCGCACCCAGTGCTGCGTCTACAGCTTTACCAGTTAACCCTTGTTTAATGAAGCTAACAAGGAATAAATGGTTTTCTGTACCATTTGACACCACATCAAAACCACGATTTTTGAACACTTCCACCATAGCTTGTGCGTTTTTCAATACTTGTTTTTGATATTCTTTAAATTCAGGCTCTAAAGCTTCTTTGAAACATACTGCTTTAGCGGCAATCACGTGCATTAATGGGCCACCTTGACCCGCTGGGAACACGGCACTTTGCAATTTTTTATAGATATCTTCGTCGCCAGCAGCCGAAAGAATCAAGCCACCACGAGGACCTGCTAATGTTTTATGGGTTGTTGTAGTCACTACATGAGCATGAGGAACTGGATTCGGATAAATGCCTGCAGCGATAAGGCCCGCAACGTGCGCCATATCCACAAACAAGTATGCGCCCACTTCATCTGCAATTTTACGCATTTCCGCCCAATCGATCACTTGAGAATAGGCAGAAAAACCGGCAACCAACATTTTCGGTTTTACTTCATGAGCTTGTTTACGCAAAGCTTCATAATCAATCACACCATCTGCAGTAATACCATATTGTTCAGCATGATAAATTTTACCGGAGAAACTCACCGAAGCACCATGTGTTAAGTGACCACCGTGTGCCAAGCTCATACCTAAAATGGTATCACCCGGATTTAACAATGCCATATAAACCGCTGCATTAGCTTGAGAACCTGAATGCGGTTGAACGTTGGCATATTCTGCCCCAAATAATTCTTTCGCACGATCAATCGCCAATTGCTCAACAATATCCACATATTCGCAACCACCGTAATAGCGTTTGCCCGGATAACCTTCCGCATATTTATTGGTTAATTGTGAACCTTGTGCTTCCATTACACGTGGGCTGGTATAGTTTTCAGAGGCGATTAATTCGATATGCTCTTCCTGACGGCGATCTTCATCTTGCATAGCTTGCCATAATTGAGGATCATAATCTGCGATATTCATACTTCTTTTTAACATAGGTCTCGTCCTTATAAGAGTGGGGAATAAATTAACAATAATATTCTACCTGTTTATGCTACGATTTTTAACTAAAATCTCATGCTTATTTTTTGTTTCAATAATGAATTCAATTCATTTGAAAAATTTGGTAAAACCGACCGCACTTTGGTCGATTTAAGGTACGGCTAAAATTTTGCAATTACACAAATCTGCGCTATCAAACTCCGTCAACTCACCCGCTTTGCGGTTTGGAATGGGGAACAAACGTACTGTCAAAGGCTTGTTCAAACGAAATGCCATCGTACCGGTATCACGCATTAATGCCGCAATTTTTTCCACATCCGTATCACCCGGAATCGGCACAGTATCTAAACCGATACCACACACTGCACTATAAGTTAGCAGCGAACGAATATCAAATTGTGCATTTTGCGTACCTGCTGCCAAACCGAGATCTTCTGTTACTGCTAACATGAGGCCTGAAAAACCCACCAATGACACATTTTTCACAGATTTAAACACGCGAGTTAACAACGAAGAGGCTTCAACAGTACCCGCTGCTCCAAAATACGGTACACCCAATAATTCATAAACTTCCGTCATAGAGGCGCAATTTTTTGAGGGAGCAGCAGAACTGTCCATTCCCGCAAATTGAAAATTGCCCGATAATGTTACCGAATTCACCGCACTCAGTACCTCATCCACATGATACTGCAAGGCTTCTGACATAGCTTGATAACTTTGTTGGAAAAAATCATTGTGTGATGTCGCATTTAATTCTTTCAACACCGCAACGAATAGATCCGGTGTTTCCAAGCCAATCACAAAGCTATTCGGCACATCACTGCGATGATAACCGGCAGGAAAATAAGGAATAAAGGGGTTGCAGTTAAAATTCACGGTAAAATTAAAATTGCCTTCGCCCCTTGCTGTAATAGCTGCAATACGTTGCACTGCTTGAGCTGAATACATTATCAGTTCATTATTTAAAATGCCGTTTTCATCCAGCGGCACATTAACACAAGCGTTGCAAAGATCACCGAAATCCGCAATGAGATCGGGCAACATCGCAATTTCCTCTGCATTACGGGCTTCGCCTACCGCAAAACGAATGCGCAATCCGCTTTCGTTCATCTCTTGCAGTAATTGCTTCAAGTATGCGAAATCCCCTTTTGCTGCGGCTAAATCCGTTAAATCCAAATATTCGCCAAAAGGATTGGTGACAATGCGGATAGACTGCACTTCATAACCTTTAGCTTGAATCGCGGGAACTAAAAGAGCAAATTCTGCTTTGGCTTGATTTAATGCCTGCTGCCATTGGCTTTTATCTTGCGTTAAAGATAAAAATAAGGTGACAGTGCGCACACGGCAAAGAGATTTTTGTTGGTAAATCATAAAATTCCTTTTACATTAGAGGCTGTTGATCTTTGCATTAATCGCTTGCTATAAGCTAAGATTTTTGCTCTCTCGCTACTGCACGATAGCCAATATCTCGACGGTAAAAACGGCCTTGCCATTGGATTTTTTCAGCCAGTTCAAGAGCTTTTTGCTGAGCCTCATAAACGGAATGACCTAAAGCCGTCGCGCAAAGTACTCGCCCACCGTTCGTGAGTAATTTACCGTCTTTTTGTTCCACGCCCGCTAAGAAAACTTTTGAATTTGCTACCGCACTTTCAATGCCGGTGATTTCATCGCCTTTGCGGTAATCGCCCGGGTAGCCTTCCGCCGCCAACACGATACCTAGCGCCGCCTGTTCACACCATTGGGATTGCACAGTGTCCAGTTTTTCATCAATAGCCGCAAGGCAAAGTTCTACCAAATCCGATTGCAAACGTAGCATAATCGGTTGGGTTTCCGGATCACCGAAGCGACAGTTAAATTCGATGACTTTCGGCTGACCATTCGGCATAATCATTAAACCTGCGTACAAGAAACCGGTGTACGGATTATTTTCCGCCGCCATGCCTTGTACTGTCGGGTAAATCACTTCGTCCATAATACGTTTGTGAATTTCAGCAGTGACCACCGGCGCTGGAGAATAAGCACCCATTCCGCCCGTATTCAACCCTTTATCGCCTTCTCCCACACGTTTATGGTCTTGACTGGTTGCCATCGGTTCTACGTTTTTACCGTCTACCATTACAATGAAACTGGCTTCTTCACCGTCTAAAAATTCTTCAATCACCACACGGCTACCCGCTTCGCCAAAGGCATTGCCTGAAAGCATATCACGCACCGCATCTTCTGCTTCCGCTAAGGTCATAGCCACGATCACGCCTTTACCGGCCGCCAAGCCGTCTGCCTTGATCACAATTGGTGCGCCTTTTTCACGCAGATAAGCGAGAGCAGGTTCCACTTCGGTGAAGTTTTGATATTCCGCTGTCGGAATATTGTGACGGGCTAAGAAATCTTTGGTAAAGGCTTTTGAGCCCTCTAACTGTGCCGCAGCTTGGGTCGGTCCGAAAATTTTTAATCCTGCTGCACGGAATGCATCCACCACCCCGATAACAAGTGGCGCTTCAGGACCGACAATGGTCAAACCGATATCATTTTGTTTGGCAAAGTCCACAAGTGCGGTCACATCTGTGGCAGAAATGGCAACATTTTCAATGCCGTTTTCAAGTGCGGTGCCGGCATTACCCGGCGCAACGAAAACTTTATCCGCTAATGGAGATTGTTTTGCTTTCCAAGCAAGGGCGTGTTCACGCCCGCCGTTTCCGATGATGAGAATGTTCATGTTGTTTTTTTCCTCGTGGGCAACGCCCTTTGTTTAAATTGAAATCTGGTTTCGCCAATGGCAACTTCCTTTTCTTTGCTTCGCCAAAGAAAAGGAAGCAAAAGAAAGGCGACCCTGCTTTGCCTTGTTTCCTAAAAATCGCTTAATTTGTTTAACGGAAAATTTGTAACTCGCTTCGCTCAAACACGACAAATTTTCCTACAAATTAATCAATTTTTAGGCGGCAAAGAAGGGGAAAACTTCTTTTTTATGATGATGTTAATTAAAATTCAGATCAAAATTATCGTTGCTCGCTTTTTTTACATTTTGGCAATTCAAATCTTGCTCGTGTAATTCACCGTTATCACATTTTTTGAGAAATTCGGTGCGTAATTTCTCATCTTTTTTAAAATCATCAATTATCCCCCGCGCGCAAGCGTACAGGGTTACGAGCATTCGCAAGCAAATGCTATTGAGCCACGCTGTGGCTCTGAGTTACATAAATTATTAAATTTTTGACCGCACTTTAATAGTGGATCTTCCCCTTCTATTTTGCCTGAGCGTGATATGATTTTTAGGGAAAATTAGCCTGTTTGAGCGAGCTTGCGAGCGAGTTCTAATTTTTCCGTCAAGAAAATCATATCTAAGCGAAGAACAGCAAAATAGCAGGGTGTGCTTTCTTTGCTTACTTTCTTTGCACAAGCAAAGAAAGTAAGTCGCCATACGGCGAAAAAGGATATATGTAATACAGCAAAAAAGGCGTATGCAATACGCCCTACAAGCGATAACTAGTGTCTAAAATGACGCATCTTCGTCAACACCATCACCATATTATGCTCATCCGCCGCATCAATCACCTCCTGATCACGCATCGAACCGCCCGGGTGAATCACACATTCAATACCCACTTGAGCCGCCGCATCAATACCATCACGGAACGGGAAGAATGCATCAGAGGCCATCACACAGCCTGCAACGGTCAACCCCTCATCTTGCGCCTTAATACCCGCAATCTTCGCCGAATATACACGACTCATTTGTCCGGCACCGATACCGATAGTTTGATTATCTTTCGCATATACAATAGCGTTAGATTTCACAAATTTCGCCACTTTCCAGCAGAAAAGCAAATCTTGTAATTCTTTCTCGGTCGGCTTACGTTTGGAAACTACTTCCAAATCATCAATACCTACCATACCAAGATCCGCATCTTGCACCAACAAACCGCCATTCACACGTTTCACATCTAAACGAGGTTCTGCGTTGTTCCATTCGCCACACGCCAATACGCGCACATTTTTCTTCGCTTTGGTGATTGCAAGGGCTTCCGCCGAGACTTTCGGCGCAATGATCACTTCTACAAATTGACGATCCACGATTTCTTTCGCGGTTTTTGCATCTAATTCACGGTTGAAAGCAATAATCCCACCGAATGCAGAAGTTGGGTCAGTTTGGTAAGCACGGTTATAGGCCTCTAAAATATCGCCCCCTAACGCCACACCACAAGGATTGGCGTGTTTCACAATCACGCAAGCCGGCTCATCAAAAGATTTCACACATTCCAGCGCGGCATCAGTATCCGCAATATTGTTATAAGAAAGGACTTTGCCTTGTAATTGCTTGGCGGTGGAAACACTGGCTTCTTTCACATCGGTTTCCACATAAAACGCTGCATTTTGATGGCTGTTTTCGCCGTAACGCATGGTTTGCTTGCGTACAAAATTCAAGTTTAAAGTGCGTGGAAATTGACCGCACTTCGCGTCTTTGTCTTCCTCTTCTGCAGTGAAATAAGGTTTGACCAATTGACCGAAATAGTTGGCGATCATGGAATCATATTGTGCCGTATGCTCAAAGGCTTTAATGGCTAAATCAAAACGGGTTTCGAGGGTTAAGCTGTTGGCATTTTGATCCATTTCCGTAAGAATGGCGTTGAAATCGTTATTATTCACCACAATCGCCACATCTTTATGATTTTTCGCTGCAGAACGCACCATTGTCGGGCCACCAATATCAATGTTTTCTACCGCCTCTTCAAGAGTGCAATTAGGTTTTGCTACAGTCGCGGCAAAAGGATAAAGATTAACCACCACCATATCAATCGGCTCAATACCGTGTTGCGCCATCACTTCGCCATCTAAATCACGGCGACCCAAAATCCCGCCATGCACTTTCGGGTGTAAGGTTTTTACCCGTCCGTCCATCATTTCAGGGAAACCTGTGTAGTCTGATACTTCGGTAACAGGTAAGCCGCTATCTGCCAATAATTTTGCCGTACCGCCGGTTGATAATAATTTAACGCCACGTTGAACAAGCCCTTGCGCAAATTCAACAATACCTGTTTTGTCAGAAACACTTAACAACGCCTGACGAATAGGACGATTTGATTGCATGGAGAATTCCTTTGAATTAAATAAATGAATGGAAATTTAAAGATATATTATAGCGCAAACGTTTGCTTTTATGTAGGTTTAGCAATAAAAAATCTGTCGCTTAAAAGTGAAGTGAAACTTTTTAAGCGACAGATGGGAACATCTAATATATCAAGCCAAATGCAGTTTATACTTCGCAATCAATCTCGCACGAATTTGATCGTAGAGATAGTTATAGATAAAAGAATAAACCGTGATGAAGATTGTCATGGCAATATCCATCACAAAAGCTTCCCACAAACTCACATTTAACACAAATGCCACAAGCGGAATTGTCGCGATAAGTAAGCCCCCTTCAAATAATACAACATGAAGCACGCGGGTTAACAAGCTACGTTTTTCACGCGGCCCGGTATGGAATTTGTCGAATACCCAGTTAAATACCATATTCCACAGCATTGCAATCAAAGAGATGGCAATAATTGTGCCGGATAATAGTGCGGTACTATGATCAGTAAAATAAGCCATTAAAAGTACTGTTAACAACACCGCAAATACTTCAAATAAAATCGCATGAAAAATACGTTCTTTAAAACTCATTAATAATCCTTATTAAGATACATTGATTCACATCATTGCAAATTATACTCGAATTTTATGATGAAAAAAGTTAGACTCTATCACTAAAACTGATGGACTAAATGCAATGTATACTTTAGAACAATTAAAACTTTTTGTACTGGTAACCGAATTAGGTTCTTTTTCTGCCGTGGCGCGCCACTTAAACCGCGCACAATCGGGAATCAGCCAAGCTATCAGCAATCTCGAAATTGAATTTAATCAAACTTTATTTATCCGCGAAAAAGGGGCCTTAAGCCTAACAGAGCAAGGGAATGTCCTACTGCCTCAAATTAAGCTCTTGCTCCAGCAATCGCAATTTTTAGATCAAAAACTGACCGCACTTCAGCAAAAAGAAGAGCATCACATCACCCTTGCTTTTGAAGAAAGTTTATTGAACGAGGATTTTAGCCAGCAGCTCAAAATTTTCTCCGAACGATTCCCGATGACAATTATTGAACTTATTACGGCTTCAACATTTGATGTAGAAAACATGATAGCAACAGGGCAAGCGCAACTGGGAGTAGTTTATAAAAATTACACAACGCAAAATGAGTTTGATATGTTCTTTTTGGGTCATAATCGCTTTATTGCCGTTGCCTCACCTAAACACCCTTTAGCGACACAAACTGCCATTTCTCTCGATGATTTAACTCGCCATCGACATTTGGTTCATCGGAGTTTGCAACAAAAAGAACATCTTTTTAGTAATGCCTTATCCGCACTACCTTGGTATTCCAATAGTTATTATAATTTAATGAGCTTGGCAGAATATAATACCGGTTGGACGGATTTGCCTGAAAAGCTCGCTGAGCCCGCTTTAATGCAAGGGCGTTTGGTCAAATTAGATTTAGAAGCTGAGACGGAGGGAAATTTAGTACCTGTGGTGGGACTACGTTCACGGCAAGCTAACTATGGAAAAGCTATGCAATATTTAGTCGATTTATTGCAACAATACTGGCAAAAATAAAGGCACAATAAATGTGCCTTTTTTCGGGAATACTTAAAAGTGCGGTTATTTTTTACCAAGTTTATTATCTAAAGCAAACGCACCTGGACCAGAAAATACAAAGTATAAGAACACAAGGGAATATAATGCTGCTAATTCACCTTTATTCACGATAGGTAATAAAATATCTGCTGCTGTCGCATGAATTAAGAAATAGGCAACCGCCATTTGACCAGATAAAATAAAACCTGCTAAACGGGTAAATAAACCTAAAATAATTAAAATACCGCCAACAATTTCAATAATTCCACCAATACCGTACATAGAGAATAATGGCACACTACCGTTACCACCTGTCATTGATACTGGGAATTCAAAGAACTTCGCTGTACCATGAAGTAAAAACATATAACCTGCGATAATACGTAATAGCGCTAATACATATGGAGTATATTTATTCATTGTCATTTCACTTTCCTATAAAAAATTAAGTACCGACCTATTCGGAACAACGGGGGGCATTATAATCAAAAATATTAATTAAGCAATAAACGCCATTGGAAAATCACTTTTTCTTATAAGTTAACAATCTATCGATGAATCTTATTTTTTATTTCTCTCCAAAGACTTGTGCTGAATTTTGACTTTTTTTCCTCGAGATTGGAAATATTCTCCTAATTGCTGTGCAATGTACACTGAGCGATGCTTTCCTCCCGTACAACCAATCGCGATAGTTAAGTAACTACGATTATTTTGTTCTAACATCGGCAACCAAGTTTCTAAATAATTACGTGTTAAATAAATAAAATTATGTACCTCAACATGTTTATTCAAAAACTCGATAACCGGTTCATCTAAACCAGTCATCGGGCGTAAAGCTGCATTCCAATGCGGGTTAGGCAAAAAACGAACATCAAAAACATAGTCAGCATCAAGAGGAATACCGTATTTAAAACCAAAAGATTGCACAATTATTTTGAGTTCTTTATCTGTATTGCCACGCAAAAATTCGCGTAAACGCTCAGCAAGTTCATGAGTAGAAATTTCTGTCGTATCCACAATTAAATTCGCATGCTGAACCAATGGATCGAGATGCTCTCGCTCCATGTCAATCGCGTTTTCCAAAGAAATATCATTAATAGATAGAGGGTGTAAACGGCGAGAGTCGCTATAACGGCGAATTAATGCGCTCCGTTCAGCTTCGAGAAAAATAATTTTGACTTGGTGATATTCTGAAATTTGCAACAACAGATCATCGAGTATATTAGGTGAATGAGGTAAATTACGAATATCAAGGCTAATGGCTGCGGAGGTTTGATTTGGAGATAAGTTATCTACCAATTGAGGAAGTAAATCGAATGGTAAATTATCGACACAATAATATCCCATATCTTCAAGGGCGCGCAATGCTACGGATTTCCCGGCACCAGAACGACCGCTGACAATTATCAGTTCCATCTATTTAACCTCTTAATTTGTTAAATCTATATAGCTAACTAAGAGCATATCATATCTCAATATGCTCAAAAATTTCCCAAATTTCCTCCGCACTTTGCGCATTACGTAATTGCTTACACAAACTCTTATCTGTCAGACATTCTGCAAGTCGTGCAAGGTGTATTTTGAATGCATCGCAATAGTGTTCCGGAATGAGTAATGCAAAAAATAAATCCACATCTCGTCTATCTGCTGCAGAAAAATCAATCGCTGTATCTAATTGTAAAAATACTGCTACAGGCTTCTCTCCCCCTGCTAATTTTGCATGAGGGAGCGCAACGCCGCCACCTAAGCTAGTACAGCCCAGCTTCTCGCGGGCGCATAACTGCTCAAAACAAAGATGAGGCTCCAGATTCTGATGTTCGGCAGCAATATTTGCTATCACTTCAAGCACGCGTTTTTTACTGGAACACAAAATCCCTTGACGGATATTTTGTGTGGGTAATAGGTCTGTAATTTTCATCACGTTATAATTTAAATTGCTCACCTAAATAAACACGCTTAACTTGCTCATTATTCAGAATTTCCTCTGGTGTTCCATTGGCAATCATATGGCCCGCACTCACAATATAAGCACGTTCACAGACATCAAGGGTTTCTCGTACATTATGATCGGTGATCAGCACCCCTAATCCTCGATCACGTAAATCCACAATAATTTTCTTAATGTCTATGACGGAAATCGGATCAACACCCGCAAAAGGTTCATCTAACAAAATAAATTTTGGGTTCGCCGCCAACGCACGGGCAATTTCAACGCGGCGTCGTTCTCCCCCTGACAACGATTGCCCTAAACTGTCCCGAATATGGCCAATATTAAACTCTTCAATTAATTCGTCTGCCCGTTCTTGTCGCTGAAGTGCGGTCAGATCTTTGCGAATTTCTAATACTGCCATCAAATTATCATATACACTCAATCGGCGGAAGATCGAAGCTTCTTGCGGTAAATATCCCACACCACGTTGCGCGCGATTGTGCATAGGCAACAAACTAATATCTTCATCATCAATACAAATTTTACCTTGATCATGGCGCACTAAACCTACAACCATATAAAAAGTCGTTGTTTTGCCTGCACCATTTGGCCCTAATAGCCCGACAATTTCACCAGAATTGACCGTTAAGCTAACATCTTCCACCACTTTACGGCTTTTATAGCTTTTTGCTAAGTTTTCTGCATAAAGAATCGACATAACAAGACCTTATTTCTGATTATTTAACTGCGATGGAATCAAAATAGTTTTCACGCGCGATTTTGCCGAACCTGTCGCTTTTAATTGTTGTTTCTTCACATCATAGGTGATCACATTACCATTGATCTTACTATCTAATTGCTTAAGTTCCGCATTGCCCGTTAAGGTCAAAAATTCTTGCCCTAAATCATAGTGCACTTTTTGCGCACGGCCATCAACCGGCTTTCCATCATCTAGCATTTGATGAAAAGTCACAGGATTACCAAAAGCTTCCACTGTTTCTTTTTTCCCAGAATCTTTCTCAGGACGAGTGATCACCACTTTTTGTGCTTTAATCAAAATAGAGCCTTGTGTAATGACAACATTATCTGTAAATGTCACAACATTATTTTCTAAATCTAATGATTGATTATCTGATTCAATATTAATGGGTTGATTAGTATCATCTTTCAAAGCAAACGCGGGGAACGTACAACCCAACATAATCCCCATTAATATAAATTTATTGGTTATTGACTTCATAATATGTTTTAACCTGTTCCTTTAATGTTGCAATCTGCTGTTGCAAATTTCCTGTCAACTTCTGCCCTGTTGTAATAAAATTCTGCCCATTGATTTTCACCATTGTATCAGAACTAATATCGTGTGTCGTTAAATTGAATTGCGCCTTCTCTGTTTCCACTCGTTGCAAGCGTGAATCAGGCAACAAACTTTTAGCAACAACATTTCCCTCTAAATATAGCATACGATCTTTCGTCAATACTGCAGTGTCTGCACTTAGCATCCAACTTTGTTGTTCTGCATTTTTTCCTTCAATATCATATAAATATAATATTGGCTTTGTAAACTCTGTATGCCCATCATTATCATAATGCGAAACCGTCTCTGCTCGCCCTACATATTGTTTTTTTCCGGTGGGCGAATACAATATGGTTTCCATCTTTTGTCCAACATATTCTGGACTCTCGTCTTTTTTAATTAGCTCGCTCAAATCATGGTTACTTTGATTTAACGAATAAAACCAACCTAACAAGACGAGAACAATCAGCCCTAAAATTATGTTCCAACGAATATTCATAGCCTTATGCCAACTCAATCTTAATCAACTCTAGATGGTCAGATAATAGCATAATTTCTGTAAAAATGTATTTTTATTCAAAATATGGCTTGCGCATTTTCTTCAATTTTTTCGACAAAATAAATAAAAAAATCAGACCGCACTTGAGTTTATCTCTTAACAGCGGTATGGTATGCTAGATTGATTTAATTTACAGAGGTTAACAATGAAAATAATTTTATTAGGCGCTCCAGGAGCGGGTAAAGGCACACAAGCACAATTTATTATGAACAAATTTAATATCCCACAAATTTCAACTGGTGATATGTTACGTGCAGCAATTAAATCCGGTTCTGAATTAGGCCAACAAGCTAAAACACTGATGGATGCGGGTCAATTAGTTCCAGATGATTTAATTATTGCATTAGTAAAAGATCGCGTTTCCCAAGCAGATTGTAAAGATGGTTTCTTATTAGATGGCTTCCCTCGTACTATTCCACAAGCAGATGCATTGAAATCAGCGGGTATTAATATTGATTATGTACTGGAATTTGATGTGCCTGATGAAGTGATTGTCGAGCGTATGAGCGGCCGTCGTGTTCACCCTGCTTCAGGGCGATCTTATCATATTGTTTATAATCCTCCTAAAGTAGAAGGTAAAGACGACATCACCGGAGAAGATCTTGTTATTCGCGCTGATGACAAACCGGAGACCGTTCTTGATCGCTTAAAAGTTTACCATACCACCACAAAACCATTAGTGGATTATTATCAAGAAGAAGCTAAAACGGGCAATACTCAATATTTCCGTTTAGATGGTACACAAAAAGTTGAAAGTGTTAGCGCAGAATTAAATAAAATTCTAGCTTAAATCTTATAAGATAGGACGGGCTATGTTCTGTCCTATCTTTATTAGATTATGAATCCTCAAAAATACCCAAACTGTCCCAAATCTCATCAATACGTTTAACAATATTTGGATCTTTTTTAATTGGTATCCCCCATTCTCTTGAGGTTTCACCAGGCCATTTATTCGTGGCATCAATTCCCATTTTAGATCCCAATCCCGCAACCGGTGAGGCAAAATCTAAATAATCAATAGGCGTATTTTCAACCAATGTCAAATCTCGTCCCGGATCACAACGCGTCGTCATCGCCCAAATGACATCTTTCCAATCTCGTGCATTCACGTCTTCATCACATACAATAACAAACTTCGTATACATGAATTGGCGCAAAAAAGACCAAACGCCCATCATTACGCGTTTTGCATGCCCTGCATATTGCTTTTTCATTGTCACTACAGCTAAACGATAAGAACAGCCCTCAGGTGGCAAATAAAAATCCACAATTTCAGGGAATTGTTTTTGTAGAATAGGAATAAATACTTCATTCAACGCTTCTCCTAATACCGCAGGCTCATCAGGCGGACGCCCCGTATAAGTAGAATGGTAAATAGGATTTTGTCGCATGGTGATATGTGTGACTGTAAACACAGGAAAATATTCCTGCTCATTATAATATCCAGTATGATCGCCATAAGGCCCCTCTAAAGCCTTTTCCTCTGGATCGATATACCCTTCTAATACAATTTCTGCACTAGCCGGCACTTCGAGATCATTACTTACCGATTTAACGACTTCCGTTTTATTTCCCCGTAATAAACCTGCAAAGGCATATTCTGATAAGCTGTCAGGAATCGGTGTTACCGCACTTAAAATCGTCGCAGGATCTGCCCCTAGCGCCACAGAAACAGGGAAAGGTTGGCCAGGATTAGCCTCTTGCCATTCCTGAAAATCTAAAGCACCACCTCGATGAGACAGCCAACGCATGATTAGTTTGTTTTTGCCGATTAACTGTTGGCGATAAATACCCAAATTTTGTCGCTTTTTATAAGGCCCTTTCGTTACCGTTAATCCCCAAGTGACGAGAGGGGCAATATCATCTTTCCAGCACTGCATGATCGGCAACTGATATAAGTCAACCTTATCCCCTTGCCATATAATTTGCTGACAATCAGCCTTACCCAACACTTTTGTCGGCATATTTAAGACTTGTTTAAATTGTGGCAATGTTGAAAGTAAATCCTTAAAACCTTTCGGAGGCTCAGGCTCTTTTAAAAACGCAAGTAATTTACCTACTTCACGTAATGCTAAAACGTCTTCCTGCCCCATACCCAAAGCCACACGTTTGGGTGTGCCAAATAAATTACACAGCACTGGCATATTGAATCCCTTTGGATTTTCAAATAGCAAAGCCGGCCCACCAGCACGCAAAGTGCGGTCAGAAATTTCCGTCATTTCTAAATAGGGATCAATTTCCTGTTTAATCCGTTTCAACTCACCTTGTTGCTCTAATAACTCAAGGAAATCTCGTAAGTTTTTATATTTCATCAAAAAACCTTATTCTTGAAAAACAACTGCATTATTGGGTTCAAATTGATGGGCATCAATAGGGCTATTTTTGATAAAAAATTCTTTTAACACCTCAGCATCAACAAATCCTGTATTTACATAAGTTGGGTGGTTTGTTACTACCGGATAGCCATCACCTCCAGCAGCCCAATAACTCAAAATTGCAATACGATAAACTTTATTAGGATCAAAATCCTGATTTTGAATTTTAATGTCCTTCAATTGTTTATTTTTCAGATCAACGATCATGCTAATATCTCGGCTAAATTGTGGATAAGCACCTGAATCCACCTCTTTAAATGCGACAACATTAAGATAGTCCAATAAATCACGGCCTTTTAATTCAAAGTAAGTCAAAATATTTCCAAATGGTTGTACTTTCAAAATATCTTTATACGTGACATCGCCTTCTAAAATAGAGTCACGTATACCACCTGAACCGACAATCGCAAAATCCGCATTGACTCTTTCACGCTGTGCTTCACCAATTAAATGACCAAGATTCGTTTGATGGAAACGAACAACCTTGCGATCTCCCTCTAACTTTCCTTTGACTTCTCCGACTTTTACCCCTAATAACTCATCGCCTTTATCTTGATAGGCTTTAAGCTGCTCCATAAGTTGTGCATCTTGTGGAATCTCATTTTCATATAGCACATATTCTGATTTCCCCTCTGCATTTGTGGTCTTTTGTTTTAAATTTACAGGGATCAATGTATAATCAACTAGATTTAATTCACCATTTTTAAACTCGAAATCAGCACGCCCTACATATTTTCCCCATTCACCCGCTTGCATAATCCAAGTACCATTTTGAAAATCAGGTTTACAAGCTTGGGTAGGGGCATAATCTTCAACAATTTTCCCTTTTTCATCAACGCATACTGTGTCATGTGTATGCCCACCAATAACCATATCAAAAGCGTTTAGTGGCAAGTTTCGTACCATAGAAACATCACCAGGCGCATTTGAACCATGCTTTCCATCAGAATAATATCCCATATGGGTTAGTGCAATTTTGACATCTGGCTTTTCGTTTTTGTCTAGCTGTGCTAACACTTGCTTGGCAGTCTCAGTTGGATCATTGAATGTGACGGCCCCCATAAACTCTGGATTACCTAATTTTGCTGTATCCTCCGTTGTTAATCCTACAACCGCTATTTTAAGTCCCTGTTTATCCAGCACAGTATAAGGCTTCACTAAAAGTTCATTTGTTTTATTTAATCGCACATTTGCCGCAAGAAATGGGAATTTTGCCCACTTTTCTTGCATTTCTAACAATTGCAACGGATTATCAAACTCATGATTCCCCAACGTCATCGCGTCATACCCAATCACATTCATTCCCTCGATATCAGGTCTTGCATTTTGTAAATCTGATTCAGGCACGCCGGTATTAATATCTCCAGCATTTAATAACAGAACGGTACCACCTTTTGTTTCAACTTCTGTTCTAATTTTATCAATCAAGGTTTTTTGTGCGGCTAAGCCATATTCACCACGCTCATTTGGCCAGAAATGACCGTGTAAATCATTAGTATGTAATACGGTGAATTGATAAACCTTATCTGTTTCATAAGCAATTGCAGTCGCTGAACTCATTAATAATGAAAGAGCGGTCAATTTAACAAACGTTTTCATATAGTATTCCTCATATAAAAAAAGCTATATCGTTAAAATATAGCTTTTATTTGAATTAGTCTATTGCCATTAGATCAGCACTTGAGTTGGAACAGTATAACCTTGTGGAATGTCTGCCTTGTCATCAAAGCTCACAAACTCCCACGCTTCTTGATTATCCAGTAACGCGCGTAATAACATATTATTCAAACCATGTCCTGATTTATAGGCTTTAAAATCACCAATAATGTTATATCCACACATAAATAAATCACCGATCGCATCAAGCATTTTATGGCGCACAAGCTCATCTTGGAAACGCAAACCTTCTTCATTTAAGATACGATAATCATCTAGTACTATTGCATTATCCAAACTTCCGCCCAGCGCTAATCCTTGTGATTGCAAGTACTCAATATCTTTCATAAAGCCAAACGTACGCGCACGGCTAATTTGATGAACAAAAGCTTGAGCAGAGAAGTCCATCGTATAATGGCATACATTCTTGCTAATTGCAGGATGATTAAAATCAATAGTAAAATCTAAACGAAAACCATTATAAGGCGCAAACTCCGCCCATTTATCACCGTCTTCAACACGGATTTTTTGTTTTACACGAATAAACTTCTTCGCTGCATTTTGTTCTTCAATACCTGCATCTAATAACAAGTAAATAAATGGACTCGCACTGCCATCCATAATAGGTATTTCAGGCGCATCAACTTCAACAATGATATTATCAATACCTAAACCAGCTAATGCAGCATTGAGGTGCTCTACTGTAGAAATACGAACACCATCATCATTCACTAAACACGTACAAAGCATAGTGTCACGAATAGAATTTGCATCTGCGGGGAAAGATACCGGAGGATTAAGGTCTGTTCGACGATAAATCACACCTGTATTCACAGTGGCTGGACGCAATGTTAATGTCACTTTGCGACCACTATGTAATCCAACACCTGTTACTTTAATGCTTTGTTTTAATGTTCTTTGCTTAATCATATATGTACCTACTTATGCTATCACACATAAATAATTAATCTGCATTATTATTTTTACGCAAAAATGCAGCCACATTCAGCAATTTTTCATCTTCTGATTTTAAATTTCTTGCTGCAGGTGGAAGATCGAATTCATTTTTAGGCTCGACACGACCGGCCCCATACTGATGATGGCTTTGTGTTCCTTGTAACGGTTGATGAGCAGGTTCAAATCCATGTGCGGTCCCCTGTGTTGGAGTCGCAACACCCATCATACGTTGTTTTGGCATCATTGCCTCAGCTGAGGTATTTGCACCGATACCTGTCGCAACGATAGTCACACGAATTTCATCTTCTAATTCAGGCATTAAACTTGTACCGACAATTACTGTCGCATCTTCTGAAGCAAATGCACGTACAGTATCACCGACAGCACGAAACTCATCTAAGGTTAAATTCAGTCCAGCAGAAATATTCACCAATACGCCTTTTGCACCCGAAAGATCAATATCTTCCAACAATGGGCTAGCAACCGCTTCTTGAGCAGCCTTTTCTGCACGACCATCACCAACGTCTCCAGAACCAATTCCAGTTCCCATCATGGCATGTCCCATTTCAGACATAACTGTACGTACGTCAGCAAAGTCCACGTTAATCAAACCCGGAGAGGTAATCATGTCAGAGATACCGCGTACAGAATTATTTAAAATATCATTAGCCGCAGAGAATGCATCAATAAGTGAGATATTTTTGCCAAGTACTTTTAATAATTTTTCATTAGGAATAACAATCAAAGAATCAACGTGCTTAGACAGTTCTTGGATCCCCAATTCTGCATAATGCATACGTTTTTTCCCTTCAAAAACAAAGGGTTTCGTTACAACTGCAACGGTTAAAATACCTAATTCTTTGGCAATTTGCGCCACCACAGGGGCAGCCCCAGTTCCGGTTCCACCGCCCATACCAGCAGCAATAAATACCATATCCGCCCCTTCTAACATTGCACGAATGGCATCCTGATCTTCCTCTGCCGCTTCTCGGCCGATATTTGGATTTGCGCCAGCCCCTAATCCTTTGGTTCTTTCATTACCAATTTGAATTGTTTGAGTGACTTTGCTTTTGCGCAAAGCTTGGGCATCGGTATTCACCACAAAGAAGCCAATGCTAGCATGTTGGTCTGCCGCATCAAAACTGCCATAGCTTTGAATACCATTGACCATCTGGCTAATTTCAGCATGGTTTCCCATACTCTGAACCATATGGTTTAAGGCATTACCGCCACCACCACCTACGCCAATCACCTTGATGATGGCGCCTTCTTGATATGATTCGTACTCGACTGGCTCAAACATTTTTATTCTCCGTGTATGCCAACACCAACAGTTAGCATGATATTAAACCTAAATTATTCCTATTGTAGATGAAAAATCTCAATTCTCAAAACTCTGACTTCACTTTATTAAAGATTTTTTTCAAAATACCAAAAGTTTTTCCTCCAAAACCTTCTTCGTTTTGAAAACTATCACGCATTAAGCCATCATGATCATTATGGTGGCTATAGTGTAAAAGTCCTAATACTGTCGCATATTGTGGTTTATCTACATAATCCGTTAACCCTGTTAAATTCAACGGACTACCAATGCGAACTTGCGATCCAAATACATCTGCAGCACATTGCGCTGCATCTTCAATTTGCGAACCGCCACCAGTCAATACAATTCCAGCAATTAACTCGGACTTCATTTGACGTTCAGATAATTCAGCTCGCAATTTTGCCAATTCTTTTTTTACCAACTCAAATAATTCGGCATAACGCGCAGAGGTAATTTCAGAAAGGCTTTCTTTAGTTAAGGTACGTGGTGGTCTCCCGCCCACGCCTAAAACCTCGATTTTTTTCTCAGGGTGCAAACTTGGTGGTGTCATTGCACTACCATAATTGACTTTAATTTCTTCCGCTTTAGTACGTGATGTCGTAAACATGTAAGCAACATCATCAGTGACAATATTACCAGCATAAGGAATTACCTTACTGAATCGTAGTGCGCCGTTGGTATAAACCATAATATCCATTGTCCCACCACCGATATCAATCAGGCACACCCCTAACTCTTTTTCATCTTCAGTTAATACCGAATAGCCTGAAGCTAAACCTGAAAATACGACCTCATCGACTTTTAGTTTACAGCGTTCCACCGCTTTTTTCAGATTCTTTAACCAATCTTGGTGACAAGCGATTAAGTGTGCCTGTGCTTTGAGACGCATTCCCTGTAAACCTAATGGGTTTTTAATATTAAACTGTCTGTCTACTGCAAATTCTTGAGGAATAACATGTAATACCGACAGTCCTTCCGACATTTTAACTGAACTTGCCGTATACATAGCGGAATCAATTTCATCTTGTGTGACCTCGCCATCAACTATAGGTGCAAGACCGCTCTCATTGATGCTTTGAATGTGTTCACCGGTAATCGCCAACGTCACGCTCATTATTTGACAATCTGCTACAGATTCTGCTGCCTCAATGGCTCGTTGAATAGAATGCACAACCGCATCTAAATCTGTAATTCCACCTTTATCAATACCACGTGAAGGACAACTCCCCATACCCAATACGTTCACAACACCATCAGGTAACACTTCACCAACCACGGCCACTACTTTAGAAGTCCCCACTTCTAATCCCACAACTGTTTTTGATTCCACTATCTTTGCCATATTTACTTCACATATTTTTTGTTAATTTTTCTGATTATTCTACCGCATTAATATCGTCAACAAATCCGACGGCTGCCCCAACATTATAGCGCAAATCTACATAAGATAATTTTTTATGTTCAGGCACTTCAATTTGTGGATAAATTGTCACAAAACGCTCAATTTTTTTCGTCCACTCTCCACGCCCAAGCTTTAATAATACATCATTATCCAGCACAATTTGCCAAGAACCGCGTTCATCGACTCCTACAGATTTTAACGATAAATTTTTTGCTCTTAGTTCTCTAAAAATCTGGCTCCATGCAGCTAAAACAACTTGGCTTTGAAAATCCGGGCCTGATAGTTGAGGTAAATTCGGATTTTTTAACTTATCAAAAGGTAATTTAAAAATTTCCCCTTGAGGTGACACTAGCTGGGTGTCGTTCCAAATGGCTGCTGGCTGATATTCTGTTACCCAAATACTCAAACGGTCTGGCCAAATTTTTCGAACAATCGCGCCCTTAATCCATGGCAAAGACTCAATTTTTGCCCGAATTAAGTCCACATCTTGCCCAAAATACCCTTTTAAGTCTCCCATTTCGAGGATAACATCACGTACATCTGTGTAAGTCGTAAATTGTGGTGCCCCCGCCAAAGCAAAAGCACTAATTGGCTTATTATCTAATTTTTCTAACCAACCTTGCCAATTTGCATAAATAAAATACAACACGCCAACGCATAATAACACAAGCAATGGTTTTATCAGCATAAAAAAACCATGCCGCTGTTCACCATAACGGACATTCTGTGCCGTTTTGCGTTTTAATACATTCATTAAACGCTAAGCTCCAAAATTTTCGCGACTAATTGCTCAAAAGAATAACCAACTGTTTTGGCTGATTTAGGGAACAAACTATGGCTCGTCATACCCGGTGTCGTGTTTACCTCTACCAAGCGAAACTGTCCTTTACTATCCGCCATCACATCAATACGGCTCCAACCACGGCAACCCACAACATCATAAGCTTGTTTAACTAATCGACGAATCTCCTGTTCACGCTCATCACTTAAACCGGCTGGGCAAAAATATTGAGTATTATCCGAAACATACTTCGCCTCATAATCATAGAACTCTCCTTCTGGGACAATTCTAACCGCAGGCAATACTTCACCATCCAGTACCGGCACAGAAAACTCGTCGCCATCTAACCATTCTTCAATTAATACTGTATTGTCATATTTTAAGGCAAATTCCACCGCACTTTTTAACTGCTCTTCAGTTTTAACTTTCGTTAACCCTACGCTTGACCCTTCTTGAGAAGGTTTAACCATGAGTGGCAGACCTAATTTTTTGACAACTTCTGACGGGTTTAGTTCGCTAAATTGATGTTTATAAACAATTTCCATATCGGCAATAGGCAATCCAAATGCTTTCCATAACATCTTTGTGCGCATTTTATCCATCGTTAAGGCTGAGGTCATCACACCACATCCAGTGTAAGGAATACCTAATTGCTCTAATAACCCTTGCAATGTACCATCTTCACCACCGCGACCATGTAAAATATTAAATACCCGTTCAAAGCCTTCTTCTTTTAAATTTTCAACCGGAAAAGCTTTGGTATCAATACCATGTGCATTATAGCCTTGAGCTTGTAAGGCAGCTAACACAGCTACCCCTGAATTTAAAGACACTTCACGCTCAGCAGATGTACCACCGAATAACACCGCAATTTTTTGTTGTTTTAAAGGCTTCATATTATCTCATTCTCATCATTTATAGGGACAATCCCTTTTATATTCAACTAAATCTTATTCAGAATGCACGACACATCCCACAAAATAGATCGCACCTTAGTTTGTCGTCCACAGTTCAACTAAGTTACGAGACAAACGGCTGACATTCCCAGCACCTTGAGCCAAGATAAGATCGCCATCTTGTAATACTTGATCCATAATTTCAGGTAGCTGTGCATGATCGGCTACCAAAATAGGATCAACTTTGCCTAAATTTCGGATAGAACGACACAAAGACCGACTATCAGCTCCCGCAATTGGCGCTTCACCCGCCGCATAAACATCAAGCATAATTAAAATATCAACCTGTGACAGGACTTGTACAAAATCATCAAATAAATCACGGGTTCGAGAATAACGATGTGGCTGAAACACCATTACAATCCTTTTATTCTCCCACCCTTGACGAGCAGCTTGAATAGTCACATTGACTTCTGTTGGGTGATGACCATAATCATCTACTAACATAACTTTTCCATTTGGACGAATAAATTGCCCTAATTGGTCAAAACGACGTCCAGCCCCCTGAAAATCTGCTAATGCGGCTAAAATAGATTCATTATCAATCCCTTCTTCTTTTGCAACAGCTAACGCCGCCGTTGCATTTAGCGCATTATGCTTACCTGGCACATTCAACAGCACATCAATACGTTCACCATTCGGTGTAATCACTGCATAATGCCCCTGAAAGCCTGTTTGCTGATAATCTTCAATACGATAATCTGCGTCTTCGCTAAAACCATAGGTAATAACTTGTCGTCCTACCTGTGCTTCTAACTCTCGCAAAACAGGATCATCTGCACACATCACAGCTAAGCCATAAAATGGTAAGTTATGTAAGAAATTCACATAAGTCCGTTTCATCTCATCAAAATCACCATGATAAGTTTCCATGTGATCTGGCTCAATATTCGTCACCACTGAAACCATCGGTTGCAAATGTAAGAAAGACGCATCACTTTCGTCAGCTTCGGCAATTAAATAACGGCTCGCCCCAAGATGTGCATTTGTACCCGCTGATTTCACTAAACCACCGTTCACAAAAGTTGGATCCAGTCCTGCTTGAGCATAAATCATAGAAACCATCGCGGTTGTCGTGGTTTTTCCATGTGTTCCCGCAATTGCAATACCATGTCGAAAACGCATAATTTCAGCTAACATTTGTGCTCGCTGAATCACTGGAATGCGTTTATCTTTTGCTGCAACAACCTCAATATTATCCGCCTTAATCGCACTTGACACCACAACAACACTCGCATTTTCTATATTTTCGGCCTTATGCTCAAAGAAAATCGTTGCACCTAAAGAAATTAAACGTTGTGTAACCGCACTTTCTGCAATATCTGAACCTGTAATAATATAACCTTCGTTCAATAACACTTCAGCTATACCACCCATACCGGCTCCACCAATCCCAACAAAATGAATTTGGCTCACACGGCGCATTTCTGGTACAACACAACGAATACGTTGTTGTAAGTCTTGTTTTGTCATAATCTTCTCTTTTTTACTCATTGGCATTTTCAATAATTACATCCGCCACACGTTTTGCGGCTAAAGGTTTTGCCATTTCTTTTGCCTTGATAGCCATCGCTAACAATTTTTCACGATCAAGCTCTGTCAAATATTGAACTAACACTTCCGGTGTTAAATCTGCTTGCTGCACAATTTTCGCAGCACCCACATCAGCCAAATATTTTGCGTTTAGGTATTGTTGCTGATCCTTATGCTGGAAAGGCACGAATATCGCAGGCACGCCGATTGCTGCAATTTCGCTAACCGTTAACGCTCCCGAACGACAAATCACAATATCGGCCCATGCATAAGCTTCAGCCATATTATCAATAAACTCCATTACAGAAACTTGCGCATTTTGTGGATAAAGTGCGGTCACTTTTTCCAAAGATCCTTTACCCACTTGATGACGAACCTCTAATTTATCCGACAATTGCTCAACCATTTTCGGCACCGTCAGATTTAACACTCGAGCCCCTTGACTCCCGCCAACCACTAAAACACGTAATTTACCGCTACGTTCTGCAAAACGCGTTTGAGGACTTGGCATTGCGAATAAAGATTGGCGCACTGGATTCCCAACCACTTCTGCTGCCGGAAATGCGGTGGGAAAAGCTTGCAATACACGGGCTGCTAATTTTGATAGCCATTTATTTGTCAAACCCGCCACTGCATTTTGCTCATGTAAAATAACTGGCACATGACATAATTTTGCTGCAACACCGCCAGGCCCTGAGACATAGCCTCCCATACCAAGTACTGCATGAGGTTGATAATTTTTGATAATTTTTCGCGCTTGCCAAATTGCTCGAATAATCGCAAAGGGCGCGGTGAGTAGTGGCCTTATACCACGATCGCGTAAACCTTCAATTTGAATAAACTGAATTGGAATACCATGCTTCGGCACTAAGGTGGCCTCCATACGATCTTTCGTACCTAACCAACAAATCTCCCAACCTTGTTGTTGTAATTCTTGTGCTACCGCAATGGCAGGAAATACGTGTCCACCGGTTCCACCGGCCATCACTAATAATCGTTTATTCTGTGTCATGTTAATCATCTCGTAAATGCGCATGACCACTGCGCATCACACGGTTTTCATGGTCAATACGTAATAAAATAGCTATTGTGATAGACATCGTAATTAAACTCGAACCACCATAACTTACTAATGGAAAGGTTAAGCCTTTCGTTGGCAATAAGCCCAATGCCATACCTAAATTCACAAAGCCTTGAAAGAAAATCCAAAAGCTAATTCCAAAGGCAAAAAAACCACCGAAACGTTGTTCTAGTTGTAAAGATTCTCGCCCAATTTTCATTGCTCGGACAATTAATGCGCCCAATAAAAAGATCATCACGGTAATACCGAGTAGGCCAAATTCCTCTCCTACTACAGCCATCACAAAGTCAGTATGTGCTTCAGGTAAATATTCTAATTTTTGAATTGAGTTACCTAACCCCTCTCCCCAAAATTCACCCCGACCAAATGCCATTAAAGAGTTAGATAATTGGAAACCAGTCCCATAAGGGTCTTTAAACGGATCCATAAACGCAGTTATCCGTTTTAAACGATAAGCAGAGGAAAGCACCAGCACCACAAAAAGGAAGATAACTACGGCTATCAATCCAATAAATTGCCAAATTTTTGCGCCAACAATAAATAACAAACCAAAGGTAATCACAACTAATACTACCGCACTTCCTAAGTCCGGCTGCTGCAATAATAAAACCCCAAAAGCGGCAACAACAAGAAAAGGTTTGAATGCGCTTAATTGCTTACTACGAACTTCATCATATTTACGCACAAAATAACTCGATAAATAACAAGTTAGGGCTAATTTCGCAAATTCAGCAGGCTGAAAGTTCAATGGCCCAAGAGGAATCCAGCGCCTTGCCCCGTTCACTTCACGCCCAATACCCGGAATCATAACTAGCACAAGAAAAATTAATGCCGCAAAGAAAATATATACATGCCATTGCTGCCAACGATTCATAGGCACTTGCAAAAAGAAATAAGCGAGTCCAACAGATAAAAAGAGATAAATCCCATCACGCTTAGCAAAATAGAACGGATCATCAAATAAACGCGTACCGACCGGAATAGAAGCTGACGTTACCATCACTAAACCAATTAATAGTAAAATAAAAAATAACCATAGCAATGTGCGATCATAGAGCAAATTACTTGGTGTCATTTGCGTCCAGCGTTCATAACTTTGCTTAAAATCCTGTAAAAATCCCATTTTTTATCTCAAATTAACTACATTTTGCTAAATGCGTAAATATCTCACCACGTTGTTCAAAACTTGAAAATTGATCTAAACTTGCACAAGCGGGGGACAATAATACCATATCCCCCACTTCTAAGCGTGGGCGAATTGCATCTATGGCCTGTTCCATTGTGTCAAATAACTGACTTTGCGCGGATAATTCAGCTAATTGTTTACCATCACGCCCAAAACAATAACAATAAATATGAGACTCATTGATTAAGGCCGCAAGCTCAGAAAAATCCGCGCCTTTGCCATCGCCACCCAATAATAAATATAATTTACCTGCGACTTGTAAACCATTTAAAGCGGCAACTGTACTGCCCACATTCGTTGCCTTAGAATCATTAATCCAGCTTACACCATTCGCTTCGTGGGCTAATTGGAAGCGATGGGCTAAACCGCCAAATTCACGAAGTGCGGTCAAAATACCCGTATTTTTTATCCCCGCCCCTTGAGCAAGGGCAATAGCGGCAAGCATATTCATTTGATTATGTCGCCCTGTTAATCGAGCTTCAGAGCATGGCAGGAAAGGGCTATCATGGGCCATTAATAATTGCGAACCATCAGCCTCTGTTTTCAGCCAATAATCCCCATTATCTTCCCCAAAACTCACGGCATTTTTTATACTTTCAGCCATTGTGAGTGGGTCTTCACTATTAATCACTGCAGTTTGACAATTTTCATAAATACGTAATTTGGCTTGGCGGTAATCTTCTAAATCCACATAGCGATCCATATGATCCTCTGTCACGTTAAGTACCGTCGCAGAAATCGCTTTTAAACTATAAGTCGTTTCTAACTGAAAACTTGATAATTCAAGAACATAAATATCATAATCATCATTGAGCAAAGACAAGGCCGGAATGCCAATGTTACCGCCCATTCCGGTTTTCAATCCAGACGCTTTCGCCATTTCCGCCACAAGGCTCGTTACCGTGCTTTTACCATTTGAGCCTGTAATAGCAATAATAGGCTTATTCGCTTCACGACAAAATAACTCAATATCACCAATCACCTCAACACCGGCAGAAAGCGCGGTTTGAATTTCAGGCGTTTTTACAGCTAAACCTGGACTAATCACAATAATATCACTTTCTAATAACCATTGTTGATTGAGAGAGCCAGTGTGTAATGGCACATTTGCCGCGAGTTTATCTGTGCCTGTGGGATTCGCTCGCGTGTCAATTACTCGGACATTCGCTTGCTTAGTAAGTAAAAAATCGACTACTGACAAGCCTGTTTTGCCTAATCCGATAACCGTGATATTTTTATTCTGATAATGCATGTTATTTTCTTCAATCCAAGATTAACGCAATTTCAATGTCACCAAGCCAATTAGCACCAACATTAAAGATATAATCCAAAAGCGCACGATAACACGAGGCTCTGGCCAGCCTTTTTTCTCATAATGATGATGAATAGGCGCCATTAGGAAAATGCGTTGTTTATTGCGCAATTTGTAAGAGCCGACTTGTAAAATGACAGACAATGCTTCTACCACAAACACGCCACCCATAATCACAAGTAATAATTCTTGGCGCACCAATACGGCAACCACACCTAATGCTCCACCAAGAGAAAGAGAACCCACATCCCCCATAAATACTTGAGCGGGATAAGTATTAAACCATAAGAAACCTAAACCGGCCCCAACAATCGCGGTACAAAATACCACTAATTCAGAGCTATATTTTATATAAGGAATATGCAAATATTCTGCGAAATTGACATTTCCCGTTGCCCATGCAATTAACGCAAATGCGCCCGCAACTAAAACCGTCGGCATAATGGCGAGACCATCTAAACCGTCCGTCAAATTCACCGCATTACTGGTCCCCACAATCACAAAATAAGACAATACAATATAGAACAACCCTAATTGTGGCATAATTTCTTTAAAAAATGGCACAACTAAGCGCGTTGCATCTGTATCTTTGCCCAAGCAATACATACCGAACACCGCAACAAGCGCAATCGCAGATAACCAGAAATATTTCCAACGCGCAATCAAACCATCTGTATTCTTACGTACGACTTTATAATAATCATCTACAAACCCCACTATGCCATAACCAAATAAAATCAGCATACTGAACCAAATATAAGGGTTTGCAAGATTCGCCCATAACAACACACTTATACCAATAGCAATCAAAATCATGATGCCACCCATCGTTGGTGTGCCTTTTTTACTCAAATGACTTTCAGGGCCTTCTGCGCGAATAACTTGCCCGAATTTCAATACTTGTAAACGGCGAATAATCTTAGGCCCAATCCAAAGGGAAATTAACAACGCGGTTAATAACGCCATAACGCCACGTACAGTAATATAAGAAATCACATTAAAAATTGTGTGATATTGTACTAAATATTCAGCTAACCAAACTAACATGAAAAACGATCCTTTAACTTATCAATCACTGTTTCCATTTGCATACGACGTGATCCTTTTGCTAATACGACAACTTTTTGATTATGTTCTAATTTCTGTTGAATTATTGGCTCAAGATAAGCCACTAATTGTGATTTATCTGTAAAATGTTGACCTTGGCAAGAGGCGCTAATTACCGCACTTTCTTCCCCAAAGCTTACCACCATATCTAACGGATTATCTGCTGCAAAATTTGCAACCTCTTGGTGACAAAGTTTACTATTTTCACCTAATTCCGCCATATCGCCAACTACAAAAATACGAAATGCCGAATATTTTTGTAAAACACGAATGGCAGATAGTAAGGAATCCACATTAGCATTGTAAGTATCATCAAGTAAAAGCAAGTTTTCACAAGGTTCTATTGGAAATAAACGTCCCTTAACCTGAGACTTACGCTCTAATCCGGCTTTAATTTGTGGCAATGTTGCGCCCACATAGGTCGTCAATGCAGCGGCAGCCACAGCATTACTCACATTATGCTCCCCTAAATAAGGTAGATGAATTGCAATTTCCCCTTGTGGTGTACATAAAATGAAATTTGCACCTTGCTCGGTATAATGAATATCTTTAGCATAAAAATCAGCTTGAGAGTGCTTTGCAGAAAACGAGCGGACTTCATGTTGCCCGATGGGTGCCCGCCATTCGCTGTCTAAATAATGACAATCCCAATTGACTAAAGCCACACCATTCGGTTGTAAACCTAAATAAATTTCACCTTTTGCTTTCGCCACACCTTCAATAGAACCAAATCCCTCTAAATGTGCAGCAGCGACATTATTTACCAACGCAACATCTGGTTGCACCAAATTTGTGGTATACGCAATTTCTCCCTGATGATTTGCACCAAGTTCAATCACCGCGAATTTATGCTGTTGGGTTAAACGTAATAAAATAAGTGGCACACCAATATCATTATTAAAATTGCCATGAGTAAACAACACTAAATCTGGCTCACCCGCAGTATTTTGTAAAATAGCTGCCGCCATTTCTTTGACCGTCGTTTTCCCCGACGATCCCGTCATCGCGACAGTTAGTGGCTTAATCTGCTGTTTTAACCATTTAGCCAATAAACCCAAAGCAAGACGAGTGTCCGCCACCACAATTTGAGGAACAGACAATGACATATCTGCTTGTTGTACGACTACAGCGACCGCGCCTTGTTCTATTGCTTTATCTAAGTATTGATGAGCATCAAAATGCTCACCTTTTAAAGCGAAAAATAAACCATTTTCACAAGAATAGCGTGAGTCCGTACTCACTACTGAGATCGTCTTATTTTCGCCAATGAGTTCGCCATTAATTGCCTGAGCCACTGTATTTAAATCAAGAGTAATCATAACGTTATCATCTATTTTTCTTGTAATAATGTTTGTAAAATCTCACGATCGGAAAAAAACGATTTTTTTGTCCCGATAATTTGGTAATCTTCATGCCCTTTACCTGCGACTAAAACAACATCATTTTTGACCGCACTTTTCAACGCAAATTGTAATGCTTTTTCACGACCATGAATGACATGGGCTGACTGTGGCGACTGCAAGCCCGCCAAAATGTCTTCAATAATACGCTCTGGGTTTTCTGTTCGTGGATTATCATCAGTAATAATCACTTGATCAGCAAGACGCTCTGCAATAGCCCCCATTAGTGGTCGCTTACCCGCATCGCGATCTCCCCCACAACCAAACACACACCACAATTGTCCCGGACAATGTAAACGAGCGGCTTCAATTGCCTTTTCTAAGGCATCAGGCGTATGGGCATAATCCACAATAGCTGTCGGTTTATCACTTGCAGTAAACATCTCCATACGTCCACAAACACCGGTTAATTGATTAACCGTATTCAGCAAATCTTCTAGTCGATACCCCAGCGCCAGTAAAGTTGCCATAACCAATAACAAATTGCTCACATTAAATGCACCAATTAGAGGACTTTGTAATTCGCCATTCCCCCAATAGGAATCAAATTTAATATGCACCCCGCCTTGATTAAAGGTAAGTGCGGTCACTTTTAACCATTTTTTCTGCATAGGAATAAAGTCAGGCTGACAACTTACCGCTATGCCATCTGGTAATTCTTTAAGCCATTTTCGACCAATCTCATCATCAGCATTAATAATTTTGTGAATAGTTTCTAATTCACTAAACAATCGTTTTTTTGCTGCTGCATAAGCGTCCATTGTGCCATGATAATCCAAGTGATCACGACTTAAATTCGTAAAAATGCCTGCCGCAAAACGTAGCGCTTCAACGCGATGTTGTATTAATCCATGTGAAGACACTTCAATAGCTGCAAAATCTGCACCAAGCTTAACAAAATCAGATAAAGAAGACTGAATCTCAATAGCGGATCCAGTAGTATTTTGTGCTTCTTTTATTTGTCCGAATAGCCCATTACCAATGGTGCCCATGACTGCACTTTTATGGCCTAATAATTGTGTCCATTGCGCTAACAATTGAGAAATAGTCGTTTTTCCATTCGTACCAGTCACGCCCACTAATGTCAATTGATGAGAAGGCATGCCATAAAATAATCCGGCTATCTCTGATAATCGCTCAGCCAACTGGTAAAATGCAATAATCGGCACATTTTGACACATTTGGATCTGTCCATGTTGCTGAACATCATCTGTATCACTGAGTACAGCTGCCGCGCCTTTTTCTATTGCCTGAGGAATAAAACTACGACCATCGACTTGATGGCCTTTTATTGCAACGAAAAGACAGCCATGCGTTACGGCACGGCTGTCTAACGTCATCGAATGCAATGAAATATCAGGTAATTGACCTGCTAAAATTGATCTCAATCGACGCATAAAAGCACCTTAATAAAATTCTGTTAATTGCTTTGTGCGGCCTGTGGTTCATTTTTTTCTTTATTCAGACGCACGGTTCGTTTCGCCATTTTATCCAATGCTTCTTGCCCATCTGGTGTAATATTGTTGGCTCGTAATGTATATCCCATAATTTTTGAGAATAACGGAGCTGAAATCGCACCACCATAATATTGCCCAGCTTTAGGATCATTAATTAATACCACTAGAGCGAAACGAGGATCACTTGCAGGAGCAATGCCTGCGGTATAAGCTAAGTATTTATCAACATAGCGACCATTTTCTGTTTTTTTCGCGGTCCCGGTTTTAATTGCAACACGATACCCCTCAACAGCAGCCGCTTTACCACCGGCATCGGGCGCTGCAACAGCCTCCATCATTTTCACCACATCACGAGTAACTTTTTCAGGAAACACTCGGCTACCAATAATCGGCGGGTCAACTTTCGTAATCGACAACGGTCGCGCGATCCCAAAACTGCCTAACGTAGCGTAAGCGCGCGCTAACTGTAAAGGTGTAACAGTTAAACCATAACCATAAGAAAATGAAGCGCGCTCAATATTAGACCAACGTTTACGATCTTTCGGGAAAATACCATTCGTTTCCCCTTCTAAACCTAAATTTGTTCGTTGACCAAACCCTGCATTCGCATAATTTTCCACCAACGCCATAGGAGGCATTTTTAACGCCAATTTACTGACCCCAATATTACTGGAGTTTTTCAAAATTTGTTCTAAAGATTGGCTTTGACGGCGCGCAACATCAGTAATCATTTTACCATCTACTTTAAATGGAACAGTTTCAATCACCGTATTATGGTTCGCAACACCACGTTGAAGTGCGGTCAAAACAACAAAAGGTTTTACAGTTGATCCGGGTTCGAAGGTATCCGTGATAGCGCGATTACGGCGAAACTCAGCTTTAGACCCTTCACGATTATTCGGATTGTATGAGGGGGCATTTGCCATAGCTAAAATCTCACCCGTGCGAACATCAACTAACACGGCTGTACCTGATTCCGCTTTATTTTCCGCAACGGCTTTTTTCAACTCACGATAAACCATAGATTGCAGTTTTTCATCAATACTGAGGGTAACATCATGGGCATCATATTTTTTCACGTCCTCAATATTTTCGACCACATTACCATATTTGTCTTTACGATAAGTACGAGAACCCGATTGCCCTACTAGCAAAGAATTGAAACTTTTTTCAATCCCTTCAATCCCCTCACCATCAATATTTGTATAACCAATTAAATGGGCTGCTTCCTCTACTCTAGGATAAAAACGGCGAGGTTCAGTTTCTAAATAAACACCTTTGACTTTTAATTCTTTAACATACTGAGCCACTGTCGGAGACACTTGACGGGATAAGTATAAAAAACGGGATTTAGGATTTTTCTCAATGCGCTGTACTAGGGTTTTATAAGATACCCCCAAAGCTTCCGATAAAGCCTGCCAACGCTCCTTGTCTTTTAAGGTCTCTTTATCTAATCCGTCTTTGACATCAATATACACTGAATACATAGGCACGCTAACTGACAATAAATGCCCATTACGATCCAGTATTGAACCACGAAAAGAAGGGATTTCTTGTTTGCGTAAAGAGCGTTTATCCGCTTCTCCTGCAAGTTGATCAGACTCCAATACTTGTACATAAGTTGCTTTGGCCACCAATGAAAACAACCCTAACATAACAAAGCCTAATGCCCATCTATAACGACCTTTAAGAAAACTGTTCGTATAAACTTCTTTTTGCTTATTCAGTTTGACACTGCTGCCCCCTCCTGCAATCACTTTTTTAGCAGGACGGCTCAATTTATTTTTATTCATTGGTGCATTGAACTTAACCATATTATCCCTCTATTCCACAATCACCACTTCTTGATCATGGGCTACACGTTTCATGCCAAGTTTCGTCGCAATGGCTTCAATTCGTGTACTATCACCTTGCGTGGTTTCTTCTAGTTTTAAATTTAAATAATCACTCTCTAATACTTGATGTTCTAATACTAACTCGCCTTTTTCTGACACCAATTGTCGAGTTTTATGGGTTAACCAAATAGTTGATAGCATTGTTATCACTAATGCCAACACCAAACAAACAACCAATTTATTTGCCGAAAATAAATCTTCTACAATAATATTACGCAGTGGATAACGATCTTCATTACTAAACATAAGCAACCCTCTCCGCCACACGTAACACCGCACTACGAGAACGTGGATTCAATGAAATTTCTTGTTCCGTTGGCATGATAGCCTTACCAATTACGTTCAATTTTTGGTTACGCTGAATTTGATCTTCTCGCAGTGGCAAGCCTTTAGGTATATCATCTCCCTTACTTTGCTTACGCATAAAATGTTTGACCATACGATCTTCAAGAGAATGAAAGCTGATAATCGACAAGCGGCCTTTTGGAGCCAATACGTCCAATGCTGAATTCAAAATACTCTCTAATTCATCTAGTTCTGAATTAATAAAAATACGAATCGCCTGAAAACTACGAGTTGCTGGATGTTTATGTTTATCCTTAAATGGTACCGTTTCTGCAATAAGATTCGCGAGTTGCAGGGTTCGTGTTAAACCCTCCGTCGCATTTTCGCGAGCATTTTGGTTAAAACGCACAATTGCCTGAGCAATTTTTTTTGCAAAACGTTCTTCGCCGAAAGTTTTCAACACCCAAGCCAAATCTTCTACAGACACCTGTTTTAACCATTCTGCAGCAGATAAACCTTGCGTGGTATCCATGCGCATATCCAATGGCCCATCTTTCATAAAGCTGAAACCGCGCTCTGCATCATCTAATTGCGGTGAAGACACGCCAAGATCTAATAAAATACCATTGATTTTTCCCACTAATCCTAGCTTTTCACAAATTTGAGGAATAGCCGAAAAACTGTGGTGTTCAATATGAAAACGAGGATCTTCAATCGTCTGTGCTTCTGCTATCGCACGAGGATCCCGATCGATAGCAATCAAGCGTCCTTGTTCACCCAATTGAGATAAAATCAAGCGAGAATGTCCCCCTCGCCCAAATGTTCCATCAATATAAACACCTTTCTTATCTAACGCCAAACCGTCCACTGCTTCATGTAGCAAAACAGTGTGATGTTCTGAAAGCGACATAAGATGTTGATGTTTATTCATAAAAAATAACCAATGATAAAAATTTTAATGAAAATAATCTAAATTAGGAGAGATAATGCGGTGCATAATTGCACCGCTTACCTTTGCTAGTGCTGTTGCCTATTGTGTATCGGAAATTTGCTTTCTCTTTTACAATGACAACATTTTTAATTCTTCGGATAAGGCAAATTGTCCACTCATGCCTAATTCCATATCTTTTTCGATTTGAGCATGCCATTCGCTTTCGCTCCAAATCTCAAATTTATTAAGCTGTCCCACCAACATAATATTTTTTTCTAGTTTGGCATGTTGGCGTAAGGGTTGGCTTATCAAAATACGACCTGCGCTATCAAGCTCACATTCTGTGGCGTATCCCGTCATCACGCGCTGTAAACTACGCTGAGCCGGATCAAAATTTGATAAACTTAATAATTTTTTTTCAACTTCGATCCATTCTTGCTCTGGGTATAATAATAGGCAAGGTTGACGAATATCCACTGTACAAATCATATTTCCAGCATGCATTTCAAGGATCTCTGGACGATAGCGCGTTGGGATCGCCAACCGCCCTTTCGAATCCAAATTGATCGCTGATGCACCACGAAACATAATGTTGCTCTTGCCTTATTATTCAGAAAACACATTTTGTATATGATTTTGGGAATTTGATCCCTAATTCACCACAAAACTCCACTTTTCGCCACTTAGGTTGCCAGTTTATTATTTGTTTGCTCAGCTTGCAAGCAATTTATCGCTTTCTACTTAAAAAAGTGCGGTTATTTTTGTGGGAGTTTTTTAGAAGAGATAAGAACTGCTGATGCTATATTTGAAATTGTACTAAAAAGACTAAAACGATCAGATTTCAACGCCGATCCAAAAAGATCCTCAAAATCCGACCGCTTTTTTCTTACCGTTCAGCTTTTGCTCGAGTGAGTAACGCGTTATTTTGCTGTAACTGCGATTGAACATTATTGGGTTCTAGCACCGCTAATACTTGTCCTTGTTTAACATGGCTACCTACCTCTGCTTCCACCGATAAAATCTGCTGTCCTTGTAAAGCAGGGCTAATCGCAATATCTTCCTTCGCCACCCAGCTTCCAGCTAGTTGCAAAGTTCTAGCAAATTCAACCGCTTGCGGTTGTACCACGCTCACTTTCATTAAAGCCGCATTGGAGCTGCTGTCGTTATGTTGTTCTTGGCAAGCGGTTAAAATCAGGCTCATCAATCCTAAAGCCAGTATATTTCTCTTCATATTAAGTCCTAAAATTTACTAAATTTCACGGAATTATAGTTATATTTAGGACTAAATCAAGTAAATTTTAAGACTATTTTTGCTTGATTATTTTATTTTTTAGATTAAAATAAGCCACACTTTAGTCAATTTTAGGACTTTTATAATGAGCAATCTTGATAAATTTGAGAAACAAATCAATGAAATTGAAGTGGTTATGGACGCTTGGGTAGAAAAATTAGGCTTAGGTTATAACCATTATGCCGTTTTATATTCCCTCGCTACGGCAGAAAATGGACAATGTACCCAAAAGCAGATTTGTGAAGAATGGTGGGTACCGAAGCAAACGGTATTTAATATCTGTAAGGATTATAAAGAAAAAGGCTGGATTGAATTTAGCGAAAGCTCAACAGATAAACGAGAACGCATTATGCGCTTAACCGAGATGGGTAAAGCCCAAGCAGAGCCTATTCGGAAAAAAACGGAACAATTTGATGAACAAACCTTTGCCCGTTTTGGTAAGAAAAAAACGGCTCAAATGTTCGCTCTGTTAGCCGAGTTTTGCGACATTTGCCGTACGCAAGTTGAGAATATGGAAATAGAAAAGAATGACTGACATCTTAAATGTAAATGTAGCCCCAACCGCTGAACCAACGATGGCTCGCACCTTAAAAAACATTGCCATTCAGCATAAAAAACGCCTGTTGGCGACCTTTAGTTTGGTGGCATTAGAAAATCTATTATTGTTGCTTTATCCGTTAATCGGTAGTTTTGCCGTCAATGCGGTATTAAACGGACAACTGGTGTCTGCATTAGCCTATGCCTTTACGGTACTGATCATTTGGTCGGTTGGTTCGGCAAGGCGAGCAGTGGACACCCGAGCCTTTACGCGAATTTATACTGAATTAGTTGTGCCAGTGATCCTTAATCAGCGGGTTAAAGGGATTGATACTTCGACCACAACGGCACGAGTAGCACTTTCTCGTGAGTTTGTGAATTTCTTTGAGCATCATTTACCGACATTGATCACCTCTTTCTGCTCTATTTTAGGGGCAGTAGTGATGCTGCTCTTTATTGAGTTTTGGTCTGGCTTGGTCGCCTTGCTGATTGTAATTGGTTTTGGGCTGATGTTACCAAACTATGTGCAGGTAAATGATACGCTTTATTTCAAACTTAACAACCGCCTTGAAAAAGAAGTGGAGCGCATTGAGCGTTCTAAAAACAAGGAATTAGTGAAGCATTATCGTTTAGTAGAAAAACTGCGTGTGCTGATTTCCAACCGTGAAGCCTTTAGCTTTCTTGCAATTGGTGTGGCAATGAGTGTGTTATTTGGGGTAACGCTGACGGTGCTTACCTTCAAAGAAGGTGTAACCGCAGGGCATATTTATGCGGTAATTACCTACCTCTGGACCTTTGCGATTAGCCTCGATGATGCACCGGGACTGTTGGAAGAAATGTCTAAACTAAAAGATATTGGCAAGCGAGTGGAAGTGGAGTAATCTCTTCATTACAAGATAAACATAAAAAGCATAGGAAGTATGATGAAAGTAGGGCTTGTACTAGAAGGTGGCGCTATGCGCGGCATGTTTACCGCTGGCGTATTAGATGTATTTATGGATCATAATATCCACATTGATGGTATTGTTAGTGTCTCTGCTGGGGCTTTATTTGGAGTAAACTTACCTTCTCAACAACGTGGCAGAGTGCTACGTTATAATCTCCAATTATTGCATGATAAGCGCTATATGGGATTACATAGTTGGTTAACCACAGGCAATATCGTTAACAAAGACTTCACCTTTTATGAGGTTCCATATACGATTGATCCTTTTGATCAAACAACCTTTTCACAATCTCATATGGATTTTTATGCTACGCTGACCAATGTTGAAACCGGTTTACCCGAATACATTAAAATTACTGATGTTTTCAAACAAATGGAGGTATTTCGTGCTACTTCTGCGATGCCTCTCGTTTCTAAAATGGTCGAAATCAATGGACAGCGCTACTTAGACGGAGGGATTGCTGATAGCATTCCTCTAAAGCAATGCCAACAATTAGGTTATGATAAAATTATTGTTATTTTAACTCGCCCGCTTGATTATCGTAAAACGCCGAGTAATCTGTTTTTATTTAAGACTTTTTATAAACGCTATCCAAAACTCATTGAGTGTATGGCCAAACGACATCTAGACTATAACAACACTGTCGAAGACATTATTCGCCTTGAACAAGCGCAAAAAATCTTTGTGATTCGCCCTTCAATCACTTTGCCAATTAAGCGCATCGAAAAAGATTTAACAAAAATTCAAGCCATGTATGATCTTGGTGTCAGCGATTGTCAACAACTGATTCCCCAATTACAACACTATCTACATCAATCATAAGGAAAAAATAATGCCTTACGTTAACATTAAACTGACTGGAGATCATGAAGCACCAAGTCGTACCCAAAAATCTGAAATTATTGCCGGTGTAACCGAATTACTTAGCCGAGTGTTAAATAAAAATCCTGCTAGCACTGTTGTCATTATTGAAGAAATTCCAATGGATAATTATGGTTTAGGGGGGAAATCGATAACTGAGGTACGCAAAACAAACACAAAATAATCACTGTTAGTCGAGACATTCAAAGTGCGGTGGGTTTTCCTAAACTTTTTACGTTTTAACATTGAGATTAGAGGCAGAACATAGTAAAGTAAACAGCTGTTTGTTTTTGTATTTTTCAACCAATTTTGAAGGCAGGTTATCATGGGCAAAAGTGTTGCAATCCTAGGCGCACAGTGGGGCGACGAAGGAAAAGGGAAAATTGTTGATTTATTAACAGATCGTGTTAAATACGTTGTACGTTATCAAGGTGGCCACAATGCTGGTCATACTTTAATCATTAATGGTGAAAAAACCGTGCTTCGTTTAATCCCGTCCGGTATTTTGCGTGATAATGTAACCTGCTTAATTGGTAATGGTGTTGTGCTTTCACCAAGTGCTTTAATGCAAGAAATGGGAGAATTAGAAGCACGTGGTGTTAATGTCCGCGAGCGTTTAAAAATTTCTGAGGCCTGTCCATTAATTCTTCCTTACCATGTGGCAATGGATCATGCGCGTGAAGCTGCTCTCGGTAAAAATAAAATCGGTACAACTGGACGTGGTATTGGCCCAGCTTATGAAGATAAAGTTGCTCGTCGTGGTTTACGAGTGGGTGATTTATTTGATCGCGAAGCATTTGCAAAAAAATTAAAAGAAATTTTAGATTATTATAATTTCCAACTTGTTCACTACTATAAAGTGGAAGCTGTCGATTACCAAAAAACCTTAGATGATATCTTTGCTGTTGCCGATATTATTACTGGCATGACCGCAGATATTACCACTCTTTTACACAAAGCCCGTGAAAATGGCGATAATATTCTCTTTGAAGGCGCACAAGGCACCATGTTGGATATTGACCATGGTACTTATCCATTTGTAACAAGCTCAAATACTACCGCTGGTGGAGTTGCGACTGGATCTGGTTTTGGCCCACGCCATCTTGATTATGTACTCGGTATCATTAAAGCTTATTGTACCCGAGTAGGAAGTGGCCCATTCACCACCGAGCTTTTTGATGATATTGGCGCAGAAATTGCACGCAAAGGTAATGAGTTTGGCGCAGTAACGGGTCGACCACGTCGTTGTGGTTGGTTTGATGCTGTTGCAGTACGTCGCGCTGTACAAATCAACTCTATTTCTGGTTTTTGTATGACCAAACTTGATGTGTTAGATGGTTTTGATGAATTAAAAATTTGTGTCGGTTATAAAATGCCAAATGGTGAGATCGTAGAGTATTCACCTCTTGCAGCAAAAGACTGGGAAGGCGTGGAGCCTATTTATGAAACCATGCCAGGTTGGAAAGAAAACACTTTCCGCGTAACCAAACGTGAAGATCTTCCACAAGCCGCATTAAACTACATCAAACGTATTGAAGAAGTTGTTGGTGTACCGGTTGATATTTTATCAACAGGCCCAGATCGTGTAGAAACCATGATTTTACGTGATCCATTTGCATAACATTCTTGCAAACAAATACATTCACATAAATTAACTTTGGACGGTATCCCCGTCCAATTTTTTTAGTGAGCCTTGCTGAAATAAACAGTATTTTCCTTATAACAACAAAAAACCGCACCTATCTTCTTGATAAAGTGCGGTTTATTTTTTATGAGTTTTTAACTAGCAATTATGCTAATTTTTTAATTTGCGCAACTAATTTAGATTTGTGGTTAGCTGCTTTGTTCGCATGGATTAAACCTTTAGATGCCATACGATCGACAACTTTTTGCATTTCAACAAACGCAGCTTCTGCTGCTGCTTTTTCGCCTGCAGCGATTTGAGCATAAACTTTCTTAATGTAAGTACGCATCATTGAACGTTGACTTGCATTGTGTTGACGGCGTTTTTCAGATTGTACCGCGCGTTTTTTTGCTGACTTGATATTAGCCAAGGTAAACTCCTAAGAATCTCGTAATAAAATAGTGTACAGTAAAGGGCAATACTATGCCGAGCTTTTACTTTTATGTCAATACATTTTTTAATTCGGTGAGACACAACCGATAGATAAGCACCGTTTTTGACCTAACTACTTTGCTTAGCCGGAGCACAAGTAGCAACGATGAACGATGTGGACGAGATTTTAACAGTTTTTTTGCTTAGAATACAGGTTTTCTATACAATTAAACAAAATTTTCTCATTGTTTTTTTTAAACACTTTATCAAGAGCAATCAATTTTGAGCAAACGACTTTTAAAATCAGGCATTATTGTCAGTACCATGACATTACTATCTCGTATACTTGGTTTGATTCGGGATGTAGTTATTGCCAATATCATCGGTGCTGGAGCTGCTGCCGATGTTTTCCTTTTTGCAAACCGTATTCCCAATTTTTTACGCCGTTTATTTGCTGAAGGTGCATTTTCTCAAGCCTTTGTGCCAGTACTTGCTGAATATCAAAAACAAGGAGATTTAACCAAAACTCAAGCATTCATCGGCAAAGTTTCCGGCACGCTAGGCGGACTGGTTTCTATCGTCACTCTGCTTGCCATGATTGGCTCCCCTATTGTTGCTGCCATTTTCGGTACGGGGTGGTTTATAGATTGGTTAAATGATGGCCCAGATGCAAGCAAATTTGAACAAGCCTCACTCTTGCTCAAAATTACTTTTCCCTATTTATGGTTTATTACCTTTGTTGCCTTATCCGGCGCGATTTTAAACACACTAGGCAAGTTTGGGGTCATGTCATTTTCCCCCGTTTTACTAAATATTGCGATGATCGGTGCGGCTGTTTTTCTTTCGCCTCACACCTCTAGCCCCGATCTCGCCTTAGCTATTGGCATTTTCTTAGGTGGATTATTGCAATTTTTATTTCAAATTCCATTTCTAAAACGTGCAGGACTATTGGTAAAACCGAAATGGGCATGGAATGATGAAGGTGTAAAAAAAATTCGAACGCTAATGATACCTGCATTATTTGGTGTCTCGGTCAGTCAAATTAATTTGTTATTAGATACCTTTATTGCCTCATTTTTAATGACAGGTTCAATCAGCTGGCTCTACTACTCTGACCGCTTACTTGAGTTTCCATTAGGTTTATTTGGTATTGCTATTTCAACGGTGATTTTACCCGCTCTTGCCCGCCATCACGTCAATCGTAGTGATAATGAGGCACAAAGTGCGGTCGATTTTCGCAACACGATGGATTGGGGCGTGCGCATGATTTTATTACTCGGACTCCCTGCCATGTTTGGTATCGCCATTTTAGCCCAACCTATGTTGCTAACCCTATTTATGCGTGGAAATTTTACGCTCAATGATGTACAAGCCGCTTCCCTTTCACTATGGGCATTTAATTCCGGCTTACTTAGCTTTATGTTAATTAAAATTTTAGCCAACGGCTATTATGCACGCCAAGATACCAAAACCCCCGTAAAAATCGGTATTATCGCGATGATAAGTAATATGCTATTCAATATTTTAGCTATTTGGTTTAGCTATGTTGGTTTAGCGATAGCGTCTGCCATGTCTGCCACACTCAATGCCTATTTGCTTTATCGTGGCTTGGCTCAAAACAATATTTATCGTTTCACAAAACAAAGTGCGGTCTTTTTTGCCAAAGTTTTTATTTCCGCTTTCATTATGGGCGTTTTAATTTGGTATAACACACCAAGCCTAATGGAATGGTATGCCATGAGTTTTCTCATGCGTATTTATTGGCTAGTTTGGTTAATTACTTTTGCCGGATTTATTTATTTTGTTATGCTTATCTTACTCGGTATTCGTAAACGACACCTCGCAACGAGTTAACAAACAATCATTATTTAAAAAGGAACATAGTTATGGCTATTCAAGTTAAAGCTTATGCAGCACAAAGTCCAACCTCACCTCTTGCGCCAATGGATTTAACACGTCGCGAATTACGCTCAAATGATGTGGAAATCGATATTCTTTATTGCGGGGTATGTCATTCTGACTTACATACCGCCCGCGCTGACTGGGGCGAGGCGTTTTCCATTTATCCCGTAGTACCTGGTCATGAAATTGTCGGCCGTGTAAAAAATATTGGTAGCCAAGTTCGTCAATATAAAATTGGTGATTTAGTTGGCGTAGGATGTATGGTTGATTCATGCCAAAGCTGTTCACCTTGTAAACATGACTTAGAACAATTTTGTGAACACGGTATGACTGCTACTTATAGTAGCCATGATCGTATTGATGGTACAGTAACACAGGGCGGATACAGTACAGGAATCGTAGTACGCGAAGAGTTCGTATTACGTATCCCTGAAAACTTAGATACCAAAGCTGTTGCACCTTTATTATGTGCTGGTATTACGACCTATTCCCCATTACGCCATTGGAATGTGCAACCAGGCAGCAAAGTCGCAGTGATCGGATTAGGCGGTCTTGGTCACATGGCGATCAAACTCGCGAAAGCAATGGGGGCTGAAGTGAGTCTATTTACTCGTTCCAAAGGGAAAGAACAAGATGCTTATGCACTGGGTGCAAGCCATGTTATTTACTCTACTGATGAAGAAGCGATGAGCTCAGCCGCCAATCAATTCAACTTAATTATTGATACCGTGCCTTATACTCACGATCTAAATCCCTATATACCGACCCTCGCTTTAGATGGCACATTAGTTTTAGTCGGTTTAGTTGGAGATACTGAAAAAACTATCTCAACAGTACCAATGTTATTTGGTCGCCGTTCCATTTCAGCTTCGCTTATTGGTGGAATTAAAGAAACACAGGAAATGCTTGATTTTTGTGGCCAACACAACGTAGTGCCTGAAATTGAAATGATCAACATGCAAAACATTAATGAAGCTTATGAACGCATGTTAAAAAGCGATGTAAAATATCGCTTTGTCATTGATATGCAAAGTCTCAAAGATGAGTAATCACGCTATTCACTAACCATCAAAGCGCGGTTAGTTTGAAAAAACTTTTCTTAAACCAACCGCGCTTTTGAATGATTAGCTTCTCGCTTTAAACTCCGCTTCTGCTTGATCAAATTGTAGTGCAACTTGTGGATTGACCGGAGCAAAAATAGATGAAGTCAGAGTAATGACTGAACAGACAAAAAATCCAGGAATAATTTCATAAAGTTTGGATAAATCATGCCAGCCAAGCTCTTGCATCAATGGGCTCCATATCACAACGGTTAATGCGCCTGACAACATCCCTAATAATGCCGCTTTAGAACTAATATTGCGATTAAACAAAGATAAAATAACAACAGGGCCAAATGCAGCACCAAAACCAGCCCAAGCATAAGAGACTAAACTCATCACTTTAGATTCTGGGTTTTGCGCAATCATAATCGCAACGGCAGCGATCAATAATACCATTACACGACCAACCCAAACTAATTCTAAACTTGATGCCGTTTTGCGTAAAAAGCCTTTATAAAAATCTTCTGTAATCGCAGCTGAACACATTAATAATTGCGCAGAAAGCGTACTCATTACTGCTGCCAAAATAGCTGATAGCACAACGCCCACGATCCATGGATTAAACATTAATTTAGATAATTCAATAAAAATAGATTCTGCATTTGCAAGCTCAAGATTTTTTACTGAAAAATAGGCTAACCCAAAATATCCAACCGCAATTGCCCCACCTAAGCATAAAAACATCCAAGTAATTCCAATGGTTCTTGCTTTATTGAGGGAGGCAATCGAATCTGCCGCCATAAAACGAGCCAAAATGTGCGGTTGCCCAAAATATCCAAGTCCCCAAGCTAACGCAGAAATGACACCAATCCCTGAAACATTATATAACCAGCTATTATAAGGTACTTGGGTCAGTGCGGATTTAGCCTCTAAAGCAAGAGTAATACTATCCCAACTAATATGAATTAACACCATAACCGGCGCTAACAATAAAGCGAAAATCATTAATGTCGCTTGGATCGTATCGCTCCAAGATACTGCTAGATAGCCACCAATAAAGGTATAGCTGATAGTTGCCAACGCGCCTAACCAAAGTGCTGTACTATAATCTAGTCCTAGCAATCCTTGAAACAATTTCGCGCCTGCTACAACGCCAGAAGCGCAGTAAATGGTAAAGAAAAATAAAATGATGGACGATGAAATGATTTTAAGCGCCTTTTTCTGATATGGAAATCGTTGGGCAAAAAATTCAGGCAAGGTAAGCGCGTTATTATATTTTTCCGTAAAAATACGCAAACGCCCCGCAACAATGCGATAATTCAAATAAGCGCCAATGGTTAAACCAACCGCTATCCAAGCTTCAGAAAGGCCTGAGATGAAAATTGCACCTGGCAATCCCATCAATAACCATCCGGACATATCTGATGCCCCTGCTGACATAGCCGTAACAAAACCACCCATCTTACGGCCACCCAAAATATAATCATCAAAATTACGGGTAGAACGGTAAGCATACACCCCAATACCTAAAATAACGATCATATACAGGCCAAAAGTGATATAAATTTGATAATTTTGCATAAAATTCTCTTAATTTATTGTAGAAAAATAAGGGCTATACTTGCCCTTATTTTATGATATTGATTGATAAATCTTATCTTATAATTTTTCGACTAACTCCACTGCAGCACCAATATAAGTCGCTGGGGTCATCTCTTTTAAACGCGATTTTTCTGCTACCGGAATATCCAGCTTGTCAATAAATTCACGCATAGCCTGTTCGTCAACACGTTTACCTCGTGTTAACTCTTTGAGCTTTTCATAAGGTTTTTCAATACCATAACGGCGCATAACCGTTTGAATAGGTTCTGCTAAAACCTCCCAATTTTGGTTTAGTTCATCACGTAAATGTTGTTCATTGACTTCTAGTTTACTGATCCCTTTTCGAGTCGCCGCATAAGCAATTAAACAATAACCTAACCCAACCCCTAAATTACGCAATACAGTAGAATCTGTTAAATCACGCTGCCAACGGGAAATAGGTAATTTCTGCCCTAAATGGGTCATTACGGCATTGGCTAAACCTAAATTACCCTCTGAATTTTCAAAATCAATCGGATTGACTTTATGTGGCATTGTAGAAGATCCGATTTCGCCCGCTATTGTGCGTTGTTTAAAATGATTGAGGGCAATATATCCCCATAAATCACGGTCAAAATCAATAATAATCGTGTTAAAACGGACTACACAATCAAAAAACTCCGCAATATAATCATGGGGTTCGATTTGTGTAGTATAAGGATTCCATGTCACCCCCAATGAAGTGACAAACTCTTGGCTAAATTGGTGCCAATTCACATCGGGATAAGCTGATAAATGAGCATTATAATTTCCCACTGCACCATTAATTTTCCCTAATATTTCAATTTGGCTTAATTGCTTAAATTGGCGACGTAAACGATAAACCACATTAGCCATTTCTTTACCCACTGTAGATGGTGAAGCTGGCTGCCCATGAGTACGTGATAATAATGGAATCGCTTTGTATTCATTTGCTAAATGCGCAATTTCATCTATTAACTTCTGCCATTCTGGCAAAATCACTTCATCACGCGCTGTTTTCAGCATCAAAGCGTGAGATAAGTTATTAATATCTTCGGAAGTACAAGCAAAATGGATAAACTCCGACACTTTAGCAAGTTCCGGTAACGCTTCACTTTTCTCTTTAAGAAAATATTCTACCGCTTTAACATCATGGTTAGTTGTTCGCTCAATCTCTTTAATGCGTTCCGCATCAGAAAGGCTAAAGTTTGCCACAATATGATCAAGGTAATCGTTTGCTTCTTTAGATAAAACAGAAACTTCTTGAATTTCAGCAGTTGCGGCTAATTTTTGTAACCAGCGAACTTCAACTGTAACACGAAATTTTAATAAACCAAATTCACTAAAAATACTGCGTAAAGTCCCGACTTTATCTTGATAACGACCATCAATAGGAGAAAGTGCGGTTAATGCGTTAAGTTGCATAATTGCTCCATAATAACTTAAAAAGAAGAAAGAATCCGTTGCGCTTGCTCAGCTAGTTTACGGCGTGAAAACAAAAATTGCCATTTTGAACCACCCACTTGACGCCATAATACCGCCGAGCGAATACCCGCTAACAAGCTTGCACGAATACGGTGCTGAATAATGGGTTGTTGTAAAAGATCCGGTGCGCCTTTTACCTGAATTTTATTCCCTAAAGGGCTAATAATATCGACATAAATACCGGCTAAAGATTCTAAAACATTATCACTGGTTATCAAACCATAGTGACTTAATTGCGTAGGAAGGTATTGGATACGTTGACCTAATTTATTTTTAGTTTCCAGCGACTTATTTAATTTACCTTCCAAAGCTAATAAACTTAGCCAATAGCGACTGATTTCCAAATCGGTATTACCTTTTTGAGCATTTAATTGCTCCAATACCGTCTCTAATCCCAGCTTGAGATGACGAGGCTCATTGCCATATACCTCTAGAGTTGACTCAGGGGAGGTCACTAATAGGCTATTTAATGAGGTTTCAAAAGCAAGGGAATCACTTTCGTCACCATGTGCGAATTGATGAACAAGCTTGGCGGCTTGACAAACTCCCGCTAATGCTAAAGTAATATCATAATAATTTGCCATAGTGCTTTCTAAATCTGTTATACATGCTTATAAGCTTAACATAAAGTGCGGTTATTTTTTTCAAAATTTTTGCAAAATACCCGTTTTAATCGTCCCGAATATTATCGAATTTGTTGTTCGATAATGCCTCCGCCCAAACACACCTCACCCTGATAAAATACCGCAGACTGCCCAGGCGTTACTGCAATTTGTGGTTCCGCAAAACGCACTTCTACAGTCTGCTCATCAAGGGGAATAATTTCACAATCAATATCCACTTGGCGATAGCGCGTTTTTACCGTACAACGCAGTGGCGCTTTTAATGGCTGGCGCTCGACCCAATGCAATTGCTGCGCAATTAATCCTTTAGAAAATTGAGCAGGATGATCATGACCTTGTGCCACAATCAGCTCATTATTCACTAAATCCTTTTCCACAACAAACCAAGCATCTTCCGCCATGCCTTTCACACCACCAATGCCCAGCCCTCGACGCTGCCCTAAGGTGTGATACATTAAACCATCATGACGACCAATAATCTCCCCATCTAGGGTACGAATATTACCGGGCTTAGCGGGCAAATAACGAGCTAAAAAATCCTTAAATTTACGCTCACCGATAAAACAAATGCCTGTTGAATCTTTTTTCTTTGCGGTTATCAGCCCTAATTCATCTGCAATTTGTCGCACCACTGTTTTTTCTAAATCCCCAACAGGAAATAAACTTTGTGCGACCTGTTCCTGACTTAACGTATACAGAAAATAGCTTTGATCTTTGTTATTATCTAAACCACGCAATAATTGTGAATGGCCATTAACATCACGACGACGGACATAGTGACCCGTCGCAATATAATCAGCCCCTAAGTCTTCAGCCGCATATTCCAAGAAAGCTTTAAATTTAATCTCTTTATTACATAAAATATCAGGATTTGGGGTACGCCCAATTTTATATTCGCTCAAAAAATACTCAAAAACATTATCCCAATATTCCGCCGCAAAATTAATTTTGTGCAAATGAATCCCCAGCTTAGCACATACTGCTTGTGCATCAGCTAAATCAGCCGCAGCAGTACAATAGTCTGTATCATCATCTTCTTCCCAATTCTTCATAAACAGGCCTTCTACCTGATACCCTTGCTGCTGTAAAATATAAGCAGAAACTGAAGAATCTACCCCACCAGACATGCCCACAATGACTTTTTTAGTACGGTTTGCCGCTAATTGTCCTTCATTTAATGTCATTAGGCTCTGGTAAGTTGGTGAACTCACTGTCATTCTCTATTATCCTATTTCACTTCGTAGAATTGTGGGGTTTGGTTAAAGCGCGTTAAAGCCTCTTCCGACACCTCTCCATTTTCCACTTTTTTCTTTAAATTATCACAAGGACGATCACAATCACAGACTTTTTCCATACCTAGAGCCGAAATACCGCCACAACTCCCTTTAATTGCCTGACGTTTAAAAATATAGCCTAATGCCATACCTGCAATAATAACGATAAAAAAACCGAATGTGATGAGAATAAGTTTCATGATTTTTCCTTATGACTGAGTATTTAAGATTTTTGCAAAAGCGGTTGACATTTTAGTCGTAAACCCTTCTTTTGTCTTGATAATTAAAAGCACTGCGAGATTTTCCTGCTCTGCTATTTCAAGCGCTTTCTCTTCACCTAAAACATATAACCCTGTTGATAGTCCATCTGCCGTCATCGCACTTTCTGATAATACGGTAATTGAGGCTAAATGGTGTTGTATAGGCTTGCCTGTTTTAGGATCAATTTCATGGGCGAAACGCTGACCATTTTCTTCAAAATAAATACGATAATTACCTGATGTCGCCATTGCCATATTCTTCAAACCAATCACGTTTTCAATGGCTCGGGAGCCATCTTCTGTTGGTTTTTCTATAGCAATTTGCCAATCATTATTTTCAATGTTTTTTCCTTTGGCACGAATTTCACCGCCAATCTCTACCATATAGTTTTGAATACCATGTTTTTCAAGGTATTCCGCTACAACATCGACACCATAACCTTTAGCGATAGAAGATAAATCAATATAAACTTGTGGTAATGCTTTAGTGAGTAACCACTGATTATTTTGCTGTTCTAACTGGATTTTATCAATCCCTATCCAGCCTTGACGTTCGGCTAACTGTTCTTCTGTAGGTTGACGCTCAGGACGTTTTTCAGGGCCAAATCCCCATAGATTAACGACCGGTCCCACAGTCACATCTAACGCCCCATCTGTCACTTGGTTTAGACGAATCGCCTCTTTAATGACAGTGGCTAATTCTGGTGAAACCGCTACTGCACTGGTACTTGGATTCTGATTAAAGCGACTTAACTCAGAATCATTTTGATAAGTAGACATTTTATTATTGACTTCTTTTAATAAGCCATCAATGTCTGCTTGGAGCGTCTTTGCCATTTCCGATGTAACCGCAGGAAGCCCCTTATCAATATATTTAATGTGATAGGTTGTGCCCATTGTTTTGCCTTCTAACGTAACAACTTCTGTTTTAGGTTGCTCGTCACAGGCTGTTAGTAAACCCAATGATATTAGACAAAATAAAAATAATCGTTTCATTTTTTAAGCATTACAGAGACAGCATGTAGGCTGTCTGAGAAAATTATAAATTAAAACGGACAACAGTTACGTTGTCCTAGAAATTATCAATAATTTTTTTAAAATCGACCGCACTTTTAAAAGTGCGGTCAGTTTTTGGCGAGGTTATCAACCACCGAAATCATCTAATAAGATGTTCTCGTCTTCAACCCCAAGATTTTTTAACATGCCAATTACAGCAGCATTCATCATTGGAGGACCACACATATAGTATTCGCAATCTTCCGGTGCTTCATGGTTTTTCAAATAATTCTCATAAAGCACATTATGAATAAAGCCGGTATAGCCCGTCCAGTTATCTTCTGGTAACGCATCTGACAACGCAACATGCCATACAAAGTTATCATTTTCTGCAGCGAGTTGGTCAAAATCTTCTTGGTAGAAAATTTCGCGTTTAGAACGTGCACCATACCAGAATGACATTTTACGTTTTGATTTCAAGCGTTTTAATTGGTCGAAGATATGTGAACGCATTGGCGCCATACCTGCACCACCACCAACGAAGACCATTTCCGCATCCGTTTCTTTCGCGAAGAATTCACCAAATGGACCAGAAATAATCACTTTATCGCCTTCTTTCAAAGACCAAATATAGGAAGACATTTGACCCGGCGGCACATCTGGATTACGAGGTGGAGGCGTTGCAATACGCACGTTAAGCATAATAATGCCTTTTTCTTCCGGATAAGAAGCCATAGAGTATGCGCGGATAATATGTTCATCTACTTTTGACTCATAGCGCCATAAATTAAATTTATCCCAATCCTCATGATATTCTTCAGGAATATCAAAATCAGAATACTTAACATGATGTGGCTCAGCTTCAATTTGGATATAACCGCCAGCGCGGAATGGAACTTCTTCTCCCTCAGGAATCGCCAATTTCAGCTCTTTGATGAAAGTAGCTTTGTTATCGTTAGAAATAACAGTACATTCCCACTTTTTAACACCAAAAATTTCTTCCGGCAACTCAATATCCATTGAGTTTTTAACATTCACTTGACAAGATAAGCGATAGCCTTCTTTTGCTTCACGTTTAGTAATGTGTGAAAGTTCAGTCGGCAGGATATCACCACCACCACTTTTCACTTTTACAATACACTGACCACATGAGCCACCGCCACCACAAGCTGAAGAAACGAAAATGCCTTTACTCGCTAGCGCGCCCAATAATTTACCACCCGCAGGCAATGTAATCGCTTTGCTTGGGTCATCATTGATACTAATGGTAATATCACCTGAGTCTACTAATTTTGATTTAGCAAATAAAATAATCACCGCTAAGAATAAGACAAGGGCGGTAAATACACCGATACCTAGAATTAAATTACTATCCATCTAACGGCTCCTTATAATGAAATACCTGAGAATGACATAAAACCTAATGCCATTAAACCAACGCTAATAAAGGTAATCCCTAAACCACGCAAACCTGCAGGCACATCAGCATATTTCATTTTCTCAGTTAAACCAGCTAACGCAACAATTGCGAGCATCCAACCGGTTCCAGCACCAATACCATAAACGACTGATTCAGTGAAATTGTATTCACGTTGAACCATAAATGATACGCCACCAAAAATTGCACAGTTTACTGTAATTAATGGCAAGAAAATACCAAGTGCATTATAAAGCGCTGGGAAGAACTTATCCAAAATCATTTCTAAGATTTGAACTAAGGCCGCAATCACACCAATGAAAGTAATAAAATTCAAGAAGCTTAAATCTACCCCTTCAACTAATGCGCCATCTTTTAATACATGAGCATAAACTAACTGGTTAGCAGGAACTGCAATCGCAAGTACCACGATAACCGCAATACCTAAACCAAAAGCAGTAGATACTTTTTTAGATACCGCTAAGAATGTACACATCCCCAAGAAGAAAGAAAGTGCCATGTTCTCAATAAAGACGGACTTTACGAATAAACTTAAATAATGTTCCATTCTATTTCTCCACTTGTTCCGGTTTCCAAGTTCTTAACCCCCAGATTAATAATCCGATGATAAAGAATGCACTTGGTGCAAGCAAGAACAAGCCGTTTGCTTGATACCAACCACCATCTTGAATTGTTTGTAGCACAGTGACACCGAAGATTTTTCCGGAACCGATTAATTCACGGACAAAAGCCACGATTAATAAAATCGCACCATAACCTAAACCGTTCCCTAAACCATCTACAAAACTTTCTAATGGCGCTTCTTTCATTGCAAAAGCCTCTGCTCGTCCCATTACGATACAGTTTGTAATGATCAAACCAACAAAGACAGAAAGCTGTTTAGACAATTCGTAAGCATAAGCACGTAATACTTGGTCTACGACAATAACGAGTGATGCAATAATCGCCATTTGTACAATAATACGCACACTATTTGGGATATAGTGACGAATCATTGAAATAAACATGCTTGAAAAGCCTGTCACCAAACTTACCGCAATCGCCATAACGAACGCAGTTTCCAATTTTGTTGTTACCGCCAATGCAGAACAAATACCTAAAATTTGTAATGCAATAGGGTTGTTATCTAAAACAGGCGAGAACAACAAACTTTTTAAACGTTTAGTATCTGCCATTAGAATGCTCCTGCTTTAACTTTTGCTAAATATGGACCAAAACCATTTTTACCAAACCAATAATCAAACGAACCCTGCACACCATTAGTGGTTAATGTTGCGCCTGAAAGACCATCAATGCCATGTGCAGCATCTGCACTCGCGCCTTTACCAATATGCAAAGCAACTTGACCTTGGTCATTAAACAATTTTTTACCTACAAAGTTTTTCTGCCAAACAGGATTTGCAATTTCGCCACCCAATCCAGCGGTTTCACCTTGTTCATAATAGGTGATGCCTTTAATAGTATTCGCATCTGGTTCTACTGCGACAAAACCATACATCACAGACCATAAACCCGTACCATACATAGGCAAGACAATTTGAGTGACTTGATCATTAGCATCTTTGACTAAATAAACTTCAGCATATTTTGACCGCACTTTGATACCCGCTGGATCTTCATTTGCAGGAATCGTAATACTTTGTGCAGGATCTTTTGCTGATGATTTCGCATCAAAATTTTTGGTAACAGGATTATCTTCACTCACATAATCCCCTGTTGCTAAATCAACAAGGCGCGGTTCAATACGCTCAGCATAGACCTTTTTAATGTCAGTATTCGGTTCAAGCAAACCTGCTACACTCAAAATATTTTTTTGTTTATCCAATAATTTTTGCTCATCTTGGGTTGGTTTTAATACCACAGCAGAACCTGCTACGATAATTGAACAAACCAAGCTAAGCAGAACAACGACTAATATTGTTCCAAATGTACTGTCTTTATTAAACTTAGCCATTGCGCGCTCTCCTACGTTTAATATTCCCTTGAACAACGAGGTAGTCGAATATCGGTGCCCATAAGTTAGCAAATAAGATCGCTAACATCATACCTTCCGGATAAGCTGGGTTGACAACACGAATTAATACAGCCATCACACCAATCAACGCACCATACCACCATTTACCTGTGTTCGTAAACGACGCTGATACAGGATCAGTCGCCATAAAGATCATACCAATAGCAAAACCACCTAAAACTAAGTGCCAATGCCAAGGCATTGAGAACATAGCATTTGTCTCAGATCCGATAAGATTAAACAAGGTTGCTGTCGCGGCCATACCGATCATTACACCAGCAATAATACGCCATGATGCAATGCGTAAGAAAACGATAAATAAACCACCAATAATTAAAGCTAGCGTTGAAACCTCACCAATTGAACCTGGTAAGTTACCTAAAAACGCATCCATCCAAGTAATTGGTTGGCCTGTTGCAACGTGTTTTAATGCTGCTTCGCCACCAGTAGACCACTGTGAAAGCGCTGTTGCGCCAGAAAAACCATCTGCTGCAGTCCAAACTAAATCACCCGAAATTTGCGCAGGATAAGCAAAGAATAAGAATGCACGGCCAGCTAACGCAGGGTTCATAAAGTTTTTACCCACACCACCAAACACTTCTTTCGCTAACACAACACCAAAGGTAATACCCAATGCTGCTTGCCATAATGGTAAGGTTGGTGGCACAATCAACGCAAAGAGAATTGAAGTCACAAAGAAACCTTCATTAATCTCATGTTTGCGTACCATTGCAAAAACAACTTCCCAGAAACCACCAACACCAAAAGCAACCGCATAAATAGGCAAAAAGAAAATTGCACCAATACCAATTTTCCCTAAAACACCAGCATCTTGATTAAGCAAACCAAATGAATTAGCCAAAGCAAAATGCCAATCATTAGCGATACTGTTAGCGACGTTTTGCGCAAAATCTCCCATGCTTAACGCCATTAAAGATTGCGCCCCTACGTTATACATACCGTAAAACATTGCAGGGAATAATGCTAACCAAACTAGCACCATCATACGTTTTGAATCTAACGCGTCACGAACATGAACCCCTTTACTTACCGTACCCGGCGTATACAAAAAGGTATATGTCGCTTCAAATAGTGCATACCATTTCTCTAACTTACCGCCCGGTAAAAAATTAGGCTCAATTTTTTCAAAAAAATGTTTTAAACCCATTTTTAACCTTCCTTCTCAATCTTATCCAACACATTACGCAAGATTGAACCGTACTCGTATTTACCGGAACAAACAAAGCTACATAGTGCTAAATCTTCTTCATCTAACTCCAAACAACCTAGAGCTTGAGCGCTATCCGTATCACCAACGATTAAATCACGCAATAACAAAGTAGGAAGAATATCTAACGGCATTACGCGTTCATAGTTACCTGTTGGTACCATTGCACGATCACCACCGTTTAATGCCGTTGTGAAGTTAAACAATTTATTTTTCAAGAAATGTCCTACTGTTGCACGTGTAATAGAGAATTTATCAGCGCCAGGTGCAATCCACCCCATAAACTCTTTTTCACGACCTTCAAGCAACGCAGACACCTGTAAATGATAACGACCAAGATACGCATGCGGGCCTGCAGCAATAGTGCCTGATAATACAGAACCAGAAATTACGCGGTTTTCACCTGGCTGTAATTCATTTGCAGTCAACTGTTCAATATTAGCACCCAAAACTGTACGCACTAAACGAGGATTTTTAACTTGCGGTCCACCTAATGCAACAATACGGCCTACTGGTAGCTCACCCGTCGTAAACAACTGACCAAAAGCAATAACATCTTGGTAATTAATTGACCAAACAGATTTATTGATACTAACCGGATCAATAAAATGAATATGAGTGCCAACTAAACCAGCAGGATGGACGCCTGCAAATTCATGAACTTCAATATTGGCATCACTCAAGCTAGGTACATTTGCGCCTGCTGCTTTACAAAGATTCACCTTAATACCTAAACGGCTAATTACGGTTAATCCATTGATAAAGTCTGCTTGATGCGCTTCAAGAATGACAGCAGGATCTGCAGCTAACGGATTAGAGTCCATTGTATTGACAAAAATAGAGGACGGTAAGGCATCAATAGCTGGAATTTTACTAAACGGACGAGTACGAAATGCTGTCCATAAGCCTGACTCCACCAAGTTTTGACGTACTTGCTCCGCACTTAACGTTTTTAACTCATCTGCTGAATATTTCGCAAAAGCGACATACTCATTTCCTTCCACACGAATCACAACGGATTGTAAAACACGTTTTTCCCCACGATGAATTGCGGTTACAGTACCACTTGCTGGAGAAGTAAAGACAACGCCTGGATTCTTTTTATCTTCGAAAAGAACCTGCCCTTTCTTCACAATATCGCCTTCACGCACCTTCATTGAAGGGCGCATACCAACGTATTCTTCACCAAGCAAAGCAACTTCTGTAACGGCTACACCATCATGGATTACTTGTGCTGGCTTCCCTGCAATAGGAAGATCCAAGCCTTTCTTAATCGTAATCATATTTGCACTTACTTTCGTTAGATTAAACATTACAGCTACCGCAACATAGTGCTGCAATAACCTCGCCTTGAGTAATGATATTGAAACGGACTTCTTGTAACATGAAAACCCCACCACAAAAAATCGTGTCGCCACCACATAAAATTAAAACTCAAATTCTGAATTTTCCTCGCCTTCAATCTCTATTTCATGATTAAAGCCAAGAAATCAATTTTTAATTCGTAAAAACGTCTTATTTTAACTAAAGAAGCCTTTGGGTTCTACTTTATCGCCAATATTTTTCAAATTTTTTCGTAAAAAATAAGAATTGGATAGCACTTCTTTTAGTTTTTTTGATATAAATCATTCAATATACTCATAAAGAAGTATAATAAGCACGTGTAAGATAAATGTCTACTGACCGTGTCCTAAACAGTTTGGGGAATGAGGGAACTCTTCGCCAGCATTTTTCCACTCCTCCGGTGTATAAAGATGTAATGCTAAAGCATGAATGCCATTTTGCAGATCGGCTTCAAATAACTGGTAAAGCTTACGATGACGTGAGACTTTGTTCATTCCTTCAAAAAATTGACTTACCACAACCACCTTAAAATGTGAATCTGCCCCTCTACCTGAACTATGCATATGACTTTCATTCTCGACATTCACAAAGTGCGGTTCAAATTCCGCTAAAATTTTTTGGATTAATTCCTCTTTTTTGCTCATCAATTCCTACCTTGAAAATTAATTAAATTGGCGATATAGTCATCAATTCGATGGGTAAGAATACCACAATCTCATGCAAAATTAAATTTGGAGCCTTTATGTTAATCAAAAAAATGCAACGTTTTTCCCTTATTTCAATTGCGGCAGCAAGCCTATTTTTAACAGCTTGTCAAAGCCCAACGAGTAACACGATTACCTTTACTCCTCCTGCACCAACCGCACAATTTAATACCGCTAACCAAAATAGCGCTTTACTCAATGTCTTTGCTCGAGATCTTAGAGCACAGCCTGAAATCTCTAGCTATACGAGTGGAGGCTCAGTAATAAAGCTGACCGCTTCTCCTAGTGTAAGCCAATTATTTCAGCAAGTTGTACAACAAGATCTTAATAGTAAGGGCTTCCGCATTGCGCCACCATCAAATGCCAACGCAAATATCGCGGTCAATGTAAAAGATTTTTATGCAAAAGTAGAGCAAGGCGACTTACGTTACAAAATCAGTAGCAATATTCAACTAGAAATTCAAGTACAAGGCAGTGCAGGCCAATACACTAAAAATATTGGTGCGACCCGCACACAGGAAGGCGCATTTTCAGCGAAAAAACCTGAAATACAAAAAGTGTTAACTGAAACAGTCAATGAAGTGATTCAGGCCATTTATCAAGATCAAGAAATTAGCCAAGCTATTCATCAATATGCACGTTAATTGCTAAATCCTTGATAAAAATTAAGCTATATCAGCTTATCTAAAAAAGTGCGGACATAATTGTCCGCTTTTTTTTCGAGATAAGAAAAAAGCCACTAAATACTTAGTGGCTTCTTAGAATTTGGCTCCTCCTGCTGGACTTGAACCAGCGACATATGGATTAACAGTCCACCGTTCTACCGACTGAACTAAGGAGGAATAGTGGTGCCTCGAGGCGGAATCGAACCACCGACACGGGGATTTTCAATCCCCTGCTCTACCGACTGAGCTATCGAGGCAACTCATCAGTGGTGCGTATTAAACGTTTTTTTCGCTTTTAAGTCAACACCTAATTTTAAAAAAAACACACTTTTCTTGTTAATTGCATGCTTTCTATGCAAAAAGAACAGTTTTAATACGCTTTTCGCTTATAAATTAACGTCTCACCCGATAACTTTTTTGCGCTTTATCCACTTTGATCAAATAATTTCTCGCCTGTGAAGATGGATGCGCTGTCGTTAAAATACGATACACTTGTTCAGGATATAAGCGATTAATCGCATCAATTGCAGCAAAACGATCGGCATCAAAAACACGTAATACGGCTCCAGCACCACTATTATAAGCTGAAATCATCGCAAAACGCTTAGATGTCGGATTCGTGATACCATCTAGATATTTATTTTGCAAAATCCACAAATAATGGGCCCCAGCATCTATATTTTTCGCTGGGTCAAATAAATAACTTTTCGACGGTTGTCCTGCCATTCCTTTTTCGCGGAAAATATCACGTCCCGCAGTATGTGGCACAACTTGCATTAACCCCATTGCATTCGCATAACTAATTGCGTATGGGTTAAAACTCGATTCAGTTTCCATAATCCCTAAAATCAAGCTTTCATCTAATCCATAACGTCTCGCCGCTGTACGTATCATAGGTAAATATTTCTGTGCCCGTACTGCCACATGGTTTGCAATCATAGGAATAGAAACAAATTGCACCATATTCCCATTAGCTAAACGCCGAGTTTGTAGCTTATTCTGCACTAAGTAGGTCGCAAAATTACTTGCCACTGAGACATTCGGAATCGAAGCGCCAAGATGATCCACCACTTGTCCCATCAAGAACGGGCGTGAACTAATCGGCACATCGCCATCGGCAAACAAATCAATACCATTGGCATCAGATCCCATTAATAGTGTATGAACAATCGCATTATGCAAACGTGCCGTATCGGTTTGAGTTTCAATAGTGATTAACCCTTCATCAAAGCTTACATGGCTACGGGTATGATAACGGTCGGTATATTTCACATAATCTTTACGGCTAGCAACAAGTAACTCATTGACTCCCCAAATACGGTCAATATTATGAGAGAATTGCCCCGTTAAAATATCCAGCCCTCGTGTATCTTTTACAAAGGCTTCATCAAATTGGTTACTTGCTTTGTTAGAAGAACCACAAGCAAATAGAAAAGGGATAATAGCTAATACAAAATATTTTTTCATGGCGCATTATTCTGATGGTGGAACATAGCCTTCAATGTGTACATCTTTACCTTCAAACAAAAAATTCACCATTTCTTGTTCTAATAATTGGCGATGTTCTACATTCATCATATTCAGTTTCTTTTCATTAACTAGCATAGTTTGTTTTTTTATCCACTCCGCCCATGCTTGTTTACTTATAGAATCAAAAATACGTTTGCCTAATTCACCTGGATAAAGTTGAAAATCTAGCCCTTCAGCCTCTTTTTTTAAATATTCACAAAATACTATTCTCGCCATAACGTTTCCCTTTTATTTCATTTCAATAAAATTGGACATGCCAAATTTACGCAAGTTTCATTTTTTCAAATTGTAGTAACAAATTTTTTACTGGTGTTGCTAAACCAATTTGTTCTGTCGCTTGTGGATCATACCAATATTTAGCCACACTTGATACACTAGATTCATATTTCACCGCATTTTCTTGTACTTTTTTCCAATCCGTTTTATCCACATCCTGCCATTGCATATTCATATCTGCATAAATAGGATAAATATCCAAATGAAAATGGCTAAATGTATGACGAAAACTTGGCCATTCTTGATAAAGCGAAATATGTTGTGAGCTTAAATAAGCTAATAGCGCTTCCTGAGTTTCAAATTGAGGAAAACAATACAATCCTCCCCAAATGCCCGAATTTTCTCGTTTTTCTAAATACACTTTACTATTTTTAGATAGGATCAAGAAATAGCTTTGGCGTACCGGTAATACCTTTTTAGGTTTCTTCGCAGGATAAGCCTGCCAATTATTTTCAGCACAGGCCTGACATTGAAAACTCAACGGACATAATTCACATTTTGGCTTAGAACGCGTGCAGACCATCGCACCTAAATCCATCATCGCCTGATTAAAATCAGCCACTCTCTCTGTTGGTGTCACTTCCTCACTCAAGATCCAAAGCTGATTTTCGACTTTTTTCTCACCAGGCCAACCACTCACTGCAAAATAACGAGATAAAACCCGTTTTACATTCCCATCTAAAATAGGATACGGTGCGTTAAGACAAGAAGATAAAATTGCACCCGCTGTGCTTCGCCCAATACCGGTTAACCCCAACACATCATCGAATGTTGTTGGAAACTCCCCATGAAACTTATCACGAATTGTTTGAGCGGCTTTATGTAAATTACGCGCCCTAGCATAATAACCTAACCCCGTCCACAAATGTAATACTTCATCAAGAGGTGCATTAGCCAATGCCATCACATTAGGGAATGTACTGATAAATCTTTCAAAATAAGGTATCACCGTTGCCACTTGCGTTTGTTGCAGCATAACCTCAGATAACCATACCTTATACAGTGTTTTATGCTGTTGCCATGGTAAATGCTTACGACCAAATTTATCGTACCAAGCTAATACGGCTGAAGCAAAAGGTGCTGTGGGAGAAGATTGTGCAAGCATAACTATTCAAAACGGCGGTTAATTTTATCGTAGTTTAACATGAATAAATAACCGGATAAACCGCCCCAATTTTGTAATTTCTGCATAAAAATCGTATAATCAGCTTTTAATTTTTATCGTAATAATAAATGAAATTAATATGTCTGAAACTCAATCAACATTTGCAGAACATAAACGCAAAACGGTAGAAACAGCTGAATTTACTGAAGATGGCCGCTATAAACGCAAAATTCGCAGTTTTGTGTTACGTACAGGACGATTAAGTGATTTTCAAAAAAATGCAATGAATGAGAACTGGACGGAATATGGCTTAGAATACCAAAAAACACCCTTCGATTTTGTTGAAATTTTTGGCAACCATAATCCCGTTATTTTAGAAATTGGGTTTGGTATGGGGAAATCCCTAGTGGAAATGGCAAAGCAAAACCCAAATAAAAATTATGTGGGTATTGAAGTTCATACGCCTGGTGTTGGTGCTTGCATTGCCTATGCAGTAGAAAAAAATGTCAAAAACCTACGCGTAATATGCCATGATGCGACCGAAATTTTACGCGATTGTATCGCAGATAACGCCCTTAGTGGTTTACAACTATTTTTCCCTGATCCTTGGCACAAAGCCAAACATCATAAAAGACGGATTGTTCAACCGCACTTTATTGCAAATATTGTCAAACGCCTACAAGTAGGTGGCTTTATTCATATGGCTACAGATTGGGAAAATTATGCGGAACATATGTTAGAAGTATTAAAAAATACCCATGAATTACGCAATACTTCAGCAGACAACAATTATATTCCTCGTCCAGATTTTCGACCACTCACAAAATTTGAACAGCGCGGCCATCGTTTAGGTCACGGTGTTTGGGATTTATATTTTATTAAAAATTAACTAACAAGAGGATCATATTATGGCGATTAAACGTAACCAAAGACAACGCAAAAAAATGCATTTAGCCGAATTCCAAGAGCTTGGCTTCCTCGTGAATTGGCAATTTGCAGCAGGTACTGATATTGACACCATAGACGACGTTGTTGAGCGTTTTATCCGTGAAGTTATTCAGCCAAATGGTTTGGCTTACGAAGGTAGTGGCTATTTACACTGGGAAGGTTTAGTCTGCCTTGAAAAAGTAGGGAAATGTGATGAAAGCCACCGTGAGCTAGTCAAAAAATGGTTAGAAAACAACGGACTACAACAAATTGAAATTAGCGAATTATTTGATATTTGGTGGGATTATCCAACCAAATTTGAATAAGATTTTCTATGGGCGGGTATCCGCCCAATTAATCGACTAAAAACCGCTCAAGTAGCGTATTCAAAAATAACTTACCATGTTCTGTAATCTGCCAAGTGCGGTCGGTTTCAAGCAAATATTTTTGCCCTACGGCCCAATCAATATCTTGTCGAATAGCTGAAAGTGGTAAACCCGTTAAGCATTCAAATTCCATTTTGGGCACGGCTTCTAATAAGCGAAAGCGATTCATAAAAAACTCAAATGGCCGATCAGCAATTGTTACTTCTTTCTGCTCATATAAATATTCGCCTCGCATATAACCGCGTGGATGTTTAGTTTTACTATAACGAATGATCTTACCATTCTCAAAACTCAATTTACCATGAGCGCCACAACCGATAGCTAAATAATCACCAAAACGCCAATAATTTAAATTATGCTTACATTGATAACCAGGCTTTGCATAGGCGGAAGTCTCATACTGTATATAACCGGCCATCGTCAATAACTGATGTCCTTGCTCAAAAATATCCCATAAATCATCATCGTCCGGCAACTTAGGCGGACGAGAAGCAAATAAAGTATTCGGTTCGATAGTTAACTGGTACCAAGATAAATGGGGTGGTTCAAGTAAAATCGCCTGTTTTAAATCATCTAACGCTTGCTCAACGGTCTGATTTGGTAAACCGTGCATTAAATCAATATTAAAGCTAGTTAGATTATGGGGTGTCTTATTTTCCATTAAACTTCGTGCAAAACCAACCGCACTTTTGGCTTCTTGGCTATCATGAATACGACCTAATACGCGTAATTTCTCATTATCAAAGCTCTGAACCCCCATCGAAATTCGTGTGACTCCAGCTTTCGCAAAGCCTTTAAAACGCTCAGCCTCTACAGTTCCCGGATTGGCTTCCAACGTAATTTCAATATCCTCCGAAAAAGGGATAACCTGTTGAATCTGCTGTAATAAAAACTCAATACCTTGAGCGGAAAACAAACTCGGTGTACCACCACCAATAAAAATGGAGTGTAGTGGTCTCTGTTGAATACTCTCCCTGAAGTGTGTCAAATCTTGCAAGAGATCGGCTAATAAATGTTGCACATACTCTTGCTCGGGGATTTCCCCTCGTTGCCCATGAGAATTGAAATCGCAATATGGGCATTTTTGTACACACCATGGAATATGAATATAGAGGCTTAAAGGTGGTAATGTTAATTTCAATTATGCACCCAATTTTTGTTTTAACACCGCTAATGCTCGCGCACGATGAGAAATTTTCTTTTTCTCTCCGGTTTCTAATTCCGCAAAAGTACAATTCACTTCTGGGCTAAAAAATAAACTATCATAACCAAACCCATTTTCGCCTTTTTCGGCTAAACCAATCTCACCATAGCATTCTCCCTCTGCAATAATCGGAGATGGATCGGTTTCGTGTTGCAGTAGAACAATACAGCTGACAAACTTAGCTTGACGTTGCTCTCCTGAAAGTGCGGTCATTTTTTGTAATAATTTTTGACGATTACTTTCATCCGCATTTTCATCAACACCCGCATAACGAGCGGAATATAATCCAGGTTCACCTCCTAACGCCGGCACAACCAAGCCGGAATCATCAGCAATTGCCGGTAATCCTGACAATTTTGCCGCATAACGCGCTTTCAAAAGTGCATTTTCTACAAAGGTCAATCCTGTCTCTTCTGGACTTTCAATACCTAATTCTGTTTGCGCAACAACTTCAAAGCCAAAATTAGCCAACACATCGGCCATTTCTTTCACTTTACCTAGATTGCCTGTTGCCAATACGATTTTTTGCTTCATCAAAACCTCATCTATCACTGCTAAACGCTATTTAACCACTTTTTAAAAGCTTAATTAAATAACCTAGCACCATCGTGCTAGGTTGCACTATAACGTCAGTTTAACATACTCACGATAGATTCAACTAAAACAAAATGCGATCTTTATTTTTATCTAAAGTTGCCTTACCAAAACCTTGCACTTCGAGTAACTGTTCTGCTGCCGTGAATGGGCCATTTTTCTCACGATATTCTACTATCGTTTCCGCTTTTTTCTGGCCAATGCCAACCAGTACACGTTGTAATTCACTCGCTGTCGCAGTATTGATATTCACTTTATCACTCGCCAATACCACTTTGGTTGCTTCGCTCGCACTTTCTGCTTGTGTCGCAGGTTCATTTGCATACAGTATAGAACTTGAAAACAACAAACCTGCACAAAGCAACGCTTGAGACACTTTTTTGACTAATTTCATCATTTTTTCCTTCTCAAATAGAATAAACATTTGTTGATACCATACCAACGATTCCATTGTGAATACGGTATACTCATAACAGCAAAATATTTATTATTTGTTGCCTTTAATTCGCGATCGCCATCGCAAAATAACAAAAAACATAATGAAAATTAACAAAAAATATTTCAAAAATTTGACCGCACTTCGTTATAATCTCCACAATAGCCTTAAGGAGTATGTATGTCTGATATGATTGAAACGCACCCTTTCCCACCTGTTTTACCGCCTCACGCAACCGTAATGATGATGGGCACATTCCCCCCAAAATCAGAAAAACGCTGCATGGAATTCCACTATCCTAATTTCCAAAATGATATGTGGCGTATCTATGGATTAGTCTTTTTCAATGATGCACAATATTTTCAAATACCAAATGAGAAACGCTTTGATCCTGATAAAATCCGCCATTTTTTAATGGAACGAGGAATAGCTTCCTGCCCTACGGTAATAAAAGCCATTCGCGAACAAAACAATGCTTCTGACAAATTTTTAAAAATAGTCGAAGTTGTAGATTTAGAAAAAATTCTCGCCCAAGTGCCAAATTGCAAATGGATCTTTACAACAGGCGGAAAAGCAACAGAAGCCTTATTTAGCTTGTTGCCTGATATACCTCTAAAAGAACCAAAAACAAATGAATATATTGATTTTCCCTTTCCAAATCATCATTTAAAACTCTATCGAGTGCCGTCTACTTCTAGAGCTTACCCTCTCAGTTTAGCCAAAAAAGCCGAAGCCTATCGTCACTTCTTTCAATTAGCTGGCATATTGTGAGGAAAATTGACATGCTCACCGAACAACTCTTCCAGAAAGCTCATATGAATATTCAGAAGCTGCTCTCCTTTGGATTTGTCTCAACCCCTCAAGGCTATGAATATAGTCGACTCATTTTAGCTGGTGATTTTCGGGTTGATATTTCAATCTCCACTGATGGAAAAGTAGAAAGTCAAGTTTTCGATTTAATGACCGAAAATGAGTATGCAAATATTCATATCAAGGACCAACAGGGCGCGTTCGTTAACCAAGTTAGAGAAGCCTATTTCTCAGTATTAAAAGAAATATTAACCCATTGCTTTCACGTAGATTATTTTCATTCTGCACAAGCTAATCGGCTAGCCCAATCTTTTGCAAAACAATACGACAGTCGCCCATACTTCCCTTGGGAAAAACACCCTAATTTTGCTGTTTTCAAACATGAGAATAATCAAAAATGGTATGCGTTAATCATGAATTTAGATAGAAGTAAATTGATTCCGAAAAGCAAAGGCGAGGTCAATGTACTCAATTTGAAACTAAATTCGGCTCAAATTCCAACATACTTAAATGAAGTCGGTATTTACCCAGCCTACCACATGAATAAAAAAAATTGGATCAGTATTATTTTAGATGACACACTTTCAGACGAACATATTTTGCAGCTTGCTGAACAAAGTTACCAACTCACTGCCAATAAAACGAAAAAAACAGGCAAAATCACAGAATGGTTAATTCCGGCCAATCCAAAATATTTTGACGTAGAGCAGGCATTCAGTGAACAGACAGAATTAACTTGGAAACAAAGCACTCATATTCATATAGGTGATATTATTTATATGTATGTGGGCGCGCCCCGCTCGGCAATTATGTTTAAATGTGAGGTACTTGCCATCAATTTGCCAAATACGCACAAAAATCAACACGTCAACATTCAAAAACGCATGAAAATTCGTTTACTGCAAAGCTATTCACCGCACTTATTTCCATTTAGCAAGCTCAAAGAATTCCAAGTAAATGCCGTACGAGGCCCTCGTAGTATGCCTAGTGAATTAAGCCAATACATTGCCCAAACCGCCCCCTAAAAGGGCGGTACAAATTTTGATTTTTTTGCTATAATTAATCATATTTTCTTCCTTACACATCAAGTTAAATTATTATGGATACAAAATTCAATGTAAAAACCTTTCAAGGTATGATTTTAGCCCTACAAGACTACTGGGCAAATGTTGGCTGCACCATCGTACAACCCTTTGATATGGAAGTCGGGGCGGGTACAAGCCACCCGATGACCGCATTGCGTGCGTTAGGCCCTGAACCGATGGCATTCGCTTATGTGCAACCATCTCGCCGCCCGACAGACGGTCGCTACGGTGAGAACCCAAACCGCTTGCAACATTACTACCAGTTCCAAGTGGTGATTAAACCTTCACCCGACAACATCCAAGAACTCTATCTTGGCTCACTAAAAATGCTCGGTTTCGACCCAACCGTCCACGATATTCGCTTCGTGGAAGATAACTGGGAAAACCCAACATTAGGGGCGTGGGGCTTAGGTTGGGAAGTATGGCTCAACGGAATGGAAGTTACCCAATTCACCTATTTCCAACAAGTCGGTGGTTTAGAGTGTAAACCTGTTACGGGCGAAGTTACCTACGGTTTAGAACGTTTAGCGATGTATATTCAAGGTGTGGATAGCGTATATGACTTAGTTTGGTCTGACGGTCCATTAGGCAAAACCACCTATGGCGATGTATTCCATCAAAACGAAGTGGAACAATCTACCTACAATTTTGAATACGCCGATGTGGATTTCCTCTTTAAAGCCTTTGAACAATACGAAAAAGAGGCAACAGAATTACTGGCACTCGAAAAACCATTACCATTGCCGGCTTATGAACGCATCTTAAAAGCGGCTCACAGCTTCAATATGCTTGACGCTCGCAAAGCCATCTCGGTAACTGAACGCCAACGTTATATCCTGCGTATCCGCACCCTCACGAAAGGAGTAGCCGAAGCCTACTACGCCAGCCGTGAAGCGTTAGGGTTTCCGGGGTGTAAAAAATAACGAAAATTTGACCGCTCTTTGAGGAGGTATAATGAAACCATCAGAACAACTCATCCATCATCGACAACAGATTTTAGCGTTGGCTAATCGGTTTCATTTTACCAACCCTAAAGTGTTTGGGTCTGTGCTATTAGGCAAAGATACTGAACAAAGTGATTTAGATCTATTAGTCGAACCGTTAAAACATACAACGATGTTTGATCTATGTGGTTTGAAAGAAGAGCTTGAAATGTTATTCGGGCGAAAAGTAGATGTACTCACACCTCGTAGCTTGCCCGAAAAGTTTCGTGATGAAGTCCTTCAAAAGGTAAAATTGATATGAATGAACGGACATTGGATTATCTTCTTAAAATTCAGCAACTGTGCCAAGATACACCATCAATTCACGAACTTATTCAATCAATACACTGAAATGGATAATACTATCAAATACACCCAACAAATTGACCAATTAAGCAAACAAAACGCCTATCAACTCTATGATTCGGGTGATATTCATCAGCTGGAAGTGGGTACAGTAAAAGGATTACAAGCGATTCATCGCTACTTATTTGAAGGTTTGTACGATTTTGCTGGGCAAATTCGGGAACTCAATATTTCCAAAGGCTATTTTCGTTTTGCTAATGCCCTTTATTTAAAAGAGGTATTAGCCGTCATTGAAAAAATGCCAGAAAACAGTTTTGAGCAAATTATTGAAAAATATGTGGAAATGAATATTGCTCACCCATTCTTGGAAGGGAATGGGCGTTCTACCCGAATTTGGTTAGATCTTATATTTAAGAAAAATCTTAAAAAGGTTGTTGATTGGCAAAAAGTAGATAAGAAACGCTACTTGCAAGCGATGGAGCGTAGCCCCGTTAATGATTTAGAATTGCGGTTTTTACTGCAAAATGCGTTAACCGATCAGATTGATGATCGAGAAATTTTTATGAAAGGCATTGAGCAATCTTATTACTATGAGCAGGTAGAATAACAAGCGATCTTTTTTAAACAAGATCTTGCAAATACAGGAGGACGTAATGACAACACCGATTTTATATTTCAGCGACAAATGCCCCGATACCGCTCCATTTGTAGCGAAATTAAAGGCATTACAGATTGATTATCTTGAGGCAAATATCAGCGAAAATATGCCGAACCTCAAGGCTTTTTTAGCCTTGCGGGATAACCACTCAGCCTTTGCTGAACGCAAAGCAAAAGGCTATATTGGCATCCCTGCGTTAGTCTATGAAGACGGACGTATTGTGTTTGATGTGGGAGAGCTAAAATGAGTAACCTTACGTCATATCAAGAACCTCTTTTTCATCAAATTGCTCAAATTATTGAACAGGCTCGTCATCAAGTTAAACAGACCGTAAATGTAGCAATGGTGCAAAGCTATTGGGAAATCGGTCGCTTAATCGTGGAGGACGAACAACAAGGTGAAAAGCGAGCAGAATACGGAAAATTTGTTTTACAAGACTTGTCTAAACGCCTCACAGCACAGTTTGGTAAAGGGTTTGATGTAACCAATTTACGCAAAATGCGTCTGTTTTACCTCGCTTTTCCAATTCGAGACGCAGTGCGTCCCGAATTAAGTTGGACACATTACCGTCGGCTTATCCAATTAGAAAATCCGCAAGCTCGGCAATGGTATTTAAAAGAAGCTGTTGAACAAAATTGGTCAGCCCGCGCCTTAGGTCGCCAAATCAGCGTATTGTACTACGAACGCTTATTAGCCAGCCAAAATAAAGCGTTGGTCAAGGAAGAGGCGGAGCAAAAAACCGAGCCATTGCAAGAGACAATCCAAGATTACTTACGCGATCCCTATATTCTAGATTTCCTTAACTTGCAAGACAAAACCTATCAAGAAAGTGAAGTCGAGCAAGAAATTATCGGCAATTTGCAAAGTTTTCTGCTTGAATTAGGCAAAGGATTTGCTTTTGTGGAGCGACAAAAGCGAGTTCGCTTCGATGATGAAGACTTCTATATTGACTTAGTATTCTATAACTTTAAGCTCAAATGCTTCTTACTCATCGATCTTAAAATTGGCAAGCTCAGACACCAAGACATCGGGCAGATGGACACTTACGTTCGCCTTTATGATGATCAATTTAAAGGGGAAGATGATAATCCAACTATCGGCTTGGTATTGTGTAGCGAAAAAAGCGAGGCGATTGCCAAGTATTCCGTCTTAGCCGATCGCAAACAGATTTTCAGTAGCAAATACTTGCCATATTTACCGACCGAAAAAGAGTTGGAAGACAAGCTAACCCAAACCCGTTTACGGGTAGAAGAAACCGCAGGTATCTATCGTGTAAGTGGAATAAATAAAAGTGCGGTCAAACTTTCAATAACAAGGAAATAATAATGACAGATTACACATATCCCAACGATATTTACACTGAAGCGGAAGCTGATGTGGATACATTGAAAAATCTAGGTCCACTCGCGCCAATGGCGGGAATTTGGGAAGGCAAACGCGGTGTGGATATTAACCCGAAAGCGGAAGGGGCAGTCAAAGATCCTTATATTGAGCATATCGAACTACATCCGATTGATGCACAAGCAAATGGGCCACAACTCTTCTACGGTTTACGTTATCACTTACACATTATTCAGCCGGACGAAGTGGAAACGTTCCATGATCAAGTGGGCTATTGGTTGTGGGAACCGGCAACCGGTAATTTGATGCTAACACTCAGTATTCCACGCGGACAAACTCTTATAGCTACCGGTAATGCGAAAGCAGATGATAAAGAATTTACTTTAAAAGCGGTGCGTGGTTCACTCACTAACGGCATCATTTCTAATCCGTTCATCGAGCAAAATTTCAGAACGGAAAGCTATACCATCACAGTAAAAATCAATGATGACGGTACGTGGTCATACGATCAAAATACGGTAATGATTATCCCGAATTATAATGAACCGTTTGAACATCGAGATCGTAACCGTTTAACCAAAATCGGGGAAGCAAAACTGAATCCAACTGCACTTGCTGCCTTAAAAGATGTGTCATAATGGCTGCGCCGACATTATACTCCAGCGATAAATGCCCGATACTGCTCCATTTGTGGCGAGATTAAAGGCGTTAAACATCGATTATCTTGAGGCAAATATCAGCGAATATATGCAGAACCTCAAACATTTTTTAGCCTTGCGGGATAACCATCCTGACTTTGCTGAACGCAAAGCCAAAATGCTTGAGCTGGCAGATGTCTGTATTGCTCTACCCGGTGGACCTGGCACACTGGAAGAAATCAGCGAAGTCTATTCGTGGGCGAGAATTGGTAAGAACGATAGCCCTTGTGTATTTTGGAATGTAGGCGGATTTTACGAGCCGATCAAAGCGATGTTTCAAACGATGGTTGATAACGGCTTTCTCACCCAAGACCACTTTGATAAATTACTATTCACCGATAATTTGACAGAACTCGAACGGTTTATAGAAGCTTATCAACCAATGGGGATTAGGACTTATTAAGAGTAATCCTAGATCTATGTTGAAATTGTTCACGCATTGCGTACACAATTAAGCTAAACACTCTTGATACACCATAACTAAACGGTTTGGTCTATTGATATTTACAAATTTGTATTTTAAATTGGCAACCTAATTTCGTTGTATTATATTAAGCCTAATACAACCTCACTCTAATTAAGGATAGCCAATGAATACACTTTTATCCTCTTCTTGTAGAGTGGCATTTGCTGCATTGATTCACGACTTAGGTAAGTTGGCACAACGTGCTAAATTGCCCATTTCAGCCGATGTTTTAGATGCCCACAAAACGCTTTATTGTCCTTTCAATCAAGAAAAAGATTATCACTCACACCTCCACGCTGCTTACACAGGATTCGCAGTAGATTTAATTGAACGTTATTTGCCCGATTTAATTAAGAACGATGTTACTCCCTTTAAATCGCGTTCCATTACAGAAAGTTCAAATATCACTGATTCGCTTATCAATGCTGCTTCGGCACATCATAAACCCGATACCTTTTTGCAATGGATAATCGCAACGGCAGATCGTGTTGCATCTGGATTTGAACGTGATGAATTTGAAAAATATTATAATTTAGAAAATAGTACATCTAAGAGTGATAAAAACCATTATCAGGCTAGATTATTAACGTTATTTGAGGCTATTCGCTTAGGTGAAAATCGACCAAAACTTGAAGCTCACGCAGAGTATAAGTATGCCTACCCATTAGCACCACTTAACGCAAAGCAAATTTTCCCTGCTGAGCGGAAAGATATTGAGCCCACAAATGACAGTGATGCTCAAGCAGAATACCTAGCATTATGGGAACAATTTGTTGAGGGAATAAAAGCAATTCCTGAATCGCATAAACAGCGATGGGAATTATGGCTCGATCATTTTGACACCGCCTACCAATGTTTTACCTCAAACATTCCATCCGCTACTGCTTTTGGGGTAACACTAGATGTATCACTTTACGATCACAGCAAAACAACTGCTGTACTGGCTACAGCATTATGGCGTTGGTTTGAAGAACAAGGCAAAGCGGATAATAGCCAAGTTACCTATTTGCAAAATCGTGAAGCCAGTTGGAACGATAACAAATTCTTGCTTATTCAAGGTGATTTCTTTGGCATTCAAGATTTTATTTTCTCCGGTGGTAGTGAAACCAATAAACAGGCGGCAAAATTATTACGGGGTCGCTCATTTCAGGTTTCTCTATTTACAGAATTAGCGGCATTAAAAATCCTGCAAGCTTGCCAATTACCTGCTACTTCACAAATTATGAATGCTGCGGGTAAATTCTTGATTGTTGCACCAAATACGGAAGCTGTTAGACAAGCGATTGAAACAACACGAGAAGAATTAAACCAATGGGCGGTAGAACATACCTATGGCTTAATCGGTATTGGCATTGCGACAACAGAAGCTTGCTGTAATGACTTTATCGGAAAGAAATTCGAAGCGTTACAGACTACCTTATTCCAACAGTTAGAAGTAGCAAAACTACAACGGTTAGATTTAACCGACTCTACCGCTTCAATACAAGAGGTAAATTATCATAACGGAGTGTGTCGATTTAACCACTATTTCCCCGCAACAGATGAAAAAGGGCAATCAACCATTTCGGCTGATCAAATTAAGATTGGTGAATTATTAACGAAAAAAGACCGCTTGTTGATCTGTAATGAAAATAGCGAAATTTACCAAGGCAATAAAACCCAGACACTAAGTTTGCCGATTTTTGGCTATCGTGTTGTTTTTACCGATAACGAAGAAATAACTGGTAAATTTGGGGAGTTGGTGGCAAAAAATCAGCTTTATCGAGTATGGGATTTTTCTCTGCCTCAAAGCACCCAACACTCTATTTGGAATGGCTATGCACGACGTTATATCAATGCCTATATTCCTCTCTTTAAGGAGAATGATTATTACAATAGCTATAAATATAAAAATATCGAAGAAATACCAGAACAGGGAAAAATTAAAACATTAGACTTTATTGCCTGTGAAGATCGTATTGCTTGTGAAGATAGTCTATCTGACCAATCATCGCCAAAATTTATCGGGCAAACGGCTTTAATGACCCTCAAAGGCGATGTCGATAACCTTGGCACGATTTTCCAAAAAGGGTTAGAAAATCCAAGTTTTGCCAAAATAGCTTCACTTTCACGTCAAATGAACCAATTTTTTAGCTTATGGCTACCAGCTTATTGTGCTGAATCGTCTCAAGATATGTACACTGTCTTTGCTGGAGGAGATGACTTCTTCTTAATTGGTTCTTGGAAGCAGACACAACATCTGGCTTATGCTATGCAACAAAAATTTGCAGCTTATGTTGTAAATCCAGAAATTCATTTTTCTTCTGGTTTAACGATGACAAAAGTCGGGCATTCTGTGCCTCATTTAGGTGAATTAGCAGAAGAGGCATTAGAAAAAGCCAAAAAATTTGCTGGAAAAAATGCGGTAACTATTTATAACCGAACCATTGGTTGGGGTGAATGGCAACCTCTCGTTAAAGAGTTAGGTGATGAAATCGAGCGTTTAGCCCAAACATATCATATTTCAACATCTTATCTCTATTCCTTAATTCGGCTCAGTGAACAAGCTGAAAAAGAAGATAAAGATCTTGAAGCCACCTTATGGCGTAGCCGTTTTTATTATCGCACAGCACGTTATGTTACAGACAAACTAGCAAAAGAAGAACGCAGCCAAGCTTTAAACGACATTGCCACATCATTAGGTGAAGGCATTGCGAACTATAAAATCAATTTTGCTATTCCATTATTTAACTATTTTTATCAAAAACGTTAGGAGTATTTATGAATATACAAGACATAAAATTTGGGAATAATAAGCCAAATAATATTTTTTCTGAATTATCAAAGAATGCAGCAAAATATATTAAATTTGACGATAACGGAAAACCAACTAACAGTAATAAAAATACTCAAATTAGAAAATTTTATGATGAACTAATTATGTGGCACAACAAAGTTTTTACTAATCAAAATGCTGAACAACGCCAAATTAGTTTTGACAGTAATATTCCATTTATCAAAATGTTGAAAGCCAAAGTGGCATATGCTCAAGCAAGAAAAAGTGCAGGTACAACACTAGTAAATGAAAATTTCAGAAAAGTTTTCAATCAATGTATTGATGAGATTCAGTCTGTAGAAACATTACGAGACGCTAAACTTTTTATGGAAGCCACCATTGCTTACTGTAAATACTTTGAAGAAACCAAGAACCCTAATTTATAAAGGAACAGATGATGAAACTACAAAATATTATTGAAATTAAAGCAACCTTAGTATTAAAAACAGGCTTACATATCGGGGCAGGCGATACGGAAATGCACATTGGTGGCATTGATAATACCGTCATTAAACACCCGATTACCCAATCGCCTTATATACCAGGCTCAAGCCTAAAAGGTAAAATCCGTACTTTATTGGAATGGCGTTCAGGAGAAGTAAAAAAAGATCCGCTTTCACTTAAAGATTTAAGCGGAGCAAAAGATCCAAATGCGGTTAAAAATATCCTTAAATTATTTGGTATCAGTGGTGATACTAAAAATGATGAAAAAGCATTAAAAGACATCGGCGTATCACGTCTCGCTTTCTGGGATTGTGCCTTAAATGCAGAGTGGGAGAAAAATCTGCGTGAGGATAATTTCTCGCTTACCGAAGCAAAAAGTGAAAACACAATTGACCGTATTACCTCAACTGCGGACCATCCACGTCAAACAGAACGTGTACCAGCTGGAGCAGAATTTGATTTTAAACTGACAATGCGTCAATTTGAGGGCGATAGCGATGAGCTATTACAACTTGTGCTAAAAGGCTTACGTTTACTTGAATTAGATAGCCTTGGCGGTTCAGGATCACGCGGTTACGGGAAAGTAGAATTTGTTGGTTTAACTGTCAATAACCAAGCTCAAAACCTGAGTGATATTAAACCATTTGAATAAGAGGTGGCGGAATGAAAACCTACCGTTTCACGCTTAAGCTCAATAGTGCATTTGGCACGCCCCTCGTGGGAGATAGTTTATTTGGGCAGATTTGTTGGGAGATAGTTCATCAATTTGGTGAAAACAAACTCACCGAATTATTAGACGGCTACACCAACCAGCGACCATTTTTAGTGGTTTCCGATGCATTTCCAAACGGCTATCTACCGCTCCCCTGCTTACCGTCAAAATATTGGGTAACTGGGAAAGAAACTGATCGCAAGGTTTTAAAGAAAAAACAGTGGATCAGCCTAGAGGAGAGAAAACAAGCGGTTGAAAATTGGCAAACATTTGCCAAAGCAGAAAAAGATCTGTTTGAAAAAATCGTTGCAAACCAACCGCATAACACACTTGATCGTCAAACCAATACGACAGGTGAGGGACAGTTTGCACCTTATTCAACATCACAAATTTGGTATAGCCCCAATACTCAGCTAGATCTTTATTGTGTTATTGATGAAAGCCGTTTATCGATTTCTGATCTAAAACAGCTTTTAAACAACATTGGACAGCTCGGTTTTGGGCGTGATGCCTCTATCGGTTTAGGACGTTTTGAAATTGAAAATGTTGAGCCCTTTGAAGCGAATTTATCAGCCACATACAACGCCTATTTAACGCTAGCAAATTGTGCACCGCAAGGACTGGATTTACACAAAGACTACTGTTTTTATCAGCTCACTACCCGTTTTGGTCGGCACGGTGATATAAAAGCACTCAGTGAAAATCCATTTAAAAAGCCTATTATTTTGGCTAAAGCTGGAGCGGTATTCACCCCACACCAATGGCAAGCACGGTTATTCTTAGGAAATGGTCTAAGTGGTATTTCAAAAGCACAGCCGAATGCGGTACATCAGGGTTATGCCCCAATTATTCCAATTCATATCGATCTTGCACGATTAGGATAAAATTATGGATAAATTTCTACAACATCATCGTATTTATTTAACACCAATAACCCCTATTCATATTGGTTGTGGAGAAGATTTTGAACCGACTAATTATGTTATTGATGATGGGGTTTTGTACCATTTTAATTTATCAAAACTTATTTTTTCACCCGAAAAGAAAAAAGAATTATTATCTATCGCTAATAGTGAAGATAATAACAGCTTACTTCGCCTTCAAAAATTTTTTTCAAATCATAAAAATGAAGGTATTGCTGCTGCATATTATTATACGAGTGTACCAACCAATATTGAACGTGAATTATCTGAAAAACTGGGGAAAGTTAGTCATCAAGAGAAAAATGGAAATAAAGTTATTTCTGAATTAGCCATTGAACGAAATACTTATTTACCTTACCAAGGACTAGCTTATATTCCAGGAAGTAGCTTTAAAGGAGCTGTTGTAACTGCTTTTTTAGATTATTATCATAAAGAGAAATATAATAACAAAAAATATTTTGACGCTGTGTATACTATGACAACCAGATCGGGTAAAGAAAGACAGTTTATTTAGAACCGTAAAATTTACTGACTTTATTCCACAAAAAAATACACAAAGTCAAATATTATATTATCGTAATTTTACTAAGAAAAAAGGTATAGCAAAATCACTATATACCAGAAAAGAAAGTATTGTTGCAGGGCAATATAGGGCTTTTCAATCTGATCTTGCTTTAACAAAAAGAAAAGTTCCCGATGATCCAAGAACAACCCCAACAATCGATGAAATTTTTAAATATTTGAATGAATACTATAAACCAAATTTTGAACGAGAGTGTGAACAATTAGTTAATAATGAATTAATTGATCGTAATTGGTTTAAGACTATCATTAAGCTATTAGAGCAAGGTAACGTAGCCTTAATTCGATTAGGTAAAGGGGGTTCTGAAAGTAAGGTTTTCAGTGGTGGTATTGCACAAATTTTTCGCCCACAGCATAAGAATATTAAAAAAGATCCTAATAAAGATAAACAAGTTGATCTTAAATACATTCAAGGTGTCTATAGCGAAGCATCAACCATCTGGCTTGCAGCGAACTCAAAAGATGCTACGACCAATCTACTCCCCTTTGGTTGGGCATTATTAGAAGTCGATCCAAAAAGCGAAAATGAGGCATTAAAAACGTGGTGTGAGCAACAGCCAAAACCAGATTTTGATAAAGCCGCAATTATCGCTGAACGTGAAGCGAAAAAAGCAGCATTGCAGCAACAAGAAGCAGAGCGATTAGCAAAACTGCAAGCGGATCAAGAGGCAGAGCAGGCTAAACAAACATTACTTAACTCTGCGAGTGAAAACCAAAAAATGGTCTTATTGTTGGTTGAAAAATATCACGCTAGCCGAGAACGCCAAGTGGATACTAGCTCACCATTACTAAAAGAAACGAAAGATCTTATCAGTTATGCGATTGAACAGTGGGATCAACTAGATAAGCAATTTATTGCACAACATATCTCTGTCGAGCTGATTAAAACACGCATTGATCTGAAAAAGAAAAATGCCGAAAAAGATCTACAAAAGTTATTAAATAAATTGAGTGCCTAAATGGAATTAACCTCTTTACCTGTTGCCCGTTATCGGTTGATTTTTCAAATCACACAGGCGATCTCCTTGCCCGAATATGCAGGCTCAACACTGCGTGGTGCTTTCGGGCGAGCACTACGCAAAATTAGCTGTATGACCAAGCAAGAAGATTGCAAAAACTGCCCGCTTTATCGCTCTTGCCCTTATACACAGATTTTTGAAACCCCACCGCCAGCGGAGCATCAATTACAAAAATTTAGCCAAGTGCCAAATGGCTATGTCATTGAACCGCCACAATGGGGCGAAAAACAGTATTTAGCAGGCGAACAGCTATCATTTGAGCTGGTTTTATTTGGGCGACTACTGCACCAGTTGCCACTTATTACCTTTGCGTTTAAACGAGCGTTTGAATACCAAGTGGGCAAAGGCAAAGCGATATTGCTTGATTTGCAACTTTTTGATGAAAAATCACCGCTTGGCTACTACTCTATTTTAGAAAAAGGCAATATTATCGATCACCCAAATAGTCTCCATATTCCAGCTCATTTGCCTTCCGAGATGGAACTTGATATTCAAACGCCACTAAGAATACAAGAAAATGGTCAGCCACTTCGCCCTAATGCGATTAAGATCGAACGCCTACTACTTGGCTTAGCTAAACGTATTGCACTGTTGCACGAATTTCATCATCAACCCTTAGCCTTAGATTTTGAATTATTACGCTCACAACTAAGCAATATCAAGGATCAAAAAATATTGCACTGGCAAGACTGGACACGCTATTCTTCACGCCAAGATCAACGTATGAAATTGGGTGGAGTAATAGGCAAATGGCAACTTAACGGTATATCCGAAGAATGGCAACGCTTGCTTTATATTGGGCAATGGTTACATACGGGGAAAAATGCGACCTTTGGACTAGGAAAATATCGTATTACAAATTTGTAATTTACTTCTATTTGCTAAAAGTTGATTAAAATTAACCACTCTTTTTACAGAAAATAGCGAGGAAGAAAATATTATATGACAGTTTGGTTTATCTCTCGACATCAAGGTGCTATTGATTGGATCAAGCAACAAGAGATCCACATCGACCGCTTTGAACAACATTTAGATACAAACCAAATTCAAGCTGGTGATACGGTCATCGGCACATTACCGATCCACCTTGCAGCCGAAGTCTGCTCAAAAGGGGCAATGTTTTATTTTTTATCGCTCAATGTCCACTTTGAACAACGTGGTACAGAGCTTTCCGCAGAACAACTTACCGCACAGGGCTGTCAGCTCCAGCCTTATGCTATTCAAAAACTTTAGAGGAAAAAACAATGACTTATTTTGATATTCACGTTTGTTTAATTTCTGGTCAGGCTGCTCCTAATTTATTACCAATATTAGATAACAAATTTAAGCCTAAAAAAGCTATTTTCTTGGTATCTCCACAAATGAAAAATCAAGCAAATTATCTTGAAAAGGTATTTAAAGAAAAAGGCGTGAGTGTTAGTCAAGAACAGATTACAGATATTTTTAATTTTGGTGAAATGTCAGATTATTTGCTTTCTTTATTTGAAAAATATGAAGAACCGTCCATTTCTATTGCCTTAAATGTAACAGGCGGAACTAAATTATTAGCAATTGCTGCACAAAACACATTTGAATTAATTGGAAAACCTGTTTTTTATGTAGATACAGATGAAAATCGAATTGTTTTTATTTCTAAAAATGAAAAAAAAAATGAATGGATTAGCGATATAGAAATTCAAGCAAAGAATAACCTAGAACATTACCTATCTTCTTATGGGGCAAAGCTACTCCAAAGAGGAGAACCTATACTTAATCCTCAGTAACAGAATTACATTAATGACTTAGTTAACTATTATGAAAAATATAAAAACAATATTCCTCTCATCAATAAAAAAGCATCACTTTCTCAACAAACGGGTTATAAATCTCATCTAGAACAGAAAGATTTAAAAATCACAGATTTTATATCTTTCCTAAAGGATCTAGATCATCATGATCTTATAAAATTTGATGGAAACACCATCAATTTTATAGATAGAAAGCACAGAGATCTTGTTGGAGGCACATGGCTAGAGGAATATACATATAAGCAACTCAAAGATATCAACTCTATACAGGACATCGCTTTAAGCTGTAATGTAGCAAGTCATAAATATCGTCTAGATAAAAATCAATATAGCGATGAAAATAAAGGTAACATTAACGAATTTGATATTCTATTTTTAGCAAAAAATAAACTACATATTATAGAGTGTAAAACACAGATTCTAGATAAAAGTAATGGAATTAAGGCTGAAGATATTTTATATAAACTTGAAACACTTAAAGATTATGGTGGACTAATGACTAAAAAATGCCTAATTAGTTATTTCCCATTACCAGAAGCGATGAGGAATCGTGCTAAAACATATAATATATGCCTTATTGAAGGTACCGATATTCAACGTATTAAACAAAAAATTCAAGAGTGGATAGCTAAATAATGAATACCTATCATCAATACAACAAACGCATTTTACTTTCTGTTACGGGAATGTCGCCTGCGGTGGTAACGGAAACCTTATACGCTTTAGTGACTGAAAAAGGCTTTATCCCGACCGAAATCCGTGTGATTACCACCTTACAAGGCAAACGTAAACTTTTAGAAGGTTTATTAGGTATTACAGGCGGTCGAAAAGAAAAAGAAGGAGCATTAGCCGAATTTATTGCCGACTATGGAAAACAATATGGTATTGAACATATCCATTTCGATGAAAGCTGTATCAGCATTATTCAAGATAAAGAGGGTAATGAATTGGAAGATATACGCTCACCCGAAGAAAATATGTATTCTTCCGATCAAATCGTATCGCTTGTCGGTAAGCTTTGCCAAGACAAACAAACCGCCTTACACGTTTCCATTGCGGGCGGACGTAAAACAATGGGCTTCTTCTTAGGTTATGCGCTTTCTCTTTATGGGCGAGAGCAAGACTCGCTTTCACATGTGCTAGTTGAATCTGAATATGAAACTTTACCTCATTTCTTTTACCCAAAACCTCATCGCTATCTTATTAACGACCGAGAAGGTAAAGAATTAGATATTTCCCAAGCAAAAGTAATGCTTGCTGAAATCCCTTGGGTACGATTGGGATTGGGTGTATCGGAAGATCTATTGCATAATCGTATCACCTATAGTGGTTCAATATATAATGCTCAACAAATATTAGTATCCCCCTCACTCACTTTTTTAGATCCGATTGATGACAGAACGGTCTTATTTGGTGAAAAAAAAATTAAGCTAGCACCAAAAGAGTATGCGTTACTACTCTCTTTAGCTATTGCCAAATCAAAAAATATTGATTGTGGATATTATGATGAGACATACCTTAAAATTTATTTAAAGATTTATGCCTTACTCAAGGCAGATAGCTCTGTAATGACAAAAAATCTTGGCTTTATACAAGATAAATTTAGTTTAGAGCATTCGGATGGAAAACGCGTCCTCTCTGAATCAGCCAACAAATTAAAAGATAAAATTATAGTAGCATTTCATTAGGAAAAAATTCCCATAGCCCTTATGTTCCTACTTCAAAGAATGGAAAATATCGCTTAAATATCGAAGATATTGATTATTCTGCCGTTATTGATGCGATTTAATCCTTTCCTTATACCGCTGTAACAAGCGGTATTTTTCTGCTTATTTTTACAAACTTGTAGTTTCAATAAAATTTTCTTAACCCAAATATAATACACTCATTGCAGAACATAATAGCTAAACACATATAGGATATACAAGTTTGTAAAACTCACATAAACTGCCAACAACTTAAGTAATATATACGCACTTCAAAAAGTTAAGGTTGTAAGTGTAATTATAAATAACATACAAATTTGCAAAACTCACACAAGTTATGAACAAATTGAGTAATATACATCTCTTAAAAAGCTATATTACATCAACGCTTGATTTAGTAAAACAGGAGATCACTTAATGATTAAATACAACGATAACGTTTTTCTTCCTACATTTGGAAAAGGGCTAATCTAGCCCATAGGGTGAAAACCCCTATATTCTTATAAATTTATTTATATAATTTATCTTTTACAATTTTGTTAACAATAGGAGAATAATATGTTTTTTATCTTTCCACCAACAACATTTCCTCTACCATTTCCTTTTCCTAGGTTTTAATACCTAAGCCCCTTAAATGGGGCATATATAAACAGGACATATTTTTAGAAAAAGATATTTCTTATTAATATTCATTCAAAACTTAAACAAAAGAGGAGACTACTATGTGGATTAATATTGCTATTGCCGTTATTACTGTTGTCTTAAATGAGATATCAAAGGAGGATAAATAATCCCGTAGCATATTGCTATGCTAGCCCTGAAAAGGGCATTTTATAAAAGAAGGACTATGTCATTACCAATAATATAGCTTTCTTATTAATTAAGAGTAAATACTTACCAGTCATTTAAATCAAAAGGAGATACTATGTTTGATTCAATCATCAAAATTCTCGAAAAAACTGTAGAAAACTCACTAAGGGAAACTCTCGCAACAGTTCTCGTCCTTGCAGGTTTGGTTTTTATAGCCAATGAGGGGGATAAGAAAAATTCCTAATAATTACAAAGGAGAACAAAATGAGCACCCAACGCACCACCTACCTTATCGCCTATGATATTGCCGACCATAAACGGTTGGCTCGTGTACATAAAGTGGTTGAGGGATTTGCTATCGGTGGGCAAAAATCCTTATATGAATGCTAGGTTACGCCACACGAATTAGCCAATTTAAGAGAAAATTTGACCGCTTTAATTGAGAGTGAAGAAGATAGGATCTACTTTTTCCAACTGTTTGATCAACAAGAACGCCTGTTTTACGGCAAAGCCTACACTCAATCGACGCAACCTTTCTTATTCATCTAGGAGGATTTATGTCAAGTTTATATATTGATCGCAAAGGTGCGACACTTAAACTCAATGGTTCTGCATTAGTGTGCTATGAAAACGAAGAACGCACAGGCACTATTCCACTTGCCCCCATTGAACGAATGTATATAAAAGGAGATGTTACCCTGCAAGCCTCGCTCCTTGCTAAATTAGGTGAACAAGGCATTGGTATTATTTGCCTTTCAGGGAGAAAAAACACCCCAACACTTTTTATGCACCAACCTCATAACGATGCAGCGAAACGGGTTGCCCAATATCAACTTTCTCAACAAGAAGATTTTTGCCTAAGTTTTGCGAAAAAGCTTATACGATTTAAATTGATCACACAAAAAAATTGGCTATGGCAAGCGGCTAACAAACGAATGGATAAAAAAGTGTTGCTTGTTCCTAAAGCACAAGAAATAGATGAACTGCTTGCCAAAGTCAATCAACAGCCTCACTTAGCGGCGCTACGAGGCATTGAAGGGCGTGCAGCTTCTGCCTATTTTACCGCATTAAGCCTTTACCTTCCTGATAGTTTACGTTTTCAGGGGCGTAATCGCCGTCCGCCTCGAGATCCCTTTAATGCGGTTTTATCCCTCACTTATACCCTACTCCACGCAGAAGCCGTATTAGCCGCTTACGGTGCAGGGCTCGATCCTTATATCGGCTTCTACCATAGCCTTGATTTTGGGCGAGAGTCGCTCGCTTGCGATTTAATCGAACCACTTCGCCCCTTAGTCGATAACTGGTTACTCGGCTGTTTTCGCCAACGCATTTTAAGGGAAGAACATTTTTCCACCACTGAAAACGGCTGCTTACTCGGCAAAACAGGGCGTGTTCATTTTTATATGGAGTATGAAAAACAGATCGACATTTGGCGAAAAATGCTAACCCAAAACTGCCAAGATCTTGCTTTTATCTTAAAAACAAGTAGCTTGCTGACCAACCCACAACGGCGAGATATTGAGCCTAAAGTAGAAATTAAATCTGCTTGGGATAGCCCGCTTGAACGCTACTTTTTCAACCTTAGAACCCTGTTTGACAATCTCACATTTCATTTTTAGGGAGGTATTATGTATCTTATTGGTTACGATATTAGCAATCCCAAACGATTAGCAAAAGTCTATAAAACCTTATTGGATTACGCTGTGCCTATTCAATATAGTGTCTTTCTTTTTGAGGGAAGCAAAAACCATTTACAATCTTGCATTGAACGCTTATTAGAGATTATCCACACCAAAGAAGATGACCTGCGTATTTATCAACTACCGACCAATGGTAAACAGTGGCGATTAGGAAAATCTTTTCTACCAGAAGGTATCTTCTTAACGGGTATGCCAATGGGGATTTATTAAAGTGTTCTGAAAGGCTATCGCAAGCAGTCAATTTTTGCTAAAATATAGCACGTCTCACTTATAGGGAACGGTTTAAATTGTTTATATTTCAATCAAATCCAAGGTTAGCTTTGCAACCTCTCTCCAAAGTTGGCAACCCTATTGCTAACTTTTTGAAAAATAAACCTTTTTTACCCTACCGCAGTCGAAAGACCAGCCCTGTCATCAAAGGGATTGAGATACAATTTCCGAGTTATCTTTCAGATTGTTGACTGTCGAAAGACCAGCCCTGTCATCAAAGGGATTGAGATATGATATCGCTCACCTCTTTAACTGAGCTGTGAGGTCGAAAGACCAGCCCTGTCATCAAAGGGATTGAGATATACCACCGATAAGGATAGGTGCAACTTCACGGAGTCGAAAGACCAGCCCTGTCATCAAAGGGATTGAGACTGCTTTCTGTCTCTGATTAATCATGATTTGTGTCGAAAGACCAGCCCTGCCATCAAAGGGATTGAGACGTTGGATATAACAAATCTGTTACAATGAAAGTCGAAAGACCAGCCCTGTCATCAAAGGGATTGAGACGCCATAAGGTTTTGGGTAGTTACAGTATATTTCATGTCGAAAGACCAGCCCTGCTACTAAAGGGATAGAAGAAATAGTTAAAAAATAAGCAAAGGTTAGCCGCTCATAAAATCCTGCCTATATTTGGTTTGATAATCCAAAGCAGAAAAATAAAGCATTTTGACTGCCGTTTTCTCTCTCTACTTTCTCTAGGCTTCTCCCAAAAACAGAACAAGCTGAATTTGTTTTTTAAGGTAATTTTTACTTATTCTATCATGTAGTTTTTGTAAAATATATCAAACAAAAACTAGCTTAAAAACAAAATTATGCATGATATATCAATCAAAAAAAGTGTATTAACCTTACAAGTCTATATTGATTCTGTATGGCGTGATATGGCTGAACTTTACTTTAATAAAGATTATGAATTAGAAACAATGGAGTATTTAACTGATTACGTTGTGGATTTTTTTGAGCAAACTAACGCAAAAGCTATATCAATTAATTACCCAGTTAATGTGTTTATTGAAAATGCTGAACTGCTAATGACTACGCTCGGTGATATTATGCCTGCTGGTGCAAGTCGTCGTTATTGGTTAGAAGCACTTGATATTAAGCATCTACCGCTTTCTCATCAAAATTATTTGTTGTTAAAAAATGGTGCAATTTCACCGATAGGAAATCTTCGAATTAAAGAATCAATACCTAAAATACAAAATGAACGTTATTTTTCACTGCAGGTAGTAAAAAATAGACAAAGTGATTTCTTAGAGTATGCTAATCAGACAGGTGCTATCGTAGGTGGAGCAACTGGTGCAGGAGGGGAGGCACCCAAGCTATTACTAAAGCGTCGAGATGAACAAGTCTGGATTGATAATCTACAATTGGGGTTAGATTGTGATGTGGCTTATTTAGTAAAATATCCTCGAGGAAATTATTCAGATTTGGATTGTGATATTTTAAGAGCAGAATATCATTATTATCATGAATTACATACACTCGGTTTTTCTACAATAGATATTGAATTGATGAAATTAGAAGAAGGCGAACGTTATCCATCTTTGTGGCTACCTAGATTTGATATGAAATTCGAAAATGGAAAATGGAAGCGGTATGCAATGGAATCCGTTTATTCAATGCTTAAAAAATATGGTGGAAACCTTGATCATGAGCAGACTATCCGTCAATTACTCAATGTTATTTCAAATTCCCAATTTGCGAACCATTTCGATAGTCAACGTTTTGTGATTGAATGGGTAAAACGAGATTTACTGAATATTGCTTTTGGAAATAGTGATAATCATGGTCGGAATACTGCATTTTTACGTGATGATAAACAGATTTGGTTATCACCTATCTATGATTTTGCACCTATGCGAGCAGATCCAGAAGGTATTATTAGAACAGCCACATGGTCTAGGCGTGAAGAACCACCACAAGAATTAGCGGATGAATATCGTTTTGATAAAATAGCGGATAGTTTAGCGGATCTTATTGAACCCAATGCATTGTTACAGGAATTAAAAATGCTTGCTAATCAACTTATAGATTTAAAATCTCGCCTTTCTAAACGAGGAGTGCCAATCAGTATTTTAGATTTTCCTGCAATTGGCTTTGATTATTTACCCGAAAAATTACAGCGTTGGGGGTTAGTATGACAATTCAGCGTAAAAATGCCTCTCTCAAACGACCAAAAATAAATGGTCTTGAACGAAAACTTATTCGTGAAAATCTTATAAGGCTGTTATTAACAGGAGAAATTAGCCAAGGACAAGCATTACGCCGCCTACGAGTAGAAGCTTTGGGTATAAATCAGCAAGATTATCTGAAATTAGCAAAAGTGTCTCGACAAACACTTTCTAATATTGAAAATGATAAGGGAAACTACAGTATAGATACGATTAACCAAGTTTTTAAACCAATGGGCTTAAAGTTAGGGCTTGTACCAATTTCAAAAGAATTAATGACGACTTTCCTTAAAGAGTCGCTTTAGCGCTATTTCCCCAATACACAGCAAGCGGTTGGATTTAGACTAATCACCTAAAGCAACGGCTTTAACAATTCAAATTGTGGTTTTTGGCTGAAATTTGATAGGGCTTGATAGCCTAAGGTTTGGCGAGCGAGATTATCATTCACCAATTCCACACATTTATCAATCAGCTGATCGTAAGGCACTGCGGCAATGCTGTTCAAGAAACGCGGGTCAATGGTTGTGGTTGGGTTAATTTCACTGACAATCGGCACGCCGTTATTCATTAAATATGAACAACGTACCACCTCAAAAATCGATTGGGAAAACTGATGAATGTTAATCACCAATTTTGAACGAGCAATCCATTTATCACGCTCCTCGCCATACACACCAAATAGATGTTTAACCTTTAAACCACGCTCTATTAAACCATTCAAAATATGACGACGGCGATCGTTGATACTCCCATAGGACAGCACATCAATATCTTGTAAAACAGGTTCGGCTTGTGAAGGACGATAAATGCGATTTAACTCTTTTTGATAGCCAAATTCAAACAGCTTGGCTTGCACACCGATAGACTGCCAAAACGCCAAATTTTTCCCATTATAATCCCAAATTTCAAAGCGTTTACCTAGCTCCGCATACAGTTTCGTCCATTGCACAATGGCAGGCACGTTATCGTTGAGGTTAAGCTGTTCAAGGTTAAAGATAATCACATTATTTGGCAATTCTTTGGCTTTCTCGCCAAGCGTATGAGCAGCAAAGACAATGTTGATCGCATCGGTATAGATAGTGCGACTGCTGGTAAAAACCGTATAACCCAGCTCACGCAAGGCGTAACACAACAGTTCTTGTAGCTCATTAAAAACGCCGTCATAGAATGTTGTGATGTTGTATTTTGTAGTGTGCATAGTGTTGTTAGATTGCCAAATGTTCTGTGATAAAGCGAGGTCATTTTAACATAAATCTGCTTGCAGTATAATGAATTAAAAACTTGTAATATCGGGGGGTATTCAATAAACTATCTCTCTTAAATTGAATGATTTAGTTTAAAATGCAAGCATACTCAAAATCGTTAAAGAATTTTTCACAAAAATTACGTTGTGATCAAACCGATGCGGAACGTAAATTATGGCAACGGATAAATCGAGATCAACTATTAGGCTTCCGGTTTAATAGGCAAAAGCCCTTGTTAAATTACATTGTGGATTTTTATTGCTCGAAGGCGAAACTAATTATCGAACTTGACGGCAGTCAGCATTATGAACCTGATTATCAGGAAAAAGACCGCTTGCGTGATGTGGAATTAAATTCACTAGGTTTCACCGTAATGCGGTTTAGTAATGATGAAATATATTTTGAGATTGAAGCGGTTGTAGAGCAGATTTATCTGTTTTTAGAGCAAGTGAGAAAGGGCGAATAGGCTATTTTCTCCGTAATTTTCTACTGCCAAATCTCCCCTACCCCCTCTTTGCTAAAGAGGGGGATTGATCGAGCGTGCATTGAGTTCATCAAAAATTTTACGATATTTGGGAATAGCTTTGATTTTAAAATTTTCTCCGGGCTATTTCCCTCTTTAGCAAAGAGGGGGTAGGGGAGATTTGGCAGGAGTGATTTGCGAAGTGAGAGAGTAAATAAGCGGTCAGATTTCATAATAGCCTAGTACTCGTCCTGCGTGGGATTAAATTCGCTAGATTCCACTATAATGCGGTTTAGTAATGATGAAATATATTTTGAGATTGAAGCGGTTGTAGAGCAGATTTATCTGTTTTTAGAGCGCGTGAGAAAGGGTGAATAGGCTATTTTCTCCGTAATTTTCTACTTCCAAATCTCCCCTAACCCCTCTTTGCTAAAGAGGGGGATTGATCGAGCATGCATTGAGTTCATCAAAAATTTTACGATATTTGGGAATAGCTTTGATTTTAAAATTTTCTCCGGGCTATTCCCCTCTTTAGCAAAGAGGGGTTAGGGGAGATTTGGCAGGAGTGATTTGCGAAGTGATATAATAAGTATTATCGGGAGAATGAATGGATAATAAAATCAATAATTACCGTGCTCCAATGGTAACTGCGATTGGTTTCTTAATCGGCATTATTCTACTGATAATCGCATTATACCGTATTTTAAATAACCGTTTTCCTGAACACGATGAAGAGCATTATTATCATAATACCCTTAAAATCTTTATGCTTGGTATAATTTGTTCTTTTATCGGAACACTATTAGCGATTTTTCAGCAAATCTTTTTTTAATTTACTTAAATTAGTGCTGCTGTAATATAATTTAGTAATAATTGAGAATAATTAAAATGACCACACAAAACTTCCTCGCCGAGATCGGCACTGAAGAGTTACCATCGAAGGCTCTAAAAAAATTAGCGACAGCATTTGCACAAAATGTAGAAAATGAATTAACTCTAGAATGTTCAGCAATGAAAACAATACTTTATTGAAGTAGTGTAATAATATTCGTCAAAAATATTTCTAGCATTTATTAAAATAAAATAGACTTAGGTTTATTATGTTAACAAAAGAATATATTTTAAAACTTAAAAAATCTAATCCTAGTGAACTGTCTAATTTAATTAATGATAATTTTAATAATATCAAATCATTAATATTTATTTTAGAAAAATTAGGATTTTTGAATAAGCAGTTTGATCCTAATATTTTTATAGGGCTGATTTCACACCCAAATGAGCAAATTAGAGTTTTAACTATAAAAAACTTAGGTAAAATTAATAATATTGCCCTTATTCCTACTTTTATGAATATAGTTGAAAATGATGAGAGTAGTTTAGTTAGAAGAGAAGCGATATCTTCTATAGGAAGAACACGAAATGAAAACTCTATTCTATTCTTATGTAATATTCTATTGGATAAAGATCCTAAAATTGTGGGACAGGCTATTAGAGCCCTTTTAGTATTTAAAGGAAATAAGGAAGTCGATGAAAAATTAAAGAAGTTATCTAATCATAAAAATGAAATGATAAAATCAGTTATATATAAGGAATATTTTTCAAATAAAAAAACAAATAAAAGTATATTAAAACATACTGAAACTTATGATTTTCTAAAAAATGTAGTTGTAAATGGTGATGTGCAAGATATTTTAAAATTTGTTCCTGATGAGAGTATTCATTTAACTTTTACATCTCCACCTTATTATAATGCGAGAGATTATTCAATTTATTCTAGTTATGAGGACTATCTTGATTTTTTAGAGGATGTTTTTCTTGATACTTACCGAGTTACAAAAGAGGGTCGGTTTCTGGTTGTTAATACATCTCCAATCATTATCCCTAGAATAAGTCGAGCTCACTCTAGCAAACGTTATCCTATACCATTTGATTTACATACTAGATTAGTAAATATTGGCTGGGAATTTATTGATGATATTATTTGGTTAAAACCAGAATATAGTGTTAAAAATAGGATTGGTGGATTTCAACAGCACAGAAAGCCTCTTGCTTATAAACCTAATACAGTTACTGAATATTTAATGGTATATCGTAAAAATACTGATAAACTACTAGATTGGAATATGAAGCAATATGATTATAATACAATTAATGAAAGTAAAGTCCAAGAAGGATTTGAAACTACAAATGTATGGGAGATTAGCCCCAAATCAGATAAAGTGCACTCAGCTGTTTTTCCTATGGAGTTATGTAAAAGAGTCATTGAATATTACTCTTATAAAGGAGATCTAGTCTTCGATCCTTTTGCTGGAAGTGGCACCTTAGGAAGAACAGCTAAATTTTTAGATAGATATTTTTTTCTAACTGAAAAAGAAAAAAATTACTTTGAATATATGAAAACTTTTCAAGTAGAAACAGCACTGTTTGAAGAAAACAAAACAAAATTTATTTCATTAAATGAATTTAAAGGAATAGTTAATGAAAATAACTAATCAAGTCGTTAAAAATATTATTACTAGAGTTATACAATCTCAAGATTATAGAATTGAAATTGTTAATTTACTTAATGCCGAGTTTTTACAATTTTCTATTGATTTCTTTAAAAGAATTGTTGATGCTAAAATGTCTGCCAAAACTATTGATATGGAATGGTATAAACAAAATTTTTTAGCAGAAAATTTACCATCAAACGATATTATTATCCATTCTGGATTAAATAAAAAAACTATTAGTAATATGTATGGCTCTGCTAGAAAAAGTATTGTAATTGAGGCCTCAAATGAGCATTTTGACACATTATACAATAGCATTTGTCATTTAGTTGAGAATGAGCAAGAAAAAGTAGACTTAACGTTAACAATCAAATTTCAAGGTGTTAGTGTTGATTTAAGTATTAGTGAAAGTTTAATAGTCATTAATACATTAGCTGTAAAAAGAGCTGAGTTAAGAGGAGGACTATGGAGCACTGCGGGAAAACGCGTTGAAAAGTACCTTGTTCTTACTTTATGCCATCTTTTCCAGATCCCTAGCGAATACTATGATAGCTCTAATTTTGTAAAAGATAGAGAAAAAAATGTAGATAGAGAAGTGGATTTTTATTTTATTAAGGAAAATAAAAAGTATCTCTGTGAAGTAAAATTAATGGGAAAAGGTAATCCTGAAAGCGCAGATGCCATTTTTGCTCGTAATACTAATATTTTTATTGCCGATACCTTATCTGAACAAAATAAAAATCAATGTAATCAATTAGGCATTTATTGGATTACATTAAGAGAGCCCAATGGCTATTTAAAATTTGAACAAATCTTGAGAGATTTATCTATTCCTTATACAAAGTATAAAGGATATTTGCAAGATGATTTAAACAAGATTTTAGATTTATTATTAGATTAGAAATGAAGACTATGACCACACAAAACTTCCTCGCCGAGATCGGCACTGAAGAGTTGCCACCGAAGGCGCTCAAAAAATTAGCGACTGCATTTGCACAAAATGTAGAAAATGAATTAACTCAAGCAGGTTTAGCATTCGAGAAAGTCGAATGGTTTGCTGCCCCTCGCCGTTTGGCGGTGAAAGTGTTAGGTTTGGCAACCGCACAGCCGAGCAAAGAGATTGAAAAACGCGGCCCTGCGGTTTCTGCAGCGTTTGATGCAAAGGGCAAGCCGACCAAAGCGGCAGAAGGCTGGGCGAAAGGCTGTGGGATCACGGTCGAGCAAGCCGAACGCATTGCGACCGATAAAGGTGAATGGCTAGTACATCGTGCAGTGGTTGAGGGTAAGCCGACCAACGCCTTATTAGCGGATATTATTGCAACCGCACTCGCAAAATTACCTATTCCAAAACCAATGCGTTGGGCAGATAAAAGCGTCCAGTTTATCCGCCCTGTTCATACCGTAACAATGTTGTTCGGTGATGAGTTGATCGCAGGTGAAATCTTAGGTGTGCAAAGTGCTAAGACCCTTCGTGGACACCGTTTCTTAGGCGAAAGTGAATTTGAAATCAGCCACGCTGACCAATATCCACAGCTTTTGGCGGAAAAAGGAATGGTAATTGCCGACTTCAACGAGCGTAAAGCGATTATTCTTGCAAAATCACAAGAAAAAGCGACCGCTTTAGGTGGGGTGGCAGATATTGAAGAGGACTTGCTAGAAGAAGTTACCTCTCTTGTGGAATACCCGAATGTCTTAGCCGCAAAATTTGAAGAGCGTTTCCTTGAAGTACCCGCGGAAGCCTTGGTTTACACGATGAAAGGCGACCAAAAATACTTCCCGATCTACGATAAAAACGGCAAATTATTACCGCACTTTATCTTTGTATCGAACATCAATCCAGCTGATCCAACGGCGATTATTGAGGGTAACGAAAAAGTGGTTCGCCCACGTTTAACCGATGCAGAATTTTTCTTTAAAACCGATTTAAAACAGAAATTGATCGACCGTTTACCTCGTTTGGAAACCGTGTTATTCCAACAACAGCTTGGTACATTAAAAGATAAAGTTGAGCGTATCGAAGCGTTAAGCGGTGCGATTGCAGCTCAAATCGGTGCAGACGAAGCGAAAGCGAAACGTGCGAGCTTGCTCTCAAAATGTGATTTAATGACCAATATGGTGTTTGAATTTACCGATACACAAGGGGTAATGGGAATGCATTACGCCCGTGCAGACGGTGAAGATGAAGAAGTCGCTGTAGCATTAAACGAACAATATATGCCACGTTTTGCAGGCGATGAATTACCGAAATCATTGGTTGCTTGCTCGGTGGCGTTGGCGGATAAAATCGACACCCTCACAGGGATTTTTGGTATCGGTCAGCACCCGAAAGGCGATAAAGACCCCTTTGCTCTACGCCGTGCCGCACTAGGTGTATTGCGTATTATTGTGGAGAAAAAGCTTCCGCTCGATTTGGTCAATTTAATCGAAAAATCGACCGCTCTTTTCGGAGATAAACTCACAAATACCAATGTAGTTGCAGATGTGGTGGACTTTATGCTCGGTCGTTTCCGTGCGTGGTATCAAGATGAAGGCATTGCGGTGGATGTGATCCAAGCGGTGCTGGCTCGCCGTCCAACACGTCCATCAGACTTTGATGCGCGTGTGCGTGCCGTGGCACATTTCCGCACATTGGAAGCTGCCGAAGCCCTTGCCGCAGCCAATAAACGTGTTAGCAACATTCTGGCAAAAGCAGAGGGTGAAATCGGTGCGATTAACCTCACCGCTTGCGTAGAACCTGCGGAGAAAGCATTAGCCGAAGCGGTGTTAGCACTTGATAAAGCCGTGCAACCACTCTTTGCCCAAGGCGATTACCAAACCGCATTAGACAAACTCGCTAGCCTACGTCAGCCTGTTGATAACTTCTTCGACAATGTAATGGTGAATGCGGACGATCCTGCTCTCAAAGCAAACCGTTTAGCAATTCTAAACCACTTACAAGGCTTATTCCTACAAGTGGCGGATATTTCGTTATTGCAATAATCATTCATACTAAAGGCGAGTACCACTCGCCTTTAACATTGAATAAATCTATTAATTAAACCATTTCATCTGATGGCCACGCATTGATTACCGCCTTAACCAAGGTTGCCAGTGGAATAGCAAAAAATACGCCCCAAAAACCCCATAATCCACCAAAAATTAATACTGCGATAATGATAGTCAGCGGGTGTAAATTGACCGCTTCAGAAAATAAGAAAGGCACTAATAAATTTCCATCTAAAATTTGGCTAATAGTATAGGCAATCAAGATATACCAAAAAGTCGGTGTAATGCCAAATTGAAAAGCGGCAACTAGCACTACTGGAATGGTAATTAAAACGGCACCGATATACGGTACTAGAACAGATAATCCGACACCAACAGCCAATAGTAATGGATAACGCAAATCAAAATATAAGAAAATAATATAACTCACCACCGCCATGATCAAAATTTCAATAATTTTGCCACGAATGTAGTTCGCGATTTGTTGTTTCATTTCTATCCAAACTTTAGAGGCTAAATGACGATTACGCGGTAAAAATTTACTGACACTTTCAAGCAATTCCGTTTTATCTTTTAGCATGAAGAAAACCATCAATGGAACTAAAAATGCATAAATACCTAGCGTAACCAAACTCATAATTGAGGTTAAAGAAAACTTAAATACTGACTCAGCAAAACCTAAAATCTTATCCCTTGAGGCAGTAAAAATCGTATCAATCATGGCATAATCAATTAGCTCAGGGTAATTTTCTGGCAATGATAATACCCAAGCATGAAACTGATTAATCATATTCGGTAAATCACGCAGTAAATTTAGCGTTTGATTCCAAAGATTTGGGATTAAAAAAATCACCATGAAAAAAACAAGTGCGATGAAACCACCTAATACAAGAAATAATGAAAAAGCATAAGGTAATTTCATTTTGTCCGATAAAAAGCGAATGGGCCATTCTAATAAATAAGCCAATACAATAGCGATAAGTAAAGGCGCCATCAAATCACTAAAGAAATAAACAGCAATAAAGCCAAACAGCAAAATCGCCAATAATCCCATCGCTTGAGGATCACTGAATCGCCGTTGATACCACGCTTTTATCATTTCAAACATAATACTTTGTCTCCCAGCATTTTTTTACATGATTATAGCAAGTTATTTACTTGAGAAAAGTGAGAATTTATACTAACCACAACATTTCTCTTTTCACTATAAGGAACGCCCCATGACGATAGCCCTATACCATAACCCGCGCTGCTCAAAAAGCCGTGAAACACTCAATTTACTGACAGAAAAAGGTATCCAACCTAATATTATTTTATACTTAGATCACTCCTTCTCTTTAGCAGAATTACAAGCGTTATTCCAAAAATTAGCTCTGACTTCTCCCCGCGAAATGATGAGAAAAAAAGACGATTTATACCGCACTTTGCAACTCGATAACCCAGAATTGACAAATGACGATTTATTTCAGGCGATCATGGCGCATTCTGCATTATTAGAGCGCCCTATTGTTGTCAATGGTAATAAAGCGAAAATTGGGCGGCCACCAGAATCCGTTCTCAGTATTTTGTAATTTGACATAAATAAGCTAGAATAGTGGGCGATGTCATTCAATTAAGGAGTTAGTATGGCAAAAAAACTCAAAGCACAAACAACGTCCACTCAACTTGTTTACCAACATAATAAGGGCGTAATTCGTGATAATGCCATTTTTGCGTTATTAAGCGATCAACTTTTCCGTTCTCGAACAGAAAAAAAATTAAAAGGCAAAGGCAGTTATCAACGTAAAGCAAAACATGCTCAAAAATATATTGAAAAGCCCGATCATAAAGTTTCTCCTCACAGAAATATTATGAACGGGCTTTTTATTACATGTGTATTTTAATTGATGAGGAAAATAATGATGGCAAGCAAACGTGAACTTTTATTTGCTAACAATTGGACTGTGCGTATTAGCGACCCAGGAGAAGAAGGCGCACATAGTCATTTATTTGAGACAACTTATGTGACGTTAGAAGCAGAAATTAATCAGGCCGAAATCAATTATCTTTTCACGCGTAAAACGGAAGATAAAATTGAAATTCAACAAACATTCACGGATTTAAAAGAATTATTTAAATTTGTCGCAGACTACATGGATGCTGTCAGCTTAGGCTTATTAGGCGTCAAAATTGGCCAATTAACCCTACAATAACCCCATTTGGCGTAGTCGCCCTACGCCAAAATTATGAAATTATATTCCGTAAATGCACCTATTGCAATTTTTAAGGAAATCACTCGTTAATTCATTTGAAATTTTCACAGAAAAGTAATGAACTTAATTGACCTTAAGTTTATCTAAAGATTAGAAAACAAAAAGAGGAGTCACCCTATGTCAGAAAAACGAGTATTACGCTGGTCAATTACCCCAAAAGGGAAAAATCCTGCCCATATCGGCGCGTCGGTTATACACCCCGACGGCTCAATCGGCAAAGTGGTCGGCGGTAATAAAACCGTCAGCTTCGGCGGCAAGGCCGCAGCCTGTATTGGTGATGCGGTAGAATGCCCCGGCCATAGCGGAGTGATTCTGCAAGGGGCTAAAAGCGTTTCCATCGGCGGAAAATCTCTGGCTCGAGAAGGCGATAAAACCAGTTGCGGCGGGGTGATTATGAATGGCTTCCCGACCATTACCGTATCAGACCAAACCAAAACTGTGCATGGCAAAAGTGAGCAGGAAAACGCAAAAGAAATTCGGTTAAGCTTATTACAATCTGCCCATTCTCATGAAAGCGGTTATGCCGGTATGCCATATCTTCTTAAATTAGATGGCGCTGAGGCAGGACAAGGGATTATTGATGAAAACGGCGAGTTAGCATTAGAAATCAAAGAAAATGTTCAATCCGGAGAAATTATTTTACCTAATGGGCAATCTTTCCTGATTGAATTCATTGAGGATTTTAACAATACTCCTTCAGCGGAGGTTATCACTTCTCAAGGGTTCCCGGTCTATGAAGGGGACGATAACACGACCGCCCTTGAGCAGGCTGAGCAATATTCTGAACTCATCAAAAAAGGATAAATCTATGCCGGCTAGTCCTCTTATTTATGTATCAAAAAATGTGGGGAAGGCAATCGTTGCGCAACAATGGTTTTTGCCTCGAAAAGATCAAGACGGCAAGCCCCTATCCGCCGATCAAAATACCTATGTGCCTTCGACCATTCGCCCATTAATTAATGGTGAAGCCGCCTTTACCACGCTGTATGATTACATCAAACATGCAAATCGTTCCATTGATATTGCTATTTGGGGATTTCAACCGTCCATGTTTTTCAAACGAACGGGCGATGCGCAATGCATTGGTGATCTGTTAATTGAAAAAGCCCTCAATAACGTCCAGGTCAAAATCTTAGTTTGGAGTATGTGGTTTAATGTTCAAACCTTTCAAGAAGCCAATCTTGGCAATATGCCTGAATTAGTGCCCTGGTTAGGCATGAAACAGGCGGAAGACGGTGTCACTGAGGAACAACAAGATTATGATTATTGGTGGTATTACGCACTAAAAGGCGAAATATATGAAAATTCAAGCCCGCATTTCTATCCTGCCTTGCATCCCTTTGAGCCATTATCTATTGGCCATGAGGCCTATGCCAGATTGATGGAATTTGTCCGTTCGGATAAACGGGCCAATCTACAATTTAAAAAACGCAGCGTAGCATTTGGGCCACGCTTTGATAAGCCTTCCTCTCCTTTAAGAAATGCCGTTCAGTTTTTTTCCCGTCTCATCACCAAAAGACCATTCTGATTGATTATGAAGAGCCGAAAAACGCGGTGGGGTTTGTTTTTCAACATAATATGACTGACCCTTACTGGGACACCAATGATCATTTTATTGGGACAAAAAGACCTCACGAAGGGAAAAACTATACGGGCAATTTTCAGGATGTCTCCAGTATTGTTTCCGGACAAGTATTGTATGATATTAATCATAATTTCTGTCAATCCTGGGATCGTCCAAGCAATATTATGTATTCGTCGTCAACCGACAGCAACGTTCAATTGGCTTATGAGGAAAAATTATCAACAAACCTTAAACGCCAACAAGCACGCCAAGCATACAGCCCCAAAGACAAGCTGGGTGAAGAGGTGATGGCACAGATTTTGCGCACTTACGATACGCCGGAAGTGGAAGATATCCAGGCCATGTATCTGCAAAATATCACCAAAGTCAGCAGCTATATTTATACGGAAAATCAATATTTTCGTTGGGGCAAGTTAGTCCAAACCTTTATCGAACACTGGCAAAAAATGAAACAATACCACCGAACACAGCCAATTCATTGGTTTGTTGTCACCAATTCATCAGATAGTGGCATAGGCGGCGGAATAAAAAGCAGTTATGAGATGTTTAACTTATTAGGTCGTCGAGATGTGATGCCGGTGGTGGCAAAGGAATTTGATAAAGAATTGCCTCTGGACACGAGAGCATTTAAACAGCGCGATAAACAAATCAATCGGCTAGAAGCGAAAATCAAACGCTATGAAAAACATGGCTTACAGGGATTCGAACAAGCCGAAGATCTGAAACAGGAAATGGCGGAATTAAAGGCGCAGCAGGAAAAAGATGCCAAGGACATCATGCGAGAGGCCAAAAAATTAAAGCAAGATTTATCCGACGAAATCGGCATTAAAGTCCATATTTGCACCTTAGTTGCCCAAGTACCGCCCCATTTGGATAATCCTGACACACCGATTGAAGATTATTGGCGAGAGGTGTATGTGCATTCAAAATGCACCATGATGGATGATACCTTTTTGTTTATCGGTTCGGCGAATATTAATGAACGCAGTATGAAAACCGATACTGAGCTGGGCATTATTAGTGAATGTGCAAAAGTGACCAAGCAACTGCGCAAAGATTTATGGCAGTTACATCTCAAGGAGGTGAATACGGAGGCAAACCCCAATCAATTAAATAACCCTACTAATGCACAAAAGGCGTTTAAGATTTGGGAGGAATTATTAAAAATAAATACAGAACATAGAGATAAACAATTAACACCAATTAGACCATTATGTGAATTTCTACGTTTATCCCCAAAAATCACTAACCTGGATTAAGATTATGAAACAGAAAATCGTTATTATTGGATTAGCATTAGCCGGCATAACCGCTTGCACTGATCTCAACCCCGCTTTCACGGAGAAACCTTCTATGCAAACCAAAACAGACTCTATCACAGATTTAACCTTTACTTGCGTGCAAGAAACCCGCCCACCTCTTTCCCCCGAAACTCAACAGCTTTATCTGTATGCCTATTACCACGATTTACATAATATGTGGCTAGGCAAAAAGGGCGATGATGTTTGGAAAAGCACCGAACGATACTACCGAATCGCCGCCGCCAACGGCGATTATAAAGCCAATGTCAGACTACAATATTTAATTGAAAGCGGCAGAATTATAGTAAAAAAACCGCAAAAAACTGTTTATGAGTTAAATAAAGCCCTAGAAAAACAATTGCCTGCTACTGCCTATTATAATTTATATGGTTATTTAACTAACGGATACGGTGTCAAAACTGAAAAAGGCGGCCAGTTTGCTTATTTAAGAAAAGCCGCCGATTTAGGCAGTAGAGAAGCGCAGTATGAATTGGGTATTTTATTGAGACAGATCAAAGATAAGGAGACACTAAGTTTTCGTCTTCAACTTAGTGAGCAACTTTTTGAATGCGCCTCAAAGCAGGGAATGAAAGAAGCATCTGAGAAATTAGGTATTAGCTTTCAGGTAGATAAAAAATATAAATTATCTCTACAGGCATATCATCAAGGAGTAAAAGACGGTAGCGCCTTATCAGCAAGAAGATTAATGCGACCATTTAAGTCAAAAATAGATAAAAGCAATGAGATTGACTATTTAGCATTATCACCTGATCCAGAAAGAGCAAAGCGTTATGAAATGATTGAAGAATATCTTTATGACAATAGCTACCTTAACCCGACAGTCCCAGAGCTAGACGAAATCGTTCCCCTTCCGCCGGCCAAACTGCCGGCTTGGGACGGCAAAATCGCTTTTCAGCGTTGGTATGAAGGCGCTTCCCCACCGAAACCAAGCGAAGAATTAATGCAAAAACTGGCCGACCAAGCAGGGCTTGATGTGACTACAGGGCTACCGAAAAAATAATTAAAACATACCGCACTTTTGTTTTGGAGAAAGTGCGGT